>PVEQ01000004.1 GCA_002973575.1 Sediminibacterium magnilacihabitans
TTTTGTTTGCTCACACTTACATATCCCTTTTCTTTTACCTTTTATTGTGTGCGACTTTTCCACATTCCCACATCTATTTTCTTACCGGACTATTGATAGATGCAAGCTATTAGTTTATTAAAAGCGGTTGGGTATTTGTATAGTATCGCTGGAAAGCAGTCAAGATCTCTAAAAGCAGGTCAATACCACACTTTTTACAAGTTGCTGGGAAGTTCAAGCACTTGTATTGGGAACTTCTATCCATTGTATTGGATATTTCAAGCACTTGTATCAAACACTTCCATCACTTGCATCGAAGAGTCCAGTATGCCATCAATTGCATATTTGCGCTTGTAATGAACCGGTTCTCTCATTAACAGCAGATCATCAAATTAGGTATAAATACCTGATTTTGTTGTTGATGTCATGAGTAACATTGGCAAATAAAGACAACTCGATTTTATGACACTCACTACATCATTAATAGAAGAAATTAAAACGCTTATTCTTCTAAGCAGAGAGCAGGCCATACGAGCAGTAGATCAAACCCGGTATTGATGTATTGGAATATAGGTAAACGCATTTTCGAGGAAGAACAGGCCGGTAAGAAGCGAGCAGATTATGGTTCTTATCTAATTAAATCCTTATCTGAAGCACTGCAACCGGAGTTCGGTAGTGGCTTTTCTATACGGCAATTAGAGCAATACCGTCAATTTTATCGGATGTTTCCAATTGCGTCTGCGCTGCGGGCGCAATTCAGTTGGACTCATCACAAACTCTTGATCTCTATTGAGAAGGAAGATAAAAGAGAGTATTACCAACTCGAGGCGTCCAGCAACAATTGGACTGCCCGACAGTTAGAACGACAAATAAATAGCCAACTATATGAGCGGCTTTTATTGAGCAATGACAAGGAAAGCGTCATAGCCGTAGCTCGGGGAGAAAAAACGCCATCCAATCCAACTGAAATAATCAAAGACCCAATGGTGTTGGAATTCCTTAGCTTAAAACACGAAGACGTTTATTATGAAAAAGATTTGGAATCAGTATTGATAACACATCTTCAGGATTTTCTGCTGGAACTAGGCAACGGCTTCTCTTTCTTGGCTCGGCAAAAGCGTATTCATATCGGCGGAGATGAATATTTTGTTGATCTCGTTTTTTACAACAGATTATTACAAAGTTTTGTGTTGTTTGAGATTAAAACACATAAACTTACCCATCAGGATATAGGACAACTTCAAATGTATGTGAACTATTATGACCGTTTAGAAAAACAGGATTTTGAAAACCCAACCGTAGGTGTATTGCTGTGTGCAGATAAAAATGATGCTATGGTGAAAATCAACCTTCCGGAAAACAACAAATCGATTGTGGCAAGCAAGTACCAGTTATACCTGCCAAGCGAGCAGCAACTACTAGATGAACTAAAAAACGAATTGGGAAAGTTCTAGGATTAAGCTATTTCACCCGCCTATCAACCTGATCCGGTCTTTTTAACAAAAGATTGCGGCTGCTAGGATATAAACTCGCAATGAATTATCTTTATTTGGCATAAATAACGTGTTATGGAAGATAAAAAGAAATACAAGATTCTCCTGTGTGAAGACGATGCGAACCTCGGAATGGTGCTGAAGAATTACCTGGAACTGAACGATTACGATGTAACGCTTGAAAGAGATGGCCGCCTGGGCCTGGCCGCATTTCAGCGCGAAAAATTCGATATCTGTTTATTAGATGTAATGATGCCGAATATGGACGGCTTTACCCTCGCCGAAGAGATCCGTGATGTGGATCCTGATATCCCCCTGTTCTTTCTCAGCGCCAAGACCATGAAAGAAGACATCATCCAGGGATATAAACTGGGTGCCGACGATTATATTACCAAGCCATTCGACAGTGAAGTACTATTGCTGAAGATGAAAGCCATCCTGAAACGCAATGAAGAAGAAAGCAGGGTGAGTGAGAACATAGAATTCGACCTGGGTAAATACCATTTCAATCCCAAACTTCGTGAACTGAAACACGACGGATCGACCCAAACCCTTTCACCCAAAGAAAATGAACTGCTCAAAATGCTGGCCGAGCATAAAAACGATTTACTGCCTCGCGAAAAAGCATTGAAAAAGATCTGGGGCAGTGATACTTATTTCAATGGCCGTAGCATGGATGTATATATTGCCAAACTGAGGAAATACCTCAAAGAAGACGGCAATATTGAGATCGTGAACATCCATGGAAACGGATTCAGGCTCGTAGCTCCATAAGCTATATTGATAATAGGAAGACAAATGCCGCGGAAGATTTCTGCGGCATTTTGTTTAACTGAATAAGTTGGGATGATGGCCCGTGTGGGGTTTCCGGCCCAGGTGCTCATAAGCCTTGGCGGTTACTTCCCGTCCGCGCGGCGTCCGCTGCAGGAACCCTTCCTGTATGAGGAAAGGCTCATATACTTCTTCAATGGTGCCTGCTTCCTCGCCCACCGCCGTAGCAATAGTGGTAATGCCTACAGGCCCTCCTTTGAATTTATCAATGATAACAGCCAGTATACGGTTGTCCATTTCATCGAGCCCATGCTCATCTACATTCAATGCTTTCAATGCATGTTGCGTAATACCGATATCGATAACACCATCGTTCAATACCTGCGCGAAATCGCGCACCCTGCGCAGGAGTCCGTTCGCGATCCGGGGCGTACCTCGACTACGCCTGGCTATCTCTCCGGCGGCATCGCTGCTGATGGAAGCCTGCAATATAGAAGCGCTTCTTTCGATGATCTTTCTCAGTGTATCGGCCTGGTAATATTCCAGTCTTGATTTGATGCCGAAGCGCGACAACAACGGCGCTGTGAGCAAGCCGCTGCGAGTAGTAGCACCCACCAATGTGAATGGGTTCAGGTTGATCTGCACACTACGGGCATTTGGACCAGAATCGATCATAATATCGATGCGAAAATCTTCCATCGCCGCATAGAGATATTCTTCTACTACCGTACTCAACCGGTGTATCTCATCGATGAACAATACGTCATTGGGTTGCAGGTTGGTGAGCAGACCAGCTAAGTCACCAGGCTTTTCAATGACCGGACCGGAAGTTTCTTTGATGTTCACTCCCAGTTCATTGGCTACAATGCGGCTAAGGGTCGTCTTGCCCAATCCGGGAGGGCCATGGAATAAAATATGATCCAACGCTTCGCCCCTGAGCTTGGCCGCTTTGATGAAAATGACCAGGTTCTCGATCAATTGGGGCTGCCCCGAAAAATCATCGATCTCCCGCGGCCGGATGCTATTCTCAAACTCTTTATCGGCCGAGGTTAAACCAGATGAATCACTGTTCAGGATGCTGTTGGACATACCTCAAAACTACAAAATACCGGCTATCTGTAAGGAAACTAAAATTTATTTGTACATACAAATAAAAAGTCTATTTTTGCAATGTCAATGAAAACTTCAGACAGTCAATATGCAGAATGCCTCTACTTTACTTCCAGCGCACTCGCTCGGAAAGTAGAGAAAATGGCCAACGAATGCTGGAAGCAGGTAGACCTTTCTCCCAGTCATGCGTACCTGCTCATGGCCGTACTGGAAGAGCCGGGTATGCAGCCCGGTAACCTGGCAGAACAGTTGCAACTCACGCCCAGCACCATCACACGCCTGATTGAAAAGCTGGAAGAAAAAAAACTGGTCATACGCACTACGGAGGGAAAACTCACCAATGTGTACCCCACTCCCAAAGCAAAAGACCTGCAACCGGAACTGAGGAATTGTGTGCATGAATTTCATACTAAATATACCAGCATCATTGGCAAAGAAGAGAGCATCCGGTTTGTGAAAACACTGACTAAAATTGCTGATAAACTGACTGATTGATTTTTTTTTAACTCATCATTTGTATATACAAACTTAATATCAAACATTAAAAATTGAACCATGAAGTATGTGATCACCGGCGGAGCCGGAAATATTTCGAAGCCACTGGCATTGTCTTTATTAAAATCAGGACATAACGTAACAGTGATTGGACGCAACGAAGCCAACCTGAAAGTGTTAACAGATGCCGGCGCCATAGCAGCCATAGGCTCTATAGAAGACACCCATTTTCTTACCCGAACCTTTACCGGCGCAGATGCTGTTTACCTGATGATCCCTCCCATTTACGAAGTGACCCAGTGGAAAGCCTATATTGGTAAAATAGGAGAACATTATGCAACGGCCATCAAAGCCGCGGGCATCAAAAAAGCAGTTCTGTTGAGCAGTGTAGGTGCCCATCTTGCAGATGGCGTGGGTCCCGTAAGCGGTCTGCATCTCGCAGAAAAAGCATTGAGTGTTTTGAAAGATGTGGACCTTACCATTTTGCGTCCCGCTTATTTTTATCCCAATCTCTTTGCTAATATCGGTATGATCAAAGGCATGGGTATCATTGGCGCTAATTTCAGCGCAGGTGAAGGTAAATTTCCGATAGTAGATCCAATGGATATTGCAGCAGTAGCTGCGGAAGCATTAACAACACCTTACGCAGCAGGGCAGACCATTCGTTATATCGCCAGCGATGAAGTATCAACCGATCAGATCGCAGCCACACTGGGTAAAGCCATCGGTAAATCCGACCTCGCTTGGGTAACTTTTACCGATGAGCAGGCTTTGAATGGCATGATACAAGCCGGCTTGCCTGAAGAGATCGCCCGCAATTATGCCGAGATGAATCATGCATTGCATACAGGCGCTATGACAGAAGAATATTTCAAGAACAAGCCAGCGCTGGGCAAAACCAAGCTGTCTGATTTTGCTCAAACATTTGCTCAAGCTTATAATTCCTAAAACTCTTTTCTCTTTGCCCTGGGCTTAAGCCCAGGGCAAAGAGTTTATTTCAATAATCCTTGAGGGATGGGTTTCTCTAATAAATATTTGTAGATGAACCGAGTTTTGAGATTGCTGAAATGAATATTCTTAGCCGGCAGGTTACCCCATCCATGCCTTCCGCCAGGATACAACATTAATTCAAAATTTTTGCCTTTGTCTTCCAGTGCACTTACCAGTTGCAAGCTGTTTTGCATGTGTACATTGTCATCGCTGGTGCCATGAACAATTTGCAGCATTCCTTTATACTGCCCTGCATAAGATAATACACTGCTGGTTTGATAACCTTTGGGGTTGTTCTGCGGAGTGCCCATGTATCTTTCGGTATAATGACTGTCGTACAAATGCCAGTCAACCACACTACCACCTGCCATGCCATGGGTAAAAACATCCGCGCCATAAGTAAGCGCATAGCAAGTCATATAACCACCATAGCTAAAACCGGTGATACATATTTTAGAAGGATCGGCTTGTCCGTTTGCAATGAACCATTTTACCATGGTCTTATAATCGGCCATCTCCCAGTAACCCAGGTTGTGGTACATATAATTCACACCTTCTTTTCCAAATTGTCCGCTTGCCCTATGATCAAATGAAACCTGTATCAATCCTTCACTGGCATACCATTGGCGGTTGGCGCTCCAGGTCCAGCTATCCCATACAGTGCCCGCATTGGGACCACCATAGATACTGATGAGCATGGGATATTTTTTATTAGGATCCATATTTTCAGGCCAGGTTACATAAGCAGGCAGATCGTATTTACCGTCTTCGCTTTTGATGCGTATGATTTCTGTTTTAGCAACTTTGTAACTATCCATTTCGGTTCCGCGCATATCTCCCAGTTCCCTGACAATCTTTCCATTATGATCTGCCAGTGTCATCCTGGTCGGTGTAGTGGCATTGCTATAGGTAGTAATAAAATAATTACCTGCGGGGGATAAGCTGATGGAGGCATGGTTGTAATCGCCGAAAGTCAGTCGCTTCAACTCCGATCCATTGAATTTGATGCTGTAAAAATCTGTGCGCGCTGTATTCTCACGTCCGCGTGCAGTGAAATAAATCACCTGGTTCTTCGGGTCGATGTATCGGATGCCCAGCACAGTGAATTTACCATTGGTGATCGGATATTTCAACGTTCCATCCATGCCATACATATAAAGTTGGTTCCAACCGCTCTTATCGCTTTGTGCGATATACCCTTTCCCGTCTGGCAGAAAATTGATGCGGCCACCTACCCTGTCTTCCAGGTCGATCCAGGTAGATTGCACTTCGTTGTACGTTTCATTTTTTAGCCCGTCGGCCATATTCACTTCATAGATCTTCAGGTTGGTTTGGTCGCGGTTCATCCACGGAAGCCATAACTGGTTAGTGCCGGGGCGCCATATAGGCCAGCCGAAATACTGGTCATCTTTTGCATTGAAATCGGCCCATACGGTAGTGCCTCCTTCAGGAGAAACAATACCCAACTTTACTTCCGGGTTTTTATCTCCTGCTTTGGGATAACGCGTTTCTTCCAGGTATCCGTGTTGTCCTTCGCTCACATAGATGGGGAACATGGGCACCATGCTTTCATCGAAGCGCATATAAGCCAGCTTGCGGCTGTCGGGACTCCACCAGAATGCGCGGTAGCGCGTAGACCGGCCGAATATCTCTTCGTAATATACCCAGCTCGCATAACCATTCAGTGTGGTGCTGCTGCCATCGGTAGTGAGTTGTGTTTCTTTATTGGTAAGCAGGTTATAGGTGTACAGGTTATTGCTCCGTGTATAGGCAACATAATTGCTATCGGGCGAAAAGATTGGGTTCTTTTCTTCTGCGGGATCGTTTGTGAGTTGTTGATCCACACCATTCCGGCGATACACAACATCATTGTTCTTCACAAAAACAAACCTGCCAAAGGAAGAAGATTCAGGCGCTATTGCAGGTACATCTGTTGTTGCAGTATAGCTGCCCTTGACAACATCCAGCAAATAATTTTTTGCAATGGTATCGGCAGGCATGCGTTGCCTTAGTATCACATGTGTATCGTCTGTCCATTTTACCACAACAGGCAGTTCATTCAGAAAATTCCTGGGCGCTTTACCTGCTATCAGGTCGTTACGGTCAAACGCTTTGGGCTGTTTTTGGCTGTGCGCTGCAGTTGTAAAAGCCAGGGCACACAACAACAATCCGGAGGTTCTCATTTTGGTTGGTTTTGTTTAAATGACTACGTTGATCATCTTTCCTTTAACGAAGATCAATTTCTTGAGCGGTTTATCTTCCATCCATTTCTGCACCATCTCATTACCCAATACGATCTCTTTCACCTGCGCTTCAGTTGCATCGAGTGAAATGGAAATATTGGTACGCACACGGCCATTGATGCTCACAGGATATTCCTTTTCAGATTCTGCGGTGAAGGAAGCGTTGTACACCGGGTATGCCGCGTCGAGTACAGAACTGGTATTACCTAACTGGTGCCAGAGCTCTTCTGCAATATGTGGTGCATACGGCGTTAACATAATGAGTAAGGATTCCAGTACTTCCCGCTTGTGGCTTTTGAGATCGCTCAGTTCATTCACACAGATCATGAAAGTACTCACGGCTGTATTGAAACTGAATCGCTCTGTATCGTCTTCAATTTTTTTGATGGTACGATGCAATACTTTCAATTCTGCGGCCGTTGCTTTTTCTTCATCCCATTGCTTGCCTTTCTGTTCATCGAAGAAAAGGCGCCAGAGCTTTTTGATGAAGCGATGCACGCCTTCTATTCCTTTGGTATCCCATGGTTTGCTCTGTTCTACCGGTCCGAGGAACATTTCATACATGCGGAAAGTATCGGCTCCAAATTTATCTACCAGTGTATTGGGGTTCACCGTGTTGAATTTCGATTTGCTCATCTTCTCCACTTCAACTCCACAGATATATTTTCCATCTTCGAGAATAAACTCCGCATCTGCAAAATCGGGCTTCCACTGCTTGAAAGCTTTTGTATCCAGTTCAACACCGTCTACAATATTCACATCTACATGCAGCGCAACGACATCAATTGAATGTATGAATGAAACACTTCCTGAATATGTTTGCTTAAGTAAGTTTAATAATTCAGTCTTATATCTTTCTTCTATTTCTTTATTCCCTTTATGCAATTCATCAACGATTCCTTTTGAGATAAAGACTTGTGGCAGTTTCGCTTGATCTAAAACTCTTTCAGTTCCAGCAAACTTCCATAACAATCGATATACAAATCGACTGGAGCCTTGTATCATTCCCTGGTTCAGCAATTTCCTGAACGGCTCGTCGAAACCAATATATCCCAGGTCACACAACACTTTTGTCCATAAACGACTATACAATAAATGCCCCACTGCATGCTCGGTGCCTCCGATATAAAGGTCTACCTGGTTCCAGTAATCACTGGCTTTGCGATCACAAAACACGTTCTGGTTGTGTGGGTCCATATAACGCAGGAAATACCAGGAGGAGCCTGCATAACCGGGCATGGTATTGGTCTCCAATTCGCGGGCTACCCATTCGGGTATATTCGCAAGCGGACCTTCACCTTCAGGTCCCGGGCTGTAATGGTCTACTGCAGGCAGTTCCAGCGGCAGTTCCGTTTCACTTAATGCAACTGCTACTCCATTTTTCCATTGTATGGGGAAGGGCTCACCCCAATAGCGTTGCCTGCTGAAAGCCGCATCGCGCATTTTATAGTTCACTTTGCGTTTACCAATGCCCATGTCTTCCAGCTTGTCTATCACTACTTCCATGGCATCGCGCATCACCATGCCGTTGAGGAAGCCACTGTTCTCCAGTTTCGCATCTTTGGTAGCATTGGCTTCTTCGCCATTGTATGCATCGCCAATGATATTGGTAATGGGTATATTGAAGTGTTTCGCAAATTTATAATCCCGTTCATCGCCGCAGGGAACGGCCATGATGGCGCCCGTACCATATCCGGCCAGCACGTATTCCGATATCCATACCGGTATCTTCCGGCCGTCGAAAGGATTCAGGGCATACGCACCGGTAAAAGCGCCTGTTATTTTTTTCTCTGCCTGGCGCTCGCGCTCGCTCCTGCTCTTTACATAAGCAATATATGCTTCTACTGTTTCTTTTTGTTCATCACTGGTGATCCGTTCGATCAATTCATGCTCGGGAGCCACAACCATAAAATCGACACCAAAAATGGTATCGGGTCTCGTGGTGTATACATGCAGGTGCAACCCATTACGACCATCAGTGGCCTCCACCTGGAAGCTGATCTCCGCACCGGATGATTTACCGATCCAGTTCGTCTGCATTTCTTTCATGGCCTCACTGAAATCAATGGTCTGCAAACCATCCAGCAAGCGGTCGGCATATTCAGTAATGCGCAGGTACCATTGTCTCAATTTCTTTTTTACCACCGGGTGTCCGCCCCTTTCACTCACCCCATTGATCACTTCATCATTTGCCAATACGGTTCCCAATGCCTCGCACCAGTTCACTTCACCATAACCACAAAAAGCAAGACGGTAATTCATGAGAATATCCTGTTGCTGTTTATGGGTATAGTTGTTCCATTCCATTGCGGAAAAACGAATCGCATGATCTCCGGGACATACATGCTTTATATTCCCTTCTTTCTCAAACACCGTTACCAACTGCGCTATAGGCTCCGCCTTTTGTGTGAGACGATTGTAATAACTATTGAACAACTGAAGAAATATCCATTGGGTCCATTTATAGTATGATGGATCGGAAGTGCGTACCTCCCTGTCCCAATCGAAGCAAAACCCGATATTGTCTAACTGCTTCCTGAATGTATCGATATTTTCTGCGGTGCTCACTGCCGGATGCACCCCATGTTCGATCGCATACTGCTCGGCAGGCAAACCGAACGCATCGTACCCCATCGGGTGCAACACATTGAATCCTTTCAACCGCTTGAATCGGCTGTAAATATCCGAAGCGATATACCCCAATGGGTGCCCTACGTGCAAACCTGAACCACTCGGATAAGGGAACATATCCAGCACATAAAACTTGGGTTTGCTGCTCTCATTACTCACCCGGTAAGCATGATCCTGCTTCCATTGTGCCTGCCATTTTTTCTCTATCGCACTAAAATTGTATTCCATAATACTTCCTGTATTCAATAAACTTTTTGACTTTTGAATTTTGCATGTAGGCTTCCGCCTCAATCCTAACAAATCTTTAACCTAATAAACGCCCGGATCAATTATTTTCAACTACCAAATGATCGTTAGAGTGGCTGCAAATGTAAGCGTTTAGGCTTCAAAACCCTACATTTGCATCTGTTGCCCGGCATGGGTAGAAGATCCTAAATTTCAGAGCATGGCACACGGCAAATCATCTCTCAGGCGTAGTAAGCCCAATTACATATACAGTGTGGTGGGCGTTGCATTGGTTTTATTGATCATGGGCATCATGGGCTGGTTCTTCCTGAACATCCACTCCGTAGGTACCGCCCTGAAGGAAGACATCCGGTTGAGCGCTTACCTGCGTACCCTGAATAAAGATACCATTGCCCAGATACAGCATTTTATTGCTTCCAGGCCTTATGCCCGTAATGTTACGTATGTAGATAAGGAAGCCGCCAAACAGATATGGAATAAAGAGAACAATGAAGACTGGGCCAAGATACTGGATGTAAACCCGCTGCCCGAAAGCATCGATTTTTATGCCCGGGCCGAATACGTGAATAAAGATAGCCTCGCTAAAATATCTACGGAATTGATGGCGGCCTACGGCAACCAGCTCACCGAGCTGCAATACCCGCAAAGCCTGGTAAATAACCTGAATGAACGGGCTTCCAAGATCGGACTCATCTTCCTGGTAGTGGCCATTGCTCTTTGTGTGATCGTGATCGTGAGCATCGACAATACCATCCGCCTGGCCATGTTCAGCAACCGTTTCCTCATCAAGACCATGCAAATGGTGGGGGCTACGAGGAGCTTTATCGCCCGGCCGTTGAACCTGCGGGCCTTTCTGAACGGACTCATCAGTTCGGGCATCGCCATCGCCATCTTGTTTGCCCTCATCGGATGGGCGGAAAGCCAGTTCCCCCAACTGAAAGCCATCCGGGATGTGAAACATACCCTGATCCTTTTTGGCGGACTGATCTTTTTAGGGGTAGCCATTTCGGTATACAGCACCCACCGCAGTGTGATCAAATACCTGAAAATGAAATTGGATGATCTTTATTAATATCTTTATCATCACAGCACCCTAAAAAAAGTACCATGACCGAACAAAAACATACCCAATCCGCTCCTCTTTTCGGCAAAGAAAACCTTACGTGGATGCTCATCGGCGGCGTCATTGTTGCGCTCGGCTTTTTCCTGATGAGCGGAGGTAAAAGTCCCGACCCGAATGTATTTGATACCAACCTGGTATACAGCACCACACGCATTACCGTTGCGCCTATTGTAATTGTACTGGGTCTGCTGGTTGAAATATATGCCATATTCAAAAAGCCCAAAGCGGCACATTAATATTCAACAACCCTAAGCATGTCTATTTTTCAGACGGTTATCATTGCCATCATTGAAGGCCTGACCGAATTCCTGCCCATTTCTTCTACCGGGCACATGATCATTGCCAGTTCATTCCTGGGAATTCAAAAAGACGATTTTACCAAACTGTTCGAGATAGCCATTCAGCTCGGCGCCATTCTTTCAGTACTGGTATTTTACCGGAAGAAATTTTTCCCGCTCAACCGATGGAATTTTTATTTCAAACTCATCATCGCCGTGATACCGGCATTATTGTTAGGTTATCTTTTTTCAGATAAGATAGATAAGCTGTTGGAAAGTCCGCTCACCGTTTCTATTACCATGTTACTGGGCGGTTTCGTATTGTTGTTCATCGACAAATTATTCAAAACACCTGCGGCGGTTGATACAGAAGAAAAGATCAGCATTGCCAAAGCGTTCACCATTGGTATCTGGCAATGCCTGGCCATGATCCCCGGCACCAGCAGAAGCGCTGCCAGCATCATTGGCGGTATGCAACAGAAGCTGACCCGCAGCCTGGCCGCTGAATTTTCTTTTTTCCTGGCTGTGCCTACCATGGCTGCCGCTACCGGTTATAAATTATTGAAAGCATTCAAACAGCAACCCGAATTATTGAAAAACAAGGAGAACTTGCTGGCCCTGGGTCTCGGCAACCTCATTGCTTTCTTTGTGGCATTGCTGGCCATCAAATTTTTCATCGGGTTCCTGCAAAAGCACGGATTCCGTTTGTTCGGCTGGTACCGGATTGTAGTAGGAACTGTTTTGTTGGTGTTGGTGCTGGCGGGCTACTTGCAGTAGAAGTCAAAAATCAAAACCAGTATGAAAACTGCGTCTCAAAAAGTCATTACCGGTTGGGCCATGTACGACTGGGCCAACAGCGTATACAGCCTGGTAATCACTTCCACCATTTTCCCCGCTTATTATGAAGCCGTTACCGGCGATGGCAATGACGCTACCAGTAATGATACGGTTCATTTGTTTGGAAGAGAGTTTGTCAATACTTCTTTATACAATTATGCGCTGGCTTTTGCATTCCTGGTGGTAGCCATCATGTCGCCCCTGCTTTCTTCCATTGCAGACTACAAGGGCAATAAAAAGACATTCCTGTTTTTCTTCTGCACCATGGGCAGCATTGCATGCAGTGCACTCTATTTTTTCGACAGCCATAACCTGGCTTATGGACTGGCCTGCATGATCATTGCCTGTATCGGGTTCTGGAGCAGTCTGGTTTTTTACAATTCCTTTTTACCTGAAATTGCCGCACCCGAAGATCGCGACAGGGTCAGCGCCAAAGGATATGCGCTGGGCTATATTGGCAGCGTGATTTTACAGGTGATCTGTTTTGTTTTCGTATTGGTGCCCGATAAGTTTGGCATCACTACAGGCAAGGCCTCACAGATATCTTTTTTATTGGTAGGTATCTGGTGGTGGGGATTTGGCCAGTTCTCACTTAACCGCTTGCCCAAGAGTCAGCCCGCAGGTCTTTTGTCGGCCGGTGGCTCTCTTTTGACTAATGGTTATAAAGAACTCCGTAAGGTCTGGAAACAGTTAACGCATTTACCCGTATTAAAAAGATACCTTGGAGCATTCTTCTTCTATAACATGGGGGTTCAAACAGTCATGCTCGCTGCTACTTTGTATGGTAAAAGCGAATTGAACATTCCTACTACCAATCTCATCATCTCTATATTGATCATACAGGTTGTAGCCATCCCGGGCGCTTACCTGATTGCGCGGTTATCTGAAAAATTAGGCAATTTCAATGCCCTGATGATCACCGTAGTTTTATGGATATTCATGTGCATCATCGGGTACCTCCTGCCGCGCAATGGTATTTACGAGTTTTATGCATTGGCTACCCTCGTAGGTTTTGTGATGGGTGGCATTCAATCTCTCAGCCGCAGCACTTATGCCAAACTGATGCCCGAAACCAGAGACACCACTTCTTTCTTCAGCTTTTACGATGTAACGGAAAAGATAGCCATTGTGATTGGCACATTCAGTTTTGGGTACATCAATGAAGCCACCAAATCGCAGCGCAATTCAGTGCTGGCCTTGGTAGTATTCTTTGTAATTGGACTTGCATTGCTGATCTTTGCTGCATCAACGCAGCGCAAGCTGGCCAAACAAACAGCCTGATGAAGCTATATACGATCAACACCGGCCATTTTAAATTAGATGGAGGCGCCATGTTTGGCGTTGTTCCCAAAAGCATGTGGAACAAACTCAACCCGGCCGATGAAAATAATATGTGTTCCTGGGCGCTGCGCTGTTTGCTGATAGAAGAAGGGAACAGGCTGATACTGGTAGACACCGGTATGGGCAATAAGCAGGACGCTAAATTTTTCGGACACTATTATCTCCATGGCAATGATACGCTCGACAGCTCTCTGTCCGCCCATGGTTTTACCCGTGATGATATCACCGATGTATTGCTTACACACCTGCATTTCGATCATTGTGGGGGCAGTATTGAAAGACGGGGCGGCCAACTCGTGCCGGCATTCCGAAATGCCGTTTACTGGAGCAACGAACAACATTGGCAATGGGCCACCCAACCGAACGACCGGGAGAAAGCTTCTTTCCTCAAAGAGAATATCCTTCCCATAAAAGAAAGCGGCCGCCTGCAATTCATCCCTGTTCCCGGCGAACCTTTTACCAAAGATGGGAAGCTGGCTTCCAGTCCCTTTACAGACCAGGTGAGTGTCCGCTTTGTAAACGGACATACCGATAAAATGATGCTTCCGCAGATACAATATAAGGGCCGTACACTGGTATATATGGCCGATCTGCTCCCTTCCGTGGCACATATCCCTATTCCTTATGTGATGGCTTATGATATGTTTCCGCTCACTTCCCTACAGGAGAAAAAGGCTTTCCTACAGGAAGCCATGGAAAATCACTACACGCTTTATTTTGAGCACGACCCGCTTTATGAATGCTGTTCATTGCAAAACACTGAAAGAGGCATTCGCCAAGAACAGCTTTTCAAGCTGGGCGATTTATAGGAACTACTACAGTAGTGTAGTGCATTCTTGCAGTTTTTACGGAGGCGTCAGTGAAAAACTCCATATAAATTAGATGTTTCACTACAATAAGCGGCGATTGATAATGGTTATCTTACCCATCCATTTTATTCAGTCACTCCTAAAACTGAACTCCAATGTCCAGAAACCACGTTGCAGGATGTCCGAATTGCGGAGAACGGATATCTTTCAAACGATTCGTCCAGCTTTACAATTTCTCAGCCACCAATTGCGGGCATTGCAATGCCCGTATTGAAATTTCCAACCGAACGGGGAATACCATCATTGCTGCCGTATCGGGTATTTTGTCCGGTGTATCGGTTGTGTATGGTGCCTACCTTGGCCAACGGCTTTTCGATTCGCTTATCCTCGGATTGTTGGCCGGTATTGCCATTGGTGCACTGCTGATCACTGTTATTTGTAAAATCATTTACAGGCGCTCCCGCTTGCTGGGAAGAACTCCTTCTCAACGCATCAGCGAAGCAGCCAGGGCTGCTTAAACCAATTGCCATCGGAAAAGATTTACTTAAAACTAATCATTGAGCTGAGCGGGTATCGCAGGTTACGGTATTGCATCATATCTACTTTGATGCTGCCTACTACGATGGGACTTTCAATGCGCAGTGGAATATGATTGGGGTCATCGCTTACCCATACCGTCATTTTTTCTCCTCCCTGGAATAAGGTTCCTTTTACCAGGAGGGGCTTGAATTTGATGGCCCTGAACTTGCCATACTTTGTTTTAACCACTTCCTTGCCCATGTACCGGAGATACAGGTTGTATACTTCGTTATCGAGGAACATGGCAAAGGGAATTTTATCATCCGGCTTGTACCGGTTGAAATCGATATTCCGTGCATAGTAAATGGAGCTCAGCACATCCTGAATGCAATTGGGTACTTTGAATACCCCATTGGGGGTAGTAGCTGTGTTGGCTGCCTGGTTGAAAATAATGTTCTCTGATTTTTTATAGCCCCCTTCATCGATATTCCGAATGAACTTCAACGGTTGCAGGTTGGCTGTATCGATATAGGTTTCATACCGGTCGCGTACTTTGAATATCCAGTCATAACTGGAATTAGAAGAGCCGTTTCCTACAACATGATAAGCGGCTTTGTTATTGATGTGTTCTAAAGAAAGAGAGAAATTGGCGCTGCCTGCATTAATGTAAAGACCCACTACCGAATAAAACACATTGAATGTAATGCTTTCTCCCGCCTGGAAGGCCTGGTTACGAATGCCGCAAAAATCATCGCCTGCTTTCACAGGTTGTAAACCCAATGCCAGCACAGCAAGTCCTATCATTTTTTTCACGCTCAGCTATTATTTATTTCTAAAAATTCTTATCCCCAATATAAACAAAGTTCCGATTATCGCAGGAACGATCAGGTTAATGATCCAGATACCGGTAGCAGTGGCAATGATGCCCAGGGCATTCGGACTTAACAATCCAAACAACTCAATACTCAACTTCCCTCTGAAGCCCAACTCGGCCAGCGCAATGGTGGGCACAACCGCTAATACCAGGAACAGCACCCCCACCAATGCAGCTGCATCGGTCCATGCTATATGCACTTCGAACACAGCCAATAATAGCATATACTGTACCACAAATACCAGGTACCGTGCCGCCGATAACCCCAGTAGCTGTACCAACTGCTTTCCATTCAGGTCTTCCAGCTTCTGAACAAAAAAACGGTGCCTGGCTATGAAGGGAATCTTTTCCAACCTTTTAACCAACCAGGAAAGACGGAAATATGCGGGTATGAAGAGGGCGAGGATCAGGGCCATGACAACGATGAATCCATCCACCCAGGCCGCTGGTATGCCTTCCAACAGATAACCTTTATCAATCAGGTGCAGTCTCAGATATATCAATGCAACAAAACCCATGACCAGGGTGATCATGATCTGGCTCAAGCTTCCTATGACCGATAATGCAACACCTCTTAACCGGTTGCCCTCTTCCAGGTACACAGCCCTGCCGGCAGATTCGCCAATTCGATTCGGCGCATTGAACGCAATGGCTTGTCCAACAAAAATGGCTTTGTACGCCTTTGAAAAAGCAACAGGTTGTATGCTTTTTACCAGGAACTGCCATTTCCTGGCTTCTATTCCCCAATTAACAGGCATGAGCAGCAAAGCCATCCATAGTTTCCAGCTTTGTGCACCTGTAAATGAAGCTTTGATCAGTTGCCAGGACTCATGCAGGCTGGATTGTAGTTTTACCTGCCGGTAGATGGAATAGGAAAGCCATACAAACAGTATGGGACCTACAAAGTAGTTGATGAATATTTTGAACTTTCTATTCAGAAGACCTCAATTGATGAGCAAAGATAATTTTCCATTGCTGATTTGCTGATTTCTGATTGGATGGCTAATTTTTTAATGGATTGATTTGGGTTCTTTAGCTTTGATGCAGTTTCTCATCATGCGATCAAATCAGAAATCAGCAATCATCAAATCAGAAATCATTCTGGGTATCGATCCCGGCACACAGGTAATGGGCTTTGCACTTGTACGCCTGGAAAAAGGCCAGCCACAGGTATTACTCATGGATGTGCTGAAACTCGCTTCACAGAAAGACATTTATGTACGGCTGGAAATGATCCATGCCAAAGTATGCGAACTGATCAAACTATACCGGCCCGCTTCCTTTGCCATTGAAGCGCCATTTTTTGGCAAGAATGTACAGAGTATGCTGAAACTGGGCAGGGCCCAGGGAGTGGCGATCGCTGCAGCCATACAGGCCGGACTGGAAGTAACCGAATATTCACCCAAGAAAGTAAAACAATCTATCACCGGTAATGGCAATGCCGATAAAGATCAGGTATGGAAAATGTTACAGCGCATCCTGAACATTGAAGAAAAGCCTCAGTATTTTGATGCCACCGATGCATTGGCTGTGGCGCTTTGTCATCATTACCAAACATCTTCTGTTTTGGGCAAAGCCACCAAAGGCCTTAAAGGATGGGACGACTTCATTGAAAAAAATCCTACGCGAGTAAAGCGGTGATCTTTTGCTGTGCATCTTTCAACTCTTCCGGTGTAGGTTGAAGTTTACCCCTGGTGAAATTCAGGTCATCGGCGCTGTTAATGGGAATCAGGTGCACATGCGCATGCGGTACTTCCAATCCTACCACACTGATACCACAACGGTTACATGGGAACGCCTGCTCAATGGCTTTGGCAATGGGCCGGGCAAAAACAAGTATCTCTGAAAGATAATCATCGCCAAGATCAAAAAGGTTATCAACTTCTGTTTTGGGTATCACCAGTACATGCCCTTTTACCAGGGGAAAAATATCCAGGAACGCATAGAACCTGTTGTTCTCGGCAATTTTGTATGAAGGGATTTGTCCGGCTATGATTTTAGAGAAGATGGTCATGGTGATAAGAGTTTGAAAAACGAAAATTCAGCTTATACAGTGATGTTCTCGATTTTGTATTTCATGACACCGGTGGGCGCCTGCACTTCGGCTACTTCGCCTTTTTGCTTACCCAGCAGCCCTTTACCGATAGGAGATCCGGCAGAGATCTTTCCTGCTTTCAGATCGGCCTCTTTTTCACCTACGATCTGGTATGTTACCGTTTTCTTGGTAGCGATATTGGTAATGGTTACTTTAGTGAGAATGGTTACTTTACTAGTATCTATATCACTGGTATCTACAATTTTAGCATTGGCAATAGCGCCTTCCAACTGCTTGATTTTGGCCTCAAGCATGCCTTGCGCTTCTTTGGCCGCATCGTATTCAGCATTCTCCTTCAAATCGCCTTTCTCGCGCGCCTCCGCAATAGCCCTGGAAGCAGCCGGACGGTCAACAGACTTCATCTTTTGCAGGTCCTCCCGCATCTTGTCGAATGTCTCCTTTGTCACATACATATTAGCTTCATTCATACTCTTTGGTTTAAAAAGGGTAAAAAAAATACAACGCCACATTTGATTGCAGCGTTGCAGAACGACAAAATAACTACTTTTTTTTCTAATTTCCTATTAGAGATGGATTTAAGAAGTCTTTAACGGGGGCTAGTTTTTCGGCCGAAAAATGACTTTAATTAATTGATTACAAGCAATTTGAGGATATTAAAACGATTGCATTCATTCTGCTATTCTCAGATACCCAGCTTATCCAAAACCACTTTCGCCATCTTATAATAAGCCTCATGGCTGTAGCCGGCAATATGTGGGGTGATGATGACATTGGGTTGCTCCAGCAGCCACCGCAGATCGGCCTTTTCGTCGGGAGTATAGGTGCCCAGTTTCTCATTTTCCAATACATCCAGCGCCGCTGCCTTCACTTTACCGCTTTGTAAAGCTCCAATGAGTGACTTAACACTGGTTACCTTACCCCTGCTGGTATTTAGGAAATAAGGCTTTCTTTCCATGGCGTCGAAGAACGCGTCGTTGGCCAGGTGAAAAGTTTCGTCGGTAAGCGGTACATGCAGGCTCACCACATCGGCATAACGCAATACCTGTTCAAGTCCTGCTTCGTGAATATAACCCTTCGCAAAATCAGACTTGTACTTATCGTAGGCCAATACCGTTACATCAAAAGAAGAGAGCAGTTTGGCAAACGCGGCCCCGGTATTACCAAAGCCAATGATGCCTACCGTTTTCCCGCTCAGTTCATCGGCACGGTTCTCGGCGCGCAGCCATTTTCCTTCGGCAATCTCGCGGTTACTGCTGCTGATATGATTCATGAGGTTCAGCAACATGCCAAGCGCCTGTTCAGCTACGGCATTGCGGTTGCCTTCCGGACTACTCTCACAATGAATACCCTTGCGCTTTGCATAATCCACATCTATCAACTCCATACCACTTCCCAAACGGCCAATCCATTTCAATCGTGCAGCAGCATCCAGCATGGCTGCATCGATCTTTAAACGGGTGGTTACTATGAGTCCGGTTACTTCTGCAATAGCCAATTTCAATTCATCGTAACTGATGCTCGGCCGGTACAGGGTTTCATAACCAGCTTGCTCCAGGCGTTGCAGGAGGTATTCATGTACGGGTGCTGTAATAATGACTTTAAGTTTCATACGCTAACGGGCTCTCATTTCATTTTAAAGGTCAGTTTGGCAAAATCTTCCACACTCAACTGCTCTGCGCGTTTGCTGAAGATCTCTTCCTGGAGCAGTTCTTTATCGAACAGGCTTTTCAATGGATTCCGCAACATTTTTCTGCGCTGGTTGAAAGCAGATTTTACCAGCGTGAAAAACGAGCGCTCGTTTTTCATATCGTAATGTGTGCTCCTGCGTTTCAAACGGATCACACCACTCATCACTTTCGGGGGCGGGTTGAAACTGCCGGGCGGCACATCGAATAAATATTCCACATCGTAATAAGCTTGTATTAGCACACTCAATATGCCATAGTCTTTGCTGTTGGGTTTTGAGGTCACACGTTGCGCCACTTCTTTTTGGAACATGCCAATCATGACGGGTACCTGTTCTTTCCATTCCAGGATCCTGAACAATATCTGCGATGAAATATTATAAGGGAAGTTGCCTGCAACGGTGAAAGGAACAGGGAAAGGCAAGGCCACATCCAGGATGCTTTCATGCAGTATTTTCCCTTTGATGGAAGGATAGCTGTGTTCGAGGTACGCTACTTTTTCAGCATCCAACTCCACTGCTTTGAATTCGATTCCCGGCAGTTGCAGCAAGTATTTGGTGAGGGCGCCACCACCGGGACCAACTTCCAGCAGGTGACTGAAATCGTCTTCCTGTAAAGCTTTCACTATCTTTTCACAGACCCGTTCATCTTTCAGGAAATGCTGGCCCAGTGACTTTTTCAGCGTGTATTGCATTGCTGCAAAAGTACATCATTGCACAAAAATGAGCCATGGGCCAATAATCCTTATTTTTACGGTCTAAATCTATCCTGAATGAGTGCTGAATTGCAAAAACCCGTTATCGGATTTTCTTGTGGCGATCTGAATGGTATTGGCCTGGAGTTGATCATTAAAACCCTGGCCGATCACCGCCTGCTCGATTTTTGCATACCGGTTGTTTTTGCCAGCAATAAAAGCGTGAACTTCTATCGCAAGAGCCTGGCCGATATCAACTTCAATTATTCCAGTGGCAAAGAACTCGACAGGCTTAACACCAAACAGGTGAACGTGTATAATTCATGGGAGGAAGATGTGGTGATTACGCCCGGCCAGCTCAATGAAACAGGCGGGAAATATGCGTTGATCTCACTTAAAGATGCCGCGCAGGCGCTTAAAAACGGGCAGATACAAGGACTGGTAACAGCGCCCATACACAAGAAAAACATACAATCGGCCGAATTTCAATACAGTGGCCATACGCCTTATCTCAAAGCGCTGTTCGAAGTGAATGATGTGCTCATGTTCATGGTGGCAGAGAATATAAAAGTAGGGCTCGTAACCGAGCATGTTACCATTGCCGATGTAGCGCCGCATATTACGCGCGAGAGCATTACCGGCAAGCTGCGCATCATGAACAGCAGCCTGCAAAAAGATTTTGGTATCGATAAGCCCAGGATCGCCGTACTCGGACTCAATCCGCATGCCGGCGATGAAGGATTGATCGGCAATGAAGAAGAAACCATCATTAAACCGGCCATCAAAGATGCCAGGCACAGCATGATGGTCTTCGGCCCCTATAGCGCCGATGCATTTTTCGCGCGCGGTCAGCACGAAAAATTCGATGCCGTACTGGCCATGTACCACGATCAGGGATTGATCCCATTCAAATCGCTGGCTATTGGCGAGGGGGTGAATTACACAGCCGGACTGAACGCGGTACGCACCAGCCCCGATCACGGAACTGCTTTTGATATTGCAGGCAAAGGAAAAGCCGATGCCAGTTCTTTTCTTGCCGCCACTTTCGAATGCATCGATATCATCCGTAGAAAAGCAGGCTATGCCGAAATGCGCCAGAACCCCATGCGCAAGATGAGCGCCAAGATGATGGCCAATGCAGTAGACGAAAAGCTTTCGGAAGAAGCAGAAAGTTAATATATCATCGTTTATTTTCCTGCTTTTAAATAACCCTGCAAGGCTTTCACATACGCCTCAAAAGCCGCTAAGCCTGCAGGGGTGATCTTACAAATGGTTTGGGGATAATTATTCTTGAATTGCTTGACCACTTCTATATAGCCGGCATCTTTTAATTTTTGAACCTGCACACTGAGGTTACCTGCAGTTGCATTGGTCTTTTCACGGATAAAAGTAAACTCCGCTTCCTTAATGCCGATGAGCAGGCTCATCACTGCAAGCCTCAGTTGAGAATGTAATATGGGATCCAGTTCCTTAAACATGGGTTCTTCTTTGTTCAAGATATCTTTTTCTCAGGATCAGGCCGGGAATAAACCAACAAGTCAGCGCTGCCACAGCGCCGAAGAGCACATCGTACTTGGTAACAGTAAAACAGGATGCAATGAACAGCCCATAAGTCAGGATAGCGCCGATGAGCATGGGTCTGAACTTTTTTACCAGGCCCGTTACCAGTGTTGGCAATGCATACAGCAGCAGGAATAAAGAATATATACTGGGAATAGAAGAACCAGCTACAGAAGGAACAATGTTCTCATAAGCAACCAGTCCGAATATAGAAATACCATAAGCCAGCCATACTGCATCCAGTGCATCGTCTTCGTGTTTCCTTACTTTTTTCAAACGCCTTTCCTTCATGGAAATGATCACGTGTGGGATCAATGCAAACAATACCAACAGCCAGATATCAAAACCCAATTCGAACGAAAATTCGATCTCCAGGTAATTCACCAACGAAGCAATGGCTACTACAGAACCCCACAACAATGCTACAATGCCCGTTTCGTGGTAACTGCTTTTTACTTTTTCGATCATGCTGGTGATCAGTTCCAGGCTTTCTTTTTCGCTCAATGTTTTTTGTTCTTTCATCAGATAGATTGTTTCGGTTTCATCAAACAAGTTTAAACCTCACCGGTTACGGAAGGTTTAAACTTAAGAAAAAACTGCACACGAAACTGTTGCCCGTGTCCGTTATACACTATCAACTACTGGCAATCGGCCAGCAATTTTTCAGCTTCAGCCTTTCCCCATAAAGGATGCAGGGGCGATGCAGGTTGAAATGTTTTGAACAACTCCACTGATTTCTCTGCATATTTCCTGGCAGCAGCTTTTCCTCCGCCATAAGCTTCCGGTGTTTTGAAAAGTGTTTGTCCTTCCAGGTAATATACACGCGGGTTGTTAGGGTCTGCTTTTTTTGCATCTTCCAGCGCTTTACGTGCTTCAGCGCCATAAGTCTGCCAACGGGTCATAGGGTCTACCGTCATTTGCTGTATCGCCACCATCTGGTGCAGACAATATATCTCCGAATGCTTTTCTATCGACTCGGCCTTGGCAATCAGGTCGCGCGATTTTTCCGCTAACTTGTCTTTATCGGCTTTAGGATTCATCCAACCCGTAATATAATTGGCATAAGCTGCATAATAATAGGGCAGCCACTTGTCTTTTTCAGCGTCGGCAATTCTTTCGAAGAAAGCAGAAGCAGTGCTCATATCATCTGCTGTTTTAGCAGCCGCCAGTTGCTCCAGCCCTTTCTGCATACCGGCTTCATATTTACTTTGCGCCGCCAACCGGCCCGCACAAAAAAGTGATACGATAACGAGAATCTTTTTCATGTTTACATGGTTTGTTGTTAAATATTATTTTTCCTTCTAAATTTTACAAGTTGTTATTGATCGCATCCTGCCTCCTGTCCACGCCCCAGCTCAGGAACAATCCTACGAAAAAGAATTGGGGTGCGGGAGGTGTTATGGCTTCTTTCCGGCTACCATCGTAAGAATAGTTGTAACCGAATACCTGCTTGTTGTCGAGCACATTGGTTACCGATACTACAAATACCCCAAAGGCTTTCCCGATCGAAGTCAGGTAATTCATACTGAATCCCAAGCTATTATAGTTGATGGTCTTACCCTGGTCGGCAATAACATATTGATTACCGTTTTGCATCAGGTTATAATAAGGTCTGCCGGTAGCAAATGAATAGGTAACGTTGAAGCCCGTATTAATGCTGCTCACAAAACGCTTGACCACTACCGAAGCAGTATGATTTGCAGCAAAGCTGGGTTGCAACTCCTGGGGAAAATTGAGGTAATTCCTTTTTGTATCGAGGTACGAATAACTCAGCCAGTAATCCAGTCCCTTGAACGTTTTCTTATCGCGCCAGAACAATTCAATTCCTTTTGCATCCCCGGTACCGCTGTTATCATAAGCCGGGAAGGTCTTCAACAGGTCGTCGTATTTTTTATAATACGCTTCTACACGAAATGTTTGCAGCGTAGTGGTTTTGATATAATTGATGATATAGTGTGTGGCTTTCGTGTAATTGAAGTTGCGCGTGATATAGAGATATGTATTTTCCGGTTTCTGATAGAATACACCGTAAGCAATACTCATCTGTGCGTTCTTACCGGTTTTATATGCCAGTGATACCCTCGGTGCAAAATCAGCCTTATCAATGACTGATGAATGTTCAAACCGACCACCCACTTTAGCAGCCAGTTCATTGGTGATATAAAGATCCGCTTCTGCAAACAGCGACTTCAAATGATCTGGCAGCACTGAACGATAACTGTTGTACAGGTTTTTGTTATAGAAATACATGTACTCCCCACCAAAACGGATCACGCTGATACCACTGATGCGCTTATCCCATACTGCTTTCAACTGTGTAAGATCGCCCCTGGTAATAAGGTTGAAATTGCTGGTATCTATCCAGGGAGTACCCGTTGTTACCGGTACATTCTGCTGGTTTTGTATCTGCTGTGAAATATTGCTGTGATCGGTGCTGAAACTAAAGCCCAGGTTCATTTTCCAGCCGTTGCCCAGGTTCTCGCGCCAGCTGAGGTTATTGTACCAGTTCGTATTCTGTAATCCGAAAGCATTCTTCAAAGAAGGATCGTTGACGTTGGGCCGGCGTAAGCCCAGATCGATGGCACCGAAAGTGGTATAATATTTAATCATGCCGCCTGTTTTGGTCTTGATGCGAAAATTAGCATCGGCCGAATGAAGTTGTGGTATCCTGAAGTAATCGGGCTTCTGTTTCACCACCGCGAAATAAGGTATCAGGTTGGTATACCCATAATTCATACCAAAGGAAGACTGTTTATCCTTCGCTACTTTTTGCATGCCAGCGCCCAGGAAAACAGTAGAGATGGAAGCAGTAGCTTCTGAACGATCGGGAATGTCGATACTTTCCATGATCAACGCAGAAGAAAGCGCCTGGCCGTACAATGCAGAATAACCACCGGTGCTGAAAATGGTTCCTTTGAATAAATTCGGGACAAACCTTCCACGGGAAGCAATATCAGGCACGCTGGCCTGGAAAGGATTGTTCACCAGGGTACCATCTATGAATTGTTTGGCCTCATAGCCGGCGCCACCGCGCACAAACAATCCTTCCTGCTCGCCTACCTGCTGGGCTCCGGGAAGCGTCTTGACCACCGCGGTGATATCGGCATTGGCACCTCCGGTGGTATATACATCCAAAGACGACAATACCGTAGCGGCCTTCTTCCTGTCACCTGCTTCAAAACTTCCTGCAGTAACAGTTACTGCTTTCAATTCGCTGATCTCTTCTTTCAAAGCAAAAGAAACTTCAACAGGAGTAGTTCCAATCGTTACTTTTTCTTCCACTGTTTTATAACCAAGCAGGGATGCCACCAACACCTGCTCGCCTTTTTCAAATGTTTTAAACGAAAAATGACCTGCCGAATCGGCAACGCCGCCATCGTATGAACCTTTCACTACAATACTGGCTCCAGGCAGTATATGGCCTTTCGCATCTTTTACTTTACCTTTGATGCGTACCTGGGCGCCGGCAATACCCGACAACCCAAGGCCAACCAATATCATGATCCATTTTTTCATTATCACTCAGTTTTGGAACACGAACATAAAGTAGTTTATTTTATAAACAAAAATATTTGGATGAGCGGTAATAAAAAACCCTTTCTCTTTGCCCTGGGTTTAAACCCAGGGCAAAGAGAAAGGGTGATTAAAATCAATCTATGAACTACTTATTTATACTGAACCGCCAGGCTCTTAGCCAGTTCGGTCATCTTGTTCAATCCGTCTTCAGGCAGGTTACCTTTTTTGAACTCAGCCAGTACATCAGGCAGTTTGTTTTCCATTTCCATCAGGAAGTGGCTTTCAAACTCTTTCACCTTCTTTACAGCGATATCGCGTAAGAGTCCCTGTGTACCAAGGTAAATAATGGCTACCTGCTTTTCTACAGAGAACGGTGTATACTGGGCCTGTTTCAGCACTTCCACGTTACGGGCACCTTTGTCGATCACCGATTTGGTAGCCGCATCGAGGTCGCCACCGAATTTAGAGAACGCTTCCAGCTCGCGGTACAGCGCCTGGTCGAGCTTCAGTGTACCGGCAACTTTTTTCATCGACTTGATCTGCGCGTTACCACCCACACGGCTTACCGAGATACCTACGTTGATAGCCGGACGGATACCTGCGTTGAACAGGTTACCTTCCAGGAATATCTGTCCGTCGGTAATAGAGATCACGTTGGTAGGAATGTATGCAGATACGTCGCCCGCCTGTGTTTCAATAATGGGCAGCGCTGTGAGCGAACCGCCACCTTTCACCAGGTGCTTGATAGAAGCAGGCAAATCGTTCATGTTCTTGGCAACAGAATCATTGTTGATCACTTTGGCTGCACGCTCCAGCAAACGGCTGTGCAGGTAGAACACGTCACCAGGATACGCTTCACGTCCGGGCGGTCTTCTCAGCAGCAATGATACCTCACGGTAAGCCACCGCTTGCTTGGACAGGTCATCATAAATGATCAATGCAGGGCGACCGGTATCGCGGAAAAATTCTCCGATCGCAGCGCCGGCGAAAGGTGCATAGAACTGCTGCGGAGCAGGATCTGATGCAGAAGCCGATACGATGGTAGTGTACGCCATCGCACCATTATCGGCCAGGGTCTTCATCACACCGGCTACGGTAGATGCTTTTTGTCCGATCGCTACATAAATACAATATACAGGCTTGCCTGCATCGTAAAATTCTTTCTGGTTGATGATGGTATCGATACAGATAGCAGTCTTACCGGTCTGGCGGTCACCGATCACCAGCTCACGCTGTCCGCGTCCGATGGGAATCATCGCGTCGATCGCTTTGATACCTGTTTGCAGGGGTTCTTTTACCGGCTCGCGATAAATTACACCAGGGGCTTTACGCTCCAGGGGCATTTCATACAATTCACCGGCAATGGGACCTTTACCATCGATGGGTTCACCCAGTGTATTGATCACACGGCCTACTACACCTTCTCCTACTTTGATAGAAGCGATCTGGCCAGTCCTTTTTACTTTATCTCCTTCACGTATCCCGCTGCTTTCACCCATCAATACCACACCCACATTATCTTCTTCCAGGTTCAGGGCGATGGCTTTTACACCATTATCGAATTGTACCAGCTCACCGCTGCGTACACCGTTCAGGCCGTATACGCGGGCAATACCGTCGCCTACCTGCAATACGGTTCCCACTTCTTCGAGATCAGCCGAAGCATTGAAATTGCTCAGCTGCTGCTTCAGTATCGCTGATATCTCGTCGGGTTTAATGTCCACCATGGTATATACTTTTAAAAGTTATGCTTGTTGATTATCGTATTTGATGAATATAATCGTTCCGGAGGAATTGGTTCTTGATATCTTTCAGATCGCGCAGGATGCTCGCATCCACCAGGTTGTTATCAAACTCCAACACAAAACCACCGATCAATCGCTCATCTGTTTTGGTTTCCAGCTCAACCGTGCCCAATGACCTTTCAGATTGCACTTTCTGGCGGATCGCCTGTTTCAGTTCTTCGCTGATAGGCGCTGCCGTTGTGAGCGTAACACTGTGTATGCCTTTCAGTTGCTGGTATTGTTCAATGAATGCAGCAACGATCTCCGGCAAATCACTTTCCCTTCCTTTCTTCACCAGCAGGTGATTGAAAGCAGCAGTGAGATCACTCACTTTACCTTTCGTTACAGCAGTAATGATGCTGTTCTTCTGGTCGCCCTTGATAATAGGACTGCGCAACAGCAACAGGAATTCCCGGCTGCTCTTGCACACTGCCTTCAGGTACAACATATCGGCGTACACGGCTTCCAACTGACCCTTATCTATCGCCAGGTCAATCAGACTCTTTGCATACCTGCTCGCTAATCTTTGATTTGGCATATTCTTTTTTAAAGAATCAATTTAATTTTACTCCTTCAGCTAATTCCTTGATGTATTTTTCCTGACCTGTTTTATCAGCCAGCTCACGACGCAATACTTTTTCAGCCACTTCCACCACCAGGCTTCCTACCTGGTTCTTCACATCGGTCAGTGCCGCATTTTTCTGCTGGGTAATAGCTTGCTGTGCTTCGGCAACAATCCTGTCGTACTCAGATTTGGCTTTGTCTTTCGCTTCTGAAACCATTTTCTCGGCAGTTTCTTTGGCTTCCTTCAGCATCTTCGCTCTTTCTTCGCGGGCCTTGTTCATCATGGCTTCGTTCTCGCTCTTCAAAGCCACCATTTCAGCTTTCACCTTATCGGCCTTGGCCAAAGCATCTTCAATACCCTGCTCCCTTTCGCTGATCGCTTTCATGATCGGCTTCCAGGCGAACTTTCCCAATACGAATAGCAGTACGAGGAACGCAATGAGGCTCCAAAATGCCAGCCCTACATCAGGCAGTACCAAAGGGTTTATTTCTAATAACATAAGTAACTGTTTATCTGGATTGTAAACTTTCTCAAGATGAAGATTATACAGACCCTCCGCCCTGTGCATCAGGTCTGTATAATGCGTTTGATGGATTAACCATTACCCAACAGGGCAACCACCACCGCAAACAGGGCAACCGCTTCCACGAAAGCAGCGGCAACGATCATGTTTGCACGGATGTCGTTAGCAGCTTCCGGCTGACGGGCAATGCCTTCAACGGCGCCTTTACCGATTTGTCCGATACCGATACCGGCACCGATAGCAGCTAAACCAGCGCCGATTGCGGCAACACTTCCTACTACCATTTTGTTACATTTTAATTGTTATTGAAAAAAAAATTAATCTTCTGATTCGTTATAATGCGGGTCATGATCACCATGGTGGTGGTGCTCTTCTATCGCCATTCCTATGTACATCGCACTGAGCATCGCAAAAATATACGCCTGCAAAAATGCTACCAGCAACTCAATCAAACTAATGAACACTGCAAACGGCACCGCTATTGCTGAAGCATATACTGTTTTAAAGATAAAGATCAGGCAAACCAAACTCAACACCAGGATGTGACCGGCCGTCAGGTTGGCAAACAATCGCACCATTAATGATATAGGCTTGATGAAAACACCGATCAACTCAATAGGCGCCAGGAATAGCTTCATGCTCCAGTGCATACCCGGCATCCAGAAAATATGCTTCCAGTAACTCTTATTTCCCTTGATATTTACTACGATGAACACACATACCGCCAGCGTCATCGTAAAAGCGATATTACCGCTCAGGTTGGCTCCTCCCGGAAAGAAAGGGATCAGACCCAGGAAATTATTGATCAATATCAGGAAAAAAAGACTAAGCAGGAACGGCATGTACTTGATATAGTGATGGCCGATATTCGGCTTGGCCACTTCATCGCGCACAAACAGGATCACAGGTTCCATAAAAGACTGCATACCCTTGGGCGCCGAATTAACACCTCTCTTTTTATATGCCGCAGCAACAGAAAGGAAGATCAGCATTAACAGGGTTACACTTACCAATAAAGCCGTTACATTTTTGGTGATAGAGAAATCCCAAACCCTGGCTGAAGCTTCTTTGTTCACTGAACCATCTGCATTCACCACCCTGATCTTTCCATCCACTACTTTGTAAGGATAATGACCATTATACACCACTTGCTCATGGTGTTCATTCATCAGCTTGCTGGAAGAAAAAGATTCCAATCCTTTATCAGAATAAAGGATCACCGGAAGGTGTATGGAAGTATGCCCCCAAAGATGCCAGCTGTGACTGTCTTTGATGTGCTCGAGAATTGTTTCGGTAACATTAAATTTTCCTTCCTTTTCAGCATGGGCTGCTTCTTTCCCTTCAGCAGCCACGGCATGGGCTGAATCCTGGGCAAGGCTCACATTAGAAAAAGTTATCAATAAAAGGCCGAAAGTCGCTACCAGTAAAGATTGTACACTTCTGAGGCTCATACCTGTTCCGAAATTTGGCGCAAAGATAGGGGTATGGGGGGTAAAATCAGCCGGCTACTGCCACTTTTTGTTTTTGCTTTTCGAACTGCATTTCATGCAGTTTGGCATAGAAACCACCCAGCAATAAAAGCTCTTCGTGGTTACCGGTTTCCCTGATCTCACCCTTGTCAAGTACGATGATTTTATCGGCCTTACGGATCGTGGAAAGCCGGTGGGCAATAACGATGGAAGTCCGGCCCGAAATGAGCGTATCTATCGCTCTCTCAATGAGTTGTTCACTTTCTGTGTCAACCGACGAAGTGGCTTCATCCAGGATCAATATGGAAGGATTATACAAAAGTGCTCTTATGAACGACAGCAACTGGCGCTGTCCCAGGCTCAGGGTGCTGCCCCTTTCCATCACATTGTAATCATATCCACCCGGTAATTGCATGATGAAATCATGGACCCCGATCATTTTGGCTGCCTCCATCACCTGGCTTCCCGAAATATCCGGGTTACGCAAAGTGATATTGTCCATGACCGATCCCGAAAACAGGAACACGTCCTGCAACACTACACCAATGCCCTTTCTCAAACAGTCGAGCTCATAATCTTCCACATTTACCCCGTCTATTTTGATCGACCCTTTTTGTATGTGGTACAGCCTGTTCAGCAGGCTGATGATGGAAGTCTTTCCGCTGCCGGTATGCCCTACCAATGCCACCGTCTGGCCTGCTTTCACTTCAAAATCGATATCCTTCAATACATATTGCTCATCGATATAAGCAAACCACACTTTTTCAAAACGTATCTCTCCCCGGATATGCGCCGGCTGGTAAGCCCCTTCGGCAACCGGTACAATTTCATCGGTATTGTCCAGCACTTTCAACACCCTTTCCGCCGCAATCATACCCATCTGCAACACATTGAATTTATCGGCAATCACCCGCAGCGGTCTGAATATCTGGTTAAGGTAAAGGATAAAGGCAATCAGCAATCCCGCATCCAGCGAACGGTCGGCGATCCACCATACCAGGAAGCCCATGCTCAGCGCCAGTACCACCTCCACCACGGGAAAGAAAACAGAATAAGCGAAAATGGCTTTGATATTGGCGTTGCGGTGCTCGCTGTTGATCTTTTTAAACTTGGTAAACTCCCGCTCTTCTGCCGAAAAAGCCTGCACCACCTGCATACCGGTAATGTGCTCCTGTACAAAAGCATTGAGACTAGCCACTGCATTCCTTACCCGGATGAAACTTTTGTTCACGCTCTCCTTAAAATAATACGTGGCTACGATCATCACCGGAAAAGGCACCAGGCAGATCAGTGTCAGGCGCCAATCCATCCAGAACATAGTACCCAATGTAATAACGATGGTGAGCAGATCGGCAATGATCGGGATCAACCCGTCTGAAAAAATATCATTGATACTTTCAATATCGTTGATGGTACGCGTGGTCAGGGTGCCAATGGGTGTACGGTCGAATTGCCGCAAATTGAGCCCCAGTATCTTGCGGTACACGGTAATACGCATGTCCTTTACCACACTTTGTCCCATCCATGCCGTAATAAAACTGAATACGAACCGTATAGTCGTTTCCACGAACAAAAAGACCACCTGGAAAAGCGTAACGGCAATGATGAACCGGGTGGCATCGCTCAGATCGGTCCCGAACAACAAAGCTTTCAGCCATTGCGGCGCCAGCACGGCTTTGCCCGTTGCTTTATCAACTGTGAGCTGTATGAGATAAGGGCGTACAGGAGCAAATATGGCCATCAGAATGGCCAGTACAATACTCAGGTAAAATAACCACCGGTATGGCTTTACAAAACGGAAAACCCTTCCCAGCAATGAAAAATCGAAAACCTTCTTTTTAGGCGTCTCACTCATGATAGAGTGTAAAGGTAAGAAGATTCGTAAGGAGGCCGTTACCGGTCGTGTAATTCAAAATGCTTCTTGAATTCCGTAATTTCGTAAGCTGAATATGGAGTCAACGCAAGTAACCACGATCGAAGCCCCTTTGCCCGCCTATAATCTCAGTCCAGAGCAGGAAAAAAATGAGATTGTGAGGCATTACCGCGCCTTGTTGCGCGCACTCAGGCCCAAGCTGAAAAAAGGCGATAAGGAACTGCTGCGCCATGCTTTTGAAATGGCCGCCGATGCACACAAGACCATGCGCCGCAAAAGCGGGGAGCCCTATATCCTGCACCCCATCGCCGTGGCCATGATCTGCGTGGAAGAGATCGGCCTGGGCGTACGCAGCACCATCTGCGCACTGCTGCACGATACCGTGGAAGATACCGATATTACCCTGGAAGATGTGGAACACGAATTCGGGACCGAGATTGCCAAGATCGTAGACGGACTGACCAAGATTTCCAATGTTATCGACACCAACACTTCGCAGCAGGCCGAAAACTTCAAGAAGATCCTGCTTACCCTTACCGATGATCCGCGGGTAATCCTTATCAAACTGGCCGATCGCCTGCACAATATGCGCACGCTCGATTCCATGAAGCGCGAAAAGCAACTGAAGATCGCTTCTGAGACCGTGTGGGTATATGCGCCGCTGGCCCATCGCATGGGGCTTTACAACATCAAGACAGAGTTGGAAGACCTGTCGATGAAATACCTCGAACCCGAAGCCTATCGCGAGATTGCCAAACGGTTGTCTGAAACCAAAAGGGAACGCACCCGCTATATCAACGAATTCATCCGCCCGTTAAAAGAAAAACTCACAGCCTCAGGCTTCCATTTCGAGATTTACGGAAGGCCCAAAAGCATCCATTCCATCTGGAACAAGATCAAAAAGAAAAGTGTTTCGTTTGAAGAGGTATACGATTTATTCGCCATCCGTGTGATACTCGACTCTCCTCCCGAAAAAGAAAAAGAAGATTGCTGGAAAGTTTATTCCATGATCACCGATGAATACATGCCTTCACCGGAAAGACTGCGCGACTGGCTCAGCAACCCCAAAAGCAATGGGTATGAAGCCCTGCACACAACGGTGATGGGTCCGCAGGGAAAATGGGTGGAAGTACAGATCCGCACCAAGCGGATGAACGAGATCGCTGAAAAAGGACTGGCAGCGCATTATAAATACAAGGAAGGCAGCAACGATGAGGACCGTTTCGATAAATGGTTCGGACAGATCCGTGAAGTGCTCAATACACCCGATACCGCTGATGGTGTCGACTTTCTGCAGGATTTCAAGACCTCTTTCCTCGCTGAAGAAATCTATGTATACACCCCCAAGGGCGAAGTGAAGATGTTGCCTACGGGTAGCACAGCGCTGGATTTTGCTTTTGCCATCCACTCGGCCATCGGTACCAAATGTATCGGCGCCAAAGTACACCACAAGTTGGTGCCCATCAGTCATAAGTTGCGCAGTGGCGACCAGGTGGAGATCATCACCAGCAGCAAGCAGAAACCTTCGGAAGACTGGCTCAGCTTCGTGGTAACCGCCAAAGCCAGGAACAAGATCAAAGACGCACTGCGCGAAGAAAAAAGAAAGGTGGCAGAAGACGGTAAATACCTCCTGCAACGGAAACTGGAGGCCATGGGCGCCGCTTATAGTCAGTATAATATAGAAGAACTGGTACAGTTTTACAAAGCACCTTCTTCGCTCGACCTGCATTACCGCATCGCCACCAAGGCCATCGATCTCAAAGAACTGAAAGAATTCCAGGTGCTGGGCGATAAACTGGAGATCCCCAAGCCCAAACCCCTTATTGTTGGCGAGCCTGTTGTTGACCATACCCACCACAAAACCTTCAACCGCAAAGACTCGGAACTCATCATATTCGGAGAGAGCAGCGATAAGATCATGTATTCGCTGGCCAAATGCTGTAACCCCATCCCGGGCGACGACGTATTTGGTTTTGTGAGCACAGGTAAAGGTCTCATCATACACCGCACCAGTTGTCCCAATGCCGCCCAACTCCTGGCCAATTACGGGCACCGCGTTGTGAAAACCAAATGGGCCAAGAACAAGGAGATTTCTTTTCTTACCGGCCTCAAGATCGTGGGACTCGATGACGTGGGTGTCATTAATAAAATTACCAATGTAATCAGTGGCGACCTGCGCATCAATATCGCTGCCTTGACCATTGAGTCTAAGGAAGGTCTGTTCCAGGGTACCATCAAAGTGTTTGTACACGATAAAGAAGAGCTGGAAGAGCTGGTGAGCCGGTTAAAATCACTGGCTGGAATACAAACAGTTGATAGGTTTGATACGGAGACAGTTTAGTTTTTCAGTTTTTTTAAAAAAAGCCCGCGCTACATCCTATTTTTGCCGCGATTTCAAAAGCTTATTATGGTAGATGTAATTTTAGGTTTGCAATGGGGAGATGAGGGCAAGGGAAAGATCGTTGATTATTTCGCCCCTCATTATGATATCATTGCCCGTTTCCAGGGTGGTCCGAATGCCGGGCACACTTTGTATGTAGATGGCAAGAAAATGGTGCTCCACCAGATACCCTCCGGTATTTTTCATCAGAACACCATCAACGTGATCGGGAATGGTGTAGTACTCGATCCTGTTACTTTGAAAAGAGAATGCGACGCCGTAGCGGCTTTTGGCATCGATGTAAAAAAGAATCTCTTCATTTCCGACAGGACCAACATCATCCTGCCTACCCACCGCGCACTAGATAAAGCATCCGAACTTTCCAAAGGAGAAGCTAAGATCGGCTCTACTTTAAAAGGTATCGGCCCAGCGTATATGGATAAAACAGGAAGAAATGCTTTGCACGTGGGCGACCTGCTTGATAAAAGTTTTACCACCCAATATATCAAGCTGCGGCTTAAGCACCAGAAACTGCTCGATAATTTCCATTTCATGGAAGATATCTCTGCCTGGGAAGAAGAATTTTTCGAAGCGCTGGAATTCCTCAAGACACTTAAAGTGATCAATTGCGAATATTTCGTTAACAATAAAATTGCCGAGGGCAAGAAAGTATTGGCCGAAGGCGCACAGGGCAGCATGCTGGATATCGATTTCGGCACATTTCCCTTTGTTACTTCTTCTAATACGATTTCTGCCGGCGTTTGTACCGGTTTGGGCGTATCACCCAAACAGATCAACGAAGTATTGGGCGTAACAAAAGCTTATTGTACCAGGGTGGGCAGCGGACCATTCCCCACCGAACTGCATGATGCTACCGGTGAAGAGCTGCGCAAAATCGGTAATGAGTTTGGCGCTACCACCGGACGTCCCCGCCGCTGCGGATGGATCGATCTCGTAGCGCTCAAATATGCCTGCATGATCAACGGTGTTACACAAGTAATCATGACCAAAGCCGATGTGCTCGATTCATTCGAAGAACTAAAAGTATGTACTGCCTATAATATCAATGGTATAGAAACAAAAGAAGTACCTTATCAATTGCCAAGGGTACAGGCCGAGCCCCAGTTACAAAGTTTCAAGGGCTGGCATTCCGATACTACCAAAGTAAAAGAAAGCGCGGCATTGCCCGATACCATGCATACGTATATTAACTTTATCAATCAATACATAGGCGCTCCGGTTAAATATGTTTCCAATGGCCCCGGACGCGAACAAATCGTGCACATTTAAGGTCGGTTGGCACTGCATTTGTGAAAGAAAAAAAATATTTGGTTCATATCGATTTGCGTTGAAATTTTACGCAGTAATCTGATTGGTTTATGGCAGCAAAATCTGACAAGGACAAGAAACCCGCGGTACCCAAAAATGCTCCTGCAAAAAATGCGGATGAGAAACCGTCTTCCAAAAGTAAGAAGCAAACGGACGATGATGATGACGATATTGATGACGACGATGATATGGATGTAAAACCTGCGCCAGGTAAGAAAGCGTCCAAAGCCGCATCGAAAAAATCGAAGGACGAAGACGACGATGATGATTATGGAGATGAGCCCGAAGACGATTGGGACAAAGCAGAGGAAGATGACAATTGGGATCCTGACTTCGACGAATTCGATATTCCTAAAAGCAAGACCAAAAAAAGTGGCGGCGGCGGGAAGAAGAAAGGCGGAGAGGACGATGATGACTTCAAATTAGATGATGACTTCAAGGAATTCGACCTTTTCAATGATAAGAGTGGCGGATTCGACGACGATGAAGACGATGATTTCTAATCATCCTGCACGTGAATAGAACAACAGCTAAATTCACAGTACCCGATACTGCAATATTTAAAAAGCAAATGTTGAACTGGGCCAACCGGTTCAACATTTATTCTTTTTTGGATAACCACCAATACCATTCCAGCCATCATTCCGTTGAATGTCTTGTAGCTGTCGGCGCCGAAACTATCTTCAACCCAACGGAGAATATACTGCCTGCTTTCGCCGGCTTCCTGGCGCAACAGAAGGACTGGCTCTTTGGCCATATTTCCTACGATCTCAAGAGCGAAATAGAAGGCCTTCCATCTCATCACCCCGATTTCATCGGCTTTCCAACCCTGTTTTTTTACAGGCCGCAAACGGTTCTGCAACTGAGTGGTACAGCGCTAACCATTTCAAGCCTCAACGGTCATCCGGCCGATACATTCAACAGTATACAGTCTTGCGATCCAACTCCGCCAGCATCAGATAATGCCAGTATTCAAACCAACGCCAGGATCAGCAAGGAAGACTACCTGTCTATCGTTAAACAATTGCAGCGGCATATCCTCAGGGGCGACTGTTATGAGATCAATTTCTGCCAGGAATTCTTTGCAGAACAGGTAGCGGTATCTCCTTTGTCGCTCTACGCCCGCCTCACGGCCATGTCGCCTACCCCCTTTGCCTGCTTTTACAAACTCGAGGATCAATACTTGCTTTGCGCCAGTCCCGAACGGTACTTGCAGAAAAAGGGAAACACCCTTATCTCCCAGCCCATCAAAGGAACAATAAAAAGAGATTTGTTGAATGAGGAGGCAGATAAGCAATTGATCGCCCGGTTACAGCAAAGCGAAAAAGACCGCAGCGAAAACGTGATGGTGGTTGACCTGGTGCGCAACGACCTGAGCCGCGTTTGTAAAGAGGGAACCGTGGAAGTGGAAGAGCTCTTCGGTGTCTATAGTTTTCCGCAGGTACACCAGATGATCTCTACCATCAAGGGAGAACTCAAAGAAGGCATAAACCTCGCCGATGTATTGAAAGCCAGCTTTCCCATGGGCAGCATGACAGGCGCACCCAAAAGAAGGGTGTTGGAACTGATCGAGCAGTTTGAAAGAACTAAAAGAGGTTTGTATTCAGGTGCTGTTGGCTATATAGACCCCGAAGGCAATTACGATTTCAACGTAGTAATCAGGAGTCTTTTTTACAATGCCACAACCCGTTACCTCAATTACCAGGTAGGTGGTGGCATCACCTTCTACAGCGATGCTGAAAAAGAATACGAAGAATGTTTATTGAAAGCATCCGCCATACAGCAAGTGCTCAATGGGCAAGATCGCTAAGCAACTACTTCCAGTCCCACAACACAATATCCCAAATCATACCGCCGTAATTCAGCGTGTCCAGCACCTGGAAACCCGTTTTGAGATGCGCTTTCAATGAACGTGCATTTTCCTGGGCGATATCGGTGAGGCAATAATCAAATTCGCCCGACAAAACTTCCCTGAAATGCCGGTATAACTGCTGCACCAGTCCCATACCACGATACCCTTTTGCTACACATAGCTGGCCTACCACTACATAGCGGGCATCCTTCAACGAAACATCTTTATACCTCTTTTGATCGATGGTATGAAACAGATCGGCCAGCAGATCATGATCTTTGCCTACCGATTTTACAGCCACCAGGGCATAACCCACTACCCGGTCGCCGTCTTTTGCAATCACCGAGGGACTCGCCCGGTGCATGGCTTCCAGAAATGCAAGCGTATATTCAGCCGTAACAAAACCTTCGCTGCCTGCTTCCCCGGCCGATACATTTTTTTTCAGGTTCTCTTGCTGCAACTGCAATATTCCCTGCAGTTCAACCATTTCCGTTACCCTTTTGATCTTTATCATCTGTGTACAATATGGAACGAAGTTATCGCATTAAAAAGGCACTTATGTCGCGGTGACATAAGTGCCTGTATGTGTTTATTGTTATTGAATACCGGTTTAAAATTTAATGGTTACAGAAGCATTGAAAATGGTTCCCAATTGGCTGAACTGTGATCCATTGTATCCCAGGATTCGGTAGCGGCCACTGAAAGCCAGGAATCCTTCCAGCAAGCTTTTGTCGGCAGGACTTTTCAAAGTGCTCTTGGCAGCCGCATAGTTCGGATCAGATGCATTACCGGTCAACTGCAACTCCCATTTGGGCAACACGTTGAACAGGTTGTTAACGGTAACAGAAGCCGATACTTTGCTGCTAATATCATATCCGATATTCAGGTCAGTCACAACATTTGTTTTGAAAACCTGCTTGATATTATTCATAATATCACCGCCGTTATCCAGGTCCTGGAATTTGGTAGGTCCGAATACTGTGTTGTTGAGATTGAAGCTCCATTTTTTTACATGGTAGTCCACACCAACTACTGTCTTGAATTTAGGCCGGCTCTCTGTAAGCAAAGATTTGATCTGCGCACTGAGAATAGTACCTCCATCGGCCTTGATGGCGGCCGGATCGTTAGGCGTACCAACGATCTCGTTACTGAGTGTTACGTTACCCGCCAGGTTAAAGCCCAGCTTGCCGGCACCCAGTGCCACGTTGCGATAATTGGCTACATAATCAATTCCTCGGGTCTTGGTTTCGATACCATTGATGAAGAATTGTATTTGTACAATACCTGCCTGTTGCAATATCTGTCCAAGTGTGCTGTTGGGATTATTGGAAGAGATGGCGGAACTGTAAACGATCCTGTCTTTGATGGTAATATCATAATAGTCTACTGTGATATTGAAATTTTTATTGGGTGTAATGCCAATACCGATAGTGTAGTTATTTGATTTTTCCGGTTTGAGTTTGGGTACACCCAACAGGAACGCTTGCTGGCTATAGTTATTGAACAATCCGGATAACTGGATGGTACCGGCTACGAAAGAGGCTTGTGTAGACTGGTCATAGATCTGGTGCAAAGTAGGCGCCCTGAATCCCGTAGAAGCCGATCCCCTGATCACAAAACGGTCATCGGCCAGTTTGTAACGGGAAGACAATTTCCACACAAATGCATCTCCGAAATCGCTATAGTGCTCTGCACGGATGGCGCCATCCACCAAAAAGTCTTTGGTAATATCCCAACTGGCGTCTGTATAAGCGCCGAAGTTAAAGCGGCTGTTGGTAGTGGCATTTTCTGTACGTATACCCGGGAAAGAATTGGCGCCCTGTCCGGAATAAGAAGCCGTATCGCCTGCAATGATCTTATAGGTTTCCATCCTAATCTCGGAACCGAATGCCAGGCTGAAATTATCGGTAATGGATTTGGAAATATCGTAGTTACCTACAATATGCGAGAACCGGAAACCACCAGGCCTGAATGAAGTAGGGCTTTTCGATTTCAAGCTATGGTTTACCGTATTGTCAACACTGTACAATTGTTGGTTGCCACCTATGGTTAAGCTAACATCCTGTTTCCATCCGTTCTTTTCATCCTTCACTCCTAGGGTTGCATTGTAATCTACGAGTTGACCTTCAAATGTAGGCTGATAGCCGATATATCCTTTGTACAAAGCGATCGATGCTGGATCGGTGCTTCCGGTATAATCAACCCCGTTCGGGTTGGGTGTATGCAGTAATCCGTAATCTTTTTTCCAATAAGGCGTTCTGTAGTTCGCATTACTTAAAACTCTTTTTACAACCAGTGCGGCATTACTGTAAAACTCGCCGCCGTTTTCTCCTAAGGGTACGCCGAGGTTAACAAGGAATTTGGCAGCGCTGGCATCACCGGTACCGTTTGTATTGTTAGCGTTAGGATATACTTTCAGGTAATCTACAATTGGTTTATTGGCAGGATCGGTCAGTGGTAATGTAGGATCTCCGAAAGTGGCTACTTCAGTAGGCACATCAATGATGCCCGAACGAACGGCGTTTTCCTGCCGGCTGAAATCAACCGTATAATTCAGGAAACCATTTTTGGCAATATTGGAACCGCTGTTATACGATACGCCATAAGTAGCGCCGTCCCCTTTGTGTGTAATACCCGAATTCACTGTCAAGGAACTGTACTGGTATCTGTCTTTCAAAATAATATTCATTACCCCCGCAATGGCATCTGATCCATATTGCGCAGAAGCCCCATCTCTTAATATCTCCACTCTTTTGATGGCATCAGTGGGAATGGCCGACAGGTCTGCGCCGGTCTCACCACGTCCCGGTGCAAACTGAACATACAACAGTGAACTCAGGTTCTTTCTTTTACCATTGATCAGGATAAGCGTACGGCTGGGTCCCAGGTTCCTGATCTCATAAGGATCCAGCAAGGTGGTTGCATCGTTCACCGGTGTGTTCACGGAGTTGAATGAAGGTACCCGGTACATCAGGCTCTTATCAAAGCTAACCTGTCCGGTGGTTTTCAAAGCGCTGGCATCGAAATTATCAACCGGCAACGGCGTGGTTGCGGCCGAACGGGGCAATGCACGGCTACCCACCACCACGATACCCTCCAGGCTGGTAGTGCCTTCCTTCAGCACAATAGAAAGCATGCTTGACGAAGCGCTGACGGTTTGTACTTCTGTCAGGTAACCAACATAGGAAATTTCGAGAATAGCCTGGGCGCCGGGAATAGGAAGATTGAATTTTCCGTTTTGGTCAGTCAATGTACCACGGCTGGTATTTTTGACTTTTACAGAAACGCCCGAAAGGGGGTTGTGTGAGGCATCTGTTACAACACCTGAAGCAGTGAATTGTGCCAGCATGACCATTGGCATTGCAGAAAACAATGCCAGGATAAGGATTTTGGTTAGTAGATCTCTCATGTAGTACGTTTTAGATTTTTTTAACAAAAAGCTGCACCTGAAAAGAGTAAACTCGGTCCCGGCACAGCTGATTCTTAGTAAATTAAAAAACGTATCTAATAATTCGAAGTATTCTTAATTAATATTCAATTAAAGGGAGCTAAATGCAACTATTTTTAAACAGTTTCTAATTTATTTGCCGGTTACTGCCTTTTTCAGGTCGATTTCCCGGCCATTCCACGATTTATCCTGCATTCAAGTCCCCTGTAATAAGAGCCTGAGCGATTCCATTAGCAATTGCCCTTTGGTTGCTTCAAAAGCCGGTAGCTTGTCTTTGGGAATACGCAAGCTGTATTTTTTACCGGTTGAAAGGGTTTTATCGAAACCCGGGTTCCATTTATGAAACTGCGCGGGGTCCAGGGAGAGCTGTTGTACCAGTACAGAAGAACGATATCGCCCGCTTACTTCCACGATAGTACTGCCTGCCAGTTCATCAGTACTTAACACCACTTCCTGCGGATGAAGCATGCCCGCTTTTTGTACTTCTGTTTCGCTGGCCGTCATGGTGGTGAGGCCACCGCTGCCTTCAAATATATAATGGGTGCCGATGAATTTTTTAACGTGGTTGCGCGTCTCTTCCGGCAGGTAATATTGCAGGTTCCAGAAATCACGGCTGCCTGCTTTTCGTATCGCCTGCCTCACCCTGCCGCTGCCGCCATTGTAAGCTGCTACCACCAGCAGCCAGTCGCCAAACTCATCATACAACTCTTTCATGAGCTTGGCAGCCACATGGGTGCTCTTATAATAATCCATCCGTTCATCGCCCCTGCCACCTACCCGCAGGCCAAAACGTTTTGCCTCGTAATCCATCAGTTGCCAGGGACCTACGGCGCCTGCCCAGGATACCAGCCCGGAATTAAGGTGACTTTCGATCACGCTCAGGTATTTCATCTCCCTGGGCAAACCATATTGGTCCAGGATATTATCGTACAGGTCGAAATACGGCCGGCCCCAGCTTTTCATTCGCTCCAGCTCTTTGCCCTGTTTTCTGATATATTCTTCCACAAAAGAAACAGCCCGCGGATTCAACTGGGCCGCATAGGGCTTGGTAGCATCGAAATGATCGTTTTTGAAAAGACTCTTGAAACCATACTTGCCGTCAATGGTGGAATCACTCAAAGGTTTATCAGCGTAGGCGTTGGTAAACGATAGGGTGGTCATCCCGCCCATCATAAAAGCAAAACCCACCAGGGTGAGCCTGGAAACAGCAATGGGACAATGAAGACTGATCCCGAACCAACGCATGAATACGATTTTTGGGCTTTTACTGCAAAGACATCATGTCTTTCGAAATACACAGCAAAGATACCTCATCGAAATGAGAAGCCATGACCTGCAGGCCGAAGGGCATGCCGTTGGAGTGTTTGAAAAGGGGAATGGATATACCCGGAATACCCACCAGGTTGGCAAATACAGTATAGATATCGGCGAGGAACATTTCCACCGGATCGTGGCTCATTTCGCCAAATTTGAAGGCCGGCGAAGGAACCGTAGGAGAAATCAGGGCATCGTATTGCGAGAAAATAGCTTTTGTTCTATCGCTCAGTATTCGTCTTACTTGTTGTGCCTTGGTGAAATAGGCATCGAAATACCCGGCACTCAGCACAAAACTGCCCAGCATAATACGGCGTTGCACTTCCTTACCGAAACCCTGGCTGCGGGTAGCTTTATACAAGGCGGTAAGGTCCATATCCTGACCGGGAGCACGGTAACCATATTTTACGCCATCGTACCTCGAAAGGTTGCTGGAGGCTTCGGCAGTGGTGAGCACATAATAAGCAGGCACCACATATTCCAGCAATTCAAAATCAACTGCTTCAACAGTATGCCCGGCATCGGACAGTTTTTTTATATAGGCTTCCGTTGCCGCTTTGATCTCGGGGTCGAGCCCGGGATGTTCCAGTGCTTCCCTGAAATATGCCAGTTTGTACTGTGGTTTATCTGAAACTGTTTCCAGTGCCTGCGTATAAGCAGGAACCGGCTGTTCAGAAACCGTGCTGTCGAATGCATCTGCACCGGCAATTACTTCCAGCGTGAGGGCTGCATCTTCAATGGAGCCAGCAAAAATACCTATCTGGTCAAACGAAGAAGCATAAGCGATCAGTCCGTAACGGGAAATCCTTCCATAAGTAGGTTTGAGGCCGATGATCCCACAGAAATCTGCCGGTTGTCGAACAGAACCTCCGGTATCGCTACCCAGGCTCACCATACAAAGACCCGCCTGTACTGCTACAGCCGATCCGCCCGATGATCCACCCGGTACTCTTGTTGTATCAAGCGCGTTCTTTACCACACCGAAAGCAGAGTTTTCATTGCTGCTACCCATTGCAAATTCATCGCAGTTATGACGGCCGATAATGATGGCGCCGGCATCCAATAATTTTTCTACGGCAGTAGCATGGTAAATGGCATGAAAGCCATCCAGTATGCGTGATGCAGCTGAAACAACATGGCCTTTGTAACACAACACATCTTTCAATCCTACCACTACTCCATGAAGCGCACCAAAAGTTTCACCTGCTGTGCGCTGCGCATCAAGTGCTGCGGCCCTTTCAAGGGCTTCTTCTTCGTACACTTCCAGGTATGCATTCAGTGAGGCTGTTGCACGAATAGCATCTACATAAAAACGAACGGCCTCCACACAGGTGGTTTGGCCGTTCTGTAATGCCTTATGGTAGTCTTTGATTGTGCTGAAACGAAACAAAGGCCAGAATACTTTTTAAAGAGAAAATAATGAAGATGGTTAGTTGCTGGCAGGAGTCTCAGGATGATCCTTTTCTTTCATACCTTCTTCCAGTTCTTTCTTCACATTGTTCTTAGCATCATTGAATTCACGAATGCCTTTACCAAGGCCACGCATAAATTCAGGAATTTTTCTGCCACCAAATAAAACGAGCACAACAACCGCGATCAATAAGATCTCTTGGAATCCGAGATTACCCATAAAATAAATGTTTTTGAGGACACCAAAGGTAAGACTAAAACAATAGCCCACCTCCATAAAATTTAATTATCCTTCCTAAGACTTAACAAAAAAGCGGAAGTTTAGTTTTACCTAGCCTTCCGCTTTGCAATATTTTCCTAAAAATACTAGAAACGTTTTTCTTTGATACGGGCGCTCTTACCACTTCTCTCACGGAGGTAGAACAGTTTCGCGCGGCGAACCTTACCGGTTTTGTTCAACACGATAGAATCGATATTGGGTGACAACAGGGGGAACAAACGCTCCACACCTACACCGTCAGATATCTTACGAACGGTGAAAGTAGCCGTAGCTCCCTGGCCCTGTAATTTGATCACATCGCCACGGAAATCCTGGATACGCTCTTTACCACCTTCGATAATCTTATATTTAACGGTCACATTATCACCGGCTTTGAACTTCGGGTGCTCTTTTTTAGCTGTCAACTGGTCGTGTACAAACTGAACTGCTGCGTTCATAACTTTAAATTTTAACGGACGGCAAAGGTAAGGGGTGTAGCGTAGAATCCCAAATAAATTTACCTCGCTACGTTCACTGCCCTTTTCTCCCTGATAACAGTCACTTTGATCTGCCCCGGATAGGTCATTTCGGTCTGTATTTTCTGGGCTATTTCGAAGCTGAGCTTGTCGCTGTCGGTATCAGATACTTTTTCTGCTTCCACGATCACCCGCAGTTCCCTGCCGGCCTGGATAGCATAGGCTTTTTCCACACCAGGATAAGCCAGGGCCAGGTTTTCAAGGTCTTTGATACGCTGGAGGTATTGCTGCATGATTTCGCGGCGGGCACCGGGACGGGCGCCGCTGATGGCATCACAAGCCTGTACAATGGGTGAGATCACATATTGCATTTCCATCTCATCGTGGTGGGCGCCGATCGCGTTCACCACAGCGGGGTTCTCTCCATATTTTTCGGCCAGCTTGGCCCCCAACAGGGCATGGCTCAATTCAGTCTCCTCATCGGGCACTTTACCTATATCGTGTAAAAGACCTGCGCGCTTGGCCAGCTTGGGATTCATACCCAGCTCCGAAGCCATGATGGCGCACAAATTGGCGGTCTCACGGCTGTGCATGAGCAGGTTTTGTCCGTATGAAGACCTGAAACGCATTTTACCTACTATACGCACCAGTTCCTTATGCAATCCATGAATACCCATTTCAATAACGGTGCGCTCTCCTATTTCCATCACCTGCTCTTCCAACTGGCGGCGGGTCTTTTCTACTACTTCCTCAATACGGGCAGGGTGGATACGGCCATCCGCTACCAGTCTTTGCAAGCTCAAACGGGCAATCTCCCTTCTCAATGGATCGAAAGAAGAAAGTACAATGGCTTCGGGGGTATCGTCCACAATCAGGTCAACACCCGTTGCCGCTTCAATGGCGCGGATATTACGACCCTCACGGCCAATGATCTGGCCCTTGATCTCATCGGTTTCCAGGTTGAAAACGGTAACGGTATTTTCAATGGTTTGCTCGGCAGCCGTACGCTGGATCGATTGTATCACAATCTTACGGGCTTCCTTATTGGCTTTCTGCTTGGCATCTTCAATGATCTCCTGCTGCAAAGCCAGGGCACGGGTATGCGCTTCCTGTTTCAGGCTTTCCACCAACTGTGCACGTGCTTCTTCGGCGCTCAGTCCGGCTATTTTTTCCAGCCGGCGGATATGTTCTTCCTGGTGTTTTTCCAGTTCGGTACGCTTGAGGTTCACCACCTCGATCTGACGGTTCAGGTTTTCCTTGATGGCCTCATTCTCCTTCATCTGCTTGTCCAGCGCCGCTTCTTTCTGGTTGATCGTGATCTCTTTCTGCTTGGCGCGGTTTTCCGACTCACCTATCTTGCGGTTACGCTCCAATACCTCTTTATCGTGCTCTGCCTTGAGTTGCACAAAACGTTCTTTGGCTTCGAGCTGTTTTTCTTTTTTGATGGTCTCGGCCCTGAGTTCGGCCTCTTTGACGATGTTTTTGGCCTGGATTTCGGCTTCTTCTACTTTTTTCTGGGTGTTTTTGGCGAAAATCAGCTTACCCGCTATAAGGCCTACGATCAAAGCAACAACTCCAATAATTATCGAGACAACTGTCTGGTCCATGTTTCTGGCGATTTTTAAAATGGTTCACAATCCTGTTGTGTTTATCACATCTCATTTTCCTGCAATAAGTAAATGATAGACGGCGAAGATAAGTAAGATGTGCCTTAAATCTGGTTTTCAGAGAGGGCTTTATCCAGCATTTTTTCGAGGGATGATAGTCCGGCTGCCGCTTCACCCCATTTTACCAGGTCCATGCCCGACTGGTTCTGTTCGGTAGCGAACCACAGCAGCACCATGGCTACATAGTCCTGCATGTCTTTCCCGGCAAGGTTGCTGCGGAATTCGGCTATCTTATCGTTGATGAGGGCTGCCGTTTTGCGAACAGCTTCTTCGTCCTCCGACTGGATACGAAGCCGGTAACTGCGGTCGGCAATGACAATATTTACGGGGATCAGTTCTGACATGGCTTAAGCATTCAGTAAAGCAAGACATTTATCGATCTCTTTCAGGTAGCCGTCGATCCTTTTTTCCAGCGTCGCTTTATCCTCCTCACTGCGTGATGATGATGAGCCACCGCCCAGTTTCAAAGCATCTATCTGCTGTTGCAGCAACATAGCAAGGTCTTCTTTTTCCTGGCTCAATTGCGTTGCCCTGTCTATCTCTCTTCTCAGGCGATGGTTCTCTTTCTGCAATAGTTGCTGCTGTCGCAACAACTGATGCAACTTCTCCTGTATGTTTTTAATCTGTGACTCAAGATCAACCATCTCTCTAAGTTACTTCCAAATAATCGGGTTGGGTAGTTTTATTTTCTAATTTCAGCGCCCAATTCTTTCTCCAAACCTTGTACCAGTTTTGCTACCATCGCATCCACTTCTTTATCGGTCAGCGTTTTTTCATCGTCCATGAAAGTAAAACTGATGGCTACCGACTTTTTCCCGGCGCCCAGTTTGTCGCTCTCAAACACATCGAAGAGCTGCATGTTTTTCAGTCTCGGCAGCTTCAGCTTGTGCACTACTGCTTCCATCGCTTCGTAAGAAGTAACGCTGTCTACCACCATGGCGAGATCGCGGTGCATGGCAGGGAACTTGTTCACCTCCTTATACACGATCTTTTGCTTACCAGCTGCTTTCAATATAGCGGTTAACTGTATATCGATGAAATATACATCCTGGCGAAGATCAAAAGCCTGCAACTTCTTCCTGCTCACTTCTTCCAGCGTACCCAGCAATTGTTTTCCGTGATAAAACTCCAGCAACAACACTCCTTCATCGGGCCTGGTAAAACGCAGATCGGTTAGCCCGCAAAGCGCCGTCAGCGCCGATACCACTCCTTTCGCAGCATACAGGTCGAGCTGTGAAGCCCTGGCCCGCCAACCATCTTCGCCCTGCTTACCGGTCAGGTAAAGACAAAGATGTTCCGGCTCCTGGTAAACGCCCGCTGCATCTACCGCATAAGTCTTGCCAAACTCGAATAAACGCAGGTGGTTATTTTTTCTGTTGATATTATACGCAATAGTTTCCAAACCTGTTTCCAACATGGAAGGTCGCAGCACATCCAGTTCGGCGCTCAGGTTGTTTATCATTTTCACCGTGGTAGCCAGGGTAGCTTCATCGAAATACTTGCTGCTGGTAATGGAATTGGTAAGAATCTCCGCAAAGCCTTGTCCCACCAGGTAATTGGCCATCTTGTCTTTCCAGGCTTCTTTTGCACCCAGGGCATCCACAGCCGGACTGATCGTGATCGACGAAGGAATGGCGATATTGTCCAGTCCGTCTATCCGCACAATTTCTTCCACAATATCAGCGGGTATGCTGATATCCGGCTTGCTGTAAGGAACAGCTACCAGCAATTCATCCAACCCTTCTTTCACAATCTCGAAACCCAGGGCGGTGAGTATTCTTTTTACTTTATCGGGATGATAATTTTTACCGCTCAGTTTTTTCAGGTAATGATTCTTCAGCGCCACTTCTGTTTTGGGCAAAGGCTGAGGATATACATCTACGATATCACTCGCTATTTGTCCGCCTGCTATTTCTTTGATCATCAAAGCCGCTCTTTTCAGCACATTCACTGTATTGGAGATATCTACCCCTTTTTCAAAACGGGTAGCGGCATCGGTTCGCAAACCATGCCGCACCGATGTTTTGCGGATACTAACGGGATTGAACCAGGCGCTTTCCAGGAAAATAGCCCGTGTACTTTCTTTGACGCCGCTTTTTAAACCACCAAAAACACCGGCGATACACATACCTTCCCGGGCATTGCAAATCATCAAATCATCAGCGCCCAGCTTGCGTTCTTTTTCATCCAGTGTGGTGAAGGCAGTGCCCTCGGGCAGGTTTTTAACGATCACGGTATTACCAATGATCGCCGCTGCATCAAAAGCATGCAGTGGCTGGCCCGTTTCATGAAGAATGAAATTCGTGATGTCCACGATATTGTTGATGGGTCGCTGTCCAATGGAAACCAATTTATCTTTTAACCATTGCGGTGACTCTTTCACGATAACGCCGGTAATACTCACACCGGCATAACGGCGGCAGCTCTCTGTATTTTCGATCTCCACCTTGATGGGGAGTGACTGGTTATCTGCTTTCCAGGTATCTGTGAAGGGACTCACCGGCCTTACTTCGCGGTGATGATGGCTGAGATAGGCGCAAACATCTTTCGCCACACCAAAATGGCTCATGGCATCCATGCGGTTGGGGGTGAGGCCTATTTCGTAAACCCAGTCGCTGTAGGGCTTGAAATAATCGGCAGCAGGCGTGCCTGGTACCAGGTTCTCAGGCAACACCAGGATACCATCGTGACTGGTTCCCAGCCCGATCTCATCTTCGGCACAGATCATACCGTAGCTTTCCACTCCCCTGATCTTGGCTACCCGCATGGTCAGCGGCTCTTCGGTTGCCGGGTAAATGGTAGTACCCACGGTAGCCACTACCACTTTCTGGCCTGCCGCCACATTTGCAGCGCCACAAACAATCTGTAAAGGGGCAGGTTCACCGGTATTTACGGTGGTAATTTTTAGCTTATCGGCATTCGGATGGGGTTCACAGGTAAGCACTTCGCCAATAACCAGCCCCTGGAGGCCGCCTTTGACGCGCTCATGGCGTTCCATACTCTCTACTTCCAGTCCGATGGAAGTCAGGATCTTCGCTAATTTCTCAGGTGCCAGTATCTCTGCCATACCCACCTCAGAGATAGGCAGGTATTCACTCAGCCAGTTGTAACTAATCGTCATATTGCTCGCTCTTTTCGGGCGTCAAAAATAGGTAAATAGGCTGTCTTCTCAATTACGGTTTTTCAGGATCATTAGGCCCGTTTTTTGTATAAATCTTTACGCACATACCCCTGTGCATTTCCCATCCATAGTGTCGGAAAACTTTTGATTTTGGTGGATAACCTTAGTAAATTGTGTGAACAGCTCCCTGAATGGTGTGCACAGGAATGTGAAAAGATGTGGATGAATATACAGTAAAAAAAATTTTTAGAACCCGATTTCTTACCCCATATTCGCTCCCCCTTACTTCGTTGGTAACAATTCCGTAACATGGGCGAAGGGTCGAAGTAAATAGTCCGGGAGACAATCACTTACTAACTAAAAAATCGAGGAAAAGACGACTTATGGACCTGACAAGCTTGAATAAAGACCGGAAGAGGAGAAAGACTTCGATCGACATGAGCACCATGGTATACGGAAAGGTACCTCCCCAGGCAAAAGAGCTGGAAGAGGCCGTATTAGGCGCCATCATGCTGGAAAAAAGCGCTTTTGATACCGTTACTGAGATCATCAAACCCGAGTGTTTTTATGTAGAAGCAAACCAACTGATCTTCAGGGCCATGCAGAGCCTGCAGCAAAAAAGCATGCCCATTGACATCCTTACGGTGGTGGAAGAGCTGAAAATGCAAGAGAAGCTGGATATCGTAGGCGGTCCTTATTACGTAACCAAACTGACCAATGCCGTTGTATCTACTGCCAATATCGATGCCCACGCCCGCATTGTACTGCAGAAATTCATCCAGCGCGAACTGATCCGCATCAGTGGGGAAATCATTGGTGATGCTTACGAAGACAGCACCGATGTATTCGACCTGCTCGACGACAGCGAGACCAAGATGTTCAACATCACCAACAATTACCTCAAGAAGAACTTTGAAGATATTGGTAACGTATTGGCCAAGACCATCAACCGGATCGATGAGCTGCGTACCAAAACGGACGATATTTCCGGTGTTCCCAGCGGCTTCGGCACGCTCGACCGCGTTACTTACGGATGGCAGAATACCGACCTCATCATCCTGGCCGCCCGTCCCGCTGTGGGTAAAACGGCCTTTGCCCTCAACCTGGCCCGCAATGCCGCTTTGCATCCTACCAAACCCACTCCGGTGGCTTTCTTTTCATTGGAAATGGGCGCCGGCCAGCTGGTGCAAAGGATATTGAGCGCCGAGAGTGAGATAAAGATGGAAAAGATCAGCCGGGGCAAACTGGAAGAATACGAATACCAGCAATTGCATACCAAGGGGGTTAAAAAACTCGAGACAGCGCCCATTTTCATCGATGATACGGCTGCGCTGAACGTGTTTGAATTCAGGGCCAAAGCCCGGAGGTTGGTGAACAAGCACCAGGTGGGACTCATCATCATCGACTACCTGCAGTTGATGAGCGGCATCGGCGACAGGGGCAGCAACCGTGAACAGGAGATCAGTACCATTTCCCGGAACCTCAAAGCCCTGGCCAAAGAACTGAATATCCCCATCATTGCCCTCAGCCAGTTGAGCCGTGCCGTGGAAACGAGGAAGGAAAGCAAGATGCCCCAGCTCAGTGACCTCCGCGAATCGGGCGCCATTGAACAGGATGCCGATATGGTGATGTTCATTTACCGGCCCGAATACTACGAGATATCCAGCAATGAACAGGGCGAAAGCACCCATGGCGAAACCCATGTGCGCATAGCCAAGCACCGGAACGGCTCGCTCGAAACCATCAAACTGCGCGCTAAACTGGAGATACAGAAATTCGAGGAATGGGGAGACGATGGCGGTGGATTCGGTGGCGGCAGTTGGAAACCCGTCGCTCCACAGGGCGGCGCACCAGGCGCCGGCGGAAACGAGGGCAGCAAATTCTTCATTCAGAAAGGCAGTAAGATGAATGGTGGTAACTTTGACGATGGATTCGACAATGAAGCTCCATTTTAAACCATGACCCTTCCGTTTTTTTATGAGCCGTTACTTGCATCGTCTAACGGGCACTTCCAATTGAGCGAAGAAACCAGTAAGCATTGCATACAGGTATTGCGCATGAAGACAGGTGAGCAGTTGCAACTTACCAATGGCAAAGGAGCGCTGTTCAAAGCACGCATACTCAGCGAAGACAAAAAGAAAGCCGTAGCGCTGATAGAGGAAGAACTTTTATTACCCCGTCACCTTAAAAAAATAAGCATCGCTGTTTCACTGCTGAAAAACCCGGCGCGCTTTGAATGGTTCCTTGAAAAAGCCACCGAGATCGGCGTAAGTGAGATCATACCCCTGCTTTGCGAGCGAACGGAACATACCCGCTTCCGTATCGACCGGATGAAACAAATACTGGTATCGGCTATGCTGCAAAGTCAGCAGGTATGGCTGCCCACGCTGCGCGAACCCACTCTTTTCAAAGAAGTGCTGGTATCTGCCGGATACGGACTCCGGCTGGTAGCGCATTGTGAAGACGATGCCAGGAACAGCATCACAGAATTCCCTCCTTTCAGCGACGCGCAAATACTCATTGGTCCGGAAGGCGATTTCACCCCCCATGAAATCAAGACAGCGATGAACCATCATTACCTGCCTGTTACCCTTGGAGAAACCAGGCTGCGTACTGAAACGGCAGGTGTGGTAGCTGCTACGCTGCTCGTGAATAAATAGCCTGCTTTTATATGTAAAGAATCCATATATTCAATCTATGAAGTGTTATGTGATCCCGGCCCTGTGCCTTACTGCGCTTGTTTATTGGGGATGCAACAATATCCGAAAGAAAAAAAATCCTGTCAACAGGGATACGAGCATTACCCATGTCACTTCGTTCAATACACTGTTCCTTGAGAACAGAGAATTGAATCATTTCATTGCCACCAACCCCGACTATGCTGCCTATACCGAGCAGTTCAATGATTTTTACAAACACCGCAATTATGAGTTCGCCTGGTTCGACTCAACAGGGCTCACTGAGCAAGCGTATAATTTCATCAACCTGCAAAACAATTATATCAATCAGTTCAATGACAGTTCGGTTTACAATGTCCGGCTTGCCCAATTGTACAATGGTTTCGTCAACAAAAGATTCTATCCGCAACACAGCGATTCACTGGTAATGAAGACCGAGTTACTCCTTACCGGCCAGTTCTTCCGCTATGCTTCTAAAGTGTACAAGGGCAGCGATATCGACGCTGCGGAACTGGGTTGGTTCATTCCCCGCAAAAAGATCAACATCACTGCGCTCCTCGACTCTGCTATTCGCAACAAGACTGCCGAAGCAGAAGCATACGCTCCGCTCAACCCGCAATATGAGAAACTGCAGCATTTTCTTGCAATTTATTCTCAACTGAGCAAAACGCCGGAACCAGATTCTGTTGCTTACTTATCGAAGCCATTACGCAGGAAAGATTCTTCCGAAAGCATTCTAAAGATCAAGACGAGGCTTGTCCTGTTTGGCGATCTTGCGCATAACGACAGCACCCCGCTTTTCGATACTACCTTGTTGCGCGCTGTGAAATCTTTTCAACGAAGAATGGGACTCAGCGTAGATGGCATCATTGGCAATAAAATGCTGGAAGAACTGAATGTGCCGCTTAAACAGCGCGCACGGCAGATATCCATCAACATTGAAAGGGTACGCTGGATGCCCGCTGAAAAAGACACCAATTACATATTGGTGAACATACCCGAATACAAAATGCATGTATTCGACAGCGGCCATCTTCAATTCGATATGAATGTGATCGTAGGAACATCGGCCAACAGCACCGTTATTTTCACCGGTAAGCTGAAGTATATTGTATTCAGTCCATACTGGAACGTACCAGAAAGCATCGTAAAAAAAGAGATACTGCCCGCAATTCAAAAGAATCCCGATTACCTCGTTAAGAACCACATGGAAATTTACGGTAAGCCAGGGCCTGTTCCCAATATCCGCCAGAAACCAGGGGGGGCTAATTCATTAGGACTGGTCAAATTCCTCTTCCCCAACAATTACAACATTTATTTTCACGATACACCTAACCGTAAGTTGTTCACGCAATCCAGCCGGAGTTTCAGCCACGGTTGTATCAGGCTGGGTGAGCCTAAAAAATTTGCACAATACCTGCTTCGTTCCGATACCAGTTGGACTGAAATGAAGATCGATTCTGCCATGCATCAACCCAAAGAAAAATGGGTAACACTCAGCAAAGGCGTTCCTGTTTTCATTACATATTTTACCGCTTGGGTTGACAAAAACGGGCAATTGAATTTCAGGAAAGATATTTACGGGCACGATGAAAAGATGGCCGCCAAGTTATTTACCAACTGAATAGTAAAAAAATAGGGAAGGGCTGTTTGTTCGGCCCTTCCCCTGTTTTATAAAAATGGGTTATTAAATATTTAGCTGCAACTAAAAGTTGGGGCCACCAGTGTCCCACCATAAACGGGTTGCAATATCGTCTTTTGCGCCTGTTCCCATCTTCGATACAGCATCGGCCACACCTTGGGTGTTACCAGTTCTTTCGCCATTAACAAAAGGCATCCGCTTAATCCATTGGTCAGCAGGGATTACACCCCAATCAGGACTGCTATCATTTTTGGCTACATGCGGTATTTTAGGATATCCTGTTCTTCTGAAATCAACCCATGCTTCGAGTGAATTGGTAAAGTTATTGATCCACTTCTGGGTGATTATTTTTTCTAATTTCAATTCATTGTTATCTGCATTATTCCATGCAACGGTGATGGTAGAACTTGCTGTGAAATTATTCTTGGCATCTATAGGATCAACATAATTCCAGGGGGTGCTTGTATTGTCCGCAAGATAAGCGTCAACACCGCCTGCGCCCCAATCAGCGAAAGAAAGTCGTACTCCATTTTCGTAATTGGCCTGGGGATCACCTGCACCAACCCAGCCTCTGAGGGCCGCTTCAGCTTTCAGAAAACTTACTTCGGCTGCAGTAAAAGATCTTCTGGTTGGCACTGTTTGAAAATCTTCCGACACTTTAGAGAACGGCACCCGGTCAATTTTAGCGCCTATATAGGCTCCATTGCGGATACCTTTATAAGGGAATGTAGGGTGATCGGCATATAAAGCGCTATTAGAAGCAGTCGAAAAATATTTAGATACCCTCCCATCCTTCAATCCACCCAGGAAAGACTCCATTACAGCGCCCATCCTGGTATCGTCCCATTCGAAGCATATCACCGCCATAGGCATTTTCTGGCCCATCAATGACACTTTAAAGTTGTCGGCGTTGGTTGTTATCAAACCTGCCGGATCACTCAGCGCTTTTTCTCCCTGGGTTTTAGCTAATGCCGGGGCAACTTTTGAAAGCCGGATGGCCAATCTCAGCCTGAGTGAATTCACGAGCTTCATCCAGGCACTGATATTACCACTGTACGAAGGGTCAAATTTCTTAAACCCAGTGTAAGATGTGTTCGTTGCGAATGTTGTCTGAATACTATCCAATTGTTTAAAGAAGCTGTCATATAAATCAGATTCTTTATCATAAAGGATCGTACTCGCCGTAGTTCCGTAGTTGGAGTAAATTACCGGGCCGTGGTATGCAGTCAATTTAGACATAGCAAGGATCCTGATCAATTTAGCCCAGGTTGCAAAGAGTGGCAGGTTGTATTTTTGAGCCAGCTCTATCACCTGCTTTGAAGGTGACATCACACTTCCGTAAATACGTCCCCAGTAAGCATTCCACCGGATGTAGTAAGTGGTATTGTTTACGTTGCCAACAAAGGGTGTTGGTGTATTCAGGTGCCCCATCCATGAATCATGGCAAAGGTCTTCTTCGATCTGGTGTCCAAAAATATTGAATAACAAACCTGAAAATGGAGATCCCACCAGGTTATTATCCTGTAATAGCATCTGATCAGAAATCTGGTTAGGATCCTGATTAAAGTCCTTAAAGTTCTTCGTACATGATGCCAACAGGCTCACTAACAGTATCGCGACAAATATATTTTTCATGCTTTTTACTTTTGATATTAGAAAGTAAGTTTAACGTTGATCCCGTATGACCTAGTTGCAGGCATACTAAAGACGTCATTCGACTGCATTGAGTTGTTTGTACTCATTGCTTGTTCCGGATCGTATGGAGCTTTCTTATAGAAGAAGAACAAGTTCCTTCCTATCAAAGAAACTGAAGCGTCTTTGATTACAGCGTTTTTGTTTTTCGCAGGGAAAGTGTATCCAAGAACGAATTGGGCCAATCGCACATTTGTTCTTGAAAAGACATAAGATTCCATGATCCTGTTTCTATCTCCAATAGAAGAATAATATACATCGGGTGCAATAGTGGTTACTGCTGTAGTTCCCTGTATGGCGTTAATGCTCATTTGTCCGCCATTTCTGTCAGCGGCGCTTCTCGCACTTACGCCATAGGCATCGAGGAACGCTTCAGTTTTTGAGAAAGCAACGCCTCCGAATTTTCCGTTTACCAATAAGCTGAGGAAGAAGTTTTTATAATTAAACGTGTTGTTCCAACCTAAAAGATAATCCGGATTCACATTTCCTACTAATGTCTGTGTTTTAGCTTTTGTAGGAACACCCTTGGTATCAAGTATGATTTGTCCGGCATCATTTCTGTTAAACTTGTAGATATATACATCGTTAAAAGATCCGCCGGCTTTAATGATAGACGCAAAACCTTCATCATCGCCTCCAACCTGGTAATTCGGATTAGAGGCAATAAGCTCAACAATCTTGTTCTTATTCTGAGCCAGGTTTACAGCTGTTGTCCATCTGAAATCTGCTTTCCTGATAGGTTCTGCATTAACAGTAAGCTCAAATCCATTGTTGGTAATCTTTCCTGCATTTACATAGTAAAAAGTATAACCAGAACCGGATGGAGCGCTCAACCGGAGGAATTGATTGGTACTTGTTGCATTATAATAGGTGAAATCAAAACCTAAACGACCATTCAAGAACCTCATTTCAGCACCATATTCAGTACTGGCAATCTCTTCCGGTTTCAGGTTAGAGAATGGCACTTGTGTATTTCTGCTGATACCGCCTGTAGCATTCGCTGTTCCTGTACCGCCAATGGTATTGTTAGGCGACACAACATTGAAAGGTACATCGTTGGCAGTCTTAGTGGTAGAAGCCCTCAGTTTAAAAAATGAAATATACTCCGGCATTTTAATCATTTCGCTTACAATAGCAGTAAGACCTACTGAAGGATAGAAATAAGACTGATTGCCTGTTAACGCAAGGGTAGATGCCCAGTCGTTACGACCGGCCAAATCTAAAAACAGCATTTCTTTATACCCAATCGTCGCATTGGCAAGTACTCCTTCCTTAATAGATCTGTTAATGGTTTGTTTGAACATCACATTATTGGGGATGTTAGCAAACGTGAAAAAATTAGGATACTGTAATGAAACGGTACCGTTGCCTACAGTCATTCCATCGTTAAAGACATTTCGCTGGTAGCTTGCGCCCGCAATAGCTGTAACACTGAAATCACCAAACTTGTTGTTGTAATTGAATATTCCATCAGTATACAGAGACTGATCGGTATATTTTGTATATGACCATGTTCCGTTTGGACTCACACTTACCGAGTTTCCGCCTGCAGCGTACCGGTTATCAAACAGCTTATCTGCATAGTCGATACTTCCCCTGGCTTCGAACTTGAGGTTTTTTGTTATTTCGTAAGCAGCTTTGGCGCTGGCGATGATACGGTATGTTTTAGCAAACTTTGGATCGTTATTGATCTCCCAATAAGGGTTGTTTTGTTTTTCTTCGGTAGAATACCAGTTCATTTTATACAAATTCCTTGTGCTGTCAAAAACCTGGTAATTGTTTTTGTATGAGTCAAAATCTCTTTCACGCGCAAACAGGTATAATCCGGTGAGCGGGTTGTTATAGTAACCGGCTCCTGGCCTGTTCCGTGATATCTCGCTCGAAAGCATCACATTTGAACTCAAGGTGAGCTTATCTTTTAACAGCTTGGTGGATTGATTCAATGTAATGTTATGCCTTGTATAGGTGTTCGTAGGCATTACACCGGTAGCCGATGTGTTAGCATAAGAAAAATACACAGACGTTTTATCGCTACCGCCTGCTATGGAAACGGAGTTCGTGGCATCAACGCCTGTGCGGAAGAAATTTTCGATATAGCCTCTTTTATAGCCGCTCCCTTTAGTCATTGCCCAGCTATAGTCCGATCCGTTCACGGCGCCATAGTCATATTGAAAAGCAGGAAGGTTAAACACTTTGTCAAAAGTGGTGCTGGAATTGAAATTAACAGTTACCTTTCCCGATCTGCCTCTTTTTGTAGTAATCACCACAACACCATTAGCGCCCTGGCTTCCATATAAAAGGGCCGCATTAGCGCCTCTCAGCACTGTCATGCTTTCAATATCTTCGGGATTGATGGCTGAAAGTCCATCTCCCTGGTCGGTTCCGCCATAAGACCCCGGTTGTCCGCCCTTGTTGTTTACCATCGGGATACCGTCTATTACATACAAAGGTTCACTAAGCCCGTTAAGGGATTTGTTCCCCCTTAATACTACTTTGGTAGATCCCCCGGCTCCTGAGCTGCTGGTGAAAATATTAACGCCTGCTGCTTTACCGCTTAACGCATCCATAAAATTGATGTTGGCCGCTTTCCTGAGTTCATCACCGTTGATGGATTGCGAAGCGTAAGTCAGTGTCTTTTTCTCGCGTCTAATACCCAGTGCCGTTACAACCACCTCTGAGAGGTTCTCGACACTTTGTGCAAGTGAAACGGTCACCTCATTGGTACCAGCGTCAACTTGCAGATCTTTGGCCACATAGCCTACGGCACTCACCTGAAGGGTGATCTTTCCATTTACTACCGATAAGCTGAACCGCCCGTCTGCATCCGTAGCACGGTTACTTCCTTTGTTTCCTTTAATAGACACTGTGGCCGACGGAATTCCTTTACCGGTCGTTCCATCTGTTACCACACCGGACAATTTCCGGTTTTGTGCAATCGCTGTTAGTCCCAAAAACAGCAGCACTGTCAACACATTAATTCTTAGCATAAGCAGGGTTTTATGATGATAAATTGGTTAATGAAAGCTTCTAATGAAATTAGCTTTTCATTAACATTTCCTGCAAGGTAGCCCTTTTAATTAAGCCGATTTTAAGGCCTCTTTTCAACACAATCGATTGCGTTTTAAAATTGGAATGCTCCCTGCCAATTCACTTCCCTGGATTCAAATGGGTGAAGGATTTGATCGATGATGAGGGCTGCTTCACCCCTGGTTAATGCTTTATTTCGAGTGAGGTTTTTCAGATGCCACCAGGCTTGCTGGTGATTTAACACGTCATCTACCTGTGGCAACTTGTTGCCAGGATGTATTTTTCGGTAGATGGGTTGCAACAATTGTAACAATTGCTGCAAAGCAATCGACGATGAAGTAATAGAAGGTAAGACAATATTCCAGCCCTTTGTAAAAAGGGTGAGTCCTTCGTATAATTCAGCAGCCGAACACAAGCTATCGGGGTAAAACCAGGTTTGATTGGCCCATGCATGCGGCTTTCCAACTCCTCGCAGGATACCGGTTGCCCCTATTTTTTGAATGGATACAAAACCTGTATCCCATGGCCTGACATCTATATAAGGCATGAGATATGCGTGCTGCTTCAGCAATATCGATTGTATATGCCTGATGCCCACCTGACCGGGAGACCGTTTCTGTTTTACTGCTTCCGAAGCAATGACGCCCGCAGCTTGTCCGGTAAGCAAAACACAAGGCTGAAGACGGGTAGACCCGTTGACGATATTGGTGACGGAGATGGCTTTTTCCGCAGCGATCAAATTTTCTACCGTGGAGTTCAGTAAGGTTCCAGCTGGTATGGAGAAAGACGGCACCGGTGGAAAATACAAGGTTTTCTTCACTGCCGGATTTTTGCCGTGGTGATGATCGATCGGATAATCTCCTACGGCAATCGCGGTTCTGTACAACGCGGTTTGTTGTGAAAAAGGTTGCATGATGTCGGTGGTGGTGAGTCTTACCAAACCCTTTACACGCCTGCCCTCCCTGTAATAAGCGATGAACGGCAAATGATCCCTGGTAGGAAATTCATCTGTGGCAATTCCCAACCGGCGAAACCCCAGTTCATGTTGTATGAAATAAATAAAACGGAACGTAGTAGCTTTTGCCTTTAGTAAAGCAGTCTCTCGTTCAGCAGCATTCATTTCCACCAAATTCAGATAAGTATCATTCCCATGCTTAGGCCAGTTCAGCATGAATTTTTGATGGGGTAGCTTGCCGTATTCCAACATTTTCCTGGCATCTACTGTGGGTTTTTCCAATGTAGTGTCTTTGTAGTAAGTGGTACAAGCACCATCAAATTCTTTCGGATCATAACCGTCGGGCTTATTCAGTAAGTGGGTACTATCGTCGTATTCCTTCAATATGGCTGCATAAGTCATATCCTGCACTATATTGTTATCAATGCCTACTCCGCTGTTTTCTCCTGATAGCTTGTCTGCTTCCATTCCCAGGCTATATGGCACATGCGCAGCAGCCAGCACATCGCCCATTTCCGTGGCATCAATCATCACATTCGCATGGATCGTTAGTAATTCCCCATTGGTATTGATAAAACTGGCCGCTGTAATCTTACCATTCTTTACTGTGGCGTGCAGAAAGCGATAGCGATACTTCACCTGAAGATTCGGGTAGCTTCCAGCCCAGGCTTTAAAAATACTGTCCGCTACATGCGGTTCAAACAAGGTATAACTCACCCATCCTGTTGCTAAGTTCTTCGTGCCGTAATGCCTGTACAGGGCTTCCCTGAATTCCTGCCAGATGCCGCTGTACAGTTCATGGTTCCCATCCGTTGCAGATACACCGGCCGAGGAAAGCATACCGCCCAGCCAGGGTGTTTCTTCCACGATCATTGTTTGCACACCACTCCTGGCACTTTGAATACCGGCCGCCGTACCCCCAACACCACCGCCTATGACCAGCACTTGTGTTTTCAGGAATTGATGATGCTGGGCGTAAACGCCCTGACAGTAAAAAAGAAGCGTTATCAACAGGATGGAGACATGATTTTTTTGGCGCATACATCTGTTATTTCGTTGTTTTACAAAATACTTACTTTTAATAAAATCGCAACCGACATGCAGTTGATGGAAGTTACCGGCAGAGATACTGTTACCGCATTCCTGGAAGTAAACGCATTGATGAACCGGTCTAACCCGGCATATATACGCCCCCTGGATAAAGAAGTGAATGATGTCTTCAACCCGGAGAAAAATAAAAATTTCAAATATGGCGATGCCCGTCGATGGATATTGAAAGACGACAACGGGCAACTCATCGGCCGCATTGCTGCTTTTATCAATAGCAAATACATCAACAAGGGAACAGACTTTCCAACAGGAGGCATCGGGTATTTCGATTGCATCAACGACCAGCAGGCAGCAAATATGCTGTTCGATGCGGCCAAAACATGGTTGCAGTCGAAAGGCATGGAAGCAATGGACGGGCCTATCAATTTTGGCGACAGGGATAAATGGTGGGGACTGATGGCAGAAGGTTTCGATAAAGAACCTATGTATGGTATGTCTTTCAACCCGCCTTATTATGAGCAATTGTTCGAAGGATATGGCTTTCAGAATTATTACAACCAGTTTTATTATTCCATGAAAGTAGATGATCCTTTGCCACCGCGTTTCCCGGAACGTCATGCCAAGTTCAAAGCCAAACCGGGGTATGTGGCAAAGCATGTTAACCTCAACGAACTGGAAAAATATGCGGGCGATTTCGCTACCGTGTACAATGCAGCCTGGGCGCAGCATGGAGAAGGAAAGGAGGTCACCAAAGAACAGGTGCTCAAACTGTTCAAGTCCATGAAACCCATCATGGATGAACGGGTTGTTTGGTTTGCTTATTACAAAGAAGATCCCATTGCCATGTTCATTAATATTCCCGATGTGAACCAGTACTTCAAGCATTTCAATGGCAAATTCGGTCTCCTGCAAAAACTGCATTTGTTATGGATGAAGAAAAGAGGCGTCAACAAACGGCTAACCGGACTCGCTTTTGGTGTGGCGCCCAAGTACCAGTCGCTCGGTATTGACAGCTTTATGATCTATGAATCGGCCCTGCTCATCCAGAACAAAGGCTGGTACGAAGAATATGAAATGGGCTGGGCGGGCGAATGGAATCCGAAAATGCTCAATGTGTACAAAAGCCTGGGGGGCGTTCCGAGCCGAAGGATGATAACTTATCGTTATCTATTCGATCACACCAAAAATTTTGAACGCCATCCGGAGATGGAGTATAAAATTTGATGACGTTCCCTTTTATTATCTTGCACCTTGTATATGGATAATAAGTTCATCGTTTCAGCCAGGAAGTACAGGCCGCAGAATTTCAATACTGTGGTGGGTCAGTCGCATATCACTACCACACTTAAAAATGCCATCCGGAACAACCAGTTGGCACATGCTTTTTTATTCTGCGGTCCGCGCGGTGTGGGCAAAACCACCTGTGCCCGTATCCTTGCCAAAACGATCAACTGTACCCAGCCCACAGCCGATGGGGAAGCCTGTAATACCTGCGCCAGCTGCGTTTCATTCGATGCAGGTACATCACTCAATATCCATGAACTGGATGCCGCCAGTAACAACTCTGTAGACGATATACGTTCACTGGTAGAACAGGTGCGGTTTGCTCCACAAGCGGGTAAATACAAAGTGTACATCGTGGACGAGGTGCACATGCTCAGTGCCAGCGCCTTCAATGCTTTCCTGAAAACACTGGAAGAGCCGCCCTCTTATGCCATCTTTATATTAGCTACTACCGAGAAACATAAGATACTGCCTACCATACTCAGCCGGTGCCAGATATTCGATTTCAAGCGCATCACCAACAACGATACGGTTGAGCATTTACAGGAGATTGTTGACAAGGAAGAGATACAGGCCGAAAAAGCCGCACTCCAGGTGATCGCACAGAAAAGTGAAGGCTGTATGCGCGATTCACTAAGCATACTGGATAAGATCGTGAGCTTCACCAATGGTACAGTTACTTACCAGAATACCCTGGAGCACCTTAACATACTGGATGAAGATTATTATTTCAAAATGCTCGATTGTATGCAGCAGCAAAATATGGCCGGGGCCATGTTGCTGTACGACGAGATCAACCGAAAAGGTTTTGAAGGCGACCTGGTATTGAATGGTTTCGCTGAATTCATCCGCAACCTGCTGGTATGTAAAGATCCCAAGTCAGCCGCCTTGCTGGAAGTAGTGGAAGGCCTGCAGGAAAAATATACCACCACTGCAAATAAAGTGGGGATCTCTTACCTCGTAAGCGCCCTGAACATATTGAACGAAGCGGAGATCAATTTCAAAATGGCACGTAATAAACGCCTGCATGTTGAACTCACACTTATCAAACTGAATTTCCTGCAGCAGGCCATTGAACTGTCGGCAGACAATGGCACAGTGGTAAAAAAAAAGCGCATTGACGGACCGGTTGCATTTCGCGTTCAACCGATAGCGCCTATGTTGTCGAAAATGAACGGTGATGCAGCTCCTGCCGGATCTAAATTATACATTGAACAAAAACCTGCTGCTCCTGCACCGGCTAACTCGCCAGCCAATACTGTTCCCAGGTCTATAACAACTCCTCCCGCAAGCAATTCCAGACCGGTTCCAAAACCTGCTCCGCCACAAGGGAACAAAAAAAACCTGCTCGATGCTTTGCGTGAAAAATATGGCGATCAGTATGCCATTGAAGAAGTAAAAGAAGCAGAGGTACTGAAAATGGACAAACTGCGTGAGTGCTGGGACGCATATACGGCAGAACTGGAACGGCAAAAAAAACATTCTTCAGTAGGCACATTCAAAATAGCTGTACTGACCATTGAAAATGATATCCGCTTTACCGTATCAGTGCCCGCCCTTACAGCTCAAAAATTCGTGGAACAGGAAAGGATGATGCTCATCGATCACCTGCACCAGGCATTCAATAACCGTAGCATTAGTTTTTCCATATTAGTAGATGCTTCAGAAAAAGAAGAAGTGCCGGCTCACATGCGAATGAACAGTAAAGAAAAATTCGAGCGCATCGCAGAACAATACCCGCTGGTGAAAGAGCTGAGAGATAAGCTGAAACTGGAGATCGATTATTAAAATCTACCGTCATCCCGAGCAACGTCACCCTGAGCGAGTCGAAGGGGCAGCCGAGGGATCTCATGAAATGTTCGGCAGGTCCCTCGACTCGCTTCGCTCGCTCGGGATGACGATCTGGTGATTATATTTTTTTAGCTTTGACATACCCATTCTTCATCAACCACTGCAATACTTTCTCCCGTTGATCGCCCTGCACAATGATCTCACCATCTTTCGCGCTGCCACCTGTACCACAAAAATTCTTTAATTTCTTACCCAGGTCTTCTAAATCAACCTGTGTGCCAATGAAACCTGTTACCAGTGTTACAGCTTTACCGGCGCGTTGTTTGGTATCGAGTTTGATCTTCAGTAATTGTTGCGCAGGCGGCAATGTTTCCAATGCCTCTTCTTCCTGCTCGAAATGAAAATCGGGGTTGGTACTGTACACAAACCCCCTGGTATCCGGTTTATTTTTTTTACTCATGGTTATTCCGTTCAATCATTCAAAACTGGCTTTGAGGCTCAAGTCCAGGCTCTGTGCCTGGTGAATGAGTCCTCCCACACTGATATAATCCACGCCCGTTTCTGCATAAGTCTTCAGGGTATCCAGGTTGATACCGCCACTGGCTTCTGTTTCAAAACGGCCATCGATCACCTGTAAAGCCGCACGTATCTGTTCAGGTGAGAAATTATCGAGCATAATGCGAAACACTTTCCCTTCTCCAATGGCACAAACCTTCTTCACATCATCTACACTCCTGGTTTCCACTTCTATTTTCAATCCGGGCTTTTTTCGCTGAATATACTCCCACGCCTGGTTGATAGCAGGTTCCAGTCCGCCTGCATAATCAATATGGTTATCCTTCAACATGATCATATCAAACAATCCAAACCGGTGATTAGTACCTCCGCCAATGCGAACCGCTTCTTTTTCCAGCAACCGGAAATTAGGCGTTGTTTTACGCGTATCGAGCAGGCGGGTATGATAGCCCTTCAATTGCGCCACATACCGCTGGGTGAGGGTGGCAATGCCACTCATACGCTGCATGCAGTTCAATACCAATCGCTCGCATTGGAGTATGGTATGCACGGTGGCTTCCACTTCAAACGCCTTCTCTCCCGCTTTCATCGGCTCACCGTCTTTTTTAAAGGGATGAAAAACCACATCCTTTTCCACTTGCCGGAAGATTTTTTCCGCTACTGCCACACCTGCCAGTATGCCATCCTGTTTGATCTTTAAAACCGCTTTCCCTTTTTTTCCGGCAGGGATCACGGCCAGGGTGGAATGGTCTCCATCTCCTATGTCTTCCCGTAAAGCTTCTTTTACAAGGTGCTCCAATTGTTGATCGAATGATTGCATGGCTGCAAAACTAGGATTAAAATAAAGAACCCCGCCGAAGCGGGGCCCTGTCTGTCAGTTTATGAGAATGATGAAAGTCCGGACTAACTGATACGTATCGTAATGATCTGGTAGCGATTGTCTTTCTGCTTCAGCATTACGGTGATGTTGTAATTCTTGTTGCTTGTTTGTAATTTACCGGTGAGGTACATGGTATTACCCAACTCGCGGTCTGATTGCTTATCGAAACCTTTCACGCCGTTTTCAGCAAAAAATGACTTAAGCGCTATAGAAGCCTGGTTTTTTCCCATGTTTTTCACTTCATCTTTGTCCAGCAACTTCATATCGATAAAATCATCAAAGTGATCGGCTATTCTATCGGCATTGACCGATTTAAAAGCCTGAACCACAGCATCAGCCCCGGGTGACTGGGCAGGAACTGCCAGTGACACCATCAATGCCCATACCGTTAATAAAAACATCTTTTTCATGATATTCAGTGTTATCTTACCTTTCAAATTGCCAAAAACATGCCAAATTTGCACGCAGCGTGTTCGACGCTAAAGTTAATATCAATTCATCAAACCCAAACAGCGTAGTTTTAAACAAGATGAGCAACAAAGTAATCCTGGTGATCATGGACGGATGGGGACTCGGTAAAGTTCCTTATGCCGACGCCATTCAACATGCAAAAGTTCCTTTTGTAAGTTCTTTATATCAAAAGTATCCTAATACCACATTGATAACTTGTGGGGAAGATGTGGGTTTGCCCGACGGGCAAATGGGCAATAGCGAAGTGGGGCACCTCAACCTCGGTGCCGGCCGCATCGTGTACCAGGAGTTGCAACGCATCAATGTTGCCATACGTACCGGTGAATTTGCAAAGAATGAAGTGTTGTTGAACGCTATCCGTTATGCCAAGAACAATAACAAGCCTTTGCATTTACTCGGACTGGTAAGCGATGGCGGTGTGCATTCCCATACCAGCCATTTAAAAGCCATCTGTGATGTATGTAAGGCAGAAGGACTTAACCAGGTGTTCATCCATGCGTTCACCGATGGAAGGGATACCGATCCTAAAAGCGGACTGGGCTTCATCACTTCATTGGAAGAACATTTGAAGCAATCTGCAGGCACCATCGCTTCCGTAAGCGGACGTTATTATGCGATGGACAGGGATAAGCGATGGGAAAGAGTGAAACTGGCTTATGACTGCCTGGTAAAGGGAGAAGGCCCTGTTGCTACCAGCGCCATTGCAGCCATTGAGCAATCTTATGCAGCAGAAGTGACCGATGAGTTCATCAAACCCACCGTGATCGTTGACCAGGCGCAACAACCATTGGCGCTGATCAAGGATGGCGATGTGGCGCTCTGCTTCAATTTCCGTACCGATCGCTGCCGTGAGATCACAGAAGTGCTTACACAACAGGATCATGCCGACTTCGGTATGCGCAAGCTGAACCTGCATTACACTACCATGACCCTCTACGATCACAAATTCCAGAACGTAAACGTGGTGTTTGAAAACGATAACCTCAATAATACATTGGGTGAAGTGTTGGCGGCCAATGGTAAAAAGCAGATCCGCATTGCGGAAACAGAAAAATATCCCCACGTTACTTTCTTCTTCAGTGGCGGGCGGGAAGATGTTTTCCCCGGCGAATCGCGCATCATGGTTCCTTCCCCCAAAGTAGCGACTTATGATTTACAGCCCGAGATGAGTGCTTTTGAAATAACCGATAAACTCATTCCTGAAATAGAAAAAGAATCGGCCGATTTCATTTGCCTCAACTATGCCAATACCGATATGGTGGGACATACCGGCGTATTCACAGCGGCCATCAAAGCGGCGGAAACAGTAGACGCCTGTGTAAAAAGAGTGGTGGAAGCCGGATTGGCACATGGCTATACTATTTTCCTCACAGCCGATCATGGCAATGCTGATTTTATGATCAATGAAGATGGTAGTCCGAATACAGCACATACCATGAACCCGGTTCCATTCTTCATCATCGACAAAGAATGGAAAGGCACTGTTAAAAGTGGTAAACTTGGCGACCTGGCTCCTACTATTTTAACAGTGATGGGATTACCTATTCCGAAAGAAATGACGGGAAATGTTTTAATTTAATGGCTCGATGGCTCAATACGCAATGGCTCAATGAAAGACGTGAGATTTTATTAACACAAGTTATTTAGCTTATGAAAATATTGAAAAGGATTGGACTGGTATTACTGGTTTTATTGGTGATATCCCAGGCTTTCAGACCCGATAAAAACAAATCTGGCGATACTACCAACAGCATTGATAAAACTTATCCTGTGCCTCACGATGTGCAGGTAATACTGGCCAAAGCCTGTAATGATTGCCACAGCAACCTTACCCGTTATCCCTGGTATGGAGAAGTACAGCCCGTTGCCTGGTGGCTCGGCGATCACATAAAAGATGGTAAACGCCACCTCAACTTCGATGAATTCAGCAATTACCGCATTGGCAAGCAGTATAAAAAGCTGGATGATTGTATTGATGAAGTGAAAGAAGGCGGAATGCCCATCGAATCATACACTCTTATACACAAAGATGCCGTGCTTACCGATGCAGAAAAACAAACGCTCATCAATTGGTGCGCCGGTATCCGCGACAGCATCAAAGCAAAATATCCGGCTGATAGTCTTGTTATCAAACGCAAAAAATAAGACAGCCCATAAATACAAAAGCCTCCTGTTTAGGAGGCTTTTGTATTTATGATTTATGGGTAATTAATCCTTCCTCTTGTGTGACCAACTTACGTTGAGTTCCTTTAGAAACCCTTTCAAACTAAGATCTTCGTCTACTTCCGGCCAATGGATTCCGGCGCCATTTCCAATTAAGCTGAAATTTTTCAATTGTTGAACAGAGGCCTTTTTAAGATTTGGGTACTGATGGGTTCGAACAACAAAAGTGGTATCATTCGTCAGGTGAATAAACATTTCCCTGTACGTTGGACTAAATTCCAATGATTGAATCTTCAAACCTTCATTATAAATGAGGTTTTCAATAGCATCATATTTATTGTGAGAAGTAATCATTCCACTTTTGTTGTAAAATTACGAATTTGTTTGAAATTATTTCCATGATCTGACGTTCTTCTTTTAAGGAAAAGCCGTCTGTATAAGCAATATAATCTCAGGTTCCAGCCATATCTTTCCTATAGCATTTCCCCTTTTTACATGGATATGCATCGGCTCTTCATTTTCGTTGCTATAAAAAAAGAAACGAAACCCATTCTCTAACAAGACAGTTGGCATGCCGCAACTTACCTTGTAAGTAGATTGGCGCATTAAGTACTTTCCGCAAAAAACAGTAATCAAGCCTTCATTGCAGAAAGTTTTTAATTTTACCTGCTAACTTTTAATTACACAACATGTTGATCCGAAAAGCTGTTTATCTTGTTTCCAGTCCATCTTTTGACAAATGCCCTAAGGCCGACAGGCCCGAATACGCATTTATTGGCAGAAGTAATGTAGGCAAGTCATCGCTCATCAATATGCTGGCCGCTAACCAAAAACTGGCCAAAACATCCGCTTCACCCGGCAAAACCCAACTGATCAATCATTTTGATGTAACCAGTGCGGCTGCTGAAAAAGCGCCGTCAGAGAAATGGTACCTGGTAGACCTGCCCGGCTATGGATTTGCGAAAGTCTCGCAATCGAGCCGTAGAAAATGGGAGCAAATGATTGAAAACTACCTGCGTAAGCGCGAAAACCTCACCATGGTCTTCGTGCTCATCGACAGCAGGCACAAGCCGCAGAAAATAGACCTTGAGTTCATCAGCCAACTCGACAAGTGGCAGGTGCCTTTTTCGCTTGTATTCACTAAATCGGATAAAGAAAAACCAGGCGTTGTAAAAGCCAATGTACAGGCTTTCTTTGATGCCCTGCTGGAGACCTGGCAGTTCCTCCCCAGGCATTTTGTTACGAGTTCAGAGAAAAAACAGGGAAGAGATGACATTTTGCAATTCATTCAAGAATGCAATCGGGGGAAGTTGGGAGTTGTTAGTTGATAGTTGTTAGAAATAAACTTTATCTAACAACTAACATCTATCATCTAACAACTAATTGACTACTTTGTCTGCACAGCAGCTACTGGCAAAAGCTTCCGGTTTGGCCTTGAAAGCAAAGCCCATACCCAGGATGTAACCCATGGCTTCACGCAGGGCATCATTGCTTTTGAAGTGCGGGTTGGTGTTGATGTCCGCATGCACTTCCATATCCACCTGGTACTTAATGAAGAGGTTGCATAGCTCGTAAGCTATTTCAACACTCTTGGCTACCTCAACCAGCATCCTTTCCTTGATGTGGAATTTCTGCTTGGTTTTTTCATTGTGGATGTACATAAAACCGCCATTGTGCTCCCGAAGAAAAACGATCACAGTGGCAAATTCGGTGTCATCTCCTTTTACCTGGCTATCGGTTCCAATACAAACTTTCAGCCGGGTGCCATTTGCCGTTTCTCTTTTGATGGCCTCTTCTACCGCATTTTTGATCGGTAGCTGAATGGTTTCTCCATTGAATTTTCTCCAACGCATATAAAGAAGGTTTTTGTAAGTTACCGATTAATTGGCGGAGAAAGAGCAACATAAAAATATCTTATTGTTAACAGACGTGGAAAAACCTGGCATTTCCGGGAAGTAACTTTGTCATTTTTTGGAGATTTGTACGGAAATTGACGGGTAAGAACATACCATCAAACCCTTACGAATGAAATTACTCTTACAATACCTCAAGCCTTATAAATGGCTGGTAGCATTGGCTTTATTGCTGGCCGCCATCAACCAGACCTTCTCTCTTTTCGATCCCATGATCTTCGGTAAGCTGATAGATCAATATGGCATGCATGTTAAAATTGCAGCCGACGGCACTACGCGCACCGAAAGTCAGTATATCAACGGCATCATGTTCATGCTCCTGCTGCTGGTGGGTACTGCCATGGTAAGCCGCATCGCCAAGGCCTTCCAGGATTATGTGGTGAATGTGATCATACAGAAATTCGGAGCTCGGATCTTTACCGATGGACTCAAGCATTCCATGCGATTGCCTTACCAGGAATTTGAAGACCAGCGCAGCGGTGAAACACTTTCCATCCTTACCAAAGTGCGAGCCGATACTGAAAAGTTCATCGGGTACGTCATCAATGTACTGTTCAGCATTATCGTAAGCGTGATATTCGTGTCTATCTACGCTACCAGGCTCCACTGGTCCATCATACCCATTTACCTGGGCGGCGCACTGCTGATCGCTTTTGTGACCAACCTGCTCAGCAAGAAAATTAAGACCATCCAGAAAAAGATCGTCAAGGAAACCACTTCACTGGCGGGTTCTACAACTGAAAGTCTGCGCAATATTGAACTGGTGAAAAGCCTGGGACTTACCAACCAGGAAGTGAGCCGGTTGAATACCAACACCTATAAGATACTCGGACTGGAACTGAAAAAAGTGAAGAGCATCCGTTCGCTCAGTTTCATACAGGGCACCATGGTGAATTTATTGCGACAGGTAATCACTTTCACCCTCATGTGGCTGATCTTCAGACAGGTGCTCACCGTTGGGCAATTGATATCATTACAGTTCTACAGCTTCTTCATCTTTGGTCCGTTGCAGGAAATTGGCAGTATCATCATGAGTTATCGTGAGGCCGAAGCCTCACTCATCAACTTCCATAACCTGATGGAAAAAGAAGCAGAACCAAAACCTGCTCATCCCCGTCATGTAGGTGTGGTTGAAGAGTTGGAGTTCAGGGATGTGGTATTCAAACACCAGACAGCACAATACAAGGCACTCGATGGTATTTCTTTCGATGCCAAAAAGGGAGAGACCATTGCATTTGTTGGCCCTTCGGGCGCAGGGAAAAGCACGCTGGTAAAACTGTTGGTAGGATTGTACCGCCCGCAGGGAGGACATATTTTATACAACGGCGTGAACGGCTTGGAAATAAATTTCGATGAGATGCGCAACCAGATCGGTTTCGTAACACAAGACACGCAATTGTTTGCCGGCACCATTCGCGAAAACCTGCTCTTCGTGCATCCCGAAGCCAGCGATGCCGACCTCGCAGAAGCCTTGCATAAAGCCAGCTGTGATAACCTGTTGCAAAGAGCGGAAAAAGGGATCGATACCATGATCGGAGAAGGCGGACTGAAACTCAGTGGTGGTGAGAAGCAAAGGCTTTCCATTGCCCGTGCCTTGCTGCGCCATCCACACTTACTCATTTTCGACGAAGCCACTTCTGCACTCGACAGCATTACCGAAGAAGAGATCACCAATACCATCCGCAGCATCTCGTTGGAAAAGGAACAGATCACAGTGATGATCGCCCACCGGCTGAGTACCATCATGCATGCGCACCGTATTTATGTATTGGAAAAAGGACAGGTAGTGGAAACAGGAAGCCACGAACAGCTTCTCGCAGAAAAAGGATTGTATTATGCTATGTGGAGGCAGCAGATCGGTGAGCGCAAGATCATGAGCAAAGAACCGGCCCTGGTCAATTAGTCCTGTTCATTCTTTTTCAAAACGGCGCTTGATATAATCGATCACGGAAGGGTCGGTTAAGCCTTCCATATCGCTCAGTTCCAGTTCAAGTGCTTTAGTGCTCAATTGAATTTCCACCAATGATAAAAACAGCGAAAGGGCAAAACTTACCAGGCTGATGCCGAATACGATATCGGCTGCTCTGAGGTAGTTGTTATAAATAAGGAACATACAAACGATGGCGTTCAAAAAGCTGAGCACGCCCAGCGCCTGCATATTTTTGATCAGCTTCAGCCGGTAACGGATGTTCCTGATCTGCCCGTGGATAATATGTTTTTGTTCGTGGTTCTGGTATTTATCGTGCAGGCTCCTCACCCGGTTGGACAGCGCCAGGAAACGGTTGGTGTACGCAAGCATCACAAGGCTGATCGCGGGGAACAGCAAAGCCGGTGTATTGATGGTAATATCCATACTACCAATGTACAAAATGAATTCTTAAAAAGAAACGCTGTCGTGGCAGCGCTTCTTTCATTCAACCCTATATTACCTATCAGGATTTCTTTAAGTTATAACTAATGGGAAAGCTCAGCTTGAAGGAAATATTCCGCCCCATATTGTAAATACCATTGCGGCCGGTGAAATTGCCCGGATAGGGTTCAAAATATTTAAGCCTGCTCAGGTGATCCTGGTAACCTGTATTCAGCAGGTTATTGCCCAGGATATAGATGCTTACCCAGGGGTTACCATTCCTGTTAATGAGGCTTCCTCCAAAACCTGCATTCAACAAGGTATAACCTGGTGTAGCCTTCTCCGTTCCATAGGCGGTGAAGACCCTGTTTTGTGCGGCATAATATTCTGCTTGTACTTTCACAAAGCCGTGTTTGATACCAGCGTTTTTGATATCAAAATCAAAGCGCAGTTCCGAAACACCATGTACTGGTGGAATGAAGGGCAGATAGCGGGTACTATCCGCATCTTTTGCTCCGGCACTCTTGTTTTGGGCATACACAATGGAAAGGCTGTTCTCAAAATGCAACGCCCTTACAGGATGCAGGTCAACACTCAACTCGCCACCATACAGATGGGCCTTGCCCGATTGGTATTTGAAAGTCTGGTTACCAGCTACTATCACCGAATCCTGTCCGCTCGCAGCCAGCAATTTCTGGTTATAAATATAATTGCTGATGCTGTTATTGAACAGGTTCAGTTGTATCACTGCGTATTTAGATGAATACACGAATCCCAGGTCTTGCTGCAAGCTGAACTCAGGCTGGAACTTGTCGTTACCGATCTGGTAAATATTGGTTCCGGGATGCACGCCATTGGCGGAGATCTCTGCAATATTGGGCGCCCTGAAACCCCTTGCCAGATTGAACTTCATGGAGAATTTTTCAGAGAAATTATAAGTGGCTCCAATACTTCCGGAGAAGCCATTGAACGTATGGCTGTATTTATTGAACACTGCTGTGTCTGCTGCCGTAACCGGTCCGTAATACACTTTGCCAAAACCAGTTGCCGGATCGGGTTTGGTGTAAAGTGCATTGTTGTTGAATGAACGGATATCATAACGCAATCCTCCCGCAATATCCAGCTTGCCGATGCTCTTCTTCAACAAAGCAAAAGGTCCGAAATCGAATTGTTTGTAAGAAGGAATGATGAAGTCGGTTCCTTTTTCAACATGATTTTCCTGGTACATGCTATTGATACCGATGCTGGCATTCCAGTTGTTCTTTTCTGCGAAATGATATTTCACGTCGTACGTGTAAGAATTCAATTGCAGAAACAATCCGGGGATGGTAAATAATACCGGGTGGCTGTATTCCCTGCGCACACTCCGCTGGAATCCCAGATTCAGGTCCAGCCGGTCGTTGCCAATGATGAAATTATTATTGAGGAATGCACGGTAGTGCTGCACATGCTGGTGTATTGTGTTGATACTATAACTGTTCAGTTGAGATGCAGGTACAATGGGTCGAACAGTATCTGCTTCCGTGATCTGTTTGGTGAAAGCCCTGGTAGCACTGTCGCGACTACCATCGGGTATCTCCTGTAAATTATCGAACAATACCAGGTTCAGGTGAGAGTATCCCCATTTACCATGCAAACCAAGAGACGCATTCGCATCGGTTTCACTGAATCCGGTACCATACACCCTTCCATCGTATTTGTTCTGGTAATTGGTAGCTTGTTTGTGAGAGATCTGTCCCGACCATTCAAAACCATTTTTGGCAGCGCCCAGCATAGCCGAACCACCCAGGTATTTGTTATTGGTCTGGTATTCCATGGTAACATTACCGATCATTTTTCCCTCTGGCGCTGAAGGTACAGGTATGAGGTTCACCACACCTGCCAACGCATCGGAGCCATAACTCAGGCTGGCCGGTCCTTTGATCACTTCCACTTTGTCTACTGCATAGGCATCTACTTCAATACCGTGCTCATCACCCCATTGCTGGCCTTCCTGCCGGATACCATCGTACAACGTGAGGATACGGTTATAACCCAGTCCGCGGATAAAGGGTTTGGATACATTCGGGCCGGTAGTTACGGCACGGATACCCGGCACTTTGGCAATGGCATCGATGGCATTGGTACTGAGGTTCGAAGTCAGGTAATCGTGACTCACCGTTACAATAGGAACCGGATTTCGTTTGATCTGTGTGGCTTTGGAAGTTCCGGTAACCACCACTTCACTGATCTCGGTAGCGCTTTCTTCCAACTGAAAATCCTGGTTTACATCACCCCTGATCAACACATTTTTGGCAATGCTTTTATAACCTTCAAATTTTACTTCTACTAAAAAAGTTCCTGCGGGCAGTTTTTTAAACTCATAATGCCCGAGCGAATCTGCCGCAACACCCAGTTTTAGGTCAGGGATCAATATCGCTGCCCCGCGCAATGGCTGGTGGGTTTTGTTATCGGTTACCACCCCTTTCAGGGTTTCATCACCAAAAAAAACAGCAGGTTTTGCGGTTGCAATGATGAAGGGAAAAATATTTACACACAACAAGAGGCTGAAAAATTTCATGACCTTTTTCATACGCGATGAGATTATAAACAGAATGATGAAAACAACCGGTTGTGCAGTAATGCAACTTTCCGGCTAAATCTTAGAATGAGGATATTATACTACTTTAAGCGTTCAACGCAGGAGGGCCGCGAAGAAAAGACACGTCCGGAGCGGTAGAGTAGGTAGAAACGAACTGTTGGTCCTGGTAAACAACGAACACAGGAACAATTGCATAATTAATGGTTGCAGATTGATAAACAAAAGGCGTTTGCACCACCAATTGTTCACAGGGACAATGATAACCTGCCTTACTCAATTGGCTGGCGCCTGTGTTTTCCCTGGGAAAATTCATGGCAGTCGCGTCCTGGTGGTTGGCAACCAGGTTGTGCAGGAATTTTTTAGGGGTGATGCTGAAAGCGAAAAGCAACAGCAACCATCCTGCCAGTAAACGATGTATGACCGATAAGGAGCGCACTAACTATTTGTTACATTGTTGCAAAAATAAGAAATAAGGTTGATTTACAATACTCCTTTTTGTATTTGTTCCACAGCATAGTTCGCGGCTCTTGCTGTCAGCGACATGTACAGGATGGACGGGCTTTGATTGCCTGTGCTGGTCATGCAGGCGCCATCGGTAACAAATACATTTTTACAATGATGTAGTTGATTCCATTCGTTGAGCAGCGAGGTGGCGGGGTCTTTGCCCATGCGCACCCCACCCATTTCATGTATATCCAGACCGGGAGGCTGCCTGTTTTCGTTTACCACAATATTTTTAGCTCCCGCGGCTTCCAGCATTGCTTTTCCCTGTTCGATAAAGTCTTTCACCATTTTATCATCATTCTCATCATAGTCTACAGATGTTACCAGCAAGGGAATACCCCATTGGTCTTTTTGATCTTTGCTCAATCTTACATGATTGCTTTCCTTGGGTATGGTTTCACCTTGCATATACATATAAGCACCCCATTTACCGGGTTCACTGATGGCATCTTTGAATGCCGCACCGAGAGGTGACGGCATGTTTTTATCGTTCAATTTTTCCCGGTATGCTCCGCTGAAAATCACATAACCTCCTACAAAGTCTGTATCTCTTTGGTACACATTCCTGAAATTGGGAATGATGCATTCCGCAGGCTTGGATACACGATAATATTTGTCTTCAAATCCATCGAATTCGCCGCTCATACCGGCTCTGTAATTATGGAAACCAATATATTTTCCCAACAAGCCATTATCATTGCCCAAGCCATGCGGAAAACGTTGAGAAGTTGAGTTCAATAAAATGAGGTTGGTGTTTAAAGCAGAAGCATTCAGGAAGATGACTTTTGCATAATAGATTGTTTCTTCTTTGGTATTAGCATCAATGACTTTCACGCCAATTGCCTTGCCCAGTTGTTCATCATATATAACAGAATGCACCACTGAAAAAGGACGTATCGTAAGGTTACCCGTCCTGGCTGCCCAGGGAAGCGTAGCGGCATTTGAACTGAAATACCCGCCGAAAGGACAACCGCGCATGCAAAGGTTCCTGCTCAGGCATTGGCGATTTTGTTCCTTATGAATGGCCTGTGGTTCTGTAACCTGCGCCCATCTGCCGGATACATAATGACGCTTAAATTTACTTGCCAGCACTTCTCTCAAATGCTGTTCCACACAATTCAATTCAAAGGCGGGCAGGAATTCTCCATCGGGCATGGTATCTATGCCTTCTTTGCTTCCACAAACGCCAATGAATTGTTCTACGTGACTGTACCAGGGCGCAATATCCTGGTAGCCGATGGGCCATTCGATGCCATATCCATAACGGTGCGGCGCTGTAAAATCCATATCGCTCCAGCGTGCGCATGCCCGCCCCCAGGTCAATGACTTGCCACCTACTTGGTAACCCCTTATCCACTCGAATGGTTTCTCTTGTACATATGGGTGGTCTGAATCTTTCACAAAGAAATGAGCAGTAGTAGCGTCATAACCCGCAGCGCGACTGATATAAGGATTGGCGTCTAACACTCTCCTGGAAAGCGTGCCCCGGTATGGAAACTCCCAAATGGGCGTGTTCGCCGTAGGATAATCTTTGATGTGCTCTACATTACGCCCGCGCTCCAGCACCAGGGTTTTCAATCCTTTTTCACACAATTCCTTAGCGGCCCATCCGCCGCTGATGCCGCTACCCACTACAATGGCATCAAAAGAAGTGGCTGCCGGATGATTCGTTGGGATATGTAACGTATCAGGCATAGTGAATGTTTTCCTGTAGAAATATACACATTTATACGTCTTTTAGGTCACCACAAAACAAACAATGGTACGGCCCAAAGATTTGTTCCGAAAGGAACCACTTCTTTACCTGTATATAACACTACCCCACCAATGAAATCGTTTCCCGTAATTGCCTGGAATTCTTTTATCCCTTTAAAATCATCTATGGTTACTGTTTCGGATCGTTTTACTTCAATAGCAAAGACAGATCCGTTGGGCTTCTCTATGATAAAATCCACTTCTTTTCCATCGCTTGTTCTGAAATGGTACAATGAAGCGTTAATATGGCTGTTGTTCAACTGCTTTAAGATTTCCGTTGCCACATAGTTTTCGAGAATATGTCCAAACAATTCGGGTTTGCTGGTGGCAAGATCGTCGATGTTCCAATCGAGCATGTGACATAAAAGCGCAGTGTCTATGATATATCCTTTAGGTGCTTTCACCAGTCGTTTGCCAATATTCCTGTGCCAGGGTCTTATATCAAAGGTCAGGAACATCATTTGCAGTATATGCCTGTATGTTTTAGTAGTGGGGGAGGTCAGTCCGATTTCCCTGGCTATATCAGAATCATTCAGGAGGCCTCCTGCCCTGGCAGCCAGTATGCGCAATAATTGAGGCAGCAAATAACTTTTCTCCAGTTCTGCAATCTGCTTTACATCCCGTTGAATTAAAGTAGCAATGTAATTCTCATACCAACTGTTACGATCTTTGTCATGAGCGATGGCTATTTCCGGGAATGTAGCCAGTTTCATCGCGTCTATCAGGGATATTTCACGATTTGTTATTCCGAAAAAATCCATTTCTAATAACCTGTTCAGTCCTTTCCCATCGCCTTTACTCGCCTCAGCAGCAGTAAACGGGTACAGGGTGAGCACCTGCATACGACCCACCAATGGGTCAGATAGCTTGGGTAAAGCCAGGATATTGGCCGATCCGGTAAGTAGGTAATTGCCAACAGCGCCTTTGTTAAATAACCTGTCCTCATCAACAATTACTTTCAATGCCCGGAAGACTTCGGGAACCAGTTGCACTTCATCAATAATGAGCGGTTTGGGATACCCGGTTAAAAAAGCTTCTGGTGCTGCTGAAGCTGCAGCCATAACTGTGGGTCTATCGAAAGTTACATAGGATGCCGGCAGATGGTTTCTTCCGATGTTTTGCGCTACATCATTTACAAGTGTGCTCTTACCTGTTTGCCGGGCGCCGTTTAAAAATACGACCGGACTGGTTTTTAATGCGGCTAGTAGCCTGGATTCAATATGACGAGGTAAAAACATCATTTATTGCAAATTTAAAACAATATTTTAAATATTATAAAAAATAATTTTAAATTTGCAATAAATATAGTGCTTTTGTTTAAAATTTTTAGCACATCTGATCTATAAGTGTTCTTTTTGTTGTCATAGAACGTAATCTGACAGCTTTGACCGGGATTTTTCAACTGTTGGGCGGAATCCACCAACTGTTTAACGCCATTTACCAGTTGTAAGTAAGCAACTTCTACTTATGTACAGAAACTCGTATTATCGCGCTTTCAACATGGTATGTACCTGCTGGGTAGCCATATTCTGTAAGCGGGCATAATAAACGCCCGTAGGGAGATTGCCACTGTCGAACACTATGGTGTAATTACCGGCCGTATAATCTTTATCAACGAGGTTTGCAATCACTTTACCGGTGGCGTCCATGATCTGTACCAGGGTATGCCCGCCGGAGGTTTTGAAAGTGATCACCGTAGAACTGGTGAATGGATTGGGGTAGTTGCTGATGAGCGTTTCTCCCGAAAGGTTTATCGGCTTTTTGCAGGATACCGTGCTCACCAGTGGAAGCATTTGAAAATTCTTGAGCATGATCTGCTGCAGGTCTTTTTCATCAACACAAAGCCAGTTAGATAATAAGGTAGCATACACGCTCCTGAAATCGTATTGAAAAGGGAGATTGTCGTTCACACTCACACTGGCTGCAATATTGGGTGTATCGCCCAATACGCCGCCAATCACATTCTTTCCGAAAATAAACATAGGCGCCGCAGATCCATGGTCGGTGCCTATACTTCCATTGCTCTTGATACGTCTGCCGAATTCAGAGAAAGTCATGCCTGTTACCCTGTCGTCTACTTTCATGAATTTGAGATCGTCTTCAAAAGCCTTAATCGCATCGCTTACATTTTTCAACAAACGGGCATGGTTGCCGGTGGTATTATCGGTACTGTCTACCTGGGCAGAATGTGTATCGAAGCCGCCATAGTTCACCATGTAAATACGTGTTTGCAAACCGCCGCCGATGAGCCTGGCTACAATTTTCAATTGGTCGGCCAATGAGTTATTGGTAGGATAGGTAACCTGTTGCGTTACTTTCGATGCCGCATCTTTGATCACGGCCGCATATTGTTGTGTTTGCTGCGCCACCATGCGCACGAACTTCAACTCTTTACCCGCCGGCGTTTCCGGCGCCGGATCCTGTACACCATTGATGAGGTTGTAAAAATTATTGGTATTGCTGATGCTCATACCCATGCTCACTGCCGGTCCCTGTAAAGTCAGCGATGTGATGGAACCGATCTGGATAGCCAGCGGGTCGCGCATGCTGGCATTGGGATAACCATTGGGGAAATTAGGATATTCATAATTCAAATAACGCCCAGCCCAGCCACTGTTGACCGTGGTATTGCTGTCGCTGCCACTCATCCAGATATCTGTTGCCCTGAAATGCGAAAAATTAGGTTGCGGATAACCTACCGAATGGACCAGTTTTACACGCCCGTCGTTGAACATATTTTGCAGTCCCGTCATGGCCGGATGCAATCCTACTTTTTGCGTGCCGCTCAAAGACAATACCGATTGCTGCGGAATGGCAATATTGCTCCTGGCATTGGTATAATTACTATAATACTCGAGGGGAATGACCGTGTTCAGTCCGTCGTTACCCCCACTGAGCTGAATAATCACCAGCACATGGTCTGTTTCGGTGGTAGGCAGGAACATGCCCTGCATCAACAGGTCTTCAACGCTGAATGCTTTTACCGATAATCCTCCCAGCAGTGAAGGGATCAGTACTCCGGAATTGCGTAAAAAATCTCTTCTCTTCATTTGAATGGTTTTATGCCAGCTGATATTCAGAAAGGTCCATCAGGTATTTCAACAGATCGCGCACTTTGTTCTTAACAGTAGTGGTATTGGCCGTATCACCGGGCGTGGAAACATACTGGTTCCACGCACTCGTCCAGTAATAATCGCTGATTTGTCCGCTCAGCAAAATATCCTGTTTCACCTGCGCTTTGGAAGCGGCCGACAAATCGATCCTGAACAAAAGCCTGGTCAGGTCATCGATGAGTTTGTTCGGATCGCCGGGCTGCGACAATGTTTTGATGAACCCTGCGCCGTCTACCATTATTTTCTTACCATTGAACGTATAGCCGCTGTTCATCAGGATATCGCTGAATTGATTGCGCTTGGGAAGCGTGTCGCTGTTGATCCATGTTTCATAAAACTGCGGCGCCTGGTAATAAGCTTTCCAACCGCTCACATCGGGCGGATCGCCGATGTTCTGTTGCAGGCTGGCAACCCAGCTCAGGAGATAATTCCAATGTCCGTAATTGCTCACATAATCTGTAAGAGGCGGGAAACTCAATTCCAGTTCCCTGCAAAATCCCACTACAAAATCCACCGGGCTCTTGATCTGGCACCCTCTGGAGAGTGCGTCGAAGAAGTGTTCACTTTTGAGCAAAGTACTGAGGACCGGCACAATATTATAATTGTTGCTGCGGAAAATGGCGGCTAACGGAGTAATTACATTCGCTTCTACCGTACTGTCGATATCGTAATAAACAAACCACCGATAGAGGCGGCGGCAAATGTACATGGCCACTTCATCGGTAGCCAGTATCATAGAGATCATGGCATCGATCTCTTCATCACCGGCTGTTGCAGTAGTGCGTCCTTGTATTACGGTATTGTTATAGAATGAAGAGAATTGTTTGCTGTTCTTATCGTGCCGGTTGATGTCGAAATAAGAACTGATGTTCGTTGCGTTATTGCGCCAACCGGTAAGTACGCGTGCTGCAGCTTTCACATCGGCTTCTGTGTATTGCGATCCCGGTCCCTTTCCGCAGCAGAACAGTTCCTGTAATTCCCTTCCGTAGTTTTCATCAGGCGCCGCCGCCACATTCTGTTGACCATTCAGGAATACCAGCATACCCGGATCGATGGTCACCGCTTTTACCAGGCTCCTGAAGTTGCCCAGCGCATTGGCCCGCAGCATGGCGTGGTGCTTGTACACATATTGCGCATAGCTGATCACCCCTGTTTCGGTAGAAAAATGGTTGTGCCAGAAAAAGGTCATCTTTTCCCGGATGCTCCTGTCCTGGTTCACCATCTGTCCCATCCACCATTTCTTGAAAGAAGCTACCCGCAGGCTGTTCACCGAACCATCGGTATTGGCATCACCCACCCAGGTACTGCCCGCAACGATATTACTGTCGGCCGGGTTGGCGGTTGCCGGTGTAGTATATTCTTTAACCGGAGGAGCTGGCAGGGGGGCCTGGGGATTGAGCAATTCATCAACCGCCTGGGAACAGGTCTTGCCCAGGAAATAGCTGATATCGGCCCGCCTGGCGCCAAACATGGCCCGTTTCAGCAGGTGAATGACTTCGTTTTCGGTCCAGGGACCGGAATAAGGCGCCAGTCCTGTTGCAGGAGGCGGAGCTGGAAAATCCATTCTGGACGTCATGCCGAGGGGTTTAGGTCTGATCTGAAATCGGTTTTTCGCAAGAACGTTTAAAATTAATCAACAGATACATTTTGGCCGTACTATGCAGCATAAGAAGGGAAATAATGTCTATATTTAGGGTACACACTTACCCCTCATGACAGAACAGGCAATCATTGCTGGCTGTTTACATAATGATTCTGCGGCCCAACGCGAACTGTACAACCGGTTCAGCCCTAAGATGCTGAGCGTTTGTTATCGCTTCGCACAGAGCCGTGAAGACGCAGAGGATATGTTGCAGGAGGGGTTCATTAAAGTGTTTACCCAAATACATACGTTCCAGAACAAAGGGGCATTTGAAGGATGGATCAGGAGGATCGTCGTGCATACCTGTATCAACTTCTTGAAGAAGAATAAAAAATTCAATGAGCGGGTTGATCTGGATTATGCCACTATGGTGGAAGTGCGGGAAGAGACCATTCCATCCATCATGCAGGCCCGGCAGATCATTGAGTGCATCAGGTTATTACCCATCGGATACCGGACGGTATTGAACCTGTATGCTATGGAAGGATATAGTCATAAAGAGATAGGTATGATGCTGGACATCGAAGAAAGCACCAGCCGTAGTCAATATACGCGCGCCAAATCGATGCTGGAGACCATACTGGTAAAGAAAAAAATCATTGAGATGCCTAAAGAAGATTTTCATTGGCTGGCTGCATTTAAAAAATAGCAGTGGTTGATTGACCGATAGATTGATGCCGTGTTTGTTATGGAAAACCAAAACTACAGAGACGAACTTGAGCAGTTTTTACACGACGAAGTAAAACAGCACCGGATATATCCTTCCGACCATGTCTGGAAGAATATTCGCACGGAGTTACATGGAAACCATTCCTGGCCGGCGCTCAGCTTTTTTGCCCTTTTCATCATTACCGCACTCACCCTTTCCACTTTACTTATTAACCATCCTGCAAGGTTCGCCGCGCATACACTGCTGGTTAACGGGCAGATGAAAAACAACCTGGCAGCATCGGCAGATCATACCACCAGATCAGTACAAGAAAATTATTTCACACAGATGGCATCCGGACATGTCACTGCAGCTACACTCGAGGAACTGGCCAGCAGACAAACGGCAACACTGCCGCAGCCCGAAACTGTTCCTACGGTCGGATATGATGCTGTAGCCACCGCTGCAACAGAAAAGACCATGGCAACCATCACTGCCAAAACAACAACCCTCAAGCCTGCCGCATCTTTGGTTACATCAGCCCAAAGCAACAAAACCCGTTCGTTGAGTACGTCTTCATCCACTGCTCCTACAGATAACAGGCAGGATGTGGATACAGCCAATAGTCTTGCTGCAAGTGAGAAAGCAGCTCCTGCCACTACCACTGAAACAACAACGCCACCGGTTACGGAGAACACACACAAAGCCTCTGCTTATGCTTACAATCCGCCTGTTGTTATCAACCAGAAAAGGAATTCCAGAGTAGGCATCCAGTTCTACCTCACGCCTTCTACCAGTTATCGCAAACTCACCGATGAGAAACTGAAAGAGATCATACAACCTGCCAGCAATGCTGTTAACACGCCCCTGAGCCAGAACAACAGCTCTGACGTTAACCAGGTAGTGCGTCACAAGCCTGCTATCGGACTCGAATTTGGTTTTGCAGTGCTGTATAATATGAGCAACCGCCTCAAGTTCAAAACAGGGGTGCAAATGAACATCAGGCAGTATTATATCGAAACATTCCAGTCGCCCACCAGCGATGTGGCTACCATATCCCTGATCAATTACCGTGGTATCGAAAACATCAACCTGTATTCACCCTATCATAACAATTCGGGGTTGAGCGCAACGCAACTCGATAATAAACTGTACCAGGTATCTATTCCGCTGGGCATACAATGGGAGATATTCAATGGAAATCATTGGGGCGTGAATACAGAAGCTTCTGTACAACCCACTTTCACACTCAACAAAAAAGTGTACCTGTTGTCTACCGACCTCAAGCATTATGCCGACGGCGGTTCATTCCTTCGCAAATGGAATGTAAATACAGGTGTAGGCATCAACCTTACGTATAAAACAAGAGGCGCTACCATCCAACTGGGGCCGCAGATCCGATACCAGCACCTACCCACTTATTCCAACCTCTACCCCATCAAGGAATACCTGCTTGATTATGGGTTGAGACTGGGTATCACAAAACAACTTTCGAAATAAAACCCATATGCATGATTCTTCTGACCACTGCTGTAAGGGCAGTGGTTTTTTATGCAGGTGATTGGATAATTTTGTAGGATGAAAAAATCAGTCCCTGCTCTTTTAGTTTTTTTGATAGCAGTATTATCTGTTGCTTGTGGTCACCATGCCGCGCCTGCCAGTCCGCAAACAGCTTCAGCAGACACAACCGGTTTCTTTGCATTGCCCGTTTTTTTCAAAGACCAGTTGGCTTATGCACAATCGCTTCATACGCCCATCTACCGCGTCACCATCAAAGACGGCAAAAAAGATTCTGCTTCACTGAACCAGGAAGCATTTAAACAGCTGGCAGGTATTTTTCTCAGCAAGGATATCTCGGCGCCCAATATTAAAGTGCTGTACCGAGAATCTGTTTTTCGCGACCTGGGTACAAAAAGCTATACACTCAGTTACACAACTGCCCACGATAACGCCATCATCCGGGAAATAAATATATTACTCGATGAAGAAAGCAATAACGTTAAACGGGTTTTTATCAGGAGCCAGTACAACAAAGGCGATACCAGTATCACAGAACAATGCAACTGGAAAGCCTACAAAAGTTTCCAGGTGAACCGCTATCTCCACGCAGGCCATTACAGTTCTACCGAATTGAATTACGTTAACTGGAACAACGACACGCCGTAAATGCACCAACATGACCGCAGATCAATTTCAGCAACTGGCTTCTACCATTCCGCAACAGCCCGGCGTTTACCAGTACTACGACGAGGGTAATACTTTGTTGTATGTAGGCAAGGCCAAGGATCTGCGCAAAAGGGTCTCGTCTTATTTCGTTAAGAACCTTACCAGTTATAAAACTCATGAGCTTGTAAAACGCATCCATCGCATTGCTTTTACCATTGTAGATTCAGAACACGATGCATTCCTGCTGGAGAACTCTCTCATCAAGGAATACCAGCCACGCTATAATATCATGCTCAAGGACGATAAGACCTATCCTTTCATCGTTATCAAAAAAGAGCCTTTCTCACGTGTCTTCTTCACACGAAAAAAAGTGAACGACGGGTCTGAATACCTGGGACCATTTACTTCGGTAGGCAGGGTAAGGGAACTCATCAATTTCATCCGCCAATATGTTCCGTTGCGCACTTGCAAGCTCAACCTCACCGAGCAGAATATCCGGAAAGGCAAATTCAAAGTATGCCTTGAGTACCACCTGGGCAATTGCAAAGGACCATGCGAGGGTTTACAGTCAGCCGCAGATTATGCAGAGGGTTTGCAACAGGTACGTAATATCCTCAAAGGGAACCTGGGCTCGGTAGTTGGACAGTTCAAAGCGGAGATGCAAGCGCTGGCAGCCGGGCTCCAGTTCGAAAAAGCAGAGCTGGTAAGAAAAAAAATAGACCACCTCGAGAACTACCAGGCAAAATCTGTGGTGGTAGGCAGTCATTTTGCCGATATGGATGTATTCTCTATTGTGAAGGAAGACAACCTGGCTTATGTGAATTACCTCATGGTACAGAACGGCGCTATCGTGCAAACCCATACAGTTCCGCTGGAAACAAAGCTCGAGGAGACAGAAACCGAAGTATTGTCGTTTGCGGTAGCCAGGCTCAGGGGTACTTTCAACAGTACGGCCAAAGAACTGGTGGTTCCCTTTGCCATTGAAGTGGAAGAAGAAAACCTCACACTTACCATACCCAAAGCGGGCGAGAAGAAAAAGCTGCTGGAGTTGTCTGTGAAAAACGTGGATTATTTCCGCGAAGAACTGCGCAGAAAAAAAATACTGCACCTGGAAGATAAGAGCGACGAAGAAAAAGCGAAAGTGTTGTACGAATTGCAGGATTTCCTGCAGTTACAGGAGCCCCCTCTGCACATCGAATGCTTCGATAATTCCAACTTTCACGGCAGCTACCCGGTTTCGGCCATGGTATGCTTCAAAGACGGGATGCCCAGTAAAAAAGATTACCGGCATTTCAATGTGAAAACAGTTGAAGGGATCAACGATTTTGCCACCATGAAAGAAGTGGTGTACAGGAGGTACAAGAGGTTGCTGTCAGAAGCAGCGCCCATTCCCCAACTGGTGATCATTGATGGAGGAAAGGGGCAACTGGGCGCGGCCATGGAAAGCATTATCGAACTGGGACTGGTGGGTCGCATGACGGTTGTTGGGCTGGCTAAAAACGAAGAAGAGATCTTTTTCCCTGGCGATAGCCATTCTATCAAACTTCCCTGGAACAGCGACAGCCTGAAACTGGTAAGGCGTATTAGGGATGAAGTGCATAATTACGGCATCAGCTTTCACCGGAACCAGCGGTCAAAAGGAACATTTAAAAATGAGCTGGAGCAAATACCCGGTATTGGTAAGCAGACCGCCCTGCAGTTGCTGAAAGAATACAAATCGGTGAAGAAGGTAAGGGAGGCCGGTATGGATTCACTGGCCGCATTGATCGGCAAGAAAAAGGCGGCGTTGGTGACAGCGTATTTTAACGCAGAAAATTAACAGTTTATTAATAAAAAAGGGGCCAGGATAAAAATCCAGCCCCGCTTTTAAAATCCAATATCCTATGAAAAACCGAAGTAAAGATAAGGAAAGCATTTAATTAATACAATCAACTGGCCCTAATAATTTATAATGTAAACATAATTTTTGCGAAAAAAGGGGTCTTTTAAGCCCCCTTTTTTCCCTTGTTATATCAAATAATATTAATACGACCACAGGTCCTGCTCATAATTGAACAGCCTTTCTTTGATCTTATCACCCTCCAATAAACGGAATAGCGGGTCTCTGATCAGGCCACTAAGGAATTTATCGGTGGGATTGTTGTTACTGGTCTTGATCACATAGCTGGAAAAGAAGCGGCTTTCGAAAAGGTCTTCCCAAGTCATACGGCTGGCGAAATTTTTAGGGTTGTACACCAGGTATTTGGTCAGCGTCTGGCGCAGATCGGGATAATGTATCCAGAACAGCGTTTTGCTGGTGGGTTTGTTGTTGACCATGATCTTGGCTACCGGAGCAATACCAATGATCCGGCAGAACAGGCGGCTTGCTTCCTTATCGAATATCCATTGTTCTTTCAGTCTGAAAGTATAAATAGAATCGGGATTCGGTGCATACTTGGTATCATAGATCACAGTGGTATCGTACACATTGGGATTGTTGGCGTTCTGTACCAGCTGTGTATCCAGCGTACCTTTCAGTAATTTAGAAACATCATTGTATTGCAATGGCTTTGTAAAACGGTCATCACCCCCTTCGGCAGAGAAAGCTACTACGCTGTCTTCACGAATGGCTTTCAACAGAATCGCAAAAAAACGCTGGTCGCCCATTTCATCTTTGCCGGGATACATGAACGTCTGGTTCATTTTTTCCCTGGCATCGATCTCACGCCAGATCATCTCGCTGTACAGCCAGTCGTCTTCACGCAAGTGCTCATAAGCCAGTGGCTTTTTCTCCCTCGTAATGGTCCTTTCCACGGCAGTGTTATTCCTCAGGTTCCTGGGGGTTGTTTCTTCAAAACCTCCTACCGTAGTAGTATCTACTGTTTTCTTAGGTTTCAGCGAAGTATCAACAGCAGTAGCATTGGCTTTACTCAGTCCGGTTACTTTGTTGGTAACCGTAGAGGGCTGCTGGTTGGTACTTGGAGGATTGTTCGCAGGCTTTTTCTTGCCAAAGTTGAACTGTCCCATAGCACTGCTGCCTATCAGTACCGCAGCCAAAACCATAAGGGAAGTGATTCTTTTCATAACTCACTGTTATTGCAAAATGAATGTAATATTCTGATCCAGTTTACGTGTTCCGCCACCCGGTTCAATCAATTTGATCTCTCCTATCGTTACCGTTGTTCCCGCCTGGCACCGCTTGATCAGGGCACTGGCGCCACCGCTGAAAGCGGGGCCTGTAACCTGTGCGAATTCTGGTTCATCAAAACCTTTACCGGTGCAGATCACCATGTAAGACTGCACCTGGAACTTAATGCCTTCAAAAACGAAATCACGTAAGTCGGCAATCACGCCTGTCTGTACCCTGAACACATTTGCAGTCATGGTACCACCCGCACTACCGCCTACAATGGCGATCGGGTCGGGAATCCTTTTCACAGGTATTGTTACCTTTTGTGTTTTCTTTCCATCCGAAGCGATCACATTCACCGAACCCAGTTGGTTAGGTTTTACGATATACTGTCCGGGGCCGGCTTTACTAAATGCCACATTCGTGCCTTCCACATTTACCTGTACTTTTTCATCACCACCACTACCAGTAACACTCAGGGGGTTCTCTATGCCTTTATAGAATACCCTTGTCCTGTCGGTTGATATCACCATACCAGCAGGTACACCTACTGTATATTTCACTTCCTTTTCCACCACTGCCGGCGTACCGTCGGGCTTATAATAAGTGATCCTTACTTTTTTAGTGTTTGCACCAGGAGAGCTTACGGTAGCTTTGTATTCAGCCGCTCCATCTGCATTCAGGGGTACATTGGTACCATCGACGGTGATGGTAGGCTTGGCTGCTTTACTAAAAGCACCCATACCTGCTGTGATCACCAGTTCTTCACCTGGCATCAGGTACTGTGAATTGGTTCCGGCGAAAGCTTTGAATTCATCATATACGATCTCCACTTCACCTACTTCTTTGTGGCAGTACTCAACCACCTGCGCTTCACTGTTCTTCACATCGTTCTGAAATTTGCTCATGATCGTCAACGCCGCTATAGAAGGGGTCATATGAAAATAGGTAAATGCCCAGTCATCCTTACCGCCTTCATTTTTTGTCGGAGGGATGCTCAGATCGAGTGGCAGGTTAGGCCCTACATCTTTTTTAATGTCGGGGTCGATAGCGAGCAACTGATCTCTGAATTGCTTCAATTTAGCAAACAGCTCATTTCCTTTTCCTTTTCCGTTAGGGGGCATAGAAACCAGCAAACGGGTAGGTGCATCGAGATCATCTTCTTTAAAAGATTCCTGGCCGTTCTCTGTTTTCAGTCCCGATTCTTTTTTCAGATCCAGTTTCAGTCCTTCAATATAGTTGTAGACTTCATCTGCGAGGACCTTTGCTTTTTCTGCTTTAGGCATCCATATCGCAGCTTTTTCATGGGTTTTAGGGTCATCGAATTTTCTTTTGAACGATTTGAATACATCAGTATTCTTTCGTTCTACAATTTCTGTGGCAGTCTTCAAACTGTGGTCAACTGTCTTGAACGCGTTGAGGATTTCAGATGATACATTCAGTGCCAGCATTGCCGTAAGCACGAGGTACATGAAATTGATCATCTTTTGCCGCGGTTCCTTGGGTAGTGACATGCTTGTTAATTTTTACAAATTGATTTTACAATAGTGTTGTGTCATCATAACAAGCGGCACTAAGCCCTTCCCTGCATGGCGGTGAGCATATTACCATACACCTGGTTCAGTTTGCCCAGGTTGTTGGCCAGTATTGTGATCTGTTCTTTGGCTTTCAGTGCATCGTCTGCGCTGCCCGACATGGCTGCAGAAGCCTGTGTGAGCTTGCCGTAGAACTGGTTCATCGCCTTAAGGTGATTGTTACTCTCCTGTAATTCCAATTCATAAATAGTATTCAGAGACGACAGGTTTTTGGTCAACACCTGAACCTGGTCGTGAAATTGTTTGGTATGCTCTGTAGCAGCATTGAAACCGGCCAGAGAGTTGGTTACATGTCCTACTGCATCTTTCACCAATCCCAGCGCATGGGCTGCTTCTTTTGTTTTGGCTGAAAAATCACCGGTTGATTTTACTACATCGCTGATCTCTCCCATATTATTTACGGTAGTCCCCAGTTTCTGGAAACCGGCGCTCAGCTTGGAAAGGTTGGCAGGGGTTATATCGGCTTCCTGGAGCATTTTCTCCATCACACCAAGGGCAGGATTACCAGCCATAGCAGGTTCTGAAGAACCATGTGTAACATCTGGCGGAGGCAATATCGCATACACGATGAAAATCATAGCTTCTGTAGTAAGACCGATTTTCAGCGCCCAGTCGGCCCATGAAAGGTGTAGGATCTTAGCCATCGCGCCAAAGATTACAACGGCAGCGCCAAGACATACAATTACGTTTACAATTCGGTTTGTAGAGGGGGAAATTCCAGAGGCCATAGGTTTCTGTTTTTGGGGTTTGGATTTGTTATTGGATTTGGATAAGCTTAGTTATTTGTTTCTCCACTTGGGTGCCAGGTCAATCACGCAGCGGAAACCGATATAGGATTTGGCAGTATCCTGGTACTCATAGTTCCGGGTACCTACCTGTAAATAGTAGGCGATGTCTTTCCAGCTTCCTCCGCGCACCACTTTTCGTTTCATATTGGGCAGGTCGGAATCTTTGGCATCGAGACGTATATCGGGATTCATATCGGCCATGAAATTATAAGCGCCTTCGTAGTAGTACGAGCCGGTCCATTCAGCCACATTGCCCGACATGTTATACAAGCCATAATCATTGGGCCAGTATGCTTTGGCAGGAACGGTATAGAAACCGCCGTCTTCTGCGTAGTTACCACGGCCGGGTTTGAAGTTGGCGAGCAGACATCCTTTTTTATTGCGCAGGTAGTAGTTACCCCAGGGGAACATAGATTCTGTACGGCCGCCCCTTGCTGCATATTCCCATTCCGCTTCACTCGGCAGGCGGAAATCACCGTCAACAGCCATGTTGTGTTTTTCCAGGTAAGTATTCTGGTAATGTGTTCTCCAGTGACAGAAAGCCATTGCCTGTTTCCAGGTAACACCCACCACAGGATAACCACCATAAGACGGGTGAGAATAATAGCTCTTGGTCATGGGCTCGTTATACGAGTAAGAGAAATCCCGCATCCATACCAGGGTATCGGGATATACAGGCTGGTCTTTTGTTACGATGAAATTCTTCCGGGCAATACCTGCGTTCTCACGCTTGGCTGCTTCGGCCAGGTCGAAATATTCCATGTGGTAGACCAGTTTGGCAGGATCGATGCCCGGACGTCTGTACAAACGATTATCGGGAGCCAGGTTCAGTTCATTCAGTTTTTCGATGGTAGACCTGTCGTATTTGATGGTAGCCACTTTTTTCCAGTCAACCGCCATGGTATCTTCTTTGTTGATACCCGATCCGAACAGGATCTTGAAAGCCAGGGAGTCACGCACCCAGTTTACAAACTGTCTGTACTGGTTATTGGTGAGTTCCGTAGCATCCATCCAAAAACCTGGCATGGAAACTGTACGGTTACGATTGGTGTAGCTGAAGCTGATGTCTTCATCGCTGGGGCCCATATGAAATGCTCCCGGCGGAATGTAGACCATTCCAAGCGGAGGACGCATGTTTTGTTTTGCTGAAGGTGCAACGCCATGCAACTGCCCGTCATCAGGCAACCCCTTGGCTTTCCCGCTTTTCTTGAAAAAGCAGGAACTCAGGCTTAAAGACAGCATGGCCATGGTAATTGTAGTCAAATAACCTTTCATAAGATAATAAACTGATTTATGACAGTGACAAATATATGTTTTGCGTTGACAGTTACGCCAACACCATCTTTAATTCTCCATAATTTTTAAATGGGTAAAACTAAATTGTCAATGTGTATCAATTAGGATTTTACAATAGTGTCCCCAGAGTCGACACTGGCAACAAGCAAATTACCGTATTCTTTGTTACATTTTTGCTAAAAAATCTACTACATCTGTAAAGGGATCACTACATGCCCGGTTTTTGCATAGGTAGAATTTCACTGCATCCTGTCCTTCCAACAGCTTTCCTTTCAACAACGGGAAAACACCCTCTTCGGTTTCCCCGGTCTGGATGATTTTATTGGGGATGTATTTCTTCATCACTGGAGCGATAAATTGCTTTGAACGCTGCCCCGTAATGATAATTTCATTGGTTCCCCGGATCAATTCCTGGAGACACAAGGCCCATACCGAGAAAGAATTGGGGTATTGCCGGATGGCACGGGAGAGCGGCTGCAACATTTCTTCTACCCGTCTTTCCCATGCTTCCTCCTCGAAAACCTTCGATAAATACCATAAGTTACGGGCCATTACGGCGTTTCCACTGGGGGTGGCTCCGTCGTAGACCTCTTTTTTGCGCAGGATCACATCTTCCTGGCCTTGCGGCGTATAGAAAAAGAAGCCGGTTCCCTGCTCCGAGAAAGCGGCTATCGCATGTTGCAGCAGCGACCGGGCTTTTAACAGGTACCCGCCCGTGCCGGTAATCTCCTGCAAATGCAGGTAAGCTTCTATCAGGTAGGCATAATCATCCAGGAAAGCGGGTATCCTGGCCCTGCCCCCCTTATAAGTATGGTACCAGTTGCCCTGGCCATCGCAAAGCTGGCTTTCCAGGAACCGTATATGGGTCTCGGCCCGCTGCAGGTACTGCGGATTGCCCAATGCCGCATAGGCTTTGCTGTATGCTGTGTTCATCAGGGCATTCCAACCCAGTAATATCTTATCATCAAGTTGAGGTCTTACCCGCTTTTCCCGTTCAGAAAGCAGCTTTTGCCTGTCGGATTCGAGCAACCGGAGCATGTCGTTGATTTCCATGCCTCTCTGTAGTGCTGTTTTTTCCAGCGGCTCTTTTACCCAAAAAATATTTTTATTTTCCCAGTTTCCGGCGGCCGTTACCCCATAAATTTCACAGAAAAGGGGGGTATTTTCACCCAATGCTGCCTCTATTTCAGTCAGGTCCCAGGTATAAAATCGGCCTTCCTCCCCCTCACTGTCGGCATCCAATGCACTGTAAAAACCCCATTCAGGCGAGGTCATTTCCCTTTCGATAAATGCCAGCGTTTCCCTGATCCCCCTTGCGTATTTTTCTATTCCGGTCAGCTGATAGGCTTCCGCCATTACGCTAACCAGCAGGGCATTATCGTACAGCATTTTTTCAAAATGAGGCACCAGCCATTCATTGTCGGTACTGTATCTCGCAAACCCGCCACCCAGTTGGTCGTAGATACCGCCATCGAGCATTTTATCGAGGCTCAGCAAAGCCTGCTGCAAAGCCGCTTCGTTTTTGGTGAAATGAAAATGCCGCAGCAAAAAGCAGATCGACTGGCTTTGCGGAAATTTAGGCGCCTGCCCGAACCCACCCCATACTTTATCGGCATTACCGAGTATATTCTTTGCGATCTCTTCTTCATTCGCAGCATCATATAAGGCGTCTGTAGCAGATATAGTCCGGTCCATGCCAAATGCATTGGATTGCAGCAGGTGTTCTGTAAGCTTGTGGGCCTGCTCTTCAATCGCTTCTTTTTTTGCAGAAAAAGCCTGCCGGACACCTTCCAGTACTTCAGACCAGCTCGCCCTGTTATGGGCTCTTACCGGGGGAAAATACGTACCGCCATAAAAAGGCTTTTTATCCGGTGTAAGGAATACATTCAAAGGCCAGCCTCCGCTGCCGGTCATGGCCTGTACTGCATCCATATAAATATGGTCCAGGTCGGGCCGCTCTTCGCGGTCTATCTTGATATTGATAAAATGCGCGTTCATGAAATCCGCCACAGTTGCATCCTCAAAACTTTCTCTTTCCATTACATGACACCAGTGGCAGGCGGCGTAGCCGATACTCACGAGTATGGGTTTGTTTTCCTGCTTTGCCCTTTGCAGCGCTGTTTCGCCCCAGGGATACCATTCCACCGGATTATGTGCATGCTGCAACAAGTAAGGACTGGTTTCGTGTATAAGATGATTCATGGCGAATGTGCAAATGGCTTAATAACTCAATGGCTCAATGTTACGCATTTAATATCAAGTAAAATGGCCCGATCGCCCATTTTACATTGAGCCATCGAGCCATCGAGCTATTGAGCTATTAAATTTTTATTGCTGTTTTGCAGCAGCTTCTTTTTTCTTTTTATTATGATCGATGATCGCTCCGGTTCCTGCACCAGCTCCTGCGCCAAGCACAGCTCCTACTATCGCGCCTTCGCCATGCTTTTTATCAACGATGGCTCCGGTTACAGCGCCTACACCGGCACCGATGATGGCGCCTTTAGCAGTACTGCTCATACCTTTTTTCTTAGGTGCGGCAGCAGCGGGTGCAGTTCCTTCTGCATCAGCATAACGGGGACTTACATTTGAAGATCCGCTGTGGTGTTTGGAAGCAGCAGCAGCAACGGCTTTCAGGGAGTCGGCTGTTTTTTGTTCTTTCGCAACGATGCTTTTGAGCGAGTCAACTGTTTTCAATGAATCCATCATTCGCATTTTCGCTTTGGCCACTTCGTCTTCCAGCTTTGCAGCATTGTTACCACCATTGCCACAAGCGGCGAGTAATGAACCGAATAATAAAATGGATAATACTCTTTTCATACAAAGGGGTTTTTAAGGATGATTACTTTTTAGCTTCAACACCTATACCCAAAAAATAGTCCAACGCTGCTACCATACTCGGACGCTGGGGCATTGGCGCTTTGATTCCCAGTGTGAGGCCCGCGTCTTCCACGGCTTTGGAGGTGTTATTACCAAATGCTCCAATGACCGTGCCATTTTGCTTAAACTCTGGAAAATTATCAAATAAACTTTTGACGCCACTGGGTGTAAAAAAACAAATGACATCGAATTCGCAGCCTTTCACTACTTCCCTGATGTCATTGCTGATGGTCCTGTACATAAAAGCCAACTGATAAGCACATTTGTTTCCCTTCAACCAGTTCACGATCTCATTATCCTGCTGGTTCTCACTGCACACATACAGGAACTGTTCGTTCTCTTTGTGCTTGTTCACTACATCGAACATGCTCTTATTGGTGCCGTCGGCCCCATAAAAAACTTTTCTCTTCCGGTAAAGGATGAATTTCTGCAGGTACAGCGCCACCGCTTCTGTAATACAGAAGTACTTGGTGTCCTGGCCAATCACCACCTTCATCTCTTCGCAGGTGCGAAAAAAATGATCGATGGCGTTCCGGCTGGTAAACACTACTGCCGTAAACTGTGAGATGTCGATCTTTTGTTTGCGAAAGTCGCGTGCAGGTATCCCTTCCAACCTGATGAAAGGCTGAAAAACCAACTCAACCTGGTATTTTTTTTCCAGGTCGAAATAGGGCGATTTATCACTTTCAGGTCTGGGTTGTGAGACAAGAATCCGTTTCGCTGATTTAACCGGACCTGCATTTTTAGCGCCGCTTTTTGCCATGCTCCGTAGTCTAATATTTTGCAAAATTAAAACCTTCCGTCAATATAATTGATCAATACCTTATAGATTAATAGCAACGGAAGCACCTCAACGGCACAAAGGTAGAGAAAAAAGTGTAATGCATTCACTTTCAGGTTATTCCGGATAGCGGTAAACGAAACTATGTATCTGTACAAAAAAAGCAGTACGATCACACCCCCTGAAACCGTCAGGGTCACTTCTGACAGGGGTTTGGCGGCAAAAGCCACGAGGAGGGCAAAGGGGATCAGCACGATGCCGATGGTTTTATTCACCAAAAACACAATAAAAACATAACCCGCGGCCGACTCGCGGCTGTTGAAAACCCATCCCGAGAACAGCAGGAACAGGTATTTCCCAAGGTAAACAACCACCAATACCAGGGCTCCATAAATGACCAATTGCCAGAAAGATACCATTGCCCACTGCTCATACCGGATTACCAGGGCCGCATATAAACTCACACTTATCACAAACAGCAGGTTGGTGAGCAGTGAAGCCAGGTTGTCTTGCAGCAACTGTTCCTTGGTTTGTTTCAGCCGCAACGAAGTCTGGAAAAAAGAATTGAAGAGGTTCTTAAAATAGCGGGGATATACCACTTTCAGGAAAGCAAAGAAAAATACAAGTCCCGCCATCACATAAAACAATTGGTCTTTCGATTCCCGCTTGCGGTAATCCATCAGCATATACACTGCCGGCTTGTTTTCCGGCAGATAGGGATTGTGCATGAAACGGGCATAGGTAGAAGTATCGATAACGGGCAAGGCTACATCAGCAGTTGCCTTCGCTTTGCGGATAGAATCCTGCCGGAGGCTGTCAGCTTTCAAACGCAACGTGCTGTCTGCCGGCGCACTTGCCCGGTTCACCACTACGGCAGGTTTGGGCAAAGGGGAAGATGAACTATCTCTTACTACGGATCGTACCGGAACCACCGTTTCTTTAGGGGTCAGGCTTTGTGTATCGTTACTCTTTTGTAAAGTACTCTCTGGCCTGGTTTTCGGCAAACCGGAATCGGTCTGTGCAAAACAACCAAGGGTCAGCACCAGGAGAACTATCAATAACGTCTGCTTCAAAAAATGGATTTGCAACAAAAATATTGAAACGGGTGCATAAGTCTGAAACAGTATTTTTGTTTCTTTAACCGGACGGCTATGGCAGGTATTTATATTCATATTCCATTTTGCAGAAAGGCCTGTCATTATTGTAATTTTCATTTTTCCACTTCATTGAAGCAGATGCCTGCTATGGTCAGTGCCATAGAACAGGAGATATTGATGCGTTGCCGTTACCTCAACGGTGAAAAGATCGATACCATCTATTTCGGTGGAGGTACTCCTTCCTTGCTGCCGGAAGCAGCAATAGCATCCCTCCTGACCTACCTGGATTTTCTTTTCCAGGTTGACGAAAATGCAGAAATCACCCTCGAAGCCAATCCCGATGATATTTCCAAAACCAAACTGAAAGCATGGAAACGGGCAGGTTTCAACCGGCTCAGTATAGGTGTGCAATCTTTTTCCGACAGCAGCCTGCAATGGATGAACCGGGCACATCATTCGGCACAATCGGTTGAAGCCGTTGAACTCGCCCAGGCCATCGGCTTCAGCAATATCTCCATCGACCTCATTTACGGCGTACCCGGCATGAGCGATGCAGATTGGGAACAGGATGTTCACAAAGCGATTGCCTTGCAAGTACCCCATCTTTCCTGCTATGCGCTTACCGTAGAACCACGCACGGCGCTTGATAAGATGATACGGACAAAAAAGTCGGTGGATATTGATGCCGACACCCAGGCAAGGCAGTTCAGCATTCTCACACAGAAACTGGCAGAAGCCGGCTTTGAACATTATGAAATTTCCAATTTCGCCAAGCCCGGGTTCCGCAGCAGGCATAACAGCAGTTACTGGCAAGGTACTCCTTACTTAGGCTTGGGGCCTTCTGCCCATTCGTTCAATGGTACCAGCCGGCAATGGAATACGTCCAATAATGCACTCTACCTATCCTGTATCAAAGAAGAAATCGTTCCCTGCGAGCAGGAAATCCTATCGTCCGTTCAACAATTGAATGAATACATCATGACAAGCTTGCGTACCATTGAGGGTATTGATCTCAACAGGGTCGCAACCAGGTGGGGCAATGCCCAAATGGATGCTTTGCTCCTGACTGCCGGGAAATACCTCGAATCCGGGCGTCTTACACAAATCGATCAACGGTTACAATTAACAGAAGAAGGCAAATTCCTGGCCGATGGCATTGCAGCCGATCTTTTCTCAGCGTAACAGGCTTTCTATTTTTTTAAACCCCTGCGCCGCCGGAACCTGTTCCCATAGTATTTCATAAATAGCAGTAGCAATGGGAATGGCTGCATGGATGGAATGGTTCATGGTAAAGATGCATTTGCTTGCATTGTATCCTTCCGCTATCATATTGAGTTCGAGTTGCGCCGCTTTTACAGAATAGCCTTTGCCAATCATGTTGCCAAACGTACGATTGCGGCTATATAATGAATAGCAGGTAACCAGCAGATCACCCAGGTAAACAGAAGCGGCGTAATTGTGCGATTGTTCGGCGAATGGTCCTTTGTCGTTCGATTGCTGCAGGAAAATTTCCATTTCATTGGCGCTATTGGCAATGTACACGCTTAAAAAATTATCGCCGTACTCCAAGCCGTGTGCAATACCTGCTCCCAATGCATAAATATTTTTCAGTACGGCTGCATACTGCACACCCAGTACATCGGTGTTCACCACCGTATTCAGGTAATCGGTTTTGAAATGTGCGGCAATGGCTGCCGTAGCTTCCGGCTGTTGCCCCGAAAAAGTAAGGTAAGATAATTTTTCGGCGGCTACTTCTTCCGCATGACAGGGACCCAGTAAAGTGAAATAGCTTTCTAATGGAAATGAAAAAGCCTCAGAGAGATAATCATTGAGCAGCCGGTTGCCGGAAGGCAGTATCCCTTTCACTGCCGAAACAATTTTTTTATTGCGCAGTTGTTGTGGGCTAAGTGCTTCGAGACTGCTTTCAACATAAGCTGATGGAACCGCGATCACCAATACATCTGAACCAGTTACCACAGCCTGTATATCGCTGCTGAGTTGCAGTTGCGCATTATTGAAATAAGTGCTGCTGAGATAATGCGGGTTATGCCTTCGTTTCTCTATATAAGAGATGGTATCGTTGTTACGCACCCACCAGTTGACGGTATTTCCGTTGTCAGTAAGAATTTTTGCGATCGCCGTTGCCCAGCTTCCGCTACCGATGATACCAAATCGCATATTGATGCCAGCTGTTGATCGGCAAAAATACGTTTTTCGTACCTAGTTCTTCTTCTCTTCAAACAACTTGTCTTTAGGGACCACTTTTACCAGGGTTCCGTCTTTCAGTGTTTTACTTACTGTACTGTATGGGCCCGTGATCACTTCTTCTCCACCCTGGAGTCCACTGGTGATCTGAATATAATTCAGGTCCTGTATAGAAGATTTTACCGGTGTTTTTTTCACTGTATTGTCTTTCTGCAATACAAATACCACTTCCTGGATATTATCATCTGCGTTGACAGATTTAACGGCAGATGCATCGCTGGCCGGCTTATCGTCTTTCTTTTCTCCCGGCGCCTTATCGCTGCTCTTATCCCTGGTGGTAACGGCATTCAGCGGCACCGCCAGCACTCCAACATTGGTTTTGGTTTGTATATCGGCGCTCGCGCTCATACCCGGACGGAAGGGAAATGCCTTACCTGCTTTTACAATATCTGCATAACTATCGGGCAACAAACGGATATGTACTTTGTAATTGGTAACATCGGTGCTGGTAGTGGTAGTGGTTGCCACATTCGGGTTGGCGATCTTATAAACAATGCCCCTGAATTTGCGGTTGGTATAAGCATCTACTTCTACAAGCGCGGTATCGCCCAACTTTACTTTGGGGATATCGTTTTCTCCTACATCTACCCGCACTTCAATGCTGCGCATATCGGCAACGCGCATCATTTCTGTACCGGCCATCTGCGCTGTACCTACCACGCGTTCTCCTTTTTTCACCGCGAGCAGACTGATCACTCCGTCCATCGGCGCTGTGAGTGTGGTACGTGAGAGGTCTTTATTTGCCCTGGCCAACTGCGCTTCTGCACTGCGTATCGATGCCTGTCCGCCTTTCAACCCTTCTTTTGCTGCGTTGTAGTTGGCTTCCGCAGAGCGGTACGCCTGCTCGGCCTGGTCGAATTCGGAACGGGAAATCACTTTATCGGTGTACAACTTTTTCTGCCTGTCGTAACTGGCTTTTGCATTATCCAGTGTGGCTTTCAATCCCTCAATACCTGCCGATGAGTTCGACAGTTGCGCCCTGGCTTGTTCTACGCCTGCCGCTACCTGGTCGCGCTGGGTAGAATAAATATCGGCATATATCCTGGCAAGTATCTGTCCTTTTTTCACGCTATCACCTTCGTTCACATTGAGTTCTACGATCTCACCACTGATATCCGGACTCACTTTTACTTCCACTTCGGGATACACTTTGCCACTGGCATTCACCGTTTCAATAATGGTGCGTGTACTTACTTTTTCAGACGATACTTTGATCCCTTCGTCTTTACCAATGATACCAGCTTTCTTCATACCCACGAAGGCAGCAATGACGGCTACCAGTATGATGATGGTCCAGATTAGTTTCTTATTCATATGCTCAGGTGTTTCGGTTGTTTTGATATTATAATTTCAAGCCTACGCCTTTGTAAAATTCCAGCAATTTCATTTTGAATACATAGTCGTACTGGTTGCTCAGTTGCTGCAATTTGGCTTTCAGCAGGTTGTTTTGGTTGGTTAGCAAATCAATCGAACTCAACAAACCCACCTCATAACGTTTGAGTGCAAAATCGTATGCTTTTTGCGCGCTCATGACTGCTTTCTGTCCCGCATTGAATTTTTGCAAAGCAGCCGTAGCGTTGGTATAGGCTGTATAAATATCCTGTTTCAGTTTCAGATCGCTCTGACTTCTTTGCAGTTCTGCATTTTGCAGGTTCAGTTTGGATTGCTGGTATGCAATACGGTTTTGTCCGTTGTTGAAGATGGGTATCGAAATACTCATCCCAACGTTTTGTCCGAAGTTATTATCTAGCTGCTTGCCCCATCCCTGCCAGATATCTCCAAAGTTGCGGGTGCCTTGTGAAAATTTATAGATCGGATTTTGCAGGTAATAGTTTACATTATTCACTGTTACAATGGGCTCCGCTCCTGTAATGGGTGTATACCCCAGGAAAGTGGCGCCGTTGGTATATTTGAAAGAGTTTGAAAAGTTGGTAGACAGGTTGAAGCCCAGGTTGAGGGTAGGATAAAAACCGCCTTTGACTGCTGCGATGTTTTTCTGTGCGGCTTTTATTCTGAGTGCATTCCCTTTCTGCAAAGGCTGGTTCACGAGTGCCAATTGATATACTGCCTGTGGTTGCATATCGGCAAAGGATTCCAATGGAATTTTATCTACCGGCGGGGTTTCAACGCCAAAGATCACATCGGGGTCAAGGCCCAGTAATCCACGCAGGCTGATGAGGTTTTGTTCATAGGAAGTTTTGGCTGCGATATAATTGCTGCTGTCTGTTGACAATTGTGCTTCAATTTCCGCCAGGTTCAACTCCGGCAAGATCCCTGCATCTACTTTCTTTCGGGTCATTTCAAATTGAGCATTGGTTTGGCTGATCTGTACCTCACTGATGTTGATCTGCTCTTTGGCTGCCAGTACCTGCAAATAATAAGTGCATACATTCAATGCAACGTCATTGGCGGCTTTGGCAACATCGGCCAACGCAGCCTGGGCGCTGAATGAAGAAGCCTGCATGGTGTTACGTAACCTTCCGTTGTTGTATAACTGTATACCTCCGTTTACGCCAAAATTCTGGTACAGGAACTGGGTAGTGGCAAAACCATTGGTAGTGGGGTCGATCGAACGTCCGAAACGCACACCCGTAGAAGAATTACCTGATACGCCCGGATAAAGGTTCAATTTTGATTGTTTCAGTTGTAATGCACTGATCCTTGCCTGGATATCGGCCTGCTTAACAGAAATATTATTGGCCATTGCATAATCCACACACTGACGCAGGTTCCACCTGTCGGAATCATTCTGTGCGTTTGCCTGCAAGAACGCTACACCACAAAGAAGGATAATCAGTTTTTTCATATCTAACAAAAATAACAGTTTCCCATCCACACCCATAATTTTTAGACAAGCGGAAAAGAGGCTTGCAAACCGCAGTTAAAAATGTTATGAAAGGTGCGAAATGGCTTTAAAAGCTGCTTCCAGATCGGCCAAAAGGTAATCGCCTTCCTCCAATCCTACATACAACCGCAGACTTCTGTGCTCAGGGTCCGCTGCATTAAAAGCAGCCGGCTGCAGGCCTGCGCATTTGGGTATGATCAGCGATTCATAACCACCCCAGCTCACCGCCATGAGAATATGTTGCAGCGATTCGCAAAAAACTTCGATGGTTTCCCTTTTATCAGTTTTGATAAAAAAAGTAAGAAGGCCACAGGCGCCCTTCATTTGTTTTTTTGCCAGCTCGTACTGTGGAAAGCTGGGGTCGAGCGGGAACAATACTTTTTCTACCCGCGGATGTGCATGCAGGAAATCCACTACCTGCTGCGTGGTACGGCCGATGCGTTCAAGCCTTGCCGGCAAAGTACGTAGCCCCCGGATCAACAACCATGCATTGAAAGGTTGTATACCCGATCCCACCGTCATATATTCACTGTTGAATATTTTTTCCATCTTTTCTTTGCTGCCGCTGAGCACACCGGCTACCACATCGCTGTGCCCGCCTATGTATTTAGTGGCGGACTGTAACACCAGGTCAATACCCAACTTAATCGGCTGCTGGTATAATGGCGAGCAATAACTGTTATCGCAGATGGTAACAATGTTGTGCTTTTTTGCGAGTGCCGCAACAGCCGCCAGGTCTTGCAATTCAAACAACCAGCTATTGGGCGATTCGAGATAGATGACGGTGGTATTCGGCTGTATGGCGGCTTCAAAATGCTTTATATCTGTGCCATCCACATAAGTGACCGTTACCTGGAAGCGGGGCAGGATCACATCGAACATCCGTTGCGCCCATGAATAAGGTTTCTTTACACTAACGATATGATCGCCGCTTTTTACCTGCGACAATACCGCGGCGAAGATCGCCGCAGCCCCGCTGTTGAATACCAGGCAATCTTCAGCGCCATCGAGCGCCGCCAGTTTTTTGCGCAATATTTCTACCGTAGGATTCAGTCCGCGGCTGTACAACCAGGTGCTGTATTCATCCTCAAATGCGCGGCGCATATCGGCCACTTTGCGGAATGCAAAATTGCTGGTCTGCACGATCGGCGGCGCTATCGAACGGAAATATTCGTCGCGGTCTTCGCCCAACTCATTCAGTATATACGACAGATCTGTCATTGTTTTTCTTTTTGAATCTTTGAGAAATGGAAATAGAGCACCATAAAAGCAGCCAGTACCAGCACGCCCGTCAGTGCAGTATAAGGTGTTTGCAAAGCAATGCTGATGCCTACGAATAAATAGGCCGACATAAAGACAAGCGGCATCAACGGGTACAGTTTCATTTTATAAATACCAGTGTTATCCAGTGCACGTGTGCGTTTGCGCAAAACAAATATGGTAGCGCTGGAGGCTACCATGCCAAAGCAATCGAGAAAGATGGCGAAGTTCAATATCTTTTCAAAGGTCTGGGCAAAGAAAAGGATCACGATACAGGTAGCGGAAAAAGCAGTCAGTGATACAGTGAATACTCCGTTTTTTTCGCTTGTCCTGGAAAACAGTTTCGGCAATGTACCTTCCGTACTCATGGCATACATTACCCTGGGGTTGCTCATCAGTAATGCATTGACATAAGCAAGTACACCAAAAAAGAGCAGAAAAGAAAATACATTGGCGCCTCTGTTACCAAACGTTTTTACCATTACTACGTAAGCGATCTCCCGCTCACCCTTCATGTTATTGAACCCGATGATATGGTAATAGCTCAGGTTTACCAGTAAATACAATGCAATGATGATGGCAATACCAATGAAAATACCCCTTGGAATATTCCTGGCAGGCTGACTTACCTCACTGCCGAAATTGATGGTCTGCTGGTAGCCTCCATAAGTAAATGAAACAGCAATCAGGCTCACACCCAGGCTTTGTATCCAACTCATAGAAGAAGCAGGAGCAATATTCGCTGTTACTGCCTGCGGCTGGTGTGGAAAAAACAAGGCAAGGATCAACACTACGATCATGCTTATTTTAATGAGCATCAGTACATTTTGCACACGGGAACTCATCTTTAGCCCTGCCAGGTTGATCAGGTAAAAAATTACGATAGCAACGCAACTGACCAGGGCTTTATCTACATCGGTCCAGGCTACCTGTGGGAACAGCTTGGCAATATAGCCGCTGCCGATCAATGCTACGCCACTCAGGCTGGCAGCATTACTGATGAGGATGATGCAGTTGATGGCAAAAGCGATACTGGGGTGATAGGCATAAGAAAACACTTTATAATATCCGCCAGTAATGGGATAGCGGCTCCCGATCTCGGCATAAGTAAGCGCTCCGCAGAGTGCAAAGAATCCACCCAATACCCAGGCTGTAAAATAAACCGACGGTTCAATGGCATCCTTGGCGCTGGTTGCTGCCGTTCTGAAAATGCCCATCCCGATAACGAGTCCTACCACAATCATGGTAAAACTGAAAAGATTCAATTGCTGTTTCCCCTGCATGGCGTCGATTTTATTTCAGTTGACTTTAAATGTAGGAAATTGATGGATATCCCACTACATTTGCACCGTAGTTGGTCCCCGAAGGGTCGGGGTTAAAAGGGAAGTCCGGTGCAAATCCGGCGCTATCCCCGTAGCTGTAAGCGCTATTCAACTGCTGATACTTCTGCCACTGTTCATAAGAATGGGAAGGCCATCAGCGGAGCGCAAGCCAGAAGACCTGCCAGCAATAGGTTTCATTCAAGGCTTTCGGGTGAAAGGCATGGAATGTAAATGCTGTCTGCAGCAGCAATTTATATTTCTTCTTTTTTCAATTTTCCTGAAAGCTCATTGTTCAACTTAAAACAAACAAACAATGAGCAAAACATCGACGCTCTTATGCATGCTTACTGCTTCCCTGCTGGCAGGACAAACAGCATTTTCACAACAGGATTCTATCCGAACGGGACAACTCGATGAAGTGGTGGTTACCGCCAACAGGGTGAGTCTCAAACAATCACAAACCGGCAAGATCGTAACGGTCATAGACCAAAAAATGATTGCCAATAACCAGGGCAGAACACTTGCTGAATTACTCAATACCCAGGCAAGCTTTTTCATCAACGGTTCGAACAATACGCTGGGAACCAACCAGGACCTGTATTTCAGGGGTGCCGGTGTAGGCAGTATGCTGATCGTAATAGATGGTACGCCGGTATATGATCCTTCAATGAGCAGCAATTCTTTTGATCTGAATAATATTTCGCTGGACCAGGTGGAAAGGATTGAAATACTGAAAGGTGGACAAAGCACCCTCTGGGGTAGCGATGCCGTAGCCGGTGTGATACAGATCTTCATGAAAAAAGGAAGCGGTAAAAAAGCCAACGTCAATGCTTCCGCTGCCTATGGCACTTACAACACATTCCGCGCAGGAACAGGTTTGAGCGGGCGGCTGGATAAGCTCGGTTACAATGTACAGTATAGCTACGTTAAAAGCGATGGGATGGCTTCTGCCTATGATAGCACAGGCACAAAAGGTTTCAAGAAAGATGGATTTGAGCAGACCAATCTGCTTGCCGAACTCAATTACCAGCTCAGCAACCGCTTATCGGCAAGGGCTTTTGGCAATTTCGGCATTTACCGAACCGATTTGCCCGGCGGGGCCTTCACCGATGAAAAAGATTATACCGCTAAAAACAACCACCAGTTGAGCGGGTTCTCTCTGCATTACCACGACAACAACGGATTCAGCTGGAACCTGATGGGCAGTTACCAGCAGGCCAAAAGGTTGTTCGTGAACGACAGCACTTACACTGCCGCTTATACCAAGTATTATTCCGGAAACTATATTGGCAACTCTTACGTGCTGGAGACCAACGGCAACAAAAAATTCAATGCGCATGTACAATGGGTAGGCGGTATCCAGTATACACGTCAGAATACGACCCAATCATCCCTGTACATCAGCACGGGTGTTCCCGCTTACAAGTCTTCCTCGGCATTGGGTAAAGACAGCACGTATACCAGCCAGTTTTCGGCTTATAGTTCATTGTTGCTGACAGATCTTGGTGGCTTCAATTTTGAAGCGGGCGGACGCATCAACCATCATTCCATCTATGGCAACAACGCTACTTATACCATCAACCAGTCTTATAATATTGATGAGAACACCAAATTGTTTGTAAACATTTCTTCTGCTTACAAAGTGCCTTCTCTCTACCAGTTGTACAGCGAATACGGTAACAAAGGATTGAAACCGGAAAGCAGCACCACTTATGAAATAGGCGTGCAAACACAAAGCAATAACAAAAGACAGAGTTTGCGTTTCGCGGCATTCAAAAGGGATATCCGTAACCTCATCATCTTTTATACCGACCCGGTAACCTATGCCGGTCAGTATATCAATCGCGATGAACAGCACGATTATGGCTTTGAAGTGGAAAGCAACACACAATTGGCTTCTTTCGGAACCTGGAGCAATAACCTCAGCTTTATCAACGGGCAGGGTGTTGAAAGCGGTAAGAAAACAGACAACCTGTACCGCCGTCCCAAGTTCGTGTTCAACAGCAGCCTTACCCTGCAGCCTTGCAAGGCGCTGACAGTTATTCCTTCATTCAAATATGTAGGCGCCCGGTTAAAAGGGCCTTACGATGCGGGTCCGGCTGAACAACCACATTATTATACCATCGATTGCTATGCGGGATATGCTTTGTCCGGAAAAATTAAAGTATTTTTGGACTTCCATAACATCACCGATCAGCAGTATTTCGACATTGTTGGTTATACCAGCAAACGATTCAATATGATGGCCGGTTTCAGTGTTAAACTATAATAACTAACATCAAATCAACCGATATGTCGCTCAACAAAATCAATCCGCGCGTTTCTTTGCTTTTAGTGTTCATTGCCCTGACGGCCGGCTTACGCGTTTTTTCCGCTACCTCAGCAGGAACACAAGCTGCGCTCAACAACTTCACGCCCATTGGAGCCATGGCTCTTTTTGGAGGCGCCTACTTCCATACCAAATGGAAGGGTTATTTCTTTCCGCTGCTGGCGTTGTTTTTGAGTGATGTGATCATGATGAAGTTTGTATATGGAGGAACCGGATTGAGTAATGGTTTGTTGTACAGCGGGTGGTACTGGACTTATGGCGCTTTTGCGTTGATGGTGTTGATCGGATCGCTGATTAAAAATGTAAGCTTTAAAACCGTGATTGCCGGCGCAGTTGGCGCTGCACTGCTGCACTGGATCGTTACCGATTGTGGTGTATGGCTGGGCGGCGGTACCGATATTACCACAGGTCTTCCCTATACGCGCGACTGGAACGGATTGGTGAAATGTCACATACTGGCCATTCCTTTCATGAAAAATATGCTGATCGGGAACCTGGTCTACGGCGCTGTGCTCTTTGGAGGTTTTGAATGGCTGCAGAAAAGATACCCGGCATTATTATCCATGCAATAAGTTGTTGCAAAAGCCTTCCGCTCGGAAGGCTTTTGTTTTCCTTACCGATCAAAAAGAGTTATGGTTGCATTATCCTTTCTTCCGGCGGCCACCCGCATGATCTATGATATGGGATTGCAGGAGTTGCTGCATGGCGTTACGTTTGAATGCTTTCCTCCTGCCCTTGCAGAGAAGCCTAAAGTAGTACGCTGCTTACTCGAAGGCCATCACTATTCAAGCCAGGAGATCGACCGTATATTCTCTGCATCCAAAGCACAGGGCAAGAGCCTCTACTATGTAGATGAGCCGCTCTTGCAGGAACTGAAGCCTGATCTGATCTTCACACAGGATGTATGCGAGGTATGCCAGATAGATACGGCCTGTACCCATGCAGCTATCGCCAATCTGGACCACCAGCCGCTGCTTGTTCCACTTACACCACAAAATCTCGATGATGTATATCACACGGCCGTTGTCATTGCAGCTGCTTTGGGGAAAGAAGAAGCGGCTTACGAATACCTCGCATCGCTTAAAAAAAGAACCGATGGCATACTTGATACTTTGCGGGCCCATCGCATGCCTTTGAAACGCGTTATGCTTTTCGAATGGATCGACCCTATTTACAATTGCGGGCACTGGATACCTTACCAGGTAGCGCAGGCAGGCGGCATCGACATGTTGAGCAACCCTTCGGGCGATTCCATCGTTACACAATGGGAAAGGATCGTGAAGTATGATCCGGAGGTGCTGGTGATTGCACCCTGTGGCTTTGAAGTAACACGTGCCAAAGAAGAGTTGCACCTGCTTACCCAAAAACCGGAATGGGCTTCTTTGCAGGCAGTTCAGCACAGGCAGGTTTTCCTGGTCGATTTTGACCTTTTTACGCAGCCCAGCGCCAGCACGCTCACAGATGGTATTGAATTACTGGCTGCATTGTTCCATCCTGCATTGTTCAAAATACCCGCTCATTTAACACACAAATACCTTTCCTTATACGGAGAGAAAATAATGGCATCATGATCATTTTTGTAACCGGCGGCGCCCGAAGCGGTAAAAGTCGCTATGCACAGGAACTGGCGCTTTCTATGAGTAATAACCCGGTATACGTGGCAACAGCAAAAGATTGGGGAGGTGATTTCAGCGACCGCATCAAAAGACACCAGGGCGACAGGGGCCCTGAATGGACCAGCTATGAAGCGCAAAAAGAAGTGAGCGCTTTACCCATCGGTGAATGTGTATCGGTGATCGATTGCGTAACACTTTGGCTGACCAATTTCTTCATCGATTTTAAAAATGACATTGACCAATCACTCATTGCCTTCAAAAAAGAAATTGATGCGCTGGACAAAATGAATGGCACTTTCATTATTGTGAGCAATGAAATTGGCATGGGTGTCCATGCCGAAACTGAAATAGGCCGGAAATTCACAGACCTGCAGGGTTGGGCCAATCAATATGCTGCTGCAAAAGCTGCCCGGGTAGTGTTGTTGGTAAGCGGCATTCCTGTTACCATTAAGACATAGATCGTATGCAGTTTAATATCACAGATACCGAAATACTAAGAAACATCATCCTTCATCGCAGAGATGTAAGGGGAAACCGTTTTTTATCAACCCCCGTTTCATCAGCTGTAATGGATCAGTTGTTGTTCGCATTTGAACATGCTCCTTCTGTGGGATATTCTCAGCCATGGCAACTGATCGTTATTGAAAAAGAAGCAACCAAACAGGCTGTCAAAAATATTTTCACTGAATCGAACGATCATGAACATGTTCGTTTTGATAGCGACAAAGCAAGCCAGTACAAGCGTTTGAAGCTGGAAGGGATCGTAGAAGCGCCCGTTAACATAGCTGTCTTCTATACGCCGCCCAGGCAACCGGTATTAGGGCAGACAATGATGCCAGAGGTAGGCTTGTATAGCGTTGTTTGTGGTATCCAGAATATGTGGTTAATGGCCCGATCATTGAATGTTGGGATGGGATGGGTAAGCATACTGGAACCGGAAAAGATAAAAGAAGTACTGCATGTTCCATCACACCTGCAACTGGTAGCGTATTTATGTATTGGCTATGTGAGCAAGTTCGACGAATTACCCGAATTGGAACTCTTGGGATGGGAACGCAGGAAAAATCAAGCTGAATTCATACATCACGAAACATTCAAGCAACCCTGATATGCTACCTTATCGATCTTATTTTAACTGGAGTGGAGGAAAAGACAGTGCGCTGGCTCTTTATCATGCATTGCAACAACCCGCCTACAGCATAGAAAGACTGATAACCAGTGTGAACAGCACCTATAACCGTATTTCCATGCATGGAGTGAGGGCAGAACTGCTGGAGCAACAGGCCGGCGCCTTGGGTATACCACTACAACAATTACGGATGTCAGACCAGCCTACGATGACGGAATACAACCAGGCGATGGCAGCATTAACTGCTGCATTGTATAAAGAAGGATTTACCCATTCTGTTTTCGGCGATATTTTCCTGGAAGACCTTCGCAAGTACCGAGAAGAACGGCTTGCAGAGCAACATATAAGCGCGTATTTCCCGATATGGAAAAGAGATACTACTGAGCTGATACATGAATTCATTGACCTCGGCTTTAAAACCATTACCGTTTGTGTTAAATCGGAACTGCTGGATCAAAGTTTTGTGGGCCGTGTTATTGACAAAGATTTTCTGAAAGATCTTCCTTCCAATGTAGATCCTTGTGGCGAGAATGGCGAGTTTCACACATTCGTTTTCGATGGTCCCCTATTCAAACAACCCATTCCATTTACACTGGGCGAAAAAGTATTCAGAGAATACCAGGCGCCCAAAGACCAGGATGATAATTGTTTTTCAGGTACAGCCAACCGGCCTGCATCTATGGGATTCTGGTTCTGTGATCTTTTACCCGTTTAATTTCATTCATCATGTTACAAGAACAACTGCAACAGGCCATCAACAATAAAACCAAACCATTGGGCGCACTGGGTGTGCTTGAAACGATCGCATTACAAACAGGCATGATCCAGGGAACGCTTCGCCCTGTCATCCGCCATCCGTATATTGTTGTTTTTGCAGGTGATCATGGCATCGCCGCAACCGGACTCGTCAACCCTTATCCGCAGGCCGTAACGGCGCAGATGGTGTTGAACTTTTTGCACGGAGGCGCTGCCATCAATGTGTTTACCAGGCAACATAACATCGAGTTGATAGTGGTGGATGCTGGTGTGAATCACGATTTTACCCAATTGCCCGATCATCTTCATTTCATTCATGCGAAGATTGCACAAGGCACACATAATTATCTAGAAGGGCTCGCCATGAGCCGCGAGCAGGCAAATGCAGCCATTGCAAAAGGAAAAGAAATTGTACACCAGCTGGCCACCAAAGGATGCAATTGTATTGGCTTTGGTGAAATGGGTATTGGCAATACTTCTTCTGCTTCACTGATTATGAATGCGTTAACAGGTTTATCTATTGAAGCCTGCACGGGGCGTGGAACCGGCGCATCGGATGAACAATTGCAAACAAAGATCCGTACGCTGGAAACAGTGGCACAAAAGCATCACCTGAAAAATTATGACAAAGATGCCATTAGCCTGTTATCGAAAGTGGGTGGTTTTGAAATTGCCATGATGGCCGGCGCATATTTGCAGGCAGCCGAAGAAAAAATGGTGATATTGGTAGACGGATTCATTGCAACTGCTGCTCTTCTCATTGCAAAAGAACTGAACCCTGTTGTATTGGATCATTGCATTTTTGCACACCACAGCGGTGAGCAAGGCCATGAGAAAATGTTGCAACACCTGAAAGCCAGACCTCTATTGCAATTGGGCATGCGGCTGGGTGAAGGAACGGGCGCTGCCCTGGCAATTCCACTGGTGCAAAGTGCCGTTCATTTTCTTTGTGAAATGGCCAGCTTTGAAAGCGCAGGAGTAGAAAAAAAGAGTGAAGACTAATCAATATGGAACAAACGCAAAACAAAACAGGATTGAAACACCAATGGCATGTTTTTCTTACTGCCGTGATGTTCCTTACGCGAATACCTGTTCCGCATAATATTGACCATAGCAGCGGGATGCTGCAGAAAGCTGCCAGGTATTTTACCTGGGTAGGACTCGTTGTGGGTGTTATAGGCGGCGGGGTATTTTTTCTGTTGAATAAATATTTACCCGGTTCTCTTTCCATTGCTTTTTCGATGCTGGCGACTATTTTGGCTACCGGCGCTTTTCATGAAGACGGTTTTGCCGATTGCTGCGATGCTTTTGGAGGGGGATGGACTAAAGAAAAGATATTATTGATCATGAAAGATAGCCGCCTGGGTACTTACGGTGTAGTAGGATTACTGGGTGTGCTTGGCTTTAAGTTTTTGTTACTTTCTTCTCTTATCGTGCTTTGCGATCCCTTGCATTTAGCATTACTGATAATAGCGGCACACAGTACCAGCAGGCTCATGGCCATTGGCATCATGCAATCTTATTCGTATGTGCAGGATACCGATACCAGCAAAAGCAAACCAATTGCGAGCCGCAAGCTCACAACGCTTGAATTATTGATAGCGGTATCGGGCGCTTTATTGCCTATGTTGCTGCTAAAGCCTGCGCTCTGGCTGGTATTATTACCCATGGGCATTGCATGCTGGTGGGCCGGGCGGTATTTCCATAAATGGATCGGCGGCTATACCGGCGATTGCCTCGGCGCCACACAACAATTAACGGAACTGGTGTTTTATTTATCGGTATTTTTCATTATCCGTTAATTTGCACGATTATGGATATATACCTCATCCGGCATACCACTCCCGCCATCGCCAAAGGCATCTGTTACGGGCAAACAGATCTTGATGTAACCGACAGTTTTCCGGAAGAAATGTTGCGCACCAAAGCCCACTTACCACAAACTGTGAGCACTGTTTTCAGCAGTCCTTTGCAACGTTGCAGGAAATTGGCGGAAGCCCTTTTCCCACAGTATCCCATTCATTTTCACGATCATTTGAAAGAATTGGATTGCGGCGCCTGGGAAATGCAACCCTGGGATGATATCCCTAAAGAAGAGATCGATCCCTGGATGAAAGATTTTGTGCATGTAGCAGTACCCAATGGTGAAAGTTATACCAGGATGCACAAACGTGTGGTCGATTGTTTTGAACAAATACAACAGCTTCCGGGTCCTGCTGTGATCGTAGCCCATGGCGGCGTGCTTCGCAGCATCCTCTCGCATATTACCCATACACCATTGAAAGAATCATTCGACGCTTTCACACTGCATTATGGTTGTGTGGTCAGGCTCTATCAAAACGGGGTGGGCTTTGCGCATGAAGTACTGTACAACCATTCGCTGGAAGGAAAAGAATGGCACAGGCCAAGTAAAAATTGATCGTCATCCCGAGCGTCATTCCAACGTCATCCCGAGCGAAGCCGAGGGATCTGTCTGAGTGTGAAGCAGCCCCTTCGACTCACTTCGTTCGCTCAGGGTGACGATCAATAAAATATCTTTTTTATCTTTAGTCAAACTGCATCCGATGTCTCTCAGCTTCGATCAACTCCTTACTGTTACTTTCACTTTGTTTGCCGTGATTGATATTGTGGGGTCGATCCCATTGCTCATTGCCCTGAAAGAGAAAATGGGCGGCATCAAAACAACACAGGCAACGCTTGTTTCAGGATTGCTGATGATCGGGTTTCTATTTGTGGGGGAACCGTTTTTGAAAACATTGGGACTGGATGTACGTTCTTTTGCGGTGGGTGGTTCGGTAGTGATTTTTTTATTGGGGTTGGAAATGGTACTCGGACATGAGATTTTCAAAGGCGATAAAGACACCAATGCCGGCAGCGTGGTGCCCATTGCTTTCCCAATCATTGCCGGCAGCGGCACGCTTACAACCATCATGTCGCTTAAAGCGAACTTCGAAACCGTTTATATCTTATCGGGCATCCTCATCAATCTCCTGGTAGTGTACCTTGTTTTACATTCTTTGAAATTCATCGAACGCATCCTGGGTCCCGCCGGTTTGTTGGCTATCCGTAAATTCTTTGGTGTGATCCTGCTGGCCATTGCGGTAAAAATATTCAGCAGCAATATTGCTGCATTTGGGAAATGAACCGTTTTACCATCACCATATCAACTTATTATACCAGGGCCTTTCGGTGGTGCCGGGCGCGAACAGAGCTATTGTTTTGGTTGATGGCATTGCTGCTGTTGTTTTTTTTGCCGGAAGGTGGTACCGGCATTTCGCTTTGCCCTTTTAAATGGATTGGTTTCACGGGTTGTCCGGGTTGCGGCATCGGCCATGCGATCCATCACGCCCTGCACCTGAACCTGCGCGATTCCTTTTCCAGTCACCCAATGGGAATACCTGCAGTAATTATTATATTTATCCGTATCAAACAATTACTCTATCCTACAAACCAAACAAATGAAACCCAACCTTATTACCATGATCCCCGCCCTTGAAGGCGAAGAATTGGTTCACCTGCAAAGCATCACCCGTGAACTGAGCGATGAACAACTGCAAAGTTTTATCGCTGTATACAACGGCAAACGCCGTAAAACCGACGATATCCTGATAGGTTGCATATTAGGTTTCGTATGTGTAGGTGGCATACAACGTTTCATGGTAAAACAGAACGGCATGGGTTTATTGTATTTGTTCACCGGAGGCTTGTGCCTGATAGGCACGATTGTTGATCTTGTGAATCATAAGAAACTCACTTTTGAATACAACCAGCAAATGGCGAGAGAATCCCTGGCGATGGTACATTCTTATTGATTGCCTTATTGTTAAAACAATGATGATCCTTTTGATAAATGCTTTGAAAGGAGTAATTTAACAGGAAAACCCACTAATTATGAAAGCGTTTTTGTTAAGTATTTGTTTAGCATTTGTACTTGTTGGTTTCGCACAGCAGAAACCGGCAACCACTGCATCTGCTGCCCCTGCCACTGCAGAGAAAGCAAAGCACGTACAGAATCCCGCTGCATGGGCCTGTCCGAAGTGTTATGCCATTACCAAGGATGGCGGTCAGTGTGCCAGCTGTAAGACAGACAAAGTGCAACTTGGCACTTATTATTGCACCCATTGCATGAAAGGTACCGGAGCCAAAGCAGGTAAATGTCCTGCCTGCGGCATGGCCACCACACAAATGACCCGCAAGCTCTGTGCAGAGCATACAAAAGGCGCGGCCATGAAAAAAGCTTCCTGATCGAATGATCGCCAATAAAAAAGCCCGCCTTCGTTAAAGCTATGGCGGGCTTTTTTATTGGCTACCTTTGCACGAATTACCTCAATATGAACTGGATTATTTTAATCATTGCCGGGTTATTCGAAGTAGGTTTTGCTTCATGCCTGGGTAAAGCCAGGAGCAGCAGTGGCACCACCGCTACCCTTTGGTATGCAGGTTTCCTGGTCTGCCTCACCATCAGCATGTACCTGCTCATGAAAGCCACGCAGAGTTTGCCACTTGGCACTGCTTATGCAGTATGGACAGGTATCGGTGCAGTAGGAACCGTATTGGTAGGTGTTCTTTTCTTTAAAGAACCTGCCAACTTCTGGCGCATATTTTTTCTCATTACGCTGATCGGGTCAATTGTAGGTTTGAAAGCAGTATCGCAGCATTAAAAATCTGGCCAAAGCTAGATATGGAAATTGCGCCAACATGAATTATTGGTAAATTACCTTGATTTTTTCAAAAAAGATTATTATACACTTTCTGTATGAAGATTGCTGGCTTTATTCTGTCATTACTGATAAGTGCCGCTTGTATGGCACAACTACCTATACTCGAATCGAAAGTTTATACCTGGGATAAATGCAATGCCGTGATAAAAAAGACTTCAGGAATGGAGAAGCTCATCTTCAATGGTAATGGTGGTAAGTTATCTCTCCATAGTATGAAGGGTATCATTCTTTACAAAGGGAAGAAATTGAATTATCCGTCAGACAATAATGGCCCTGAACGGTTCTTCATCATCAAAAAGGGACCCGTTTCCGTGCAGCTGTCAGGGATAGAATATACCATCGACAGGGGTTCGGTGATTGTATTATTACCGGGTGATGCACTAACAATCCTCAACAGTAATAATACCAATGCAGAACTCTATGAAATGACATACCATTCGATCGCTGCTCCTGATGCAGAAAGAGGCAGAAAAGCCGGAGCCTCATTTGTGATGAACTGGAACGATATGGTCTTCAAACCCCATGATAAGGGTGGGGTACGTCAATTATTCGATAGGTCAACAACGATGCTCAATCGCTTTGATATTCATGTTACCCAACTGAACAAAGGGTTTAAAAGTCATGAGCCGCATACACATGCCAATGAAGAGATCATTCTTATGCTGGAAGGAAACGCAGAAATGCAGATTGGAAACGAACACCAGAAAGCCAACCCTGGTGATGTAGTATTACTGAACTCAATGGTATTACACAACCTCACCAATATAGGAACAACGCCCTGCCTGTATTTTGCTATCCAGTGGAACTGATGTCATACCCGATCGAAGTAACGTATTGATTATCAATATATTGAAGTATATCTGTGGCCTCACCAGCAAATAATATGTAAAATTAGTGTCTAGATGGGCATCTGATTGATTTTGAGTTGATCCGGCATTGATTATACTTAAATATACATTAAAATATAAATAAGACACGATAAACCACATTAAAAGTGGGCTGGTGTGGGAATAGTGTGGGCTTGATGTGGGTTTGACCCGAAGCAAGTACGCTTGAATTACCTGTCATTCGCCGTACAATGCCCCAAAAAAGCCGGAATCTCCACATATCCCTTTTATAGATTCCGGGGTTTGGATGGCTACAACCGATCGAGAAACAGATGAATTCGATTCAGGATTTCATCAAAAGGCGGTTGCCCTTTGTAATACAGAGCTGAGGTCAATTCGTATCGCTTTCGCAAGTTATCCCGTATAGCCCGATCATTCAGCAAAAAAGCCTCATTTTGGCCCAGAGGGGTTATAAGGTCATCTTTGGGAAACCGCCGCTCTTTATGCTCCTTATAGGCCTCCGTACCGATGAATTCCTGTACGGCTTTATCAGCTAAGAGTGAATATACGTCGAAATATTGGCGCATATAATTGGTTGCCGTTTCCCCCGTATTCATCTCCTTTCGGAATTTAGTAGCGATCGTTTGCAGCTTTTCAACAAATGTATACCGGTAGTCATAACAGGCAACATCAAATGCCCGGTTATCAATGATATCAATACCGGAGGTGGCTTTTGCCCTATCCAACGCCCAGGAGGTGATGGTTACCGGCATGTTCGGGGTCACGGTGTCATAGCCCGCTTCCAATAAAATGCCGTCTTTCACCCCTCCTATGCTTCCGGTCAGCTTTTTATAATATAGCCGGATTCCGCCGCTATTGTAATTTTCGGGATTATCAAACAAAGTATCCCGCTCTATGCTTACAATGCCGTCGATCTTTATTTCCCTTGCCAGTCGATCGTAATAGCTCTTTTTCTTTTGAATATTCGCCGGCTTATTGTTTTTGGGATTTTCATTGATCCCTAGTTCCTTGGGCGGGGTAATATGGATATCTATATCCTCGGAAAAACGACTAATCAGGCCAAACCCCTTCGACAATGAAGTGCCACCTTTCAATTGGAAATCATATCCTTGTTGTTTCAATCCATATAATACATGCATGATCCAGTAATCTTTTTCGATCAATCCGGAAAGGATATTCGTCTCACTTTCCAGTATCTTCAGCAAGTCTGGAAAATCTTTATGATTATGCAGATATATTGATGCCATAATTTTTATGACAAAATAGACGAGAATATCTTTTTGGTATTGACTGTTCCCCAATAATCAATCATCTGTTTCAGCTTCTTTTGGTTCATTTCAGGAGCTTTTCCTCTTACATTCTCCAATATTGCGGACTGGTCCTCCGCAAGATGTTTTAAATTGTTTACAAGGTCAACCAGCAGGAATTCTTTCGACATCTTTTCAGGTACATACGGTTTACGGACGAAGTGGAAAACCCGGTTTCCCAACCTGAAGTCGCCATGTCTCCTGTAATTATACACCTTCCTCGTATTATATAACTGTGTTGTTCCCACACCCAGTGAATTGTAATCATTCGGCGACATCACTAAAAACCGATCATCTTTCAAAAAACTGCCTATCAGTTCATTTTCATCTGCCGGGGCATTTCCAAAGACACTCCGCTTAGGCACATAGTAAAGCCCGCCGGATAACTTTTCCAGCATGCCGTCTTCAACCAATTCCTGTAAATGTCGGTCTACTGAGGTTGACCATTGTTGAAGATCGATTCGGCGATACACCCCCCCAACTTTGAGCCTATTTTTTAAAGCATCGACAGATTTCATACCCCAAAAGTAAGAAATTAGTGAAAATGAATGATTTTTTTATAAAATTTCATTCATTCAGTTTCATAATATGCTGATTATAAGTATATTAAAAGCGGCTTAAAATGATGTGTTTACAAATCCCCAGGACTATTGGTTTAAGATGAAAAAAAGGGTGAAAAGCGAGGACGGGTTTGAACTGTCGACAATTTGTCGACAGTTCAAACTGAAGGCCGGTGATGGTAAAATGAGGGAAACGGATATCGCCAATATAAAAGCCCTGTTTCGCATTATACAGTCCATCCCATCCCCTAAAGCTGAACCATTCAAACAATGGGCTAGCAAAAGTCGGTTACGAGCGCATTGAGGAAATAAATGACCCCGGGCAGGGTCTTGAAAGAGCAAGGGAGAACTGGAAAAAGCTGGGACGTAGCGAAAAATGGATACAGCAGCGCATGACCGGGCAGGAAACCCGTAATAAGTTAACCGACTATTGGCAGCAAAATGACATTCAAAAAGACGAGGAATTTGCCTTTCTGACCAATATCATCCATCAGGAGTGGACAGGACTTACCGTAAAAGACCATAAGAATCTGAAAGGACTTAAAACACAAAATTTGCGCGACCACATGAGCGAAGCCGAGCTCATTTTTACTGCTTTAGCTGAATTATCCACCCGGCAGATAGCAGAAAGCGAAAAAGCCAAGGGGTTGGCTCAAAATGCAAAAGCCAGCAAAAAAGGTGGGGCTATTGCCAAAAATGCCCGGCTGGAATTGGAGAATAAAACAGGTAAAAGCATGATAACTAATGAAAATTTTCTGCCCCCTTCGAAAAAAAGGAAAAAATAGATTCAACATCGAATAGCTTTCTATACTCTCGATTTAGAACAAATTAGCATAGGTATCCCATTTTGATATTCTTTTACCATTCTCAAAATAGAGTTGATACCCGTCCATAAACTCAATTGCAGGATCACCGTTGTAACTGTGCAATCTTCCTTCTTCGTTTCTCGTAACCAAATGAGGAAGTTTTGAAATAAGGCATACATTCTCTAAATAAATAATATCAAACACATCATTTAATAACATCTCTTTTACTCCATTAAAAAGAGGGTCATTAATTATTTGCAGCCTCGTCACGAAATCATAAAATATCAAAGAATCATAAGTCCAGGGATAACTTTTCCCACGAAAATCAACATACAGATTTAAGGAAGAAAGCATGAAATCACCATTGAAAACGGGTGATTCGAAGAAGTATTCTTCCCATATAGAATGGCTGATTTTTTTCTTTACATTGTCAATATTACGCTGATGAAAAATGTATTCGAAAAAATTCCCTCCGTCAGATTGAATAATATCGGTTTGAAGACATTTTATGTTTTTGTTTAACATATTATATACTTTGTCAAGAATAACGTCTTCTTGAGAATCAAAATCATAAGCGATGCTAAAACATTGGTTTGTCAGCATAATGTTTTTCCATACTTCTTGCATTGATCTTCGAATCTTTGATTTGTTTATACTCTCCTTTCCGGCAAGCTTTTTCAATGTTATTTGAGTCATCAGGCAAGCTAAGGGCGAATCCAGGATGATAATCTCTGGACAAGGAAGCTCCCTAAATTTGAAAAGGTTTTCGAGCACAATTAAACAACTATTTTCGTATTCATCATTATTGCGACAACAAGATCGATTCTTCCAATCTCTTCGAACGCAATCATACAAATCCTTCTGTTCTATAGAAAATTCAGATATCATAGCAAAAGTGTTTTTAAAATGGCAGTTCAGGATCAATTATATTCTCATCTTGTTGTAAGATATTCCCTAGTGGATCATCCATAGTGTAATAACCTAGGGTTTTCGAACCAGTATCTTCTTCTATAATCATTTTCAATTGAAGCGGAAGTTCAATAATTTCTAAGTTTCGCATAGCAAAATCTTTTTTTAAGTTAAGCATAAGTACATTTTCCGAAAGATTGGCCCTAATTAGCGAGCTATGCGTATGAAAACGGCTATGAGAAAGAACCATATCGAATGAATTTCGTGTACAATACAAAATAATACCACACCACTGACCTTCATTACTTTCAAAAATGATATTAAGAAAACAACCATCTCCATACTCATAACATTCAATCTTAATAATAAAAAAATGTGTCAAGGAAATAAAGACAGGCAAACTCTTTCCTCTCTCAAATAGTTTATGCCAGTCTTTGTCGTCAGCGGTATTTTTTGATCTGACATCTATCTCATGCTGCAGATATGCCTCAACAAATGGAATCTGTAGTTGTTGTAACTTGGCATAAATCTGCAAATTAATTTGCAGATTGTATTCCCCAGTAAATCGCATAAACTCGCTTAGCAGGTTATCACTATCATCCATAGATTTTTGTAACGCTTCTATTGCTTCTTCTATTGTTATTTTTCCCGGGCAGTAAAGTTCCTCGTAAACAAAAACGCAATACGAATGGGTATCAATACCCATATTGGGTAATACATCATCAAAAGGAACCTTACATCGCTTCCCCATCTCCATCAACTCTTTGTTGGAAAGTATTGGCGCCATTAAATAATCTGAGGCGCAATCAGTTAGCAATCGCATAAATCGGTTGCTTGTATCTTTGAGATCACCTGAATTAAGTGCTGCGGCTTGAGCAAAACTTGATAGCTGGAAAGAGTTAGGAAGTCCAAATCTTGTTAATATTTCTCTTTCAAGGTCATAAATGGGATCCCATTCTTCTATGGCAAAATTATCTTTGCGATGAATAGATTTCAGTAATGAAATATATTTTTCACAGATTAAACATATACTCATTTTTAGTATATTTATTAAACAAAGCTATCCCCTCTCGCTCTTACCTATTTAAAGCAGCAATATGCCGGTGAATAAATCATTCATGGAACGGGTAATAATTTTTGATCAATGTCTTCAGCGAAAGCAAAAAGCATGGACAAAAACAATGTTAATAGAAGAAATTAATGCAAAATTGGATGAAAAGGGAGCTTTTGACAGGCGAAAAATAAGAAGTACAGGAATCAGCGATAGTACATTCTATGGTATTGTTAAGTATTTAAGAGAACAATACGAAGCGCCCATCGAATGCAAAAAAGGAGAGTATTCTTATTCTGAAGAATTTCACTTTTCGTATTCTTCACTTACTGTCAAAGAAGCTGAAAGGCTTTCAAAAATGATTGTTTTACTGAAAGAATTAGATGGTGTTTCCTTGATGGCTGATTTTGAAGAAACGATAGCACGACTTAATTCTGTGGTACAATTACGTTTAGAGGGAAACGATAAAATTATCCGATTTGAACATCATACCGTTCAACGAGGAATGAAAGAGTATTTCAATAAGTTATTTGATGCGATCGCATCCAGAACAGAAATCAAAATTCAATATCAGCGTTTTTCCACAGGAATTGTGAAGACTTTTAATTTTTACCCGTATCTCCTAAAAGAATCCCACAATCGTTGGTATTTACTTGGCAAAGTAGTGGGAAAGAAAGATATGATTACATTGGCACTAGACCGAATTGAACAAATAACCCTTTTAACAGAGGAAGCTTTTACGATAGATGATTTTGACCCCGATGTCTATTTTTCTCATACAATCGGTATAACAGTAAACAACAATCTCAGCCCTGAATTAGTTAAAATTCGAGTTCATAAATCTCAAGTCCCTTATTTTGAAACACAGCCGTTACACTCGTCTCAACAGAAAGAAAAGAGTTATGCAAATGGCGACATCCTTTTGAGTTTAAACGTAAAAATTAATATTGACTTGAAACTCTTGTTAATGCAGTATGCAGATGTTTTGGAAATAGTAAGCCCTCAATCTCTAAGGGATGAGTTGTATGAAGCGCTTAAAATTGGACTTACGAACAATAAAATATAATAAGCGATAAGCCAATCCTTCAAATAGGGCGGAGTGTCGACACCTAATTTTGACATTAAAAATAAATCTATGAATCAACAAAACAACCCTTGGGAAGAGCTGCTTAAAGGGCCAAATTTCTACTTCAAAAAGGACAAAGAAATTATCGACAAACATAATAGCAATCTTGGCCCTCACCCATTATTTATTGATCTTGAGCTTTTACCAGAACCCTATATTGGCAATCCCAATGCGAATGTTGTCATACTTCTTACAAATCCAGGATCAAATGGTAACGAAAAGGAAGATTATAAAATTCATGGGCTAGTAGATGCTATAAAAAATAACCTAACGCATTCCAACAAAGAATACCCTTATTATTATTTACACCCGGATTTTATTCAAAAAACAGGTGGAGGTAGATGGATTTATGAGAGAATGAAGGATATAATTGAAAAAGAAGAAATTGATGCCAAAGAATTGTCCAAAAAAATTTTCGCCATTCAGTTACATCCATATCATTCTGCTAGGTTTACTAGGTTTAAAAAAATCAATGACTTGGAAGGGCAAAAATATTCAATGGAGTTGCTATCACTGGCAATAGAAAGAAAAGCATTGATTGTATTTACCAGAACTCAAAAGGAATGGGATAAGGCTTACGAGCAATTTGATTCAAACACTAAAGAATTAAAAAAAATACCCGGGTTAAATTTTATTGAACTTCAATACAGAACAGGTAAAACTCCAAGGAGTCCCTATTTTAATAAAAAACATATGAAGCAGGAAGATTATGAAAAATTAAAAGAAGCACTCTTAAGAAGCCTATAAAAAAATTGATAGGGAATAAAATTCTATGTCTGAAATACTGTATTTGAAAATATCTCATTCAAATACCGGGAAGGCGACAGAATGATAATAAAATGCTGACGAATGATACTCTCGAAGTCTGACTATAAAATAGCGACCTCGTGTTGCAAGAAGCTGGTTTACAAAAAAGCTTCATATCCCACCATGAATGATGGCAATGAGTATATGGAAATGCTTGCGCAGGGGGGATATATTGTTTCGAAGTATGCTCAACTCCTTTACCCAATGGGCATTGAAGTCAAAGGAAACTCTATTGAGGAAGCCATTCACATCACCAAGACTCTATTAAAAGACAATGAATATATAACGCTATTTGAAGCGACTTTTTTATCAGATGGAAAGGTTATAAGAACTGACATCTTAGAAAAGAAAAAGGACGTATTGCATATTATTGAGGTAAAATCAAAATCGTATGACAGCGATGATGAGGATAATCCAAAGAAAAAATTTGAAGAATATATTGAAGATGTAGCCTATCAAATATTAACAGTGAAAGAGGCTTGTCCCGACTATGAAATTCACCCCTATTTACTACTACCCGACAAAGCTAAACGAACTACTATCGATGGATTGGCAGGATGGTTTACAATAACCAAAATGGAAGATGAAAGATTTGAAATAGAAGAATTACCTGCACAAGGTGCAATAAAATTTCAAAAACCTTTAATTGAATTTAAATACGAAAACAGTATTGACAAGGGGAAATATATTGACCTGCTTCAAAATGACAATCTATTAACGCTAATGCCTGTTGATAAAGAAGTGAACGAAATGATGAATACTGTTGTAAGCAAAGCCAATCTGTATCTTAATATTCTTGAAAATGGCATTCAGCCGAAAGATTATTCTATAAATAAAAATTGCAAGAACTGTGAATTCAACATAGGGGATGAAATGGGAAAGAATGGCTATCGCGAATGCTGGAAAGAACTTACAGATATCAGCCCGCACATTTTTGACCTATATTTTGGAGGCGCCATTGGCAGTCCCTCAAAAGGGTTTTATTTAAATGAATTGATTAATAACAAAAAGGTGTCATTTTTCAATCTTGATATTGAGCGGTTTAAAAACAGTAAAGGAGAATACGGCTCAAGAGGAGAACGGCAACTTTTACAGTTTGAAAATACCAAGATCAATTCAGAATGGATTAGCAGCGAAATGAAAAATGCTTTGAGCAGGCTGAAATATCCTCTACATTTTATAGATTTTGAAACATACACGGGTGCTATTCCTTATCACAAGGGAATGCGCCCATACGAATTTATTGCTTTCCAATGGAGTTGCCATACCATACAAAAACCAGGAGATGCCCCACAGCATTCGGAATTTATCAATAGAGAATATAATTTCCCGAATTTTCGCTTCGCAGAACAACTTATGCAAGCAATAGGAACAACTGGTACCCCTGTCATGTGGTCTTCATTTGAAAACACAATACTAAGAACCATCTTGGAGCAAATGGATGTCTACAATTACCAAAATGATACATTACGTGAATGGCTCACCGGTATTACAACTGACAAAAAGCAAAATAGAACTGGCCGTTTTGTTGACATGAATGAGTTAACGCTAAAATATTATTTTCATCCTTATATGAAGGGAAAAACCTCGATCAAAAAGGTATTACCTGCCATTTGGAACAATAATCCCTATCTACATGCTATCCCTTGGTTTGAACAATATGTGCCGGCTGATGAAACAACATTAAATCCTTACGATACACTTGCTCCGATTATTGGTGAGCTTGAAAAAGAAGAAGTTGTGAAAGATGGTACAGGTGCGATGAGAGCTTATAATGAAATCATGTTTGGATCGGCCAACAATCCTGAAAGAAGAGAGCAGCTGATCCAGCTACTATTACAGTATTGCGAACTTGACACAATGGCCATGGTGATTATTTGGAAGTACTGGATGGATAAATCTGGGTTGTAAAATGAATTGTCATAATAGCTTCTGATTATTTATCTGTAAATTGACACCAGTTTTGACACCATGTTTTAACGAGATCACACAAATCATTGACTTACAGCAAATTGCGATAGTTATATTTTTGATATTGTGGCCTCGCCAGGAATCGAACCTGGATCTGGAGCTTCGGAAACTCTTATACTATCCATTGTACTACGAGGCCGGTTGGGAATAATGCCCGGAAACCGCGCAAAAATAGGGGAAAGCCTTTAAAACCTCAGATTTCATTCCGGTGATTCCACCAGTTGCGTATCTGGGGAAATGCAATATGGAACCAGGTGGTAAACCGGGCGGGCTCCTCTTTCAGCAACTGTGCTACTTGTGAAAAAGATTGGAAAATATAGCTTTCCGCCTCCTGGGGGTTCGGGGTTATCTGGCCATCATAATAACCCACGAATACATGATCAAATTCATGTTCGCTGAGTCCGTTCACGAATTCCGTTTTATAAATAAAAGTAAATGCTTTTTCCAGCGGAACATCAAAGCCCATTTCTTCTTTCAATCGCCGGGTGGCTGCCTGCAAAGTATCTTCACCCGGACGCGGGTGGCTGCAACAAGTATTCGTCCAGAGTCCGCCACTGTGGTATTTGTTGATAGATCGCTGCTGCAACAACAATTCGCCACGACTGTTAAAAATGAAAACACTGAATGCCCTGTGTAACAACGCCTTTTTATGTGCTTCTATTTTTTCCATCACACCCAACTCAATATCCTTTTCATCGACCAATATTACTTGTTCCATTCATTAAAATTACAGAAACCCAAGGAGAGTTATCAGTTGTGAATTGTTAGTTCCGAGAAGAAAAACCTGACATCCATCAACTCCTCTTGATCTGTTTCTTCAGCAACTTACGCGCAAAGTGAATGCGGCTTTTAATGGTACCCAGCGGCTCGTGGAGTGCTTTTGCGATTTCATTGTAGCGATATCCTTCAAAATATAAAAGAAAAGGATTGCGGAACAATGCAGGGAGTTTGTATATCGCCGCCTGCATTTCTTTCAGGCTGATAGTAGAAAGGGCTTCATTGTAAACAGCATGCGCGCCCTGGTTGAGTAAAAATTCATTGGGAGTATGATCGAATATCGTACGCTGTTTAGCCCTGCGCCGATAATGGTTGATGAAGATGTTGCGCATAATGGTGTACAACCACGCTTTGATATTGGTACCCTCATGGTATTTATCCTGGTTGGCTAACGCTTTGCACAAAGTTTCCTGGTAAAGATCACGGGCGTCATCCTGGTCATGAGTCAAGGTAGCGGTGAAAGGCTTCAGGAACTCAGCATTACTCAACAACATCTCGTTAAATTCTACGGTTGACATAACAGATGCGTTTGATTCCTACCCTAAATTTACGAAATAGTTATTAGCTGGTAGTTGTTAGTTGACAGATACCTAACATTAACATTCCAACAACTAACATCTATCAACTTCCCCTCAGCCTGCGCAAATACTCTCCATAGCCGCTTTTGGCATATTTATCAGCCAGTTTCGTCAGTTGCTCCCGGTTGATATATCCCATACGGTAAGCCACTTCTTCTATACAGCCTATTTTCTGGCTCTGCCTTTTTTCTATCACCCGTACAAATTCACAGGCATCGCTTAAAGATTCAAAAGTGCCCGTATCGAGCCAGGCCGTTCCCCGGCTCATAATACCCACTTTCAGCTTTCCCTGTTGCAGGTATTCATTGTTCACCGTAGTGATCTCGTATTCACCCCTCGCCGAAGGTTCAATGCTTTTGGCAATGGATACCACTTCATTATCGTAAAAATACAGGCCTGGCACCGCGTAATTCGATTTGGGTGCCTTGGGTTTTTCTTCTATCGAGATGGCGTTTTGCTTTTCATCGAATTCCACCACGCCATATCGTTCGGGATCGTTCACTTCATAAGCAAAAACAGCAGCGCCGTCTACATCGTTGAAAGACTGCACGAGCTGACTGAACCCGGCTCCATAAAAAATATTATCCCCCAGTATCAGCGCTACTTTGTCATTCCCAATGAACTGCTCCCCGATCACAAAAGCCTGCGCCAGTCCGTTGGGCACCGCCTGGGTAGCGTAAGAAAACCTGCAACCCAACTCCGATCCGTCTTCCAGCAGCCGCTGGAACTGGGTACTGTCTTCCGGTGTAGTGATGATGAGGATATCCCGGATACCCGCCAGCATCAAGACCGATAAAGGATAATAGATCATCGGCTTGTCATAGATCGGCATCAGTTGTTTGCTGATGCCTTTGGTGATAGGGTACAAACGTGTACCGGATCCTCCTGCGAGAATAATACCCTTCATGGTTTAAAAGTTAAGTTCGTTTGCAATCATTTTCAAAGTGGGCAATACCGTATCTTTTTCCGACAGTAACAGTTGCTCCTGCGGCAGGCCCCAGTCGATGCCTAATTCGGGATCATTGTAAATAATCCCTCCCTCGGAAGCTTTGTTATAATAATTATCGCATTTATAGAAGAAGGTTGCGGTTTCACTCAACACTACAAAGCCATGTGCAAAACCACGGGGCACATAGAACTGGGTATGGCTCTCGCCAGACAGTTCAACAGCGATGTGCTGACCGTAAGTAGGCGATTTTTTACGCAAGTCTACCGCTATATCCAGCACCTTTCCTTCCAGCACACGCACCAGTTTGCTCTGGGCAAATTCGCCATGCTGAAAATGCAACCCGCGCAGCACTCCTTTCTGTGAGCGTGACTGGTTGTCCTGCACAAAATCCACGTCAATCCCAGTTTGTTGCAGGAATGTTTTTTTGTTGAAGCTTTCAAAGAAATAACCTCTCTGATCACCGAACACAGTATCATGGATGATGAAGCAGCCTTCCAGTTTTGTAGATTCCACTCTCATATCAGCGGTTGCTATACATTGATTCGTAATAATGTTGATAATTGCCGCTGGTAATATGGTTCAGCCATTCTGTATTGGCCAGGTACCAGTCGATCGTTTCGGCCAGCCCCTGTTCAAATGTTACCGATGGCTTCCAGCCCAGCGCTTTGTTGATCTTGCCGGCATCGATGGCATAACGCCTGTCGTGACCGGGACGGTCTTTGACATAAGTAATGAGTTGCTCACTGGTTCCGGCACTGCGGCCCAGCTTTTCATCCATCAGTTTACACAACAGTTTCACCAGGTCAATGTTCTTCCATTCATTGAATCCACCGATATTATAGGTCTCACCAGTTACGCCTTTATGAAACACCGCATCGATGGCTGTTGCATGATCTTTCACATAAAGCCAGTCACGCGTGTACTTCCCATCACCATAAACCGGTAAAGGTTTTCCATTGATGATATTGTTGATGAACAATGGTATCAGCTTCTCGGGGAAATGATAAGGTCCGTAATTGTTGGAACAATTGGAAACAACGGTTTGCAGATGATAAGTCTCATGATAGGCCCGCACAAAATGATCGGAAGAAGCCTTGCTGGCCGAATAGGGCGAGCGGGGATCATAAGCTGTTTCTTCTGTGAAGAAACCAGTCTCACCCAGGCTACCGTATACTTCATCAGTGGAAATATGATAGAAGCGGTGTTTGGAGTAATCGGCCGCCCATTTTTTACGGGCTGTATTAAGCAGGTTCACTGTGCCGATGATATTGGTATAGACAAAATCCAGCGGGGAAACAATGGAGCGGTCCACATGCGATTCCGCTGCCAGATGGATCACATCAGTTATACTATATTCATCAAACACTTTTTCAAGCGCTTCACTGTCGAGTATATTGGCTTTTACAAACCGGTAATTGGGTTTGTTTTCAATGTCTTTCAGGTTCTCTAAATTACCCGCATAAGTAAGGGCATCTAGGTTAATGACCTGGTATTGGGGGTATTGGTTCACGAATAGCCTGACCACATGTGAACCGATGAAACCGGCTCCACCGGTGATCATAATATTTTTGCTCATCTGTACTGCTTTCTTAACGGGCGCAAAATAAGCAAATACCCTGCTTGGCGCCGCATCAGGGCGCTATATTTTCATTTTCCTTTACTATCTTCATCCGGTAATCAACCCGCCTGCCATGAACCAACGTTATTACTCGCTCGATGTATTCCGGGGAGCCACCGTGGCGCTCATGATACTGGTCAACAACCCCGGTAGCTGGGCACATATTTATAGTCCGCTTGAGCACGCCACCTGGCACGGTTGTACGCCTACCGACCTGGTATTTCCGTTTTTCCTATTTGCAGTAGGTAATGCCATGGCATTCGTGATGCCCCGTTTTGAACAAGCCGGCGCAGGTGTTTTCTGGAAGAAAGTGATCAAAAGGACCCTGCTCATATTCCTGATCGGCCTGTTCCTGAATTGGAGTCCCTTTGTTAAATGGGATGGCGACCATATCGCTTTTAAGAGTTGGGATACCATACGTATACTGGGTGTATTGCAAAGAATAGCGCTTTGTTATTTCTTCGCTTCCATTATTGTATTCTACGGAAAAACAAAAGGCGCATTTGTAACAGGTGGCATATTGCTCTTATTATATTGGTTCATCTGCAACTGGCTGGGCGCTCCCGGCGATCCTTACAGCCTGCAAGGTTATTTTGGTACACAGTTCGATAAAAACATCCTGGGTGAAGCGCACATGTACAAAGGAGAAGGTCTCGCTTTTGATCCGGAAGGATTGGGCAGCCTCATGGCGCCTGTTGTGCAGGTGATCCTGGGATTCATGGTGGGACAATACATCCAGCAAAAAGGTAAGACCTATGAAATGCTCAGCAATCTTTTTGTTGCCGGGGTGGTGTTGATCTTTGCAGGTTTCTGTTGGGATATGGTATTCCCCATCAACAAAAAAATATGGACCAGCAGTTATGTACTGTATACAACCGGACTGGCCATGTTAACCATCGGCACACTCATTTACCTCGTTGAATTCAAAGCTGTCAAAGGCGCCTGGAGCCGGTTCTTTGATGTGTTTGGCAAAAACCCCCTGTTCATATTTGTATTGAGTGGATTCCTGCCAAGGGTATTGGCCATGTTCCGTTGGGTAGATCACCTGGATGAAGCCGGTAAAAAAGTATATACTTCTCCTTTCGCCTGGTTTTACAATCATATCTGCAAAGACATCGCTTCAGACCTGCGGGTAGGTTCGCTGGTGTATGCATTGGTAACGATCGCGTTTTATTGGCTGATTGTTTACTTGTTGGATAAGCGGAAAATTTACATCAAAGTGTAACCAATAGTTGATACAGGTTTAGCTGCACCATGTTTCAGCTTTCGCAATACTTTCAGGTTTTCCTACATCAATAAAACGCGCACCGCTGTGGTCGAAACATTGAATGGGGTAATGATCCATCAATGAAAGATATACGTCTACCATGGAGAATTTTCCTTCCTGTTTCATTGCCTCGAAAAGGCCGGTATTGATAACATGAATACCACTGAACGCTTTCTGCTGCAACAGTGTATAGTCTTTTACAGACCGCAATCCAGCCGGTTTCTCTTCGCCGCTGTTCACATTACGCCATCCTTTGAGCCTGCTTGCAGCATCAAATAAAAAATAGCGTGAAGTAGTCCTGTCAGATACCGCCAGTGTAGCAAGGGGTTGTTCCGCTTCGTGCCGGCGTATCATATCATCCAACCGCATATCGGTGAGAATGTCTACGTTCATGACTACAAAATCTTTTTCCGCCTCAAAGTACCAGGCTGCTTTCTTCAATCCTCCACCCGTTTCCAACACAGCATCTGTTTCATCGGAAATAGTAATCCGGCTGCCCCATCCTTCGTTTTGAGTGATGGCATCAATAATTTGATCTGCAAAATGATGCACATTAACAATCACCTCATTGATGCCGAACTGTTGCAGGTATTCAATATTACGTTGCAGCAAGCTCTTACCATTTACCAACGCCAACGCTTTGGGATGATGATCGGTCCAGGGTTTGAGCCGGGTACCAAGACCTGCGGCGAATAGCATGGCTTTCATAGTACGCGCGTAATTTATTGTACCCAGTTCAATTGATTGGTATGTGTGAGCACTACTTTTACTTTGTATTTGTTCTTCAGGTGCCGGGTTGTTTGTTCGGCAGCATACACACTGCGGTGTTGTCCGCCTGTGCAACCAAAATTGATCATCAGACTGCTGAAATCCCGTTTCAGATAGGTTTCTACTGTAATATCCACCAAATCCCACACGCTGTTCAGGAACTCATTCATCTTGGTGCGTTGTTCCAGGAAATCCTGTACGGGTTTGTCTTTCCCACTCAACTTTTTATACTCATCGAAGCGGCCGGGATTCAGGATTCCCCGCATATCGAACACGAAACCGCCTCCGTTCTCTGATTCATCGTTGGGTATGCCTGTCCGGTAGCTGAAACTGTTAATATGAATGAGTAACGGCGTTTGCTCATTGGCCTGTGGCGGTTCAAACCGCTCTATCATTTCATCGGTTACCACCAGTTTCAATACCCGCGTAAACTCAGGCATTACAATGCCGATACGTTTGTTCTCTATGAAAAATTTCAGGTTGCGAAGTGCCAGTGGAATGCTGGCCAGGAAATGTGCCTTTCGTTCAAACAGTCCCCTGAATCCATAAGCGCCCATCACCTGTAATAAACGGATCAATACATATCCGTTGTACTGACTCACAAAAGTAACGCGGTCTACCGGCTGCTCCAGCAATTGATCGATCTGGTCCATGTAATAGTCCAGTAAATCGTCTTTCCATTTTTCGCTCAGTTCTGCTTTCGCCTGCCACAACAAAGATGCCACATCGTATTGCAGCGCTCCTTTCATTCCGCCCTGGTAATCGATGAAATTCACTTCATCGTTCTTTACAATGATGTTGCGGCTCTGAAAATCGCGGAACATAAAATACTTATACTCAGTATGCGTGAGATAAGTGCTCAATGCCTCGAAGTCGTCCAACATGGCCTGTTTATCGTAAGGCAATTGCAGGGTGTCTAGGAAATAGTATTTGAAATACAACAGGTCACTTAAGATAGCTTGTTTGCCAAATTCCTTGGCCGTAAGGCTCCAGTCGTAATCCAGTCCCTTGTCGCCCAGTATTTGCATTTTAGCGAGGGCCGACAAACTTTTCTGGAATAATCCATACGCATAATCGCCATGTCCGTTCTGTTCCAGTTTATTCAGCAATGAATCACGGCCAAGGTCTTCCTGGATATAAAGGGTATCGTCTTCATTAACGCCCAGGATACGGGGAACCGGAAGACCTGCATTTTTGAAATGCTTGCTGAAATAAATGAATGTCTGCGTTTCCTTTTTATTGAGGTTATAGGTAGCAATAAAACTACCCATGCCTGCATATATCCTGAAATAAATCCTGTCGCTCCCGCTTTGCGGTAATTTCTCAATGCGATCTGCTTTCCTGCGTTGCACAATTTCGAAAAGCTCCTCAATGGCCCTAATAACTGCCTCCATAAACTGTATACTTTGGGCGAAAATAGCGGAAATGCCTGATTTACAGATTTTACTGATTATCAATTCTTTTCGAAGAACACAACTCGATTGAATGTACTAAAGTCACATATAGTCGAGTGGTGCTTGCGTTGAAAACACCATTAAACCCAGTGAAAACACCATTCAAAATTCCGTGAGAATACAATTGCAGTTATTATTTATTCACCTTACTTTTAATATATGATTAAGCTGCTCATCTGATTGGGTTTCACAAAACCCTAGTTTACCCCCCCTAAAAAAATCAGAGGCTTTACTATTACGGTTTACCATACTGAATAGTAGTAATGAAGTTTAATTTGGATGAATTATGTGAATCTAAGAGCTAACCAATTTTATACTGTTCTTAGATTCAAAAAGAATTCTATTAAAAGCTCACATTCATTGCCATTTCTATTTTTTATAAAATAGAATGTCAAAATAATAGCCATAGCACTAACATAAAACACCGAAAGAGTATGAAAAAATTAAGGACTGTCTATTTGGTATTAATATCTTGTACGGCATTAATCGCATCCTGTTCAAAGGAAAATTCACCAGTAGTTCAAAAAACTGATTTAGAAAAAGTCGCATATACGACTTTGCAGGAAAAGATGTCTTCAAACAATTTTAATGATCTCGATTGGAATAAAGTGGAAATTACACAGCTAAAGGGAAAGCCAGTCGTATTAATGATTCACAGCAAAAAGCCATCTGGAAAATTTTTAATATTTGGCGTTCTAAATGGCAAACAATCTTATAATTGGGTGGAACTTAAAAGTGCTTCTTCTTCAGCAAAAGGTAAATTTTCTGGTGAAATCTTACTCACTGCTGTTAATGATAGTATTCTAAATAATTTTATTGTTGTTGATGGAAAAGTTACAGGAACAGCGCAAAAAGGAACTCAGGTTCAAACAACATCGGCTTCTCCTATAATCAAAAAGTTATATGTCGTTGATCCAGGATGCACATTACCAAATGTTCAAGTTACCGGATATTTACCTTCAGGCTCACCAATGAATTTTTGGAGTCTTTATTGGCTTTTAAATCAAAGTTTGGATTACTTTTTTTCGTATAATTATGATCAATCTTCTGTCCCGTCGAGTGGTGGTGGTGCAGCAATTGTTGAAATGCCGTCGTTAATATCTTGTTCTGGAAGAAATACAGTTGTAACAATTAATGCTGATGGAACTAAAACTTTTAAGACTGACTTTAGTGGTTCGGTCTTTTTTAATGGCTTATACGCTAAAGCTACGGTGTCTTTTACTATCAACCAGAGCATGCAAAGCCTATCGATTCCAAAAAATTTCTCGATCAATATCTCTCCTTCATGGGCTATAGGGACGTACTCGCTTGGCTCGATGGACGATGTATATTCGTATTTTTTTCAGAGCACTAATACTCTAACCATCTACTTTAATATGAATTATGCTGTTGGTTTATCTTCATTAGGCCTTATTTCTACTATCCCAGAACAATGGAGGATTTCAATAAATCTCAACACTCCTTTTCCATACACAATTACACTTTCAAAATAAAATAGTATGAAACTAGTAGAAAGCAAACTTTTCAGAATAGCTGTATATATAGTAGCAGTCGGTATCGTTTTACAAGTTGTTTTTTTTATCCTGGGAATTTCTATGCACTTTTTAACAACTAGTAGCATAAGCGGCATAACAGAAATAAGAAAAGACATGCAGCAGACATTCAGTTATCATAACCCGTCAATGGACAGTGTATTAAAAAATACCATTTGGTATAAACGATTCGAAAGCACCAATAATAGGGATTCTCTGTTGTATTATATAAAAAATGCCAGAATTGATGCTGACAGTATTTTAAACCAACCGAGGAGTGTTCCTAGATAGAGTGATAAAAGTAAAGTATTTCAAGGCTTCCGGTTCTTGAAAAAATAATATAGAGGTATTCCAACGCAAGTGATCAATATTCCCAATAATGAATTGATCACTTGCGTATGCCCGTTTCTATAATTTATGATATCTGTGTATAAAGTACTGGCAAGAAAAAAGAAGGCGAATACAACAAACAGGAGGGGAACAAAAGGGTAACCCCATACTTTGTAGGTACGCGGAAAATCCTTCATTTTATACCGCAGTATAAAGACCCCCAGCGCGCTCATACCATAGAAAAACCAGCTCACAAAAATGAGCATATCAGTCAACATGTCAAAAGAGCCACTGAAAATAAGTATGATCGTCCAGCAAGCATTCAGCAGCAAAGCATTACCAGGTGTATGGTAGCGCGATTGTATTTTCCCGACCCAGTTTGTTTTTTTGCTCGATGCAGCAGTTGCAAATGTAACCCGGGCGGTAGCCAGCACATTGGCATTGGTAGTACCCAATACAAACAACATCACCAACAAAGCGATCAGGGAACCACCTTTCATTCCCCAAACAACAGAAGCGGCATCAGACGCCACAAAAGAGGAGTTTGCCAATTGCTGAATGGGCAATACATATACAAAAGCCAGGTTGAGCAATACATACACAATAATGCAGAAAAACAATCCGGTGAAAAGACTGCGGGGAATATTCCGTTGTGGTTCTTTGATCTCACCTGCTACGAACGTGATATTGTTCCATCCGTCATAAGCCCAGAAAGCGCCTGCAACTGCAGCCATGTACATACCAATAAAATTCAATCCCTGAAGGTGTTGTGGCGTAGCAGTTACCAGGTGTTCCCAGGATCCTTTCCCCGAAAACAGGATACCACCAATGAGCAACACAATGGCTACTGCTTTCAATGCCGTTAAAAAACGTTGCACCATACTGCCATACCCTACACTGAAATAATTGATCAGGGTTAATACAACAATGATGAACACGGTAAGCAGTTTTACTCCTATCTGCTCCAAAGGAAAAATGGTTCCTACCCCGGGTATATGCAAGTGATAAGCCTGCTCTGTTGCAAGCGACAACCTGGGTAAATGGATGAAATAATTGGCATACTGCGAAAACACATAAGCAATGGAGGCATTGCCGGCCGTATTGAATACAGCGAATGCAGCCCACCCATACAGGAAGGCAAAGCGGGGACCATACATTTTTTGAAAGAATACAAATTGTCCACCCGTTTCCGGAAACATCACCGCCACTTCCGCATTCGACAAAGCCCCGAACAAAGTAACAATACCCGCTACCATCCATACACTCAATAACAACAGCGGCGATTGCAATTGTGCGGCCATCAATGCCGGCTTCATAAATATACCCGACCCAATCACGCCGCCTATTACAATAGCAATGGTGGTTCGCAGGGAAAGGGTACGTTTCAATATGGGTTCAGGAATACTGATGGGTATTAACCGGTTTAATGAAGATTTGTGCGTATTGAAAATAAGACAAATCGGGTATCCACAAAACAGTACCCTCAAAATAGCCGGCCTTGCTCACCGGGCCTCCTGAACTGCGAACAATCCAGTTCCCAACGCTCTGCATTGAGTTTGTATAATTTATTATACTTGATGAATTGTTGCCGCACCAAATCTGAGATCGGTCCTTCTCCACGCATGCGCACGCCATAGCGGCTGTCGTTCACTTGCCCACCGTGCCCGTTTTCTATCAGGTGCCATACTTTATCGGCACGGTCGGGAAAGTTTTTATACAGCCAGTCGTGAAAAATGAGTTTGATAGCGCCATTGAGCCGTATAAAAGTATACGCACTGAACTTTGCTCCATTCTGACTGGCGGCCTCCATGATGCGTTGCATTTCATGCTCATTCAAACCAGGTATCATGGGGCCCAGCATCACCCCTGCCCGTACGCCGGTATCACTCAATTCTTTGATTACCCGCAGCCTTTGCTTTGCAGTTGTTGTACGCGGTTCCATGGCACGTCGTAAATCTTCATTGAAGGAAGTGATACTCACCAATACACTCACCAGTCTTTTACGTGCCATCTCCTGCAACAGGTCTTTATCACGCAATATGCCGGCATTCTTGGTGATCATACCTACCGGCTGGTTGAATTCATTGCATACTTCCAGCAATTGCCTGGTGATCTTATATTTTTTTTCTGCCGGCTGGTAACAATCGGTATTACCACTCAGACTGATAGGCACGCATTGCCAGTTCTTGTTCATAAGGAATTTACGCAGCAATTGCGGCGCATTCTTTTTAACGATGATCTTCCGTTCAAAATCCAGTCCCGCACTGTATCCCCAGTATTCGTGCGCATTGCGCGCATAACAGTAAATACAACCATGTTCACAACCCTGGTAAGGATTCATACTGTAGAACATCCCTACATCGGGACTCTCCACTTTATTCACAATACCTTTGGCCTGGTCTTCCAGGTACACCGTTGCAATGTTGTGCTCCGTCCAGTCATCAATGGCTTCTATATGTTCCCGCACCCTTTCATTTTTGAGGAAACGGTTACGCGGGTTGAATTGCGCCCCCCTGCCTTTTAGATATTGGTCAGGCGATGTTGGTTGTTCTTGTTCTTCTTCCATATACAAAACCTCTTCGTTAAAAAAACAGGCTCGCCTGTTTTGGTTCTACTCTTTTTACGTTGAGCAACTCGAATCGTTTTACGAGTTCATATTTTTTAGTACCTGTCTCTTTTCTTAACAGCAATACGTGTTGGGCCATGAACCGCCCGCTGAAATGACTGTTACTGAACTCCAGCCATCCTTTCTCGTATTGCCAGGGAAGCAGCTTCCGCGCAACCGTTAGGTGTGGCTCGGTAATGAAATGTGGTTTATGTTCCGCATCGAATTTCAACAACCGCTGCACCGGACGCAACGACCGCACCAGTTCCGTGATCTGCGTTTTGGTCTTCACTTCTATATAAATGGTATGCGTGGGAAAACTGCCAAAATTTTCCAGCTCTACTACAAAAGACGGATTCCCTTTGATGAGGGTATCCAGTCTTTGTACGATACGCGATTCCAGCATATTGAATTGCATGAAACGCAACAATGTGATATGCGGTTTACTGTGCACGGCAGACGGACATTGATACCGTTCGGCAAAAGATTGTTTCAGCGCCATGATGGTTGCCCGCAATGCCTCATGTGGCTCCAGCACCAGCAGGTAATCGCTTACCGGGCAATCTGCCAGGGGGTGGATGCTATTTTGCATACTCGCGTTTTTGGGTCAGGCCGGCCGCAGGCCGAATACATTTACCTGGCGATTGGTATCGAATGCATGTTTTCTCCGTACCAATACCAGTTCCGTTATTTCGAAAGAAGCAGGCAAGGCATCGCAGGTGCCGGCGGGGAGGCTGGGGTTGGTGATCAGTTTCATATCCGGACAACCATAACTCCGCACATAGTCATCTACTATTTTCAATTCCCTGGCCAGTTGCTGCAAAGGTTGCCGGTCGGAGATCCGTACAACCGATTCTTCTGCGGGAGACTGCAGGGTAACCCTGAAACTCTTTTGTGCGCTGATGATGCGGTGCATCCAGCGGATCAAGGTTTCTTCCATGTCTTCCCGGGCCCAAAAATGAGCCAGGGTCAGCGAGCCCGCTCCCAGGCGGGTGACGAGTTGATAATTCCATTCCATATTTTCCGGTATTTTTTAGTTTGTCAATTATTTTAGCATAAATTTACTAAATAATTTAGTTAAACAAAATTAATTTCTATGCAAGGGGAACAGTGCTACGGAGCCGCCTATAAAGGCTCCAAACAATTCAGCCAGTGGGAGATCCCCACTGCCAACGCCACCGGCTTTGGCGCAGCAGCCGATGATTATATGGAAAGAGGCATCGACCTCAACGAACAGCTCATTCACAACAAACCCGCTACTTTTTTCTTTCGCATGAACAGCGATGCCATGATCGGCGCCGGCATCTACAGCGGCGATACCCTGATCGTGGACCGCAGCCTCAAAGCCACCACCGGCAAAGTGATCGTAGCCATCGTGAACGGAGAATTGCTGGTCAGGCGCCTGCACACCCATATCAAGGGTATTGCACTAATAGCTGAGAACAAACGCTACGGCGATATACCGATCGACGAGTTTTCTAACTATGCCGTATGGGGCGTAGTAGTTTACAGCATACACCAGTTATGAAAGCGATCGTTGACTGCAACAATTTCTATTGCTCCTGCGAGCGGCTGTTTAAACCCGAACTGAAAGGCAAACCCTTAGTGGTATTGAGTAATAACGACGGATGCATCGTCTCGCGCAGCGATGAAGCCAAAGCGCTGGGTATTGCCATGGCCGGTCCTTATTTCCAGGCAAAGCCCCTGATCCGGCAGCATAATGTCACTGCTTTTTCATCGAACTATCACCTGTATGGTGATCTGAGCTGGCGTGTCATGGAAACACTCCGCCTGCTCCTGCCTCCCGGCCGCGTGGAAGTATATTCGGTGGATGAAGCCTTTCTCGACCTGGACCATATCCCTAAAGATCAGATACGGGAAATGGCCATCCGGATACGGACCATCGTAGAACAGTGGACGGGCATCGCCGTATCCATTGGCGTGGCACCTACCAAAGTGTTGAGCAAAATAGCCAACCGGCTGGCCAAAAAACACAAAGACATCACCGATTGCGTGCTGGTGCTGGATAGTCCCCGCACCATACAACAAGCCCTGGTGAAAACAGATATCGAAGACATCTGGGGCGTAGGATTCCGCTATGCCCACAAACTGCGGCAGCAAGGCATTAACAACGCTTACGAACTGAGCATCAAAGATCCTTCCTGGGGACGTAAATATATGGGCGGCGTAACAGGCACCCGGTTACTGAAAGAATTGCGGGGAGAATCCTGTATTGAAATGGGAGAAGACCGGCTCGTTAAAAAAATGATCGCCACCACACGCATGTTTGGCTCTCCGGTGCATGATGTGAAAGACATCAAAGAAGCCATCGCTACCTATACTTCACGCGCGGCAGAAAAACTGAGGCGACAACATGGCGCCGCAAAAGTGGTGAGTGTATTCATCGTTCCCAAAGAACAATCGCACAATACTTATTTCAGACACGGACCTACCATCAGCAGTCATGTTACCCTTCCGCTCGCCACTTCCCTCACACAGGAACTCATCAAACCGGCAGTAGAACTGGCAGAACAATTGTATGAAGAAGGGAGAACCTATAAAAAAGCAGGTGTGATGCTCAGTGGCATCGTGCCCGACGAATCGGTGCAGGGTAACCTGTTCATGCCTGAAACCCTCAACAACCGCCGCCTGCTCATGAGCACCATGGATAACGTAAACTTTGCCATGCGCGACGATATCCTCAAATTCGCTTCTTCCGGTACTGCCCGCAACTGGAAAATGCGGCAGGAGCTACGCAGTCCCAGGTATACTACGAGATGGGAAGAATTGTGTGAAGTCAGTTGATAGATATTAGTTGTCAGGAAAGGGCGAACTTTAGCGCATCACCTAAAACAGCATTATGGAATTTGGACGCGTGCCGGTAGCAGAACTCGAGTCGATTCATTTTTCATTGCCGGCAGAGCCGGAAGAGAACCTGCAGGTACTGGGTGGACGCAGCGTTGATGCTCCAAAACTCTACCTGGGCTGCGCCAAATGGGGAAGAAAAGAATGGATCGGCAAGATCTATCCGCCCAAAACAAAGGAGAAGGATTTTCTCGAGCACTATGTAAAACATTACAACTGCATCGAGCTCAACGCCACGCATTACAAAGTATACGATGAAGCAGCCATTGGTAAATGGGCAGCCAAAGCAGCAGGAAGGGATTTTCTGTTTTGTCCGAAAATGTACCAGGGCGTTACCCATTATGGTAACCTGCAGGGAAAAGAATTCATCACCACCGAATTCCTGAAAGGGCTCATGGCTTTCGGAGAACACCTGGGTCCCATTTTTGTACAGGTCAGCGACGCTTTCTCTCCAGGCAGGAAAAATGAATTATTCGATTTCCTCCAATCCCTTCCTACAGACCTGCAGTTTTTCCTGGAAGTACGCCATCCTTCCTGGTTCGGTGACGCTGCCATCCGGAAAGAACTGTTCGGTTTTTTAACGGAACGGAAGCTGGGCGCTGTGATCACAGACACGAGCGGACGAAGAGATTGCGCGCACATGCAATTGACCATCCCCAAAGCTTTTATTCGTTATGTAGGCAACAGCCTGCACCCGACCGACTACACACGCATCGACGAATGGATCGCCCGCATTCAATATTGGATCGACCAGGGCCTGGAAGAATTGTATTTTTTCATGCACATGCATGATGAAGCTTTTTCTCCCGAACTCACCGTTTACCTGGTAGACCGTCTGAATGCCGCTTGTGGCCTTAACCTCCTGAAACCCGGTTTCCTTCCGCCACAAACACTTTTCTAACCCTAAATCGGAAATGGCCAAATCAGAAATCAGACATTTCCGCTACTTTTAAAATATCAGCGCCTCCTCCCCGTCTACCTCTCTAAATGGATAAGGCGCTGACGATAGTAGCAGACATGAGCGGACCCCGCAAGAACAATATTACCGAGGTCATCAACACGTATAGCAAGCGATTGATGGCTTTCATACGCAAACGCGTGGGCAATGAAGCCGATGCGGAAGATATCCTGCAGGATGTTTTTTACCAATTGCTCGGTAATACCAAACCTATTGAACAACTTACGGCCTGGCTCTTCACTGTTACCCGGAACAAGATCACCGACCGCAACCGCAAGAAAAAGCCCGAGTTGCTCGAGGACTTGTATACAGGCGGCTCAGACGAAACAGCGTTTGACTGGACCAACCTTTTTTTCGACGAACGCAATTCTCCCGAAACGGATTATCTCCGTTCACTTTTCTGGGAAACGCTCTACGCAGCGCTGAATGAACTACCAACTTCCCAACGCGATGTGTTCATACTGAACGAAATCGAAGGGGTGCCATTCAAAGAGATCGCAGAGCAAACAGGGGAAACTGTTAATACCCTCATCAGCCGTAAGCGCTATGCAGTGCTGCACCTGAGGGAAAGACTGCTTACACTTAAAAACGAATTATTATATCATTAGTAAACGAATTGAAATGAACAAAAAATTCTGGATAAAAAAAATCCTGGGATGTATCGTAATTGCCCTCTTCATAGCCAGCCTCCTGGGATATGTGGTCATGCAATTGTGGAATCATGTACTGGTGGGCATCGTAGCCGTTCCGGTCATCGATTTCTGGCAGGCGATCGGGCTCCTGGTATTATCAAAGATCCTCTTCGGAGGTATCAAGGGCCGCTGGGGCGGCCCGGGATGCGGCGGCAATGGCGGCTGGAAATCCGAACTGCGCGAGAAATGGCACAATATGAGTCCCGAAGAAAGGGAAAAACTCAAGCAGGAATGGCGCGAGCGTTGCAAGAGATGGTAGTTGTTGCCAATTAATTCCCCCGAATCCCCTAATTTTGCGCAATCTTTCGCAAAAATGAATCCTAGACTTAATTCCAACGAATCAATCCCTTCCTCCAGGAAAAAGATCATTGTTTTAGGCAGCGGCCCCAACAGGATCGGGCAGGGCATTGAGTTCGACTACTGTTGTGTGCATGGTTTACTGGCCATCAAAGAGTGCGGTTACGAAGCCATTATGGTCAATTGTAACCCTGAAACGGTATCTACCGATTTCGATATGGCCGACAAACTGTATTTCGAGCCCGTATTTTGGGAACATTTGTGGGAAATCATTGAACTGGAGCAGCCCGAAGGCGTGATCGTACAGCTGGGTGGTCAAACTGCCCTCAAGCTGGCCAAACGCCTGCACGAGAAAGGCATCAGGATCATCGGCACTTCTTTCGACAGTATGGATATTGCCGAAGACCGTGGACGTTTCAGTGATCTGTTGAAAGAACTCGATATTCCTTACCCTCAATATGGTACCGCCTACACTGCTGAAGAAGCCATTGAAGTGGCCAATAAAGTTGGATACCCGGTGCTGGTTCGTCCGAGTTATGTACTGGGCGGACAAAGAATGCGCATCGTGATCAACGATGATGAAGTGGAACAGGCCGTGATCAGCCTCGTGAAACATTTACCAGGCAATAAGATCCTGATCGACCATTTCCTTGACCGTTGCCAGGAAGCTGAAGTAGACGCCATTTTCGATGGTGAAAACTTCCACATCATGGGGGTGATGGAACATATTGAACCCGCAGGTATCCACAGCGGCGACAGCAATGCCGTTCTTCCTGCTTTCAACCTTTCCCCGATGGTGGTGGCTACCATGGAATATTACAGTGAAAAAATTGCAAGGTCACTCAATATCAAAGGTCTTATCAACATACAGTTTGCCATCAAAGACAGCAAAGTATATGTGATCGAAGCCAACCCCAGGGCCTCCCGCACCACGCCTTTCATTGCTAAAGCTTACCAGATCCCTTACCTGAACATCGCTACCAAAGTAATGTTGGGCGCGGCCAAACTCACCGAATTCCAGATGGACAAGCAACTCAATGGTTATGCCATTAAAGAGCCTGTGTTCAGTTTTGAAAAATTCCCCGGTGTAAACAAAGAGCTGGGACCTGAGATGAAAAGTACCGGAGAAGCCATCCGTTTCATCAAAGACCTGAGGGATCCATACTTCCGCACCTTGTACAAGGAAAGAAGTATGAACCTGAGTAAGTAAGCACATCCATACTCCGTTCTGTCCGAAGTATCCCGTAGTATGTTCGCTTCATGAAGCGATACGGAATACCTGCGTGGAAACAGTGCCCTTTTCTTCGCCTGTTGATGGCTCTCATTACAGGCATCATCATACAGGATATTATTCATCCAACATGGATGATAGCTGGTTTGCTGGCTGCAACAGGAGCATGTCTTTTTCTCTTTTACCAGCTCTTGCCTGTTACAAAAAAATTCCGTTTCAGAAAAGCAGCAGGCATAGCTGTTCACTTACTGATACTGAGTGCAGGTATGACCAGTTTCTACTTACATGAATGGCAAAACCGGCCAAACTGGTTGGGTAACCACTATCATCCGGGCGATACACTGATAGCCGTATTACAGGAGCCCCTCGTTGAAAAACGGCGGTCGTTTAAAGCCCTTACCACTATCACGCATGTACAACAACCAGGCGCTGGGAAAGTCAACCGTTGGAAAAAAGTACAGGGTGATGTATTGCTGTATTTTAAAAAAGAAGACCTGCGCCATGGGCTCGTTTACGGATCACAGCTGCTGTTGTACAAACCCTTGCAGCCAATCACCAATGATGCGCGAGCAGGTTTCGATTATCGCAAATATTGTGCAAGCCAGGGCATTCATTACCAGGCATTCCTCTCTTCTCATGATTACGAATTACTCAACAACACATTAGCGGAGCCCGTTACCAGCATGCTGTTCAGGGTAAGGGATTTTGTCATTCATACATTTCGCACCTATATCAACGGTCACACAGAAGCGGGTGTAGCGGAAGCCTTACTGATCGGCTACCGGAATGACCTGGATAAAGAACTGATGCAGTCTTACAGCAATACTGGCGTGGTGCACATCATTGCCATCAGTGGCATGCACCTGGCTATGATCTATGGTCTGCTGGTATTCCTGTTGAAACCTTTGCGTGCTGTTCCGGTTATTGGCAGGATAGCGCCCCTGCTGGTTTTCTGTACCCTGTGGGGGTTCAGTCTGCTCGCCGGTGCAGGAGCTTCTATCCTTCGTTCGGCCGTTACCTTTTCCTTCATCCTTGTAGGCGATCTGATGGGCAAAAAAGGGCATTCCCTGAATTCACTCGCAGCTTCCGCATTCTGCCTGCTCGTATACAATCCATTCTTTTTGTGGGATATCGGTTTTCAGCTTTCCTATAGCGCCGTGCTGGGTATTTTATTATTTCTGCAGCCATTGTATAAAAGCATCCATTTCGAAAATAAATTACTCGATCAGTTGTGGAAACTGCATGCGATCACATTGGCAGCACAGATATTGACTTTCCCGCTGCTGCTCTATCATTTTCACCAGTTTCCTACCCTTTTCCTGTTTTCCAATTTCTTTGCGGTGCCTTTATCCGGATTGATCCTCTACGGATGCCTGTTCTTATTGTTAGTTGCCCCTTTACCCGTGCTGGCCTCCTGCACTGGTAAAATTATTTGCTGGCTCATCTTCCAATTGAACACATTGATCACCCGTACCGATAACATTCCGTTTGCTGTCATACACAACCTGGACCCCGGTCTCTGGCAAACGATTGTTTTATATGGATGTATCGCCGCACTGGCCTGGTGGCTGATGCATAGAAAGCCACAGGGCCTGCTCTGGGCAATGGTTTGCCTGGTTTTATTACCACTCTTTCGCCTGTTAAGCCTTGTACTCTGAGCGGCAGACATTACCTTTGCACCTCCTTTTAAGACCCTACCACCATGCAAAAGAACATTCAATCTGCGCTGATCTCAGTTTTTTACAAAGACGGACTGGAACCCATTGCTAAAAATCTTCATGAATTAGGCATCACCATTTATTCTACCGGTGGCACCCAAAAATTCCTGGAAGACCTGGGCATTCCCTGCGTGGCGGTAGAAAGCCTTACTACTTACCCCTCAATACTGGGTGGCAGGGTGAAAACCCTTCACCCCGCAGTTTTTGGCGGCATCCTTGGCAGAAGGAGTGAAGCACAGGATCTGCAGGAAATGAAGGAATACAAAATTCCGGAGATTGACCTGGTAATCGTTGACCTCTATCCTTTCGAAGAAACCCTGCGGAATACTTCTGAAGAGAAAGCCATCATTGAAAAGATCGATATAGGCGGACCTTCCATGATCCGCGCGGCGGCCAAAAATTTCAGGGACCTGGTAGTGATCGCAGCCAAAGAAGATTATACTGCATTGGAAAAACTGCTTGTTGAACAAAAAGGAGCTACCACCCTCGAGCAGCGCAGGGCTTTTGCCGCCAAAGCATTCGAAGTGGTGATGCACTACGATATTGCCATCAGCAATTATTTCAATCCCGGTCACACACAATCTCTGCGTTACGGCGAAAACCCGCACCAGCAGGCCGTTTTCCATGGCAACCTGGAACCATTGTTTACGCAACTGAACGGAAAAGAACTTTCTTATAATAACCTGGTAGATGTAGATGCAGCCGTGCAACTCATACAGGAATTTTCCGAAACCACTTTTGCCATCATCAAGCATACCAATGTATGCGGTATTGCAGCAAGACCTACAGTGAAAGCCAGTTGGGACGCTGCATTGGCCGGTGATCCTGAAAGCGCTTTCGGCGGTGTATTGGTTTGCAACGGAACCATCGACAAAGCAACTGCTGAAGCCATCAATGAAATATTCTTTGAAGTATTGATCGCACCAACATTCGATGCCGATGCACTGGAGATACTGAAAAGCAAGAAGAACAGGATCCTGTTGGTACTGAATGCACAGCGTCCCGCACTCAAAACACCCGCCAAATCATTGCTGAACGGTACACTGGAGCAGGACGCCGATACAGGCAATTACAGCAAATGGGAAGAAGTGGGTGGCCGCGAAACAACGGCTTCTGAAAAAGAGAACCTCAGTTTTGCCAACCTGGTGTGCAAACACCTGAAGAGCAATGCCATTGCCCTGGTGAAAGATAAACAGTTAGTAGGTAAGGGTTGCGGACAAACCAGCCGCATCGATGCCCTGCGTCATGCCATTGAAAAAGCAAAACAATTCAACTTCGATTTAAAAGGCGCAGTGCTGGCTTCTGATGCATTTTTCCCTTTCAATGATTGTGTACAGATCGCACACGCCACCGGTATAGAAGCATTCATTCAACCCGGTGGTTCTGTGAGAGACAAAGACAGCATTGCTTATTGTGTGGAACACAAACTGTCCATGGTAATGACAGGCATGCGGCATTTCAGGCACTAAGCCTTATTATTCTTTTCTTCCCACATTTCGTTGAAGGTTTTCTGGCTGAAATCAAGTTCACTGCGATGGGCTGTCCACCCTTTGAATACTTTGTTCACCACCCAGTTCTTGATCCTGCCATTGCCCATGTTCATCATATTCCTGCTGAGGCTCGCGGCTTTCCATGCCTTCCAGGCCAGGCGTTCAGCAATGGAACTCGTACCCTGCAACACGGCTTCGTGCCGGTTCTCCAATAACAGTTCATGCAGGTTGATGCGTACCGGGCACACTTCTGTGCAATTACCGCAAAGAGAAGAAGCATAGCTCAGGTGCTTGTATTCATCCATACCCTTCAAATAAGGTGTGATCACTTTTCCTATGGGGCCGCTGTAAGTAGTTTCGTACGCATGGCCGCCGATATTCTTGTAAACCGGACAAGCATTCAAGCAGGCGCCGCAACGTATGCAATACAAAGCTTCTCTTGTTTTGGGATTGGCCAGCAGGTTGGTACGCCCATTATCGAGCAGTATCACAAACATTTCTTCGGGTCCATCTGTTTCATTGGCCTGGCGAGGGCCCATAACAAGACTGTTGTAAACCGTTACCTGCTGCCCAGTTCCATACGTAGCCAGCAAGGGCCAGAACAAGACAATATCTTCCAAAGAAGGAATTACTTTTTCTATGCCCACAATTACAATATGTGTTTTGGGCCAGGCGCAACTGAGTCTTGCATTGCCTTCATTCTCTGTTACTGCTATTCCACCAACATCGGCAACAATGAAATTTGCACCGGTTACACCTATCTCTGCCTGCACATATTTTTCGCGGAGTTTATTACGTGCGATGATCGTCAGTTCTTCCGGACTCAATCCCGGCGCTGTTCCCAGCTTATCTGCAAATACCCTGGCCACGTCTTCCTTGCTTTTGTGCATGGCCGGTGTTACAATATGATAAGGAGGTTCTCCATCCAACTGCTGAATGTATTCACCCAGGTCGGTTTCCACACTTTCAATGCCTTTCGATTCCAGGAAACGGTTCAGGTGTATTTCCTCCGTTACCATACTCTTGCTCTTCACCAGTGTTTTGCAATTCTTTTCTTTGCAGATGGCGCCAACAGCGTCCAATGCCTGCTCTGCATTTTCGGCCCAGATAACTTTAGCGCCGCGGGCCGTTATTTTCTTTTCAAATTCTTCGAGGTATTGATCGAGGTGTTCTATCGCTTCCCATTTTGCATTCTTCGCCCTTTCTCTTGCCAGCATTACATTATCGAATTGCTTCTTTCCTTGTGGCACCACCGCATTATACTTACTGATGTTGAAATTGATCTTGCGCCTGTGATCCAGGTCGGCCGCTTTAACGGAGCTTTTGGCAAGGAATGATTCGGCATTTTCTTTCATCCGTTGTAGTTTATTGCGTAAGCGTTGGGTTATTTATGCAGGTGCTCGGCCAAAGCGCAAAGCGCTTCATAAAATTCTTCACCGTATTTCCTGATCAGCGAATCTTTCAAAAAAACATACACAGGCACTTTCAATTTCTTACCCAGTGCACAAGCGGCCTGGCATAAGTCTTCACGCGGCTGGTAATTCAAATATTCCACATCAGGATCGCGTTTGCTTTTTTGTATTTTAATGGGGAAGAGGTGACAGCTCAACGGCTTTTTCCAATCCAGTTTACCATCATTATATGCCTGTTCAATAGCGCATTTGATGATACCCCGTTGATCGCGGTAGCCATAAGCGCAGATGCCGCTGTTGACAGTGGGCGTAACCCAACCAAATTCTTTATCGAAAAGATATTTGCCCTGTCTTTCCACTTCCCTGATCCCTTCTTCCGTCATATAGGGTTTGATCGCTTCGTAATATTCCTTTAGCTTTTCCAACTCCCATTTTTCCATCGGGGCGCCGGCATCTCCATCTTCACAACAACCACCCTTGCACTTGTTGAGGTCGCACACAAACTGCTCCTCCAGCACTTCGTCGCTGATCAATTTATTGTCGATTGCTAACATGTTGTAAAGATAACTAATTGCCAGACTTCCACCGGAAGGTATTGATCAGGTGTTTCATATCGTCTACCAGGAAACGGTTCACAATGCCCAATGAGTCGGCATTGGGCGTGGCATCGAAATAAAGTGCACCACGCAGGAAATGGCGGGTAGAGTCGGTAAGGAAAAACTGGTTGGCAGTAGCCACATTCCCGCCTACCGTAAAAAAAACGCCATGTACCCCATTGGGGGTAGCCAGCACTGAATCGTCTATAGAATAGGCTTTGGATGCATGTTTTTCTGTGAGTACATACGCATGCTTGATCAGGGTATCGAATTTGTTTTTTCCTACCTCTTTATAGCTGATGTATATCCGGCCATGGAATTGCGGAAAATTCACATTGATCCACCAGGGGTTCTCATCATTGGGCTTACCAAAGAAAGTCGTATCCTTCATTACCTGCGCATACACCGGATATTCAAATGAATACGGGTAACCGGGCTGGTCGAATAACTGATAAGCTCTTTTAGGGAAATCGATCCGGAAATAGCCGGCGGGTTTGGGGGTGAATGTGCTGTTGCAAGCCATTACAAAACAGATCATTACTACAGACAACAACACAGATTGAACAACTTTCATCTCAATATACTTCCTCGCGCGGTTTAATGGATACTTTAATTTTCTGCAACCTGTTCTTCGCTACTTCCAGTACCGTGAAAATAAAATCGCCGCTGCTCACCACCTGGTTGGGCTGCGGAATTTCTCCGGCCAATTCCAGTACCAGTCCGGCCAGCGAATCGCTCTCTCCTTTCACCTGGTCGAAAGTATCGGTTTGCAGTTCCATGATCTTGCATACATCGTTGATCATGGTACGTCCTTCAAAAATATAATTATTGTCGTCTATCTTTTTATAGCCGCTGTCTTCTTCATCAAATTCATCCTTGATCTCTCCAATCACTTCTTCCAGTATGTCTTCCAGGGTAATGATGCCGCTGGTGCCGCCGAATTCATCCACTACCACAGCAAAATGGATGTGCTTGGCCTGGAATTCCTGCAACAGGTCTTCAATCAGTTTTTGCTCATGCACAAAATATGGTGGCCTCAGCAGGGCATGCCAATTGTAATTATCCGGTTCATCCAGGTGGGCTATCAGGTCTTTGGTATGGATCATACCCGCTATATCATCGAGGTCTTCTTTGTAAACAGGTATCCGGCTGTAGTGCAGGTCGCGCACTGTGGCAATCAATTCTCCAAATGATATTTCGTGATCAACACCATGCACATCCATCCGTGTACGCATCACCTGCTTCACTGTTATGTTGCCGAATTGCACGATGCCTTTGAGGATGTTCTTTTCATTTTCTGTAGCGGTATTGTCTGTCGTGAGATCGATGGCATGATCCAGTTCCTGCAGTGTGTAAGCGCCGTTAGAACGCTTTGCCAGTTTTCTTTCAATGATATCGGAATATTTTACCAGGCCTTTGCTCAGCCCCGCGAATGCATACGATACGCCCTGTACGACGGTAGCTGAGTCTTTGGCAAAACGGATATTGTTTTGCGTGGCCAGCACTTTTGGCATCACTTCTCCAAATAAAACCAGTATGAAGGAAACCGCCACTACTTTAATCAGGAATTCCACCCACACTGCATCGAATTTTTCAAAGTTGAACATGTCATCGATGAGCAGGTTGGAAATAATAATGATGGCGATATTGATGAAACAGTTGGCAATGAGCATAGACGCCAATAATGTTTTGGGTTGCTCCAACAAATCAACGATGCGCTGGTAAGGCGGCTGCTGTTTGGATTTGAGCAGGTTGATGTCTTTGTAGGTTAGAGAAAAGAAAGCCACTTCCGATCCCGACAATACAAAAGAAAGGAACAGCAACACGAATAATATCATTACCAATACCGTTGTTCCCTGCGTCTGTATGGCAGACAACAAATAAGGCTGGAATGAAAAGTTCAAAACCGAGTGATGATCCAAAGCAGGTGTAATTAATTTAAGAATGGGGTCATGTTACGGGCAAAAATATCATTTATGCTTTATATCAAAAAGGCAGGCTCTCGCCGGGGTCAGCCGAAGGCGGCGGGATATCGTCGGCATTGTATCCTTCGATCGGATCTCCATGCCCTCCATGTCCATCGCCCCGTTTGTCTAACATGATCAGGTTATCTCCCACCACTTCCGTGGCAAATTTTTTGTTACCTTCTTTGTCTTCCCAACTGCGCGTGCGCAAACGTCCTTCAACATAAATAAGACTTCCTTTGTGAAGGTATTTCTGCGCCAACTCAGCCAGTCCGCGCCATAATACCACAGTATGCCACTCCGTTTGCGAGATCAGCTTGCCCGCCCGGTCTTTATAGGTTTCCGTTGTTGCTAAGGGAAATTTGGCTACCGCGATATTACCTTCCAGGTATTGTACATCAGGATCTTTGCCCAGGTTTCCAATCAACATCACTCTGTTAACACCTCTCATACGATGGATTTTTAGTTCGCCGCAGGTTATATTACTCTTAAAAATAACATTTTTTGTGCAAGAAAAGAACAGGCGTGAAAAAATTTAAGAGCCTATTGAGGCATGTTCTTCCAGGAATTGTGTGATGAAACGGGGAAAAGGAAGTTCTTTCAGCCGCTTCTTTGGCTGCCACTGGTATGACTTCAGGAAATCGGGCTTACTGGAAAGTTTCAGCTCTATGAATTGCCCCCTGATCTGCTGGTGTGTTAGCTGCTGTGTTTGAACAGATGAAATATTTACCAATAATGCATCTGCGATGCCATACTGGTCATGCAGCCATTCCATCACTTTTTTATCGTTCCATTCACAGGCAGCTTCTGTTTCCAAGAGGTAAAATTCAAAAAGGCCTTGCCAGATATCGCGTTGATTCCGTTGGTTCACCAGCCAGTTCCCCCGGTGTTCGAATATGAAATAATAGAACCATCTGTGCTTGCGTTGCAAGGTCTTTTCCTTGACAGGCAACCGGTTCACGTTACCGGTAAGAAAAGCCGCACAATCTTTCCGCGCAGGGCAGTCGATACATGCAGGCGCCATAGGCTTGCATACGGTAGCGCCAAAATCCATGATGGCCTGGTTGAACAGCGCCGGGTATTGCTTATCGAGTACTTCGTCCGCTAATCCGGTGAATAGTTTTTTTCCCGGCATGGTATCGATGGCAGTGTCGAGTCCGAAAAAGCGCGACAGTACGCGGAACACATTGCCATCTACTACGGCATAAGGTTGGTTATAGGCAAAGGAAGCAATGGCTGCAGCGGTATACGGGCCAACGCCTTTCAAACTCAGCAGGGTTTCATAGTCGCGCGGAAATAAGCCTTTGTATTCTTTCACAATCCGGCGTGCAGTGAGCAGGAGATTGCGGCAACGGCTGTAATAGCCCAGTCCTTCCCAAAGTTTAAGCACTTCCTGATCGGGCGCGGCAGCCAGTTGTTGTATGGTGGGATAGTGCTGGATGAACCGGTTATAATAAGCCAGCCCTTGTTCTACCCGGGTTTGTTGTAATATGATCTCACTGAGCCAGATCTTGTAAGGATCCTTTTCACCCTTCCATGGCATCTGCCGGCTGTTATGCAGCCGGTGCCATTTCATGAGCATATTTGAAAATTTTTGCTTCATGCCTGGGGCAAATATGCGATAAAACAGCTGAACAGGCGGAAACTGTTCCGCTTCACCGGGGTGAACCGTTTATCTATCAATCAATAACGTCTATAATTTTTACGCCATCTTACTTGCAAATACCAGATTTTTTGACTTATTTTAAGTTAAATAGCAAAAAACCCCCTCCGCAATGCGTAAGTCAGACCTTATCAACCAGATATCGGAAAAAACCGGTATTCCAAAAGTAGATGTATTGGTAACCCTTGAAACCATGTTCAAAGAGGTGAAGGAAAGCCTTTCCAACGGGCAGAATATTTATATCCGTGGTTTTGGCAGTTTCATTACCAAGAAGCGTGCGGCTAAGATCGGACGCAACATCAAAAAGAATACAGCGGTTGAAATTCCTGAGCATTATGTACCGGCTTTCAAGCCTGCGAAAGAATTTGTGAATGAAGTAAAAAGCAAGCACAAGCCGGAGTAACTTTGCAGAAATTCATCGATAAGTGAAAAAGCAGCAGTGGTTACTGATCAGTAGTGCATTATTAGCATTCATTCTATTATTTAGCTTTGGTATAACCGTACCTCCGCACAAACAGCCCGCCACAGCGGTTGCAGCAAATGCTGCTTCCTCTCCATCTATCCGGTTCGAAACTTTATTGGCGAAAGCCAAGGAACACATCAGTCCCGCACAGGCCGAACGCCTTACCCGGCTTGAAAACGCCGTTGTAAGGGGTGATATAAAAGACCAGCAAATACATGTTTATCACCAGTTGGCCAGGTTCTGGAGCGACTCGGCCCGGGTGTTCGAACCTTATGCTTATTATACCGGTGAAGCGGCGAAGTTGGAAAATTCTGAAAAAAGCCTCACCTTTGCCGCCCATCTGTTTTTAGATAACCTGATGGCAGAAACGAACCCGGCCATGCAAAACTGGCTGGCGACGAATGCAAAAGTTCTTTTAGAGAAAGCCCTCGCCATCAATCCGGCCAATGATTCCAGCCGGATTGGACTGGGTGCCTGTTATATGTTCGGCAATATTTCCGACAATCCTATGCAAGGTATTTTACCGGTGCGTGAGATCGTTGCGAAACATCCCGATAACCTGTACGGGCAAATGATATTGGGTCTGGGAGGCAAGAAAAGCGGCCAGTACGATAAAGCCATTGAAAGGTTCAAGATCGTAGTGGAACACCAGCCCGATAACCTGGAAGCGATTTTTCACCTGGCCGAATGTTACGATCTGCATGGTGAAAAAGCAAATGCCATCCAGTGGTATGAGGTGGCCGAAAAGCTGATCCGGATACCGGAAGCAAAGGCTGAAATTGATAAGAGAATTCTTGAACTGAAGAAATAGAAATTTAATTGTTTAACTGTATAAAATTACTTTGAGTATGCCTTGTGGTAAGAAGAGAAAGCGTCATAAAATTGCGACCCACAAACGTAAAAAGCGCCTTAGAAAAAACCGTCATAAGAAGAAGAACAAATAATTCGTTTCTTCTTTCTAACCATGATATAAACGCGATCCAGGCAAAGCCGGGGTCGCGTTTAACACTAATCTGACATAAGCCACTTCCTTTCTTCACTGTGCAACTTTTCCTTATCCTTCCCTTTTCCGGTGGCAGATTTCACAGATTCAAGTGTGGTTTATTTGCTGTATGATCATACCGGCAAGTGATTTTGTATTTAAAAGTTGCTGTTCTGTGAACAAAGAATTAATCATTAATGCTGCTCCCGCAGGCGTGGAAATCGCGTTGCTGGAAGATAAAAAACTGGTGGAGCTGCACAACGAAAAAGCCGACGCCAATTTTGCTGTGGGCGACCTGTACCTGGGGAAGGTGAAAAAACTCATCCCGGGTCTCAATGCTGCCTTCGTGGATGTTGGCTTCGAGAAAGATGCATTCCTGCATTATACCGATCTGAGTCCTTATGCCCGTTCCATTATCAAGTTCACCCAACTGGCCATGAACAACAAAGAGGAGAATGGGTTCGATTTTTCCAAATTTCAACCGGAAGCAGAGATCGTTAAAACGGGAAAGATCAACGAAGTGTTGAATGGCAAGCCCAATGTGCTGGTGCAGATATTGAAAGAACCCATTGCTGCTAAAGGTCCGCGCCTGAGCTGTGAAATATCATTGCCCGGCCGCTTTGTGGTAGTAACGCCCTTCAATGAGATCGTAGCCGTATCTAAAAAGATACATTCGGCCGAAGAAAGAAAAAGACTGCACAAGATCGTGGAAGCCATCCGGCCCAAGAATTTTGGCGTGATCGTGCGCACTGCTGCCGAAGGCAAGAGCACCGCCGAATTACACCAGGATATGCTGGCGCTTACAGAAACCTGGAAAACCATTCAGAAAAACCTGAAAGGGGCCGCCGCTCCTGTCAGGATCATGAGCGAAGAGAACAAGACCACCAGCATACTGCGTGACCTGTTGAGCGCCGATTTCAATAAGATCGTTGTCAACGATAAAAATTTGTTCGGCGTTACGCAGAGTTATATACAGCGCATCGCACCCGACAAAACAGATATCGTTTCCTTATACAACAACGGACTACCCATCTTCGACCAGTATGGCGTAACCAAACAGGTAAAATCTTCTTTCGGTAAAACGGTCAACCTGCCCAGCGGCGCTTACCTCATTATCGAGCATACGGAGGCGTTGCACGTAATAGACGTAAACAGCGGTTACAAGAGCGTGAGCAATAACCAGGAAGACAATGCCCTTGGCACCAATCTCGAAGCTGCTGAAGAGATTGCAAGACAATTGAGGCTACGCGATATCGGTGGCATCATCGTGGTGGATTTCATTGATATGAAACTGCCCGACAATAAGAAGAAAGTGCAGGAAGCGGTAGAATCATTCATGAAGACCGACAGGGCCAAACATTCGGTATTGCCCATTTCCAAATTCGGACTGCTGCAGATCACCCGTCAGCGCATGCGCCCGGAAGTGAATATCAATACGGCCGAGGTTTGTCCGGTTTGCCACGGAACCGGCAAGATCACTTCCACCCTTTTGCTGGAAGATGAGATTGAAAAACGTTTGCACTACTTGGTTACACACGCGCACAATAACCTTACCCTGGTGGTGCACCCGATCGTTTATTCGCACCTGACCAAAGGCTTCTTCAATTCTATTCTGAAGAAATGGAAACGGAAATTCAAGATGAAACTGAAAGCGCAGGCCAATACCAATTATCAACTCATCGAATTCAGGTTCTTTGATGAAAGGGATGAGGAGATCAAGTTTTAAAGCCATACTTGTTTTAACTAATTTTTAATATTTTTTTAACACTTGCGAAGGATGCTGGTTGCCGGTATCCTTCGCTTGCTTTTGGCGGTACCCGTTCCCACATCAGGGTGTATTTTTTTCTATGAATTCAATGACTGGAAAATCTCTATTGATAATAATATTAAAAAAATAATTGCTGCATGAAAAGCCTTAGACGCTACCTGGCACCATCCTATATATTAAATTTTAGTAAATGTTCATTTTCTTCGTAAAACCCTTTCTCCATGGGTATTTTGGCCAGCTGAAGTGTAAAAAATACCTAACAAAAAATTAACCCGGGGCGGCCCTTTCGGGAGGCATTTAATTTATGCACAAGGACAAAAAATAATTTTGCAATGTGGCCTGTTTTTGTAATTTAGTGGCAGAATTTAATGGGTTAGTAAGTAAACAGGGTCGGCAGTAATGCTGACCCTTTTACATATCCTTAAGCAGGTCTGCAACGTTTTTTCCTTCCATTTATTTCGATTGCCTGTTTTGATCATTTTTAATGATTATGGTAGCAGTTCAATCATCGCATATCAAAGCATGAAATGTATCAACGATTCATGTCATTTTATTTTAGCTGTTTACCTTTAGCCTCTTATGAGTAAAATTAAAACGGCTTTTTTCTGTAGCAATTGTGGTTATGAAAGTGCCAAATGGTTGGGCAAATGTCCGGGCTGTGCGCAATGGAATACGTTTACCGAAGAAGTATTGCAAAAAGGTGGGCAACAGGAAGTGAAATGGGATGGTTATCATCCTGAGAAAAAAGGTTCCCGGGTTATTGCATTGGAAGCGGTAAGCGCCGGTGAAGAAAAAAGAATCGTTACAAAAGATCCTGAACTGAATCGCGTGCTGGGCGGAGGTATTGTTCCGGGCAGCCTGGTATTGGTAGCAGGCGAGCCTGGTATTGGTAAGAGTACCTTGTTTTTACAAAACGGATTATTAGCCAATGAACTCGTAGTATTATATATCAGCGGAGAAGAAAGCGAACAGCAGGTAAAGATGCGTGCCGATCGCCTGAAGATCATCAATCCTAATTTTTATTTACTCACTGAAACCGCTACGCAGACCATCTTCCAGGAAATCAAAAAACTGAAGCCGCAACTGGTCATTGTAGATTCGATACAAACCCTTCAATCCAATCTCATCGATTCATCGGCCGGCAGTGTATCGCAGATCCGCGAATGCGCCGCTGAATTCCATCGCTTTGCCAAAGAAACAGGCACACCTGTTTTCCTTATCGGTCATATTACGAAAGACGGCGCCATTGCCGGTCCGAAAATACTGGAACATATGGTAGACACCGTATTGCAGTTCGAAGGCGACCGGCATTATGTGTACCGCATCCTCCGTACTTTGAAGAACCGTTTCGGCAGTACAGCTGAACTGGGCATTTATGAAATGACGGGTGAAGGCATGCGCACCGTATCCAATCCTTCTGAAATACTCATTGCCCAGCGTGAAGAGCAGTTGAGCGGCAGCGCCATTGCTGCAACGATCGAAGGTATGCGGCCTTTGCTGGTAGAAGTGCAGGCACTTGTAACACAAAGCGTATATGGCACACCGCAAAGAACGGTAACAGGTTTTGATTTGCGCAGGTTGCAGTTATTACTTGCCGTGTTGGAAAAAAGAGGCGGCTTCCAGTTTGGTATGAAAGATGTTTTTGTAAACATCGCCGGCGGCATCAAGGTGGAAGACCCTTCGCTTGACCTGGCCGTAATCTGCGCACTGCTCTCTTCCTATGAAGACATACCCCTGCCGCCGCATATCTGTTTTGCGGGTGAAGTAGGATTGAATGGTGAGATCAGGGCCGTAAACAGGATCGAGCAACGCATAGCAGAAGCAGAGAAACTCGGCTTTGAAAAGATCATCGTTTCGCAGTACAACAGAAAAAGTTTCAACCCGAAATCATTCAGGATCGAGATCATTCCGTTAGGCCGGGTAGATGAAGTGTATCGCCAACTGTTTTAGATTTTCGGCAAATACCTGTTCGCACATCACCGCATACCGCTTATTTTGGATGCATGATCGCTTTGCTGAAATCCATTGCGGCGGACTTCGGTCATCTTTTTTTCCCGCATAATTGCGAAGGATGCGGTACCGATATCCTCGAGCACAGCAACCTGTTATGCGGCAAGTGCCTGCTGCAATTACCCGGAACAAATTTCTTCCCCCTGCAAGGCAATCCTGTTGAAAAGATTTTTTATGGCCGCCTGCCGGTAATACAGGCCGGAGCCGCTTATTATTTCACCAAACATTCACTCCTGCAGCACCTGCTGGTGCAACTCAAATACAAACAACAACGCGAGCTGGGTTATTTTTTTGGCAGGATGATGGGAAGAATGCTGGAAGCCAGCGGCAGGTTTGAAACGATAGACCTGCTGATACCCGTTCCGCTTAACAGAAAAAAAGAATACCGCAGGGGTTATAACCAGGCACAACTCATCTGTGAAGGAATTGCTGCTGTATGGAACAAACCTTTATTGGCGCATGCTCTCAGCAGAACAAGGTTCACCGATACCCAAACGCACCAGAACCGGCTCAGCCGCTGGCAAAATATGGAAAATGTATTTGCTCTCAACGATCCGGCATCTCTTCAAAACAAACACGTTTTACTCATTGATGATGTGATCACTACCGGCGCTACACTGGAAGCCTGTGGAGCTGCACTGCTAAAAGCTGGCAATGTGCGCGTTAGCATTGGCGCCGTGGCGTATACCATCTGATAGCCGCCCATTCATCAAATTGAACATCCGCATTTCCTATAATCATGTTAACTTTAGTACTTAAATAATTACCCATGAAATACCTCATGACATTTGCTATAGCCGCGTTGCTGAGTGCATTCACCTTGCCGGTCGGCCCTAGCATACACCAGTTCAAAGTGAAATCCATTGATGGAGGTGTGATAGATTTTGCCAAATTCAAAGGCAAGAAAATACTGGTGGTAAATACAGCTTCCAAATGTGGTTACACTCCTCAATATGAGGCGCTGGAGAAAGTATATGAAACATACAAAGACAAGCTGGTGATCGTTGGCTTCCCGGCCAATAATTTCGGCTCACAGGAGCCCGGCAGCAATGATGAGATACAACAGTTCTGTAAAGCCAGATTCGGTGTAACTTTTCCCCTGGCCAGCAAGGTTAGCGTAAAAGGAGATGATACAGCGCCCATTTACAAATGGCTTACCAGCAAAGACCAGAATGGCGTGCTGGATGCAACCATTGCCTGGAACTTCAACAAATTTTTGTTGGATGAAGACGGAAAAATGATCGCTTATTTTCCCAGCAAAGTAAAGCCCGACGATGAGGAAATATTGAAGTACCTGAAATAGGTCTTTCAGTATTACTTTTGCTCCTTCATGCAATTCAAAGACGTTATAGGTCAGTACGCCACGAAGCAGCACCTGGTAGAAATGGTAGAGCAAAACAGGCTCAGTCACGCACTGCTTTTTCTAGGGCGTGAAGGCAGTGGAACACTACCCCTTGCATTGGCATTTGCACAATATGTGGTGAGTCAGCCTGTGGCATCTCCCGAAGTGGCCGATCTGTTCGGCGGATTTACCGCACTGGAATCAAAACCTTCTTTTTTGACTCCGGAGCAGGTTGTTGGAGAATCTGCATTCCAACGGGCAGAACAACTGATCCACCCCGATCTTCATTTTTCATACCCGGTGATCCCCAGGAAAAGTGGCGATAAACCCATCAGCGCCGATTATATCAGTGAATGGCGCGAATTCATCACACAATTCCCTTATGGCAATGTGTATGACTGGCTCCAGTTCATCGGCGCTGAGAACAAGCAAGGTAATATCACGGCTGATGAATGCAATGACATCATCCGCAAGCTGAGCCTGAAAAGTTTCGAAAGCGAATACAAAGTGCTGGTGCTGTGGATGCCCGAATACCTGGGTAAGGAAGGCAATAAACTGTTGAAGCTGATAGAAGAACCGCCCCCCAATACTTTATTTATACTGGTAGCCGAGAACGATGAGCAGATATTGCCCACGATCCTCAGCCGTTGCCAGTTGGTAAAAATCCCTTCGCTCGAAAACAACGAGGTGGAACAAGCCTTGGTAGAAAGGGCCCAGGCCAGTGTTGAAACAGCCCGCCAGATCGCCGGCATCTCTGAAGGCAATTACCGCGAAGCCCTCCAGTTGTTGCAGCATTCCGATGAAGATTGGCAAAGCCTGCTGCGCGACTGGCTGAATGCCACCCTGAAAGGCGGTCCCCTGGCCCAGGTGAAGTTTACAGAGGAAGTGAGTAAGCTGGGAAGGGAAAAGCAGAAACAGTTCCTGCGTTATTTCAACCACCTGCTGGAACTGAGCGTCCGTATTAAGGTACTGGGTGCCGGGCAACTGATGATGGGCGATAATGAGCGGGATTTTGCCCTCCGCCTCAATAAGATCGCTTCGGTAAGCCAGCAGCAAGCCATCATCGAGGAGTTGGACCGGGCAGCTTACTATATTGAGCGGAATGCCAATGCCAAAATGCTGTTCCAGGCGCTTACCATCAAACTATACCACATCATTCAGAACAAAACCCTAATTTTGAATAATTGAGGATTCGCCCGGAGCGGATCCGGGGAGCATGAACCTGTAGGGGGAAACAGAATGTACAACGCTTATCACTATAATTTTGAAAGCATTGATGCTATGCAAGGTTGCACAAATGACATATCGTCCTGATCGCTGTACAACGGAAATCCGCATGTACCATAAGTGACAGAACAGCAGCCACGCGCAGTACTGTAGTCCCCACACAAGCCATCCTCTCCTAACCAAGTCGTTAACCTATTAACTTATATCGAATGGGATGTGGATCTTGTGGAACCGCAGTTGGTGGTAAGCCGGGGGGGTGTAAAAGCAATGGGGGTTGCAGCACAGGTGGCTGTAACCGGATGAATGTGCACGATTGGCTGATGAATCTCCCGTTCAGCGATCCCGAAAGCAATTGTAAGGTAGTTGAGGTGAGCTTTAAACAGGGCAGCCGGAAAGAGTTTTTCCGCAATACTACTTTGCAGTTCTTCGAAAAGGGCGATTATGTGTCGGTAGAAGGGGTAGGTGGATTTGATGTAGGAGAAGTGAGCCTTACCGGGGAATTGGTACGCCTCCAGTTGAAAAAGAAAGGGGTGGATGAACAGAACCCTGAAATGAAAAAAATACTTCGCCGCGCTTCCGAAAGAGATATAGAGACTTTTAAAATAAGTAAGGGCCGCGAAAAGGAAATTTTAGCCCGTAGCCGCGCCATCGCCAAGCAGCTGAACCTGCAAATGAAACTGAGTGAAGTGGAAATACAGGCCGATGGCAAAAAAGGTACTTTCTTTTATACCGCCGACGACCGCGTTGATTTCCGTGAGCTGATCAAGATATATGCCGGCGACTTCAAAGTAAAAGTGGAGATGCGCCAGATCGGTATCCGACAGGAAGCCGCCAAAGTGGGTGGAATTGGCAGTTGCGGCCGCGAGCTCTGTTGCAGTACCTGGCTTAACGATTTCAAAAGCGTTAACACCACTGCGGCGCGTTACCAGAACCTTTCCATCAACCAGACCAAATTAAGCGGACAATGCGGCCGTTTGAAATGTTGCCTGAATTACGAGCTGGATACTTATCTCGATGCATTGCAGCATTTCCCCGATTATGCCGATTCCCTCGAAACAGTGATGGGTACCGCTCAACTGGTGAAGAAAGATATCTTTAAAAACCTCATGTGGTATTCCCTGCCCAACAATACCAAACATTATCCTTTAACCATCCAGCGCGTGAAAGAAATCAAGCGGATGAACCAACAGGGGCAAAAGGCAGAGGAATTACAGGCAGTAGAAATATCGGGTAATAAGCAGACAGAAACGGAGACTGCTTTTGTGGAACTGGTTGGACAGATCAGCCTTCGCACCCTGGAAAAGAACGACCGCCGTCGCCGCGACCAACAAAAAAACCAGCAACGGCAGCAGCAAGAAGGCCGTAATGGCGGACAGCAAAAAGGGCCCAGGCAACAAGGTCAAGGTCAAAGACCTCAAGCGCAAGGGCAAGGCGGACAGCAAAATCAAAACCGTCCTCCTCAGCAAGGCAATCAAGGTGGTCAGCGGCCACAACAAAAACAGCGGCCACAGGGCGGACAACCAAACCGCGGTGGTGGTGGGCAGGGACAGAAACCTCCGCAAAACCCGAACCAGCAGCCGCCGAAACCTTAATCACCGATCAGTTCAGCCATTTGCTTTGTCGTAAACTCCATCAATGTTTTGATGTGTGCAGGTGAAAGATCAAATTTCAAACCTGCGGCAGCATATAATTCAGGCAGGGTACGGGTTCCACCCAGGCTCAGTGCATGGATATAATGCTGCAAAGCCTGTTGCGGGTTTTGCTGGTATTGCATCCACAAACCAATAGCCCCTAACTGTGCAATTCCGTATTCAATATAATAGAAAGGCACTTCAAACAAATGTAATTGCCTTTGCCAGCCGATCTGCCGGAAATGGTCGAGCCCGGTATAATCGATACTTTTTGCAGAAAACTCTTCCAGTATTTCCATCCATTTAGCGGTTCTTTCTTCTACGGTATGTGTTGGATTCTCGTACACCCAATGCTGGAATTTATCAATGATGGCAATCCATGGGAAAATGGTAATGGTTCTTTCCAACTGGTGCTCTTTTGCGCGAATCAGGTCTTCTTCCTTATCAAAGAAAGCCTGCCAGTGATCCATGGTGAACAACTCCATCGACATGCTGGCCACTTCTGCAATCTCCATAGGATATTCTTTGAATGCGCTCAACTCCAGGTGATGGGCCAGGAAAGAATGTACAGCATGTCCGCCTTCGTGTACCATCGTCGTTACATCGCTCATTTGTCCGGCTGCATTCATAAAAATGAATGGAGCGCCACTCTCTGCCAGCGGACAGTTATAGCCACCGGGCGCTTTGCCCTTCCTGCTTTCAAGATCGAAATGCTGCATCTCGTTCATCTTTCTCAAACAGTTGGCAAAAAAAGGATTCAATGCTTCAAAGCACGCTACTGATTTTTCATAGAGGTCTTTCCCGTCTGCAAAAGGCTTCAACGGCATTACACCATCCGGCTCTGCTTCCGTATCCCAGGGACGCAGGGTATCGAGCCCGAGCTTTTGTTTCTTCCTTTCGTAGATCTTTTCAATTAAGGGCAGTACGTGCAGCTTCACGGCTTCATGGAACTGGAAACAATCTTCTTTGGTATAATCAAAGCGGCCCAGTTCAACAAACTTATAATCACGGTAGTTCGCAAAACCTGCATTCAGCGCTACCTGGTGGCGTTTGGCTATCAGCCCGGAATATAGCGTGTGCATGGCGTCTTTATCTTGCAGCCGCCGGTCTTGTATCTTTCTGTAAACTGTTTCGCGCAGCTCGCGGTCGTGGCTTTCGAGAAATTTCGCAGCCTGTTGCAGTGTGTATTCCTGCCCGTTTACTTCTACCGTCATTTTACCTGCGATGGCCCCATACTGCTGTTGCATCACACTCAGTTCGGCCTGTATGGGTATATTGGCTTCGCGAAAAAGGTCGATGCTTTTCTTTACGCTTCTCAGGTAAGTAAAATATTTCTGTTGATCCAGCGCTGTGGTAAAGGGACAATCGATCAGTTTCCTGTTGAGCTTATCACTGTATGGTTGCAGTTTCGGTTGTATCTCCATACAGAAATAAGTGAATGCCTCTTCCAGCGCGGGGTCGGTCGTATCGCAGGTCATGCGTATCTGGCGCCAGCAGGCATCTTCACTTACTACTGCCTCCAGCTCACTGATATCTTTCAACCAATGCTCCAACGCTTCCTTTGTAGGAAGGGGGCGATTGGTCAATTCCACAAAAAAGGGCTCCAGTGTTTCCCAGGTAGTTACTTTAAAATCGGCCGGAACAAAATGCCTTTCCAGCTTCCTGATATCCGCGCTTACATTCATTTCTTTGGATTTTGAATGGCAAAATTAGTTGAATGAGGCTGCGGATAAGCAGGGAGAGTAGTATTTTTACAAACTTTATCAAACAGGAGTTTTGTGGCTGATATCATACAGTTGTTGCCCGATAATATTGCCAACCAGATAGCGGCTGGAGAAGTGATCCAGCGTCCGGGCAGTGCAGTGAAGGAATTATTGGAAAATGCGGTGGACGCCGGCGCCACCGAGATCCGCCTCCTGGTGGCCGATGCCGGTAAAGCGCTGGTGCAGGTAATAGACAATGGCAAGGGCATGAGTCCCGCCGATGCGCGTATGGCTTTCGAGCGACACGCCACCAGCAAGATCCGTGAGATCGACGACCTGTTCCGCATCAAAACCATGGGTTTCCGCGGCGAAGCGCTGGCATCCATTGCCGCCGTTGCGCAGGTAGAGATCAAGACACGCAGGCAGGAAGATGAACTGGGTTCTTTTGTAGAAATAGAGAACAGCCTGGTGATCAAACAGGAGCCCTGCTCCACCCCGGCAGGAACCAATATCAGCATGAAGAACCTTTTCTTCAATGTGCCTGCCCGCAGAAATTTTCTGAAAAGCAATGCTGCCGAACTGCGGCATATCATAGACGAGTTCATTCGCGTGGCGATGGCTTTTCCCCATATCTTTTTTTCGCTCACCAGCAATGGCCAGGAAGTATTTCACCTGGAACCTGGCAGCCTCAAACAACGCATCGTACAGGTATTGGGCAATCCATACAATGCAAAGCTGGTAAGTGTTTCAGAGCAGACGGATTACATGAACATTTACGGTTTTGTGGGTAAACCGGAAACAGCGCGCAAGACGCGTGGCGACCAGTATTTCTTTGTCAACAACCGCTTCATCAAAAGCGCTTACCTCAATCATGCGGTCAATACGGCTTTTGAAGGATTGATCGCTAAAGACAGCTTCCCCGGTTATGTTATTTATATTGAGCTTGATCCTGCGCAGGTAGACATCAATGTACACCCTACCAAACAGGAGATCAAGTTCGAAGATGAGAAGATCATTTATGCTTTTGTGCAGGCTGCTGTTAAACATGCACTGGCACAATTCAGCATCGCTCCTTCACTTGACTTTACCTTGAACCAGGAGATACAACAGCTCGATGCCGTGAGTAAACCGTTCACAACCGATCAAAAAGATGCAGCTGTTTCTTCCAGTCTCTACAGGACTTTCACACAGAAGAACCAGGCGCATTTTATTGAAAAAGAAAACAAAAGCGAGTTGAAAGCGTGGAAAGAATTTTTCATTCAACCCGCTCAACCTGTTACCGCACCTATTATTGAAGAGCCTAAAAAATGGGTGGTAATACCCGATACGCCTTTGTTGCAATTGCATAACACGTATATCATTGCTTCTACCATCAGCGGTTTTATTTTGGTGCATCAGCAACTGGCGCATGAGCGGATATTGTACGACCGTTACAGCATGGCAGCTCACAGCAGCAAAATACCCACACAAAAAAGCCTGTTCCCCGTTACATTAGAATTACCCGCAGCTGATGCCGCATTGTTGCAGGACCTCCTGCCCGATTTGCAAAGCATTGGCTATGAGGTAGAACCCTTTGGCAACAATAGTTTTGTGATACAGGGCATTCCGGCAGATATAGTGCCCGGCAATGAAAAACATGCCATTGAACTGCTCATAGAACAGTTCAAACATTTCAGCAGCGATATCAAATTCAGTAAACGTGAGAAGCTGGTGCGATGCATGGCCAGGCAACAGGCCATCAAAGCCGGTCAGTCTTTAACGCAACAAGAAATGCTCAGGTTGGTAGAGGAATTGTTTGCCTGCAGCAGTCCGAATGCAACGCCTACGGGCAGTCCTACTTTCCTGGAATTCAAAGAAGACTATCTCGACAGGATGTTTGGAAAATGATCGTGCCTATCAACTTCTTTCAGCAGCACGAAGCCATCTTTCGGGAATATCATTGTTACCGGCAGTAAGATAATCGAGGTAACTGCAAGCTACATATTGTCCGTCATGCAATTGCATCCACCAGCGACCGGTGCGTTTGCTTTGCAGGAATATCGTTTCCACTTCTGCAAAAGCCATGGTGAATTCATTGAACTCAGTCCTTTCAGTGAGCATGGCTTCTTTTTTGCCTTTGCTGATACCATCCATCAGGTACCAAAGCATGTGCGATATCTGTTTCGCTGTGAGTTGTTGTAGGTCCTGGGAAGTTACATAACCATAGATGCCAATGCTGTTACAGATATGGCTCATACCCGCATATTGCATAAGGGTGCAGGCTTCTTCTCCATTGAATCCATTTGGACTGAGGTAGTTGGCCGGCGCATGTGAATGCTGTATAGCGGCAATATCAAAACTGAACAATTCGCTGTTGCGGATAGAAGGTTCCATCTCTTCGATATGTTCTTTCACTTTTCCTACGCGGTAACAATCGAAGCGTAATTTATCAATCGTTTCCAGCATCTGCGGATGCAGGAAATAGCTTTGAAAACCAATATGCGTGTAATGCCTGAGGTGGTTAGGCGTACCCGTAAACAAGTCCACCAAAAAATTATCGGCGGGCAATACGCTCTCCATATCAAGGTCCATCCGTGCATCCACACATACTGTGTCGATGATCTTGTTCAGCGGTCCGTATGCAGCATATTGCGCCATGGTGAGGTCGTGCGACCCGCCCAGTATCACTACTTTTTTGTTCAGGGCAATCAGTTCGTTCACTACCATGCGCAGGGCAGCGTAACTGTCTTGCAAAGTGGCCCCGCATTTTACGTTGCCTATATCCGCCACATTCACATCGGTATGCCAGTGGAACAGTTTATAATATTCGTTACGAATGGCATCGGGTGCATCTGTATGGGTGTACTGGATACCGGCACCCCTCATTTCTCCGCAGCCAACCAATACGAGGTCTGCATGGTCGATATCGGGGAACACTTCATCGTATACTGCTATATGTCTACCCAGTTGGGTATCTCTGAACCCTTCATCATTGGAAAGTTGTGCAATACTTACAGGCTCCAGGAAATCTATGATCGTTTGCAATGACATTGTCAGGTTCGGTTTGTGACAAACATAACGTAAAAGGAGAGAAAAAATTGTTTAGTCGGTATACTTATAACCCACCCCCCTTACCGAGTGAAAATGACGGGGGTTCCGGCTGTCCTGTTCAAAGTATTTCCGGAAGCTGAGGATGAAATTGTCGATCGTTCGGGTGGTGGGATACACATTATAACCCCATACTACCTGCAATATTTTTTCGCGGGTAACTACTTCTCCTTTGTTCTCAACCAGCAGCTTCAACAGCATGGCTTCCTTCCTGCTCAGCTCAATTCTTTCTCCATTCCAGGCAATAGCATCCTGGGCTTTGAAATCGATTTGATTACCGCCGAATTCATAGTTATCCCCTACCGTTTCTTTTTCCTGCAGCTTTTTATTTTTCTCGATCAGCTTTTCAATCCGCAGGAACAGTTCTTCCAGGTTAAAAGGTTTGGTGAGGTAATCATCAGCTCCTTTTTTCAATCCCAGTACGCGGTCACTGCCCGTATTCTTAGCGCTCAGGATCAGTATGGGCACTTCATTGTGGTTGATGCGTATGCTTTCCGTTACGCTGATGCCGTCGATCTCGGGCAGCATGATGTCCATGATGATGAGATCAAAATATTCGTTGCCTACTTTTTTGAGGGCTTCTGTACCGTTGAAAGCAGAGCTCACTTCATAACCTTCCAGTTCCAGGTTCAGTTTGAGTGTTTCATGAAGATGTTCTTCATCTTCCACCAGCAATATGCTCGCTTTATGATCTTTCATTTGTTTCGGTCTTTTGAACGGTCTACGGATCAGGTCTGGAATAATACTGTAAAAATACTGCCTTGTGGTTGGTTATGCACCACAGATATGGAGCCATTGTGCCGTTCGGCAATTTTTGCGCAGAGGTACAATCCCAGGCCCGTACCCTTGGCAGAGCGGGTATTTTCATTCCCTATGCGGTAAAATTTATCGAATATTTTTTTCCGCTCCGTATCGGGGATGCCGCTGCCTTCGTCTGTCACGGCCAGCAATACTTCGTCATCCGATGCAACCAGTTTCACTATAATGGCTGAAGCAGGCGGTGAGTATTTCATCGCATTTTCTACCAGGTTATTGACCAGCATCTGCAACAGCAGGTCTTCTCCTTTCAGGTAAACTCCTTCTTCTATCTCCTCTTTGATCTCGCGATTTGGAAACCGGTTTTTAAAATCATCGATGCAGCCTTCTACCAGGTCGGTAAAATTGAGTTCGGGCTGGGTGGTGAAATCAACACCCGATTCCAATTGGGCGGCCAGCAGCATATTGTTGCACAGGGCGTTCAGCCTGTTGGTTTCCTGGAGGCTGTTGCTGATGAGTTGTTGTTGCTTCTCTTCGTCCAGCTTTCTTCGTTGTAAAGTTTCCAGGTTCAAACGTGTAACGGCGATGGGTGTTTTCAGCTCATGGGTAACAGCCATCATGAAGTTTTGTTGTTGCTGTACAAAGCGGATCTGTTTGCGTGTGGTACGGAATACGAACACGGCGCCCAATACTACCAACGCCAGGAAGGTCATGCCTTCGCCAATGTATTGTGATGTTTTCCGATTTTTCGCTTCTTCGATCTGTACTGCTTTAACAAAATAAGCAGGATCGTCTTTTTTAAGTTCCTGGAGCCTGATGGCGCTGATCTCTTTGTTTTGTTTCTCCAATGCAATGAACCACCACGACAGGGCTGCTATCATATACAGCAGCAGGAACCAATATACAATTGTTACAATGGCCAGTTTTTTTGATCTAAAAAAACTCATGGCTTGGTTTTTTCAACACGGATGCCTGCATTCAGTACATATGGCAGGGGGTCTTCGCGCATGGCCTGTTGCAGGGTGAAGACATAATTTCCTTTTTTCAGTTTCACCGGATGGCGGGTGATGAGGATGCGGTGATCGAACACATCGCCCATGCCTACGCCCAGCCAACCTTTGGCATTATTGGCCAGGGTGAGGTTCAGCATCTGCTTCCTGGCTGTGTCAAACGGCGCCTGTGTGGTTACGTTCAGCCAGATATTGTTGTAGCGGTAAGCGTCTTCATGCCTGATCACTACATAGATATTATAAGTCGATACGGTATCTTCTATTTGAAAGCGGAAGTTGGGTTTCTGGCTGCTTTTCCATTCATGTTGCGGGAAAAAAGCCATCTTTTCATAAACATCCAGTGTATCGCAGGCCTGTAATAACAAAAGGCCCAGGGCAACCAGCAGTATGGGGAGTTTGTTCAAGGAGATTTTTTTTCAAAGATACGGGCAAGCTACAACACATTCAATACCTGTTCCTTGGCCTTCTCCAGCTCGTCTTTCATCAGTATCACACATTGCTGCATCTGTGAGTCGTAGGCTTTAGAACCGGTGGTATTGATCTCTCTTCCGAGTTCCTGCAATATGAACGATAATTTTTTCCCTTTACTGATATCTTTTTCTTCCAGTATCGTACGAAAATAATCGCAATGGTTTTTCAGTCGCACCTGTTCTTCGCTGATGTCGATTTTTTCAATATAATAGATCAGTTCCTGTTCCATGCGGTTGGGATCATAATTGTCTTTCCCCACATTGTCTTCCAGCACTTTAACCAATCCTTCCTTGATCTTTGCTCTCCGCTTGGGTTCCAGGGCCTGAATGGCTTGTTGTTGCGCTTCTATATTGGCAATCCGCAGGAGCAGGTCGGCCTCAAGCGATTTGCCTTCGTCTTTGCGGTGCTCATTGAGATCGCCGATGGCAGCTTTCATCAAACGCTCAAAGCTTTTCCACTCTTCATCGCTCAGTGTTTCAGTAGAAGGGGTGATGACATCGGGTAGTTTCAGGATCGTGCTGAGAATGTCTCCGTGCGGGAGTTTCAGCTCATTGGCCAGTTCCGATACGGGCTGGTAATAAGCTTTGGCCAGATCGGTATTGATGGTAACAGGTTTGGACGCACCGTTTTGTTTGATGGTGATCACACATTCCACACTTCCTCTTTGCAACCCTTCATTCAGCAAATTGCGTATATCGAATTCAAAAGGTTTTAACAGCGCCGGGATATTCAACCGGAGGTCAAACTGTTTGCCGTTCAGCGAACGAACTTCAATAAGAAAAGTCTTGTCGAACAGGGTCTGCTCTGCCCTGCCATAACCTGTCATGGAATACAACATCGCGTTGGTGTTAATGGTGCAATGTAAGCAATGTAATGTTTGATAACAAGTCAGCACCTGTTTTCATGAGAAAGGGGGCATAAATGCCCCCTTCTTTCAACCAAAAACACTGCTTGCTATTGCTTGGTAACCGTATAACTATTGTCTATGAACCTTACTACAAATTTGTAAGTACCCGAAGCATCTGGTCCAGGGAAGTTCGATGATGCATCGTATGCAAAGGTTCCGCCTGCTTTCAAAGAAGGGATGGTATTATCTGGCACAGCAAACTTGTGACTCCAATCGCCATTCACCGGCAGGAACAAGTATTGCTTTCCTCCATTCAATGACAGGGTCAGTTCGAACTGGGTGGAGTTCACCTGTGTGAATTGCTGACTGGGTACCGGTACAGGATTGCTCCATCCACCCGGAGTAGCATCGCCCACGATGAATAGATTGGCGGGTAATACACCAGTATAAGGTGTAACGGTGAATTTACCTGCCTGGAAATCTACAATGATCTTATACCTGCCGGAAGTAGCCGGACCAGGGATATTATCGTTCAGGTCGGCGCCGAAGCTGCCACCTGCATTGAGGCTTGCAACTGTTTTATCGGCCACGGAAAATTTGTGGCTCCAGTCGCCATTTACCGGTAACAGTAAATATTCATTACCACCTGTCAGGTTGAAAATACCTCCGTAAGTAACCGAATCAATTTTAGTGAACTCCTGAGTCGGGGCTGGAACGGGGTTGTTCCAACCACCGGCAGTAGCACTACCTACAATGAATAACCTGCCGGAAGCAGGGGGAGTAACTTTCGGCGGTATTTTGTAGGGCGTCATTTTTACTTTGATCACATTGGATCGCAGTAATTCGTTGTTATTGGCATAAGAGGAAGTGATCCGGATATCCATATCATAGGCCACACCAAAAGAGAAACCATATCCCAGCAAAATCGCATTCAGGTCTTTTGCGGTGAAGGAAGTGGTCAGCGCACCGCTGAGGGTACGGCTCACTGATTTGGAGAAATTCCTTCCGCTGGAATCGATCTCAACAATGTATTTAACCGTTGAAGAGTCTACTGAATATTTGGGATTGCTCCAGGTCAGCGTGAGCGCTACTTTTGAAGAATCTGCAGGTGCAGCAGCAACCGTGCTGGAAGAACTGCTCAATGTAACCGCAGTTCCCGGCTGGTAATATGGCAGATCGCCCACCTTCTTCTCACAGGCTGTAAAGAAACCAATCAACAGCACTGCGAGGAAACTGAGTTTTGCAAAATATTTCATAGTCATTTTGTTTAATCGTTGCGTTTATTGTTTGGTTACGATGAATTTGCCACGCTGGAAGTCGGCCTGTATTTTATAGGTACCGCTTGCAGTGGGGGCAGGAATATCTTGTCCAGAATCTGCAATAAAATCTCCGCCACTGTCTCCCAAACCGGCAATGGTATTGTCTTTCACAGCATACTTGTGGCTCCAGTCGCCATTCTTAGGCAGGAACAGATAGTGCTTGCCTCCGGTGAGTGCCACTGTGATCTCATAAAAAGTAGGGCTTATCTGTGTAAACTGCTGGCTGGGCACGGGCACAGGATTATTCCACCCACCCGGCGTGGCGTCACCTACCAGGTACAAAACGCCACCAGAGGGTGGTGTTACTTTGGGAGGAATCGCGTACGGTGTTACGGCGAATTTCAGCACGTTGGAAATCAGCATGGCAGCATTATTGGCCATATAAGATTTCACCCTGATCTCAAGATTGTGTGACATGCCGGGTTTCAATTGCAACTGATTCAACAGGTAGTCGTTGAACTGTCCCTGTGCGATAGACAAAGAGAGGTCCTTGCTAACAGCAACCGTTTGCTTGCCCGGATTGGTGAAGTTGGCGCCGCTGGTATCGATCTCTACCAAATAAAAAACATCCTGCGATCCAATGCCTGAAGTGAATTTATAATTGGGATTGGTCCAGGAAAGTTTGATCGCTTCCTGGTCGCGCATGGTATAGTCCAGTGCAATGGTATTGCTCACAGATGATGTCAACACAGGATTCGTGCCTCCTTCAAAATAATTCCTGGCTTCATCCTTTTTGCACGACGCAACAGTAATGGCGAGCAGGGATGAGAAGAAGAGGTATTTAAAAATATTTTTCATGACAAAAAGTTGACTGTTTAAGAATTAATACCCTGGGTTCTGGTCCAGGTTACTGTTAGAAGTCCTGTTAGAAGCGGGGACCGGATATAGGTTGTATTTCGAATCAACACCAGTTCCGGAAGACACGCCTCCTTTCCATGGCCACAGGTATGTATTCGTGGTCAGCAGGTTGTACCGGATCAGGTCTGTTCTGCGATGTCCTTCCCAATACAATTCCCTTGCACGCTCATCGAGTATCAGTTGCAGACTCAAATCTCCTGCAGCCAGTTGTCCCACATTGTTGGTACCATAACTATCGCCATAGGCCCTGAACCTTATTTTGTTGAGATAAATCAAAGCAGTAGCTGCATCTCCTCCTGTACCGCCACGGAGTACAGACTCGGCATAGATCAGGTACATTTCAGACAAACGGAAAACAGGGAAGTCCACATCTGCGAATGTTTTGGTAACATCAGATACGGCGCCGCCGTCTGAACGGATGTTCACGTATTTCTTCATGTGTAATCCATTGGCAAAATTGCTTACATCACTGATGGCGATCTGAGAATTGGATGTACCGAATTTGGAAGTAGTGAAGAGTGCCCTTTGGTCTGTATTGCCTGATCTATCGGAAAACAGGTTAGCCAATGCCGATGTAGCGCGGTAACCATACCATCCACCACCTACACCATATTCTGCAGCGTCATCGCCTGCAGCTGCGTGCACAAAGAAGGTAGTATTACCATAAGCCTGTGTATGTAATCCATCGCAATTGATGGCGAAGATGAATTCATCTTTCTGCTTATCATTATCGGCCATGAACAGCTTGCTGTATCCAGATTTCAGTGTATAACCTCCGCCGATCACTTTCTGCGCATAGGCGATGGCATCGCTGTACCGTGGTGTTCCGGTGTATACACCTGCATTCAGGTACATACGTGCCAGCAACGCCCATGCAGCGCCCTGGTCTACCCTGCCATACTCGATGGTTTTCACAGGAGCCAGGTCGCCATCGATCGCTTTCAGTTCTTTTTCAATGAAGGCGAAAAGATCGGCTCGTTTGATCTGCTTGGGCAGACTGCTTCCGATGCCATCTGCTTCGGTAATGAAAGTAGAATTACCAAACAAATCCATCATCACCCAATAATTGAAAGCTCTCAGGAAGCGGGCTTCTGCTCTCGATTTTTTGATATCGGCTGCATCGTTACCTGTGATACCTCTGGAAGCCAGTTTATCGTCTGTCGATTCACGCAGGTATTCATTGATGAGCGTGATGTTGTAAATAGGCCTTGCATACATTCCTTTCAGGAAAGGATCAGCGCTGGTCCATTTAAGATCGTGAAAATCATGGATGGTCTGGTCGTTCCAGGCTACCACTGCTTCATCGGTAGGCAACTCTTCGCAATTGAAAAAACCGCGGATGAATGCCACTTGTGAACCTTCATCGAGACCACCACCGATATCCGGATTGCCCGCAGGGCCTGAATTACCGGTAATAGCCAATGAACCATATATTTTGGCCAACACGCTTTTATAACCAGCCGCACTGGAATAGGTTTTCTCAGGCGTGAGGTCGTTCTGCGGAAACAGGTCCAGTTTTTTAGAGCAGGCGGTGACAGATAAAACTGCAACAGCCGCTATAATCGTATTCTTTATGATATTGTTTTGCATACTAATCATTTTTCAGAATCAGAAATCAAAGTTTAACCCCAATGAGAATACCCTTGGGCGTGGATAGATATTGTTGTCAACGCCTGAGCTGCTCGAGTTTTCAGGATCCAGTCCTTTGTATTTGGTAATCACAAACACGTTCTGGACACTCGCCGATATGCGCATCTGCGCACGATTATTGAACACTTTACCGGCGTTATAACCGAAGTTGATATTATCCAGTCGCAGGAAAGAAGCATTCTCTATATAATAATCAGACAGGTATTGGTTGTTCACGAATCCGGTGTACAGGTAGTCGCGCGAAGCATTGCCAATGAAGTTGATCGGGTTCTTGATAGCCCTTAAAACACCATTATTGGAGTTGAAGTTGTTATAGAGATAACCACCCAGCGATCCGTGTGCAGCGAAACCTACGCTGATGCGCTTGTATATAACCTGGGTGTTGATGCCCAGCAATACATCCGCTGAAGGTTTCTTATAGTAATAGCGGTCAGATTCGTCGATCCTGCCATCCCTGTTCAAATCGTCGTACAGGCTTTCGATGGGTTTACCGGTGGTTCTGTCGTAGATTTGCTTGTACACATTGTACACATAAGGCGCATAACCCACTGCAAATTTGCCGATGTTGTTTCCGGTACCACCGCTGATACCACCAACGTCAATGCCTTTGAAGTTAGGGTCCTGCTGTTTCAGCAGGTTGGTGATCTCGGTTTTGTTGTAAGTAAAGTTGAATCCCAAATCCCATTCCAGGTCTTTCTGTTTTACGGGAATGGTATTCACTGCGAATTCCACACCCTTGTTCTCAATATTACCTACGTTGGTAAGCAAAGCGATATCAAAGTTGGAGCCAGGCGCTACAGGGATCACACTCAACAGGTCTTTTGTTTTTTTCTTATACACATCCACTGATCCGGAGATCCTGTTGTTCAGGAATGCGAAGTCAAGACCCAGGTTGGTAGTGGTAGTGGTTTCCCATTTGATATTCGGATCGTAGGCAGATGGACGAAGGAAGCTATAGAAAGTATTACCGAACTGGTATTGTGCAGTGTTACTGCTCTGGGAATATTTCGGCAGGTATCCGTAGTAGTTACCAATGTCTTGCTGACCGGTAACACCTACGCTGGCACGGAATTTCAGTTCACTCACAACACTGCTGCCTTTGAAAAAGTCTTCATTTATTTTCCAGGCAACTGATACAGCAGGGAAATAGCCCACCCTGTTGGCAGTAGAGAATTTCGAGCTCGCATCTCTTCTGATTGAAGCGGTGAGGTAATATTTATCAGCAAGTGAATAGTTGAGTCGTCCTAAATAAGATTCCATACGGAACTCAGGTTTGTCGGTAGCGAATGTAGGTGTGCTTCCAGGAATCAGTACACCATTCTGACCATAAGAAGCAAAGTTGCTCACTTCCGTAACGAAATCCTGGTATTCATGACTCACTAACACATCAAGTTTACTATCGATGCTCTTGATATCTTTGTTATACAATAACGATACACCGGCCAGTGTGTATTTTTTCTTTTGTTCATAGTGCACATAACGGCCTGCCGTTTTGTAATTGGTGGCAGAAACAGAATCTGTGTTATCGTTGCCGCTACCACTGGCATTATCGATTCCGAGGTTGGTCAGCACATGCAGGTCGGGGAAGAAATGCAGTTTATAATCAAGCTGCACATTACCGATCAGCCTGTTCACCGTAGAGCGGTTGTCTCTCAGGTTCAGCAGGGCCAGTGGGTTACGGGTCGACAGGTCAATGGGTTTGCCATCTGGCTGCAGCCATTCGTAATAGCCGCCATATTTATTGTTGGCATATACTGGTTGTGTAGGATCGAAAGCAACTGCTGAACCAATAGCGCCCTGGTCGGCAAAACGGTTGGTGGTTCTGCTTGCTTTTACTGCTACTTCAACCGATAAATGATTATCGAAGAATTTTGGTGAGAGGTTCAGTGCAGAAGACATACGATCGAAATGATCTGTTTTCAGTATACCATCCTGGTTCAGGTATCCGAGCGAAAGACGGAAAGGAATATTTCCGATACCGCCGCTGGCGCTGATATTGTTATCATTGCCGATAGCTGTCTTATAAATTTGTTTCTGCCAGTCGGTATTTGCCGTTCCCAATAATTTTTTATACGTATTATCTCCACTGGCTGCTGCATCTGCATTGATGATGCTCCTGATCTCATCACCACTCAGCACACCAACTGTTTTAGCTACCGACCCGGAAGAAAGCTGTGTATTGAAATTATAACGCACTTTCCCTTTGGCGCCTTTCTTGGTAGTGATGATCAATACGCCATTCGATGCCCTCGAACCATACAGCGCAGTGGCCGAAGCGTCTTTCAATACGCTGATCGATTCAATATCATTGGGGTTGATGGTATTCAGCAGGTTGGCAGAACCCGCAACACCATTACCATCTACAGCAATACCATCGATTACGATCAACGGATCGTTGCTGGCATTGAGAGAAGCGCCTCCGCGGATACGGATACGGCTGCCACCACCCGCGGCGCCACCACCGGAAGTGATTTCCAAACCGGCTACCTTACCCTGCAACAACTGCTCGGAAGATGCGATGCTTCCTTTCTGGAAATCTTTGGCCGAGATAGCAGTTACAGAAGAAGTAAGATCGCTTTTCTTGCGCGTGCCATAAGCGATCACAATCACATCACCCAATGCTTTATCGATGGGCTCCAGCGCAACATTCACCGCACCATCGCTTATTTTCACCTCCCTGTTGGCATATCCTATGCTGGATATCATTAGTGTGGTAGCACCAGATGGAACTTTTAAGCTGAAACTACCATCGGCGGCTGTTTGCGTACCAACGGAAGATCCTTTCACCGTCACCGACACGCTCTGCAAAGCCGTGCCGTTCCTTGAATCTGTCACTTTTCCCGTAACAGTTCTTTGCTGCGCCTGTGCAGACAACTGCAACAACAACGCAGGTAAGATCATTAATAGAAGCAAGCGTTTTACGTTCATATACTTTGTTTTTTCAGTTTTGGCAAATGAGGGGATTGTTTAATTGTTCATTATGAAGGGGATTGTTTGTTGCTTTCCGTTGATGAGCATCCGGAGTAAATATGTTCCGGCGGCCAGACTACCTGTATGTAAACCATTACGATTGAAAGGCACACGGTAAAAACCTTTGGTCTTATAAGCGTCTTCCAATATTGTCATCCGTTTGCCCGACAAATCCCATACATCGAGCATGAGCTTACCACTTGCAGGTATTTCATATTCGATGATACCGTTGGTGTTTACCGGGTTCGGCAGTATGGCCAGGTGATTATTAGCGACAGGCGTACCAGGTTCATTGATGGCAGTTACGACTATATTCCTGAAATTCTTATTGGTGAACACATAATATTCACCGGGTTGCAGTGTAATGCTTTGCGCTGCAGCAGGCGCAGTGTACGTAGCATCTGTAAGATAATTATACCAGGTACCTGCACTAGGAAAACTGATGGAAGCCGTAGCCGCATTCACATCAAAATTGCCCAGTACCATTACTTTCAAAGAATCTGAATTGAGTTGCAACCATTTGAACGCTCCCGACAAATCGTAGCTCAGGTTGCCGGTAGTGAATGTGGTAGTATAGGCAGGCAGCAAGCGCAGCTTGATCAGTTGTGCATACACATTGTACAGAGAGAGGCGATTGCTGTTGGTAGCATACTCCCAGTGAATAGGCTTGGGAGCTGTGCGGCAACTATTATCGATGGTAGCATTCTGACACTGGTTGATACTGTAATCATAACCTAGCTCTCCAAACTGCCACAACAATTTGGGGCCCGGTATCATAGCCCAGAATGCAGCAGCCATTTCATTCCGTTTCAAAGCAGTATTCAGGTCTTTTACGCTGTATGCGCCTGCGGCATTGCCATAGTTGAGGTTCTTGTACATCAGCCTTTCCTCATCGTGACTTTCCATGTACGTAACCAGGTTGGGCTTGCTCCAGCTGCGGTTCTGGTAAATGCCCCATTGAAAATTCCAGTCGGTAGCAAAACCCATGGTAGCCTGGTTGAAATTGTAATTGGCATTGCCCCAGAGCAGCATACCGTAATTGGACAATTCTATTTCTTCCTGGTTGGCAGCAAAATGTTCCAGTATGCAATAACTACCAGGTACAGTGGCCTGCATTTGATCGTAGATCCTTTTCCAGATGGCAATCCTGCTGGAATCATAAGCGCTCCACGCAGCCACATCATTGGGGTTGTTTGTTTGTGTAAAACCTTTGGACAGGTCCCACCGGAAGCCGTCTATCTTATAGTTCAACATCCAATGCGCCGTTACACGATCAACAAAGTCTTTGGTAGCTTGTGATGCATGATTGAAATCGTAACCTACGCTATAAGGATGGGTAGCCACCGGATTGAACCAGGGACTATTAGCAGCTGGACGATTGTTCTGTGCATCCCAGTACATCTGCACCATGGGCGATTGACCGAAGGAATGATTCATCACCAGGTCCATGATCACGGCCATGCCCTGCTTATGGCATTCGTCGATGAATTGCTTCAATGCTGTTTCTGTTCCGTAAGCTTTGTCGGGCGCGAAATAAAAAATGGGATTATAGCCCCAACTGCTGTTACCTTCAAACTCAGAGAACGGCATCAGTTCAATGGCATTCACACCCAGCCTTTTGATGTAGCTGAGGGTATCTTTCAATGTTTGCCAGTTCTGCGCAGCAATGAAGTCACGCACCAGCAATTCATAAATGACCAGGTTCTGTTTATTGGGTTTGGTAAACGCAGGCACCTGCCAGTTGTACTGCGATTTGCCGGTCTGCATAATACTTACGATACCAGTTGTTTTCCCTGTAGGATACGATTTGAGCGATGAATAAGTTGCAGCAGGAATGCCTGGATCGTTGACAGGGTCGAGTATTTTTTCCGTATTGTAATCCGCTACTTTGAGCGTACCGTCGATGATGTACTGGTAAGCATATTCTACTTTCGGTGTGAGGCCTGTGATGCGCAGCCAGAAACGGTTTCCATCGGGTGTGCGGTTCATTTGGTAATTACCACCCTGCGTCCAGTTGTTGAAATCACCTACTACGCTGACACTGTTCTTGAGTGGTGCAAACAAAACCAATGTAAGAGAGGTATCACCAGGCTCGTAGTTGATACCATCCTTTACGCCTGCAGGCAAAGCCGCCACAGTTACAGGTGTTGCTACATAAAAACTGAAAGTATCCCTGCTGGTAGTATTGCTGTTGGTTGCTTCCGACACAATCGTTTGCATACCGGAAGAAATGATAGGGGTATTGGCAGCAATAGTAACCGCATTGTTTTGAGCGGCAATTACAGACCCATTCCAATACAATTTCAGGTTGGAAGATTGGTTGGCATTGGCGGTAATGGTCACGGTATCTCCCACATTTTTTGTGAGTGGTTCAGGCTGGCGTGTGTAAGTAGGCTGCGAGAAAGGCTGCATGATCCTCACTTGCAAAGAAGTATCGGTTACAGGCAGGTACATATCGCTTCCATCAGCATTGCGCAAAACCTTGCCGCCGCTGCCATTGCGGAAGAGGATGGCTATGCGTAATATCTTTTCGCTGCTGTTGGTAATGCCAAAAAAAGAACGGAGACCGCCCGTGATGGAATATTTCCACTGGTTATTGCCCAGCGATACACACTGTGCTGCGGAGGTGGTAGTACCCCAGGTGAATTTGCTGTACTTCCAATCAGATGAACTGCTGCTGGCTGTAGTGATGCAGCCAATGTGTACATATACGTCTGAAACAGGCGTATAATTAAGTAAACCCTGGTTGCCGCGGGTAGCATCACAGGTAATGTTGATAGAGGAACTGGTATCGGTAATGAAAATAGGATTGCTCCGTAATAGTTGCGCTTTGGAGGGGAGTCCAATAATAAGCAGTAGTCCTATGAAGCAAACAAATCTCATATGTGCTGGCAAACGTAATTTTCATTAATGTGTAAAATTTACACATTTAATTGAGTGCACAAAGTAGGACTTTTTCCAAACAACCAAATATTTTTTTTGGCCGGAAATAATTTTTAATATCGATTTAAGTGAAGGGGATTAGAAATCAATACCTATCCAGGTACGCTTGCGTTTTTCGTACTTTTCGAAATTAAACTTGTAGAGTTTTCCCGGGCGATGCGGAACATCCTGTTCCATTTCATCGATATCGATGAGCAGGTCCATCGAAGCGAATTTTTTGCGGAAGTTGCGTCGGTCGAGACGCACGCCCAGTATGGCTTCGTACAGATTTTGCAGTTCGCGGAGTGAAAATTTTTCGGGCAACAGGTTGAAGCCGAGCGGGTGTTCCTGTATCCTTTTTTGCAACCATTGATAGCTGGCGTCTACAATTTCTTTATGGTCGAAAGCCATCCCTTGCAGGGCGGAAACGCTGTGCCAGTTGAGTTCGTTGTCGTGTATCTTGAGCTCGTGGTGGTTGATGTTGAGCAGTGAGCAATAGGCCACTGTAATAACCCGCCCGCCCGGATGGCGGTGGGGATGTCCGAAAGCTTTTACCTGGTCGAGAAATACATCATTCATACCGGTACGCTCTTTCAATACCCGGTAGGCGGCATCATCGAGTTCTTCATTGTCCTTTACAATATCGCCAAGCAGGGAATATTTATCCTTATACACTTCCAGGTCACTCTTGATCAACAGTACTTTCAATTCGTTCTCTTCAAATCCGAATATCACACAGTCGATCGTAAGGGGTACTGTGGGGTAAGACTTCACCAGCTTAACGGCATCTTTCACCAGGTGTGGTTCATGTACGATAGGAGCAATCTTCTTTTTCATCCATATTTTTTTTAAAGCACCGCTTCGGGCGGCTGTCGTTTGACTCGTATGGAATGCCTTGTAAAAGGCCTCCAAAAGCTCAGTGGTCTTACATAGAGAATGCAAAGTTCACGAAAAAAAATGCAAAATGACTAGCGGTTTTTCCCATGAGGGTGGAAGCCTGTAACTTTAGCACTGAATTTTTACCTATGTACAATGCCGAGCAAACCAGGGAAATGCAACAGCAAGGAAACCGCTTACTAACGCTTGCGAAGGCCGGCGGACCACTAGATGCAAAAGACCTGCCCCTTCTCCGAAAGGTATTGCGTTTTCATGAATACCGCTACTATGTGCTCAACGATCCGCTGCTTGCCGATTTCGAATACGATGCCCTGTTCAAACTGTTGGAAGCCTTCGAGGCGAAGCACCCGGAGCTGGTCAGCGCCGATTCTCCCACCCAACGGGTGGGCAGCAGCCTCAACCAGCAATTCAATACCGTACAACACCTGGTGCCGATGCTGAGTCTCGATAACAGTTACAACGCTGATGATCTGTTGGACTTTGACAGGAAAGTGCGGGAAGGCGCAGGGACCGACCTTATAGAATACTGCATTGAACCCAAGTTCGACGGCGCCAGTATTTCTTTGATCTATGAAAATGATATACTGGCACGTGGTACCACCCGGGGCGATGGCGTGGAAGGAGAAGAGATCACGACCAATATCCGGCAGATCCGCTCAGTTCCTTTATCTGCTCCTTTTTCGCGTTATGGCATACAACAGATAGAGATTCGCGGCGAGATCATCATGTTCAAAAAAGCATTCGAACAATACAATGAAATGCTGGCTGCAGAAGGATTGGCGCCGCTTGCCAATCCGCGCAATGCCGCTTCGGGCAGCCTGCGCATGAAAGACCCGAAAGATGTGGCCGACCGTAAACTCGATGCCTTCCTCTATCATATCAGTTATTACAACAAGGAAAACGATGCATCCGATAAAATGCTGTCTACACACAGCGGGTCGCTGCAATTGTTGTGGGAGCTGGGTTTCCGGTCGCCCGAAAAAGAAAAGAAAGTGGTGAAGGGCATACAGGCCGTTATCGATTATTGCCTCGCTTTTGAAGCCAAACGCGATGATCTCCCTTATGAGATCGACGGTATGGTGGTGAAAGTAAACGATATTCATTTGCAGGAACAATTGGGCATGACCTCTCACCATCCCCGCTGGGCCATTGCTTTTAAATTCAAAGCGCGACAGGCCACTACGCAATTGAAAGCGGTGGAATTTCAGGTAGGAAGAACAGGCGCCGTAACCCCGGTAGCCAAGCTGAAACCCGTGTACCTGGCCGGTGTTACCGTATCGAGCATCTCTATACACAACGAAGACTACATCAAAGAAAAAGATCTTAAAATAGGCGACACAGTATTGATCGAAAGAGCCGGCGATGTTATTCCCCAGATCGTGAAATCATTGCCTGAGCTACGCAACGGAAAAGAAAAAGATATCCTGTTTCCCAGGAATTGTCCTGTTTGCAAAAGCGAATTATTCAAAGAAGAAGGTGAGGCCGTATGGCGCTGTATCAATATCGAATGCGAAGCGCAGGTGGTAGAAAAGATGATCCACTTTGTGAGCAAAGATGCCATGGACATCAAGAGTTTTGGCGAAGCCAATGTGCGCAAATTCTATGAACTGGGATTGCTCAAAGATATTCCCGGCATCTATACACTCGACTTTGAAAAGATCGGCACGCTGGAAGGGTTTGGCAAGAAGAGTCTCGACAACCTGCGCACGGCCATTGATGCATCGAAGCAGCAACCGCTCAACAGGTTGATATACGGACTGGGCATTCGTTTTGTAGGAGAAACCACGGCCAAAACATTGGCCAATGCTGTGACACACTTGTTGGATCTGAAAGATAAGAATGAAGTAGAGCTCCAGCAGTTAGAAGACATCGGCATTAAAGTAGCGCGCAGCATCTACCAGTTCTTCCGCAATGAACAAAACCTGCACATGTTGCAGGCATTGGAGCAATACGGACTGCAACTGAAGAATGAAAAGAAAGAAAACAACGGCAACGATAGCTTGCAGGGGCAGACTTTTTTGTTTACCGGCACTTTGGCTAAGTTGAAACGCAACGATGCCGAAGCCATGGTGGAAGCCAATGGGGGCAAGATTGTAAGTGGCGTAAGCAGTAAGCTGAATTACCTGGTAGTAGGTGAAGATGCCGGTAGTAAACTGGAGAAAGCCAAAAAGATCAATACCGTTAAGATCATATCTGAAGATGAATTCCTGAACCTTATTCAAACCAGCTAAATCATGTTACAGCCTGCAACCCTTCAATTCCTGAAGAACCTGAAAAAGAATAACAACAAAGAATGGTTCGATAAAAACCGGAAAGCTTATGATGCCGCCAAAGCAGATTTCACTGAGCTCACCAACCAGGTGATCAAAGGTTTTGGTAAAAAAGAACCGGCTATTGCAGGGCTTGCAGGTAAGGACTGCCTGTTTCGTATCAATCGCGACATCCGCTTCAGCAAGAACAAAGACCCTTATAAAACCAACTTCGCGTCCAGCATCATTGAAGGCGGTAAAAAGTCCATGCTCGCCGGTTATTATTTCCATATTGAACCGGGAGGCAATAGTTTTTCGGGCGGTGGCCGGTACATGGTAGAAGGCGATCAATTGAAAAAGATACGCCAGGAGATCGATTACAGCTGGAAGGATTTCAGCAGTATTATCAGGAGTAAAAAATTTGCGGCATTGTATGGCGACCTGGAAAAAGGAGAAGGACTCTCTTTGGTTCGTGAACCGAAAGGATATGATAAAAGCAATCCTGCTATTGAATACATCAAACTAACCAGTTGGATAGCCACGGTTCCTTTTACCGATGCCGATTTAACCAGTAAAGACCTTTCTAAAAAAATCATCCATTCTTTCGAAACATTACAACCGCTGATCCGTTTTCTGAATATGGCCATCGTTCATTAGTAGCCCATTCTTTAAATAGCTAACATATAGCCACTTCTCATTTAATAACATTTTTTTTACCAAAATCTTTACTCTTTTTGTAAAGATTTTGGTATATTTGATTAATGACAATCATCGAACTGCGGAGTGGGAATAAGTTAGCAGTTTCTGTAGAACCAGTTACGGATGAAGACTTTAAAAAGCTGACAGTTAAACGCTATTTTTTCAATTGGAAAAAACTCAAAGGCCAGCCACTGCTTTTTAAACTGGTACATCCCGTTTCTGGAGATATTCTGGGACTTATGCATCTGCTGGATTTTCCGCAGGAAGATCGCATTGAAGTAAAGCTACTGGCCGTCTCTGTAGAAAATAAAGGGGTCGGCAAGCACTTTGATAGAATCGCTGGTAACCTGATCGCTTTTACCTGCAGGTTGGCAATTGCCAAATATGGTTACAAGGCCTGCATTTCCTTAATACCCAAAACGGAACTCAAGCCGCATTATATCAGAGCTTACGGCATGATGGATGCAGGCCTACAAGTATACTTAGATGGTCGGCCATTATTTAATCTTTTAAAGAAATACATTCAATGAAAAAAGCATTTGCAGGATTGACGGACAAACAGATCGCAGAAAGCTTTGTATTGCCTGTAAAACTATCTATTCGTCAGCAAGCAGAAGCATCAGCACAACTCGCCACTGCTCGTGCTAAAAGCTTGGAACAAGCAAAACCGGTGGATAAACTCCTTGCAAGGATTTTACAATTGCGTTTTCAACTCGAAGATTATTTGAAGTCTGAGAGCTACCAACCTACCAGAACCTTTGGACATTTTTTAAAAGAATATCAGCAATTAGGAGGAAAGAAAAGAAAGGAATTCGCTTACGAGATTAACATACACGAAACCTTACTCAGTCAATTGATTAGTGACCGACGGGAGCCCGGCGAACAGATTTTTATACGCTTGGAACTGCATTCGAATAAAACCATTCCAGCGTCATACTGGTTTCGTCTAGTAGAAAAAAAGAAGGCATACCAACTACAGCATGATAGTAAGATTCGTCAGAGAGAAAAGAAGAATGTGAAAAAAAGTCTGGCATTACAGGAAGATGATTTACCTGTTTTCTAACGACAAAAATCGCCAAGAGTATCAAGTAACACGTATCGTTCGGAATGCTGTTGCAAGTGACTCAATCAGGTCGCTGGGTAAGAGTGTTTCCATAGTTTGTTGTTCTAAAGCAAGATCGCCGGCGAGCCCATGCAGGTACACGCCCAGTTTAGCTGCTTTCAGTGGTTCATAACCCTGCGCCAGCAAAGCAGTCAGTATGCCTGTTAACGCATCACCCGAGCCACCCTTTGCCATACCGGCATTTCCTGTGGTATTGAACCATCCTTTACCGTTTGCAGCTATCAAAGTATAATGCCCTTTCAGGATGATGATAAAAGGATATTCAGCAGAAAGCGCAATCGCTTTCTGCTGCCTTTGAAAACTGTTTTCATTTGTACCGAAAAGCCGGTCGAACTCTTTGGGATGCGGCGTAAGCAACGACCCGGAAGGTATTTGAGAAAGCGCCTCTTTTTGCATCTCAAAATAAGTGAATGCATCTGCGTCAAACACCATCGGTCTTTTATACAATTCCAGCAAGGTCTCAATACATTCAGTAGTGCCTTTCATAAACGACATGCCCGGCCCCATACCAACAGTCGCCAACCCATTAAATACGGGTAATCCTCTTTCCCTGGGCAATGCCATCGCTTCCGGCACTGCGGTCTGGATCACCGGCAGTTGTGCTTGCGGTACCAGCACAGTGAGTTTACCAACACCTGATCGCAGGCAGGCTTTGGAAGCGAGTATGGCTGCTCCCATCTGTCCTTCATGCCCGGCCATCAACAATGCATGGCCATAAGTTCCTTTATGAGAAAAACGGTCTCTCTGTTTCAATATGCTGGCGGCATCTTGTTGTTCTATCAATTCGGTCTTGGCATCGATGGTAGATAAAAACGAAGACATCAGTCCTATATTAAGTACCGTTATATCTCCTGTGTATTTGCCATACTCAGGCAGAAGAAAAGCATATTTAAGCGATTGAAAAGTAAGTGTATGGTGGGCTCGAAGCACTGGCGCATCAACAAAGAAATTATCAACGGGCATACCACTGGGCACATCAATAGCTATCAGTTTTGCATTTGATTGGTTGATGTGTTCTGCGAGTGCAGCAGCGAGATCGTGGAGTGGCCTGTTCAAACCCGTACCGAACAAGGCGTCTATGACGAGACTCTCCCGTTCAATAACAGGAAATGCGGCAGGTGATTGTATGAAATGGATGTCTTTACTGAGCCGGTGTAATTTTTCGAGGTTGCGCTGGAAATCATCGGTGCCTTTGGATCCGTATTCCAGTATGTAAACCGTTACTGCTGCACCCGCTTCTATCATCAGCCTCGCAATGACCAGGCCATCGCCACCATTATTGCCTTTACCGCAGAAGACCAGCATAGGCATTTCATTGTATTTATGCTCTATCAGCCATTCGGTGCATTTGAGCCCGGCTCTTTCCATCAGGTCAATAGAAGCGATGGGCTCGTGCTGCATGGTATATGCATCCCATTGCTGGCATTGTTGTGCGCTCAACAATTTCATGGTGCGGTTTGTTGTGCTTTAAAGGTACACAACATCGCATTAAAAAGGGGCTCCATTGCTGAAGCCCCGGTACTCACTCACATTCTTGCAATTATTATAAGATCGATTTGCTCAGGAGATATTCTGCGATCTGCACGGCATTGGTAGCAGCGCCTTTGCGCAGGTTATCGCTCACGATCCACATGTTCAGTGTTTTGGGTTGTGTTTCATCCCTGCGCAGTCTTCCTACAAACACTTCGTCCCGCTCGTGCGCATTCAAAGGCATGGGGTACAAGAGTTCAGCATCGTTGTTCTCTACGATCACACCCGGTGCAGCGCTCAGCAATTGCTGTACTTCATTCAGGTCGAAATCGTTTTCAAATTCCACGTTCACGCTTTCGCTGTGGCCACCCACAACCGGAATACGTACGGTAGTAGCCGTTACGCGGATCGAATCGTCCTGCATGATTTTTTTGGTCTCATTCACCATTTTCATTTCTTCTTTGGTATAACCGTTGTCGAGGAACACATCAATCTGCGGGATCACGTTGAGGTCGATCTGGTATTTATAAGCCATATCGCCTTTCACACCTTTTCTTTCATTGAACAACTGATCTACCGCTTTTTTGCCGGTACCGGTAACACTCTGGTAAGTGCTTACCACTACCCTTTTGATTTTATAACGGGCATGCAGCGGCTGCAAGGCCACCACCATTTGTATGGTAGAGCAGTTAGGATTAGCAATGATGTAATCGTTGCCGGTGAGCACCGATGCATTTACTTCAGGCACTACCAGTTTTTTGGTGGGGTCCATACGCCATGCAGAAGAGTTATCGATCACGCGGATGCCTGCTTCGGCAAATTTGGGCGCCCATTCCAGGGATGTGCTTCCACCGGCAGAGAAAATAGCTACAGCGGGCTTGGCGGCGATACCATCGGCCATGCTCACCACTTTGTATTTTTTCCCTTTGAATTCTACTTCCTTACCTACTGATCTTTCAGATGCTACAGGAACCAATTCTGTTACGGGGAAGTTGCGTTCGGCCAGCACCTGCAACATTTTGGTGCCTACCAGTCCGGTTGCACCTACAACAGCTACTTTCATTTTGTCTACGTTTTTTTAAGGGTTACGTATCCCTTTTTTTTGAGGTTGATTAAAAAGAAAGAGGCCTTCCTGTTTGGGAAGGCCTCTGAGTATATTTTGTCATACACAAACGATCAGGCACCTTCCCGTCAGAGAGGTTTCTTAATACGTTTTGTATGTTTCATGTTCATCATTGCCCGGCGAAGATAGTGGTAAATCTGTTATTAAACCAAATCAATGTCAAAATTCACCAGTTGCACAAACTGTTCAAGGCGTGCATCGATATCACTTTTGCCAATCTCGCGCAGGCGTTGCGTACCGAATTTCTCTACGCAGAACGAGGCCATAGCGCTACCCAGGATAATGGCTGTTTTCATATTCTCGAAAGAGATATCGCGGGTTTTAGCCAGGTGGCCGATAAAGCCTCCGGCAAAAGTATCGCCGGCTCCGGTGGGGTCGAACACATCTTCCAGGGGCAGGGCGGGAGCAAAGAATACCTTATTCTCATGGAACAGCAGCGCGCCGTGTTCTCCCTTTTTGATGATCACAAAGCGGGGGCCCATTTTTTCAATAACTGCTGCAGCTTTCACCAATGAAAATTCTCCGCTCAGCTGGCGGGCTTCACTGTCGTTCACCATCAATACATCCACCATGGCCAGGGTCTTCTTCAATTCATCCATGGCCACTTCCATCCAGAAATTCATGGTGTCCATAACGATGAGTTTCGGACGGGTCTTCAATTGCTCTATCACACTGCGTTGTACAGATGGAAGCAGGTTGCCCAGCATCAGAAACTCACAGTCCTGGTAGCTTTCAGGCACCACCGGCTCAAAATTGGCCAGCACGTTCAACTGTGTATCCAGCGTGTCGCGGGTGTTCATATCCATGTGGTAGCGGCCGCTCCAAAAAAAGGTTTTTTCGTCCTTTTTCACCTGCACCCCTTCCAGGGTAACGCCCCTGGCAGTAAGCGCATCCAGTTCTGACTGCGGAAAATCGCCGCCTACTACAGATATCTGTTTAACCGGGGTGAAGTTGGAAGCGCACCAGGCAATATAAGTGCCCGCTCCGCCAATGATCTTATCACTTTTCCCGAAAGGGGTTTCAATGGCGTCGAAAGCCATGGATCCGACAACAACTAATGACATAATGGATATAAGGTTGGTTACCGGGGAGCGAAACTAGGTCTTTCAAAGGAGTATAAAAAAACTAACATAATAAGATTTTAAGCTGCGATTATTTCCCTAACACGCGTTAGTATGTTATATTCGCGTTATGGCCAGGATAAAAACAGAGAAAAACGTATCGCGTAAAGAGGTGATCGTTACCAAAGCAGCTGCCCTTTTCAGGGAGAAAGGTTTCAAAGCTGCCAGCATGCGCGATCTTGCTGAAGCAGTAGGTGTGGAAGCAGCCAGCCTGTACAACCACATCAAATCCAAAACCGAATTGCTGCACGAATTATGCTTCAGTGTTGCCAACCGTTTCATGCATTATATAGACGAAGTAGAAGCAGAAAAGATCACCGCCATAGAGAAAATTGAAAAGTTGATGCGCTTTCACATCGATGAAATGGTGCATCATTACGAAGAAGTTTATGTGAGCGACCGCGAATGGAAGCACCTGGCCGATCCTTATCTTTCGAATTATCAGAACCAGCGCCGCATCTACCGCAAACGCTTTGCTTCCATCATCGAAGCAGGCATTCGCAATAAAGAGATCAAAAAAATAGACGCACCCACCGCCGTACTCATCATGTTGCACGCAGTGAGCGGCATTGAAAGCTGGCACCGCTCCAAGCAAAGGATCAGTGCAGAAGAACTGGAAGAAAACATGATCACCATACTGGTAGGCGGATTAACGAATAAATAAATGTCATCCCATTTTCACCCGTTAGCGGTAAAGGAAATCAGGAAAGAAACGAATGATTGTGTTTCCATCCGTTTTGATATTCCCGATCCTTTAAAACCTATTTTTCAATACAAGCATGGGCAGCACATTACGTTGCGTGCCTTCGTGAACGGACAGGAACTCCGCCGCTCTTATTCTCTTTGCAGCTCTCCGCTTGACTGTGATGAGTTTCGCATTGCAGTGAAGAAAATAGACCAGGGCCTGTTTTCCGCTTTCGCCAATGAACAATTAAAAGTGGGCGATGTGTTAGAATTGATGCCTCCCATGGGTAATTTCTTTACCGAACTGCATCCCACTCATCACAAACAATACGTTGCTTTTGCAGCCGGCAGCGGCATCACACCCCTGTTCTCCACCATCAAAACCGTATTGCGCACCGAGCCCAACAGCAGCTTCACATTGATATATGGCAACCGCAACAGGCATTCCATTATTTTCAGGGAAGAGCTGGAAGGACTAAAAAACAAATACATCGATCGTTTGCAAATCGTTTATATACTCTCCCGCGAAAAAACAGACGCGCCCATCAATGCAGGACATATCGATGAAGCAAAATGCAAGCTGCTCTTTGATAAAATGATCGATGTGCAGAGCGCTGATGAATTTTTCATCTGTGGCCCGGAAGCCATGATCTTTACCGTGAAAGAACAATTGGAAAAAGCCGGCGTTGCCAAAAAGAACATTCATTTTGAATTGTTCTCTTCACCAGGCCAATCAACACCTGTTGCCATCAGGGAAGCAAGCAAAAAAGAAAGCCAGGCAAAGAGCAAGATCACCGTAAGGCTCGATGGCGTAAGTTTTGATTTCGATCTCGGCTACGATGAAGAAGCCATACTGGACGCCGCTTTGAAGCAAGGCGCCGACCTCCCATACTCCTGCAAAGGTGGCGTATGTTGCACCTGCCGTGCCAAACTGGTGGAAGGAGAAGTAGCCATGGATGTCAACTACGGACTGGAACCGGAAGAACTGGCGCGCGGTTTTATTCTTACCTGCCAGTCGCACCCGAGATCGGCCAGGTTGGTAGTGGATTTCGATGCCAAATGATCATCCTTTTTTCAAATGAGGCCGGATGATGCCCTGCCATAACTTGTATCCTTTTTCATTCATGTGCAAACTGTCGCTGGTAAATAATGCGCCGTTTACAATTCCATCTGCCCGCAGCATGGGACGATGAATATCAATAAATGTTGCTTTGCGTTGCCTGGCCATGAACTGTGCGATCAGGTGGTTTGCTTCGTTGATCACATGCTCCAGGCGCCAGCGGCTGGGACTTGGTTTGATGGATACATACGCTACCGGTACTTCACCCAATGTATGCCTGATCATACCAAACAATTGTTTAAACCTTTTCAATACTATTTGCGCCGTTACTGTATCCGATACAGCCAGGTCATTATCACCACAATAGATAACGATCTGTGAAGGCTTGTAAGCATAGATTACATCCGGCGCAAAATGAATAAGGTCGGGCAATGTAGAACCGCCAAAGCCCCGGTTGATAATGCCATAGCCGGGAAAATACGCTTGCACATCCTGCCATTTGCGGAAGGAGGAACTACCTACAAATAAAATACTGCCTGGCAACGGTGCCTTGATACTGTCTGCTTTTTTAAACGCATCAATCTCTTCCTGAAAAGGAACTTGTGCTGTCAACAGCAGGCCGGAAAAACAAGTCAGTAAAAAAAGAAATGATTTTTTCATTGCAGAAAGATAAGGAAAGAAGGAGTAGTCTTACTTCGCTTTTTCAGGTACGGTTCAAAGATGCGCTGCCATACCTGGTCAATACGTGGGTCGCCCCTTATGCGCTCATCCTTCGCCTTTTCTTCACCTCTACAATGAAGAAAACAGCTCCCGCCCCTACGGAAGTACTTATTTGGTACCTGTCAACTACGAACATCCATCGAATAACATCCGAACACACTAACGCCCGTTAGCATTATAGTGTATTCTTTCGTATTTTTACAGCAAAGAATTCGTCATGGGCTTAACTAATGAAGCTATATTCCAGGATAAGATCGATAAAGAGATCAGGATCGAGCCGCGCGACTGGATGCCGGAAAAATACCGGCAAACATTGATCCGGCAGATCAGTCAGCATGCACATAGTGAAATCGTAGGCATGCTGCCCGAAGGCAACTGGATCACGCGTGCACCCAACCTGCGCCGCAAAGCCATTTTATTGGCCAAGGTACAGGATGAAGCAGGTCATGGTCTTTATTTGTATTCAGCTGCTGAAACATTGGGCATCAGTCGCGATGAAATGTACGAGCAACTGCACAGCGGCAAAGCAAAATATTCTTCCATCTTCAATTACCCTACCCTCACCTGGGCCGATATGGGCGCTATCGGCTGGCTGGTAGACGGTGCGGCCATCATGAACCAGGTGCCTTTGTGCAGAACCAGTTACGGACCTTATGCCCGCGCCATGGTGCGTGTGTGCAAAGAAGAAAGTTTTCATCAACGACAGGGTTTTGAAATACTGCTTACGCTGAGTCGCGGTACCGAAGCGCAACGCGCGATGGCACAGGATGCCGTGAACCGCTGGTGGTGGCCCAGTGTCATGATGTTTGGGCCGAAAGACGATGAGAGTCCTAATTCACAGTTGAGTATGAAATGGAAGATCAAACGTTTCAGCAACGATGAACTGCGTCAGAAATTCATCGATATCTGCGCAGAGCAGGTAAAGACGTTGAACCTCAGTTTGCCCGATCCGGATCTGCGTTGGAATGAAGCAAGAGGACATTATGATTTTGGCGCTATCAATTGGGATGAGTTCTGGCAGGTGATACAGGGCAATGGCCCCTGCAACAAAGAAAGGCTCAACGCCCGCAGGAAAGCCTGGGAAGATGGCGCCTGGGTGCGTGAAGCCGCTGCCGCACATGCATCGAAAAAGAAACAACAAGCAGCTTAATTATTGTCATGAAAGCATATATCCGGAAATATTATTACGGCGATTACGGTGAATCGAAACAGGGACCTGCCGATGTTTCCACGGGAGCACGCAACAAGCATGAATGGCCTTTATGGGAAATATTCATCCGCAGCAAACAGGGGCTCGATCACAAACATGTGGGCAGTCTGCACGCAGCCGATGCAGCGATGGCTATAGAGAATGCAAGGGATGTGTATACCCGCAGGATGGAAGGCGTGAGCATCTGGGTAGTGGAAAGCAAATACATCCATGCCAGCAATCCCGATGAAGCAGCCTCTTTGTACGATCCCGCGAATGATAAAGCTTACCGGCATCCTACTTTTTACGATCTTCCACAGGAACTGAAACATATTTAGATCATGCATGATCCTCTTTTCCATTATTGCTTATTCCTGGCCGACAGTGCACTGATATTAGGACATCGCAACAGCGAATGGTGCGGTCACGGACCGGTGCTGGAACAGGATATTGCATTGACCAATATTGCACTCGACCTCATTGGACAGGCACGCAACTTGTACCAGTATGCCGCATCGATACAAGGGGGTGATGCAACAGAAGATACGCTGGCTTACCTGCGCGATGAAAGAGCATACAAGAATTGCCTGTTGGTGGAATTGCCCAATGGCCATTGGGGACAAACCGTGTTACGTCAATTCTTTTTCAGCACCTATCAATACTATTTGTTCCAGCAACTGATCAATAGCACTGATGTGCAACTGGCTGCCATTGCCGAAAAATCGCTGAAAGAAGTCACTTATCATGTTCGCTGGAGCAGTGAATGGGTAATCCGTTTGGGCGACGGAACAGAAGAAAGCAAACAAAAAATGGAAGAAGCGGTTGACAACTTATGGTCTTATACAGGAGAACTTTTTGTACCTGCTGCATACGAAACACCAGGCTTTGGTGTTGACCTGAACGTTGTTCAAATGCAGTGGCAACAGAAAGTTGCAGCAATACTGGACGAAGCAACATTGGCATTATCCCAGCAAGGCTGGATGCAAAAAGGCGGCAAAGAAGGCACCCATACAGAACACCTCGGTTATATACTGGCCGAAATGCAGAGCTTGCAAAGAACCTATCCCGGCGCAAGATGGTAAATGAAGCTACGATATGGAAACTGTTTGAAAACATATTCGACCCTGAAGTGCCTGTATTAAGCATCCTCGACCTGGGCATTGTGCGGGAAGTGCATGTAAAGAGTAAACAGGAAGTGGAAGTAGTGATCACACCTACCTATTCCGGTTGTCCCGCCATGGACGTCATTGGCATGAGTATACGGATGGCGCTGTTACAGGAAGGGTTTACACAGGTACAGGTAAAGCAGGTATTGTCTCCGGCCTGGACCACCGATTGGATGAGCGAAAGCGGCAAACAAAAACTGAAAGCCTATGGCATAGCGCCCCCCAATCACAAGCAACTGGTATGCACGCCCGACGCTTTCCAGGAAGAAGAGGCTGTACAATGCCCGCATTGCGGCTCTTATCATACACAGTTGGTTTCCCGTTTTGGCTCTACGGCCTGCAAAGCCCTTTACCAGTGCAACGACTGCCAGGAGCCTTTCGATTATTTCAAATGTCATTAACGCAAAAATGAATGCGTATCTTTAATAACAGATTCATCGGCTATGTGTCCTATTCTTTTTCATATTGAGAACGGCATCGCTTATATCACGTTGAACAGGCCCGATAAACTCAACGCTTTCAACCGTGAGATGGCATTGCTTTTACAGGCCCGTCTCGATGAAGCCGCATCGCTGCATGAAGTTCGTTGTGTGTATCTCACAGGAGCCGGCAAAGGATTCTGCGCGGGACAGGATCTCGCCGAAGTGGCAGACCCCGAGGGTCCCGGCATGCAAAAGATCTTAAGCGAACATTACAACCCCATCATCACCCGTATATGTCACATGCCCAAACCGGTGGTGGCCGCAGTGAATGGCATAGCAGCAGGCGCGGGCGCTAATATGGCATTGGCCTGCGATGTAGTGGTGGCGGCACGCTCTGCTTCTTTTATACAGGCTTTCTCTAAAATAGGATTGATACCCGATAGCGGCGGCACTTATCTCCTGCCCCGTTTGGTTGGCTGGCAGAAAGCGAGTGCATTGATGATGCTGGGTGAAAAACTGCCGGCAGACGAAGCCGAAAAAATAGGCATGCTCTATAAAGTGATAGATGATGCAGATTTTGCAGCAGAGACTAAAAAAATGGCGGCCACACTGGCCCAATTACCCACCAGGGCATTGGCATATATCAAACATGCCCTCAATTTATCGGCCACCAACCACCTCGAAGCGCAGCTACAGCTCGAAGATGAATACCAGCAAAAAGCCGCTGCTACCAACGATTTCAAAGAAGGAGTGAAATCTTTCCTCGAAAAAAGAGTTCCCGCTTTTAAAGGATATTGATATGAACGAAAAGGATGTATTAGCCCGCCAGGCTGTAGACTATATGATGCAGAAAGATTATTTCAGCCAGTGGATGGGTGTTACCGTTTTAGCAGTGAAAGAAGGTTACAGCAAAATACAAATGACATTGCGTAAAGAAATGATGAATGGATTTGGCATCGCGCATGGCGGTGTTACATTCGCATTGGCCGACAGTGCATTTGCCTTCGCTTGTAACAGCGATGCCAAAGTTACCGTGGCATTGGATGTTTCCATCTCTTTCCCCAAGCCCGGACTGGAAGGCGATATATTAACCGCAGAAGCCAAAAAAATCAACCAAACCAATCGCACCGGTTTGTACCTGATAGAAGTAACCAACCAGCGAAATGAATTAGTAGCGTTGTTCAAAGGCACCTGTTATAAAACAGAAAAAGACCTGATCAAATAAAAGGGACCGCATAAAAATGCAGTCCCGCTCTTCTCGATTGCTTGTACGATAACCTGTCATTATCGAGGTCATGGACGGATTTGAACCGCCGTATAAGGTTTTGCAGACCTGTGCCTCACCGCTCGGCCACATGACCAAAATGATTCTTTGATCGCTGTAATACATTCAGTAAATGAAAGAATAAAATCAATAGCCCTTTCAGCAACAACATCGTCCGGAACGGACATGACCAATTATAATATTATTCCATTTCATAGAGCAATATTAAAGCGAAAATATTAATCTACCAAATTAGTAGACTATTATTTTTCGTAGTGCTGCTAATACTTCTGCAGCACTACGAAAATGTTATCTGAATGACTTACTCAATTACCACCATATCCCAGTATTTCAACTGCGGCAATGTAACCTTAATGGTATTGCCATTCTGTGTAAATGAAAGCTGTTGCGGAACTCCGTGGTTATCATCCGGACTGGCAACCCATACTTCATGTACCGGGCCATCATAGCTCACTTCAATATCTGCGCCGGTAATATTTACAGGGGTTGTTTGATTACCATCCGTATCGCGCCAGCTGAAATGTGCAGCATTGGCAAAATTGATGAAATGCAATACCTGCGCAGCTCCTATCTTCTTTCCCTGAACAGCTACTTTACCGGTTTGCAGCGGCCATGCGCCAACGTTCATTTTGGCATTGGTGCATGTTACAGGAACCGTATTGAAACTACCACCATCACGAAGCAGGTTTTCATACGCAACCAGGAAGTCATAATACGCCGTCATGGCATTGCTCAATTCGGCGCTCATCTTTAAATTATTATTCGGGAAATATTCTTTACAGAGCATGTGCTCCCCCAATTCAAGATGAGATCCCCCGAACGAAAAGATGACTGCATTGGTAAGCAACACGCCCGGCGTATTAAAATAACCTCCTTTATCTGCCAGCCTATAATCCATATATGCTGTCAGCACCGTTCTTTTTCCATTATTCGCCCAGCTATCGTTGTCTTGTATGATCCGTGCGAGATCGGCATAGTTTTCATTGGGATTCCATACTTCCGTATACAGGAAATCAACAGGCGATGGTGCAATACCCTGCTGCTGTCCAAATTGATTAACAGCATTCATCACCAACTTTTTAGCAGGTGCCGCCGATTTCATGGCAGTTAAAAACGAACCGTAACCTGTTGCAAGATCTGCAATAGTTCCATTGTATGTATAATTCTTACCCAAATCGCCCAACTGGTCTACATGAAACCCGTCGAAGTCATACACGGAATACACGTCATTGTTCTTCGCCGCAAGATAATTTTGCCAGCTGTTGTTAGAAGGATCCAGCAGCCATATATTACTTTTAAACAAGGGCGCCGGCAAATTGAGAGCGGCTTTCGAAGCATGAGCAGCATCGGTATACAGGTACCACTGATCAGATACCCCTGCCGCAGCAGCATCGTTCAATGCACCATAACAAAGATTGTAGAACATGGCTTTCATGCTATAACCATGCGCCAGTGAAATATACTTTTGAACAGTGCTTTTATACGTATCCCTGTTGGCAATATCTTTCCATTGGTCGGCGGGATTGGATACCGTACCAGCCAGCGGTAAATGATGCTCGTAATGCCAATCATAAAACTGTATACCATTAATATGATATCTGTTGAGGTTAGTCATAACAGACAGCATACTATCATTACTCAGTTTACCGTACGACGAAAGGAATCCGTACCGGGGAAATTTCGTCCAGTCACTACTCACATCAACAGCAATGCTGGCAATGGTTTTATTAACCCCGTTCTCCTTGTCAAACACTTCCACCAGATATCCCGAAAAATCTGCAGATGGCGCTTGCCAACTCCAGGAATTACCAGTCAGCGGCTCTTCAGAGAGCACAGTGTTCAAATGTCTGTAACGCACAAAGCTGCCGGCCGGAACCGTATTGATGGTAAGCATCACTTTATCTCCGGGATGGTAACTCGCTTTATCGCTTGTAAGCGTATAAGTGGTCATTCCCGGCGTAACAGGGTTGGCATACGCTTCATCATCCTTCTTACAGGAAGTGAGTATCACAAATATGATAGAGAGAATGAATAATCGATTCATTGTTTTTTGTTTATTCGAATTAAATACTAACGATCATCATTGCTATAGCTTCTGTATCTGGATCGTTTCATGCAACTGGTCCAATGTGACCTTGTAATTTCCGGGAACAGTGATCTGCCATTTATTATCCGGGTTACCCGAAGGAATGAATTTGGCAAGCGTGCTGCTGATCGGTTGGTGATTCACCATAGGCATAAAATAATCGCAGCCCCAGTTTCCTGTTGTGGTAGGTATTTTAAACTCTCCTGCCGTCATAGCTCCCTGCCAGGTAAAGAGGTAGGGATTTGTGGGGTCGGCAGTCATGGGCGCCGGGCTGTTAATATTCCAACCAACCGGCGTGGCATCACCCACCAGCCACAATTGTTTATACGGCGTAAATGGTTGGATGTTGATCTTCATGTTCAGCAGGTCCAGCTTGATCTTATAAGGCCCTGCTGTTGTGATCTGCCATTTGTTATCCGGACTACCGCCTCGTACCAGTTGCACATCTGTTGCCGATAAAGCCGGATGGTTTGCCAAAGGCATATAATAATCGGTACCCCAGTTTCCTGTTGCAGTAGGTATCTTGAATTCTCCCGCATTCAACAGTTCATTGTAATTGAACACAAACATATTACCACTGTCAACACGCATTTCATTGGGTGCACTGATGTTCCAGCCATTGGGCGTTGCATCTCCAACGATCCACAAGCGGCTATAAGGTGGAGTCGTGGGTTGTACAGGCTGATTGATCACAATTTTCATACTCAACAGGTTCACCTTAAGTGTATAGATACCGTTAGCAGAAATATGGAATTTATCATCGGCCTGCCCGAAATCGGTTCTGTAAAACAGTGAATCTGCTGCTGTAGCGCTTTTATTATAAGTGGGTATCCACTGACCAAGTGTAGTCAGGAATTTGAAATCACCTATGTTCAGTTGTCCCGTCCATGTAAATCCTCCCGGCTCCGTTGCAATAGCTGTTAAAGCAACGGCTTTCGTATTATCCCAGCCATTGGGCGCCGCATCGCCTATCAGGTACAATGTTTTGGTAACCGGTTGATAAGTGGTAACACTGATTACAGCAACAGGAGATATGTCTGCACTTATACCGGCTACCTGTGTCTGTGCTATTATTCTCGTTTCCAGCATAAACACCGTGCCGGGTGTTGCATTGAAATGATTCCTGAGTGAATCATTTAATGTCCTAACCGAGAATTTGTTGGAATAAACGGCCAGGCCCATATCCAGGCTGATGGGGTTCGCGAAATTCGTGCCTTGCTTTGCCAGCTGAAGCGTGTACCGGATAGATGCATTGGTTCCTTTGTTGCTGCCCGATGTCCAGTTCAATATCAACGCATCATTATCCCTGTTCTTTTCCTGCAGTACGATTGTATTTACTGAAGCCGATAAGGCCAATACAGTATTGCCTTTATTCAATTCGGCGTAGTTTTCTTTCTTACAACCGCACATGACCATTACCATGACCAAAACGGTCATTATATATTGAGCGTATTTCATGATTTTACTTTTTAGGTTGGTTATCAGTATCCCGCATTCTGTGTGAGATTGGGATTGGTATCGATCTCTTTTTGCGGAATCGGTAACAATAAATGTTTGGGAGCAAAATTGGTTTTACCAATGCTTTTCAGGAATGAAGCCGCATATTGCCCATTGTCGTAACGAATGAGATCAAACCAGCGCTGTCCTTCAAATGCCAGCTCTATCCTTCTTTCCTTTCGGATCCTTTCTCTCAGGTCAGCCTGGTTCAATCCACTCAAAGCCGGCAGCCCGGCCCGCTGTCTCACTTTGTTCAAGGGTACCAGCGCATCGGAAAGATTATTGAGTTCACAGGATGCTTCCGCTTCCATCAGCAGAACATCACTGTAACGCAATACCGGCCAATTGGCTGGATTGGTATCATAATCGGGCGACACCGATTTTGGAACCAGGAATTTGCGAAGGTTATACCCTGTTACAGAATAAGACGACTGATATTGTTTGTTGTCAAAAGAGGGGCCGCCAACATACAGCAATGTTTTATCCTTACGGTTATCGTTGGCTTCATATTGGTTCACAAATTCGGTGGTGGGTTGATCCCAACCGTATCCCCCGGCAACGAAATCGGCATTACGCGGTCCGGTGAAGGTACTTACCCAACTGGCCTGGTTCTCATTACTCCAGAAACTGTAACTGGTTTTGCCAAAGTATTGCACTTCAAAAATGCTCTCACTCGAATTCTTGGTAGCCGGGTTGAAATTATCCGAATAGTTGGTGTTGAGTGCATAACCAAGTCCGGTCACTTGCCTGCACAGGTTCACCGTTTCGGTATATTTCCCCAACGTGAGATTTACCTTGGCCAGCATGCCCATAGCAGCGCCTTTACTGGCTCGTCCCATATCTGCGCCATTATAAGCAGACCGGTCCGGTAACAGGTTAATTGCCTGTTGCAGGTCTTTGATGATGAGATCATACACCTGTGCTTTGGGTGTCCTGGAAGGGCGCAGGTTGTCTTCCGGTGTTTGAGGCTCTGTTATCAACGGCACATCGCCAAATAACCGTACCAGTATAAAATAATAATGCGACCGGAGAAAATATGCTTCACCCAGGATACGATTCTTAAGATTCTGGTTGATATTCATAGCCGGTACGTTCTTCAGTACCAGGTTGCACCGAAGGATACCGGGAGCAGGCCCACGCCAGATGTCCAGCGCAGCTGCGTTATCGGTAGAAGTTACAAAATTGGCAATATCCTGTGTTTCTATTCCATCGGTTCCGCCGCCTGCACCTACAATGCTGTTACCGGCCCAAATATCACTGGTCCATATCCGGAGGTTATACAGTTTGGGCCATTGCAATGGCTGATAAGCGCCATTGATGGCGGCAATAGCATCCGATTCTGTTTTGAAAAAGTTGGCAGTATTGATACTGTCCAGAGGAGCTTTGTCTAAATATTTTTTGCAACTGCTGATACCGGTAACCAGTATAACAGCAGCTATATATTGTAAGGTTCGCATGGTAATCATTTTAATCAATTAAAAGATCAGGTTAATCCCTGCACTCAGGGTCCTCGTTACGGGATACACATTCAGGTCTATCCCGTTAACAGGCACTTCCGGATCGAAGCCTTTGTATTTTGTGAATGTTACCAGGTTTTGTGCCGATAGATAAATCCTTGCTGTTTGCATCTTCACCTTTTGTATCAGGCGTTTGGGCAAAGTATATCCGATCGTTACATTCTTTATTTTGATGTAACTGCCATCTTCCACAAAACGGTCAGACACCCTTGTATTTTTATTGGGATCATTGAAAATGGCACGAGGCATCGTATTGCTGCTACCAGCACTAGTCCAGCGATTCAGTACAGCTATCGTTTGGTTCTGCGCCACAGCCATGCCCTCCTGGTAAATCCTGTTGGCATTGAAAATCGCATTGCCCTCCACACCCTGCATAAAAATACCCAGGTCGAAATGCTTCCATGTAAAACTGTTGTTCATGGCAAAAATGAAACGTGGGTTGGGGTTGCCGATATAGGTACGGTCATTGTCATCGATCTTACCATCGTTGTTCAGATCGCGAAACCTGATATCGCCTGGCGATGTACGGTTGAAAGGATCGCTTCCCGGAACCTGCACGGCATAGTCACCCACTTCTTTCTGGGTTTGGAAAATTCCATTGGTTACAAAACCATAAAAAGAATTCACCGGCAGGCCATTTTTCTGGATGGAAAGATTCTGGTTAAGACCAATGCTTCCGGTATAAAGAGGGGTGCTGTCGTTAAGACTAACCACCTTATTGCTGTTATATGAGATATTGAAACTGGTGTTCCATTCAATCGAGCCTTTCGTGTTGTGCGTAGTGATATTCAGCTCAATACCTTTGTTCTGCACTTTCCCTGCATTGATGCTGGGTACAATGATATCGGAATATCCCGTTGAAATGGGAACACTCATCGGCACCAGCATGTTGTTGGTGTTTTTGATATAAGCATCAGCTGTTACACTGATCCTTCCATCTAACAACAATGCATCTATACCTATATTGCTTTGTTGTACTTCTTCCCAACGAACACCCGGGTTGGGAATTGCCTGGGGCACTACTGCATTAACAGTCTGGCCATTGAAATTGTATTGAATGGTTTGCAGAACAGAAGCAAATGAATAATTGCCAATATTCTGGTTTCCCGTGATACCATAACCAATACGCACTTTAAGGTCATTAACCCATTTCAGCGGCTTCATGAATTTTTCTTCTGAAATACGCCAGGCCAAAGATCCCGATGGAAACCAACCCCAACGATGATTTTCACCAAAGCGGCTGCTTCCATCCCTGCGAAGGGTAGCAGTAACCAGGTATTTATTATCGTATGTATAATTGGCACGACCAATGAAAGAAAGCAAAGCCCATTCACTCGCGTTACCGCTGATGGTTTGTTGCGATGTTCCATTACTCAGTTGCTGTGTATTATCACTGGCAAAATTTTGTACAGACCCATTCATGTAATCATAGCGGTTGTTCTGCGCACTGCTACCGGCCAATAAAGTAAGGTGATGCCTGGAGGCGAAGTATTTATCATACGTGAGGTAGTTATCCCATAACCAGGTTAGGCTCTTATTGGATTGCTGAAAAAGATAACTGTTAGGTTGCGGAATCGGCTGCCAGTTGTATTTAGGCGACCAGGTACGGTTACCCCAGAACACAGCCTGCACGCCACCGGTAGATTTAAACTTCAGGTCTTTGAACAGTGTTATTTCGGTATAAATATTACCCAGTACATTATAACCATTCGTGGTATTGTCAACGACGGTGGCCTTACCTATCGGGTTAATGATATCGCCGTACCAGGAAGCTTGTCCAACAGGACCGCTATATGTTCCATCTGCATTATAAATTGGCTGAACCGGCAATGCTGCCATTGTATTGCGTATATCGTAATTACCGTTGTATTTGGCATCATGGTTCAGTGTCAGGTTATTTCCAAACTTAAGCCAGTCGAACACCTTGGACTCGCTGTTGAACTGTACCGTATATCTTTTATAACCGGTATTGTACACAATGCCTTTCTGGTCCAGCATGGTGCCCGATACATAGTAAGTCGACTTAGGCCCGCCTCCTGAATATGCCAGTGAATAACTCTGAATAGGAGCGGTCTGAAACAAAGCGCCTAACCAGTCGGTTCCTTTACCCAAACTTTCCGGGTTAGCATAAGCGGGATTCTGCGGTTGCCCGTTGTTGGCCATCATTTCGTTGTGCAGGCTGGCAAACTGCGATGCATTAAGCATCTTCACTAGATGGTCGGCCTTTTGCTGACCGGCAAACATTTTAAATTCAAGCGCGCTTTTACCAGATATGCCCCTCTTGGTTGTAATGATGACCACACCATTGGCTCCGCGGGAGCCGTAGATGGCCGATGCCGAAGCGTCTTTCAATATTTCAATGCTGGCAATATCATCCGGACTTAAGGTATTCAACGGTATATCGGTAGGCACCCCATCGATCACCAGTAAAGGATCACTGTTATTGATGGTACCGGTTCCCCTGATGCGAAACGTTACATTGCTGCCCGGAGCACCCGATGATACAACCTGTACACCGGATGATCTTCCCTGGAGCGCTTCGCCGATATTGGCTACCGGTAACGACTTCAGTTCGTTGGTATTAACAGAAGATACCGCACCGGTAAGGTCTTTCTTTTTTTGCGAGCCGTATCCTACCACCACTATATCGTTCAGTGATTGGGTAGTAGCTTTCAATACAATGTCAACTGCAGAAGCCATGGCAACAGGCTGTTGCGTGCTTTCATATCCAATACTGCTGAAGACAAGAATGGAATTTCTACCGGATACTTTTATAGAGAAAAAGCCTTTTTCATCGGTAATGGTGGTATTGGTATATCCTTTCTCAGTAACAGTTACGCCCGGCAAGGGTTCACCTTTTTCATTGGTCACTGTTCCTGAAACGGTTCGTTCCGCTTTTGAAGTCGCCTTTTCTTCCGTTTTATTGGTTGATTCTTTAGGCGGGTTGTTGATGAGGGGAAAGAGGATGATGCGGTCGTTGATCACCTGGTACCCGATGTTGGAGGGTTTCAGCACTTCATCCAGGAAATCTGCGATCCGTTTATTCCTGGCTGTATACGTAATGACCTTTTCTGCATTGATCATATTGGCGCTGAAGCTGAACTTCACTTTGGTCTGTTGCTCAATGGCTACGATCAGCTTTTTGAGTTGTACGTGTTCAGCGGTGATATTGAACGATTTTTGTAAAACAGTCTGGCTGTTTGCTTCGCTGGCAAAAAGAGTCCCGGCAAATACAATAGACATCACTATCTGTATGGCAGTAAATCTCATGGCAATCAGCATAGAAGCAACAATCCGTTGCTTATTTTTCATAAATTTGTTATGTTTTTGTTCAATAATGTTTTGGGACGAAAACGAGAGCTTGAAAAAAGCTATAGGAGCTGGTTGTGCACCACCACAGCCGGCTCTGCTTTTTTAGCTGTTGCAGCATCGTTGCTGCATTGTATATATCAGGGGGGCAGGTACATTTTCTTTTTATTCATACAGTTTGTTTGAGGGTTTGATAATTAATTACATCCCTTCCCTTTGATCAGAATCTTTGTTCCGTTGATCTCAAAGGAAGAGTTAGTAGTCAGGCAAATGATCTTAAGCTTGGTAAATAAATCGGACACAGAGATATCACCCGTGAAAACACAATTATACAGGTTGGTATTTTCAACCACGATCTCAATACCATACGCTTTCTCCAACTGACTAAAAATATTTTTCAGCTTTTCCTGCTCATATATAAAAGCCGATGGCTGGAAGTTGTTGCTATTTAACGGCTCTTGCTCGTTCGCTGCTATTGGCTGCGGCGCTTCAACCAACGTCACTTCAAAAGCCCGGTTCGTATGTTTATACACTGCACGCTGGTTAGGCGTTACAATAACCCCTTTGGTAGATGAAGCCGATTGTAATAACCGATCATTCTCATATACCTGCACCCTGCCTGTTCTCACCGACACTTCAACATTACCCGTTTCCGTATTGGTATTAACAGTAAAGCTGGTACCCAATACACGGGTAACAATATTATTATAGAAGACCAGGAATGGTTTTTTCGGATTTTTGGCTACTTCAAAAAATGCCTCCCCTTCCAGATAGACTTCTCTTGTAGTTGTATTGAAGCTGACCGGGTAATGCAGGGTACTTTTCGGTCTGAGGAAAACCTTGCTCCCATCATTGAGCAGAATTACTTGTTGTGTATCCGTATTATTTTTCTGAATGAGGTCTGTTCCGGGAATGATCGAAGCAAAATTCCTGTCATGCATTGAATACTTATAGATATAGAACCAATAAGAAGAGACGACCATCAAAATAGCCGAAGCGGCGGCTATCCATTTCCAAAGGGGTATCACCTTTTTGGTCACAGGTAATATGGTTTGGGTATTTTTTTCCGCAGCAAAAATGTTGTGTATGATCTCCTGGGAAATATGGGGAGGAAGATCGGTCTGTTCGTATTCCTGTTGGTTTGCGAGATCTTGAAGAATGTTCTCTCCTAATTGCTCATCGAACTCGTGTGCAGACAGGTATTCAAACAACTCCTCATGCTCTGCACTGGTAATGTCTCCGGCAACATACCGTTGAAGAAGGTATTGAAAGCGTTCCGCTTTATTCATAGACAAGCAAACGGAGATTTGGCACCCCGGTTACTACATAATACAACTCAACGAAAAGACAGGAGTACAAGGATTGAAAAAAATATTTCACCGTGTTCTTCAAAGAAACGCCTGATATGGGCAAGCGCTCTCGACATATGCGTTTTTACGGTTAAAGGGGAAAGCCCCATCTGCTCCCCAATTTGTATATAGGTAAGTTGCTCAAAACGAGCCAATTGGAAGACTTTTTGTTGTTGTTCAGGTAATTCACGGATTGCCTGTTGCAGCAGTTCATTATAAAACGCATCCTGCATCTTATCGGCGGTATTGTCTGTTACAGTGGCCGCCACCAGCTTAAAACCAGCCAGCGCTTTCCATTCCCTGGCAATTTTTTTCAGCCTGTTGATGATGTTGTTTTTGGCAACAGTAAACAACCATGCTTCTATTCCTTTTTCTTCATTAATAGTGGCCCTTTTAAACCATAGTTTCAGGAAAACATCTTGCACCACTTCCTGTGCAAGCAATGGCGATTTAAGATAGCGAATGGCCGTTTGGTAAATATGGGCACGATAGCGGTCATACAATACCTGGAAAGCATATTCGCTTCCCCCAGCAAGTAATGACAGTAATTTGGCTTCTTCGTATATGTACCCGTCTTCGTGCAATCGTATTGGTTTAACAACATTGAAATTAACGGATTTTCACAAAAAACTAAATCAATGCCTCGGGTAATAAGTAATTTTATAGATGATCTATGCATTTCAACAACATATTCCCATCGTACATGAATCCGCTTTCGTACATCCGCAGGCTGCCGTAACCGGCCATGTGATCATCGGCAGAGATGTTTACATTGGTCCCGGTGCTGCCATCCGCGGCGATTGGGGAAAGATCATCATTGAAGATGGATGCAATGTGCAGGAAAACTGCACCATTCACCTATTTCCCGGCGTAACCGTATTACTGAAAGAAAACGCACACATTGGTCACGGTGCAGTGATACACGGCGCCACCATCGGCCGCAACTGCCTGATAGGTATGAACAGCGTGCTCATGGACAATGTAATATTGGGCGATGAGTGCATTGTGGGTGCGCTGAGTTTTATCAAAGCCGATGAACAGTTTGAGAACAGGAGCCTCATCGTGGGCAATCCCGCTAGAAGGATCAAAGCGGTAAGCGATGAAATGATGCAATGGAAAACAGAAGGCACGCAACTTTACCAATCCCTTCCTGAAACCATGCGCCAGCGCTGGCATCCGGTAGAACCACTCAGACATATTCCTGACACAGCAACGGAAGAACAGCTTGCCGGTCTGTATAAAACCTGGAACCAGACACGGAACCCATAACATTATTGTACCTTCGCGCCATTATTCAGCATGGTTTCAACCGCTAAGCAGTGTCCGACAAGAACAATTTCATAGACTATATCCGCATTTTTGCCCGCAGCGGCCACGGTGGCGCCGGAGCAAAACATTTCATGCGCAATAAATTAACTGCCAAGGGCGGTCCGGATGGCGGCGACGGCGGCCGCGGCGGTCATATCATCCTCAAAGGCAATGCCCAATTATGGACTTTGCTGCACCTCCGCTATTTTAAAAATGTGCTGGCCGAGAACGGCGAGAACGGCAGCAAAAACAATTGCACCGGCCGTGATGGAAAAGACATTATCATAGAAGTACCCCTTGGCACAGTAGCGAGGAATGAAGAAACCAATGAAATAGAAGCTGAAATACTGGAAGACGGACAGGAAATTATATGGATGAAAGGCGGCCGCGGCGGACTGGGCAACAGCAATTTCGCTACACCCACCAACCAGGCACCCGATCATGCACAGCCCGGTGAACCCGGCGTGGAAGGATGGAAAAACCTGGAGCTCAAAGTATTGGCCGATGTAGGATTGGTAGGGTTTCCCAACGCGGGCAAATCTACCCTTCTCTCCGTAATTACAGCGGCCAAACCCAAAATAGCCAATTATGCATTCACCACGCTCATTCCTCAATTGGGCATGGTGGAATACCGCGACTCCAAATCATTCTGCGTAGCCGATCTCCCGGGCATCATTGAAGGCGCTGCCGAAGGCAAAGGACTGGGACATCGTTTCCTGCGGCATATTGAACGTAACTCCATACTGCTGTTTCTCATACCGGCCGATAGCGCCGATCACCGCAAAGAGTTCAACATTTTACGCAATGAATTGGAAGAATACAATCCCGATATGCTGCAGAAAGATTTCGTCATTGCCGTAAGCAAAAGCGATATGCTCGATGATGAACTGAAAGACGCCATTAAAAAAGAACTACCTGCCGGCATACCCAGTCTTTTTATTTCATCTGTTACCAATACAGGACTGAATGAACTGAAAGACCTGCTTTGGGAGACACTGAATAAGCCTGCAGCCTAGTTTTTACAATTTTCTAACCTTCTTTTTGCATTTTTTTTCAAATCAGGGGTTACCTTTGTGCCGTTCTGGTATTAATCAGTGTAGCTACACGCTGATACTTCGATCGAAATGGTTCTCATTTCCCGCTTGACCCCTTCGATTTCTCTTACGCCTACGAATCATCTGTCTTTGCCTTACGTGCTCGAGTAACGAGTATGTTTATTGCTTGCCTGGAGATCATTTGCCTGCGAAATTCATTTTAAAACTTTTAAAAAGAAAAATTTATGAAAACGCAAACAACCATTGCAAAAACAATCGTTCTGGGTAGTATTTTATCTGTAGCTGTACTTTTCTCTACTACAGCTCATGCAACCAACGGAACTGCCAGTCCTAAACATGTAGATTCAGCAGCTAACACCATCGTTAAGCCTGAAATCAAATACATCGGCGTTGACAACGACCAACTCCTGTCATTCACTGTTAAATACAGCAACCAGACTGGCCGCAAATTCAACCTTACTGTACTGGACGAAAACGGAGACAACCTCTATAGCGCAACTTACAATGACAAAAACTTCGTGAAGTCATTTAAACTGCCTGCTTTCAGCGTGAACAACCTCACTTTCCTGATCCAGGATGCTAAAGAAAGCTACAGGGAAGTATTCAACATCGACGTTAACACACGCGAGATCACCGATGTAGTAGTTCGCAAGAACTAATTCACAGGTACACAAGATATATTGGTTGAGAAAATCAAGAAAAAAGCCATCGCATTGTGTGATGGCTTTTTCTTTATGTGTTGAAGAAAGGTTTTATCCCACTGCTTCCGACTGCATACTCCTCGATGCCTTCTTCCTGTCTTCTTCGTTCAATATCGTCTTACGCATACGGATAGATTTGGGGGTTACCTCAATACACTCATCCTGCTGTATGTATTCCATACACTCTTCCAAAGTAAACTGCAATTTTGGAGTAATGCGTACACTGTCATCACTACCGCTTGCACGGTGGTTGGTGAGTTTCTTGGCTTCCACAGCGTTCACGTTCAGGTCACCGGGTTTGATATGCTCAGCGATGATCTGTCCTGCATATACTTCTTCTCCCGGATCGATGAAGAAACTACCACGATCCTGAAGTTTGTCGATAGAATAAGCTGTAGTAGTTCCCTGGAATTTGGAGATCAGTACGCCGTTGTTACGTCCGGGGATGGGGCCTTTCCAGGGTTTGTATTCAATAAAGCGATGCGCCATCACGGCTTCACCTGCTGTATTGGTAAGCATTTGCGAACGCAGTCCGATCAAGCCCCTTGAGGGGATCTCGAATTCCAGGTGCTGCATCTCTCCCTTACTTTCCATCACCTGCATCTCCCCTTTGCGCTGTGTTACCAGGTCAATCACTTTACCGCTGAATTCAGCAGGCACGTCTACCACCAGGTTCTCATAAGGTTCGTTCTTTTTGCCGTCGATGGTTTTCACCAGCACCTGCGGGTTGCCCACAGTCAGTTCATATCCTTCGCGGCGCATGGTTTCTACCAGTACACCCAGGTGAAGAATACCCCTTCCGTATACCAGGAAACTATCGGCGCTATCCGTATCTTCTACACGCAGTGCCAGGTTCTTTTCAGTTTCTTTCATCAAACGGTCGCGCAGGTGACGCGAGGTAACGAACTTACCATCCTTACCAAAGAAAGGCGAGTTGTTGATGCTGAAAGTCATGCTCATGGTAGGCTCATCCACGCTGATAATGGGCAATGCTTCAGGATTCTCTGCATCGGCAATGGTATCACCGATGTTGAAATCTTCCAATCCCACTACCGCACAAAGATCACCCGACAACACTTCCGTCACCTTACGTTTACCCATTCCTTCAAACACATACAATTCTTTCACGCGGCTTTTCTTAACAGAACCATCGGCCTGTACCAGCGCGATCAGCTGGTTTTCCTTGATGCTGCCGCGGGTTACTTTGCCCACTGCAATACGACCCAGGAAAGAAGAATAATCGAGTGAAGTGATCTGCAACTGCAAAGTGCCTTCCGATACTTTGGGAGCAGGTACATATTTGAGAATACCATCCATCAGCGGAAGGATATTATCTGTAGGCGTTAAACTGTCGTTGAACCAGCCGTTCTTACCACTTCCATAATAAGTGGGGAAGTTGAGCTGCTCTTCAGTAGCGTCGAGGTTGAAGAACAGTTCGAATACCGCGTCATGTACTTCATCGGGACGGCAATTGGCCTTGTCCACTTTATTGATCACTACAATCGGGTGCAGGTTCAGCTGCAGGGCTTTCTGCAATACAAAACGGGTCTGGGGCATGGGGCCTTCGAAAGCATCTACCAGCAGTATCACACCGTCGGCCATTTTAAGTACCCTTTCTACTTCTCCGCCGAAATCGCTGTGGCCCGGCGTATCTATCACATTGATCTTGATACCGTTATAAGTAACTGCGGCGTTCTTACTGAAGATGGTGATACCCCTTTCTCTCTCGAGGTCGTTGTTATCCATGATCAGTTCACCAGTTTCCTGGTTGTCGCGGAATACCTTGGTGGCATGCAAGATCCGATCCACCAATGTTGTTTTGCCATGGTCTACGTGTGCGATGATGGCAATGTTTCTTATTTCCATGTAAAAATTTGAAGCTGCAAAGGTACGATTTTACGCGCGCAGGGCAAAATATCAGCTATCTTCCTTAGTTTTAAGTAAATCCCCTGCTATGCGTTCCTTCTCGCGAATATTGCTGATAATCGCCATACTGTCTATTATCTTTTTGTTAGGTCCGCGTCCTTCGAAGCCCGTTTATAATAAAGACCTGCCTGCTGTTCCGGCCATCGCAGCAGGATTGGAACAATATGTAACCCATATAGAAGCTGCACACAAAGTCAAACCCGATAACGAGGCACGTATTGTTTGGGCCAATGATTCCCTCAAACAAAAAACACCCTATGCCATCGTGTACCTGCATGGTTTCAGCGCCAGCCAGGCAGAGGGTAATCCGCTTCATCGCGATATCGCCAGGGAATTCGGCTGTAACTTATATCTCTCGAGGCTCGCAGATCATGGTATCGATACCAGCGACGCACTGGTTCACATGACAGCTGATGATCTCTGGGAAACCGCCAAACAGGCTTATAGCATTGGTAAACAATTGGGTGACAAGGTAATATTGATGGGCACTTCCACAGGCGGCACCCTGGCCTTGCAGCTGGCAGCCGCTTATCCCGATATAGCCGGACTCATCCTCCTTTCACCCAATATTGCCATCAACGACCCCAATGCCTGGATGCTCAATGATCATTGGGGATTGCAGATAGCGCGGCTGGTGAAAAAGTCCGATTACAACGTCATTACCGGTAAAGACAGTGCCTACAAACAATACTGGTACACCCAATACCGGCTCGAAGCCCTCACACAGCTGGAAGAGTTGCTGGAGACCACCATGAATACCCAAGCTTTTTCCAGAGTAAAGCAGCCGGTGCTGATGCTCTATTATTATAGAGACGAACAGCACCAGGATCCCGTGGTGAAAGTAGCGGCCATGAAGGATATGTTTGAACAACTGGGCACTTTACAGGCACAGAAAAAAATGGAAGCTATTCCCAACGCAGGCGCGCATGTGTTAGGCTCGATTATTGTCTCCAAAGATATTCCGGCTGTGGAAGCAGCCACAACCAACTTCATGCAGGATGTGCTGATGCTGAAACCGGTAACCACTCTACATCATTAACACCATTTTAGGGCATTAACACTGAATAATGTTTAGCATTGCACCAGAATACAACACACTAAGCCGGGCATGAACATTAATTTTTGATGATGGAAAGAAAAATAGTGTATCTCGTCAATCCCATTTCGGGAACCGCCAAAAAAGAGGGCATCAAAAAATTGGTAGAGCGGGAAACAAGCGCACAAGGCATTTCGTATGAAATGACCGACACCAATGCTACCGGTAATTACGATTGGTTACGCGATAAAGTGCTGGCCGAAAAAATTACCGATATCGTGATCATTGGCGGCGACGGTACCGTGAACCAGGTAACCCGGTCGCTGCGTAACGTTCCCGTTCAATTTGGCATCATACCGGTGGGTTCAGGTAACGGGTTGGCGCTGGCCGCAGGCATACCATCTAAACCACAGCAGGCATTGGCGCTCATCTTCGCAGGCAAGGCCGCCCCCGTTGATGCATTCATGGTAAACAATGAATATTCCTGCATGCTCAGTGGCATTGGCTTCGATGCACAGGTAGCCTATGATTTTTCGACCAAAGCCACCCGCGGATTGTTTACCTACGCACAACAAAGCATCCTGCATTATTTCAAAGCACATCCTTACCAGTTCGAGATCGTACTCGATAATTTTTCTTTTTTCGCAGAAGCTTTTTTCATCAGCATCGCCAACAGCAACCAGTTCGGCAATCATTTCACCATTGCGCCACAAGCCAGTCTGCACGACGGTTTGCTCGACATAGTGATCGCTCAGAAAATGAACAAAGCCAAACTGCCCTTTGCCATCCTCCGGCAAATACGCGGCAACAATAAACTGCAACAGTTGGTAGATGACATGGGTAAGAAAAACATCCTGTATTTTCAAACGCCTGCGCTCACCATCCGCAACCTCAAACTGGCGCCGCTGCATATCGATGGCGAACCCAGGGAAACCGCGGAAGAGTTCAATATAAGATTGTTAAAAGACTATTTTCAGTTGATACAGCCCTGATGCTTATTTCATGATGCGTTCCAACTTCATAAATTCGTGTTTGTTGAGCGGGTTATCCAATGCCAGTGCAATGTCTCTTTTTTCTGCAGCGGTAAGGTGAAAGCTCAGACTGGCCGGCGCATCGTTGCGGGAGGGCATGTATTGAAAACAAAGCCGGTGAAATTGCAACCCATACCCTTCAAAAAAATATTCCAGTTGATCGTGCTGGTAATAGTCCTGCAATTTGTACCAGTTATTCTGCAAGAGTAAAAAAGGCTTGGTGAGCCAGTCCATCAGGTTACTCGATTCGAAAGGCCGCTCCCAGTCGCCCAACCCCCTGTCGCGCAACTGCAATAACACCACTTTGCTGGTATTCTGCTGGAACCAGCCCTTGAATGCATCAATAAAACGGAGTGCCGTTTCCTGTCCGAAGTTATCGCGTAACCCCGCATCCATCACATCGATCACCGGGTCTGAAGGCAACCATACATTGGGCAATACATAAGGGAAAGTGGCGTTCATGCGCAATGCCGACAAAACACTCAGGTTCATCGCATCCTGTTTGGCAAAGAAAGTATGGAAATCCACCGCATCGGCATCAAAAGGCGTAATATGTGTAACATCGGTCATAGGGCGCATCAGGAATCGCGCCGGGTGGGTTCCGATGATCATTTTCCTTCCATCACGGTTAATAACGGAATTGAAGAACATGAAAGGTATCTGCGCCGTTTGCTCCGGTATTGCATAATCCTGCAACCGTTTATCAAGCACCCCATGGGTATTCTCACTGAGCTTCTGTTCAAAAGCATAACCACGGTCTTTGGAATACTGGTAGCCGAACTTGTTGAATTTCTGTACGGGGCCCATGATATCGCGCGTTACAAAAGAAGAGAACAAAGGACTCAGCAGGTCTTTTGAAATATTATCAACGTATTGTCCGTCGTGGAGGTTGATCGAATTCCCTTTCAGTTTCTCCAGGTACAGTTCCCTGAAATAAGCAGCGCCCAGTGTACCACCCGAAGCCCCTGTGATGAGCAATGTCCTTTTCATCAATTCACCACCCATCATGCTGTCGAGCCTTTGCAATGCATTCATGGTGAAGGTAGCGCTTCGCGTACCGCCTCCGCTGGTGTTGATGATGTATACGATGGGCTTATCGCTTCCCTGTTTGGCTTTCCACCGGTTCAGTATTTCGAGGTACTGTTTTTTGTCAGCCTCCGTGTTTTCACGGGTAGCCATCTTCATTACAGACTCGCGACTGTAAACAGGTCTTTCTTCTTTACCCTCGTATTGCAGTCCGTATGCTTTGTTGCGCGGATCAATGATATTGCGCTGGTACAAAAAATTCATGCCCACATAGATCGATACCAGCAACAACAAACTCCAGCTATGTAAAAACAAGGAGATAGCGCCTGCTCCCGCGATCAGTATGGCAAAGAATACGGTGATACTGGCGGCGGCCGGCAGCTGGAACAAGCGGGTATCTGAAATATAACCCAATGCCACCAGGAAAATGAACGCAACCAGTATGGCAATAACGGCCGCAAAATGGTGCCGTTTGAAAATGGTATCGAGGAAATCCTGGCTGTAGTGCCGCACATCCCTTGGTTTGCGCAGGTGCAGGCTGGCGCTCAGGAACCAATCTACTTTCAGGTCGGCCTTTTCTTTGGGCAGCGGATGGCTCTTCGATACTTCGGCATAACGGGTATTGGCGGTGGTGATCACATTGGCCATACTCCTGTAAATGGTTTTATCGGCGCCGAAAAAATAAATGAATGCAATGAGTATAGACAAGATAATGCCCACTGCAAAACCGCCCACCATCAGCAATACTTCCGACAAGGGAAACAATTCCTGGTCGCTCGCATAATTGACGGCTTTGATGAAGTAAAACACCAGGAAAGTAAGTGGTATCACCGCATTGTTGATACAATATTTTAAAAATGGCTGCGCTGTGGTAGCAAGGAATTTCAAATGTTTGCTGTGCAGGATGAAAGTGGTGATGTTCCAGCTCATGATAAACACACCAAGTGAAAAACCCACAATGCCGGTGCTGATTGGACTCACTTCACCAAAATATTCAGGCGCCAGGAAAAGAGAATCTGCACCGAATGTATGCATGAAATCACCGGCTACCGTAGCAAATAAAATATACCAGAACAACAGGAATACCTGGTACCTGCGGAGGTGCAGGAGTAAAAGCTGAACAGGCAGTGAGAACCAGAAACCAACCAGGTATTTTTTCATACAACCAAGACCATTTTTTTATAGCAGTTGCTGCTTGATTTACACTACCGCTCTTTCCCTTCGCACAATATACAGCATCCACACCAGTGACAGCAACAACAACATGCCTATTAGTTGGTGCAATTGCGCCGTCCATTCAAATATACCCCATTTACCCGGTACGATACCGGTGCTGGTGAGTACTACTGCAATGCCCAGCAATACCTGCAAGCTTACTACAGCCAGCGGCATCCATCTGGTGCGATCGAATAACCCTGTTCCTTTTGTTTTAAACAATCGCAACGTCCAGATAATAATCAATACCAGCAACAAATACGCCAGCCCCCGATGTATAAAATGGATTAACGTTTTGTTGTCGATGAAGTTGAGCAGGGAATGTTCATTGGCAACCATTTTTTCCGGTATCCACTGTCCATTGATGGTGGGCCAGCTGGGCGCCGCCGTAGCCGCTTTGTGCCCGGCCATCAATGCACCATATAATAATTGTATTACCAGCAGGCAAAGCAATAACCAATTCCATTTTCTTGCACCCGTGTTATACGTTAGCTGTTCTTTCTTCACCAATAGTTGCAGGGCAAACCAGAAAGTGTAGCAGAGTAGTCCCAGTGCAAATATGAAATGCAGGGCCAGCCGGGTAGGTTTCACATATACGGCATCGCCCGTTAAACCACTGGCTACCATGATCCAGCCTACTGCTCCCTGTAAAGCGCCCAGTAAAAACAATATGAGGAGTGGCCTGATCATTTCTTTCTTGAAATGGCCTTTCAACAGAAACCATATAAATCCAACGGCAAAAACCATACTGATCAACTTAGCCCACAAACGATGAAACCATTCCCAGAAAAAAATGAATTTAAAATCGGAGAGGGTAAAATCGAAATTCAATAAATAGAACTGCGGCGTCTGCCTGTATTTATTGAACTCTTCCATCCATTGTTGCTCATTCAATGGGGGAATTGTTCCCGTAATTACATTCCATTCGGTGATAGATAACCCGCTTCCCGTTAAACGGGTAATGCCCCCCAGCACTATCTGTATCACTGTCATACCCACTCCCACCAGCAACCAGGTGGCTACTAATTTCGAAGAACGTGCCGTTGTATCCATAACTCCTTTTTCAGAATGGCACAAAGGTACTGAAACTGTATTGGGAGATATGAAACGGAATGTTGAATTTTACCGCGTGTTACAATCGCATTTTCAAAAGGAGCTGATAGAAGCGGGCTGTGATGAAGCAGGCAGGGGTTGTTATGCGGGACCGGTATTTGCAGCGGCAGTGATCCTGCCGGTCGATTTTCATCATCCGTTGCTGAACGACAGTAAACAACTTTCTGCAACGCAGCGTGAGTCATTGAGACCTGTGATAGAATCTGCCGCCATCGCCTGGGCAGTGGCGCAGGTAGACAATCACGAGATTGATCGCATCAACATCCTCAAAGCTTCTTACAAAGCCATGCATTTATCCATTGATCAGTTAACGACTTCACCACAGTTGTTGCTCATCGATGGCAACCGCTTCATCCCTTACCGGCAAACCTCGCATCGTTGCATTGTCAAAGGCGATGGTATTTATGCCAGCATCGCTGCTGCAAGCATTCTCGCCAAAACATACCGCGATGCTTTTATGCAGGAGCTGCACCTGGAATTTCCGCAATATAAATGGGATCGCAACAAAGGGTATGGAACAGCCGATCACAGGACTGCCATTGAAAAACATGGTTTGTGTAAATACCACCGGCACAGTTTCAACATCATTAAAAATCCACCACACCTGCTCCTTCCCTGATCACTTCATACGCATCGTGTGTGCAGTCGATCACCGTAGAAGGTATCATACCGCCAATGCCGCCATTGATCACGATATCTACCTGGCTGCCGAATTTCTCATAGATCAGTTCGGGATCGGTGTATTCTTCCACCATTTCCCCGGGCAAAGAAGCAGATAATATAGGGTGGCGCAGTTCTTGTACAATGCCACGGGCAATGCGGTTGTTGGGCACCCTGAGCCCTATGGTACTCTTTTTGCTCTGTAAAATTTTAGGGACTTCCTTACTGGCCGGCAGGATAAAAGTATAAGGACCGGGCAAATGACTTTTCAATAAACGGTATAGGGGCGTGGAGGTGCTCTTGGTATACTGGCTCAGGTCGCTCAGGTCGTAACAAACAAAACTCAATTGCGCTTTATGGGTTTCTATTTGTTTGATACGCGCGATGCGTTCCACCGATTTGTGCTGGAAAATATCGCATCCGAGTCCATATATTGTATCAGTAGGATAAATGACGATGCCACCCGATAAAAGACATTCTGCAACAGTTTTCAAATGCCGGGTCTGTGGATTGTCCGGATGGATATGCAAAAGCATCCCTAAAAATAGCGCATTCATCTTATTTTTGCATGTAAAATTTCCATTATGCAGTTACAGGCTATTGACGTGGTAAGTTCGATCAGTGCGACAGATTTTAAAAAAAATTATTACGAAGCCAATCGCCCCCTCATTATAAAAGACCTGGCTAAAAGCTGGCCGGCTTATGAGAAATGGAACTGGGATTATTTCAAGCAACTGGTGGGCGATAAAAAAGTAGGCCTCTATAATAATACCAAGAGTGATGCGTATACCCCCATCAACAAGGCCGACGATTACAAGACCTTTGGTGAATACATTGATATGATCCGCAAAGGTCCCGCCGGATGGCGCATTTTTCTTTTCAATATTTTCGAACACGCACCACAACTCACCAATGATTTTACCTGGCCCGATGAACTGATGACGGGTTTTGTAAAGCGCTATCCCATGTTATTCGTGGGCGGCGCCACCAGCATCACCCACATGCATTTCGATATCGACCTGAGTCATATCCTGCATATACAGTTTGTGGGAAGGAAGCGTGTATTGTTGTTTCCCAAAGAAGAAGAACACAAGCTCTACCGCAAACCCTTTGAAGTATTGAGCCTGGCCGATTTCAGTCATTATTACAAGCACAACAGCACGCCCGATTACGAAACTTTCCCTGCACTCAGACTGGCCAGGGGGTATGATGCTGTATTGGAACATGGCGATACACTTTTCATGCCTGCCGGATACTGGCACCACATGGAATACCTCGACAGCGGATTTGCCATGAGCCTTCGTGCTATGCAGTCTTCCTTCACCGGAAAATTAAGCGGTGTATGGAACCTGTTTGGAATGCGTACGATTGACACAATGATGAAGAAAACATTTCCGCATCCCTGGTACGATTGGAAAAAGAAAAAAATATTCGAGCTCGCTAATAAGGAACTGAATAGGTGATTTCTGCAATTGGACGTGAAAAACACTGTTTTAAAAATGGTGATTTCTACATACGAATTCCGTATAAACACCTCATTTTATTCTGTTGTAAACCCGCAAATTTGTAGTCGCATCATTCCGGCATAGGTTTTGTCTTTCCAAAACCAAACTGGAAATGATTATTTATCTATATAATGCGCTGCTATGACAAAGATCGTCTTGGTCGATGACCATGTACTGCTGAGGAATGGACTTGTTTCATTGATTAATTCTTTTCCCGATTATACCGTTCTTTTTGAAGCCAATAACGGAAAGCAATTCGTCAAACAACTGGATCCCGAAAACCTGCCTGAGATTGTTATCCTGGATATTACCATGCCCGAGATGAATGGGTACGAGACGGCATTATGGCTCACCAACCATTACCCGCAAATCAAAATACTGGCGCTGACCATGCTCAGCGATGAACGTTCCATCATACGGATGTTCAAGAACGGCGCCAAGGGATTCCTGTTGAAAGATTGCCGGCCACAGGAACTGAAAGCGGCGCTCGACGGGCTGATGCATAAAGGCGTATACCTCAACAGGGTTACCTGTGACAGTATCATTCATAATTTCCAGTCTACCAATAGCGCCGACGACGAGGAGCAAAAAATGGTAAATGAACTGGATGAAAAAGAGAAAGAATTTCTAGCGCTCTATTGTACAGAAAAAACACACCGCGAGATCGCAGAAGTTATGGGTGTTCCACTACGTGTCATCGATAATTTCCGCGACCTGTTGTACCAGAAATTGCAGGTATCGTCAAGAGTAGGACTGGCGCTGATTGCCATGCGCAATAATATTGGCGACAGCGTTTATTAATACCCAACCGGCATTATATAATTTCCCAAACTTCTTTACCGCGCAACAGTTTATCCAGATCGCCTTTTCCTTTGGTAGCGATGGTCTCTTCTATCTGCATGCTCATCACATCTTCATAGCAGGCACGGTCTGTTTCAAAGAACACACCGAAGGGCCGGGGATAATGGCCGCCTTCTTTATTGGGGTCATCGAACAAACGAACCAGTAACTGTGCTTTGAAGAAATCACGCTCATCGTGTATCCACAGGTCATCAGCGCTGACGCCGTTGCCTAATTCCACCACCACAGGTTTTAAACCATCCAGTTTGATACCCTTGTTTTGGGTAGCGCCAAATACCAGTGGTTTTCCCTGTTCGAGGAACAAAGCCTCATCGGCTTTTGATGATTTTTCAGTGAATACCTCAAAAGCACCATCATTGAAGATGTTACAGTTCTGGTATATTTCCAGGAAAGAAGCGCCTTTGTGCTGATGCGAACGTGTGAGCATGTATTGCAGGTGCTTGGGATCACGGTCCATACTGCGGCCCACAAAGCTGGCATCGGCTCCCATAGCCAGTGCAGCCGGATTGAACGGATGATCGATACTTCCGAAAGGCGTACTCTTGGTAATCTTTTGCTGCTCGGAAGTAGGTGAATACTGCCCCTTGGTTAAACCATAGATCTGGTTATTGAACATCAGTACATTCACATCGAAATTCCTGCGCAGCAAATGAATGGTATGGTTGCCGCCAATGCTGAGACTATCCCCATCACCGGTTACGATCCAAACACTCAATTCGGGCCTGGTGGCTTTTAACCCACTGGCGATGGCTGTTGCACGTCCGTGGATGGAGTGCATGCCAAAAGTATTCATGTAATAAGGGAAACGGCTGCTGCAACCAATTCCACTGATAATAACAATATTTTCTTTGGGTACGCCTATCCCAGGCATTATTTTTTGTACCTGTGCGAGTATAGAATAATCACCACAACCCGGACACCACCTTACTTCCTGGTCTGTTGCAAAATCTTTCGCGGTGAGCGGAACGCTCGTTGCTGCTGCTGACATCTTAAACCAATTTGAGTCCGCTAAGTTACAAAACCATCAGGCTTGTACTGTCATTTCTTTGTATTTTAACCGCACAAACTGATATATGAAAAAATTAATACTTCTGTTGAGCTGCTGCTACTGCGGTCTTCTCTGTGCGCAAAAAGGTCAGGAGCCTATGAAAGTAACCGACATGCTGAAGATCAGGCAGGTGGGTGCTATTACGTTGAGTCCGGATGGTTCCAAAGCCGTTTTCAGCGTTACCGCTATTGAACCCGATAGCGATGCCAGGTGGGAATACAAGTATGTAAACCAGTTGTACCTGGTACCGGTCGATGGCTCAGCGGCCCCGCGCCTGCTCAGTTCCAAAGAGAACGCTACCCAGCCTACCTGGAGTCCGGATGGAAAACAACTGGCTTTCACCAGGGCGGTCGAAGGCAAGCCCCAGGTATTTTTACTCTCTTTCGATGGCGGCGAACCCCAACAATTGACACATTCGAGATATGGGGCCGCCTCTCCCAAATGGAGTCCCGATGGACATCAGATCCTGTTCTCTTCCAGCATCTCCCTGCGGGAATTACTGAAAGATTCCCTGCTCAATCCCGGTAAAGCCATCCCCCAATGGCCTTATGAAAAACCGGGTTTTGCCGGCAATGAACAACTCAAAGCCTCCAATACCAAGCCCGATCCCGATGGCAACCTCGAGGAGATCAGGGCTTATCTCGACCTCAACACCGTTGATAAAAAGGCCAAAGTATTCAACAAGCTCAACTTCCAGGAAGAGTCTACCACTTCACCTGAAATGTATTTCACCCATTTCTTTTTGATTGGCCTGCAGCCGGACGCGCAACCCGTAGCCGTAACGCATGGGTTTCACCGTTTCAGCAATGCCGAATTCACGCCCGATGGCAAACAGCTTGTCATCAGCGGCAATGTAGATTCTGTGCGGCATCCCGACCGTGTACTGGAAAGTGAAATTTACCTGGTTGACCTGAACAGTCACCAACTCCGCAAAATACTGGGTGAGGCCGGAAAGAATTATAACAGTCCAACTGTTTCTCCCTCCGGCAAGTGGCTGGCCTTCCAATATGGCAACACTTCTTTCGTGGATGTGCCCACACTGGCCGTTATGCCGCTGCACGGAACAGCCAACGACATCATCAACATTCCGTTCGATCGCAGCAAGGGCGCACTCGGCTGGAGCAAAGACGAAAAATATTTATACTTCATCGCCCAAAGCAATGGAGGTGCGCCCCTGTACAGGGTAGACATGCAAACACGCAAAGTGGAAGCGTTGTTCGACTTCAACGTGGGCCTCAACAGCTATGCGTTGAAACCGAATGCTATTGTGTTTGCTAAAACAGAAGTGGCCGATCCTTCCGAATTGTATGTAGCAGATAGCAATGGTAAAAATGAAAAAAGGCTCAGCAACTTCAATACTGCCTGGATCAAAGACAAGTACCTAAGCTTCCCCGAGAAAAAAACTTTTGTGAACAGCAAGGGCATGACAGTTGAATATTGGATGATGAAACCGTACAACTATGAAGCCGGTAAAAAATATCCGACCATTTTAAATATTCACGGCGGACCTTCTGCGATGTGGGGCCCTGGTGAATCTTCTATGTGGCATGAGTTCCAGTATTATTGCGCTAAAGGATATGCAGTGGTGTATTGCAATCCCCGCGGATCAGGTGGTTATGGCGCTGCATTTCTGCGTGACAATATCAACGATTGGGGTACAGGCCCCACTTCCGATGTGCTCACTGCACTGGACAAAGCAGTGGAAGAAGGTTTTATCGACACAGCGCGTATGGCAGTGACCGGCGGCTCTTATGCCGGCTATCTTGTTGCCTGGATCGTATCGCACGACCAGCGATTCAAAGCAGCCTGTTCACAACGCGGCGTATATGAGTTGGGTACTTTCTTCGGAGAAGGCAATGCTTGGCGATTGGTACCGAATTATTTCGGCGGCTATCCCTGGGAAGAAAAAGCGAAAGCAGTGATTGAACACGAGTCGCCCATCAGCTATGTGCAGAATATCCATACACCTTATCTCATCTTCCATGGCGAAAACGATTTACGCACGGGTGTCATACAAAGTGAAATGTTGTACAAGAGCCTGAAAGTATTGGGCCGCACCGTTGAATACGTAAGGCATCCCGGTGGCACCCATGAACTTACCCGCAGTGGCAACAACCGCCAGCGCATCGATCAGATGTTACGTACGATGGAATTTTTCGAAAGGTTCATAAAACATTAATTCGACAATTTGGCAATTCGACAATTCGGCAATGTTTTTTTGATACTGCAGGAGCATTTATTAACCCATTGCCGAATTGTCGAATTGGCTAATTATTTCATTGATAACAGCCATTGCGTAATTCCTAAGTATACTTTTTTAGCTACATCGTCGCGGAACTTGGCGTTCAGTATACGCTTTTCATCAGATGCATTGCTCAGGAATGCTATTTCAACAAGACTGTTGGGAAAATCGGTAGGGCCATTCAATGCAAAATTGAAATTGCCTACGTTGCCGAATTCATCGAGTCCCAGTGTAAGCATATTGCGTAAAATGGCCGTTGTAAGCGGACGAAAACCGATGTGCTTATAATACGTGCTCACGCCTTTCACTTCTTCGTTATTACTGGAATTGAGGTGAAAGCTGATGAGCAGATCGGGGTTCTGCTGTTGCAGGAACAATACACGGTCTTTGTTATCGAAAGTGGTATCGGTTCTGCGCGTCATGATGATTTTATGAGCGCCACGGAGCTTCAGGTATTTTTCGAATGCTTTGGCAAAAAGCAGGGTGTATGTTTTTTCTTCAGCGCCTGTTCTAACGCCCGATGCGCCTGTATTGGTTCCTCCGTGTCCCGCATCGATGGCTATTTTCAGCTTGCGTATGTCGAGCACAGCCGGTTGTCTTTTGATCCTCACCGTGAGTGCGTTCCCTTTGTAAGCAATATTGTAACCCCAGTGTTGCTTGTGTTGCAGCTCAATAGTTACGCGCACCACATCATCTTCTACCTGGTTGTAATACACATTCTTCACTTCTTTCAGCGAACGAAGCTGGGTGATCCAGTTGGTATTGCTCTGCACACCATATATATCCACCATGATCCTGGCCGGATCAATTTCCATCCAGCTCTTGTAAGGCAACTTCCCGTCTACATGAATGCTTACATAATCGAAAAGCGAATCGCCTTTGGCCATGAAAGAATTGGTGAGGTAATAAGGTTTTACCTGCACAATGGTATCGAAGCGAACATAAGGTTTCTCGATATAAGCAGCGTGAGACTTCGACAGTTGTACTTTATAAAGGTCTTTGGTAGAGTCTATCACGCGCAGCACAACATTTGAATCGATATAGCCCATTTTGGCGCCGCCCAGCCTGTCTTCACCCAGGCCATAGACCAGCGCAGGCAATTTACCGGTGGCAAGTCCGGCCACATAAGAAGTATTAGTCTGTGCCTTTAGACTACAAATACTCAACACCAGGCAGATAAAAAGAAAAAATCGTTTCATCTGTTGAAGGTAGGGAAGATGGGATGATAAAAATTAATGGCCTCACTACCATTTGGTGATGAGGCCACTGTTTGAGCAAGCAACCGTAAAACAAAACAAATATTAACAAAATTTATGAAATCCAAGAATTTTTTTGGGCCTTTTCTTAGATATGATAGCCGTTATCGGCCACCAGCCTGTCGGATATCCTCCTGCGGGCATCTTTGGTATTGAATGGCTCCAGCTTGGTAAAGCGTTTGAGGCCAATATGCATCATCCGCAGTTCATCGCCATCGGCAAAGCCGTTCAGCGCATCTTTACCGGCCTTATTGATGCGGTCGGCCGCATCGTAGAGGTAAGTGCGTACAATATCGGCTTGCAGGGCAACTGCTTCTATCCCCTTGCTGTCGGCCAGTTTTATCAGCCGCAGCAGGGCGCTTTCGGCATTGAAGGTTTCGATGGCCATATCGGCGATGTTCATGAGTATTTCCTGTTCTTTATCGAGCTGCATCATCAGTTTCTGCACGGCGGCTCCCGCCACCATCAGAATGGCTTTCTTGAAATTGACGATGTATTTGCGTTCTTTGGCAAATGCCCCTTCTTCTTCGGCCCCGAAATCAGGGATGCTCATCAGTTCTTTTTGCACGGCAAGGGCAGGACCCATCAGGTCGAGCTTGCCTTTCATGGCGCGTTTCAATACCATGTCTACCGTAAGCAGGCGGTTGATCTCGTTGGTACCTTCATAAATGCGGTTGATACGGCTGTCGCGATAGGCTTTGGAAATCACGTATTCATCACTGAAACCATTACCCCCGTGTATCTGCACGCCTTCGTCCACTACATAATCCAGCATCTCACTGCCATATACTTTCAGCATGGCGCATTCGATGGCATATTCTTCGGCGGCACCCAGCAGCGCTTCGGCAAAAGTTTTACCACTGGCTTCCAGCTCCCGTTCTTTGTCATCGATCCATTTGGCGGCGCGGTATAAAGCGCTTTCACAAACCCACATGCGGATAGCCATTTCGGCCATCTTGTGGCGTATGGCCCCGAATTTGGCAATGGGCAGTTTGAACTGTTCCCTTGTTTTGGCATATTGAATGGAAATATCCGCGGCACGCTTCGCACCACCCAGTGCGGCTGCACAGAGTTTCAGGCGGCCGATATTGAGGATGTTGAATGCAATGATATGACCGCGGCCAATTTCACCCAGCAGGTTTTCTACAGGCACTTTACAATCCTGGAAATACAACTGCACAGTAGAAGAACCTTTGATGCCCATCTTGTGTTCTTCGGGTCCTTGTGTGAATCCCTCAAATCCTCTCTCTACAATGAAGGCGGTAAATTTATCGCCATCGATCTTGGCAAACACAGTGTACACATCGGCAAAACCACCATTGGTGATCCAGCATTTTTGTCCGTTCAGCAAATAATATTTTCCGTCTTCACTTAACTTGGCGGTGGTCTTGGCACCCAGCGCATCGCTGCCACTGTTGGGTTCTGTTAAACCATAAGAGCCCTTCCATTCACCGCTGCCCAGTTTGGGAATATATTTTTGTTTCTGCGCTTCCGTACCAAAATACAATATGGGTAATGAACCAATTCCGGTATGTGCTGCAAGCGCAACCGAAAAAGAATGGCCGCCGCCCAATCCTTCGTTCACAATGGTAGAAGTAATGAAATCTTTACCTAAACCGCCATACTGCTCGGGTAAGGAAGTGGACAACAATCCCTGCTCACCAGCTTTTTCCAGCAACGAAGGCATCAGGCCCGGTTCCATTTTATCGATCTTATCCAGCACAGGTATCACATCGGCATCCAGGAACTGGTGACACATCTCCATCACCATATTTTGCTCTTCATTGAAATCTTCGTAGATGAAAGTATCGAACGGATTGCTTTCTTTGATCAGCCATTCGCCGCCATGCAATGCGGTTGTTTGTTTCGTTTCCATGAAATGAAATTTATGCGTTAAAGAAGATCATGCTAATTGCCCGTAAGGTTATCATATACTCTTTGCAAAACTGTTTTCACCGTTTCAATCTCTTCCTTGTTCACACCCACCAATGCCTCGCTCATCGTTTGGTTGGCCAGTTCAATGGTGCGGTCCTGCAATTCTTTGGCTGTCTCTGTTAAACAGACCAGGTTAATACGCCGGTCTTCTTTGGAAGGCATACGCTTTACCAGTTTCTGTTTTTCAAGGTTATCGATGAGACGCGTGATACTGGGTTTGTCGCGAAACGTTCTGTTGCACAACTCTTGCTGGCTCAGGCAGTCTTCTTTCCACAAATGATACAATACACTCCACTGCTCGATGGTGATATCGAGCCCCGCCCGCCTGAAATTCTTCTGCATACGGCGTGCCACAGCGGTAGACGCCATATTGTTGATGACGCTGTATAACTCTCCCCTTTTAAATTGGTTGTTTGACATATAGTTAGTTATGCAACTAATTCAAAGTACGGCTGTTTTTGTGATATCTCCAAGAATAAGTTTCTTTGTTCGATGTATACTGCCATAATCATTGTTACAACGCTGTTATTGGCTGTCTACGCTGTACTTATTCTCCAATATCGCAGCTGGTTTTTACGGCTGCGGCCGTTTGAGCCGGCCCCGGTACCCGGCGCTCCCACGCGTTTTTCCATCATCATACCGGCGCGGAACGAAGAAAGGCAGATCGGTAACTGTCTGGCTTCCATATTCGGACAATCATATCCAGGTACCCATTTTGAGGTCATTATAGTGAACGATCATTCTACAGACCGTACCGAAGCTGTTGTAAAAGCATGGCAGGCGCAACATGCCAACCTACGCCTCATCAATATGGCCGACCATGTGGAGCCCAATGCTTTGAATTCTTACAAAAAAAAGGCCCTGGAACTGGCCATCGCAACGAGTAGCGGGGAATGGGTGGTGACCACCGATGCCGACTGCCAGGCAAAACCCGGCTGGCTCTCCCTGTTAGATGCATATATCAAGCAATACCAACCTGTATTTGTGGCGGCGCCTGTGATGTTCACAACAAAAGGTAATTTTCTCGATACGTTCCAGTTGCTGGATTTTATCAGCCTGCAGGGCATTACTGCGGCGGCAGTATCGGCCGGTTTTCATACCATGTGCAATGGCGCTAACCTGGCTTATCGGAAGGATGTATTTTATGCGGTGGATGGTTTTAAAGGGATCGATGGCCTGGCCAGTGGAGATGATATGTTCCTCATGCACAAGATCAAGCAATTATACCCGAACCGGATGGGATACCTTTTTGCCCAAGGGGCCATCATGGCCACAGCGCCTATGGCCGATTGGCGCAGTTTCATCAACCAACGCATACGTTGGGCCAGCAAAGCAGATGCTTACCAGGACCGGGGCATATTTCGTACCCTGGCGCTGGTATACGCCCTGAATGCCTGTCTGTTCCTGTGGCTTGTCGGTAGCTTATTCTTTACGGGGGGATGGGTGCCCTGGCTGATCTTCATCGCAATCAAGACACTCGTAGAATTGAGCTTTATGATACCGGTAAGCAAATTTTATGGCCATTTGCCTGCCATGTACTGGTTCCTTCCTATGCAGCCCTTCCATATTGCTTATACCGTTGTGGCCGGATGGCTGGGCAAATTCGGCTCTTACCAATGGAAAGGAAGGAAAGTGCAATGATTATTTCAGTTCATGCACTTCTTTCGATTCGGGCCACCAGGCATACACGATCATAGAGACCAGGGCCAGTAGTGATAGAATAAACGCAAAAATACTTTTCATAGTGCTTAGGATTTATCAGATGATAGACAAAATAGAACTGCAAATGTTTAACCAGCTTTATTCTTTTTCGGCGAATCAAATCCCTGCATCGGTCATTCTTCCTTAATTTTCCTTTTTTACGTTAATCCTTATGCCCGGACCGTTTATTAAAAAGTTGTTAAAGAATAAAGGCGCCTGTTTTGGTATGATCCTAATTGCTGGTAGTTTGTTGCTTGCACTGTTCGCTTTTTTTATCGCGCCCGACCATTCACCCAATGCCAATCGCATGATACCAGAGATCGGTAGTAAGAAGCCGGGATTCACCATGGATCTTTTAAAAATCCGTCGCGACAAAGAATGGGTGCGCACCGGTTTTTGGCAACGATTGATCAATGGTGCGGAAGATGGATGGCAATATGTTCCTGTAACTGCTGTTGCTGTGAAAGGAGATAGTATGGTGTATCAGCAATTTGTAGACGAAGGCATCACCGAACGCAAATCGATTGCATTGTCGCGCATCGATGCTGCATCACCGGTTATACGTGTGCATTATCTGTTGGGTACCGATAAGTTTGGCAGGGATCTGCTCAGCCGGCTCATCATTGGCGTGCGCGTGAGTCTGGGCGTGGGATTGATCGCAGTGCTCATCTCACTCACCGTTGGTATCCTGCTGGGCGCGCTGGCTGGCTATTTCAGGGGATGGGCAGATGAATTGATCATGTGGCTCATCAATGTAACCTGGAGCATACCCACACTTTTGTTGGTATTTGCTATTACACTGATGTTGGGGAAAGGATTCTGGCAGGTATTTGTAGCAGTAGGGCTCACCATGTGGGTAAACGTAGCGCGATTGGTACGCGGACAGGTACTGGCTGTTCGCGAATTGGAATACATCCAGGCCGCAAAAGCGTTGGGGTATTCAGATGCAAGGATCATTTTCAGGCATGTGTTGCCCAATATACTTGGTCCGGTTATGGTGATCGCCGCCAGCAATTTTGCTTCGGCCATTGTAATAGAAGCGGGACTTAGTTTCCTGGGCGTAGGTGTGCAACCACCGCAGCCCAGTTGGGGATTGATGATCAAAGAGAATTATAATTTCATCATCACGCATAACCCAATGCTGGCGCTGGCGCCCGGTATTGCCATCATGTTGCTAGTGCTGGCATTTAATTTATTGGGCAATGGTTTAAGGGATGCCTTGAGTGTGCGGAACAAAAATTAATTTTCCTGTATCACTATTACATTCCTGCAAAAGCTTTCTTCCAGCGAAATAAAAGTTTCTGTTCTTTCAATACCCTTGATCTTCTGCAATTCATCGTGCAACACAAAACGCAGCTGCTGGATATCTTTACAAACGATCTCTGCAAACATGCTGTAGTTACCCGTGGTGTAGTTGAGCCGCACGATCTGCGGTATTTTTTTGAGCTCTTTGGCAACAGTATCGTATAAAGAACTTTTTTCGAGGTAAATACCAATGAATGCGATCACATCGTACCCGAGGGCTTTGAGGTCAACCGATAATCTTTTACCTTTAACTATATTTAGTTCTTCCAGTTTCTTGATCCGCACATGGATGGTACCTCCCGACACGAACAGCTTCTTTCCCAGGTCGGCATAGGAAATCTCAGCATCCTCCATCATTTCCTGGATGATTTGGAAATCGAGTTTGTCAAGATTCAATTTTGAAGACATTTTCCTTTATTTTTTTTGATAAAATCAATTATAATATGCAATTTATTGAATATTTTCGATAAATACAAAATATTTATTGAAATATTTGCAACAAATCAGGTATTTTATCTAACATTGTGCTGTCAAACAATGACAACCATCTTTAAACGATGGGCAAACGAGTTCTTATCAATACTGTGGGGTGATGAAATCTTTGGCAGACATGCCCTCTTGTCTCGGGGGTGAGGATCACAGGATAAACGTAGTGTAGAGCCGCGCGGGTAGTAATACCCGGGCGACCAGGGTCGACCACTGAACTTTGCGCTATTGCTAACTGCCTCGTGGAGGTTCGAGCCCTCCCCCTACAGCTTTTAACATTTTATTAACGCTGTAAATCAATGATTTACAGCGTTTTTTGTTTCTGGGGGTTAGTATGGGGTACAAACTCATCTAACTGAGGAATCTTCATACTTTCAAACTTGACAGCGCGTACCTTACTGCAAATACCCTTCTTAGACATAACCTATCGCTTTGATTACCTTTGTATAACAACAATCATGCGCGAATTCCCTATATCGAACCGCCCTAGAACTTTGTGAGCTCTATGGATGCGCCTCCTCTGGAATATGTCATCTAGCATTTGTCTAAATCTTTCGCGTGTCGGCCATCTTCCACTATTTGCACTAATATGTTCATGAAGAGCATCATCAATTTTCTTGGACGCGCAGGCTAGTAGCTCATTAAACATGGCACTATTCTCGCCGTCTGGTCTCATACGTTGATTTTTGAAATCCCAATCATTTGGAATTACTTTATACGGCAGGTAATATTTATATACCATGTAATCATGGCTTACATTAGCACATATTGCAGTGGAACTGCAGGACTTAGATCTTTTTAAATAGAGCCTCACATTCATAGCTTTATTTTTATTGAAGCAAAGCTCGAATCATGTATTCATACTGCAAGGAGTAGGGCAAAATTTGCCCTACTCCCCAATCGTCAATTTAATTTCATGGCTCTGGTCGTTGTAAACGACGTTCTGATCTCTCCTTCCATTTTCTTGCCACATTCTCGGCATTGTCACTTGATGATATCCGTACATATTTATAAAAAGACTTGTCAGTTTTATGGCCTGTAATTGCTCGAATTTCGGCCGAGTGTAAATCCCTCGCCAGGTATTCGTTAGTAGCAAAAGATCTTCGTGCAGTATGAGACGTTACAAATTCATACTTTGACTTTAGTATTAAGATTTTGCTACCCGCAACAAATTTTGTAATCGATACTTCCTTGCGCAGAGGCTCACACATTGAGCAAATTTCTTTCAGATATTGATTGAATTTTTGGCTGGAAATTGCATGTGGAAATGCTCCTCCATACTTTTCGATAATAAGTTGAACCTCACTCTTTAGAGGGACATGAACAACATCGCCCGTTTTGATTTGAGTTACTATCAAAATATTACTATTAACAGCTTCGATTGACAATTTAGAAAGATCTGATAACCGCAAGCCGGTATAACAGCCTATTAAAAACAGATCACGAACACACTCTAGTCTTTTACAATCTGAAAGATCAAGTTTGGAGAGCACTCCGATTTCAGTTTCTGTAAGATAAACCGCATCGGTTTCGGTGAATGGTGCTCGGAATTTTCGGTGTGTGAATGTCATGTTCGTTGTATACCCGAATTCGACTGCTTCACGCATGATCACCTTTATGTTGGTTATAAGTTTTCCGATCGTATTAACACTTACCATTTTTATTTTTGTCATGTAGTCAATAAATCCATAATAAAATTTCATATCAATAGTATCGAAATCAAGGGGCCGCCGATATACCTTTTCAAATGCACGTAGATGATTGAAAAGATTTCGCATATTACTGACTGTCGTTCGAGCCAGTGGAGTATTTTTTTGTGTATGCAACCTACTACCTGATTCCATCCGAAGTAGCAAATTTTGAAAGAATCCCCAAAATGTTCGTTGAAAATCTTCTTTATTCTTAATAGAGCTTCGTTTATTAAAAACTTCGTCTAGGATAATTCGAAAAGAATGCGGAGGAGGACAATGACCGCAGTGCTTATTCTGATATAAATAAAACGACTCTATAATTTTCCAGGAGACATTTTCTAATCTTTGATTAATTTCTAATGTTCCAGTTCTCTTAGTGTTGATTTTGACTCGTTGTGCTCTGAAATCCCAGTTTACAGGATGAACCTTTTCCATTAAATAGTACTTATAGCATACTCTGTTATGGCTAAACTGAGCGTAAATGACCGACTCGCGAGGATTGCTAGGTCTTTTTAAATAGAATTTTACTGTCATGGTTTCATTTTTTTAATGATACCATGCATTAGTGAAATCCTAAAACGTATTGCCTTGCCACAGTTAATGCCACCAGGTAATCAGCTGGACTTCCAATAAGTTATAAAATTAAATGATCATCGTCAAGGGGTTTTTGTCGACAGTTCCGGAAATCGTTCATTTATTTGCTTAATATATGTTCAAATACGGTCAGGTTCTTGCGTTTTTGAGCAATAGGAATTACTTTGCAATCCCCCTACGACCCACTTCGGGTTTCCTGTATACAAACCCTTGTAAATCAAAACCAAACCTGATTTATGGAAGAACAAAATTTGAAAAATTCTATCATTTCTTGGCTTCGCGGCTTTCCCTACTGGATGCAGTATTCTGGCAATGAAATTCTGGAAGGGGACGAACTTTCCGATGAGATGCTGGAAACAACGTATCTTTTCTTTTTACAGGATGCAGGCCTGATAGATTCTGCCGGCGAACGCGATGAAATTGTATTTGCGGAGGAATCCGAAGAAATAGATCATTCAGACAGTCTTAAGATCACAGAAATTAAGGGGATTACTAATGTAAATGCACTGCTAGCCGATCAACTCATTAACATCAGTGATCAACTTACTATTGTTTATGGTGGAAATGGAACCGGTAAGTCTGGTTATACCCGAATGTTGAACAATGCATTCAAAGGCCGCGGCGATAAAGAGATATTATCCAATGTATTCGAACGTACCCCCAACCTGATCGCTTCCTGTATTTTTACTTTTCAGGGCGCAGATGCATCCTTTGAGCTGAAGTTCCCAGACGATAAAGGTCATGATGCTTTTACGCGTTTTTCAATTTTTGACACCCAGTGTATCAAGGTGCATCTGGAACAGGAAAACGGCCTTTTGATTACACCCGTCGGTTTTGATTTTTTTAATAAGCTCATTATTTTATACCAGACTTTGGAACAGAAACTCAACGCTGCGATTCAAATAAAAAGAGGGCGCAATGATTTCATTCCATTATTTCAGCATCAAAATGTGATTCAAGAACTAATCCATTCGCTTAGTGAGCATACAAATCTTGATCAACTCAAAGAGCTTGCGGATTATTCTGAGGAAGATGCAAAGCAAGTGAACGAGCTTACGCGCAAAAAAGGTGAATTGCTGGCGCTGAATATTCCGCAACGTATAAGAGAATATCAGGCATTGCTAAATGCAGTTGACGCTCTCAAACAAAACCTCGCAGCATACATAGACATTTTCTCAGAAGAAAGTATTACAACTATCAGAAGAACCACTATCTCTTATAAACATTTTTCTGCGCTGTCTAAGCAACAAGGAATAGATAGCCTAAAGGATTATCCGATAGCCGAGGTAGGATCTGACCCATGGCTGGCTTTTGTAGGCGCTGCAAGGAAGTACGCGGAAAATATCGGAGTAGCCGGCAACGGAGAAGAAAAAATGGAAAACTGCGTATTCTGTTTACAACCTTTAACAGCTAAGGAAGAAAACTTGGTAAATGCCTACTGGCAGTTTTTGCAAAGCGATGCACAAAAGCAGGCGACAGCATTAGAACAACAACTTTCACGTGATAGAAAGCGTGTAAATGATTTAAGACCGGTGGTTTTTGATGAAACCATAGCCTTGTATCAGTATATGAGCATGGGTCATGAGGAACTTACACAGACATGGAAATCGATAGTGGCTTCACTGGAAATAGAAAAACAAAATCTGCTCAATTCGATTAGCGAATTAAATGAAGACTGTGAAGTGCAGCAGATCAACCACACGACAGAAGAATTTGCTGTAGTCTCGGGGACTATACAGGCTGCCATCGAGGCCTTAAGTGTAAAGAATCCTGCTGCGGAGATCGAACAAATTGATCGTGAGATACAGTTCCTAGCAGATAAAAATCTATTATATAAGCTGCATGATCAAATTGTGGTATTTGTCAATGATCAGATCTGGGCGGCGGAGGCAGCAAGGAAATTAGGTGCGTTCAGGACCAATGGAATAACAACGAAACAAGGCGAACTATTTTCTCAACACATTACTACCAGGTATACGAATATTTTCAATGTAGAGTGTCTCAAACTCAAAGCACCTACCAGTGTTGTTATATCGCAACGAAACGCCAAAGGTCAAACGCTTCGAAGACTCCAGGTGGCAAACAATATTGCGAGTAAAATCTTGAGTGAAGGAGAGCAAAGAGCGATCACTCTTGCCGATTTCTTAACTGAAATGCAACTCAATCCCAGAAACCGGGGAATCATTTTTGATGATCCGGTAACTTCCCTAGATCACCAACGAAGAGATCTGATTGCAAAAAGGCTTGCAGAGGAGGCAAAAAAACGTCAGGTAATTGTCTTCACACATGACATCGCGCTGCTTTTGCAATTACAGTATTACGCTGAACAGATCGATGGACTATCTGTTTCAGTAACCAGTATGCGTAAGCAGGGAGATAAGGTCGGTATTATTCATCCAACTCTTCCGTGGGTTGCGCAAAAGATCACGGCAAGGATCGGCTATCTGAAAACAGGACTGGTAAAATTGGAAAAAATTGAAAGGGAACAGACCGAAGATGAATACATCAGCGCCGCCAAATCCTGGTATGGAATGCTCCGAGAGGCATGGGAGCGTGCCGTGGAAGAAAGACTATTTAAGGGTGTGATAGAAAGATTTGGTTACAGCGTGCAGACCAACCGATTGAAAAAGGTGGCTATCACTAACCAGATGCTTGATGACATCGAAAAGGGTATGACTGAATCTTCGAAATGGGTACATGACGCTGCTGCAGGACTCAATCCAACAATTCCTGATTCGAATAAAGCAAAGGTAGACCTTGCCTCGTTTGAAGCATTTGCACAAAGCTGCCCTGCAGCATAGGAGTAAAACAGCGACCACAAAAACACAACTATGTTTGAGCTACATAAACTAGGATGGAACGGGTTTCAACATTTGTGTCTTACTATTCTACGGGAAATATTGGGGCAGACTGTGCAATCGTATCTTGATACAAAAGATGCCGGTAAAGACGGGGCATTCACGGGAATATGGAAGCAAGCGGACAACGGCGATCTACAAGGAAAATTTGTTTTCCAATGCAAGTTTACGGCCAAGAGAGATTATAATCTTTCGATTGCCGATCTAAAGGATGAAATAAAAAAAGTAAAAAAGTTGACGGAAAAGGGTGAGTGTGATTGCTACATCCTGCTGACGAACGCCGGAATTTCAGGCGAGCTGGATTCAAAGATCAAAGAATCACTAGAGGCAATCGGGATCTCGCAATACAGATCTTTTGGACACAACTGGCTGAACCAACAAATACAGCAAAATAAAAAGTTGCGTATGCTGGTTCCCCGCGTGTATGGACTTGGAGACCTATCACAAATTCTTGACTCTCGTGCGTATGACCAGGCTAAAGCTGTGCTTGAATCGGTAAAAGATGAACTTTCAAAAGTGGTCATGACAGGAGCTTATCATAAGGCAGCGGAGGCCTTAAATAATCATGGATTCGTCCTGATCATCGGTGAACCTGCAGCGGGTAAAACAACGATCGCCACTTTGCTCGCCATGGGCGCCTTGGATAATTGGGGTGCTGAGACAATCAAGGTTGCAGAGGCAGATAAAATGGTTGAGAGATGGAATGTGCATGAGAAACAGTTTTTCTGGATCGATGATGCTTTTGGGGTGACGCAATACGAAAAGCCGTTGGCAACGCAATGGAATCATGCACTAGCGCAGGTAAAAGCGATGATCAAAACCGGAAGTAAGATTGTTCTTACTTCACGTGATTATATTTACGCCCGTGCAAGAAAAGATTTAAAAGAAAGTGCTTTTCCGCTGCTGCTAGAAACCAAAGTGGTCATTGATGTACATGAGCTTACGGAAGCTGAAAGAAAGCAAATACTGTACAACCATCTAAAGCTCGGAAGACAGACACAGGAGTTTAAGAAGAAGATTAAACCCTTTTTAGAACCGGCTTCCAACCTACCCAAATTTGTGCCTGAATCGGCCCGTCGTATTTCCGATCCGGCATTCACAAACAACTTAAGCCTTACCGAACATGGGATCAGTCAATTTATCGAACATCCCAAGGAAATGCTGCTGGATATTTTGCGGGGCTTGCATACGGATCAACTGGCAGCGCTGGCTTTAATCTACATGCGCAATGACAAACTGGAAAGTCCCGTGAGCGCAAATAATCCGGAACTAGAAGCGATTGAGCGAATCGGAAGCACTCAGGGTGCGTGCTTGGAAGCTCTTGTAGATATGCAGGGCAGTCTCGTGCAGCTGCTAGAATTAGAAGCTGGAAATGTTTGGAAATTTAAGCATCCTACCATCGGGGATGCATTTGCAGACCTGCTGATTTCCAATGCCGAACTAATCGGAATCTATTTGTTGGGCTCGAAAATAGAGAGTCTTTTCTACCAGATTACTTGCGGCAATGTAGGTCTCATTGGAGCTATCGTAGTACCGGAATCCCTTTTTTCATTAATTATCGATAGACTTTCTTCTTACAACCGCGCAGCGAATTTCAAGAACGAGTCTTATGCAGTATTTCATGCGCGTTGGAATTCTGACAGGTTTCTGGCTTACAGGTGTTCTAAAAAATTCCTGAACCAGTACATACAACGAAATCCTGATTTGACATCCCGATTGGAGAAGCCGGAACTTTATCTAGAGCATAAACCTTCTGTATCACTAGCAATAACTTTGATCCGAGAAGGGTTGTTTCCACCGGAGGCTCGAAAGAAATTTATTGATACGATTATTGGATACACAGTGGAAGGTTACGATTTTTTCTTGCTTCAAAATGAAGAGTTGATCGGAATATTGATCGATGAGGAAAAAGAATCATTATTTGAGAATATTAAACTGTCGTTCATCCCGAATCTCGAACAAATAAGGCGCAGGTGGGAGTCTGAAAGAAACATGGAAGATACAGCAGAAGAATACCTAGAACCCTTCACCAGTACTATGATATTACTAAGGGAGCATTTTCAGGGGGCTTCAGATTTGCAGGCTGTTTTTTCAGCCCAGCTCACAAAAGCTGAGCAATGGATTGAGGAACAGGAAGAACCACCCGTGGAGCGCAAACCACGCGACAGGTATGAGAATCTGCAGCAGTCGCAAAACTTTGAAATAAAGCGTAGCATTTTTGACGATGTGGATGAGTAAGGTGTACTATCTCTATGAAGGAAGATTTCAATTCTTTAAATGATAAGGAAATTCTTAAAGTGTTTTATCCCGATGCCTCGCGTAATGCACGAGATCTGCAGTTGGGACCTGTTCTTGCTCATATCCCATAGGTTATATACTCGACGTTTGGAAATGACTACTTATTTTCTTCCTCATTTAATCTCACTTCCTGTTCAATTTCGATTTCATTTTCAACGCGTATCATCTCGTATATCGGAACATTTACACCAATTACTTCAAAGCTAACGGCGAGCGCGTAAGAAACCTCCTTGGCAATGTCTTTATCCCATCCCTGGTGACCGATCACTGCTATCGAAAATTCAGGCGGCAGCTGGTGCGCTTGTAATACGATCCAATCTTTTTGTATAGAACTGTCTTGACGCCTGCAATCTTTGATTCCCCATTCCACGTTTTCACGAATTTTCCATTTTATCACATTTTCATCGTTATCGACTTCCTCTCCTTCGGCACCGGTATTCATATATTTAATTATCCGCCTTTCAAAGCGGTGGGCTGATTCACCCAATTTAGATGACTTCCAATCTACCCAGGTAGATAAATAGGATTTTGTCTTTCTTCGTGTTCTCCTCGGCTTGGCAACAAAAGATAACGACACTTCAATTAATATATCATAGTCGTTGCCTGTCCTTCTCAATTCTTCTGGAATGAGGATGGTATAAATACGGGCAGCCTTTGCGGATATTTTCTCTTCTCCGATTAACGTAATTCTTGACTCGGAATTGCTAACAGTTCGTTGCTTGTTAACGATGCCATACCCATACTTGCGCAAACTCTTAATATCAGGATTATTAAAATCCGAGGCGGGTAACCGAGCACCTTGGATGATCAATGACCTAATTAGCAGCGCTGAAATTTCCGGTATCTCGCGCAATAACGCTCCGGCGATATGTGAAACTTTTGGTGCGGCGTAGGATGTTCCCACATGATACCCTAGCGCATTTCCACCATGGATCGTGCTCCTGATTACTTCAGTGCTTACCGAGTTATGATTTGTAACTAAGCTCTGCCCGGCCTTTTCATAGATGTAGTCACCAGCATATTCAACTACATCAGGTTTTATCATTCCCCAAAGGCCAAGCCCACACCTTGAAAATGATGAAATGTTGCTATTGACACCGAACGACTTGCGATCTTCATCTTCAAAATCTCCTTCGCAGACAGATCCGACCGTAATTGCAAAACAACTTTGCGCAGGATTAGCTATCCGACAAGCTGGCTCAAGTAAATATTCCGGATATGTATTTCCATTTCTGATAAATTCCTGTATCCCTGGTTTATTAACCGCGTCGTTTGTTCTATCCACATTTCCCGCAGATAAAATAAAAATTATATCATTCTCATACATGATCCGGTCTATCGTTGCTGCCCATTCAGACATATGCCTGACTTTACAGGCTGAAAAAGAATTTATTGACATATTAAAGATTTTGGTCGTCGCAAAATCATTAATAACACGTTCCATTAATTGTGGTGGATACAAATCGTTGGGCAACCATCCATGTTGATTTAGAATTTTTGCGTTTTGTACGATAATTGAACTTTGAAAATTGCCGGCCTTTGGAATTTCCCTTCCATAAATGACACCACCTGCAACCTTTGTTCCATGCCCACCATTTGCGACCTCGTCGGCCACACTTGCTGAAACATATGACTTTGAATGAGCTTTATCTATGGCATCAGTTATAAGTACATGTTCTTCCTGAATTCCGGAATCAATGATACATACGAATGGACTATCTGGTGAGGGAGCGACTATGTTTAAGTTAACGGGGGCTTCTTCGCCGGTTTCTGCATCCGTATAGACTATATCATCAAACTCAGTGACGTCAAATAAGTACTGGTATTTTAATACCATTTCCTTCAGCGCTTTTCCAAAAACCCTTAACCTGCATCCGAAACTATCATCAAAATTTACGTAATCACTTATTATCTCAGCTTCCAGTTCATTTATGTAAGTTTCAAACTCGGTCTGTCTTTGCAACTCTAAATCAAACCTCTCAAGTTCTATTCGGTTTTTATTCTTTTGCCATGCTTTATACCGCAATTCAAAATCGTCCAGGTCTTCATCTTTGTATTTTTTGGGTTCTGCAGGAATTTTTAAAATGCATGCGATACTGACGTCTACGACCAATTCTTCATCGTCATCAATTTGATCCCATTTCGAGCTTAACTCTGCCGACAAAATATTATCCAGCCGCCATTGATTGCCTGTAACTATTTTCCAAAGCTGGGCAGCTTTATCCTTGTAAATACCTTTTTGTTTTTGAAATGCAGCCAGTTTTTCTTTTAGACTTTTGAAGTTGTCGCCAGATGCACCAATAATGTAACCGCCTTCTTCTTCAGAAATTACATCAATACCAAATGCATACAATGATTCAATGTCAAAAAAGACTTGATCGATCTGGAGAAAAACTGGAATAATGTTTTCATTAGGCAACTTTGCTATGGAGTTTGCAATGCTTTCCTCCCATAAGTTTGTTACTTCACTAATTTGAGCCATAATGTCATTCACATGACTCCTTCGCCTGCTTTCATTAACTAATGTGATAGCAAGTTTTTTCTTTGATCCACCACGGGGAGAATTGTAATCACCGAAAGCTTTTTTAGGTAATGGTAAGTGAGGAAAATCCGCCATTTTTACTTTTTGTTAAAAACGGAATTTTCTACTATAGCGCTCAACAGGTGAGTTTCGTCAACAATTTTTTTACCACTTATTACAGCTTTTTTAGCTGCATCATTTGCTACTTTAACGACGAGTGCCGCAGAAAATCCATTTAATTTTTTGGAAATCGAGGTCCATTTAATTTGGGGGGATTTTTGTATAGAAGACAAAGTTTGATCCAGTAATCTGGCTATTTCTAATGCAGAGGGTTTGGGCATTTCGATTATTTCGTCGAATCGTCTGAACAATGCAAAATCAATTATTCCTTCAAAATTTGTTGTTGCAATTAGTATTCCTGGTGCCTGGAAATCTTCTAATAAATTTAAAAGGAGATTTACGACCCTATGCATTTCTCCCACATCATGCCCCGAAGATCTAGATTTTGCTATAAAATCGAATTCGTCTAACAGCAATACACATGGAACTTTCTGTATAGATTCAAACAATCGTTTTAAATTACTGGCAGACTCTCCCAAGTATGAAGATATGATAGCTTCAAAACGGACTTTGAGAAATGGCAGTCCAATATTGTAAGCAATTCTTTCCGCAGCCATACTCTTGCCACATCCCGGATGGCCATAAAGCAAAACTTTCTGTTTAGGCTTTAAACCATGATTCTTCAATCTTTCTCTGGCAACAAATTCTTGTTCTATTGTTCTGATTTTTGCTTCGATAAGATCAGGTAAGATCATATCATGTCTCAAATAATCACGTTCAATCAATGTGGCAAGAGGAATATTATACCTTTTATCTGTTGGTATGGTTACACCCGACGGGAGTATCGACTTGAGATCGCCTCTAAAACTGGAATATGAATTTACATTCTTATCCAAAATGTTCTTCAGTTTGATTGCCAGCCGTGCGTGTCCCTTTTTCTCCTCCTCGTCAATAATACTCTTAGCGACCTTTACGATATCTTCGTTAGGCTCACCTTCAATAGACTTGAATAAACGCAAAAGCAGCTCCTGATTCATATTCTGCGGTAAAGTACAATAAATATCAACTAAAATAAGGCTAATCTGTTATAGGGACTTCTCCTCAATCAAAAAATCTTCTGATTATTAACGCATTATAAATTTTATTATTATTCAAAGCCCTCAAATCAGCAAAAATCTGTCTTGCCAATACCGGTATAGTCAATTTCAAAACTGGTATCTTAGAAGATGCAACCAAAGTTGGACAACCTCGTAATTGTACTGGTGCGCGAAGGAGACGATGTTTACTTCGGCTGGGATTTAAGGTTGCCCATAGAAAGGGTATCAGGCTTCCTCCCTGACAAATTGTATCGTGTCCTTCGTTTCAACGAACATGAAAGAAGCCTGCACTTAAAATATGACGGCGATGCCCCATTTGCTGCCTACAAGATCAGCTTTGAGGACAACACCAAATTACTTGAGTCACTAAACATTGAAAAAATAGTGGTTAGGCAAAGGATTGCAATTCCACAGTCTGCTGATTATCCAACGCCCAACTCCATCAGGCCACCCGTTTCTGCTTACAAGCCAGAACCACCGCGCCCCATCGCCGTAGTGACCGAGGCCTTCAGTAACACATTCTGCGATACTGTGTCCTTTGATATCCGAGATGCGATATTTGAGACCGGCACGATCACCTTCGAGGCGAAAGTAAAATTTACACGAGAAGTAGTGAAGGTGACGATGGTTAATCCAGCAGTAAAAAAACATTTTGACGCGGTTAAGAATTACATCTGGAAGCTGTTCGGCAAAAGGAAAACATCATGCCAATGTACTTTTGAAATGATCAGCGGAAAATGCAATGCAAAATCTGTTGATCGTTGTGATCTTCTTCACCTATCTGAAAATATTTTAGAACAGATCAATGAAGGCTGGGTAGAAGAATATATACTCGACAATCCGACTGGAGACATCTATCCCATCAGTGACCTGGTTGATCCTTTAGGGGATGATGTCCTGACTGGTGAATATGTATTTAACCAATTGGTCAAAGAAGCTAAAACCAAACATTATCATCACCTCCGATACCTTTCGGCGCGGCAGGCGATTGAACTGCAGAAACTGTCCGTAACAGGGAAGCCACTTTCATTTGTTTTTTTGATTACTGCAGGACCGAATATCTACCTGTTCTGGGAAACCTACACATCATCGGAAGCAACTTATGTATGGAAAATAAATGGGCCTGATGAGATCAAAAAGCACTATTCTTTGATCCTTACCTTGCGTAACAACAAGCGTATGGTTTACAGAAAGAAAAAAGAACCGGGATTTTCGTTCATCGAACACGACTACCAGGCAGATCTGAATGGCTTCTTAAAATAGAAAAAGGAAATAGAAGACATTCTTATTTAGATCACCAGTGCCATCACCGGAAATTCTCACGATTGCACCTGTAAGGTTTTTTCAGGACGAGTCATTCGTCAAAATCGGACTGAAGTGGTCAACGAAATCGGTTTGTGCATTTAACGTAACAAAGTAACAAATGGGGCAAAAAAGCACTTTAGAATTGTTTACAGGAGCCCGTAGGCGCTTACAATTATCTGACCCAACATCTATAAATTACAGTCATTTATGTAAAAGGTTGTAAGCCCCGATGCTTTTGGAAACATTCTCCCCCTACAGCATACCTTTGAAAAACCGCCTTGTAAATCAATCACTTACAAGGCGGTTTTTCTTTTGGGGCAACTTGCGTTGATCAGTTGAGTCAGGTTTCAATATACTGAAGCAAGAACATAATTGTATCATTAATATGTGATGCGCTGCAAGTATAAGATGACGTAATTTTATGAAGAGGGTAAAATGTAGGGCAGTATGCTATTCATTAAAATGCTGGCAGTGATTGAACTTGCTGTAACTGTATGGTCTACAGGTAAGCAGGACTTATACGGTGAACATGCTTCACCCATTGCCGAAAGAGTTACCAGAGAAACCAAATTTTTAGATGATCAGCCGATTATAAATCCCTCGAAATTATTTACTAAAACAGAGGCCGATAAAATAATGGGCCAATCCACTCATTTAGCCGATAGTTCTTCAAAATTTAAAGGACTCTCAGCTTCCTACCTTTGTGCTTACTTGACGGATGTCAAAGATGCCCCTACGGGGAAAACAGGAGCGATCTATTTTTTGTTTGAACAATACCAGCAAATTTCGGATGCTAAAAAGAAATATGCAGACATTATGCTGGCGAACAAACCCCATGGCATCGAAAACATAAACAATCTAGGCGATGAGGCGTATTTTCACACAGATAAGGTACACTTTTATTTTATCATGGTCAGGAAAGGTAAAAACGTGTTCAATATAAAAGTGAACAAGATAACAAGCTCCACATCTCTGAAAGAGCTTAACAAGATAGCAAATAGAATAACTGCATTGATTTGAAATACAACTTCAAACAATGTGTAATCGTCGCTAGCGGTTCAAGGTAATCCGTGTTGCTTCAGAAAAGAAGGCAGGTTTGAAATATAACGGAGCTGTTGCAGGGCGGCCGTATCATATTTTTCAGGGATATACACGGCGGCATAGGGATGGTTGGAAGCACCCGGCTCTTTAATAAAAGAATAGCGGGGGCCATGATCGCCCGTAATGATCACAATTTTATCCTTCCATGTTTGTTGCGTATCCAGCAATTGTTGCAGCAAGTGATTGCCATATTCCAGGTAACCGGTATAATATTTTTTGATCGGCACACTATCCTTGCCGGTATAGGTTGGTAAAGACACCAGGCCGCCTGCCCGGTCCCTGGAGAATGGCTCATGCGGAATGGCAAGATGCACCCAAATAAAACGTGGGTATTGGGGTTGCTCCGAAAGCGTTGTCTTTAGTTTTTCATATAACCGGTGGTTGTATGCATCACATCTGACAGTGGTAAACCTTGCTTTTTCGATCATCATACCAAAGAGGGTTCCCGAGATCAATTGATCCAGGTAGGTACTAGGATAGCCGCTTCTGTCTTCCAGTTTATTTTCGCCGCCTATATCAAACGAGCTGAGATTCACGAACCGGTATCCATCTCTTTTGATCCGCTGTATCCAGCTTGCTTTTTTCAACGCATCTATACCTGCATAAAAGTTTGCAGGCCGTATGCTGTCGTCTTCATTGAAAAGCGCATTCAAAGAAAGCAGCGTATTGGGGAACCTTGTTTGCATAGAGGGAAGCAAACAAAAACCATGCTGCTGTAAAATGGTATCGAATGAATTCCTGAATGCAAACACTTTTTGTAATACTTCAGAAGATCCGTATTCATCCATCAATATCCATACAATATCTCTTTTCGTTTCACTGGCAGGAAGATCAATGGCTGAGGGCGCTGTTTTGACCACATCTTTCTTCTCTTGCCCCACTGTTACCGAGCCATTCACTGCAAACACCAGGCAAATGATCAGCAAAAAAGTATTCAGTAGTGAATTCAGGTAACGCGCATAGTCTTTTTTACATTTCCTGAGCAGGTAGCGGGCTGCTATTAAACTACATAACACGAACACATAGAAAGCATAATAAAAATTCGCGGGTATATAGGCATATTCAAACCCAAGCAGCTGCGCTATTCCTATTACATGCAGCAAAGAAGCCCAGCACATAATCACAAATATTCCTGCATACGCAACCGTTGCCGCCTTTTTAAACGCTTCCAGCAAAAGCCAGGTAATGGCAATGTAAAGCACATAGAGGTTGAAAGCAACAGGCCATGCAAAAGAAGGCGTGTAACGAACCGTTTTGAACAGCAAAAATGCCAGTCCGTATAAATACGGATACCATTGCCTGCGGAAAAAGTCCTTTATTTTCTGATCCATAAGAACAATTTCCTTTGAGAAGCCTTACAGCTATACTGCTCCTGCATAGTAAAATAACTACTGAAAGCAGCAATGAAATTGGCTTCCGTATAATCGTCAAAAATATCTTCCCTGTTGCGAAGCATGGCCTGTACTTTTTCATCTGTTTTCGGAATAAATTCCACGATCGAATGTTTGGTGGTAATCTCTGCAAAAAGTTTTGCCACAAAAGCCAGGGGAATATTTTTTGAGATACATAAATGATGTACCAGTGCGAGTCCCAGTATCATATCAGCTTTTTGCTCCACCCTTTTTATCAACGCTATCTTCTCTTCGTTCTTCCAACCGGTTCCCGGTGTAGGCTGGGTAAGATCGGCAATGATGGCAGTAAGGTTGTTGATTTGCTGTTCTTTGATTTGCCCATACAATTGATCAACGCAGTCATGATCCATTTCAATGGCCATCACTTTTTTTGCATACCGGGCGGCGATCAATGAAAAATAACCGTTGTTAGCTCCTGCATCGATCACACAGTTCGAAGAACCCGCGCTGATCCATTCAGTCACCTTATTGGTTTTATCGTTGATATAGTCCGTTGATAAGATACCCTCATCATAATAATGCAACCATTGTTGACGGCGATGCTTACGAGGCTCCCATCGCTGGATGGCGCGTTGAAGCATTTGCCACCATAGTTCCAGCTTTTGCCTGTTGAAACCGTTGGTAGTGTCCGCTTGTACAACTCCTTTCCTCTTATACCTGGCATGCAAATGAATATGTATGAGCAAAGTAGGATTCAGCCAGGTTTTGACGGGAAGGTTCCGGCTTACAAAAGGCAAATCCCAGCCGTCTATAAAAGCATTCAGCAACCGGCCCCAGTGCTTATCACTGAAGCACATCAGTGCAAAAGGCCCCAACATGAGCTCGCAAAACTGGCGGTAGGCCATCCAGGGCTGGCCATCTTCATATATCGCGAAAGAAGTAGTGTCGAAAAGCAGGCATTTCCCATCGTGGAAAGTGAAATTGTAAGGAGTGGCATCCTTCAGTATCATGCCATGCCTGATGGCAAGCAGGTTGATGGATAAAAAACGAGCTATCACATCTTTCCACTGGCTTACCGACCATTCCGATGGATAGCTGATCACCGGAATCCATTCCGGTTCCAATATCTTGTAATAGTGCGGCATCTGCTCCGGGGTCATGGTAGATTCCTTGTGGGCAATCATCCTCCCCCTGGTTACCAGTTCTTTGTACAAACCCGATTGCATCAGTAGATCGTATTCCTTTGCGTATGAATACGTTACAAAGCGGAACACAGTGCAATCATCTGCAATTCTTACAAAACCATGCTTATCACGGTATGAAATAGCCTGCTGCATTACCCGCCCTCTTCTTCCTCTTTAAGTGCAGGGCGCACCTTGCGCAAAGAGAAAATCGTTTTCAGAAAATGGACACCTTTTTTGAAAAATACCATTACGGTAAGAAGTCCGGAGACGAGTACTTGAAATAGTAAACTGCCCGATCCCGGGTCAATATACAGGATTGAAACGCTCATTGCTTAGGTAGGGTTTAAATGATAGACTCATAAAAAAGCTTGATGTTTAATTCACATCAAAAAACAAGCCTTTTCCTGTTCTTGCTTAGAATTCAACTATAAGAGGCCCAAACTAAGTAATTTTGCAGCCTCATGGGACAAAAAAAGTTGATCCGTTTCGAAGCTATCAGGCATTTTGACAATGTGCTGGAATATCCAAAGGATATGCCTGGTCAATGGAAACAGTTCTTTAAGAATGAACACCCTATTACCCTTGAGCTGGCTTGTGGTAAGGGAGAATATGCAGTAGGACTGGGCCGTCTCTATCCCAGCCGCAATTTTATTGGTATTGATATCAAAGGCAACCGCATCTGGCGGGGGGCCAAAACGGCGTTGGAGGAAGGGTTGAATAATGTGGCGTTCCTGCGTTCGCAGATCGATAAGGTGACCGACTATTTCCAGCCCGGCGAAGTGGCCGAAATATGGATCACTTTCCCCGACCCGCAACTCCGTGCTTCCCGTGCCAAAAAAAGACTTACCCATCCCAGGTTCCTGCGGCTTTATCAACGGTTCCTGCAATCCAACGGACTGGTTCACCTCAAAACCGATAGTCCCGACCTGTATGAATTTACCCTAACAGTGATTAACTTATTTGGCCTCGAGGTTATTGACCAGTCCGGCGATGTTTATGCCAATACAGACATTAAACAAGAACTGCAAATAAAAACGCATTACGAAGGATTGGATATCGCACAAAGCAACCGCATTCACTACCTCTGTTTCCGCTTGAACAAAGAACTGCCGGTTGAAAAAGACGAAGCATTAAAACAACTCATCGGTGAGCAAGCAACTGATTGAAGGCATTGACTTCTACTACGAAGGCCCCTATATGGTACTGACCGAGAAATACCATTTAGAGAAAGGCTATTGCTGTGGCAATGGCTGCAGACACTGCCCTTATGACTATGAAGCCGTACCCGAACCGAGACGGACCGTCATCCTGAGCGAGCGAAGCGAGTCGAAGGATCTGCCGAATACTTGAACAGATCCCTCGGCTCCGCTCGGGATGACGGCCTGTGCGCAATTAATCTTAAATTGCTTTATGCCCAACAAAAAGAAATCCGAAAAATTAAAGACCGTTTTACCCAGCGGCGGCAAAGACATTTCTTTTTTTGAACAGGTATATGATGTGGTCAGGCAAATCCCCAGGGGTAGGGTCACTTCTTATGGCGCCATCGCCGCTTATCTTGGCACCCGCATGAGTGCACGTATGGTAGGATGGGCTATGAACGGAGCAGGCGCTGTTAAGCCCAAAGTGCCGGCCCATCGTGTAGTGAACCGCAATGGCATGCTCAGCGGCAAAGCCGCATTCGCCACGCCTACTTTAATGGAAGAATTACTCGCCAAAGAAAAAACAAAAGTCAAGGATGATACCATCGTTGACTTTGAAAAAAAATTCTGGGATCCCGCTGTTGAACTGGCACTCTGATCTTTACCGGTAATACGGACTGATCATCCAATATACCACAGGTCCCGTGATCGCTACATATAACCACATGGGCCAGGTAACCCTTGCAATGTCTTTGTGCAGTGAAAACTCTGCCGTCAACCCCCTGTAAGCTGTAAACAAAATAAAGGGCAGTATAATGGCGGCCAGGAAAATATGCGTGGAAAGGATCAGGTAATAGATCAGGCGTAATTTGATGCCCACCGCTTCTTTCTCTTCATCGCTCAATATGCCATCGTGGTTGATATCGCCGAACCTGGCTTCTCCGGCCAGTAAATGATGCGCAATATAAGAAACCAGAAAAATGATCGATAAGACCAGGGCCGTTAGCATGATCCTTTTGTGCAGTAGGTATTTTTTCTTTTTAACGGCTATCAGGGCCGCTACCAGCAACAAGGTCACAACGCTGTTGATCGCGGCATTGATCGCGGCAAAAATATGCACGTTAAATCCGGGATGCACATTCAGCTTTACCCTGCCCATGATCACCACTGCACTGAATACCACGAATGAGAAAATAGCAATGAGCCATCGGGCCTTCTTATCGTTCTTGACAATAACAGGTTCCAGCATAGTATATATTAGTTTAGTTAGTCGTTTCCTTTTCTCTTCTTCCTGAGATACAAGATAAAGAAAGTGATCATCAATGCCACCAGCAACCATAACCATCCCAGGTCAATGATCTCCCTGAATACCGTACTGGGTTGCCGTGCATCTTTTTCAAGCATCAGCAATCCTATATCTCTCGCCAGCTTACCTATCGATACCGAATCGAGTCCGTTGTAATATCCCCGAACCACACGGTCTTTATCGAGCAACACATAGCGACTGGTATGCACAAAATCGGGTGATACCGGCTCCTCGCTGAACTTGTCTACTTTCAGTTCCTCGAATGCAAACCGATAGATCGAATCCCTGCTGCCCGTGAGCATCCACCAGTTATCGTGCTGCACACCAAAATGATCGGCATAGTTTTTCAGCACCGGAACAGAATCGCGGTCGGGATCAACAGTAAATGAAAGGAATTGAACAATGGAAGTATCGATCTTGTTACGCACATCGCCGCCCTTGATGAACGACTGCTGCAACCTGGCCATATTATGCGTTAATATGGGACAAATACTTCTGCAACTGGTGAAGAAAAAATCGGCTACGATGATCTTACCGGGATTGTCGTAGAGACTAACCGTATCACCGAGCTGGTTAACCAGGCGGATGTTTTTTGATCTGTGCCAGATGCTGTCGTTCACTTCTTTGCCTTTCTCCACCCGTGTAATCACGGTATCCAGCAAATAACGGCGGGGCATGTCAACCGCCCGCTCGCTGGCATATTTCAATACCAGGTAACAAAACACCGGCAACAATACCGCTACACATAAACCCAACAGCGCTTTTCTATTCATGTCAGCTCATTTACAAAAGAACCACCGCCATAGCGCCGGTGGTTCTTATCAATTCAGTATGATGATGCTTCCATCAATGTTTAGGTTGTTCCACTGCAGCGCCTTTCTCTTCGGCTGGCCTGGCTTCTTTGCCTTCCGCAGCATGCTCTCCTTCCTTCTTCTCTACTTTAATGGTAGCCTGCTCTTTGAAATGGGGGTCGTACGTATTACGCAGGTGACGGAATGAATTACCGTCGTAAAGGAATGCGGTGATGAACCATATAAACAGGGCCAAAGGCACCACAATGGTCATGATCATGTTCCTGATCTCGTGTTTCAGGTGCATGAAATAACCCACGATATAAAAAGCTTTTGCCAGCATCAGCACAATGATGGTTATTTTGGTAGCCAGCCTTGATGTGCTTTCCAGCGGCATGCCCATCATCCAGAAACCAAGGGCCAGTTCTATGATGGTTAAAACCGTAAGGATCAGCGTTACCCTTAAAATCTCTTTGGTGCCTCCTCCGCTGTGTTCTTCTGAATGTGCCATAATAATATCTTAATCGGTGTGAAGAATGTTTTTAGTTGTTTGTTGTTAGATCAGGTAAAAGCAGGTGAATACGAATACCCATACCAGGTCTACAAAGTGCCAGTACAACCCGGCTTTTTCAATCATCAGGTAATGTCCGCGCTTTTCAAATTTATCCATTAGGGTCATGGTCAGCATCACAATGTTGATGATCACACCTGAAAACACGTGGAATCCGTGGAACCCGGTAATGGTAAAGAAGAAATTGGTAAAGTTGGTAGAAGAAGCGGTACCATCATGGTTGATGAAAGGATTGCGTCCCCACCAGGCGCCTTCATGAAACAGGTGGTTCCACTCCCATGCCTGGCAGCTCAGGAAGGCCAGTCCGCCCAGGATGGTCAGGATCAGGTTTCTTACCACTCCTTTCTTATCCATTTCATGACCGGCTTTCACCGCCAGTACCATGGTAACCGAACTGATGATCAAAATGAATGTCATGATACTCACAAACACCAGCGGCGCATGCACTCCTTCGGAAGCGAAGGGGTAGCTTCTGAACACTTCATTGGGGTCAGGCCAGCCGTTGGTAGAAAAACGGATGGTGCCGTAAGAGATCAGGAATGCACCAAATGTGAAGGCATCGCTCATTAAGAAATACCACATCATCAATTTTCCATACTCTACGTTGAAGGGACTCTTCCCTCCACCCCACATTTTGGATGCTGTTGCAGTTGTTGTACTTGACATGATTACACTGAAAATTTCGTTACAAAAATATTGGGTACGGTTTAAAAAAGCTGCAGAAACCGCAACTTTTTTGGGATCTACCCGATCCAGTTATAAAAAACAAACAAGTATATCCAAAGCGCATCCACAAAGTGCCAGTAAGTGCCGGCTATTTCCAGCGGCATACTGTTGTATTGCTTGATGCGTGTGCGGAAAGCCCTTGCAAAGATCACCAGCAGGGCTATTACTCCACCCAGTACGTGCACCATGTGCAGACCGGTGATCACAAAGAGAAAAGAAGCCGATGAATTGCTTTTTTCCCCTACCAGCGCAATATGCTGTGCTTCCAGGTTGCGGAAGCCCAGGTACTGCAAGGTGATGAATAGGAGTCCCAGCAGGGCCGTGGTGCTGATGAGCATACGGTAACGCCCCATTTCCCTTGCTTTGAAGGCTTTGAGCGCCAGGTGCATGGTGAGGCTGCTTACCAGGATCACCGCGGTGGAATACCGGAATATAACCGGCAGCTGGAATTCGAGCCAGTTGCTCTGGTTCTTTTTCACGATATAAGCACTCGTGAGCCCTGCAAACATCATCACAATACTACCAATGGCCACCCACAAGGTAAACTTGTGCGGGTGCAGCCTTTGCGGCCTATTGGGTTGTTGTATCGCTGTCATCATCATCACATTTATTTTATCGCTCTTTACAATTTATTTGCCAGCAGCGCCAGCAGTACCACCGGCAGGTAGATATAACTGCTGAACATCACGCGCCTGGCAGATTTCACGTCCATTCCCTTATACAGTCGCAGGCATTGTACCACCATGAACAGGTTACATACAAGTACAATCCACATACTGGTCTTTCCTGCTATGCCAAAATAATAAGGTAATATGCCTACGGGTATCATCAGCACAGCATACATCACTGTTTGCATGGCGGTGAACCTCGTTGGACCTTTATCGGAAGGCAGCAGTTTGAATCCAGCCTTGCTGTAATCGGTATGCGCTACCCAGGCAATGGCCCAAAAATGCGGGAATTGCCAGAGGAACTGTATGCCAAACAAGGCCCATCCTCCTGCACTGAAATCATCGTTGCCCGCCACCCAGCCAATCAGGCAGGGCAGTGCGCCGGGAAAAGCTCCTACCAGCACGGCAATGGAGTTGATCTTTTTCAGCGGCGTATAGATATAGGCATAGAGGAATAAACTGAAGGCAGATAACAAGGCAGAAGAGCCGTTGAAAAAATACCACATCATCAACACACCCAATATTCCTGCGATGAGTGCAAAAGTATAGGCTTCCTGCTGCGACATGCGGCCACTGGCCACAGGGCGCCTGGCAGTTCTCTTCATCACTGCATCGGTATCTTTTTCAACGGCCTGGTTAATGGCATTGGCGCTGCCGGTGATGAGCATGCCGGCTATGAAAAGCAGCAATATCATCCACCAGTTGTATTCCACCACTTTGGGTGCCAGCAGGTAGCAAATAACACAGGAGAACACTACTGTCAAGCTCAGTGTGAACTTGGTCAGCTGCATGTAATCTTTCAACCTGGCTGACAGGGAGAAAGGAGCAGGTGTTGATGCGTCTGTTGCAACCATATCATCAGTGGTGTTCGCTTTCGTCAGATCCTACCGGGGTGGTTTGCGGAATGAAATCTTTTCCATCCTTACCATAGTCATAAGCCCAACGGTGTACTTCAGGTATTTCGCCGGTCCAGTTACCATGACCAGGACGGATAGGAGCTGTCCACTCAAGTGTGGTAGCACCCCATGGGTTCTGTGAAGTCACTTTCCTGCCTTTGAAAATAGAATAGAAGAAGTTGAACAGGAACAGGATTTGCACAGCGAATACGATCATCGCCACGGTGCTGATGAACCTGTTCAGTTCCACGAATTGTTTAAAACTTTCCCAGTTGCTGTAGTCGTAGTAACGACGTGGCATACCGGCCAGACCCTGGTAGTGCATGGGCCAGAAAATCATGTAAGCACCGGCGATGGTTACCCAGAAGTGGATGTAACCCAGTGTATTGTTCAGGTAACGTCCGTACATTTTGGGGTACCAGTGGTATACACCGGCAAACATACCGAACATGGAAGCCACACCCATTACAATATGGAAGTGAGCGATCACAAAATACGTATCGTGCAGGTGGATATCCAGTGCTGAGTTACCCAGCCAGATACCGGTTAATCCACCGGAGATGAACAGGCTTACAAAGCCGATAGCGAACATCATACCGGGTGTGAAGCGGATATTACCGCGCCACAATGTGGTGAGCCAGTTGAAAACTTTGATGGCCGAAGGAACCGCGATCAACAGGGTAAGCAATACGAATACCGATCCGAGGAAGGGGTTCAATCCCGTTACGAACATGTGGTGCGCCCATACCAGGAAGGCCAGGATAGCGATAGCGAACAGCGATCCCACCATGGCCATATAACCGAAGATGGGTTTGCGTGAATTGATGGATAATATCTCCGATACCATACCCATGGCCGGTAAGAGAATGATGTATACTTCGGGGTGTCCCAGGAACCAGAACAAGTGCTGGTACAGGATGGCGCTACCGCCTTCATTAGGCAATGCACCCACACCACTGACGAAGATATCTGATAAATAGAAGCTTGTTCCGAAGTTACGGTCGAATATCAGCAGGATGAAGCCTGATAACAATACGGGGAATGACAACACACCCAGTACGGCAGTGAAGAACAGGGCCCAGATGGTCAATGGCAAACGGGTCATGCTCATGCCTTTGGTACGCATGTTCAGGATGGTAGCGATATAGTTCAAACCACCAAGCAGCGACGATACCACGAAGAGGGCCATGGCAATCAGCCATAGATCCATACCCGTTTTAGAACCGGGCGAAGCCGACCCCAGTGCGCTCAACGGAGGATAAGCTGTCCAGCCACCGCTGAAAGGACCTGTTTCAACAAACAGGGAAGACAACATCACCACGCTGGCGATGAAGAAGAACCAGTAGCTCAGCATATTCATAAAAGGAGAAGCCATGTCTCTAGCTCCTACCTGCAGGGGAATGAGGAAGTTGGCAAAGGTTCCGCTCAAGCCTGCTGTCAATACAAAGAACACCAGTACGGTACCGTGCGTGGTAACCAGTGCGTAGTATGCAGAGTCAGAAATACGTCCGCCTTTGGCCCATTTACCCAGGATATCTTCCAGCCAGGGGAAAGTGGCATCGGGATAACCCAGTTGCAAACGGAACAACACACTCATCAAACCACCCAGTACAGCCCAAACCATACCGGTGATCAGGAACTGCTTCGCGATCATTTTATGATCCTGGCTGAACACATATTTGGTGATGAAAGTCTCATGATGATGATGCTCGTGATGATCGCCATGAACCTCATGCGCCAGTCCCGGATGTGCATGCACTACTGCTTCGTTACTCATACAAATATTCTTTAAGTTCTAACTTCTGTTTTTACATCTTTGCTGTGCTCTTCACAGCAGTTGCCTCTGTTTTTGCAGCAGCTGTTTTGGTGCTGTCTGCGGCCGGTTTGGCATTGGCCGGGTCTTTGTCAGGGAAAGCGGTCAGGTAAGCTGATTTTTGTTTAGCCATCCATACATCAAACTCTTCCTGGTCTACCACTTCTATGGAGCCTTTCATGGAGTAATGTCCATTACCGCACATCTGGTCACAACTGAGCTCGTAAACGAAATTGGGGTTGCCGGTAATTTCACGCATTTCTTTGGTGGTGTACTTGGGGGTAAACCACAGTGTAGTAGGTGTACCGGGTACCGCATCCATTTTCATCCTGAACTGGGGCAGACCTACATCGTGTACTACATCTCTTGAACCTATGATCAATTTAACCGGTCTTCCTTTTACGAGATACATGGTCTGTGCAACCACATCGTCGTGACCCATTGCATCATCCCATAACAACCCAAGGGGGTTATTGTTCGCATCGTCGATGTTCCTGAAATATTTTTTACCAAAAGTGCCGTCTTTTCCTGGGTAACGGTACATCCAGTTGAACTGGCGGCCGGTTACTTCCACTACCATGGCATTTTTAGGAGGTTCTCCGGTGAATAAGAACCAGTTACGCAAGCCAATCACCACCAATATGGTCAGTGTTACGGCCGGGATGATGGTCCAGATCAACTCCAGGGTATTGCTATGCGGGAAGAAATGCGCTTTGCGGTTTTCTTTTTCCTGGTATTTATACGCAAACCAGAAAAGTAATACCTGGGTAAGGATGAATACCAATCCGGTTAAAGCCAATGTAACCCATAACATAGAGTCTACCCGCTCCCCTTCAACGCTGGCAGAGCCATGCGGCAATAAGGTTTTACCATACAATTCCTTGTTGCAGTACCACACACCTATGAGGCCCAGCACCAGGAAGGCGAGCATGAGAAAGCCATTGATCTTGTTGTTCTGCTTGCGGCTGGTTTCCGCACCTTTCAATACTGCTACATATTCGCTGGCTTTGGCAATCTGGAAGATCACAACAAAAATCAGCACGATCACAGCTATGGTTAAAAACATTGTCATAACGCTATCAATATTTTCTTAATTCTAACAAATACGCTTCTATACGGTTTATACCACGTGAATAACACTCTCTTTGATGAAGGGATGGTGTTTCTGCACCAGCGGCTTGCTGGCCAGTGACTTCCCTACAAAATATATCATCATGCCCACAAACAAACTCAGGATACCAAAATCCAGCCAACCCAGGGTTACATGATCCTTTGACACACTACCCATTACCATCTGGTAGAAATCGATCCAGTGTCCGAAGAGGATCAACACCGCCATAAAAGTCATCAGGGTATAATTTCTTTTTGCAGAACGTTTCATCAGTATCAGTATCGGGCATACAAAGTTGATGATCAGATTCAGGAAGAAAATCCCTTTATAAGGCCCCTGTACACGGTGTTTGAAATAAACAGTCTCTTCAGGAATGTTTGCATACCAGATCAGCATATACTGTGCAAACCAGAGGTAAGTCCAGAAGATAGAGAAGGCGAACATGAATTTACCGAGATCCTGCAGGTGTTCCTGGTTGGTGAGTTCCAGGTAACCTTTGTTTTTGAGATAGATCACCCACAATGCGATCAATGACATGCCCGATACGAATGAACTGGCGAAAGTATACCAGCTGTACATGGTAGAATACCAGTGTGCATCGATGCTCATCATCCACAACCAGGGAACGGTAGAACCTACGGTGAGGGCGAACCAAACAATGAACAATGCCGCGCGGATGGTGCCTCTCCAGATGAAGCTGGCGCCCTGTTCTGCATCCATCGGCTCATCTGCTTCATTACCCAGTTGACGCATCCTCCAGCCCAGCAGGCTCCAGAAGCCCAGGGTGAGGGTGGTCCAGATGATGAAAAACTTAGGGTTCAGGAAACCTGATTTTCCTTTCAACAAAGAATCGTTGGCAACGGCATCGCTGTCGAGCCAGTGGTAGATATGGTGTTTGTTGCCCAGTACCACATAAAGCAGTACTACAAAAGTGATAGATCCGAAAATAGGCACCATCGTAGAGATCGCTTCACAAACGCGACGGAACGTTTGCTCCCATCCGCCCATGGCCAATGTGGTAGCACAGATAAAGAACATGCTCGCATTGCAGATCATGGTCCAGAAGATGGTATTGTACATCAATGTACCCCAGAAATGCGCCTGCTCGTGTTCATCGCTGCTCAAACCTTTGGTTGCCAGTCCGATCACCAATGCAACCAACCCAATGCCGATGAGCGACAATGACCAGGTTTTCATTTTTCCGGGAATCTCAAATTGCGTTCTGATAGATGATGCCATCGTTAATCTTTTATTTTGATCCTCTGATTAGTTATTTTTTCGCGGTTGCATCGGCTGCCGGAGCAGCTGCTGCAGCTTTAGCCGCCAGTTGTTTGTTCTTAATGTATTTGATTACCATCCAGCGCTGTTTGCGAGTCAGTTGAGAAGCATAAGAACCCATCATGTTCTTCCCATAAGAAACTGAATAGAACATCTGTCCTTCCGGCATCACAGAAACCACCGGGTCTCCGATAAAATTCTTGGGTGCAGCCGGATAAGGTCCTTCACCTCCTTTATACAGCGGTCCGTTACCATCCAGTTTGGTACCATGGCAGATACCGCAGTTGATCTGGTACAAACGCTCCGCCTCTTTTGCATCGGTAGCTGATAACGAATCGAAAGGACTCTTCACCTGCTTAGATGCAACATAGTTGGTAGTATCGGTACCCTGGTCTTTGGCATAAGGGAAAGGCATTTCCTCTTCACGTGCAATGGTTCCTGCTACCGGCCTGTTGTCGAAATTGATACCCTTTTCTGCCAGGTTACTGTGGTCTGCATAGGTTTCATACGCGCGGCTATAAGCCATATCGGGCATATAAATATGTCCGGGTGTGCGTTTTACATCGCTACAGCTTACAATCACTGTGGCGGCAGACAAAACAGCTATGATAGATAATTTATTCATCGTCGTTCTATATTGTAATTAAGCAACTACTGCTTGCTTGGTTTCAAAAGGCATTTCATCTTTATCGTACCTGCCCAGCCACCAGCCGGTTTCTGCTACCTGTACATCGGTCTCTACAGCGCCGTTGCTGTGCAGGAATGAACGCAGGTCGTCTACATTGGTCTTGTCGGTACACTCGATCACCATTACAAACAGATCGTCTGTAGCGCGTGGGTGGAAATGGTGTTTCTTCACAAAAGGCGCTATCTGGCAGAGATAGCAGAATGTGAGTACCATGCCCACAGCCGAGAACAATACCGTCAGCTCGAACGTAATGGGAATCCAGGCCGGCAAAGCGAAGTGTGGCTTACCGCCGAAGTTCAGAGGCCAGTCCTTGGCCAGGATCCAGGAGATACCGCTCAATGCCGTGGTGGTACCAGTGATACCATAAATGAAACCGGCGGTATGCAGACTGGTTTCCCTGATGCCCAACGCATGGTCCAGGCCATGTACAGCAAAGGGCGTGTACACATCGTGTATCTTGTAACCTGCGGTGCGTACTTTTTTCACTGCAGGAAACAGAACCGCTTCATCATCAAAACAGCCTACTACGAATTTCTTTTTTGCCATGTATTTCAGTTTACATTCTTATGCTTAGTGATGCGCTTGTTCGTGCGCAAAATGTTCCAGGCTCTGTTCTTCTATAGGTGTCATCTTCGCCTTATAATTTTCTCCCGTTGTCTTCAGCACGTACTTGATCTCGGCAATGGCTATCACAGGGAAATATTTAGCGAATAAGAAGAAGCAGGTGAAGAACAATCCGAAGGTTCCGGCGTAGAAGCCGACCTCCCAAATAGTTGGACTGTAATACACAGACCAGCTGGAAGGCAGGTAGTCGCGGTACAGTGATGTTACGATGATCACGAAACGCTCGAACCACATACCGATGTTCACGATGATACTCATGAAGAAGGTTACGAACAGGTTCCTTCTCATTTTGCGGAACCAGAATATCTGCGGACTCAATACATTACAAGCCATCATGCCCCAGTAGCTCCAGCCATAAGGACTGAACAGGTAAGCACGGCTGTACCAGAAGGTATACCCTTCGTATTTATTCTGGCTGTACCAGCCCATGAACAATTCTGTTAAGTATGCCACACCCACAATGGAACCCGTTAACACAATTACTTTGTTCATCGCTTCAATGTGTCCCATGGTAATGTAATCCTGCAGTCCAAACACTTTACGTACCACCAGCAACAAGGTTTGTGTCATCGCAAAACCAGAGAAGATCGCACCAGCAACGAAGTAGGGTGGGAAGATGGTGGTATGCCATCCGGGTATCACTGAAGTGGCGAAGTCGAACGATACGATGGTGTGTACAGAAAGTACCAGCGGCGTACTCAAACCGGCAAGTACCAGTGATAAGCTTTCATGACGCTGCCAGTGTTTGGTAGAACCGCTCCATCCGAATGAAGCGATACCGTATAAGCGTTTGCGCAGTTTGGTAAAGGCGCGGTCGCGGATGGTACCGAAGTCGGGAATCAGACCGGAATACCAGAACAGCAAGGATACGGTGAAGTATGTAGAGATCGCAAACACGTCCCACAACAGGGGCGAGTTGAAGTTCACCCACAGTGGTCCGCGTGTATTGGGATAAGGTAATACGAAGAAAGCCATCCACACACGACCCATGTGGAAGATAGGGAACTGTCCGGCACACATTACCGCGAAGATGGTCATCGCTTCAGCCGCACGGTTCACCCCTGTTCTCCATCCCTGGCGGAACAGCAACAGGATCGCAGAGATCAGCGTACCGGCGTGACCGATACCCACCCACCATACGAAGTTGGTGATGTCCCAGCCCCAACCGATCGTTTTATTCAGGTTCCACTGCCCGATACCGTAGGTTACATCCCGGTAAACACTGTACACTCCAAACATCAGTAAGGCAACAGCAGTGAAGAACCCTATATACCACAACCTCGGCGGTTTGGCTTCAATAGGGCGAACAATGTCTTCCGTTACCTGGTGATAATTCTTATCACCATTCACTAACGGTTCCCTGAGCTGTGATTCATACTTTAAATGCATCTGATCTATTTTTTTATCCCTGGGCTTAAGCCCAGGGCAAATTTTATTAAGCGTGTTCTTTCTTCTCTTCTTTTTCTTCTTCCTTGTTCCTCACTTTGGCGAGGTAAGTTACGTTCGGCAATACGTGCAGCTGCTCCAACGAATAGAACTGGCGGTTCGGATTGTCGATACGTATTTTGGTAATGGCGCTGTGCTTATCGTTGGCGTTACCAAAGTTGATGGCGTTGGTAGGACAAGCCTGCTGACAAGCCACTTTGATATCGCTGTCTATCATCGGCCTGCTTTCGCGCTTGGCTTTCAGCTTAGCTTCCTGCAAACGCTGTACACAGAAGGAACATTTTTCGATCACACCGCGTGAACGTACTGTAACATCGGGGTTCAGTACCATGCGGGTGAGGTCGTCGCTCATATTCAATACCACATCGTTCACAATACCCCTTTGGTTATCGGGGAAGCTGTCGGCACCGGTATAATCGGCCCAGTTGAAACGGCGTACTTTGAACGGACAGTTATTGGCGCAATAACGGGTACCTACGCAACGGTTATAAGCCATCTGGTTCAAACCTTCGCTGCTGTGGTTGGTGGCAGCCACCGGACAAACGTTCTCACAAGGAGCGTTATCGCAATGCTGACACATCAGCGGCTGGAACACCACATTCGGGTTGTCCATATCGCCACTGTAATAGCGGTCGATACGCAGCCACTGCATTTCATGTCCGCGCAGCACTTCGGGTTTACCTACTACTGCTACGTTGTTCTCAGCAGTACAAGCCACCACGCAGGCGCCGCAACCGGTACAACTGTTGAGGTCTACGCTCATGCCCCATTTGATACCCGGCCTTTCGTATACAGGATAGATCGTACCCTGCTTTTCATATTCGGCCAGTCCGCCAAACGGTTGCAATTCTTTATCGCGGTCTTCACGTATTTCTGAAGGATGTGCTTTGTACTCAGCCAGCGTCAACTCTTTCATCACTTCGGTACGGTTACCTTGTGTAGTATCGTAACGGCTGTGTGTTTGCGTAAGCGCAACCGGGTATTTTTCGCCTGTTACAGTGATCGTAACATCGCTGTTATCGAAGTTCACCACGCCATTGCTGAGTGAAGCAAGGGCGAATGCATTCTTACCTACGTTGGCAGCGGACAAACCGATCTTCTCACTGCGGCCATATCCTACTGCAATACCGATGGTATCGGGATGGGTGCCGGGGATGATCAGCGCAGGTAATTCAATGCTCTTATTGCCAACAGTAACTTTTACTACTTTCTTGGGTGGGTTCACTTCGTAGCTGTCTGCCTGACCACCGTTGTTGAGGTCGATGTCCAGCAAAGTCCTGGCCATGGCAGGTGAAACAATCACGTAGTTATCCCAGGTAGCACGGGTAATGGGGTCGGGCATTTCCTGTAACCAGGGATTTGCAGCGCCCTGTCCGGCTCCGATGGCTATTTTTTCATACAATACCAACTCTACCTTTCCACCTTTTTTAGCAGCACCGATAGCCGATACGGCGTTGGCCAGTGAAGCGCCGTTATAGCTGGCAGCTTTAGCAGCTGTTTCACCAGTGGGGTTGATCACACCGTCTTGCAGCGCTTTATCCCATCCGGCAGCACCACCCAGTTTGGTGCTCCAGTAATTTTTGAGGAAGGCCAGGTAATCGGTAGCAGCGCCGCTCCATTTGAGCAGGCTGTCTTGCCACTGGCGTGTTTTGAACAAAGGATAGATCGTAGGCTGGATGAGTGAGAAATGACCGGTTTTGGCTTCTGCATCGCCCCAGCTTTCCAAATAGTGATGATCGGGCGCTACGAATTTGCAGAGCTCAGCGGTTTCATCCACTTTACCGGCGAAAGAAATAGTCGTTTTTACTTTTTTCAGTCCGGCTTTGAATTTATCTGCATCAAACCAGCTATATGCGGGATTGGCGCCGTATACCAGCAGGGTGTTCACCGCACCTGCATTCATGTCTTCTACCAGTTTCACAAAATCGGCGTCGATGCCCTGGCGGGTATTGTTCAGTACCGACCAGTCGATGGTAGTACCATTCGCATTGATGGCGTTGTTGATGGCATTCACCACTGTTTGCACATTCACATCATTGCTGCCGCTGACTACCAGCGCTGCACCTTTGTTGGCGTTCAGTTCTTTGGCTGCTTTTTCAATAGCTGCTTTCAGTTTGGCATCGCTGATACCTGTTGCACCCTGGCCGTTAACGGCATTCAGCAGGGCTACTGCTACCGCACCTGTTTCTGAGGGGCGGTGTAAATATTTTTCATCTGCGTTGGAACCGGTGAGACTGGCTAAGCTTTCGAAATGAATGTGCTTGCTCATCTCAGGATTCTTCTCGTTGATCTTTTTGCCGGTGGCATATTGTTTGGCAAATTCAACCGGGCTCAACCAGGTGCCGAGGAAATCGGCATCGAGGCTTACAATTGCTTTTGCTTTGTCGAAGCGGTAAGAAGGAATACCCCTTACACCGTAAGATGCTTCATTGGCCAGCAACAGGGCTGAATAAGAAACCGCATCGTAAGTTACGTGGCGGCTGCCGGGATATTTGGCCAGCAACTGGTTGATCGCTTCTTTGGTGGAAGGAGAAACCACGGTGCTGGTAAGCACTACTACGGGACCGTTCAAAGAAGCGGCTACCGCTTTATCTATTGCTTCAAAAGTTACTTCTTTACCATCGATGGTGGGGAAGCGCAGGCGTGCGGTATCATAGAGGTCGAGCACCGATGCCTGTGCACGGGCAGAAGTACCGCCCTGGGTGATAGGGCTCAGTTCGTTACCCTCGATCTTGATGGGGCGTCCGTCGCGCACTTTGGCCAGCACACTCACCACATCTCCATCCTGCACATAAGTGGTAGCATAATAATTGGAAACACCGGGAACAATATCTTCCGGTTTATTCGCAAACGGGATGGCTTTCTTTACAGGCATTTCGCAACTCGCGGCCACGGCGGCAGCGGCGGTGCTGAATCCCAGGTATTTCAAAAAGTCCCTGCGTGGCGCTTTGGCGTCAAGGAAGCTTTTGCTTTCATCGCCAACAAACGGCAGTTCTTCCCTGAATTCGTCTTTTACGTCTTTATTGTAAGCCTCAGACTGATTCAGCTCTCCAAAACTTTGCCAGTGCTTTTTTTGCTCCATAATTATTAGTTGACAGTTGGCGGCCCACCGTTACCGGTTAGCCTGCCTCGTTCTTTGTGTGTTTTTTGTTACTGTTCTAGTAGTGACATTTCTGACACTCTGTACCGCCGATCTTCTCTACGGTAATACCCTTGGCGCTGTCGATCTTTCCGCTCTTCAGGTCCTGGTGGTATTTCTCATAAATGCTGTAGAATCCGTTGTCTTTGAACTGCACCTGTGTTTCGCGGTGGCAGTTGATACACCAGCCCATGCTCAGGTCGGCAAACTGCTTCACTTCCGACATTTTGGTGATCTCTCCGTGGCAGGTCTGACAAGCAACCTGGCCTGCTTTCACGTGCTGTGAGTGGTTGAAATAAACATGGTCGGGCAGGTTGTGGATGCGCACCCATTCAATGGGTTTGGCTTTGGTTTCGTCCCAGGGTTTACCGGACTCATAACCTGCATATTTATATAATTTCTGGATCTCTGCTGTTCCGTTCACTTCGTCACCGGCTTCGTTGAAGATCTTTTCGCCTTTGTATTCGTTGATGGCTTTGTGGCAGTTCATACAGATGTTCACCGAAGGAATGGTGGCCTGCTTGCCCTGGTATACACCGATATGGCAATACTGGCAGTTGATCTGGTTGATGCCTGCGTGTACTTTATGCGAGTAGAAAATGGGTTGTTCGGGTTGGTAATCTTTGCTGCGGCCCAATGCCATCGCGCCTTTCGATACAAAATAACCACCGATCACGAACAGGATCACGGTGAGCATGGCAATATAGCTCTTGTTCTTCCAGAAAGGAATGGGTTCGGCGGTATCGTGACCTTCGTGCTTATCGGCCAGTTTTTTCAGGTTTGAGTTCACCTGTAACAAGATCAGGGCTACAACGGCCAGGATCAGGGTGAGCACGCCAAAAAGGAGACTGTTATCGCCTTCACTGGTTTTGGCATCGGCAGCCGGGTTAGCGGCGCCTGCTGCGCCGGCAGCGGGAACGGTTTTGATATAATCCAGTACGGCGTCGATCTCTTTTTCAGACAGGTTCGGGAAGCCGGTCATTACAGTAGGACTGTACTCCTTCATCAGGTTGGCCGCATACGCGTCGGTTTGGGCAAAACCTGCAGGATTGTGTACCCATGCATGGATCTTTTTCCTGTCGGACCAGCGATCTTCCACACCAGCCAGGGCAGGACCGGTCAATTTTTTATTTACTGCGTGACAGGAGGCGCAATTGGTATTAAAAACGGTCTTACCATCCTGTGCGGAGGCGGGATTCACTAAAGAAAGGCCCATTAAAAGAACTGCACTGAGGAAACTGGTTTTGGCTATACGACTAAGAGATATCATATTCACAAACGTGGTTCTTGGTGTGGAAAAATATCCGTGAACGGCTGCAAAAATATGACACGTAGCTGACAAAAACCAAACCTTCTCAAAAAATTATTTACCCTTATCAGGGTTGAGTTTCAGCGAATTTGGCTGCTTTTATTTCTATTTACGGAATGTTTATGTCAGACGTTTTAGTGTAGATTTGACTCATGTCTAACTACTCTCCCATTCGTATTGCCATTTTTGCTTCGGGTGCCGGCTCCAATGCCGAAAAGATCATCGAACATTTTACCGGTCACCCCCGGATCAAAGTGGCGTTGGTAGTTTGCAACAAACCTGATGCCGGAGCGCTAAACATAGCTGCCCATCACCAGGTTCCGGTATTATTGATTGAAAAAGAACCTTTTTTCAGGGGCGATGCCTATGTAGCTGCCCTGAAACAGCAGGAGATCGGGTTCATTGTGCTGGCCGGCTTTCTCTGGAAGATTCCGGCAGCCCTTATACAGGCTTATCCCAACCGCATCATTAATATACACCCGGCCCTTTTGCCCAAATACGGGGGCAAGGGTATGTATGGCAGGCATGTGCACGAAGCGGTGATTGCCGCCGGTGAAAAAGAGAGTGGCATTACCATACATTATGTAAATGAGCATTTCGATGAGGGGGCGCCCATTTTCCAAGCCGCTTGTGTTGTTGAACCCGGCGATACCCCCGAAAGCCTGGCTCAAAAAGTGCATGTATTGGAGCACCTGCATTTTCCCCGGGTGGTGGAAGAAGTGGTACGGCGGTATGAAGAATAAAAGTCTATCTTAATACCATGAAAAAAGCCATTGCATGCCTGTTACTGGTTGTTTGTTCTTATCAAACAATATCAGCACAAACCTCCGCATCCGTAGCAATCCCCGAAAACAAAGGATTTTCTGTTGAACGTTTACAAAGGATCGACAAACTGATCCAGCGATACATCGATAGCGGGTGGATCGCCGGCGCTGTTGCGCTTGTTACCCATAACGGACATACGGTATATTATAAGGCATTGGGTTATGACGATAAAGAACAACACAAGAAGCTGGAGAAAGACGCCATCTTCCGTATTGCTTCGCAAACCAAGGCCATCACCAGCGTGGCCATCATGCAATTATATGAAGAAGGCAGGTTGCTGCTGGATGATCCTATCTCCAAATACATTCCCGGGTTTAAAAACCCTGCCGTACTCAACCAGTTCAATAAAGCCGATTCCAGCTATACCACTGTTCCCGCTAAAAGGGAAGTTACCATCCGCGACCTGCTTACCCATACTTCAGGTATCTCTTATGCGCAAATTGGTACGCCCGTTGCCAATGCTATCTATGCCAAAGCCGGCGTGGTGGGCGGCATCGGTTTGTTAGACGGCACTTCTGCTGAAAACATAGAGCGGTTGGCACATCTTCCGTTAATGCACCAGCCGGGCGAACATTTCACGTACGGATTGAACACCGATGTACTCGGTTACCTGGTAGAAGTGTTGAGCGGACAAAGTCTCGCCGAGTATTTCCGGGAACATATTTTTGAGCCGTTGGGTATGAAGGACTCTTATTTCTACCTGCCCAAAGAAAAATACACCCGCCTGGCCATGCTGCATTCAGAAGACAAAAGCAAGCATGTGGTGAACATGGAACCGAAAATAGGTATCAATGGCGAGTTTTACCGCGACTATCCGCTTGACCCGGATGGGAAGTTTTATTCCGGTGGCGGCGGACTGGTATCTACTGCTTATGATTATACTCTCTTTATGGAAAGCCTCATGAATGGCGGCGTACTCAACGGCAAAAGGATACTGAGTGCGCATTCTATACGGCTCATGACGCAAAACCAGATCGGCGACCTGTACGTGAACGGATCGCGCCTTACCAAATTCGGGTTGGGCTTTGAAATTGTTACCGATGCCGCCAGTGGCAGGAGCACTTCCCCGCCTGGTACTTTCAGTTGGGGTGGTATGTTCAGTTCTACTTATTGGATAGACCCGCAGGAAAAAATCACAGCGCAATTTGTATTACAGCAGTTTCCCAACAGTCATGGAGATCTTGGTGAAAAATTCAAAGTACTGGTGTACCAGGCATTGCAATAAAGTAGTTACATAAGGTGCCGCAAAATGCGACACTTTTACGTATCTCTACACTTAAAACTTCACATACATCGAAAGATTCAACACCCTTCCCTCCAGTGGTGCCCATATTTCGGGGAAGCGTGGATTGGTGTAAGGCGGGAATACTACCGGGTTGTTTTTGCTCTGCCGATAATCTAACAGGTTTTCGCAGTTCAACACGAAGGAGGTTTTGCCTATTTTATATCCCAGCATCGCTGCCATGAAAACATAGGGAGTGGTGGTTTGCCCGTTGTCGAGATGCTGCACACCGGTATAGGCCGTTTCAAAACCTGCCTTGAATTTTTCAGTGAATTTATAGGCAATGATGGCGGCCAGTTTGTGACGCGCAATCAGGGGCAATGTTGTATTTACTGCATCGTATTTTCTTCTGGCATCTGTATACACATAGCCCAGGTATAGTTCCAGCTCGTCTTCCTTCGCTTGTATATACGTTTCAAAACCGGTGGTTTCAATGGGTGCACCGGCATTTTGATACCGGAGTATCGCAGGTGTTGTTCCCATGCTATCGAGCAGCAGCGGTTGGTTGATGCGGTTGTAGAAAAACGACTGGTTGATGGTGAGGCTCCATTCGCCCATATTGCGTTTGTAGTTGATGTCGAAATTGGCGCCGGCAGACCGCTCTGCTTTGATTCCGGTTGAATAGCCAGCGAGATAATGATAATCCCTTTCATCGAGCTCTGCATTGAAGAGCGTGGGTGTTTTGTAACCGAGTCCGCCGCCCAAACGCATGGTAATGTTCCGGTTCATTTTATACATGAGCGATAAGCGGGGGAGCACGAAAGTACCATAGCTGTTGTTGGCATCTACCCTTATCCCGCTTTGTAAGGTGAAAGCATTGGCAAACTTCCAGTCGTCTTGTGCAAAAAAGCCAAGGGTATTGGATGATTCGTTGGGTATGAGGCTGCTGTCGGGGTGTTGTTTTTTAAAATCATCGCCGTTGAAGTTGATGCCCAACACATAGTTGTGTTGTCCTTTTCGCTGCGAATACGCTACTTCACTGTACCAGCTGAACTGGTTTCCCTTCATACCAAAGACATTGGTGTTCACATCGCGGTTGAAAAAACTGGTACTCGCTTTGGCTGTGAGTTGTGCGTTGTTGGGCAGTTGTTGCTCCCAGGTAATATCGGCCACATTGCGCAGGCTTTTGTTCTGTATGAAGAATTGGTTTTGCGGGCCTGCTGTTTTGTCGAGCACTTTCATATCGCCACCTTTGCGGTCTTCGTAGTTGAGTGTGTAGCCCAATATCACGGTAGATTTTTCTCCTCCGTATAAAAACACGCGCGGGTGAATGAATACACTTTTAACATCGGGTACATCGGAGAAGCCGTCGTTGTTTACATCTACTGCATTTTGCAGTGTGCCGCCTGCAAACAAAGTATAGCCGGCATTTTTATTCCTGTTAGAAAAGAAAAGGTTCAGGTTGTTCTCTTTTAAGGTAGAGCGGTTGAGTGTGAAGCTTCCTTCCGGTGTGCCCAGCTTTGGTTTTTTAGACACCAGGTTGAGCATACCGGCAATGGCGCCGCCGCCATACAAGGTAGAGCTCGATCCTTTTACCAGTTCTACTTGTTGCAGATCGAGCGGTGGTATTTGTAAAATGCTGAAGCTGCCCGAGTAGCCGCCAAACAGCGGAATACCATCGCGCAGTATCTGCGTGTATTTTCCCTGCAAACCTTGTATGCGCATATCGGCATTGCCGGTAGCGGCGTTGGTTTGCTGTATTTGTATGCCGGCGATATCGCCCAATAAGCTAACGATATTGCCGGGCTTGATACCATTCTCTTCGTGCATTTCTTCGGCACCCAGCACTTCTACTTTAGTAGGCAGGTCTTCGATGCGCGAGTTAGTGCGGGAGGAAGAAACAACGATCACTTCCGATTCGCCTTCGAATGGTTTTTTTGAGGGGGTGAGAGTTGTATCTTTTTGGGGTTGAGGGGGAATGGTATCTTTTTTTATCGGGACAGGAGTTGTTTTAACGGTATCAGTTTTTTTCTGCGCAAGAATGATTGTTGTAGGCAGGAGTAAGTATAGCATTACGATTGCTTTTTTCATTGTCCATTCAATTTGATAAGGCCCTCACTTTCGCGACTTGTTCGCTACAAGCGAGGGCCGTTTATTTACATCAGTTTACCATCGGAAGCCAGTTTAGCTTCTTTGGTTTTTCCACCTTTCACCTTGTACTCGATCTCAAAATAGTTTTGTCCCTTTTTGGTTTCTATTTTATAGATTGCTGCAATGGTGGCACCGGTGTGCGCTTTTTTAAACCCATCCAGCACAGCCTGTGGTGTGGCGCTTTGCGGGATGGCCATTTCGGTTTCCAGCCATTCACCTGAAGCGGAGAAATTGGCTGATCCTTTTTTTCCATCCAGCACAAATGATGCCTCATATTCGTGCTTGTTTTCTTTATCCCACTTCACTTCTTTGGCGTTGGGAAATTGTTGGCGGAATGCTTTCTCCGCCGCTTCGGTTGGTTTGGTGTTTTGTGCAAACGCAACGGTAATGAGGCCCATGTATATGAGCATCATTGAAAAAATATTTTTCATGATCTGATTGTATTAGTTGAAATAAAAGATATGCTACCACACAGCGGTGTTGCCGTTGGTATTTTTAATACAGGTAAATGGTCTTATGCGCGAGCCGGGGGATGAAATATACCGGGGCGATAATCCTGGGGAATGTAATCTGTGTTGGTAACGGGTATCAGCGTTGCTGGAACAAGGGGTTGTTCCAGGGTGATCTCGGTAACCGGCTGTTGGTAGAGGGTGCCGGTTTGTATTTGAACGACCAGGTTGGTATTATTTGGATGTTTGGGTTGAGGCGGCGTGTCTTCCTTGTCATTTTCCAGCGCCATGCCGGCCGATAAAAAGTTTTCGGCTATGAATTCCACAAAATTGGTGTCGCCATCCATGTTGAGGCAGTTGTGATAAACTGCCTGGAGCGATGTTACATCATCGTAATTGGCATAGGGCATTACCAGGATGGATAATGAGAACAATACCAGGGTGATTATGATGAGTGCCTTTTTCACTGATGGAAAGGTAAGCCTTATTTTTTAGCCAGGCATCCTGGAGATATACTTTTCAATTTCTTTAATCTGGTCGAGCACCTGTTTGGTGGTGGGTTTGCAGGCTTTGGCTCTGCGGAAGAAATCCTTCGCAGCGCGAAACTCACGCTTGTTCATGAAGATCTGGCACATGCTCAGGTAAGCCACGGCTTCGCTTTCTTTATCGGGTATGCCGGCGCGGATAGCGGCGCGGATATAGGATTCGCCTTGTTTCAGGTCGCCACGTTGCATGGCCATCATACCTAGTTGCAGTTTGTTGGCGCCTTCGGCTTCGGGCATGGGTGCGCCCAGCTCGGTGCTTTTCTTCAGGTGTTTTTCGGCGGTGTCGAAGTCCTGCTTCATCATGGCCAGGTTGCCCCTGATGGTATAGTAGGTAGAGCGTACGGGTTTGAACAGCAGGCCGGGAAACCAGATGGTGTTCAGTATTTTTTCTACTTCTTCAATATTGCCCTGCTCCATAGGTTCCTGGATAAGGCGCAGCGGACCAATGAAGAAATGACTGAACAAGCCTATTACGGCCACGAAATACAAGGGGAAAGTAGGCCAGAAACCGGTTCCGGTAACATTGAGTACCACAGCCACTACCAACAGCAACAAACTCAGCCAGAAACGGTATTTGATGATGATATTATAAAACTTCATAGTCCATTTTGAGGCTGCAAAGATATAATACTTCCGTCATCCCGAGCGTAGCCGAGGGACCTCATTAAAATTTCAGCAATTTATGATCTGTCATCATTGATCTCAATCCAATACCCGTCTGGATCTTGTAGCCATATTTGCAGGATACCGTCGGGCCTCCTGGTAATGCCTTCCTCTTTTCCTGACACATCTTCCCATTTGATATGGTATTCTTTCAGTTTTGCGGTGAAAGCCCTTACTGAGGGCACACTGAAGCAGATGTGGTTATTCTTAAAATGTTTGATGGGTGCATCTGCTCCCTGGATGATGTGGAGGGCGGCGTGTAGTCCGATGCGCATCCAGATATGTTTGCCATCGTGGAAGGGTTCGGAAATGGTGTCGAGGCCAATGATGTTCTGGTAGAAGTTGCCCGATTTTTGCAGGTCTACTACGAAAATGGCCAGGTGGTTGATATTGGCTTTAAGACGATTGTCCTGTGCGTTGGCAGATTGCGTGCAGCAGCCTGCAACCATTAATGCCAGGAGCATGGTGCGCAGATAGTTACGGTTCATTCTCATAGGTTTAGACCTCAAATTACACAATCGCCGGTTAATTCATACATTATCTCCCTGTGAATAAGATAATCCATTATTTTTGCAGCCGCTGAAACCGGATGGTATTGTGTTTCAGCAGGTTTGGTCCCGTAGTTCAATGGATAGAATAGAAGTTTCCTAAACTTTAGATACAAGTTCGATTCTTGTCGGGACTACCAAAGCGGAATGATCTTTATAAAGAAGCTTTATTCCGCTTTTTTCTTTTTCAAAAAGCCTTACCACACCTACATTATAGGAAAATATGGTATCTATTTTGGTGGTTCGATAATGGAAGGTTTGGGACTACAATACCCACAAATACTCATTAATGCTCCAAGAGGCTTAAAATGTCCATCCAAAATTGAGGGAGCATCGCAAAAAATTTGAGGTTTACTTTTACAAATTCGGAATCTTTTCAAATGTATCAAAACCGAACAGACAATGTAACGAAAGCGAACAGTTTCCCGAGTAGACAACACGCAAGTAGTTTAAAGTCAATACTTTTTCAAAGCGGCATATTTTTCAGGGTTTAAAGTTTACTTTTCTTTACCATATAATAAATGTTTGGCTGGCTATATTTTAATCTTGAACATTCAAAAGCCATTTTTGCGAAGCCAATGAATTTTTTATTGGAATAAATTATGGGTATGATAAAAAGCTATTTTAAAACTGCCTGGCGCAATCTTATCAGGAACAAAGGATACAGCGCTATTAATATTGGGGGGCTTGCAATAGGTATGGCAATAGTGATCCTGATAAGCTTATGGATTGGGGATGAAGTATCATTTGATAAATATCATACTAATTCAGTGTTGTTTCGATGTTGAATAAAAAAGTTCTTTGAAATTATTGTCTGTATTGGGTTTCAGCGGATTTTGGAATGGAAACGATTTGAAATTTA
>PVEQ01000005.1 GCA_002973575.1 Sediminibacterium magnilacihabitans
TTTACATGAACTATTCGCTAAACCCATACTACAAAATTTCAAAGAGCAAAATGATAACCAGTTGAAAATGTTCTAATTAAGACGAAACGTTAATGATAAAAACTGTATTCTGATACAAAGATACACAAATTGGCGTACGCCGTTTTTTTGCTAACTTTCTCACTAAACTTCATGGGTATGAACCAGCGCAGGAAATTCATCAGACAGCTTGGCCTGCTGGCGGGAGCGTTCTCTGCCAACAGTCTTTTTAACCAGTTGCATGCAGCAGAATGGAAGCAGGCTGCACAAAAAGTAGCAGGATTCAGTCCAGAAACTGTGGCTGCTGATGAGGACTACTGGTCAGTGATACAACAGTCATTCACTGTAAACCCCAACCTGGTGAACCTCAACAATGGCGGAGTAAGTCCCGCTCCGCGTGTGGTACAGGAAGCGGTGGAACGCTTCAATCGTTTATCCAATGAAGGGCCCTCTTATTATATGTGGCGGATACTGGACCAGGGAAGGGAGCCGCTGCGCCAGAAGCTGGCAACACTGGCCGGCTGCCTGCCCGAAGAAATAGCGGTGAACAGGAATGCCACCGAATCGCTGAATACAGTTATCTATGGACTGGAACTCAAAGCGGGCGATGAAGTGATCGGTACCAAACAGGATTATCCGAACATGATACAGGCCTGGAAGCAGCGTGCCATGCGTGACGGATTACAGTATACGCAGATCAGTTTCGATTTTCCCATAGAAGATGATGAGGCGATTGTAAGCGCTTATGAAAAAGCCATCACACCTAAAACCCGGATATTGCATGTTACCCATATCATCAATTGGGTGGGACAGATCATGCCCGTGAAAAAGATTTGCCAGATGGCGCACCGGCACAACCTGGAAGTGATTGTGGATGGGGCGCATTCATTCGGACTGCTTGATTTCAAGATCCCGGATCTGGAATGCGATTATTTCGGAACCAGTCTGCACAAATTCTTAAGCGCACCCATTGGCAGCGGCATGTTATGGATCAAACAAGATAAAATTGGCAAGATATGGCCGCTACTTTGTAACGATAAACCGCACAGCGACGACATCCGCAAATTTGAAACCCTTGGTACCCGTAGCTTTCCGATAGAGCAGGGAATAGGCGAAGCGATCAATTTTCATACAGCCATCGGGAGTAAACGGAAAGAAGAACGCATTCGCTATCTCAAAAATTATTGGGCCGGGAAGGTAAAATCCATTCCGCGTGTAAAACTGCATACATCTTTGAAACCGGAATATTCCTGCGCCATAACGGGCGTAAGCATTGAAGGTATGACACCGGCAGAGCTCGACAACGCTTTATTCAACCGCTATAAGATACATACCGTTGGTATTGTGTGGGAAAACATCAGTTGCGTACGCGTTACGCCGCATGTATATACGAAGATAGATGACCTGGACAGATTGGTTCAGGCAATAGAAACAATAGCAACGAAGAATCGCTGATGTACCATTATATCGTCATCCCGAGCGAGCGCAGCGAGTCGAGGGACCTGCTGAAGACTTCATGAGGTCCCTCGGCTGCCCCTTCGACTCGCTGCGCTCGCTCAGGGTGATGTTGCTCGGGATGACGATGGAATGTTTAAGAAGCTTTTACAGCAGGCTTCTTACTCTTATTCGGCTTGGCAGGACGCGTTTTTCCAAAAGAGCCCTGAAATCTTTTACCTTTTGCGGTCTTTTTATCACCTCTACCCATGGTATTGTTTTTGGTTTTGAAAATAAATGAATTGCAAAAATAGAAAAACCCCGCTAATGCGGGGTTCAATTCTTTTGAAGAGCTTTCAGTTAGATCTTAGCGCTTAATTCTTTACCAGCTTTGAAGCGGGCAACTTTTTTAGCCTTGATCTTGATCGTTTCGCCAGTCTGAGGGTTACGACCTGTACGAGCAGCACGCTTAGATACAGAGAAAGTACCAAAACCAACCAGGGTAACTTTGTCGCCTTTTTTCAGCGCTTTGGTTACTGTGTCAACAAAAGAATCCAGGGCAGCATTTGCCTGGGTCTTAGTAACGCCAGCATCTTCAGCAATCTGGGCGATCAATTCAGCTTTGTTCATAGATGTGTTTTTAGATTGTTTTAATTCTATGAAACAAATTTATTGGCTTTTGTCGTTCAGCAAAATATTTCATTGCTTTTTTATCCTCTTTTTTGGAACCTGCAAACACCCTGCCATAAAGGATTTCAGCCGATTTTATTCAAATAGTTGGAAATAATTCCGTAAATGCCTTCCGGCTGGAACGCTTGCGGGCAAAGGGTTTTAAGGGTTAGATGGCTGGAATTCAGTTCCCGTGCGGGTTTCAGAGAAATATAACGAAGATTTGGATATGCCAACATCGCCTGTAAAAACTATCCACACTCAATTCACAATCTGCATGAGTGTGCGAAAACCAACGAAATGATTGCCCCATCGATCCAGGGCATCCTGCCGCAATGCAGTTGCATGCTGTGCAATGTACCGCTCATAATCATCCCTGGTAGCTGCGAAATATTGCGTGGCATAAGTAGGCCCCTCTGATTCGTCGGTTTCCAGCAGTTTTACAAAACGGTACTCCGTAAAGCAGCCGCTTTGCATAACAGCCGGTATGTGCTCTTCTTTCATCCAGCGTACCCAGTCTTCGTGGATATGCGGGGAGACTTTCGTGGTGACGTTGTAGATAAACATGCTCATTTAATTTCCGCGTAGATGGGACAATGATCGCTGTGTTTTACATCTGGGTAAATAGCAGCGGATTTCAGTTGGGGCTTCAATGCTTCACTGATACAGATATAGTCGATCCGCCATCCTTTGTTTTGCAATCTTACAGAAGGGAAACGCTGGCTCCACCAGGAATAAGCGCCTTTGGTATCGGGATACAAGAGGCGGAAAGTATCGATCCATTGTTTCCCAAGAAATTTATCCATCCAGGCCCGCTCTTCGGGCAGGAAGCCGGATGAGTTTTTATTTCCCTTGGGATCGTGGATATCTACTTCGGTATGTGCAATATTATAATCACCCGTAACAATCAGCTTAGGTCTTTTTTTACGCAAGTCCTGAACATAATCAAAGAATTCATCCAGCCATTGGTATTTATAAGTTTGCCGTTCATCGCCGCTGGTGCCCGAAGGAAAATAAGCGTTGATGAGTGTGATATCTCCGAAATCGGCGCGGATCACCCTTCCTTCAAAATCACTTTGTTCAATTTTATTTCCCGATATAACCTGGTCGGGTTTGATTTTGGTAAAGATGGCCACCCCGCTGTATCCTTTTTTCTGTGCCGAAAACCAGTATGTCTGGTAGCCAAGCGATTCTATGGATGCAATATCAATGTCTTCTTTTTGTGCTTTGGTTTCCTGCAAACAAATAATATCTGCCGGATTCGTCTGCAACCAGTCGAGAAATCCTTTTTTGATAGCAGCCCTGATGCCATTGACATTGTATGAAATGATGCGCATGTTGATGGGTTTAAGCGAATATAAAGATGCATCAAAAACCACATTCACCGCATGCTATTTTTTTACTAATTTGACCCTTCTTTGTATTCAAGATGTGTATATGAAAAAGACAGACAGGATCATTCCTGCAAAACAATCCATTTATCTCGAAGGACCCCGCCCCAGGATCAGTGAACTGGGTTTTGCCTGGGATGTATTCTGGCAGTTCATCAAAGGGTTCAGGACCATGCATTTCCTTGGGCCCTGTGTTACGGTGTTCGGCTCTGCCAGGTTTGGAGAAGATCATCCATACTACCATGCAGCCAGGGAATTCGGCAGGCGCATTGCTGCAGCCGGTTTTACCACCATGACAGGCGGCGGACCGGGCATTATGGAAGCAGCCAACCGCGGCGCTTTTGAAAGCGGCGGTACTTCGGTAGGATGTAATATCAAACTGCCGCATGAACAGCATCCCAATCCGTATATGCACAAATGGATCACTTTCGATTATTTTTTCGCCCGCAAAGTGATGCTGGTAAAATATTCTTACGCATTCATCATCATGCCGGGAGGCTTTGGCACGATGGATGAATTCTTCGAAACCATTACGTTAGCGCAGACAAAAGTAATCTACGATTTCCCCATCGTACTCTATGGCAAATCTTATTACGAACCATTGATGAAAGCCATCGACTCCATGGAAGCCGCCGGAACCATTGCGCCGGTTGACAAAACATTGTTGTTCCTTACCGATGATATGGACGAAGCCATGCACCACATCGCAACGTATGTGCGCAAAAACTTCAAGGTTAAACCACGTAGAAGGTTATGGTGGCTGTTTGAAAAGAGATGATATTAAAAAGAGAATCCCAGGTTCAGGATAAGCTCATAAGTTCCAAAAGCCTGCGACGCAGTTCCTTTGTACACTTTCAATCCTGAATAGCTGGCATAATCCAGCTTGTTGGCAAACTCAAGGTAAACGTGCTTGCAGAAAGTGCCGCGTAAAGCGCCTTCGAAACCCATGTTCCATCCGCCCAATTGGAAACCGGCATCGTTGTGCTGACCGAACAGGCTGTTCTCTACGTGCGGGATAACAGGACCTACACCCGCTTTTGCAAGTGCATCCAATTTGAACCAACTGTTCTTTGCTTCCAACCAGTTCCATCTTTTCACGATGTTGAACAACAGGAAATTGGCGCCATTGTTCAGGTAATAATAAAAGCCATTGGCTTTGGAGAAATTGATGGTGGAATCAACCGGTCTTCCATTCAGCATGCCTTTCACTTCAATTTGCTGTCCGTCTTGTATGATATGTTTGGTATGATCGAAATTGATTTCGAAAGCCCATCCTTTTTTTCGGTTGAAAAAATATCCTATTCGATAATTGTATTGTGGTATGCTGATGGGAATGCTGAAAATACCTTCATCCCATCCGATATGATCGTGCGAGTGCACAGTTTTCATTGTGTACTTAGTCTGCAGCTCAGGCTGACTAACTGTAACGTCTGAATGCGTGTACCATTCTTTGTTATAGCCCCAGGAAAAATAAAACTCGCCTTTTTTTTCTTTTTTCTTTGTTTGCGCCTGCGTTAAAACGGGCAATACCATAGCCAATACCAACAGCGATTTACTTACACATTTCATACTGAATCGGTTGTTCGGCGCAAAGGTAAGGGCTAATCCAAAACCGGACTCAACCATCTTTCTGCTTCTGCCAGGGGCATGTTCTTTCTACGGGCATAATCTTCCAATTGATCGCGCAGGATCTTACCCACGCCGAAATACTGGCTGCTTGGATTAGAAAAATACCAACCGCAAACAGAGGAAGCAGGGTACATGGCCAGACTCTCTGTTAACTCAATGCCCACTGTATCGGTGGCTTTGAGCAAGTGAAAGAGTTTGTGTTTCTCTGTATGATCCGGACAGGCAGGATAACCCGGTGCAGGACGAATACCAGTGTATTGTTCTTTGATGAGTTCTTCGTTGCTCAGCTGTTCGGACTGATCGTAACCCCAATATGTTTTTCTTGTTTTCAGGTGCAGGTATTCGGCCAAACCTTCTGCAAAACGATCGGCCAGGGCCTGCAACATGATCTTGTTGTAATCGTCGAAGTTTTGCTCGAATCTTTTGATATGCGGTTCAATGCCGTGTATGGTAACGGCAAAAGCGCCGATGAAATCTTTTTTACCACTGGAAACAGGCGCTACAAAATCGGCCAGCGACAGGTTGGGTTGTCCGGGCGCTTTTTTTACCTGCTGTCGCAGGAAGGATAAGCGGGTATCTGCTGTTCCGTTCTTTACCACCACATCGTCGTTCTCGCTGCCCGCTTCCCAGAAGCCGATGGTGCCTTTGGCTGTGAGCCATTTTTCAGCAATGATCTTATCAATCAGTGCATTGGCATCGTTGTACAATTTGGTGGCTTCTTTTCCAACCAGTTCATCGCTGAGAATGTCGGGGAAATTGCCGTGCATTTCCCAGGCAATGAAGAAAGGCTTCCAGTCAATATAAGGTCTGATCTCGGAGAGGTCTACGTCGTCGAATACTTTAGTGCCCAGGAATTGCGGATCGGTTGCCTGAAAATCATCCCAGTTGATCTTTGTTTTGTTCTGCAATACGTCTTCGTAAGGAAGGTATTGCTTCACCGGCTTTTTGTTGTCGAAATTGTGTTTCAACCGGGCGTATTCTTCAGCGGTATTTTTCAGGAAGGCTTCTTTCTGTTCTTTATTCAACAAAGAACCTGCTACAGTAACACTTCGTGAAGCGTCGAGCACATGCACAACGCCATTATTATATTCCGGTGCGATCTTAACCGAAGTATGTATGCGCGAAGTGGTAGCGCCTCCGATGAGCAGCGGCTGCTGCATATTGCGACGCTTCATTTCCTTGGCTATATGCACCATTTCATCGAGTGAAGGCGTGATCAATCCGCTCAACCCAATGATATCTGCCTTCTCTTTGATCGCCGTCTCCAGTATCTTGTCAGCCGGCACCATCACACCCAGGTCAACAATGTCATAGCCGTTACATCCCAATACCACGCCTACGATGTTTTTCCCGATATCGTGTACATCGCCTTTTACAGTAGCCAATAATATTTTGGCAGCGCCAGCAGATGTTGTGTCTGCCTCACCACTAAGTAGCTGCGCCTTTTTCTTTTCTTCTTTTTCGGCTTCTATATAAGGTGTAAGGATGGCCACGCTTTTTTTCATCACCCTGGCGCTCTTCACCACCTGTGGCAGGAACATTTTACCGGCGCCAAACAGGTCACCTACGATGTTCATACCATCCATCAACGGGCCTTCGATCACATCCAATGGCTTAGGATATTTTTGTCTGGCTTCTTCCGTATCTGCATCTATATAATCGGTAATGCCGTTCACCAGTGCATGGGCCAGTCTTTTCTCGATGGGCTCATTCCGCCATGCTTCGTCTTTCACTTCCACTTTGCCTTTGGCTTTCACTGTTTCGGCATGGGCAATGAGTTTTTCGGTGGCTTCGTTGTTCTCGTTGTTGCGGTTCAGGATCACGTCTTCACACAACTCGCGCAGGCGGGGTTCTATTTCATCGTATACCACTAACTGACCTGCGTTCACAATGCCCATGTCCATACCGGCTTTGATGGCATGGAGCAGGAATACCGAGTGAATGGCTTCCCGCACATGGTCGTTGCCGCGGAAAGAGAAAGAAACGTTGGAAACACCACCGCTCACTTTGGTCAGCGGCATCAGTTGCTTGATCTCGCGGGTGGCTTCAATAAAATCAACTGCATAATTGTTATGCTCTTCAATACCGGTGGCAATAGCAAAGATGTTGGGATCGAAGATGATCTCCTGCGGTGCAAAGCCTACGCGCTCAGTCAGTATTTTATAAGCCCTGTGACAGATAGTTACTTTTCTTTCTTTGGTATCGGCCTGTCCTATTTCATCAAATGCCATCACAATTACTGCGGCGCCAAAAGATTTACAAATGATGGCCTGCTCAATGAATTTCTCTTCTCCTTCTTTCATGGAGATGGAGTTCACAATACATTTACCCTGTACGCATTTCAATCCCGCTTCAATGATCTCGAATTTCGAGCTGTCGATCATAATGGGGATCTTGGCAATATCGGGTTCGCTCTGGATCAGGTTGAGGAAAGTGGTCATGGCTGTTACGCCTTCAAGCAACGCATCGTCCATGTTCACATCCAGTATTTGTGCACCGCTCTCCACTTGCTGCCTCGCTACAGAAAGGGCTTCTTCGTATTTACCTTCCCTGATGAGCCGCGCGAATTTCTTGGAACCGGTTACATTGGTACGTTCGCCTACATTGACAAAATTCGTTTCAGGCCGTATAACCAATGGTTCCAGTCCGGAAAGGCGTAAATAAGGTTTGATAATGATGTCTCCACTCATGATACTTGACTTAATGATTAAACCAACTCGGTCTCAATAACCGGTATCGCTCTCGGCGCAATCTTTTTAACATTGTCGGCAATGTGTTTGATGTGATCGGGCGTGGTGCCGCAACAACCTCCTACGATGTTCACGAATCCTTCTTTGGCCCATTCTTCTATAAAATGAGCCGTTTCATGGGGTGCCTCATCGTATTCACCCATGGCATTAGGCAGACCTGCATTGGGATAGGCCGAAGTATAACAAGCGGCTATCTGGCTCAGTTCTTCAATATGCGGTCTCATTTCAGCAGCGCCCAATGCACAGTTCAATCCCACGCTTAAAGGGTTTGCATGCATGATGGAAGTATAAAAGGCTTCCAGTGTCTGTCCGCTCAACGTACGCCCCGAAGCATCGGTAATGGTACCGCTGATCATGATGGGCAATTCCGGTTTGCCGCTTGTTCTGAAATATTTTTTGGCCGCATAGATGGCGCCTTTGGCATTGAGGGTGTCGAAGATGGTTTCAATTAGTAAAATATCAACGCCGCCATCTACGAGTCCGCTTATCTGTTCATAATAAGCATCGGCCACTTCATCGAATGTTACGGCGCGGTAGCCGGGATTGTTTACATCGGGAGAGAGGCTCAAGGTTTTATTCAGCGGACCGATGGCGCCAGCCACATACCGTTGTGCAGTACCCGGATTTTCTGCGGTAAATTCCTGGATGGCTTCCCTGGCGCAGCGCGCAGCGGCTACATTCAATTCATAAGCCAGCGATTGCATTTCGTAATCGGCCATGGCAATGAAAGTGCTGCTGAAGGTATTGGTTTCAATAATGTCGGCGCCGGCAGCAAGGTATTGTTTATGAATGCCTTTGATGATCTGTGGTTGTGTAATACACAGCAGGTCGTTATTGCCCTTTACATCGCATTGCCAGTCTTTGAAACGCTCACCGCGGTAATCGGCTTCTGTAAGTTTGTGTTGTTGGATCATGGTGCCCATAGCGCCGTCGATCACCAGTATCCTTTTTTCCAGTTCTTTTCTGATATCCATAATGCACTCTTTGGGTTGCTGTTGTTCCGTTGTAAGAGAACAGGGCAACCGGTTATATTATGGAACCAATAAACGCTTGTGAGAGAAAAAATGAAGGGCTCTTCAATACGTTTATTAGTTCAATTGATTCCGCAATAATGCGGAACGCCAGGCTGAACAATAAACAAATCCGCCTGAGGCAGTGCAAAGTTAAGGAAAAAGGGAATGGATTACCAATTCCCTTTCTTGTTCTTCGAGCTGATATTGAAGATACGGGATATATTAAAGCCCCAGCGAACGGCTCCATTGCCCCATGAGCCAGTGGTTTCGTGGATGAACGCATGTTCGTTCATGCCAATGGAATTGGTAAAATGAAGCTGGAAAACATGCCCGCCCGTTTGAATATCCACACCAATGGAAAGCGGGTCATATGTGCCGTTGAAGCGATTCGCCTGCCAGAAATATTCAGCATTGATACTGATGCGTTTGCTCACTTTCTGCCGGGCGAGAAAACCTATGGAAAGCATATCGGAAGATCCGCCGGTGAAGCCGATGATCCGGTTGTAATGTGTGAGGGTGGGCGATATCTGAACAGAGGTATGTTCATTAAATTTGCGGGCGATCATCAGCTGTAGCACATAAGTGAGCCGGTCAGTGGCGGTTGCTTTCAGACTGGTATCCAAATCAATGGTCTTGTACATGGCCGATCCGAGTACTGCAATGGATAAAGGCATGGCGCCTGCTCCGGTGCTCTGGTGCATGAGCCGGTATTTGATAAACCCGTCGTATTCTTTGTTATATGTAGTACGGCCCACACCGATCATCAGGTCTTTGGCAATACCAAAGTCGAACCCAAAACGAAACGAGGCGCCGTCGAGACCGAATAATTCATACAGGCCCTGGTTCACCGGCGAAAAACGGTGATTGATGCGAAAGTCCATACTTCCAGGACCCGTGATTTCTACCGTATGCGCATTTACCAGTCGTGTAGAATAAAAAGTATTGATCACAGGTCCGGCAGTAATGGTTTTGTCGGTTGCTTTATTGGCGCTGTCCTGCATTTTAAAAAGATCTACCTGTTGCGCCTGCAACAATGAGGCGGTCAAGCAGCAAGTGATCAGCACAGCAAGTTTCTTATAGGAGCGGTACATAAAGATGGTTTATTATATCACAATGATGTTTATTGGTACTGGCAATTGATTTCGATTGTTACCTTATCGGTTACATTGGCCGCGTCTATTTTAAAATCTTTCATCACAATCACAAAAGAGGCTTTAACCGAAGGTTTACCCCCTTTGATTTCAATCACACCATTCACCAGAACGTTTTTGGTAACGCCGTGCATGAGCAGATCGCCCTTTACAATGGCTTTATAAGTACCATCTTTCGAAAAGTTGATATCGCCCAGGTTGGTGATCATGCCTTTGAAATCGGCCCTTGGAAATTTGGTGCTTTCCAGGTACTGGTCATTGAAGTGGTCCTGCATTTCTGCGTATTTGAAACGAAACCCTTTGATGAGCAGGCTGAAAGTGATCTGTCCATTGTCAGATATCCTGCTGGAGACTTCGTTGTTTACGGCTTTCACATCGTCATCCGTAGGTGAAATAAAACCGATCTTTCCATTCCTTGTGCCGAATATTTTTTGTGCATGCAGATCGCCGGTCATTGCCAGTGCAAGGAGGAGGATGGTAATGATTTGCTTCATAGGTTGTTTATTTTGCTAAAACGCCTTCATTGATAACAACGTTGGCATCGGGGATATACCCGGTGCAGATGCCTTTGAAAGTGATGTTCTGCCCCGGTTTTAACTCGCCGGGGTTGGTTTTGAAAGTACAATTGATCATAACAAGCGGGTCATTGGTCTTAAAATTTACGACAATATTACCTTCCTGGTTTTTGCTGATATCGGCAATCTCTCCGGTAAGCTGGATGGCTTTGTCGAGGTACTTTTGATTGGCCGCCTGCTCGTTGGTCTTGAAAGCGTCATAAAGCTGCTGTGCGGTAAGCGCTACGCCGGTTTCCTGTGTAACATCCCTGTGGGGTTTGTTGAAAATACGATAGGCAATGATGCCGCCGGTTACAGCACATGCCACAGCAATTGCCAAAATGATCCGAATCCATCTTTTCATAAAATTGAATTTGCGGTTGATATGCAAATTATTCAATGTTATGCATTAATTATATACTATTACGGTAATGGGTAACGAAAGGTTGCTTGCCGAACTATTTTACTTTACATACTGCTGTACCGGCAGCCTGTTGGCGATGCTGCGCGCCAATGTCATCTCATCGGCATATTCCAGTTCGCCGCCAAAAGCAATGCCACGGGCAATGGTGGTAACGCGGCAGGGGAGGTGGGTTATTTTTTTCTGGATATAATAAATGGTGGTATCGCCCTGTATATTCGGACTTAACGCGAATACCAGCTCTTCTGTTTCTTCTTTTTCAATACGGTGTGTGAGGGCGCTGATGTTCAACTGATCGGGACCAACACCGTCGAGCGGGGAAATAACGCCACCCAGTACATGATAGGCGCCGTTGAATTGTTGGGTGCTTTCAATGGCAATGACGTCGCGGATGTTTTCCACCACGCAGATCATGCGCTGGTTGCGCATGGAATTGGAACAGATGGCACAGATATCGCCATCGCTGATGTTGAAGCAACGCTGGCAGAATTTAATGTCGCGCCGCATGCGGGCGATGGTCTCTCCAAAATGTTGTACTTCGTTCACTTCCTGTTTGAGCAGGTGCAGGACCAGCCGCAACGCTGTTTTTTTGCCGATGCCCGGCAATTTGGCAAACTGCGCCACTGCATTTTCTAATAAAGCGGAAGGAAGCTGCATACCTGCAAAGATACATCATCAGAGATTCACCGATACCTGGTTATCCCAGTTGCCTCTGATGTTCAATTGGGTTGGAATGGACTGCACGCGTTCCGGCTGCTTGCGGTTGCCAGGGAACCTTCCGGTATCCCATACACCATTCTGGTTGGCATCGTACAGCACGCGCAACTCGTAATTACCAGGTTTGAAAAGCTTACGTTTGAATTCCGGCGAGGTCAACACTACCGACTCCACAATGCGGTCGTTCTGTACAAATTGCAATACCGGGTTCAGCTGCAGGTTAAGGTTTTTGAATTGAAGGAAAAGACTCCCATAGCTGGATTCTTTTTCTGTATAAAAGCGGATGGTATCTGCTTTGGCCCGCATATTCCCGGCCGTATCGGTCATCGCGTCTTTGGCAATGACCAGCCTGAAGGGAACGTTTTCCTTCCAATCGTACCGGAGACGGATCCTGGTCTTACTGGTGTCTAGCGAAAGGGTATAACCTTTTACCACCTGGTAATTGGTATCGCATAAAAGTATCTTCGTACTGTCGATCGTTGCCAGCTTATGGTTGGTATTCAATTGAAGATCACTCAACAGGTCCTGACTGCCACCTTCCAATGAACCGGCAAACAATTTGAGCTTATTATCTTCTTTGGTTTTGTTGGGTGCAGCAGTGTTTTTAGGAACAGTCGTAGCTTTTTCTTTCTTTTTTACTTGTTGAAAAGCATAAAAAGTATCTATCCTGGTGCTGGCGCCTACTGTTACGGATGAATCCAGGAAAGCAAACAATTTTGTGCTGTCGTCGTATCGCTTGGTATAATCGTTGGGTACTACATAGGCGTTGAAAGTAGCGGCTGGAAGGTTGCGAAATACAAAATCTCCCTTTCCGTTGATGCGTGCATAATAACGCGGACGATCTTTCGAAATGGCTGTGTCTGACAGGTTGTTGTGCAGTACAACAATCAATGTACTGTCTGCCTTACCTGTTTCTGCTAAAAACACTTTGCCTCTGTAAGTAAAATGGTCGATGTTTTTTCCCGTAGAAAAAACATAGCTGAAACCTTTTGCCACATTTCCTTCATTTACATCTTTGACGGCATCGCCAAAATTGAGTGTGTACGTGGTGTTGGGTTCCAGGGTGTCTCTAAGACGCACCGTTACGTTGCGCAAGTGTGCGTCTACCGTTGGAATATTTTTAAGCGTGGGGGAAACAATGAGGTTTTCCTGTATGTTCTGCAACTGCACGAACTCATCGAAAGTGAGTACGATGTTTTTAGTGGTCAGCGGGATATTGAGGGATGAATCCCTGGGCGATGCCAGGGCCAGCCGGGGAGGCAGGCTGTCTTTAGGCCCTCCGCCCGGCGGAATGATATTGGCACAGGAATGCAGCGCCAGTGTGGCGATGGAGGCCGACAGGACAGCGATAAAAAAGGATACCGTATGCTTCATCTGGATCATTGATCAGGTGCAAACTTATATTGTTTGAAATTAATCGTTGTCTTCTTCTTCGTTAAGATTGTGGAGTGATACGGCCAGGTTATTGGTTTTAACAAAATTACACCAGTGACAATCGGCCTTGCCGCAACCGGTATAGAACTCACGATCCTGTATCTTCTGCCATACAGAGCTGATCTGCTGCATAACAGTGGTAATATCTTCCGGCTTAATAACGATCTTTTCCTTGCGGTACTGCTTCTTTTTGTCGGGCTCCACAAAATCGAATTCGGCGCTTACCACATTCCAGTTCTTCTGCTCCATATTATCTATCAGTATCTTGTAGAATACTGCCTGCCGCCAGTAATCGCCCCCGTTGGGATTTTTATCGTGCGGCGGTTTCAACTTATCTCTTGCATTTTCAATATCACCGGTTTTGTAATCCACCACATTTACATTTTTACCGTCGAACTCCAGTTTGTCTATCTTGCCCTTGAGCGGAACATTTTTTACTACCACATTCCGGATGCTGGTTTCCACTACCACGATCTTATTCCAGGTATCAACATATTGATCGTAATAATTAGACAACACTTCCTGCCCATATTCTTTTCTTCTTGCAAACTGCTCTTTGGTAAAACTCTCACGGTGCCGGTGCATGTATTTTTCAAAGTCTTCAATGAAAGTACTTTTCGGCGGGAAGGCATTGGTGTCCTTCATTTTGCTAAAGAGCTTGTGCAGGGCATCGTGAACGGCGGAACCGAATTCGGTGGCTTCCGATTTGCCCGAAGGAACACGAACCAGGTTGTTGAAATAGAATTGCAATGGGCATTTCAAGTAATTGTTCAAAGCGGTCACATTCATCACAAACCTGTCGAGCAGGTGTGTAACCACATCGGCTTCCATGGGGTCGATCTCCGGAGCCGAAGCGGTTTGGAAAGTCAGTGCGGCAAATCTGCTGCGGGTTTCCTCATCAACCAATACCGTCATGGCAGGCAATGCATGTTTTTCCTGTATCTCGGCAATGAACATGGAAGGCTCCAACTCTTTGCCATCGTCTTTGAACCGGGCATAAGAAATAACGAGGTGTTCTTCGGCGCGTGTAAGGGCCACATAAAACAGGCGGCGCAATTCTTCCTCTTCCTTATGTGCAGGTTGGGAAATAAAGAGTGTATCCGGGAAACTGTATCCACCGCCCGGCTTGCGTTTCTTTTCCCAGTTACTGGCATTGCAACCTGCAAAGAATACATGCTCAAATTCCAATCCCTTTGAACCGTGTGCCGTCATGAGGTTAACACCTTTATCGGTACCGCTTACCTGTACCAACGGAAGGCTGATGGCTTCTTTCTCCATCAATGCTATATTGTTCACCAGTGTTTCCAGTGAAAGCAAAGGATTACGCCGCGTCTCTTCTTTTATAAAATTGAAGAGGCCGGTGAGTACCTGCAGGTGCCAGTGTTTATCGGGCTGCTGCATGATGAAGTTCAATACCCCTGCTTTGCGGATACAGTTTTCAAAAAGGTTTTGCAGGGTAACATTGGGCACATCGGCAATCAGTGATTCAAGCATGAGCCCGGCATTTTTCAATGCTGCAGGAACAGGCTGACTGAAGAGATCCTGTGGAGGTTGGTTAATTTTGTCATGCAATAATTGCCTGATAGATGTTTTATCTTTTCCAAATTTCCGTTCAGCCACTTCAATGCTCAGCCGGGCAATGTCGAGCGGTGCGATACCGAACCAGTCGAAATGCAGGATCTCAAACAACATTTCATTACCACCATAAGGAGTATCGTGTTCAGCCGCCAGGTATTTGAGCAATAAGATGATCTTCCTGGCCAGGGGCAATTCCAATATGTTCAGCCTGCGTTTGCTGTACACAGGAATGTTTTGCTGCCTGAAATATTGCGTCAGCTCTTCACCGTATTTGTTTTCTTTATAAATGATACCGATGGCTCCCGGCTGAATGCCTTGTTCTAATAGATGAGACACGTGCAGGGTGATATCGATCATTTCATCCTGTTGCGTTTCATAGACCCTTAGTTCTGGCTGGTGATCCAGTTGGGCGATAGCAGCATTAGAAGCAAGTAATGTTTTGGAAAGCCCCTCTATTTTATTCACCAGCCTTTCACTGTTCCGGTCGATCAGTGTTTTGGAAGCATCAAGGATGGGTTGGGTTGAACGGTAGTTGTTGGTTAGCACCACTGTTCGCAGGTGCTCGCGGTACTGGTTGGCGAAATGGAGCATATTCTCCACGTTGGCTCCCTGGAAGCGATAGATGCTTTGGTCATCATCGCCCACCACGAATACATTGGGCTTATCCCAATAACTGATGAGCAGTTCCACCAGCCTGTTCTGCGTACCGCTGGTATCCTGGTATTCATCAACCAATATATACTGGTATTGTTCCTGGTAGCGGGCCAGCAAGTGCTTCTCTTCGTTAAAGGCCCGTATCACCCAATTGATCATATCGTCGAAATCGTAACGGTTCTTCCTGAGCATCATCTCCTGGAAACGGTTGAATTCGTTAACAGCAGCACGCAGCTTTTCCATCTTCTCCGTTTCTTCTTCTATGCGGGCCGTCTTCAGATCGCCGGCCTTATAATTTTTGCCATTGCGCTGGTAGATATAATCCTGCCGGTTGGGTAAGTCTTTGAGATAGGCATCGATCTGAGACGAAATATACCCCGGCGTCCACCCTTCGCGTTTCATGGTGCTGAAGAGTGATTGCAGGTTCCTGACTTCAAAATAAACATCGCCCCGGTAACGTTTTAAAGGATGGTTTTTGGGAAAGTTGTCGATCAGCGTTTTGAATAACTCGATGCTTTCAAGCGCTGAAATGGGGTCCAGGGCTGTTTTTTCGAAGAGGGAGAGGTTTTCCTGGATGATGTCGTTGCAGAAGGCATGAAAAGTATAGATATTCACTTTATACGCATCGGGACCCATGAAGCCAACCAGTCTTTTGCGCATGGCTACTACGCCGGCATCGGTATAGGTAAGGCAGAGGATATTTTCGGGTAAAACATCGGTATCCATTAGGATCTTTCCAATGCGGGCCGCCAGTATCTGAGTTTTACCTGTACCCGGACCGGCAATCACCATCACAGGACCTTCAATGGTATCTACAGCTTTTTTTTGCTGCTCGTTGAGCGAGCCGTAAATATCGGTGAACAGGTTCGTAAAGTGCTGGTGTGCTGACATGCGATAAAGATAACAGGATGAAGGGATTTGGACCCGAAAGGTAAAACGAACAATTGTTATTACTTAAATGTCGATTAATATTTTGGTAAAAACCTTACAGGTGCTGATTTAGAAAATAGTTTTGACCCTTGATAATTGCTATGATTGCCAGCCATCTTTCCGATATCCTTTTTTACTTATTTTGTATTTAATCATAAACCAAACCACTCTGACTCATCATGCCTACCTCTTCTTCGGCTGGTCATAATTATTTGAGCAAATTAAGTTTTGCGGGCTTATTGGTAACGCTGGGTATCATTTATGGTGATATCGGAACTTCTCCTTTATATGTATTCCGCTCCATCATCGGCGAACGGCCCATTACGGAAGAGCTGGTATATGGTGGAATATCCTGTGTGGTGTGGACACTGACCCTGCAAACTACTTTTAAGTATGTATTCCTTACGCTGAGAGCAGATAACAAGGGTGAGGGAGGAATATTTTCCCTGTATGCATTGGTTCGCCGGTATGCCAAATGGTTGTATGTGCCGGCCATCATCGGTGCTGCCACCCTGCTGGCCGATGGCATCATCACCCCACCCATTTCCGTGGCTTCGGCCATTGAAGGATTGGGTGGTGTAAAAGGTTTGGAAACTATCATTGTTCCCGGCAATAACCTTACGGTAGGTATTGTGATCGGTATCATCTCCCTACTGTTCTTTTTCCAGCGGTTCGGTACCAAAGTAGTGGGCTTTTCTTTTGGCCCTATTATGCTCATCTGGTTTACCATGATCATGATATTAGGGGCTGCGCAGATTGCGCACATGCCTGAAATTCTTAAGGCCATCAACCCTTATTATGGCATTGAGCTGCTGGTCAACTATCCCAAAGGTTTCTGGATACTGGGCGCTGTTTTCCTTTGTACAACAGGAGCAGAAGCGTTGTACAGTGACCTAGGACACTGCGGACGCAGGAATATCCAGGTGAGCTGGATATTTGTGAAATTCGCCCTCATCATCAATTATATGGGGCAAGGCGCCTGGTTGCTGTTGCAGCACAGTAAATCGCTGGGCGATTTGAATCCTTTTTATGAGCTGATGCCACACTGGTTCCTGCTTGTGGGTATCATCATTGCCACGATGGCCACTATCATTGCCAGCCAGGCTTTGATCAGTGGGTCATTTACACTTATCAGTGAAGCCATCAGCATGAACTTCTGGCCGAGGGTTACCATTAAATTCCCCACCGACATCAAAGGGCAGATCTATATTCCCAGCCTGAATATCATATTATGGATCGGATGTATAGCCATGATGTTGTATTTCCGGGAGAGCGGTCATATGGAAGCGGCTTATGGCTTCTCCATTGTTATTGCCATGCTGATGACCACCACGCTGATGTATGTGTACATGCACAGGGTGCGCAAATGGAATCTTGCATTGATCACCCTTATTATGATGGTGTTCATTACCGTGGAAGTGGCTTTCTTCATTGCCAATGTGGCCAAGATCAAGCAAAGGTGGATGTTCCTTTTCTTTGAATTCGGACTCACTTTCATCATGGTAATATGGTTCCGGGCCCGCAAGATCACCAATCGCTATTTACAGTTCGTGAAGTTCTCGGATTATCTCCCACGATTGATAGAACTCAGCGAGGATACGAATTTCCCCAAATACGCCACGCACCTGGTTTACCTTACCAAGGCTGATTACGATGGAGAAATTGAAAAAAGGATCATGCATTCCATCCTGCACCGCAGGGCCAAGCGGGCCGAAGTTTACTGGTTTATACATATCGACAGGGCCGATGCTCCTTTTACCATGGAGTATTCTACCAAAGAACTCGTGAAAGGGAAAGTGATACGGATCGACTTTAAGCTGGGCTTCCGTGTACAGCCCCGCATCAACCTGTTGTTCAAGAAAGTGGTGCAGGAAATGTTTAACAGGGGAGAAATATGTGTGATCAATAAATACGAGAGCCTGCAAAGAGAAACTTTCCATGCCGACATACGTTTTGTGATCATAGAATCGTTCCTCTCGGTGGAGAACGAGCTTTCGTTCAAGGAAGGATTCATCATGGATTCCTATTTTGCCATCAAGAACTGGGCACAGTCAGACCAGAAAGCATTCGGCCTCGACAATGCATCTACTGTTATTGAAAACGTGCCGTTACTCATCAACCCCAAAGTATACCTGCCGTTGCAGCGTGTTGACAGAAGGTCTTCTTCTGTTTGATCATGCTTTGGGTAACGAAAAAGAAAACTGACTGCCTTCACCGGTGCGGCTCGCAGCCCATATCTGTCCGTGTTGTGCTTCAATGAACTCTTTGGAAATGGATAGACCCAGCCCTGTGCCAGTTTCTTCATGAACCCCCGGCACTTTAAAATAGCGGTCGAAAATGCGGGGCAGGTATTTCTCATCAATGCCTTTCCCATGATCGGTTACGGTAAAAATGATCTTGCCTTTGTGCAGTGATGCACTCACTTCGATGGATGAGGATTCGGAAGAATATTTGATGGCATTGGTGAGCAGGTTAACCAGTACCCAGGATGTTTTTTCAGCATCTGCCTGGATGGAAGGCAGGTCGTTTGCCAACTGGCGATGGATAGCAATATTTTTCTGCTGCGCAGGTAATGCAACGGCCTGCGTAGCTTGTTCTATGATGGAGGCCGGATTAGTAGCCTGTAATTTCAGGTGAATATGCCCTGTTTCTACCTGCGACATATTCAGCAGTTCGCCGGTAATCTTCAGCAACCGTTCGGCATCGTCGCGGATACTGCCGATGAGCTCCTGTTGCTCATTGTTCAGCGAGCCTACCCTGTTGTCTGTGAGGAGCTGCGCACTCATTTTGATGGCGGAAATAGGCGTTTTCAGTTCATGTGAAACAGTAGCGATGAAATTGGTTTTAGCCGTATTCAGTTCATGGAAGGGAGTGATGTTGCGCAAAATGATCACCTGCCCGATAATGGTTTCGTTATTGGTTACATTGAGTGTGTCTTTGTTGAAATAACTTTCTTTGTTGTCGGCAAATATTTTCAATTCTTTTTTATCCTCATGCAGTAACGTGCGCATAAGATCGTTGCCCAATGCCACATCGGGCGCATACATGCCTATAATAGAGCTTTCTTTGATACCGAGCAAAGTTTCAGCTACCGGATTCAGGAACAGTATGTTCCGTTTAGCATCCAGTCCAATGATGCCATCTTTCATTTGGTTGATGATGGTCTCTATCCGGCTTTTTTCAAACTTGATCTGTGCCAGGTTGCTGTGCTCATATTCATCCAGCTTTTCAGCCATACTGTTAAAGGCGGCTGCCAGCTCGCCGAACTCATCTTCCTGTTGCAGGAAAATCCTTTTCCGGTAATTTTTGTTGGCGATCTCATGTATACCGTCGTTGAGCAGGCGAACGGGAGTGGCAATGATGGCGGGGAAATTCACTACAAAAGAGAAAGCAACCAGCCCCAGTACTACAAAAATGATCGTCAGCCATAAAGTAGCGTCCTCTGCCGTTTTTAACGCCACGGCATTTTTCCGGAGCATGGCTTGCTGGTTGAGCTCATCGATACGTAAGATGTCTTGCCGTACGGTAGCATAGTCGACCGGGCCACCCGGATTAGATAGCAGCGCTGAAAAATTTCTACGCAAAGTTTGCGTGGCTTCTCTCTCGCCGATCTCCGTGATGTTGTTTTCCTGTTTGCTCAGGTTGTTATCGAAAAGCTGTATGGCTTCTTTTTTCCCTGGAATGTCTTCCAGCGATTTCAACATATTGTTACAATACACGAGCGATTCGTAATTGTTCTTCAGTACTTTTTCCGCGTCGCCGCTTAAGCGGTTGATATAAAAAATGGCCAGTATGCCATAAGTAAGGATGACAATGAAAAGAAAGGATAATCCCAGTCCGAGTTTTGTTTTTAGTTTGATGGCCATATCAGGAAAGGATTACAATATCAATATCTGAAGCAGACAATTTATTCAGCAGTTGGTTGAATACGGCAGTGCTCATGATCACATTCAGCAGGTTGATATGCGGTTTGCCAATACAAATGGTGGTAATGTTTTTTTGTCCCGTGACTTCAAAAATACCTCTTGCAATATTACTACTCCTGACGCGGATCACTTCGGCGCCCAATTCAGTAGCCAGTTTAAAATTATTAATGAGGTGACGCTGTGCGGCCAATCCTATTTTATCTCCTTCTTCCCTGGGTGTTTGCACATAAAGCAAAAACCATTTGGAATTATAATAAGCGGCAAGCCGTGCTGTTTTGCGGATCACTTTACGGGCTATTTCATGATTGCTGCTGATGCAGGCCAGGAAACGTTCCTGCCGGTAATTGTTGATGCCCGGCATTTCGGTTTCGATCTTTCTTTCTACCTGTGATGCCACTTCTTTGAGCGCCAGCTCTCTTAATTGCAGGATCTTTTCACTCTGAAAAAAATGCTGCAACGCGATCTCAATTTTATCCGGGGTGTATATTTTCCCTTCTTTCAAACGGGTGATCAGTTCATCTGCGGTGAGATCAATGTTCACTACTTCATCGGCCTGTTGCAATATGCTGTCGGGCACCCTTTCTGCCATATCTATCCCGGTGATTTGTTTAACCTCGTCGTTCAGGCTCTCCATGTGCTGGATATTCACAGCGCTGATCACGTGAATGCCGGCATCGAGAATGTCCATCACGTCCTGCCAGCGTTTTTCATTCTTACTTCCCTCAATATTAGTATGAGCCAACTCGTCAACGACCACTATTTCGGGACGAAGGGCCAGTACCGCAGGCACATCCAGCTCTTCCAACTCTTTGCCTTTGTAAAATAATGTTCTGCGTGGGATCAGGGGCAACCCTTCCAATAAGGCTTCTGTTTCTTTTCGCTGATGTGTTTCTATATAACCGATCTTAACGTCTACACCGTTGCGCAACAACGCATGAGCTTCCTGCAACATGCGGTAAGTTTTACCCACGCCGGCACTCATGCCGATGTATATCTTTAGCTTACCTTTTCTCGATCTTTTAATGAGGTCGAGAAAATGCTGCACATTGTTTTCTTTGTTGTTGTCGTCAGGCATAGCATAAGATCATTATAGTCTGAAAAGCATAGCCAGGATCAGCCTGTTCTCCGATTTCACCAGGTCGGGCCTCCAGTTGGGCGGCAAAGGAGTAGTAGTGTATCCGTCGGGAGAAGTTACACCACCCCTGCCTGCAAAATAAGGCACGCTGGCATGTCGCGTAACGAATTCAAGGCGAAAGGTAATACTTTGATTGGGCAGGTAATCCAGGTTTGTGGAAGCATCCCATCCGTTGAATGGATCACCCGGATTTGCACTGAAGGGAAATGCTCCTTCGGTTTGGGTGGGGTTACTGGGATTGGGCAAGGGGCTTGCCTGGCCAGTTGGATAGAGTACCAGGTACCTTCCCGGGTTGGTCATCACACCACCACCAATGGTCCAGGCGAATTTATTTTTTGCAAACCAGGTACGGTTGTAGAACATGGCACTCAGGAAATTTTGTGATGGTGTATTTGCATCGCCGCCAAAAGCTTTTACACCGGCGCCCGTTTCAAAACCCAGGTCACCGGTAAGGGAGAATGCCATTTTACTGATGCCACTGGAATTTGGACGGTTATAATAACGCACGAGCCAACTGTTATCTGAGTGGAAACGTTTCCTGCCGGGAATACCACCGGCATCGGTGCCGTAATAGTTGTTGGTGAGGAGCTTCATGTAGTCGTTGGGTATCCAGGTAAAATTGAAACCGAAACCCGGCATGCTGTTGAATTTACCATAGCTCTGCCATCCGTTGATGATCCAGGGTTCGAACTTGATATGTTTGGAAGGAAAGATCTGTATGCGGATGCCGTTGAAGAACCAGGGTGTATTATCTGAAGTGAAAGAAGCCTGGTACTCCCAGTTCTCAGGCTGGTAATAAGAGTTCAACCCGATATAAGACATGAATAATCCTGCATCGATATTGATGCCATACCATTTATCGATGTGATAACCGGCATAGGCTTCGCTGAGGTAACGATACACATCATCGAGATGATATTGGCCACGATATATGCTGAGATCGTTCCTGGGTACCACTGTAGAACGGGTACCGAATTGCGTCATGACCCTTGCGTGTGCATTCAGGTAGGTGAAATCGCCGCCAAGATGCAGGGCCGACAACTGTACTTCATTGTGCCTGGCCATTGCGGTGGATCCTACAACGGTGTTATCGATGGGATTATTGAATGAATAATTGTAGTTCACATCCAGTAAAATACTGGGTATGAAATAAACACCTTTGAATACACTTGAATCACGCCGGTCGTTACCATTATGCCAGGTCATGTCAATGCCTTCAAAAGGAATCTTAGGTTTGCTGGTGTCTTGCTGTGCTTGTGCTATGATCGATGCTGCGGAGCAGATGATCGTTAGTATATGTCTTTGCATCATTGATTATTTTAATTGATCCAGCGCCAGGTTCAATGGCAATACATTCACCACACTCGTTCCTAAAACGCCTAAAAACGGGCTTTCGGTATATTGCTGAACAAGCTGTTTGAGCCGCTCTTCAGAAATATGCCTGTAAGCAGCAACTCTCTTTACCTGCACCATGGCGGCTTGCGGAGAAATATGGGGGTCTAGTCCGCTACCAGAAGCCGTTACCAGCTCGGAGGGAATGTCGGCTCTTTCAATTCCCGGGTTGTGTGCCAGGAAACTATCGATGCGCGCGTTCACTTCTTTCAGGTAATCAGGGTTGGAGGGGCCTTTATTACTGCCCGTACTGCCGGCGGCATTGTATCCTGCCGCTGAGGGACGGCCCTGAAAATAATTGTCGCGTGTGAATGACTGGCCTTCCAGGCGATAGCCTACGGTTTTGTTTTGTGATACTACTGTTTCACCGCGTCCCCTGGCAGGGGCAGCCTGCGCCGCTATCCATATCAGCAGCGGGTATGCTACCATGAAAACTACTATGCAGACCAGTGTTAATTTTATTGCGGGAAGAATATGCTGTTTCATATCTATGATTAAAAAAAGTTTGCAATCAAAATATCGATCAGTTTAATACCAATGAAGGGTACCAATATGCCACCCAACCCGTATATCAACAGGTTCCTTCTTAGTAAAGCGCTGGCGCCAATGGGCCTGTAAGCTACTCCTTTCAATGCCAGGGGTATTAACAGGGGTATGATGATGGCATTGAAAATGACGGCGGAGAGAATGGCCGTTTCCGGGCTGTGCAGGCGCATGATGTTCAATGCCTGCAAAGAGGGCAACGAGGTGATGAAGAGCGCCGGGACGATGGCGAAATATTTGGCCACATCATTCGCAATGCTGAATGTAGTAAGTGTGCCGCGGGTCATGAGCAGTTGTTTACCAATCTCCACTATTTCGATCAGCTTGGTGGGATCATTATCAAGATCCACCATATTGCCCGCTTCTTTAGCAGCTTGTGTACCGCTGTTCATGGCAACGCCTACATCGGCTTGTGCCAGTGCCGGCGCATCGTTGGTGCCATCGCCCATCATAGCCACCAGCTTACCGCTGTTCTGTTCTTTTTTGATGTAATTCATTTTGTCTTCCGGTTTTGCTTCGGCAATGAAATCATCCACGCCCGCTTTTTGTGCAATGTATCTTGCAGTGAGCGGGTTATCGCCGGTTACCATCACCGTTTTCACGCCCATTTTGCGTAACCGGTCAAAACGTTCCTGTATGCCGGGCTTGATAATATCTTGCAACTCTATCACGCCCCATACCTTTTTTTGATGCGATACCACCAGTGGCGTACCACCGTTGGAGGCGATGGATTTTACTTTCTCTGTGGTCTCATCGGGAAAGGGATTACCTGCTTTGCTTACGATATGGTGAATGGAATCGTAAGCGCCTTTGCGTATTTGAATATTACCCGGCAGGTCTACACCACTGCTCCTGGTTTCAGCAGTAAAATCAATGAACCGCATGCCATTTTCTTCACCGCCTTTGAGAGATGGGGCGCTCAGGCCCTGGGCTACAGCCAATTCAATGATGGATTTTCCCTCCGGAGTCTGGTCTGCAAGCGAGGCAAGTACACAGGCTTCCATGAAATCCTGCTGCGATATGTTTGCCGCAGGCCAGAAATGAGTGGCTTTACGGTTACCGATAGTAATGGTTCCCGTTTTATCGAGCAAAAGGGTATCGATGTCACCGGCTGTTTCTACTGCTTTACCGCTTTTGGTAATGACATTGGCGCGCAAAGCCCTGTCCATACCTGCTATGCCAATAGCACTGAGCAAACCACCGATGGTGGTAGGGATCAGGCAAACGAACAAGGATATGAATGCAGCGATGGTAATGGGCGTGTGCGCAAAGTCGGCAAATGGTTTCAGGGTAACACATACGATCACGAACACCAGTGTGAAGCCAGCCAACAAAATGGTGAGTGCAATTTCATTGGGTGTTTTCTGCCGGGAAGCGCCTTCTACCAATGCGATCATTTTATCGAGGAATGATTCGCCGGGTTCGGTAGTTACACGTACTTTGATTTTATCCGACAACACTTTGGTGCCGCCGGTAACGGAACTTTTATCACCACCAGCTTCCCTGATCACGGGAGCCGATTCGCCGGTGATAGCGCTTTCATCGATGGTGGCCAGGCCTTGTACGATCTCTCCGTCCATCGGAATGATATCGCCTGCTTCGCATAAAAACAGATCACCTTTTTTCAAACGGGAAGAAGGAACGATCTTGATCTCATTCACGAATATTTCTCCTACTGTTTGGATCCATTTGGCAGGCGTTTCTTCCCTTGTCTTACGCAGGCTATTGGCTTGTGCTTTACCACGGGCTTCTGCAAGGGCTTCAGCGAAATTGGCAAACAAAATGGTGATAAAGAGTATGGCGAAGACAAGGATATTGTAGGTGAGACTGCCTTGCGACCGGTTGCCGCTGAGTATCCATAAACATACGCCCAGCATGATGATACAACCGATTTCCACGGTAAACATTACAGGGTTGCGGAACAGGATGCGGGGATTGAGCTTGATGAAAGATTGTTTCAGCGCTTCTGCAACGAGCTCGCGTTCAAAAAGCCGGGTTGTTCTGTGTTTTGACATATTCAATCAATTATTTCATTCCAAAAAATTCAGCCAAAGGGCCAAGGGTCAGCGCAGGGAAAAAGCTCAGTGCCGCAACGATAAAGATCACTGCCAGCACCATGATACCGAATGTGCCGGTATCTGTTTTAAGTGTTCCTGCACTTTGGGGGATGTATTTTTTCTTCGCCAGGATGCCTGCAATGGCCAATGGACCAATGATGGGCAGGAAGCGCGACAACAACATCACGATACCACAGGTGATATTCCAGTACGGTGTATTGTTGCCCAGACTGGCAAAATTGCTGCCATTGTTAGCGGCAGAGGAAGTGTATTCATACAACATGGCGCTGAAACCGTGACTGCCCGGGTTGTTGAGCCAGCCGGCATAAGTTGCGGGGTCGTGCGCATAAAGATGGGAAGACAAAGCAGTGGCTGAGAGGATTAGCAGTGGGTGCAGTAATGCAATGATCACGGCAATCTTCATTTCTTTGGCTTCGATTTTTTTTCCAAGGAACTCTGGTGTTCTGCCTACCATCAATCCACTGATGAAAACAGCGATGATGATAAAAATGTAGAAGTTGAGAAAGCCCACGCCTACACCTCCGTAAAACGAATTCACCATCATGCCCAGCATGGCCATCATACCCGATAATGGAGTAAGACTATCGTGCACGCCATTGACAGAACCATTGGAAGTAACCGTAGTAACGACCGACCAGAAAGCGGTGGCTGCCGAACCGAACCTGACTTCTTTTCCTTCCATGCTACCCATTTGCTGGTTGATGCCCATTTGTGTAATAGCAGGATTGCCCTTCATTTCATAATACACAGAAGGCAGGAGGAAGAGCAGGCACCCAATGGTCATGACGCCAAAGATGGTCCAGGCCAGTCTTCTTTTCTTGAGTACATAGCCCATAGCAAAAACCATCGCCACTGGAATGAGAAAGATAGAAGCACATTCAGCCATATTGGTGAAATAGTTGGGGTTCTCCAGGGGGTGGGCAGAGTTGGCGCCGAAAAAGCCGCCGCCATTGGTGCCCAGTTGCTTGATGGCCACCATCGCTGCGGCAGGACCCCTTGACACATTTACCGTATCTCCCTGTAATGAAATAAACTGTGACTTACCCTGGAAGGTCATGGGTGTACCATTGAATACCAGTAACAGGGCCAGCACAATTGAAAGCGGCAACAATATCCTGGTGCAGCTTTTCACAAAGTAGTTATAGAAATTGCCGAGTTTGTCCGTGGTTCTTTCTTTCATTGCATGAAATACTACTGCGCAAACAGCCATACCTGCACCTGCACTGATGAATTGGAATAACATCAACACCAATTGACCGAGGTAGGAAACGCCTGTCTCGCCACTATAGTGCTGCAGGTTGGTATTGCTGACGAAACTGATGGTGGTATTGAAAGCCAGATCGGCCGACATGCCGGGGTTGCCATCGGGGTTGAGCGGCAGCCATTGCATGTTCATGAGTATAAACATGGAAAAGAGAAACCATACCAGGTTGATGGTAAGCAAGGCTGTGAGGTGCTGTTTCCAGTTCATTTCTTTTTCCGGCCTGATGCCCGACAGTTTAAAGAACAGGCGGTCGAGCGGTGCCAGGAATCTGTCGGGCCAGTTTTTTTCTTCGCTATACACTTTCCCTATGTACCGGCCTAATGGGATGGCCAATAAAAGTGTAAGGATGAAAGTGATACTGATGCCTAAAATTTCTGTGTTCATAATAAAGGCTGCTTATGGTTTAAAATTTCTCGGGTTTTACCAGTACATAACAGAGGTAGCAGAAAACCAGGATAGCAATAATGAATAGTAATAACATGGATTATATTTTTTCGAACCATTGAATGAATTTGAAAAACAGGGCGAAGAGGACGAGCCCGACGGCAATGAGCAGTATTGTTTGCATAGCATGTTTTTGAGCGATGCGCCAAAAGGATGCCACTAAAGACAGGTTAGCGTATTGGGAATGGCAAACCCTTTGTTTGTAAGGGTTCGCTGTTACAGCAGAAAAAAGAGGTAGAAAAAGCCGCTCCGCTATACCTTTTCATTTTGGGGTGGTTTTTTCATTTTGGGAGGGAAGGGGGCGATTCAAAAAAACCAACCTGGAAGTAGCTAAGCAACTCCATACACGATTCCATATTGACGGTAACCGTTTGCTCGAAAGCCCTTGAAATAGTTGCTTGAGAAATGGGGTATTTACAGTATTTTACTAACGAGCCAATTGTTCATTACTTCTAATACTTCCGGGGCGAAGGTTTCTGACAATTGTGCATATTCCTGGATGGTGCATTTGGTACAATGCTGAAACAAATGGTTTAATCCGGAGAAGATCTTAGCCGTTACATTTTTATTTCCGGCTTTGTTTAGTGACGCTGTAATCGCAGACACATTCTGTTCCGGGTATACCTGGATGTCTTTCCCGCCATTTAATACCAATACCGGGCATTTTACTTTACTCCAAAACAGATCCGGTTCCGTAGCAATAAAATATTTAAGCCAGGGCTTCAATTCCGCTTTGACTTGGAAATCAGCATATATCTCTGGTGTTACTTTTTTTGCATTAAGCGGTGTTAAAATGCTATCGGGTAAACCATTTTTCCAACTGGCAAATAATTCTTTTGCCCTATTCAATATCAACGAGTCATTTTCATTAGCATGATCATGAATAATTTGTAGTGTTTGTTTCGTAAGTGAATAGAAAGCATTGTATGTATCGCCATTTACTGCATTTTTTAAAGGGTCCGTTTGCTGTTTCAGCAATACTTCTGCGCCCGATACACCCGTTCCCGCTAAGGAGATTATAAAAGACAAATGGGGCCATTTCGTGTACACCAAAGGTGCAATAAAGCCGCCCTCACTATGTCCGATAAGGCCTATCTTGCGCTTATTAATTTCTTTTCTGGTTAATAAATAATGAATACTTGCTTCCACATCATTTGCAAAATCAGCGCTGGTAGCATTTAATACATCTCCTTTGCTTTTGCCGATATTCCTGTCGTCTACCCTTAATACGGCAATGCCATGGTTGGTTAAGTAATCGGCAATTACAGCAAAAGGCTTATGATTAAAAATGGTTTCATCTCTATCCTGTAACCCGCTTCCGGTGATCATTATGGCTACCGGGAAGGGGCCCTTTGTTTTCGGATACGTTAATGTGGCGCCTAAATGAACGGTCTTCTCTGTATTGTCATATTCAACACTATCAACATTGTAATGGAAAGGAGGTTTAGGGGTTTGAGGCCTGTTGTTTGTTTGTGCCTGTGCAACTGAGAGAATGCCTGTAAGAGCAAGGAATAGTTTTCTCATGCTTACTATTATTTTTGATCTTTCGACCCCTGGTGTTGTAGTACCGGGGGTGTTAGTGTTTTCTAAGATAATGTTTTTGCAGTTAAGAGACATGCATTGATTCATGTGAACTTCACAGGATATGATACTCCTCAATTTTCCTGTATAAAGTAGTGAGCCCGATGTTCAATAGCCTGGCGGCTTCGGTTTTATTTCCTTTGGTATGGTTTAAGACGCGTTGTATGTGTAGTTTTTCAACACTGGAGAGATCAAAAGCGGAAAGTTGGGATGAACTCTTATGGATAGAGCCTAAACTGGATTGCAATTCAAACGGCAGGTCTTCTGTTGTAAGGGTATCTCCTGTGGCCAGGATCACCGCTCTTTCCATGACGTTCTTGAGTTCGCGGATATTGCCCTTCCAATCGTGTTGCTGCAGGCGCTCCATGAATTCAGTGTTCATAGTTGTAACATGCTGATTGGTTTTGAGAGCAAACTGGCGTAGGAAATGTTCGGCGAGTAATGGGATGTCTTTGATTCTTTCGCGCAGTGCCGGTAGTGTAATGGTGAAAACATTCAGCCGGTAATAAAGGTCTTCACGGAAATGTCCTGATTGTATTTCATCCTGTAAACTTCGGTTGGTAGCGGCAATGATGCGCACATTCACTTTGGTAGAGCGGGTATCACCTACTTTGATGAATTCTCCTGTTTCCAGCACGCGCAATAATTTGGCCTGCAGTTCCATAGGCATTTCGCCGATCTCGTCGAGAAACAGGGTGCCATTATTCGCTTCTTCTATGAGTCCTTTTTTGTCTTTCACTGCACTGGTGAAAGCACCGGCTTTGTGTCCGAATAATTCACTCTCCAGCAATTCTTTCCCAAATGCGCTGCAATTGAGTGCCAGAAAAGGCTTGCAGGTTCTTTTACTGGCATGGTGTATGGCCTGGGCAAAAACTTCTTTGCCGGTGCCCGTTTCTCCCAGTAACAGAACTGTGGCATCGGTAGGCGCTACTTTTTGCGCCAGGGCTACAGCTTCCTTGATCAGGGGCGAGCGGCCAAGGATCTGCTCGAAACCATATCGCTTGCCCACGCGTTGTTCCAATAACTCAATATGCTTGCGCAGTTGTACTTTTTCCATTGCCTGGTTGATGAGCGGAATTACTTTTTCGTTGTCATCACCCTTGGTGATATAATCAAAAGCGCCACTCTTCATGGCCTGAACGCCATCGGCAATATTGCCATAAGCGGTGAGCAATATGATTTCAACGGAAAGATATTTGGACTTGAGCTCCTGTACAAACTGCAGGCCATTGCCATCAGGTAATTTTACATCGCAGAGCACCACATCTATGGTCTCTTTATCCATCAGCTTACGTGCCGATTTGAGGTCGGGCGCTTCCCATACCATGAACCCTTCGAGCCGGATGATGCGGCTGAGCAAGGTGCGGAGTTTTTCTTCGTCGTCTATGAGAAGGATGTTGCCCAAAATGACTGATTTAAAGTCAAAATTAAAAGTCAAAAGGCAAAACAGCGTGATTAACTCATCTAATTTCTGTAAGCTGACTCACATTGTTATTCGGATTGACTGTTATGGCATATATTTTTTTGCCTGTGGCGATATCAGGCAAAGAGCCAAGGTCTACGGTAGCAGTCTTGCTGGCGGGGATCACCTGCACCAGTTGTGTATTGATGAATTGTGGTTCGGCGCCTGGTTGCAGTACCAGTATGGCAAATGCCTTGATCTTTTCTTCACCTTTATACACCAACTTTATTTTATTCCCCTCCAGTTTCTCAACCAGGGGTTGTATGGGAACAGTATTGTCTACCCAGGGCATGGCAGGTACCAGGGCCGGATAACGGTAATAATGATTGCGCAAACTGTCGCTCCATCCGTTCGGATTGCTCTCAAATACCTTGCTGTTGAAATAAATGCTCCCACGGGTAGTTGGGTATGTTCTTAGTTCGCGTATTTGTTCCGGCAACTCATTGGGATCCCTCCAGGCAGCATTGCTGCCGGCGCGGTAAATACCATGCCCAATATAAAGATCTTTGCCATAGGTGTGATCGTTCCACCATTCCAGCAATACATCGTAATCGGCCAGCTTATGACCGCGCTCCCAATACAACTGAGGCGCTACATAATCGATCCAGCCTTTTTCCAGCCATAACAGGATATCGGCATAGAGATCGTCGTAATTGGTTTGTCCGCCTTTTGTATCGCTGCCCATGGGATCCTGACTTTTGTTGCGCCAGATGCCGAACGGACTGATGCCGAATCGCAGCTTGGGCTTGATGGCCCTGATGGCTGTGAACAGATCGTAAATAATGCTGTCGCAATTGCTGCGACGCCATTCGTCTTTACTCAATCCGTTGCCATAGCGTTTGTATTCTTTTGCATCGGGAAATTCTTTTCCTGCAATACGATAAGGGTAGAAATAATCGTCGAGGTGAATGCCGTCTATATCGTATCGCTTCACCAGGTCTTCCACTACTTTCACGGTGTGTTGTCTTACCTGCGGCAGACCGGGGTTGAAGTATTTTTTATCGCCGTAAACCAGGAACCATTCGGGATGTGTTTTGGTGAGATGGTTGGATGCAATGGAAGAATTCCGCATGTTGAATACAGCCCTGTAAGGGTTGAGCCAGGCGTGGAACTCCATGCCGCGTTTGTGTGTTTCGCTGATCATGAAATCAAGCGGATCGTAAAATGGCACAGGCGCCTGTCCTTGTTTACCCGTGAGAAATTCGCTCCAGGGCTCATAAGCAGAAGGATACAATGCATCAGCGGCGGGTCTTACTTGTACGATCAAAGCATTCATGCCATTGCGTTTGTGCATTTCTACCAGCCGGATGAATTCTTCTTTTTGTTCTGCCACGGAGAGGGTTTTCTTGCTGGGCCAGTCGATATTGCTAACGGAAGCTACCCATACGCCACGGAACTCGTAATTAGGAGAATATTGCGCAATACCCGGTTTCAAGCCGGCTACAACCATCAAACAGAACGCCAGAAATTTTTTCATGCCACGAAGATAAAGAAGAAGCAAGTGTAGAGCTAACCGTTCATCCGCGCATTTTGTCGAGCAAACGATTCAATGTAATTGCTTCTGATTCAGAGAGGGATTGCAGAATACTATCGAGCGCTGCATTTTTGTGTTCGAGTTTTTCCAGTAATTCAAGCCCTTTGTGCGAAATGCTTACATCTACCAGGCGTTTGTCGGAAGGGCAGGTTCTTTTTTCCACGAGCCCTTTTTTCAGCATGCGCTCCACAATACGACTGGTATCGCTCATACGGTCGAGCATGCGACTCCTGATCTGCAATGTGCTTAATGGTTGCTGACATCCCTTGAGTATGCGAAGGATATTGTATTGTTGTTGTGTGATGTCTTCCGATTCTAACAGATATTTGATCTTTTCATTCAACCAGTTGGATGAAAAGATCAGATTGATAGCCGCTTTCTGGTATTCATTCCGAAAAAGCGGTTGTTGTATATCCTGTTCGAGAGACATATTTAGATGTTAGATGTTAGATTGCCTGGTCGGGATCCTCAATATATTAAACTAATATGAAAGTTGCAAGTTATCCTCTAACAACTAACAACTCATCAGTTTTCCCAAACACTCAACCCTTCGCTGCAATTGGCACAAATGTCAATATTTTTACGGCTGCTGAGCAGTTCGCGCCGGAACTGCCTGTAGTTGTCGTTATGCCATGTTTCCCGGAAACTTTGTGTTGTAAGGTTGCCCAGTTGATGGGTGGCATCTTTATCAAAACAACAGGGTACTACCAATCCATCCCAGGTGATCACGTTCGCATGCCAGAGTTTCCAGCAATGATTTTTCAGGCCGCTTTTCACCTGCATCTTTCCGTTACGGTCTTTTTTATAACGGCTGTATTTGTTGTTTTGTGGGATCAATTGATGCGGATCATTTTCATAATCGTATACCTGTGCGGTCTTGAAACGTACCTGGTCTACACCAATTTCCTTACCCAATCTTTTTACTTCTTCAATCTGATGTTCATTGGGTTTCACCACCAGGAACTGGAAGAAAATAAAAGGTGTTTTGCTTTTTAGCTCTTTTTTCCATTTAACAATATTCCTGGCGCCTTCGAGTACTTTATCCAGTTTTCCGCCTACGCGGTATTGTTGGTACACATCTTGTGTAGTGCCATCAATGGAAATGATGAGGCGGTCGAGCCCGCTTTCTACTGTTTGCCTGGCCTTTTCATCGGTGAGGTAATGCGCATTGGTAGAGGTAGCGGTATAGACTCCTTTATCATGCGCATATTTCACCATGTTCAGGAATTCAGGATTGAGGTAAGGCTCACCCTGGAAATAAAAGATGAGGTAGAGCAGGTCCTGGTAAATATCGTCGATGGTCTCTCTGAAAAAGTCTTTCTGCAGCATACCGGTAGGCCGGGTAAACGCGCGAAGTCCGCTGGGGCATTCAGGACAACGCAGGTTGCAGGAAGTGGTAGGTTCAAAAGAGATCGAAACAGGGTACCCCCATTGAACGGGTTTTCCTGTTAAACGTGTAAGCTGGTAACTACCGTACACTTTGATGGCATTCCAGAAGCGCCGCAGGGTCAGTTTTTGTAGGAGATTGATACTATCGTTCCAGTTGAAATAGGCCATAGGATTGTAAAAGTAGTATTAAATGCACGAGTTTTGCAAGCGATGGGGCGCACAGATATCTAAGGCGTTCCATCCAGCAAAAATAACAGCCGCCAGGGGCGGCGAACCATAAAGATACGGATGAAAAAAAGCAAACGGACAAAGAACAGGATAGAAAGGATATTGTGGTTGGTGGTGTTGTGTTGCCTGGGCGGCACAGCATCGTACCTTTTCCTGCGCCAGCGTTGGGAGAGAGAAGAGGAGTCGAAAGCGAAGTTCGTTCATTTTACTGCCTTCGGCATAGATATACCTACAGGCTATTCCATACACGGGATCGATGTAAGCAGTCACCAGGAGCTTATTGCATGGCAGGAAGTCAGGGCAATGAAGATCAACAACACGAGACTGGGGTTTGTATTCATCAAAGCAACCGAGGGGCTCAACGATACCGACAAACGTTTCAAACAGAACTGGGAAAAGGCGAAAGCAGCCGGTATGGTTTGCGGCGCTTATCATTTTTTCCTGGCTAATAAGAGCGGTGCATTGCAGGCCCAAAATTTCATCAGCCAGGTAAAATTGACAAAGGGCGATCTGCCGCCGGTGCTGGACATTGAAGAGTTGTATGGTGTGAAGCCCGATTCGATGCGCAGCCGGATCAGGGAATGGCTGGTGGCCGTAGAAAAAGCATACGGGGTGAAACCCATCATATATTCTTATGCCGATTTTTATAAGCGGAACCTAGGGCGGGCTTTCGATGAATATCCTTTATGGGTAGCGCATTATTTTGAGCAGGAAAGTCCGCACGTGAACCGCCCCTGGACTTTCTGGCAGCACAGCGATGCCGGGCATGTGAACGGGGTCAGAAGTGTTACCGATTTCAATGTTTTCAATGGCGACTCCCTGGAATGGCAAAAAATATTATTAAAATAATTATGAGAATAACCCTGTATTCTTTAACTTACTGGGTAAATTGAAAGGTCTTTTTGGGAAATGGGGTTATGGGAAAGGGAATATAAGTGGCTATTTTTCAATGTGTTCTAAAACACGGATTGATGTAGTATTTCCTTTAACATTTCATTGTTAAACCATTGACAAAAGTTTTTGTCTTTTATACAGATCTTTGTGTTAGAAAAGCAGCGAAGGGAAAGCCCGGTGTATCTGGGTTTAGAAAGTATTAACAGACGCAGTAAGGGTTTGGCACCGATTTTGAGTTAATATAAGTAGAAGCGCAAAACAAGTTAAGTAGTCAATTTTCTCATAAGCAGTTAGTTTTGGTTGCGGCCCCGATTTCCATCGGGGCCAATTTTTTTACAGGCTTTCCTGTTCCACATATAAGCAATAAAACTGCCTGTACTATCTGCCAGTATATCCCATCCTTCAAAGCTCCGCCCCGGTATCCAGAATAATTGGATGAATTCAATAGCAATACCATATCCGATGCTCAACAAGGCGATGAGCAATACCCATTTCAAACGTCTTTGCAATGTCCAGGGGCTTTTTACCACAGGATAGCCAAAGCACAATCCCAATAAGGTAAACATACCAATGTGCACCAGCTTATCGAATTGCGGTATGGCAGCGCAAAACCCACACGAAGGCAGGTCTGCACCCGGGAGGGTTAACAGCACCGTACACAGAGCGAATAACAAGACCGCTGGGGCAAAAAGAATCGCTTTCAATCAAAATTAATTTATCCTACCAGTGCGCCGTAAGCTTCATGGGTCATCAGTGCGTCTACATCTGACAGAGTCGCTACGGTCATTTTGATCATCCATCCGTCTCCATAAGGATCGGTGTTCACCAGTTCAGGTTGTTTTTCCAGCAGGCTGTTCACTTCAACCACTGTTCCGGCAACAGGAAGAAAAAGATCGCTTACTGTTTTAACAGCTTCAACGGTTCCGAAGACTTCTTCAGCGGCCAGCGTTTTACCGGTAGAAGTAATATCTACATAAACGATATCACCCAGTTCATGCTGTGCAAAATCGGTAATGCCGATGATAGCGGTATTGCCTTCCAGGCGTATCCATTCGTGGTCTTTGGTGTAGCGCAGTTCTGCGGGAAAATTCATAAAGCGTGGTTTAATAGTGCAAATATTGAATAAAAAACGATCTTTCAAAAACCTTGTTGTTCAAAATACAGGAGAATATGGTCTTTGATGAAGTTCTCCTGTTCGGGCATGCTCATCACGGGTAATTCTTTCAATTGCCTGAAATGGGGCCAGCCTTCTGCATCCTGTTGCTCCAGTGCATAATAGCCGCTCTGTGCCAACACCGTACACACAGCTACATGCATGAGGTCCTGCTTCTGCTCTTTCGATATTTTCTCTTTCACAAAACCGGTTTCCTGCATGCCAATAAGGAACAATACGGCTTCCAGGTCGGGCTTTTTACCGAACCGCTCCACCAGTTTGGCTTCGAGGTTCCACCAGCGCTGCTGTAAATCATCTGTTGCGAATAACATGTGGCAAAGGTAAATGACTGTTATCTTTGCGGCAAATCGATCCTTATGTTACAAGTGAGTGTGTTGCGCAATGATACGGCTGAAGTAAAGAGAAGACTGGCAGTAAAGCATTTCAAACAACCCGAACTGGTGGATACCATCATTCAACTGGATGATGAACGTAAGCGCCTGCAGGCCGAATTCGACAATACACAATCGAAAGTCAACACAGCATCCAAAGAGATCGGTAAGCTGATGGCACAGGGACAAAAAGAGGCGGCCGAGACCCTGAAGACCGATGTGGCAGGATGGAAAGCAGCCCTGGAGCCGCTGAAAGAACAAATGGCCAGGGTGGAAAAAGAACTGAACGATACCCTGGTGCTATTACCCAACCTGCCCGGCACGCAGGTGCCGGAAGGACGTACGCCGGAAGACAATGTAGTGGTAAGGGAAGGGGGCGTTAAACCTGCGCTGCCGGCTAATGCAACACCACACTGGGACCTGACCAAGAAATACAACCTGATCGATTTTGAACTGGGTAACAAGATCACTGGCAGTGGTTTTCCTGTTTATACCGGACAGGGCGCCAAATTACAAAGAGCGCTGGTGCAGTATTTTCTCGATTACAATACCGCAGCCGGCTATAAAGAATACCTGCCGCCTTTCATGGTGAATGCCGATTCTGCTTATGCAACCGGACAGCTGCCGGATAAAGAAGGGCAGATGTATCATGCTACGGAAGATGATTTTTACCTCATTCCCACGGCAGAAGTACCTGTTACCAATGTTTATCGCGATACAATCCTCAAAGAAGAAGATTTTCCGGTTAAAATGACGGCCTATTCACCTTGCTTTAGAAGAGAGGCTGGCAGTTATGGAAAAGATGTACGTGGCCTCAACCGCCTGCACCAGTTCGAAAAAGTAGAGATCATTCAGTTGGTACAGCCCGAAAAAAGTTACGACACACTCGATGAAATGGTGCTGCATGTGGAGAAATTATTACAGTCGCTGCAATTGCCTTATCGTTTATTGCGTCTTTGCGGCGGCGATATGGGTTTTGCCAGTGCCATCACTTATGATTTTGAAGTGTACAGCGCTGCGCAGGAACGTTGGCTGGAAGTGAGCAGTGTAAGCAATTTCGAAAGTTTCCAGGCCAACCGTCTCAAGTGCCGTTACAAAGACGCTACGGGCAAAACGCAACTGGTGCATACGCTGAACGGCAGCTCACTGGCATTGCCCAGGATACTGGCCTGCCTGCTCGAAAACAACCAGGGCGATGAAGGCATTTTGTTGCCCGAAGTACTGCATGGCTATTTTGGAAAGAAGATGGTGGTTGCCGGCAACTGATGTAAATAAAAAGCGCCCCCTGAAAAGAGAGCGCATGATACAACATGAGAAATAAAAGCCGTTTACCAGTTACTGAAACGGATACCTACGGCATAGGGATATTGTTCTAACCGGGTACCTTCCTTGTGCAGCCTGTTGATGCTGTACGAACCGTATAGGCGCACAGGACCCAGTCCCAGTTCAGCCACAGCCGCAAGACGCCAGGGCTCGAGGCTGAAATCGCCGTTGTTTTTCTGCTTACCCCTTTCGGCGCTCACCTGTTTGTTGCGGTTGCTGAGCATATACCCGGCACTCACACCCGCACTGAAAGAAAAACTCCTTTTTCTGTCCGGTGCAGGATTGATGTTCACCATCAGTGGCACCGTCAGGTATCCCACATATAGTTTGTTCTTGGAAAAAGAGATGGAATCATTGTACACATAAGGCACAGGATCTTTGCGGTAACTGATCCGGCTGTCGTAACGGAAATTGTACATTTCAAGCCCCAGCCCGTATTTGAGATTGACCACATGCTTTACCATGTTCAGCTTTTGCATGAACAACCAGATGTTCACATTGCTGGATTTGAGGTTGTTCAGGTGGAAGCTGTTGGCATTGACCTGGCCGTCTGCCGGCCGCAGCACCCTGAAGTAACCGCCGGACTGTGCCGCTGTATAATCGGTCTGGTCGCGGAAATTGGCAAAGCCCAGGTCGAAGATGAACCAGTTGGTGCTGATATTGGTTCTTCTGCGGCTACGGTGTTCTGTACGGATCTCGAAATCTTTGTCCCAGTTCTTCCACACACTCTCCTCATCGCCCGACCCGCTTTTTTTCTTTTTGATGATGATGAAATTGCCCACTTTGATCGTGTCCGATGAACGGCCGGTGCTGTCGGTCTGAGCCATCCCCCATCCCGTAACGAACAATGCCGCTACTAAACTTACTACATACTTCATACGATTTTTTACTTTATCTCAAGCTGCGATTGTCTTCTTCCTCCCGGGCAGCTTTGCTTTTAAAAATGCTGGACGCCTTCCTGAAAAAGCCGCGCAGTTTGTCTTTATTGATCTCGATAGAACCCAGTAAGAGTCCTTTATTGTCTTCATCGGTTTCCAACTCTTTGTATTTTGTAAGAGCGGAATTGTTGGCTGCCGTTGCTTCTTTCGGGGCAATAACAGGTTGTTGCAAGCTGGTATTAGCAGCCAGTACTTCAACCGGCGGATGGATCTCGGTTCTTCCAACGCCTGTGCTTACCGGAATGGCTTGTACCTGTGCCAGGGAGCGGCTCTGTTCAGCAGGCAAACTGTTTTCAACAGGCATGACGCCTGCTGTCTGTGTTTTTGAAGTGGGTTGTTTATTAACTACAGGGTTGGTAGTATGATCTGCAACAACTTCTTTGTTTTCAGTATTGGTAATAACATGGTCAACAGTACCCGGTGATGATATGGTTGTTTTGCTTTGAGGCTGAACAGCAGGTTTGTTGATAGCAGCCAATTCTTTTTCAGCCGGTGGGTTGCGGCGGAGAGAACCGGGAATGAACCACAGGGTCAGTCCCAGACCTGCTAAAACGGCTGCCACAGCCACGCGCTGCCAGTTGATATAAATAACAGGTCTTTTTGTTGAAGCGGTACGGTAAAGCGATTCTTTATAGGGAAAAGGCACTGGCTCGGCTTCGAGTTTTGTTTGTTGAAGCAGATGCAAATAAGCTGTTGCCTCCGGGTTCTTCATCAGCAAAGCTTCCATACTTTCTTTTTCAGCGCCCGCTAACTCGTCATCGATATAACTGAGTAATTGTTCTTCGTAAGAAGATGCATCAATAGATGCAGTGTTTTTGTACAGCGATTCCTTGAAAGGAAAATCAACTGGTTCACCGGGTAATAAGCGGGTTTGCCTGAGGGCTTCCAGTTCCACCGCCAGATCGGGATTATCCGCTACGAATTGTTCCACTGCTTTGGCATCCGCGGCAGGGAGTTCCCCGTCGAGGTAGAGCAGGAATAATTCTTCGTAGTTATGTCGGTCAATGTTTATCACAGGTCTTATATAATGTTTTCAGGTTTCACCAGATAGGTTTTCAGTGCCAGCCTCGCACGATGCAGGTACACTTTTACCTGGCTCGCGTTCAGGTTCATGATCTGTCCGATCTCTTCATAACTGTATCCTTCATAATCTTTCAGCATCACCAGGCTTTTCTGCGTTTCATTAAGACGGTTCAGGGCCTCCATCAGGGTTTTTCTTGGGTTGCTGTGTAACTGGTAGGTCTTGCTTCCGCTTTCTTCGAATGTATCTTTCAATTTTATCCTTTTCACCTTCCTGATATGGTCGATCATCTGGTTATAGGCAATGGTAAACAGGTATGATTTTGATTTGATGGTCTCGATCGTTTCCCGGTTACGCCAGAGTTTTTCGAATGCGGTTTGCACAATATCCCTGGCATCTTCCTCGTGCCGGAGGTTTTTCACGATAAAGCGGTAAACATTATCGGCATATTGTGTGACGCAGTCGTTGTACTCTTTTTCAGTCATGTTGTTGACTATTGATACGATTGAAGGGCCACTATGTTACACTACGGGCAGAAAAACATCAATAATTGATCACCTGCTCCTGTATGGCTTCGGGAATGGGCCTCCATTCGTACTGCTGGTTGCGTAACTGGGGTTCGAAACCGGCCTCGCGGATGGCGTCCTGCATGGTCTTGTAGGTAAAACGATGGGGTGCACCGGCCGCACTCACCACATTCTCTTCGATCATGATACTGCCGAAATCGTTGGCGCCTGCATGCAGACAGATCTGGGCGGTTTGCTTGCCCACCGTAAGCCAGCTCGCCTGGATGTTCTTGACATTGGGCAGCATGATGCGGCTGATGGCGATCATGCGGATATATTCGTCGGGGGTAGTGAGGTTGTGTACGCCCCTGATACGGGCCAGTAAGGTATCTACATCCTGGAAGGTCCAGGGAATGAATGCCAGGAAGCCTTTGGCCGACTCCGGTTTAAGGCTCTGCACTTCCCTTATGCGCACAAGGTGAATGAAACGCTCTTCCAGTGTTTCCACGTGACCGAACATCATGGTAGCGCTTGTGGTGATGTTGAGTTTATGTGCTTCGTGCATAATGGCGAGCCATTCATCGGCGCCGCATTTTCCTTTGGAGATCAGGCGTCGCACCCTGTCAACCAATATCTCAGCGCCTGCACCCGGCAAAGAATCCAGTCCTGCTTCCTGCAAAGCCATGAGCACATCGCGATGGCTCATTTTTTCCAGCTTACAAATGTGGGCCACTTCGGGCGGGCCCAATGCATGCAGCTTGAGGGTAGGATATTCCTGCTTCAACTGGCGGAATGTACGGGTATAGAAATCGAGGCCCAGCTCAGGGTGGTGTCCGCCCTGCAACAACAATTGGTCGCCGCCATATTTGAATGTTTCCTCGATCTTCTTGCGGTAAACCGGCATATCGGTGATATACGCTTCGGCATGACCCGGTATACGATAGAAGTTACAGAATTTGCAATTGGCAATGCAAACATTGGTGGTATTTACATTCCGATCGATCTGCCAGGTCACTTTTCCGTGTGGCACCTGTTGCTTACGCATCTCATCGGCAACATACATCAGTTCGGTCAGAGGTGCCTGTTCAAAAAGGAACAGCCCTTCTTCAACGGAAAGGAATTCAAAACCTAGGGCTTTCTGGTATAAATCGGCTAGTTGCATATCATCCGTTCATTTAGTAGAAAACACAAAGGTAAGATGATAAATGCCATTCATAAAGTAATTGAGCAGCTATTAGTAATTAAGCTTATATTCAATTTGTATGAAACGCTTATTGCTTGCCAACCTGCTGCTTTTCTGTTTTTTTTCTTTGAAAGCACAGGAAGAGTTCATAGCGCCACAATCGCACTTGCTCACCAAGTTCTCTTTTACACAACTCAGTGGTGGCATTGTGATCGTAAAAGCACAGGTGGATGATTCGCCCGACTCGCTCAACTTCGTATTCGATACCGGCAGCGGCGGTATTTCGCTCGATTCAACCACTGCTGCGGCTTTGAAGCTGTCGCTCAAGATGAGCGATAAAACCATTCGCGGTATTGCGGGGATGCGAACGGTGGAGTTTGCGTATAATCATACGCTCAGGTTACCCGGACTGGTTACGGAACACCTCGACTTTCACATCAACGATTACGACCTGCTTACCAGTGTGTATGGTATTAAAATAGACGGCATCATCGGGTATAGTTTTTTAAGAAGGTATATTGTGATGATCGATTATGACAAACAGCTGATTGAAGTGTTTACACCGGGCACTATAAAATATCCACGTGGCGGATATATATTGAAACCGGATTTTTCAACACTGGCCATGCAGCATGCAATGATCGGCGATGAAAGAGAGATCAACGGTAAATTCATTTTTGATACAGGCGCCGGACTCTGTTTCCTTTTATCAAAAGATTTTGTGGATGACAGCGTGTTCATCAAAAAGAAAAGAAAATATTATGCCACGCAGGCAGAGGGGTTAGGCGGGAAAAAACAAATGCAGATAACGGTGATCAAATCGGTGAAGCTGGGTCCGTATAAATTCCGCAAAGTACCCATCCATATTTTTGAAGACGATTTCAACGTTACCTCTTATCCTTTGCTGGGCGGACTGATAGGCAACGATATCATGCGCCGTTTCAATGTGATCCTGAACTACCCCGAGCGGAGTATTTACATCAGACCCAACAGCCATTACGCAGAGTCTTTCGATTATTCGTATACAGGTCTGGGCATTTATATGATCAATGGAGAGATCCGCGTAGTGGATATTGTCAAAGGCTCCCCGGGCGATAAAGCAGGTTTCAAGCCCGACGACATTATTTTTTCGGTGGAATCTAATTTCTCCAAGAATATACAGGTGTACAAAAATCTTTTTCAGAATACCCTGGGCAGGGTGAAAGTGATCGTTTTCCGCAATAACAATCCCCTGGTGCTCACCATGGATATCAAAGACATCAGGCGGTAGCACAAAATGACTAATTTGCGTCTTTTACAAGGACTATGATTCAATTTAACCGATTTGTGCTGGAGAACGGATTGCGGGTGTTGGTACACGAAGACCCGTCCACACCCATGGCTGTAGTGAATATTATGTATGATGTAGGTGCACGCGACGAAGCTCCTTCTCAAACTGGCTTTGCGCATTTGTTCGAACACCTGATGTTTGGCGGCAGTATCAATATCGCCGATTACGATGAGCCCCTGCAAAGGGCCGGCGGCGAAAACAATGCGTATACTACCAATGATCTCACGAATTATTATTGCCAGTTACCGGCAGAAAATATTGAAACCGCTTTCTGGCTCGAAAGCGATCGGATGCTGAGCCTGGCTTTCAGCGAGAAGAGCCTTGATGTACAGCGCAAAGTGGTGGTGGAAGAGTTCAAGGAACATTATATCAACAAACCTTATGGCGATGTATGGCATAAGATGCGTGAACTGGCTTATACCACACACCCTTATCGTTGGATGACCATCGGTAAAGAATTAGCGCATATAGAACACGCGCAGATAGAAGATGTAAAAGCATTTTTCTTCAAACATTACAGACCTGTGAATGCTATTCTTGTGGTGGCGGGAAATGTGCAGACAGACAAGGTCAGAACGCTGGCCGAAAAATGGTTCGGCGATATTCCCATGGGAGAAAAATACCAGCGGAATTTACCGGTTGAACCAAAGCAGGCAGCCCCGAGAAAAGCAGTATACCATGCCGATGTGCCGCTGGATGCTTTCATCAAAACCTGGCATATTGCCGGCCGGCTCGATAAAGGCTATTATGTAGCCGACTTAATTACGGAAATACTGGGAGGCGGAGGCTCATCGAGGCTTTACCAGGCATTGGTAAAAGAGCGGCAATTATTTTCCAGCCTGGATTGCTATCATTTCGGAAGCATTGATGCCGGTTTGCTGGCCATCGAAGGCAAGCTGGTAAAAGGAGTGAGCATGGAAACGGCTGCCGAAGCAGTAGATAACGAGGTTGCGCGGATGCGAATGGAAAAAGTGAGCGATACGGAATTACAGAAAGTAAAGAATAAAACAGAAAGCGTGATTGCTTTTGAAGACATGAGCGTGATGAGTCGCGCCGGAAGCCTGGCCCTGTATGAATTGCTGGGCGATGCACAACTGATGAATACCGAATTGCAAAAATACCATGCGGTAACGGCGGAGGATATCCTGGAATACAGCCAGGACATCTTTGATGAGAACAACAGCAACACAATCTTTTACTACAGCAAACCCAACCGATAAAATGCCCAACAGGAAAGCAGCCCCCGAAATAGTAGATGCAGTGGATTTTGATCTGCGACTGAAACCCTGCGACCGGTTTACCCTGGACAACGGCGTGCCTGTGTATGCCATCAATGCAGGCGCAGAAGAAGTGGTGATGATCGAGTGGGTGTTTTATGCCGGTAACTGGTATGAAGAAAAAAACATTGTAGCAGCTACAACCAATTTTTTGTTGAAGAATGGTACCAAACAAAAAAATGCTTTTGCTATCAATGAGCATTTTGAGTTTTATGGTGCTTACCTGAACCGCCAGTGTTATAATGAAACGGCCACCATCTCGTTGCATTGCCTGGCAAAACATTTGCATCACCTGTTACCGGTAGTAGCTGAACTGATCACCGAAAGTATTTTTCCCGAAGAAGAACTGGCTATCTACAAACAAAACCAGAAGCAACGACTGGAAGTAAACCTGAAGAAATGCGATTTTATCGCCAACCGGTTGATCGATGAGTACCTTTACGGGTTTCACCATCCGTACGGGCGATATACTTCTACGCTGGATTACGACCAACTGCAACAGGATGAATTGAAAGCTTTCTACAAGCGTTTTTATGTTGAAGGAAAATGCCTGGTGTTCACGGCGGGGAAATTACCGGGAGATATTCAACAACAACTGAATAAAACATTCGGCCATCTGCCCCTGAATAAACAACTGCTACCTGAAACAGTATTCAACCTGCAGTCAGCCGATGAAAAGAAATACCATATTCTCAACGATGCGAATGGTGTGCAAGGCGCCATCCGTATTGCCCGTCCTTTTCCTAACAGGCATCACCCCGATTTTCCCAAGGTCCAGATATTGAATAACCTGTTCGGTGGTTTTTTTGGTTCAAGGCTCATGAGCAATATCCGGGAAGACAAAGGCTATACTTACGGCATACACAGTTACCTGCAAAACCACATACACAACAGTGCCTGGATGATCAGCACGGAAGCGGGCAGGGATGTATGTGAAGCCACTATTGAAGAAGTATACAAAGAAATGGCGCTCCTGCGTAAAGAACCGGTGCCGGAAGAAGAACTCGATCTGGTACGCAATTATATGATGGGTTCTTTGCTGGGCGACCTGGACGGCCCCTTCCAGATCATTGCCAGGTGGAAAAGTTATGTATTGAACAACCTGGAGGAAGCTTATTTTTATAATAGCATAGCAACCATCAAGACAGTGAGTCCGGAAGCGTTGCGGGAACTGGCAGAAAAATACCTGCAGCCCGACGCATTTTATGAGTTAACGGTAATATAAATTATACTTCATGATAGGACGTTTCTTTACAAAGACCGTTGCAACAGCAGTAGCCATACTGGCTGCCGCCTATATACTGAAAGGTATACATGTAAATGGCACTGCCACTGCCTTATTGGTGGCGCTCGTATTGGGCCTGTTGAACAGCTTTGTGAAACCTGTGCTGATCTTGCTCACCATACCTATCACTTTATTGACGCTTGGATTGTTCCTGTTGGTGATCAATATTCTCATTGTAAAATTCGCTGCCTCATTGGTACCAGGATTTACAGTAGACGGATGGGTATCGGCGTTATTATTCAGCCTGGTGGTATCATTCTTTACTTCTATTATCGAAGCTATCCTGGGCAAAGGCGGCAACCCGCAATAAACATTACAAAGAAGCGATGAGCTGCTTTACTTTCTCGCCGATCATATCGCGTATTTGATTGAACTCAGCGGGCTCCAGGTGTTTGGGGTCTGGTATCTGCCAGTCGATGAACTGTTTGGCGGGCATCCAGGGACAGGCATCGCCGCAACCCATGGTTACCACCGCATCGAAAGGAGCATATTGTTCCACTTCCTGCAATGATTTGCTGTCATGCTTGCTGAGATCATAACCCAGTTCTTTCATGGCTGCAATGGCTTTGGGATTCACTATGCCGCTAGGCTTACTGCCCGCACTGAAGGCTTCAACAGCATCGCCACCATATATAGTAGCAAAAGCCTGGCTCATCTGGCTGCGGTTACTGTTTTCAATACAAACGAAAAGGAGCTTCTTTTTCATGGAAGCACAATGATACAACATTAAGCCTTTCATCAGCCTGAGAAGCCGTTTATGTAAGAGTGAAATGTTCGATCTAGCCATAATGTATTGATTATCAAATAAATAAGCTTAACCAGTTACAATCTTCTGCCTATTACTGAAAAAAAACTGGTACTATGTGTTGCATAGTACCAAATAATATCCCATCTTTGTGTTGTCAATGAGAACAAGCATTTAAAAACACTATCAAATAAAAGAATCATGAAAACACAAAACATTCAATTGCTGACAGCCCTGGAGAAAAGCGATATCACTAACTTGGTGAAAGAAGCATCTGTAAAAGAAACAGTAGCCCGGGTAGCAGAACACAAAGCCATTTTCACAGCGGCCGATTATTGGAACCTCCAGCGCAGCAGAAGAACAAGGACCGGAAGGAGATTCCTGATGGCATAAGCAGCAAACCAATCTCATTTCATAACAACGATCTCCCATCCCGCGCAAAACCAGGTGCGGGACGGAAGATCCAAAAACTCCGGATATGGATATTCAGAACACACAGAGTCAGATGCGAAAGGGGGTATTGGAGTTTTGCATTTTGTCCATCATACGCCAGGGCGAAGTATACCCCAGCGATATTGTGGATCGCATGAAGACTGCCAACCTGCACATACTGGAAGGCACTTTGTACCCGTTGCTCACACGATTGAAAAATGCAGGCTTGTTAACCTACCGCTGGGTAGAAAGCAACAGCGGCCCACCCCGGAAATATTTCGTGATGACAGACAAAGGTCTTGAGTTCTATGGCGAACTGGAAAGAACCTGGCAGGAGCTGGCCGACGCCGTACATACTTTGACGCAATCCGCCATAGATCCAACATCCGAACCCAACCCATCCCAACCTTAACCAACAAAACCAGAACAGAAAATGAAAAAGGTAATCAATATAAACTTCCAGGGCAGGGTGATTCCCATCGAGGAATCGGCCTACGACATGCTCAAACAGTATGTTGAAAGCTTGCGCAAGTTCTTTGCCAACGAGGAGGGGCGCGACGAGATCATCAATGATATCGAAGGGCGTATTGCAGAACTGTTTGGCGACAGCCTTAAAAAAGGAAGCACCTGCATCACAGATGAAGATGTAGATGGCATCATTAAGAGCATGGGCCGCCCGGAAGACTTTGAAGGAGACGAAAGCAAGGTACAGACTCAATTAGGCGAAGAGACCAAACAGCAGCAGCAAAGCAGAACATTTTATGAAGGAGCCGGTGAAGCGCCGAGAGGCCGTCTTTACCGCGATGAAAGCGATAAAATGCTGGGCGGTGTTTGTAGCGGCCTGGCCAACTACCTGCGCGTTGATCCTACGATCGTGCGCCTGGTATTTGCCCTCATCACTTTCGGCGCCGGAACCGGTATTTTGTTATACATACTTTTATGGATCATACTGCCTTCCAAAAGGCTTGAAAATGCTACAAGCACCAAGCGTCTCTATCGCAATCCAGATGAAAAAGTGATTGCAGGCGTGGCGAGTGGGTTGGCTGCTTATTTCGACATAGCCGTATGGGTACCCCGACTGATCTTTGTACTGCCGCTGGTAGTAGGCATATTTACTTCCATATTCAGGCATGCTTTCTGGTTCGACTATAATCCGTTCCCGGGCATCGTCTTCGGATCTTTTGGCGGTACACTTTTCATCACCTATGCCATACTCTGGGCAGTGATACCGGAAGCCAAAAGTGCATCGGATAAACTGGAGATGCGTGGCGAAAAAGTAGACCTCAATACCATTAAGAATACGATACAGGAAGACTTGGAGGGGTTTAAAAGCCGCGCTGAGAAATGGGGTGGTGAAGTGAAAGAGCGTGCGCAACAATTCGGACAAGAATTCGGACAAACCATCAGCCAGAAGGGGCAACAGTTCAGCAGTGAAGCAGCAAAGATCGGCAGAAGAGGCGGTAGCCGGCTGGGCAATGCCATAGCCATTATCTTCAAAGCATTCTTTCTTTTCCTGGCAGGTATACTGGCTTTTGCCTTACTGGTTACGCTCCTGGCGTTTCTGGTGGCAGGGATAGGTGTATTCCCCCTGAAAGATTTCTTCCTGGAAGGCGTAACACAAAACTTCCTTGCATGGGCAACACTGTTGCTGTTCCTGGGCGTGCCGGTAGTTGCTTTCATTATATGGATCGTGCGTAGGATCATGGGTGTTAAATCGGGCAACAAGTTTCTTGGTTTCACTTTCGCCGGACTGTGGTTCATTGGATTATTCTGCGGCATCATGCTGGCCGTTTCTATTGCACGCAATTTCGATGCAAGCGCCAGGGATAAGCAAGAATACTCCATTGTTCAGCCGGGTACGGGAAAACTGATCATCAATGTGCCCGACAGCAAAGTGAAAGTGATTGGCGGATGGCTGGGTAAAATAGATGGTGTGATGAGTGTGAGCGATGACAGCCTTTTCCTTAATAATGTAAGGCTTCGCATCTTAAAAAGTAAGGATTCTGTTTACCATATCTCCGCTACCAAGTACAGCAGCGGAAAAGATGCCGGCAGCGCCATGGAAAATGTAAGAGGCATCAACTATGGGATCAACCAGGAAGACAGTACCATCTGGCTCGATCGGGGATTCTCCCTGCATTCAGGAACCAAATTCCGCAACCAGCGTGTAGAAGTAACCGTACAGGTGCCGGTAGGCAAGCGGATCATGATCGACAGGAGAGTGGCGAACAGGCTAAGCTGGTTCCATGTCAATGACGGCGACTGGGGCGACGATTGGAACGATTACCAGAACTGGGACAGCAATGTGGAATACATTATGAGGGCAGGCGGACTGGAAAGGGTACACAAGGAAGAAGATGCGCGCGACAACAATAATAATGATGATGATGAGAACAATGCAGTAGAGCAATACAAGAAGAGCAAAGAAGAACTGAAGAAAGAATATGATAAAAAACAAAAAGAGGCGGAAGAGCTGAAAAAAGAACTGGACAAACCCGTAGATACTACCCGCTATCATTATCAGAAAGCCACCACTTACGAAGAAGCACCCCAGCCCAATGCTGTGATGCCTGCGGTGCATGCCGAGAAAAAAGAAGAAAAGATGGACATCACATTCGATAATGCAAGATTGGTGATGATGCAAATGGTACTATAAAATCGGTTGAAGTTGGGAAAGAAAAGAACCCTGCTTTGTTCTCAGAACGGGGTTCTTCCCTTTTTTAAGAATCGCGAAATAAAACAATCAATATGAAAAAAATAACTACAGTCATTTTCGTGGGATTGATGCTTACGGTCTTTACCCTTTCCGGTTGTTTATTTTCATTCGACAATTCGAATACAAGTATTACGATACAAGACTCAGACGACAGGTACGAATTATCGGCGCATTACAATAAACAGAAAACAAAACGGATCCAGCATTATATAGATGCGAACATAGCTCCCCAGGACCGGGCAATTTTTCAGATAAGGACGAATCCGGGTAAACTGCAAATCAGGTTCGATAAAAAGGAGAATGACGAGGACGCCTACCTGAGAATAAAGCGATTGGGGGAAGGCATCAAAGCAACACTATCGGCAGACTGATTGAAAACAATGTAACACATTGTTTTTTTATTTTTACGCCCCCCTTGCTTCACCTATTTTTGCTCGGCAAAGTAAAAAAGCATGAAAAATACTCCGTTTACTCAGAAACACATGGCGTTGGGCGCAAAAATGGCCCCTTTTGCAGGATACAATATGCCCATCAGTTACAGCGGTATCAATGATGAACATGCAGCTGTTCGCAAAAATGCTGGTGTTTTTGATGTAAGTCACATGGGAGAGTTCATACTGAAAGGCCCGGATGCACTCGATCTCATCCAGCGCGTTACTTCGAACGATGCTTCCAAACTCACCAACGGAAAAGCCCAGTATAGCTGCCTGCCCAATGAACAGGGAGGTATTGTAGATGACCTCATTGTCTATTGTATCGAAGAGAACAAAACATATATGCTGGTGGTGAATGCCTCCAATATAGAAAAAGACTGGAACTGGATATCGAAGCACAATACCCGGAATGTGGAAATGCACAACATCAGCGATAAGACTTGTCTGCTGGCCATACAGGGCCCGAACGCCACAAAGATGTTGCAACCGCTTACCGATATGGACATCATGAACCTGAAATATTACACGTTTGCCAAAGGAAAATTTGCGGGTGTAGATAATGTGCTGGTAAGTGCCACTGGTTATACGGGAGCGGGCGGTGTAGAAATTTATTTTGAAGACAGCAACGGCGCAGCAGATAAAATCTGGGAAGCCATTTTTGAGATTGGTACGCCACAAGGGTTGAAGCCGATTGGATTGGGAGCAAGGGACACCCTTCGGTTGGAAATGGGTTATTGCCTTTATGGAAACGATATCGATGATACCACTTCTCCACTGGAAGGCGGGCTCGCATGGATTACCAAGTTCAGCAAGGATTTCACAGCAAAAAAAATACTGGAAAAACAAAAAGCGGAAGGTGTTAAACGGAAGCTGGTAGGTTTTGAAATGATCGAAAGAGGCATCCCGCGCCACGATTACCTGATCAAGGATGCATCAGGCAATGCGATCGGAAAAGTGACCAGCGGTACGCAGGCGCCTTCACTGAACAAAGCGGTAGGATTGGGTTATGTAACTGTTGACCATGCCGGGCTTGACAGCGAAATCTTCATCGACATACGTAATACACCTGTAAAAGCAAGGGTGGTTAAAATTCCTTTCTAATAATTGCGTATTAGTACGGTTTTTAAAAAGACCGGAACAGTTAAACTTTGTGATGCATTCGGATTCGGTACGGTGAATGACCGTTCATCGATTCATCATCAAAGTAAAACTGTTGCTTATGTACACGATCAGGAACAGGGTACAATTGATCGGCCATCTTGGCCAGGACCCTGAAATTAAACAATTCGATTCTGGAAAGAAAGCGGCACACCTGCGTGTGGCCACCAATGAACATTACCGTGATGTAAACGGGGAAAAAGTGTCCGATACCCAATGGCACCGGGCCATAGCCTGGAACAAGCTGGCCGATATTGCTGAAAAATACCTGTTCAAAGGAAGTGAAATTGCGCTTGAAGGCAAGATGGTCAATCGCCAGTATACAGATAAAAAAGGCGATAAACAATATATAACCGAAATACAGATCAATGAGTTACTGATACTGGGGAAAAAACTTCCTGAACTGCAGCAATAGCATTGCTCAATACTGCGGCTCAGGTTCCCTGCAGCTGTTCTTTGTGTTTGGTTGCACAAAAGAACGCAGTCTGCCTGCATCGATTGAAGCCGGTTAGCGTGTGAGTGTCAAATGACAAAGGTGCCAGGCTGTTTTTGTTGTCCGGATGGATGTTGTTTCTATGTTCCCCCCGCATGATCCAGCAAACAGCATCTTTTGTGACTCGGTTCTTTTTGTGCAAGGCCGGCCTTTCCAGGCTGGCTCTTTGTTCTTCCTGAACTTTATCTTTGCAACCTATGAATCCAAAACCCAGTTTATTTACCGTTGTATCTCCCCGTTTGCTGGATATCTATGATATTTCAAACAGTATTGTGGTAGTCATTGATGTTTTCCGCGCCACATCCACCATTGCTACCGCCTTGTATAATGGCGCTACGCGTGTGATTCCCGTTGACAGCGTGGATAAATGCATCCAGATAGGCAAGACCACGGGCGGCATTACAGCCGGAGAGCGTGATGGTAAAGTGATTGAAGGTTTGGCACATGGTAATTCTCCGGCCGAATACCCGCGTTCTTTCATCGCAGGAAAAACACTGGTACTTACTACCACCAATGGTACCAGGCTTTTACACATGGCGCTGAATAATGGTGCATCTGAGGTTATCACAGGATCTTTTCCCAACCTCTCTGCCGTGTGCGACCACCTGGTGGCGCAAAATAAGAATGTGGTATTGGGCTGCTCTGCCTGGAAAGACCGCTTCAACCTGGAAGACGCCCTTTTTGCAGGCGCAGTCATTGAAAGGATCAGAGACCATTTTGCCATCCATTGCGACAGCAGCCTGATGGCGGAAGATATGTACCGCCTGCACAAAAACGATATCAAACAGTTCATACGTAAAACTACCCACTGGCATAGGCTGGCTGCTTACGGACTGGAAGCCGACCTGGAATACTGCGTAACGGCCGATCAGGCCAATGTTTTGCCCGTTTACCGTAATGGGGACCTCATAAGCCTTACAGACCCGGCCGGGGGATCTTAACAAACATTTCATCCACATTCTTCCCTTTAGTTTTCGGTAACTGCCGCGCTTTCCTTTACTTTTGCAAATTGCCCAAACCCTAATTCCTGGCAAAACATGGCTTTACCGTACCTGGTCAAACATATCTATAACAGTGGCACCGAAGAAGTGATCCGGAGGGGCAAAAAGATCCATGCGCTCGGCAATGTGGAATTGGTGGAATACGACGACCTGATGGCCAATGTGGTTTTCCGGGTGAAAGATGACGGATACACTACTTTTTATAAAGTACATATCAACCAGTTCAAAGACGCTAAAACCCTTTCGCTGCGTTGCTCCTGTCCGTATAACCTCTCGGAAATCTGCCGTCACAAAGCAGCCGCTCTTTTTTACCTGCAGGACTTGTTGGATAAAAACTTATTGGGCGACAGGGAATCTTCTTATGACCAGAAGCATACGGTAGTGAAAATGAAACAGCTTGATCTGAAGCTGATTCGTATGCTCACATCTCCCGCCAGCTTCGACGCCGCTGAGAACCTGTTGCGCAGCAGCAGGTCCAATCTCCTCGAAGCAAAAGATGAAAGGGTGGTGGCCGAGCTGGAATACGAGGGCGAAAATTTCAGGGTGGTTATCCAGAAAAACGAAGAACGGAATTTTGATACGAGTTGTACCTGTCACACCGACCAGGCACATCCGCTCTGCGTGCACAAATGCATCGTGCTGTTGCAGCTCCTGCACAATTATGGCCCCAATTATTTCGACAGCATCCGTAACTGGGATAAAGAGAAAAACAAGCTGCTGGCGCTCTACGGCTATTCGCTGGAAGATGACCTGGATGGAAAATTTGAATTCACTTATACAGATGGGAAGCCTTTCCTGCGTGTACTGAATGCTTCCATCAAAAAAGTATCATTGAACCAGCCGGCGACTGTGCAGCCAAAAAAAATAGAAGAAACAGTACCAGATATTGCAGAAGACGAAGAAGAGACAGAAAAGCAATTGCTGAAACTGGGGATTGTAATCAATTCCAACGAACACCAGTACCCCTATCTTCAACTGGATGCGGTACAGGGCGAAGCAGATGAGGCTGGAACGGGCTATACAGGCAAGGCAGTAAAACTCGACCTGGGCAAATACATCAACACGGAAGTATTTAATGAAGAAGACAAAATACTGCTGCAACAGCTGCGTAAATTATTGCCGGGAGAGATCAACCGGTACCTTAACCGGAATTCACCATTCAGTGGCATTTGGGAAAACATCATACAGCAACACGACGATGAGTTACCGGAAGAGACCCGTCACCTCATCAATGAATACCTCCATCCCAAAATAAAAAAGCTGTTTACCGATCTGACGGGTAACGCTTTTGTATTCTACCTGTCATCCGGGAAAACCTTTACAACGGCTAATATGCAGCAGGCTGAGTTGACGTTGCCGTTTATCAGTCCGGAGTTCGAAGTAAACTACAGCAATCACCAGTATGTGATCGATTGCAGGATAAAGCTGCCGCTGGCTAACCTCAATATCGCCGAAAATGAATGCGGATCTGCATTGCTTTTTCAATACCACAACCAGTTTTTCACCTGGAATCGCACGGAAGACATCATTGTGCTGGAAAAATTTCTGCCTTCAGGCAAGATGACCATTGCCGCAGAAGACTGGGCCGTGCAGTTACAGCAATTCGTGCTGCCGCTTTCGAAAGAATACAATGTGCATTTTAGTAATGTACAAAAAGAAGAAGTCAAGGATATTAAGCCGGATGTGAAAGTGGTGCTGAAAGAGAAGGGGGATTATCTTTTGTTTCAACCGGTGTTTACATATAAGGGATATGATGTACGCAGTACCGATAAAGAAAAGATCATTCTGCCGGTAGCAGATAAACTGCTTGTGATACAGCGCAACCTGGATGCTGAAAGGGAATTTGTGCAGAAAGTGGAATCGCTGCATTCTCATTTTGTAAAACCGGTTGAGGGAGATGTGCTGGCGCTGAAAGGTTCCGAAGTACTCAAGAACAATTGGTTCTTCCTGTTTGTGGATGCGGCCAATGAAATGAATATCCCGGTATACGGTTTTGAGGCCTTGAAGAAATTTCGTTTCAATACCGCCAAGCCATCTACCAAAATATTCATCAGCAGCAACACCGACTGGTTTGATGCCAAAGTGCAGATACAGTTCGGAGAGCAGAAGGTAACGGTAGACGACGTGAAAAAGGCCCTGGCCAACAAACAGCAGTTTGTGCAACTGGATGATGGCACGCTGGGCATCCTTCCGGAAGAATGGATCAAAAAATATTCGTTGCTGTTCCGTGTAGGTGAAGGAAAGACAGGAACTATGAAGCTGAGTAAATACCATTTCAGCGTAATAGAAGAATTATACCTGGAGCGTGACGAAGAGGAACTCTCTTTTCAACTGGAAGAGAAATATGAACGGATCAAAGACAATCATTCCATCAAAGAGATACCAGCCCCTGCACACCTGAAATCCATTTTACGCCCTTACCAGGAAAGCGGTTTCCAATGGCTCAACTACCTGCGCGAAGTACAATGGGGTGGTATACTGGCAGACGATATGGGTTTGGGTAAAACCATACAGGCATTGAGTTTCCTGCATCATCTCAAAGAAGAAAATGAACACATCAAGGCGCTGGTAGTTTGTCCGACTACACTTATGTACAACTGGCAAAACGAGATCACCAAGTTCACGCCCAGTCTTAGTTACAACATCCATCACGGTGGTGGGAGGTCCAAAGAGAAGTTGATGATGAACGGCGTGGATGTGCTGATCACTACCTACGGTACTTTACGAAGTGATATCAAGCAATTTGTGGAAGTTCCGTTCGATTACGTGATACTCGATGAGAGCCAGGCTATCAAAAACCCCGGCAGTAAGGTAACCAAGGCTGCGGGCCTGCTGAAAGCCAGGAACCGGCTTTGCCTGAGTGGTACGCCCTTGCAAAACAATACATTCGATATTTATGCCCAGATGAATTTCCTCAACCCGGGCATGCTGGGTAGTGTAGAATTTTTCAAGCAGGAGTTCTCCATCCCGATTGACAAGTTCGGAGAAAAAGAACAGAAAGAGCATTTGCGCAAACTACTGTATCCATTCATCCTGCGCCGTACAAAAGAACAGGTGGCCAAAGACCTGCCCGAAAAGCAGGAAATGGTACTGTTCTGTGAAATGGGAGAAGAGCAGCGAAGGATCTACGATGCTTACCGGAACGATTATCGCGATAAGATATTGGGTGTGGTGGAAAACCAGGGCATACAAAAATCGCAGCTCACCATTTTGCAGGGATTGATGAGGCTCAGGCAGATCTGTGATAGTCCGGCCATCATGAAAGAAGAAGAACGATACCCCAATGTTTCGGTAAAACTCGAAGAGATTGGCCGGGAGATCACTGAAAACATCAGTAACCACAAAGCGCTGGTATTCTCGCAGTTTTTGGGCATGCTGGCACTGATCAAACAAAAGCTGGAAGAGCTGGGCGTTGATTACGAATATTTCGACGGAAGCAGTACAGTAGCCGAACGCGAAAAAGCCATCCAGCGATTCCAGAATGATGAGAACTGCCGTGTTTTCCTGATCTCGCTGAAAGCGGGAGGTGTAGGTCTGAACCTCACTGCGGCAGATTATGTTTACATTGTTGACCCCTGGTGGAATCCGGCTGTGGAGCAACAAGCGATAGATCGTACACACCGCATTGGTCAAACGAAAAATATTTTCGCTTACAGGATGATATGCACCGATACGGTGGAAGACAAAATACTCAAACTACAGGAGCGGAAACGAAGCCTTGCCCGCGAACTCATTACAGACGATGAGGGCTTTGTGAAGAGTCTTACCAAAGAAGACGTGGAATACTTATTCAGTTAAATTAAAAATGCCACACGATATCATCGTATGGCATTCAGGTAAATTATTGCGGAATAACTATTTCATTTCCGAAGCCACTATGTATTTATCGGGGCTTTTCTGGAATTCAGCCTTGCATTCTTTCGAACAAAAGCCGATCACTTTGCCATGATAGTGCACAGTATCTGACATGCCGGCTGTTACAGGCATACCGCAGGACGGGTCTTTTTTGTTGTCGAGCATATCGGCAGTAAATCTTAATTCAAGGCTCATCGGATCTGGGTGAGTGCCGGAAGAGTCTTTCTTTTTAGCTTCTGCCTGTGAATTGTTGGCGCAAGAACTCGTAAAAAGACATGCGGCCAGCAAAATCAGGCTAGTCGCAAAAAAAGGATAAGCGTGCAAAGATTTTCTCATCTTTAAATGGTATTGGTGTTGGGTAATGCAGTTGACAGAACATCAAAATTACTGCACCATTTGCATATATTTTTTTTCTTAACAAATTATAAGTAAATCAATACTGCCCTTTTTTGCCCGGTGTTTCACCGATTATTTCAGGCGCTTGTCCAGCTATAGCAGTAGTTTTCCATCTGTATCGACTAAACCCCTGCTGCCTGGTAAAGGAAAATATATTTGATCAATGATTCAGCAGCTTATGAGCAGAGTTTTATTAGCGATCGCAATGTTGTTTTTTTCTGTGGAAGCCATGTCGCAGGCCACGGCTTCCATCAACGGAAAACTGGTGGATTCAGTTGCGAAGCAATCCATGAAAGATGCATCGGTAACTGTGTTAAATGCGCAGGATTCTACCATTGAAGCCTATGGCCTGGCCAAAGCGGACGGAAGCTTTTCCGTGAGCGGCATTCCTTTCGGCGATATGATGGTACGGATCAGTTTCCAGGGTTATGAAACGTTTACGCGCCGTTTTCAATTTTCAAAAACGAATGCAACAATAGGTATGGGTACCGTTTACATGAAGCAGGCCGATAACGACCTGGGAATGGTAACGGTTATGCAGTCGCCCATACAAATGAAAAAGGATACGATTGAAGTCAGCGCTTCTGCATTCAAGACCAAGCCCAATGCGGTTGTGGAAGACCTGCTTAAAAAAATTCCGGGTATGGAAGTGGACAAAGACGGCAATGTGAAGGCACAGGGCGAACAGGTGCAGCGGGTGCTGGTAGACGGTAAAAAGTTTTTTGGTGATGATCCCAAGATGGCCACCAAGAACCTGCCTCCCGATATCATCGATAAGATACAGGTGTTTGATGCATTGAGCGACCAGAGCGCTTTTACCGGGTTCGATGATGGTAACCGCATCAAGACGATTAATATCACCACACGCAAAGACAAACGCAAGGGCTATTTTGGAAAAGCTTCGCTGGGCTTTGGCGCGAATGAAGAAGAAGGATTGTATGATAATAGTTTTAACCTGAGCAGAATGAATGGAAACCAGCAGATCACATTGTTGGGGCAGGGTAATAACGTGAATAAGCAGAATTTTTCTGTAAAGGATATCCTTGGTTCACTTGGTGGTGGAGGTTTTGGCGGCGCCGGTGGTGGAAACCGCGGCGGCGGATTTAGCGGGGGAGGTTCTTTGTTGGGAACAAGTGGTGGCGGAGGCCTTGTCAATACCTGGGCAGGAGGTGTTAACTTCCGCGATAACTGGGGCGCCAAAACACAGCTATCCGGCAGTTATTTTTATAATGACCAACGCACATACCGTGAACAGAACAGTTATGCCCAGACACTGACGCAGACGCCCGACTCATCCATTTTTACCAGGTCTTCCCAATCATCCGTGACACATAACCAGAATCACCGAATCGATCTGAATATCGAACACCAGTTCGATTCGAGCAATGTGCTCATAGTGAGACCCAATATCAGTTTCCAGAATACGAGCTCAACTTCCAATCAAACCAATACATCACAGGGAATGGGTAAGGGTGGAAGCCTGATCGATATCAGCAATTCAACTGCCAACGCTACCCGCGCTAACTCCGGGTACAATGCCAGCATCGATGCTACTTTTCGTCACCGGTTTTCCAGGAAGGGGCGTACTTTCTCTGTGAACCTGAACCTGGGGCAGAATACCAACGATGGTTCGGGCGCCAATAATTCCATTACGCACACATTCGCTACGGCCACCAGGCCAGAGCGTATCGATACCATCAACCAGGTATACAACAGTAACCCGGAAACCAAAAGCATCAGCACTACTTTTTCTTATACAGAACCGGTGGGCAAGAACCAGTTGATCGAGCTGAACTATAATTATTCCGGCAACCGGAATACTTCGGGTAAACACACTTATAATTTTGACATGGCAACCGGTAATTATGATATACCGGTAATGAACCTGAGTAATATTTTTGAAAACACGTACCAGGCCAACCGCTTTTCGCTGAACTATCGCGTACAGAATACTAAAATGAATTTCAGCGTGGGATCGGGATTGCAGTTGGGAGACCGAAGCAGTCACAACCTCACGAAAGACAGTACGCTGACACAGCATTATGTAAACCTTTCACCAACGGCCAATTTCAGTTATGCATTCAGCAAAACACGTAACCTGCGGTTCTTTTATTACGGAAGAACGGGCCAGCCAAGTATCGACCAGTTGCAACCGGTGGTGGATAACAGTAATCCGCTCAACATCAAAGTGGGTAACCCCGATCTGAAACAACAATTCACGCACAGTTTCCGCGTACTGTATCATTCTTATGAAGCCAATACGGGCAAGATCATTTTTGCAACAGTGAATGCCAGCGTGGTACAAAACGATATCCAGAACGCTACTACACTGCTCGCCAACGGAGGTCAGATGGTGAAGCCGGTGAACCTGGGAGGCACTTACAATGTGAATGCTTTCTTTAATTATGGTTTCCAGATCAAATCGCCCAAGAGTAATATGAACCTGAGGGCCAACCTGTCAACCAACCAGAGCCAGGCGTTGATCAACGGGCTGAGCAACTATACCCGCAATCATTCATTAGGCGGAACCATTGCATGGACAACCAATTTGAAGGATAATTTCGACATGAACTTTTTCTATACCCCCACTTATGTGATGGCGAGGTATACGCTCAAACCCGAACAGAACAACAATACGTTTACCCAGGACGCTTCTACGGAAGCTACTTACTACACCAAAAGCGGCTGGATGCTGTCTACCGATTTTGGCTATACCTACAGCAGTGGCCGGAGCGCCGGGTACAATACGGCGATACCATTATGGAATGCCAGCCTGTCAAAACAGCTATTTAAAAACAAAGCCGGCGAACTCAAATTTTATGTATTCGATCTGTTGAACCAGAACGTGTCGCTCACCCGCCAGGTAACTGCTACCGGCTGGCAGGATATACAGAATAAAGTGCTCACAAGGTATTTCATGATCAGCTTTACCTATAATCTTCGACGGTTTGGCGCTAACAACATGCAGCGTGGAAACGACAACAATCCAATGCGGCAGATGTTTAAAAGTGGAAGAATGGGCATGGGTGATATGATGCGGATGGGAGGCGGTGGCGGAAAACCCGGAGGCATGGAATAATAGTTTGTTATTGCTTGGTATAAATGGTGGCCATCCCTGAAAGACGGGGTGGCCTTTTTTATGCTAACAGCCGTAAGTGCCTCGAATGACCGAGCTTAACCAAATTTTCATAAAAAATTGAGGGTATTTATTGTAAACTATACTAATTTTACACCTTCAAATCACTGAAAAGATATTGCAAAGTGAAGCAGGCAATTACACATATTAATTTAGTTTCATTGAATTCCCCGTTAAGGGTGGGTTCAGTGGAAGCCGCTTTTATTTCCTTCCCCCGACGTGGTTGCTGATAGGACGAGCAACTGGCACTTGCCCCTATCAGTGGAAAATCCCCCGGAATTCTTCGACAAGAGCAGCGTTTCTTTTTCACGTTATTAATTTTCGCAAGTTGGAACAAAATATTATTGTCCGTGTAGCCAATGGTGGCGACACACACTACGCGCAAACCATCACTGATGAGATGGAAGCTTCTGCAAAAGCGCGTGGTACGGGTATTGCCAAACGCAGTCCGGATTATGTTGCGCAGAAAATGACGGAAGGCAAAGCCGTCATTGCCCTCTTGCCAGATGGCACCTGGGTGGGGTTCTGCTATATAGAAGCCTGGGGGCATGACGAGTTCGTTGCCAACAGCGGCCTCATCGTGGCGCCCGCATTCAGGAAAAGCGGCGTAGCCAAGCTCATCAAGAGAACCATCTTCAACCTGTCGAGGGAAAAATACCCGAAGGCCAAAATATTTGGGTTAACCACCGGACTTGCTGTGATGAAGATCAACAGCGAACTGGGTTACGAGCCCGTTACCTACAGTGAACTGACAGATGATGAAGAATTCTGGGCAGGCTGTAAGAGCTGCGTGAACTACGATATCCTGATGAGTAAAGACAGGAAGAATTGTATGTGCACAGCCATGTTATACGATCCGGCCGATCATTATACGCCGGAAGAGACCACACAGGAATTCAATAAGCATTCCAAGCTCTGGGAAAGGTTCATGAAGATCAAGCAAAGCCGGTTGCTGAGTTTTTTCAAGAGAAAAGAGAGCTCCGGTTCTTCGGGTAAACCCAAATCATTGTTTCATTATTTCTTTCACCTTTAATTATTTTCAAAACCAGTTATACCATGCAAAAAGTAGTTCTCGGATTCAGTGGCGGCCTCGATACTTCGTATTGTGTAAAATACCTGACAGATGAGAAGGGATATGAAGTACACAGCGTAATTGTGAATACCGGCGGTTTCAACGAAGCCGAGTTACAGCATATAGAACAGCATGCTTACAAGCTGGGTGTGAAAACACATACCACAGTCAATGCTGTAAACAGTTATTACGAAAGCATCATTAAATACCTGGTATTTGGTAATGTGCTCAAGAACAATACTTACCCGCTCAGTGTGAGCGCCGAACGATTGAGCCAAGCCCTGCATATTGCCGAGCACGCCAAAAAGCTGAACGCTGTTGCAGTGGTTCATGGAAGTACAGGTGCGGGTAACGACCAGGTAAGGTTTGATATGATCTTCAACATCATGATCCCCGGTGTGGAAATTATTACGCCTATAAGAGACCTGCGACTGAGCAGGGAAGAAGAGATCGAATACCTGAAATCGAAAGGTGTTGAAATGAATTTTACCAAAGCAGCTTACTCCATCAATAAAGGGTTGTGGGGCACGAGCGTAGGCGGAAGGGAAACCTTGCAGTCGAAAGGCCTGTTGCCTGAAGAAGCCTGGCCTACACAGGTTACTAAAACCGGTTCTGAAGAAGTGAAGCTGGGCTTTGTAAAAGGAGAATTGAGAACTGTGAATGATCAATCATTCGATCATCCTGCTCAAGCCATTCAATACCTGCAAACCATTGCCGGTCCTTATGGCGTGGGCAGGGATATACATGTGGGCGATACCATTATTGGCATCAAAGGCCGCGTTGGTTTTGAAGCTGCCGCGCCCATGGTGATCCTGAAAGCACATCATGCACTGGAAAAGCATGTATTAACCAAGTGGCAACTGAGCTGGAAAGACCAGCTGGCGCAGTTTTATGGCAACTGGCTGCATGAGGGACAAATACTCGACCCGGTGATGCGGGATATTGAAGCATACCTGGAAAATTCACAAGCCAATGTTACAGGCGATGTATTTGTACAATTGCATCCGTATCATTTCCAAATCATCGGCATCGAATCGAAATACGACCTGATGAGCAGCAAGTTTGGTAAATACGGAGAGATGAACAATGGCTGGACGGGTGAAGACGTGAGAGGTTTCTCAAAGATCTTCGGCAACCAGACTTCCATCTATCATAACGTAAAAGAAAGCAACCGGTAAACCATGAAAAAGATCAAAGCAGGCATAGTAGGAGGAGCAGGATATACGGGCGGGGAAATGATACGCCTGCTGATCAACCATCCGAATGTTGAGGTAGCATTCATACACAGTACCAGTAACGCAGGTAATCCTGTGAGTAAAGTGCATGCCGACCTGGTAGGTGAAACAGACTTACAATTCACCGGCACACTAAGCGATGACATCGATGTGCTGTTCCTTTGTGTGGGACATGGCGATGCGAGGAAATTCCTGGAACAAAATCCTGTAGCTGAAAAGATAAAAGTGATTGATCTTTCACAGGACTTCAGGCTGGCAGCGCATGCCTCGATCGGCAACAGACAATTTGTTTACGGACTGCCGGAGATGAACAAAACGCAGATCAAAACAGCGGCTAATATTGCCAACCCGGGTTGTTTTGCTACTACCATTCAATTGGGTCTGTTGCCGTTGGCCAAAGCAGGTTTACTGCGTGATGTATATACTACCGGTATCACCGGATCAACAGGCGCAGGACAGGGATTGAGCACTACGTCACATTTCAGCTGGAGAGCGAACAATGTACAAGCTTACAAAACGTTGCAGCACCAGCATATCAAAGAAATACGTCAAAGCCTGCAACAATTGCAAGGCAATGATGCGGCAGATGTACACTTCGTTCCCTGGAGAGGAGACTTTACAAGAGGTATCTATGTTACTTCGGTGATCGATTGTGCGTCTCCGATTGAAGAAATAAAACAACTGTACAAAAATTTTTACAAGGACGCCGCTTTTACGCATGTAAGCGACACCATGATTGATCTGAAGCAGGTGGTGAATACCAACAAATGCCTGTTGCATATTGAAAAACAAGGTAACAAGATAGCGGTACACTCCGCATCGGATAACCTGCTGAAAGGAGCCAGCGGGCAGGCGGTGCAGAACATGAACCTGTTATTCGGACTGGATGAAACAGCAGGACTTAAATTAAAAGCAAACTATTTTTAATAAGGACGACAATGAAATTATTCGACGTTTATCCCCTCAACAACATCACCATCACCAAGGCCCAGGGGTCTTATGTATGGGATGAGAACGGTGTACAGTATTTAGACATGTATGGCGGCCATGCCGTTATCAGTATCGGACATACACATCCGCACTGGGTGCGCCGAATAGAAGATCAACTGGAAAAGATCGCTTTTTATTCCAACTCCATTCATATTCCTATTCAGCTGGAACTGGCTAAAAAATTAGGAGAAGTGAGCGGCAAACAGGATTACCAGCTCTTCCTTTGCAATAGTGGCGCAGAAGCCAATGAGAATGCGTTGAAGCTGGCATCTTTTCATACGGGAAGAAAAAAGATAATCGCTTTCAGTAAATCATTCCATGGAAGGACTTCACTGGCAGTGGCTGCTACCGATAACAAATCGATCGTTGCACCGGTGAATGAGACAGATAATATCATTTTTCTTCCGTTTAACGATCAGCAGGCATTGCAGGATTGTTTTGCAAAAGAAGGAAAGGAGATCGCTGCTGTGATCATTGAAGGGATCCAGGGTGTAGGCGGTATTAATATTGCCGATGAATCTTTTTTGAAATTGATCAGGCAATTGTGCGACGAATATGGTGCGGTATATATTGCTGATAGCGTGCAATGCGGTTATGGCAGAAGCGGTATGTTCTTCTCGCACGACTATGCCGGTGTGAATGCAGATATTTATTCCATGGCCAAAGGTATGGGCAATGGATTTCCTATAGGCGGCATATTAATAGCACCACATATACAACCCAAGTACGGCATGCTGGGCACTACTTTTGGCGGGAACCAATTGGCTTGCGCAGCAGCGCTGGCGGTGCTGGAAGTGATACAGCAAGACCAGTTGATAGATGTGGCAAAGCAAAGAGGACAATACCTGCTCAACAGGTTGAAAGCCATCGAAGGCTTGCAGAATGTACGCGGCCGCGGATTGATGATTGGATTTGATGTGCCGGAAGCATTGAAAGACCTGAAGAAAAAATTATTATTCGACCACAACGTGTTTACCGGAGAAGCCAAGCCGAATGTGATCCGCCTGCTGCCTTCTTTGGCCATCACACGCAAACAGGTAGATGAATTCCTGGACGTATTGAAAGAAGTCATCGCTGAAATAACAGCGCATGCAACAGAAAACGCATAACAATACCCCGCATAATACCATAACAATGAAACAGTTTATCTCCGTTCATGATGTTCCCAATATCAATGCGCTCGTTGAAAAAGCGTTGGCATATAAGGAAAACCCTTTTGCCGACAGACAGCTCGGAGCGGATAAACGAATTGGTTTATTGTTTCTGAATCCCAGTCTGCGTACGCGTTTGAGTACACAGGTGGCTGCGCGCAACCTGGGCATGGAAGCCATTGTGTTCAACGTAGATAAAGAAGGATGGGCACTGGAGTTTGAAGAAGGCGCTATCATGAGTGGTAACACGGTAGAACACATCAAGGATGCGGCTCCGATACTGGGGCAGTATTTTGATATCCTGTGCATCCGCACTTTTCCTTCCCTTAAAAACCGGGAAGAGGATTACAGCGAAATGTTCATCCACCAGTTCATCAAATATGCTGGCGTACCTGTTGTAAGTTTGGAAAGCGCTACACTGCATCCTTTGCAATCGTTGACAGACATCATTACCATACAGGAACATTACCGGGCACAAAATGCGAAACGCAAACCCAGGATCGTACTCACCTGGGCGCCACATGTAAAACCACTGCCACAATGTGTAGCAAATAGTTTTTCCCAATGGATAAATGCATGGGGAGAAGCCGATTTTGTCATCACCCATCCGCAGGATTATGAACTCGCAGAGCAGTTCACCAAAGGAGCTGTCATTACACATGACCAGGATGCAGCATTGAAAGATGCAGATTATGTTTATGTAAAGAACTGGAGCACTTATATCGATTATGGTAAGATCTATGAGAACGATCCGGCATGGATGCTGACAGAAGAAAAGCTGAAAGCCAGCAACAATGCAAAAGTGATGCATTGCCTGCCCGTAAGAAGGAATGTGGAATTGAGCGATGAAATACTCGACAGTGCACACAGCCTGGTAACACAACAAGCCGGTAACAGGGTATGGGCTGCACAGGCAGTCCTGGCAGAATTATTACAATCGGGAAAATAAGCACCATGGAAAAACTCTATGTGATCAAGATCGGCGGAAACATTATAGATGATGAGCAAAAACTTGAATCGTTCCTGAAAGATTTTGCCTCATTGAAAGGACATAAGATATTGGTGCACGGAGGAGGCAAGCTGGCAACAAAACTGGCGGCCCAGCTGGGTGTTGAGCAACAGATGATAGATGGCAGACGGATCACCGACGCCGAGACGCTGAAGATCGTAACCATGGTGTATGCCGGCTATATCAATAAAAACATTGTAGCGCAGTTACAGGCGAATCATTGCAATGCTATTGGACTGAGCGGGGCAGATGGCAATATTATGCTGGCCCACAAAAGACAACATCCCAGCATCGATTATGGTTTTGTAGGCGATGTAGATGCAGTGAATGTATCACTCGTGCATGCGCTGCTGCAACAACAGGTAGCGATCGTAGCGGCCCCCATCACACACGATCAAAAGGGACAATTGCTGAATACCAATGCAGATACCATCGCCCAGGAAATGGCCCGCTCCATGAGCAGCCTGTACCAGGTAGAATTGATCTATTCATTCGAAAAAAGTGGGGTGCTGTTTGATGCCAATGATGATGCTACTGTTATCAGTAAGATCAATCCGGGCTATTATAGTGAACTCAAAGCAAAAGAACTGATCTTTGCGGGCATGATACCCAAGCTCGACAATGCTTTCGCTGCCTTGCAAAAGGGTGTTCATAAAGTGATCATCGGCAAAGCGGAACAACTCACGCAACTGGTAGCCGGAGAAGCGGGTACTGCCATTCAAATGGAATAATTTATGAGCAACCAGCCATCTTCTATATTAACACAGCAAGCGGTTGAGTTGTTACAACAACTGATAGCCATTCCTTCTTTCAGTAAGGAAGAAGACCGGACGGCTTACCTGTTGGAACGGTTTTTACAGGAAAGAGGCGTAACTACTCACCGGCATTTGAACAATGTATGGGCAAAGAACCAGCATTTTGATCCTGCCAAACCTTCTTTGTTGCTCAACTCGCACCATGATACGGTAAAGCCCAACAAAGCCTATACCCTAGACCCTTTTGAACCTGCCGTGAAAGATGGCAAATTGTTTGGACTGGGAAGCAATGATGCAGGTGGTTCATTGGTGTCGCTCATTGCTGTTTTTCTTCATTACTATAACAGAAAGGATCTGAAGTACAACATTGTACTTGCCGCTACTGCGGAAGAAGAGATTTCAGGAAAGAACGGCATTGAATTGCTCGTGCCTGAACTGCCGCCGATCACTGCCGGTATTGTAGGAGAACCCACACAGATGCAAATGGCAGTGGCGGAGCGGGGCTTGCTCGTACTTGATGGCCATGCTACCGGCAAAGCCGGTCACGCTGCAAGAGAAGAAGGAGAAAATGCATTGTACAAAGCATTGACCGATATCTCCTGGTTCCGCGATTACCGGTTCGATAAAGTATCATCTTTATTAGGTCCGGTGAAGATGACGGTTACTGTTATAGAGACAGAGAATAAAGCCCACAATGTGGTGCCGCCGATCTGTCATTTTGTGGTAGATGTGCGGGTGAATGAATGTTACACCTTCGAAGAAATACTGCAGATCATCAGATCACATATACAAAGCGATGTGCAACCCAGGAGTCTGCGTATGCGCTCTACTGCTATTGCATTGGATCATCCGCTGGTGCAGGCAGGTATGCAACTGGGAAGAACTTATTATGGATCGCCCACGACTTCAGACAAGGCGCTGATGCCTTTTGCTACATTGAAAATGGGTCCCGGCGATTCTGCGAGAAGCCATACAGCCGATGAATACATTTACCTGGCGGAGATCGAAGAAGGAATTGACTTGTACATAAAATTGCTGGACCAGCTTTTGTAAAACATAAAACTACGCAAATGAAACTGTGGCAAAAAAATACGAGTGTATCGGGTGCAGTGGAGCAGTTTACCGTTGGCAAAGATCCTGAATTCGATCTGTTGCTGGCTCCTTTCGATACACTGGGCTCAATGGCCCACGTGAAAATGCTTGCAACGGTTGGGTTGCTTACCCGGTCAGAGGCAGATGCGGTGATCGAGGAATTGAAAAAGATTTATGCACTCTGCAAAGAAGGATCATTTGTGATTGAAGCAGGTGTTGAAGATGTGCATTCACAGGTTGAATTGTTACTGACCCGCAAACTGGGTGATGCCGGAAAAAAAATTCACAGCGCCAGGAGTCGCAACGACCAGGTGCTGCTAGATATCAAACTATACCTGCGGCATGAAATTGAAATGCTGGTGCAAGCAGTTGAGCCTTTTTTTCAACTGCTGATCAGACAGAGTGAACAATTCAAACAATACCTGCTGCCAGGCTATACCCATTTGCAACTGGCCATGCCTTCTTCATTCGGACTCTGGTTCGGCGCTTACGCAGAAAGCCTGGTAGATGATATGACTACCTTGCAGGCAGCATTTAAAGTAGTGAACAAAAATCCGTTAGGCTCTGCAGCAGGGTATGGTTCTTCTTTCCCTATCAACAGAACGCTTACCACACAATTGCTGGGCTTCGCCGACCTGAATTATAACGTAGTGTATGCTCAAATGGGAAGAGGTAAGGCCGAGCGCATTACTGCTATGGCGCTGGCCAACCTGGCCGATACATTGGCGAGGCTGAGTATGGATGCCTGTCTCTACCTGAACCAGAACTTCGACTTCATCAGTTTTCCGGCAGAGCTCACCACAGGATCGAGCATCATGCCGCATAAAAAGAACCCGGATGTTTTTGAACTGATCCGCTCGCATTGCAATCGCATCAAAGCATTGCCCAATGAGATCATGCTCATGACTGCGAACCTGCCTTCCGGTTACCACCGCGATCTGCAACTGCTCAAAGAACACCTATTCCCGGCTTTTCAAACGCTGAAAGACTGCATACAGATGGCTATGCTGATGCTGGATAATATCCGTGTAAAAGAAAATATACTGGCAGATGAAAAATACAAATATGCATTCAGTGTTGAAGAAGTGAATAAACTGGTACTCAGCGGCGTTCCTTTCAGGGATGCATATAAACAAATAGGCATGGATATCGAGGAAGGAAAATTTACTTATTCTACTGCACTGAACCATGTGCATGAAGGCAGCATTGGCAACCTTTGTAACGATAAAATAACAGGTATGATGCGTGAAGCCATCGATGGATTTGGTTTTGAAAAGGTACACAGGGCAGTAGATACCTTGATAAAAGGGTAAAAGACGATGGCTTTTGGCTCAATCAAATAATTATTGTTGTTTTGAATCTCTCAAATGATACAAATGAAAAAAACGATCATCCTGACTGGCGCGCTCTTATGCGTAGTAAATATGTTTGCACAGGTGAAAAAACCTGTTGCTACTGTAAAGAAAGCTCCTGCGAAAGCAACCGCAACGGTTAATCCTTTCAAAGGAAGCACAGACAGCGCCAGTTATGCGCTGGGTGTTCGGATTGCGCAGAACCTGAAGAATTCCGGGTTCGACAAACTGAACCTGTCAATGGTACAGAAAGCTATGGCAGATGTATTGCAGAATAAAAAGATACTGATCGAAGAAACTGCGCTGGACGCATGCATTGGCGCTTACCAGCAAAAAGCAAGCGCTGAAAAAGCATCGGTAGCTAAGCAAGAGGGGAAAACATTCCTGACAACCAATGGCAAACGGTCGGGCGTGGTAACATTGCCGAGCGGACTACAATATGAGATCATCAAAGCCGGCACAGGCACTGCTAAACCTGCACTGAGCGATACGGTGAAATGCCATTACCATGGAACCCTCATCAACGGAACCGTATTCGACAGTTCTGTAGACAGAGGAGAGCCCATCAGTTTTCCGCTGAACAGAGTGATCAAAGGATGGCAGGATGCATTGCAACTGATGACCGTAGGCAGCAAATGGAAATTATATATTCCTTCGGATATGGCTTATGGCGACAGGGCTGCCGGAGCCATTCCTCCGGGATCAACACTGATATTTGAAGTAGAGTTATTGGGTATCACAAAATAGACCCGCTACAGCGCCGCGTTAAGCATTCTTGCACTAAGGTTAATTTAGGTTAATGGAAGCGGGGAGTTCCAGTGAAGCCCTGTTACTTTTGTATCTGAATAAAAGAGCATGAACAAGCTTCAGATTTCGCAGGCGTTGATGATTGCGACCATACTGGTACTGGCGGCATTTGAAGGCTATTGGTTGAACAAGCTGTACCGGGATGAATACAAGGGCCTCAACAATGGAGTGGAAGTGGCTTTCAGGGGTGCGATTGATAAATTGCAGCGCCGTTTATATGAAAAAGATACTTCATTGACTGCGTTGGTCATCCCCGATACTGATAAGCAACATATAGCTGCATTGAACACTTCGCAGACTGTAAGACAAGCACCACGAACCAAACGAAAAGAGCAGCACAGAAGGGATCATAAAGAAGACTCAACATTTCATTTCAGGTTTGATATACCGGAAATGCGTGATGAAACACCTCCGCACGAAGGCGTACAAGCCATAGCGGTACATCCGGTCAATGAAATAGCAGGAGTCCCTCCTCCCAGGTTGGTTGAATTGATGTTGCAGAGAAAAGCAGAACTGATGCTGAGGGAAAAAATGACACTGAGAGATTCGGCCAGGCAAATGATGATCAGGAAAAATGGAGCATGGGTTCGGTTGGATTCCACTTCTTTGAAACATCTCCGGAAAGGTTTTCCCTCCATCACCATAAGTTACAGCAATACAACACGAGACAGCGCTTCTCATCGCTCAGCCAGGGATACGTTTGTAAAGATTAACGGGATAGAAAAAATTGATCATTTTGAGTGGAAGAACAATGCAGATATAGCGTACCATCCACAAAGAATGAGAGCGCCAGCTAACGCTAATTTTTCCGTGCGGCTCCCAATGCCTGCAAAGATCGAATCACATCTTCGCAGGCCACCGCCGCCTCCGGAAGGAGATACAATTTTAACAGAACCTGTTCCTGAGAAGATTCAAACAAAAAAGCGCTATAAACCCTCTCCGGACATTGTTACTTTCTTCAGTACCAATAGAACACTGAACGATTCTATACCGGTTGCACGCGTTGATTCTGCCTATAAAGCAGAGCTGGCAAAGCTCATGAACGGTTACCCCCCTTACAATATCAGCTTCAAATCTTATAGAAATACATTACCTGCAAAAGCAGATTTTGAAAAGGACAGCACCAAAGAAGTAACTACTTCGAAAGTATTTGTAGGATTCAATACACCTTACGCTTACCAGGCGCATTTCTCCGGTGTGCAACAATATATTCTTGGTAAAATGCGCATGCAGATTGGCGGTTCTGTTCTGTTGCTGTTATTGGTGCTGATTTCTTTCATCATCATGTACCGGAATATCCTGGCGCAACAAAAGCTGGCCAATATCAAAAACGATTTCATCAGCAACATCACACACGAATTGAAAACACCTATTGCAACAGTAAGTGTTGCCATAGAAGCGCTGCGTAACTTCAATGCCATCAGGAGCCCGGAAAAGACCAAAGAGTACCTGGATATTTCAGCTTCCGAATTACAAAGACTGGGGTTGTTGGTAGATAAGGTACTCAAGCTATCGATATTTGAAAATAAAAGAGTAAAACTGAAAAAAGAGCAGTTCGACATGAAAGCATTGATCGATGAAACCCTCGCTACCATGCGCCTGCAACTGGAAAAGCAAAACGCTCAGGTATCTTTTACCACCGAAGGCAGTTCTTTCCTGATCGAAGCGGATAAGTTGCATATTACCAGCGTTATTTATAACTTACTGGATAATGCCCTGAAATACAGCGCCGGCGTACCGGTCATTCAAATAGCGTTGAAAGCTGTACAGGAAAATATTCTTGAATTGAAAGTGAGTGATAATGGGGTAGGCATTGCACACCAGTACCAACAGAAAGTCTTTGATAAATTCTTCCGGGTGCCGATGGGGAACCAGCATAACATTAAGGGATATGGACTGGGATTGAGCTATGTTGCTGAGATCGTGAAACAACACATGGGGTATATTTATGTTGAAAGTATATTGGGAAAAGGAAGCGCTTTCATTGTAAAACTCCCGGTTGCAGCGGCCGATGAGATCCGGTTTGATGAGCATCGCGTGATCAGAAAGAAAACTATATGAACATCAAAGTATTATATGTGGAAGACGAGCGCTTCCTGGGAAAGATCGTAAAAGAATCGCTCGAGACACGTGGCTTTGAAGTGGTCATGGAAGCCGATGGAAACCAGGTGCTGGAACAGTTTATGAGCGAGCGCCCGGATATCTGTGTGTTGGATGTGATGCTGCCCGGTCGCAGTGGATTTGAACTGGCAAAAGATATCCGTAAGCTGAACGATGATGTACCCATTATTTTCCTGACGGCCAAAACGCAGACGGATGATGTGCTTACAGGGTTCAGGCTGGGGGCCAATGATTACATACGCAAGCCGTTCAGTATGGAAGAATTGATTGTACGGATAGAAAACTTATTGCGTATAAAAAAGGAACCATTGCTGACAACAAATGGAGACACCATCCCGCTGGGCAAATTTCAGTTCCACCTCAACAAACAATTATTGCAAGGAGGCGCCGAAGAGCGAAAACTCTCTTACCGCGAAACCGAACTGATCAAATACCTCTACCAGCACCGCAACGATGTGATAGACAGAAGGGAGCTGCTCAACCATATCTGGGGTAACGACTCTTTCTTCAATAGCCGTAACCTGGATGTATACATTACCAAGATCAGGGGATACCTGAAAGACGACACGAGCCTGGAGATCATTACCATCAAAGGGGTGGGGTATCGTTTTGTTGTCTAAATAAAATATCTTCGCGGTCGAAAAGTGTCGACCATGAATAATCATTTTACCAACCGCATTGCGCAGGAATTAAAGGAGATAGAAGAAGCCGGACTGTTCAAAAAAGAAAGGGTCATTACCAGTGAACAGGGGCCGGAAATTGTAGTGAACGGCAAAAAAGTATTGAATTTCTGTGCCAACAATTACCTCGGACTCTCGTCTCACCCCAAAGTGATCGAAGCGGCGCATGCAGCCATCAACAGCCACGGCTACGGTATGAGCAGTGTGCGTTTCATCTGTGGCACCCAGGATATCCATAAAGAACTGGAGCAAAAGATCGCTCAATTCCTCGGAACCGAAGATACCATATTGTATGCCGCGGCATTCGACGCGAATGGTGGAGTATTCGAGCCCCTGTTCAACGAGCAGGATGCCATTATCAGTGATGCGCTGAATCATGCATCCATCATCGATGGGGTGCGTTTGTGTAAAGCGCAGCGTTTCCGTTACGAGCACAACAACATGGCCGACCTGGAAGTCAAGCTGAAAGAAGCGGCAGGTTGCCGGAACCGTATCATTGTAACAGATGGCTCTTTCAGTATGGATGGCACCATCGCCCAACTGGATAAGATCTGCGACCTGGCCGATCAATATGATGCAATAGTAATGATCGACGAATGCCATTCTTCCGGCTTCCTGGGTAAAACTGGTCGCGGCACCCATGAATACAGGAATGTGATGGGCAGGATCGATATCATCACCGGTACACTGGGTAAAGCGCTTGGCGGTGCCAGCGGTGGATTTACTTCGGGAAAAAAAGAAGTGATCGAGATGCTGCGCCAGCGGAGCCGGCCTTACCTCTTCTCCAATACAGTAGCGCCTTCTATCGTTGGAGCTTCTATCGCGGTGCTGGATATGCTTACCGAAACCACCGAGCTGCGTGATAAGCTCGAATACAATACAAAATACTTCCGGTCGAAAATGACCGAAGCCGGCTTCGATATCAAGCCCGGTGATCATCCCATCGTTCCCATCATGCTCTACGATGCAGTAGTGGCGCAGCAGTTCGCAGCTAAATTGTTGGATGAAGGCGTGTATGTGATTGGTTTCTTCTACCCGGTTGTTGCTAAAGGACTTGCACGTATCCGTGTGCAACTGAGCGCTGCACATGAACAGGCACACCTCGACAAAGCCATTGCCGCTTTCACCAAAGTAGGTAAGGAACTGAGCGTATTGAAATAAACACCGTAAAACCTAGACATGAAAAACAGCGTTTCATTCCTGTTGTGTTGCATGGCTGTGATACTCTCCGTATGCATCACAGCTTGTTCTCCGAACAATGTTACCATTGATAACAGTCTCCGGAAATATTTCGATACAAACCATGTAAAAGGAACATTCGGACTATATGATAACGGAACGGGGCAGTTTATTATTTACAACCTTGAAAGGTTCAAAGATTCTGCGTATTTACCCGCTTCTACATTCAAGATCGTTAACTCGCTCATAGGTATTGAAACAGGGAAGATCGTTGATGAAAAAATGGTCATTAAATGGGATGGCGTGATTCGCAAATATCCGAACGGAGATACGGCAAAAGGATGGAATAAAGACCTTACAATGCTGGAGGCATTCAAAGCATCTGCTGTTCCCTATTACCAGGAAGTAGCGAGAAGAATTGGAAAAGATACGATGCATCATTGGCTCGACAGTCTGAAGTATGGTAATCATATTATCAGTGGCGCTATTGATACATTTTGGTTGAACAATACATTAAAGGTGACGGCCGATGAGCAGATGGGACTGTTGAAAGAGCTGTATTTCGGGAAATTACCTTTTCAGAAGCGCACCCAGGAAATTGTTAAGAAAGCCCTGCTCCAGGAAAGCAACGCCAATTACCAGCTCAGCTATAAAACCGGCTGGGGCTTCCTGCCCAATGGCAATGCCCTGGGCTGGATGGTTGGATGGATAGAAGAAAACCATCATCCCTATTTCTTTGCCATGAATGTTGAAGGCCCCCATAATACGCCCATGACACCGCTGCGGCTGGATATACTGAGGGCCATCCTGAAAGAAAGGGGCTTTTTCGAGGGAAAACGCTGAAAATAATTATTGCCTATTAACAGTTAATTTTGCAGCACATTTAGTGTTATGCAATTGTATTGTAATTCCCTTACACAGTATAAACGGCTACCAACCCGGGAAGTGAAGATTGGAGACTTGCTATTGGGCAATGGTCACCCTATCAGGCTGCAGACCATGACCACTACAGATACCATGGATACCATTGCCACTGTAGAGCAAAGTATCCGTTGTATTGAAGCGGGGGCTGAATTGGTGCGTATTACGGCGCCCAGCAAGAAGGAAGCGGAGAACCTGCTGCACATCAAAAACGAACTACGGAAAAGAGGATACCATACACCACTTGTTGCCGACATCCATTTTACACCCAATGCAGCAGAGATTGCGGCCCGTATTGTAGAAAAAGTAAGGGTCAATCCCGGCAATTATGTTGATAAGAAAAAATTCGAACTCCTCGAATATACCGATGTGGAATATGCAGAAGAGATCGATCGCATCCGCGAACGCTTTACACCGCTGGTAAAGATTTGCAAAGAACATGGAACAGCCATGCGCATCGGTACCAATCATGGTTCGTTGAGCGACCGCATCATGAGCCGCTATGGCGATACACCCATGGGCATGGTGGAAAGCGCCATGGAGTTTTTAAGGATCGCCAGGGGAGAAAGCTATCACAATATTGTATTGAGCATGAAAGCCAGTAACCCACAGGTAATGGTGCAGGCTTATCGTTTGCTGATACAACAAATGGATGCAGAGTTTGGTGAATGCTATCCCTTGCACCTGGGTGTTACAGAAGCAGGAGATGGAGAGGACGGAAGGGTTAAAAGCGCTGCCGGTATCGGAACCCTGCTGGAAGATGGTGTGGGAGATACCATACGCGTTAGTTTAACGGAAGACCCTGAATTTGAAATACCCGTATGCAAAGACCTGGTAAAACGTTATGCATCCGCAACGTCGGTTGGTACAGGCATCCCGGCGATAGAAAAAATACCTTATGATCCTTTCAGTTATCAACGCAGGGAATGTTTTGAAGTGGGAAATATCGGCGGTAAACAAGTGCCTGTTGTAGTGGCCGATCTGAGCAAGGTAGACAAGATCACACCGGCAGTCCTGGAAAGCATTGGCTACCGGTACGATGAAAAGCTCGACAAGTGGAACATCAGTGATACTGCAGCCGATTATGTGTTCACCGGCCACCAGCTACTTGATTTTGCCCTTCCCGGAATGCTGAAAGTGATTGTTTATGCGGGTGCCTGGGCGATGGCTGCCGATAAAGAAAAATATTTCCCTGTATACAATGCATCCGGTTTTGTGTCGGCAGAAAATAAGCATTCGAAAAATTTTGTGATGCTGGATTGTTTCAGTGATGAAACGCCCATCAATAATTTTTCTCACCTCGATGAACTGGCCAACGATCCTTCAGTAATACTTTGTTTCAGCAGCAGCCGGCAACACGCGATGCCCGCTGTCCGCCGTATGTTCATGGAATTACTGCAAAGGAAAATACAGAACCCGGTGATACTGATGACAGACAGTTCATGGGAAACAGCCGATGAACACCTGATCCATTTTGCAACAGAAGCGGGTGCATTACTGCTCGATGGGTTTGGCGATGGGATATGGCTGGGCATGAAAGCTAAAAGCTATGAACAACTGGAAGCGAACAAAAGCGCTACCAGCGGCAGGAATTACCTGAATAACACCACCGTTGAACAATTTGTGAATGCAACGGCTTTCAGTATCCTGCAAGCCACGCGTACCAGAATATCAAAAACAGAATATATTTCCTGCCCCAGTTGCGGCCGCACTTTGTTCGACCTGCAGGAAACCACTGCCAGGATCAGGGAAGTAACCAACCACCTCAAAGGCGTTAAGATTGCTATTATGGGTTGCATTGTAAACGGACCCGGTGAGATGGCCGATGCCGATTTCGGGTATGTGGGAAGCGGGGTTGGTAAGATCACTTTGTATAAAGGAAAAGAAATAGTCAAGCGGAACGTGGAAAGTGAAGTAGCGGTTGACGAGCTGATCAATATATTGAAAGAGCATGGCGCCTGGGTGGAACCGGCAAGGCTATGAGTAACCAGCAATTATGACAACAGATATGCAGACAGATTTTTTGGTAATCGGATCGGGTATTGCAGGATTGACTTATGCTTTGAAAGCGGCCAAGCAACATCCTTCCAGGCAAGTGACGGTTATTACCAAGACCCGCACAGATGAAACCAACACCAAATATGCACAGGGTGGAATTGCAGGTGTATGGGATGAAGAAAATGACAGCTATGGCAAACATATCGAAGACACACTGATTGCAGGCGATGGATTGTGCAATGAACGGGTCGTGGAAATTGTAGTGAAAGAAGGCCCCGAGCGGATCAGGGAGATCATCGAATATGGCGCCCGTTTCGATAAGGATGAAACCGGCGAGTACAGTCTTGGAAAAGAAGGTGGCCACAGCGAGAACCGCATCCTGCATCACAAAGATGTTACCGGCAAAGAAGTAGAACGTGCTTTGCTGGAAGAAATGAAGCAGGTAGCCAACATACAACTCATCAATCATTGTTTTGTGATTGATATCATTACCCAGCATCACCTCGGCTACCTCGTTACCAAATCAACACCCGATATTACCTGTTATGGTGTATATGTGCTGAACGAGCGTACCAACCAGATTGAAAAAATACTGGCGCGGATCACTTTACTGGCTACCGGAGGCTGCGGACAAGCATACCGTACTACTACCAATCCCCGTATAGCCACAGGTGATGGCATTGCAATGGTATATCGCGCTAAAGGCAGGATTGAAAACATGGAGTTCATACAATTCCATCCTACCGCATTATATGAACCGGGTGTTTCCCCTTCTTTTTTGATCACCGAAGCGGTGAGAGGCGATGGCGCCATCCTCCGCAACAGGAACGAAGAAGCTTTCATGGAAAAATACGATGCCCGGAAAGACCTTGCCCCGCGTGATATTGTAGCGCGTGCCATCGATAGTGAAATGAAACGCACCGGTACCGAATACGTGTACCTCGATTGCAGGGAAATGCACAGGGAAAAATTCCTGCGGCATTTCCCCAATATTTACGAAAAATGCCTCAGCATAGGTATCGATGTAATGCAACAGATGATACCGGTGGCGCCTGCAGCACATTACAGTTGCGGCGGCATTAAAACAGATGAATGGGGCAGGACCTCCATCCAACACCTCTACGCATGCGGAGAATGTGCCAGTACCGGTTTACACGGCGCCAACCGCCTCGCCAGCAATAGCCTGCTCGAAGCCATGGTATTCGGACACCGTTGTTTCCTTGATGCGAATGCACAGATAGATGCCATTGCTTTTGCAGAAAGCATCCCCGACTGGAAAGCATTGAGCACCACCGATCCGCGCGAGATGATCCTGATCACACAGAGTCAGAAAGAATTACAGCAGATCATGAGCGATTACGTAGGTATTGTGCGAACCGATGTGCGATTGGAAAGGGCCATGAAGCGACTTGATCTCCTGTTTACAGAAACAGAAGAACTGTATCGCACAACAAAAGTATCACCTCAATTGTGTGAGTTGCGCAACCTCATTACCGTGGGATATCTGATCGTAAAAGGAGCGCAGTTCCGGAAAGAAAGCAGGGGATTGCATTACAATACCGATCATCAACAAAAAAGCGAATTGTTGCAAAACATCATCCTTTAAAATACCCGCATGTATTATATCGTTTACGGCATTTTTTATTTGTTGTCGCTGTTACCCTGGCGGGTGCTTTATTTTTTGAGTGATGGTATTTATGTATTGGTGTATTATGTGTTCGGCTACAGAAAAGAAGTGGTGATGGGCAATCTTGCCATCGCTTTTCCTGAGAAAAGCGAGGAAGAAAGAAAACGCATTGCAAAAAAATTCTACCATAATTTCATTGATTTCTTCATTGAAACCATCAAACTGCTTTCGGTAAGTGAGCGGGCATTCCGCAAACGGTTTTCCAGCAATATTGAAGTGATGAACCAGTTGTATGCAACCGGACAAAACGTGCAGGTGATCACCGGTCATTATTTCAGCTGGGAATTTGCGAACCTGGGAGTGGCGCTGGACAGTCAATATCCTTTTGTAGTGGTGTACATGCCGCTATCGAATAAAATATTCGACAGGCTGATGCGCAAGCTCAGAACAAAATTCGGCACGTTGCTCGTGCCTGCTACAGAGTTCAGGCGCGACTTTCACAAATACGTTCATGATAAATATGCTTTGATCCTGGTAGCCGACCAGAACCCGGGCGGCCCCGATAAAGCATACTGGACACCCTTCTTTGGCAAACCTACTCCTTTTGTAAGAGGACCCGAAAAAGGAGCCAAAGTGAACAATACAGCCATCGTGTATGCCCATTTTTACAAAGTAAAACGAGGGTATTACCGCGTAGATTTTGAATTGGTAACGACAGAACCTAAAAGCTATACCAACGGGGCATTGACCAAATTACTGGTGAACAAAATAGAAGCATCTGTGAAACAGATTCCCGATAATTATTTGTGGAGTCATCGCCGCTGGAAATTCCAGTACGACGAAGAGAAATTCGGACACCTGATGATCCATTAATTCAATACTTCCGTACTTTTTTCAATCTTGAATTTATCACCCAATTCTTTGATACTGCCCCATCCACCCGCTATGTTGCGCAGGTTGTGGATGCCCTGTCTTTTGATGAGTGAAGAAGCAATAACACTGCGATAACCGCCCGCACAATGAACATAGATGTTGTGATGTTCGTCGAGATTGGCCATGCTGGCGGGATCCATGAGTGTTTCAAGGGGTATGTTGATGGCTTGTTTAACATGGCCATCGGCATATTCGGGTACTTTTCTAACGTCCACGATCACCAGGTTGGGATCGAAGGGAATGTCCATCGCCAATTCATCGGCTTCCACATCGATGATCATATCAATGGGCAAACCGGCTGCCAGCCAGGCTTCGAAGCCACCGGCAAGATGTCCTTCGAATTTATCGAAACCTACCCTGGCCAATCGTACAATGGTTTCTCTTTCCTGCTCCGGCTCAGTAATGAGCAGCAGGGGTCGATCGAATGGTAACAAGCTGCCTGCCCATTCGGCAAAACGGCCCTCAAGGCCAATGCTTACAGACCCCGGCACAAAGCCCTGTGTAAACACAGTGGCTTTGCGGGTGTCTAATAAGATGATGTTCTCATCCTGTGCTTTTTTTCTGAATGAATCTGCATCCCAGGCCTGCATGCCTTTTTGCAGCAGTGCCTCCAGGCTTTCGTACCCCTCCTTATTGATCTGTGCATTAATAGGGAAATATTGAGGAGGGGTCGTTAATCCTTCAGTGACGGCTTTGATGAAATCTTCCTTGCTTTGCGAAGCGAGCGCATAATTCGTTTGTTTTTGTTCACCTACGGTACTGTATGTTTCCGTGCCGAGGTTCTTACCGCAACTGCTGCCCGCTCCATGGGCAGGATAGATGATAACATGATCTGGCAGAGGCAATATTTTTTTCCGGAGGCTATCATACAACATGCCTGCCAGGTCGTTCATGGTTAATGTGGCGCCTTTTTGTGCCAGGTCGGGACGGCCCACATCCCCCACAAACAAGGTATCACCTGTAAATAATGCCTGGTCCTTACCTGCTTCATCCTTGAGCAGGTAACAACTGCTTTCCAGTGTATGTCCGGGTGTATGGAGTACCTGCATTTTCATTTTGCCAATGGAAAACAGTTCTCCATCCTTGGCTACATGCACAGGAAAGTTAGTATGGGTATCAGGACCATACACAATAGTAGCGCCGGTTGCCGCTGCGAGGTCGAGGTGACCGCTGACAAAGTCGGCATGAAAATGGGTCTCGAAAATATATTTGATGGTTGTATTCCGCTCCCTGGCGAGTTGAAGGTATTCTTCAATATCTCGTAAAGGATCGATTACTGCGGCTTCTCCCTCACTCTCAATATAATAAGCGGCTTCACTGAGACAGCCCGTATACAATTGTTTTACAAACATCACAACAAATTTTAGATATCAGGCTACCAAGGTTTCAACAAATCCCACTACTTCAGCCAGGCGGGCATAGTTGACAGAATAAAAAATGAATTTTCCATCGCGCGCAGTACTCACAATGCCGGCCCTTCTCAGAATAGCCAGGTGCTGCGAAGCAACAGATTGTTCAAGCCTCAGTTTTACATAGATTTCGGTAACGGTCATTTTCTGGTGATCATCCAGTAATTTGATGATCTGCTGACGAAGCTTGTGATTCACCGATCGAAGGATAAGAGCTGCTTTCTTGGTATGCAAGAAATCAACTTTTAGTTGCGTTTTGCCGTTGTTGAGAACAACAGACTGTAATGATTGACTCATGACAATAAAAGTTATATTGGGGGGTTAAGAAACTCAAATTGTACCTGTAAAGCTACAATAATGTTCGGGTTTTATAGTATAATTTTTGTGAATACAAAAAAATACTTTACCTAACGGCTTTAGAACTATCAAAAAACTCTTTGACATATAAAGGCTCACTATAGGCAAGATCAGCAAAAGATTGAGTCTCAAAGGCTTCTTCCGCAAGCGTTATCATATCCCTTACACTGTGCCCTGAATGGTGAAAAACAGCATGGGCATGATGGATCAATCCCTCCAGTTTTTGCAGACCGCTTCCACAAAAATGCACACGACCCTTATCGAGCAAACTGCTGAAAGAACCCGCTTCCAGTATCAATGCTTGCGGTGGCCAGGTTTCCCGCAATGATGTGTCGTACACTGCTGTAAACACTTCCATCCGGCGGGCGTCGATCAGCGGGCAAACAAGGTCGTTGCCAACAACAGGTTCCTGTGTGTAGGAACTATTGCTGATCAATGCCTGTGCCATCACTTTCAGGGTGTTCAACAGGATAAGGGGTTTTTGGAGGGCATAACAAATGCCTTTGGCAGAAGCCAGTCCCACCCGCAGCCCGGTATAACTGCCCGGCCCGGCTACAACGGCCACTGCATCAATGCCGGAAAGCGCAATGCCCGTCTCTTGCAATAACTGTTGAATAGCGGGTTGCACAAAAGCCGCATGGTTTTTCTGGTCGGGACTTTCGAGCAGGTGCAGAACGGTTTGATCACGGCTGATACAAACACCCGCCTGCTCTGTAGCTGTATCTATATGTAAAATGGTTGGCATCTTATGATTGCAATGCTTCTTTTTCGAGCAGTCCGGACGGCGTATAGCGTTTGTCTTCACGCTCCAGTATTTTCAATAAATCATATACCTGCCTGGTACCGATCTGCTCTGCCCATTCAAACGGTCCCATCGGGTAATTGGTACCCAGTTTCATAGCGATATCCATCTCATTTTTGGAACTTAGTTCCTGACCCAGTGCAAAATAAGCTTCATTGATGATCATGCATACTATCCTGGCAGCAATAAAACCAGGTTCATCCGGCACCCATTGGTATTTCCAGTTCAATGACCGGAGTATGTTTTCTCCTGCAGCCCTGTTATGTTCTCCCGCTATTTCCAATACGGGCCTTTCGAGGAAACTATTCCAGGCATTGACACGAATGCAATTCAGCGGAAGTTGCCTGCCGGTGCGCAATACTTCATTGATAAAGACGGGCTGGTCTTTTACGGTTGCGAATACATCATCCGTACCCAAAAAATCGAAGTAGGCATCGGCAACAGGCAATGCCATGCCTTCCACCAGCCAACTTACGCTGATGCCGGCCGGAATACCTTTTTGCAGCAACAATTCCTTCTGTTGTGTATTTGCCTGTATTGCAATGTGCATAGAACGCAAATTTAGGTTGGCAGGATCATAGAAATGCATCAATTTGCAAAGGATCAAAACAAACCAGATGTCAAAACAGATTGTGCAAACCGATAAAGCGCCGGCTCCTATCGGACCTTATAACCAGGCCATCCGCGCCAATGGCTTTTTATTCGTGAGTGGCCAGGTGGCCATCGTTCCTGAAACAGGAGCGCTTGAAACCGGTACGATTCAGACAGAGACGCACCAGGTGATGAAAAATATCCAGGCCATACTCGAAGAAGCGAAACTGGATTTTTCCCATATCGTTAAAACCACCATTTTCCTCAGTGATATGAACCTCTTTGCATCGGTAAACGAAATCTATGGTTCTTATTTTACAGGTGCCTATCCTGCCCGTGAAACAGTTGCTGTGAAAGGCTTGCCCAAAGGGGTAAATGTGGAGATCAGTGTAATAGCGGTGGGATAACCATCAGGCATCAGCCATCAACACATAACTGGTAGAAAATTCTTTTTTCTCGCCGCTGTTCACCACAATCAAACCAATACCATTATTGAACGCATCCGGTGCGCTGCTGAGGTTTTCAATAGCAATGCTTTTGCGGTGCGGAGGCGTGTAGATCTGTAAATAGGGATAAGAAGCATTGGGCTCGATGGTGAGGCGGAGACGCCCGTTCTGCAATATACAGCGTGAAGATGCTTTCGACGTATCGAGCAAAAAACAATTGTCCAGCTCAATCCCTTTCAACGATGCACCATGCAGGAAACGTTCATCAGGTAACGTATCGCCTGTGGGGAGCAGGTCTTTACTGAAGGCTACTTGCATACCGGAATTGAATTGCAGCGAATAGTCGTCCAGGTTGTTTCCCAATGTAAAATACGGGTGCCATCCATCCGACAAAGGAACCACATCATAGTGTCTGTTGGTAAAACTGGTAACGACTGTGAGCCGGTCGCCCGAAGATCCGCCATCGCTGAGTTTCCACTGAACCTGCATGGTAAATGGAAAAGGATAACCGGCATCACCACCATCGTATTGGTATTGCAGTGTTACGGCTGCCTGTGTAGCATCTTCATTTGTTTGGATGATATCGAAAGGCTGGTTATAAATAAGGCCATGAATGGCATGATCGCCCATATAAAAACCATTCACTTTGAATGATCTGTCCTGAAATGCATAACTGCCCTTGTGCAGCCGGCAAACATAAGGACTCAGCTTGGCGCTCTTAAAACCATGGGTAATATTGGCTATGGCATCGGCAACCGAAGCAAAACCTTCTACCACGTTCACCAGCCGGCCGTCAACGGGTAAACGGAAAGCATTCAGCAATCCCCCAAAACCATAAACTTCAGCTTCCGCCCCCCAAACCTTATTTCTCAACGTAATAACAGGATATTGGGCGGAACGATCAATGAGCACCTCAAAAGACATAAAACGATTTGAGCGGCAAAATAATAAGTTTTGACTTGCAAAAATGAAACTGTTAAAACTAACAGTTGTTAACTATTGCATGCAATATTGTAATTTTGCCGTCTATACTAACTATACAATATGTCTTATCAACCCCGGCATAAGATCAGGATCGTAACAGCGGCCAGTCTTTTCGACGGCCACGACGCGGCCATCAATATCATGCGCCGCATCTTACAGGCAAAAGGAGCAGAGATCATTCACCTCGGGCATAACCGCAGCGTGGCAGATATTGTGGAATGTGCCATTGAAGAAGACGTGCAGGGTATTGCCATTACCAGTTACCAGGGAGGACACGTAGAATTTTTCAAGTACATGAAAGACCTGTTAGACCAGAATGGTTGCGGGCATATCAAAATATTCGGCGGTGGCGGTGGCACCATCCTGCCGGAAGAGATCAGGGAATTACAGCAATATGGTATCACGCGGATATATAGTCCGGATGATGGCCGCCGGATGGGACTGGAAGGCATGATCGAAGACGTGATCAAACAATGCGATTTTGGTCTGAATGGCAATGGCGTTTATGAACGTGCTATGACATTGGGTGAAGTGAAAGACATACGCAAGTTGGCACGGGAAATCACGAATGCGGAAAATGGAGGAGGAAATACAAAAGTAAACGGTGAGATACCTGCTATTCCTGTATTAGGCATTACGGGCACAGGAGGTGCAGGCAAGAGCAGTGTAACAGATGAGATTGTAAGAAGATTCCTCAACCTGTTTGAAGATAAAACACTCGCGGTGATCTCGGTAGATCCTTCTAAGAAAAAAACAGGCGGCGCTTTGCTGGGCGACAGGATACGTATGAATTCGATCTCACATCCGCGTGCGTATATGCGCAGCCTGGCTACCAGGGATGACAATACGGCGTTGAGCGCTTATGTGCAGGATGCTATTGATGTTTGCAGGAAAGCGGCTTTCGATCTGATCATACTGGAATCGGCAGGTGTAGGGCAAAGCGATGCTTCGATCCTCGATTACTGCGATGTAAGTCTTTATGTGATGACACCAGAGTATGGAGCGGCTTCACAACTGGAAAAGATCAACATGCTTGATTATGCCGATCTTGTCTGTATCAATAAATTCGATAAGGCCGGCGCACTTGATGCGTTGCATGATGTGCGCAAACAATACAAACGGAATCACGGACTGTGGACTGCTAAAGATGAAGAACTGCCGATAATAGGCACCATTGCTGCACAGTTCAATGATAGCGGCATCAATGAGCTATTTGAAAAAATGATGGTGACCCTACGGGAAAAAACAGGTGTTGCATTCGGGCAGATAGCTATTCATCCTCATGACCACGAGACCACTACACGTTCCCAGATCATTCCCCCCAAAAGAGTGCGTTATCTCTCTGAAATAGCCGATAATAACCGGGCTTACGACGCATGGGTACAGGATCAGGCTGTGATTGCAACCAAACTGTACCAGTTACACGGCGCTATGCAGGAAGTGAAATCCGAGCTAAAAGCTGCGCTGGAAAGCATTTACAATGAATTCGATGCAAAACTGGATGCGGATTGCAGGAAGCTAATTCAATCATGGTCCGGATTGGTTGCGCGATACAAGGCAGACTTTTTTGAATACCAGGTACGCGATAAGATCATCAAACAACCATTGACCACTACTTCATTGAGCGGCTCGCGCATACCCAGGCTTGTATTACCGAAATACAAGGATTGGGGCGATATCCTGCGCTGGCAGCTCCAGGAAAATGTACCGGGTGAATTTCCTTATACAGCAGGTGTTTTTGAACTGAAGCGACAAGGTGAAGACCCCACGCGTATGTTCGCAGGTGAAGGCGGACCCGAAAGGACCAACAAAAGGTTTCACTATGTATCGCTTGGCCAGCCGGCCATACGCCTCTCTACAGCATTTGACAGTGTTACATTGTATGGAGAAGACCCGGCCAGCCGGCCTGATATTTACGGCAAAGTAGGTAACAGCGGTGTGAGCATTGCAACAGTAGACGATGCGAAAAAATTATACAGCGGGTTCGATCTCTGCGATCCGAAAACCTCTGTAAGCATGACCATCAACGGACCGGCGCCTATACTGCTGGCATTCTTCATGAATGCAGCGATCGATCAGCTTTGTGAAAAATGGATCGAAGCCAATGGTCAATGGCCGCTGGTGGAAGCAGCAATGGAAAAGAAATACCAACGTGCTCCTCGTCCGCATTATTATAACCCTGCTTCACCGGAACGATTACCAGAAGGTAACAACGGCCTTGGGCTGCGGCTGCTGGGATTGAGCGGTGATGAAGTGTTGACCAGGGAAGTGTATGAACAACTGAAGGCAGAGGCATTGTCACAAGTGCGCGGCACTGTGCAGGCCGATATACTCAAAGAAGACCAGGCACAGAATACCTGTATCTTTTCTACCGAGTTTGCATTGAAGCTGATGGGTGATGTGCAATCTTATTTCATCGATCATAAAGTGCGTAATTTTTACAGCGTCAGTATCAGCGGATACCATATTGCCGAAGCGGGCGCCAATCCTATTACACAACTGGCATTCACATTGGCAAATGGTTTTACCTATGTGGAGTATTACCTGAGCAGAGGAATGCACATCGATGATTTTGCACCCAATCTCTCTTTCTTCTTCAGTAATGGTATGGATCCCGAATACAGTGTCATCGGGCGTGTGGCCAGGCGTATCTGGGCGAAGGCCATGAAAAATAAATACAAAGGCAATGACCGCTCGCAGAAACTTAAATACCATATCCAAACCAGCGGCCGCAGTTTGCATGCGCAGGAAATAGATTTCAACGATATACGTACTACGTTACAGGCATTGTATGCCATATACGATAATTGCAACAGTCTTCACACCAATGCCTATGATGAAGCCATCACCACGCCTACAGAAGAAAGCGTGCGTCGCGCCATGGCCATCCAGCTGATCATTAACCGCGAATTAGGTTCGGCCAAGACAGAGAATTTTATCCAGGGCAGTTTTGCCATTGAAGAACTGACCGACCTGGTAGAAGAGGCGGTACTGGCCGAATTTGACCGTATCACAGAACGAGGAGGCGTATTAGGCGCTATGGAAAGAATGTACCAGCGCAATAAGATACAGGAGGAAAGTTTGCATTACGAAACCCTCAAACATACCGGTGAGTTGCCGTTGGTGGGCGTTAATACATTCCTGAATAAGAATGGAAGTCCCACTACTTTACCCGGCGAAGTGATCCGCTCCAACACGGAAGAAAAAGAACAACAAATACAAAACCTGCACGCTTTCTGGAAAAGGAACGAACAGCGATCTGCCCGGGAGCTGAGCCGGCTTAAAGAAGCCGCCATGCAAAACGAGAACCTGTTTGCAGTTTTGATGGAAACGGCCAAGTATTGTTCCCTCGGCCAGATTACCCATGCATTGTATGAAGTGGGTGGCCAATACCGGAGAAATATGTAAGCACCGGAATGGATAATATTTTATACCTTGGCTACCGATGAAACAGTTTTTTATATTACTGGTTTTTTGCATCGGCGCGTTCGCAGTGCATGGCCAGTCGAGGCGGATAGATACCACGTTGAAAATTGGTAAAGTAGGTTACAGGATCACCTGCAGTAACAGGAATCCCGAAAAGAATGACGCTACCATCAATCCGATTGGTTTTGAAAACCAGGCGCGTGAATTCAGCATCGAGATCAAGGGCAGGATCAAAAAAGCTGAAATCGACGATCTTAACAACGACGGGTTCCCCGATGTGGTGCTGTATGTTTTCCCGGGCGACTCACTGCAAAAAGGAACAGTGATAGGCATCAGCTCCGATAAGAACCAATCGGTTAACCCGATTATTCTTCCCGATGTATTGGATGACCAGAAACTGCGGGAAGGTTACAGGGGCTTCGACGACTTTAATTTGATGGAAGGTACCCTGATGCGCCGGTATCCGCTGTATGTTACGGATAGCCTTGGCGCTCATCCTACCGGTAAAATGCGGCAGGTATTGTACCGCGTAGTGCCCGGTGAAAGGAACATGCTCAAGTTTAAAGTCATCCGTTCTTACGAATACACAAAACAATAGCTAACATCCGTTTCATATTAGCAAAGCATTAATTCATCGATGTAGTTCCCCATATCGCAACTGCATTTGTATTTTATCCTTCCCTAAATTGAAATTCAGCGGCGATGAAAAAAAATTGTATGCTTCCGGTGGTAATGATAACTGGATTGCTGAATCTGCTGTAGAAAATAAAAAACTCATCCTCAAAAACACCATCGTACTGGGTAAAAAATGGCGTTACCGAAGAGAACAACGCGTTGTATATCATCGACCTGAAAACAAAAAAAAATAGCTGAACCTTTTGCCCTTGGTAGAGAAGCTTACGCCTGTGTGCTTTCGCCCAATGCAAAAGAGTTGTACATCAGTTGCTGGGGATGCGATAAAGTGTATGTGTTCGATACGGAAAAAAGAAACATCAAAGCCGAAATACCTGTTGGAGATAATCCCAACGAGATGGTGCTAACAGCATGGTCGCACCAGGTATACAGCAATACACCTTACAGCAAGGGAAAGGAAATGCTTACACAAGCTGAGGAAGGCAATCCCATTCCGCATAAAGTAGGAGAGAAAAGCCCTATCAAATATGTGTTCTATGTGATAAAAGAAAACAGGACTTACGATCAGGTATTGGGTGATATGAAAGAAGGCAATGGCGATCAGTCGCTGGTACTGTTTGGAGAGCATATAACGCCCAACCAGCACGCATTAGCAAAAGAATTTGTATTACTGGATAATTTTTATGTAGATGCACACCGCAGTACGGCGTATGTAGCCGGTGGTTTTGTAAAAAGAAATTTTGTAGATCATACCATATATTCCACTTCATCTATGTTGCGCACCATTGAATTGATCCTGGGCATTCCGCCCATGAGCCAATATGATGCGGCAGTTACTCCTACGTGGCGTTCATTTGCTTCCACTGCCGATTCCAAAGGGTTTACTGCAAGGCCGGCGAATATCAACTTGAGTGAAAAGAATACAGCCATGAACGAATGGCAAAGAAGATCTGAGAAATTTGACCTTGCCAAAGAAGATGCGGTGCCGGATCTTGAATTCAATAAAGTATTATGGCACGGACTCAAAGGAGATCATGTGCCGTTCCCTGCACCACGCCGCGCTGCTTTCTTCAAACAAACAAAAATGGCCGACAGGGATTAAGTTGTTTGTCAACGACCCGAAGTGATGGCGATCTTAGTAACGATCTTATCGTTGCCTGAATCGCTGCGTACGATAACGAGGTAAATGCCGCTTGCAACTTTATTACCGAGGTAAGTTCGTCCATCCCATATGGCCTGACCGCCCAGGGCGCGGGTTTGATAAACGAGCCGGCCATTCAATTCGGCTATTTTTACGAGGGCATTATTGGTAAGACCCTTGATGGCGATGGTTCCATTGTAGCCCGGTGGTACGGGGTTTGGAAATACCAATACATTCTGGTTGGATGGGGCTCCTTCGGTGGCGGTGCTTCTGAAACTGCAGATGCCCATAGCCGTTGCAATGAATACTTCACCGGTATGCGGGTCGATAGTCAGTTTCCGGATATCATTGTTCAACAGCGGACTATTATCGCTGGTAAACCTGTACACGATCGAAGTGCCGTCTTGTGAAAGCAACCAGAGGCCATTTTTTGTTCCTACCCATTTGCGGTTTGCACCGTCTACTGCTATGCATTGCACCATCTCATCGCGGAACAATAACCCTGCAAAACGATCCTGCTGTACTACGGGCAGCAGGGCATCGCATCCTTGCGGACTAAACACATTGCCGGCACACTGAACAATACCAATGCCTTTATCGGTGCCTATCCAGATAAAACCGTTCTTGTCTTTTGCCATACACAATACATTGTTGCTGGGCAAATTTCCTTTGCCATTTCCCTGTTGGTAAAACTTCCATTGATCATCATTGGTGTTGTCAATGGAAGCGCCATGGTTGTAACAGAAGATGCCGTTGCCTTTTGGACTGATGATCCATACCTGGTCGGCATCATCGATCAATACCTGTCCCACTGCATTTTCTGTATGTGGAAACGGTATGGTAAATGCTTTCCATGAACTGTCGGCTTTCCTTACCACCAGCTCTTTCGCAGCACCGTAGTTGCTTATCCAGAGATGGTTGTTTTGGTCGAATGCCAGTCCGCCTACCTGGTAACTGCCCGGATTGTTCACAGCAGCCTGCAATGCGCTGTTATTGGCTTGATAGATTGAAACGTTATTGTTTTTGAAATGTGCTAAGCCACTTCCAAAACTGCCGGCCCAAAGCGTTTGATCAATAGGGTCGATGGCTACCGTAATGAAATCATAAGCATTGCTGAGTGCCGGCGTATTATCATACCGGTAAAAATTCCATTCATTGTTCGTCAATTGGAATATTCCATTCCGGTTGTATTGCGGCTGCCAACTGTTGTTGATACTGCCGGCTGCTGCAAAAAGTTGTTTTCCATCACTCATCATTTCACCGGTTACTGTACCGGGTGGCCCATTCGGAATGAAACGGTCAGCGCCTGTTGCGGTGAACCTTGAAAGACCATTGAGGCTGTCGGCCACCCATATTTTATCGGCATCGATAATGGCTGATAACGGATGGGAGAGCAGTGCCGGATTGGTAATGGTTTTTTCTATGATGCCATTGGTTGCCAATTGCAATACACGAGCTGTACCGGTATTGTTTTGCTGGCAGACCAGGATTTTATTTCCCGATGCAGTGATGTTATTCAAAGACCATGCAGTATCTGTATATAAGAGGTTCCAGTTATTGCCCGATGCAATGAAAAGAGAATCGTTTTTTTGAGCGATTACTTGGTTGGCTGCAACTGTTACAGCGCTGATATTACCGGCGGGTAAGCCACTGGGTGTGGTCCAGTTGCGGTAGTCGGAGAGATCGGTGAGGCGGGATGCTTTTTTCAATCCTTCATCTGTAGCGGCATAAAAGAAATCAGCGTCGGCAGCCATGCTGTGTACATTCACTGGCCCTCCATTGGCGCCAATGAACCAGGTGTCTTTGATTTCGTATTTGATCAGATTGACTACGATGATCCCGAGTCCGCAGGAAAGGTATGCGAGCCCATTCCTGCAAAAAATATGATGGATGGATTTGTTGCCTGCAATACTGCTTCGTTTGATATCGCCGATATTGGTAATGGATTGCTTTTTGAGTACATCGATATTGCTGTTGTTATACGCAATAACAAGTTGGGAGCTGAGATCATCCCAACCGATACAACTGATACCTATATCATGGAGGCCGGTCATTTTACTGAAGCGTTGCATTTCATCCTGTGCATCAACGGCAAACAGGTTGGTGGCGGTAGCGCAATAGATATGGTTGGCTTTGATGATCTGTATGGCCGGCCGGTAATTGAGGTGTTCGCGCCACTGCCCGATGGGTGGCGCCTGGGCTTTCGATGGGCTTGCCAGCATAAGGCATGAACCAAGGATGATGATAGCAAAGCGCATGAGCTAAGTTAACTGAATTCATGCTGTCCTATTCAAAAAACGGGTACTTATACCTGATCGTACCGGTGCCAGTCCGGCTTAATTTCGATTGTAGAAAAAAAGTTGTTATGGGATTGGGACGCATGTTCATTCATAAGTTGAACCGGATTGATTTCATGATCAGGCTGAAAGCAACGGGGAATCCGTCGCTCTTTGCAGAGCGGATAGGGGTATCGGAAACCACACTTTTCGAGTACCTGGCATTTATGAAGGAACTCGGGGCGCCTATCCGTTACGAGCGGGCGCGTAAGTCGTATTATTATGCATGCGAGGGAAGTTTTTGCGTGAAGTTTCTTGAAAAAGAAGCTGAGAAGTGTTTTGAAATAGATAAAGATTCATAGGCCAATGAATGGGAGGATTGTCTGTATGCCCGGTTCCTGCGCAGGTTCCCAAGACGAGACATTAAGTCAAAACAAATGCGATGAAGAAGAATGATTGGAATGTAGAAGGATTGCGTCCTTTATCGGATGAGGAACTCATGGAAACAAACGGAGGCTCTTTTCCATGGGTCTGGCTGGGACAACAGGTGATCAGCCATTGGGACGAGATCAAGAAAGGGCTTTCGGACGGATGGAATTTTCCTAACAAACAGTAAAACCTGATTTTATGAAACAGAACCAATTGAACATCCATGCACTGGAGGGATTCAGTGAGTTGGATAGGGATGAATTGAAAACGGTGAATGGTGGTAGTTTCTGGGGTGATCTGGCTTATGCTGCAGGAGCAACTGCAAGGTGTATCTGGGAATTTGCAAGAACTGCCAGTGAGTTCCAGGCTTCATTGCCGCCAAGTTTGAAAAAATGAAAATGAAAACCCGGAGTGGCTGAAACAGGCCACTCTTTACTATGATTTATCAGGAAAGCAGGTGCGTAATGTGTAGAGGCGTATGTTTGATGAACAAAATTTAAAGCCTATGTTATTAAATAAACCGAAAGCTTCTTGGACTGGTATGCAGGTATGGATGATGAAAAGATCGGCCTGGCAATTGGTGGCAGGCGGATACGTTGTGACAATTGGATTGAATTTTTTGTTTGGGTATTTGCTCTTCCCCGAACAGCAGTCAGCTTCTGCCATACTGAATTTCACCGTTAAAGAAGCATTTTGGATAGGGGTGATATTTGCCCCGTTGCTGGAAACCTATTTGATACAATACCTCGTAATCAAAAACGTCCATAAATGGACAGGTATTTATTGGATAGCAGTATTGGCCAGTGCCATCATTTTCGGTGCCTCGCATACGTATTCTGTTCCTTATATGATATTGACTTTCCTGTCTGGGATTGTATACGGCATCATTTATGTCGTTTTAGCGCTCCGGGGAAAGGATCCATTTGTTTACATCACACTGACACATGCATTACACAACCTTACAGGGTTTTGTATTGAACACGTTTTTTAGTGCAACCAATCCATGATATATCATGCCAGGGTTATGATGCGGCACTATGGCTTAATCATGTACGACCCCGGTACAGGGGATTGTACGTCCTCTTCTTAGTCCTATTTGTGGTAACGATTGCTGTACTTCCGCTGGTTAAGGTAGACATTACGGTTAAAGCACAAGGAATGGTCCGGCCGGCAACAGCGCGAGCGGAAGTGAAGATACCCGCTACGGGCATCATTGCCGAGATCAGGTGCCGGGAAGGTGATCTGGTTGAAAAAGGAACTGTACTGATGCGCCTGAAAGATTCAGCGATTCAGTCTAAAAAAATTCGGAACCAATTTGAAATGCATAAACGGCAACAACATATACAAGACCTGTTATTACTGACGGCACTGGAAGTTGATTCGGCTTGTCTTCAACAGCAATTGTATTTACCGTTGTACCGGGAGCAATACAACCGGTTCAGGAACCGACTGGTTATTCACGAACTGGCTGTTAACCAGGCCGCGCATGAGTTGCAAAGCCATAGTACACTGGTGAAAGAACGCATCACGGCGCCAAATGTTTTTTATGAAATACAGCTTCAACTGAAAGAAAAAGAAGCAGCGTACCGGTTGGCCAGGAATGAACAATTAGGATATTGGCAGGAAGCGCTCGAGCGGAACAGGATGGAACTGGCACAATACGAAGAACAAGCAGTACAACTCGCGGCTTATGAAGCTTTGCTGCTGGTACATTCGCCTGTAAAAGGCTTTGTGCAGGGCATCAGTCAGTGGCATGCCGGAACTTTTACAACTGCGGGTGAAACAGTATGCCTGGTTTCTCCAACCGATACCCTGATGGGTGAATGTTATGTGCCGTCGAAAGATATAGGATTGATCAAGGACTCAATGAACGTGATCTGCAGCTTTGATGCTTTTGAACAACGGTATTTCGGTACTGTAAGAGGTAAAGTGATAGCTATCGATGACGATTTCAGCCTGGTTAACGGCAGGCCGGTATTCCGGGTACGCTGTTCTTTTCAGACCACCCGTTTGGGCTTAAAAAAAGGATATGAAGCGGCTTTGAAGAAGGGACTTGGATTCCAGGCACGATTCAAAGTAACGAAAAGGAGCTTGTGGCAACTGCTGCTGGATCATTTGGATGACTGGTTAAACCCTTCGGTATGAGAAGAGCAATGCGTATCAGGCAAAGGGATATCACCGACTGTGGTGCTGCTTGCCTGGCTTCCATAGCTGCTTATCATGGACTGCAATGGCCGGTCAGCCGCATCCGGCAATATGCAGGTACAGATAAAAATGGTACTTCTGTTGGCGGGCTGCTCGAAGCTGCCGGCCAAATGGGAATGGATGCCAAAGCCGGCAAAGCGGGCATCGAGAGCCTTCCTCGTATTCCCTTGCCTGCTATTGCACATATGGTGCTGAAAAATGGTTTGCAACATTATGTGGTGATCTGCAGCATGAAGAAACGTTGTATTAATATTATGGACCCTGCTGATGGGCGGATACATCGATACAGTCACACTGCCTTTGCCAAAGAGTGGACAGGCGTGTTGGTACTACTGGCGCCTGCGGTGGCGTTCCGTCCACGGCAGGCTGTGACAACACCTGTAGCCAGGTTCTGGCAACTGGTTGCCCCGCACCGGTATTCGATGCTGCTGGCACTTACCGGGGCGCTTGTGGTTACCTTGTTGAGTTTATCTACTTCTGTGTACATGCAGAAGGTCATCGATGTGGTACTGGTAGAAGACAATATCAAACTGCTCAACCTGATGAGCATACTGATGGTGGGTTTATTGTTGTTCCAGTTATTCATAGGAATGTTCAAGGCTTTGCTGGGATTGCAAGTAGGACAGCATATAGATGTACAATTACTGCTCGGTTATTATAAGCATCTGTTGCGGTTGCCACAGCGGTTCTTTGATACGATGCGGGTAGGAGAAATCATCAGCAGGGTAAATGATGCGGTGAAGATCCGTCATTTCGTAAATGAAGTTGCGCTTAACACGATCGTGAACCTGAGCATGTTATTGTTCTCTTTCATGGTGATGTTCTTCTATTACTGGAAACTGGCGGTTATTGTGCTGGCTGTTTTACCCTGCTACCTGTTGCTATACAAAATCACAGACAACATCAATCGTGTATGGCAACGCAGACTAATGGAAAATGCGGCATCGCTGGAAAGCCAGCTGGTAGAAAGCCTGAATGCAGCAGCAACGATTAAACAGTTTGGACTGGAATACCAGGCTGGTGTTAAAACCGAGCACCGGTTCATTGCACTACTCAGGTCTGTTTATTTCAGTAGTAAAAAGGGTTTATACAGCGGAACGGCTTCCGCTTTATTTACGCGGCTGTTGGGGATCATTATTTTATGGACCGGCGGATATTTTGTGATCAGAAAAGAACTAACGCCTGGTGAACTGGTTTCTTTTTATGCCCTCGCGGAATACTTTACTACACCTGCAGCAGCACTGATCGGATCGAACAAAGATATCCGCGAAGCGCTCATTGCGGCAGACCGGTTATTCGAGATCATCGATCTAGAAACGGAAGAGGGAACGAAGGCCGGGAAAATACTACTGGAACCAGTTCATATGGGGGATATTGTTTTCCAGGATGTGCATTTCAGGTATGGAACCAGGGAACAGGTCTTTGAAGGCCTTAACCTCTGTATACGTAAAGGAAGCTGTACGGCGATCGTAGGAGAGAGCGGTAGTGGAAAATCTACCCTCCTTGCTTTATTGCAACAATTGTATCCTTTATCAAAGGGCAAAATATACATTGGTGGGATCGATATTACCCTGGTCAGCCGAGAGAGCCTGCGGAAACTAATAGCGCCGGTACCACAGGAAACAGACCTGTTTGCAGGTACTATTGCAGAGAATATAGGTATTGGGGATGAGCATCCGGATAACCGGAAAATCTTGTTTCTTTCCCGGCTGCTGGGACTGGATGCTTTCATCGAGCAGTTGCCGGCCGGGTACAATAGCCAGGTGCAGGAACAGGGAAATAATTTATCGGGCGGACAAAAACAGCGATTGTCCATTGCCCGTGCTTTGTATCGCGACCCGGAGATACTGGTGCTGGATGAAGCAACAGCCTCATTGGATAGCCAAAGTGAACAGAAAGTGCAAGAAGCGTTACAATGGTTCAGGAGCAGGGGCAAGACGGTGATCGTGATTGCACATCGCCTGGCAACGATCAGGAATTGCGATTGCATTCACGTTTTGCATAAAGGGAAATTACTGGAAACAGGAACGCACGATCAGTTGATACAACAGAACGGCGCTTATGTGCGTTTGTGGCAGCCCTGACGGATGATCACATTTCAACCAGGTTGTGCTTCATGGCAAAAATAGCCAGGCCCACCCTTGTCTTGATGTCTAATTTTTTGAACAGGTTGTCGCGATAGCTGTCAATCGTTCTGGGGCTTACACACATCTCTTCGGCGATTTCTTTATAGGTTTTATCTGAACAGATGAGTCGCAGAAAATGTACTTCATTGTCTGAGAGAGAGCCAAAGGGTGCATTAACGGCAAATGAATTGCCATTGCTGATATAGTTCATCAGTTTATCACTGATCAGTTCATTGATGAAATAGCCGGTGTCCCGGATATTATCAAGAGCCTGTTTGAATATTTTGGGCTTACTGTCTTTTAGCAAGTAACCCCTCGCGCCATTTTTCATCATACGAATAATGGCGATATCGTTTTCAAGCATGCTCAATACAAGTACGCGTGTGGAAGAGAGGCTTTTCTTGATCCATTCAGCGGTTTCAAAGCCATCCATGACAGGCATGGTGATATCGAGCAGTACAATATCGGGCGGGGCTTCATAGTTCAACTGGTCAATGAATTCTTTACCATTGCCTGCTTGCATCACCACCTTATAGCCATCAAATGAATTGATGATGGCTGCAAGCCCTGATCGGAGTAATTCGTGATCGTCTACTAATGCAACAAGCGTCATAATAAAGGCCTATTGGGTTTAATCTGTAAGGTAATGGCAGTGCCGTGACCCGGGTTACTTTGGATGTCAACGGTTGCGTGAATCATCTTTGCTCTGTTAAAAATATTCTGTAAACCAATACCATGCCCCGTTTTTTTCAACTTTTCCGTGTCAAATCCCGTTCCATTGTCTGTGACCACTATCTTTATATTGCTGGGATCGCTTTCAATCTTGATATCAATAGCCGAAGCAGAAGCGTGCTTGATGATGTTGTTGATGATTTCCTGTATCATCCTAAACAGGATCAGGTCTGTGTCTTTGTTTACTCCTGCAAAGCTATCGGCAATTTCCAGGCTGGTAGTATAGCGACCCGTCTTCTGCAAGGTAGCCATTAATTGGCGAATAGACTCCAGAATTCCGATATCGTTGATCCTGTTGGACTGCAGGTTATGACTCAGATCGCGGAGGTCTTTGATGGCTTTTCCCAGTAGCTGGTCGGTATGTTCGAATTTCTCTTCAGAAACCTCTTCCATGAAGGTACTGAGATTCAATCTTACCAGGCTCAATACCTGACCAATGTTATCGTGTATCTCCTGACTGATATGGCTGAAAGTCTGCTCCTGTATTTCCAATTGGGTTTTCAGAATGGTCTGATCAAAACGGTTTTTCATTTCATCCCGCTCCTGCTGGAATTTTCGCTGGCGACGCAAGAAGATGAACACAATGAGTAAAAGGAAAAAACCGATCAATACCAGGAATACGGAAGCAATTACGATGGTGATGAGTATGTCTTCCTGTTGTTTCGGCATAGAAAAAATGAGACACTGAATGAAGTGTACAAAATTAGGATTAAACTCCGGTTAATGGTGCCATAAATTTTCTTGCCCTCCTGTTGCAGATCATTAGACCGAAGATACTCAAACAATGCATTAATAATAACCGAACCAAGGTAGTAAACCAAAAGCCCAGTGCATACCCAAAAGAAAGGTTGTTGTGAAAGCTTTAAACTGATGGTTTCCGGCTGAATGGTTTCAAAAAAGAAGAAACAGCAAAATACAACGATAAAAAAAGACCCAAGCAGGAATGTATAAGTATGAAAACTCTGAGTGCCTTGCAGGAAGATCAGGTTAGCTGCTACTGCAATCGTGTAAAGTGGCACAAACCAGGCAACTATTTGTTTGAATAGCTTTTTCCGAAGATTTTGATAAAAGATATAGGAATAAAAGCAGAACTCAAGGGTTGTAAAGATGTTGTATATCCAATAATTTTTTATCCCTTTTACTATACACCAATATCCGATGATTTCAACCAGGACAGTGATGGATAGAAAAGGGATAAAATATACTAAACTCGTTGATTTAATTCTCCTGTAAAGGAATATCGCTATGAGCAGACTAATAGCCTGTATGTAAATGTGTAATGTAGCCTGAAACATATAACGATGACCCCCTCTACAACCTTGTTTTAAGACAGCTTATGGCCAAATACTACCGTGATTTAAAAAAGCGTCTGGAGCAGTAGCATCGCTTTGTACGTTACCGTTACTGGCCCTATTATCATCACCAGAAAAATAAACGGTTGTTTTTCCAACGTTGGAAGGGCTGGTAGCTGTTTGTGCATTGTAAACTCCAAAATTTACATACACATTGTCGGATTGGTACTTGCTTTTCAATACCTGAAGGAAGCCTTGCAGGTCCTTGATCTTGAAAACAACGTACTGAGTACTGTTAGGGTATGCCTGTACATAGGCATCATGCATTTGTTTCGCAGCATCTCCGCTGATGAAACCTACTACATCTGAACCGTTGACGGCTACGCCGATAGCAGATTCATTTGCCTTTGAAGCAGCAGTCCCGTTCTGTGTAGAAGTGCCGTTTTGCTCTTTCTGGCAAGCTACAAAGAGTGTAGCAACCACGGCGAGCATTAAAAAGCCGCTCGTTAAGTTAATCTTTTTCATCTAAAAAAGTTTTAGGTTTCGGTTATGTCAAGGATGATTAAAAGTATATAAAACCTATTCGGTTAAATATAGGTATTGGATTAAGCGAATAATAAGTTTTACGGAAATACGGCCCAATGACACTTAAAACCAACAAGATGTATTTACGGGTGCTACAAAACTCGGAAGAAATAGTCAGCCTTTTAATTTAAAAACACCGAATTTTGCCGGTGTTTTCACGGTTTTTTTAACCGTGTTTTCCGCAAAATTATCCCCAAACTGTGGAAAACCCACCCCGCATTTATTCAAGACCTGTTTTCCTGATATGTTTCCGGATGCTGCTCCGATTCACTAACCAAATGATTATCAATAAAATAAGAGCTATTGTCGCTGTGTACACCGAAATCCACGGACTGATGAATATATGCATTTTTTTCAAATACAAATATGTAATGTGCTGAAAAACAGTTATCAAACTAAGAGCCGCTACGACTATCCCTATATTTTGGGGGAAGAACCGGCCCATCAGGAACTGTTCTAATTGCCTGGGTGCTGCTCCCAGGGTGATCAACAACATGATTTCCCGACTGCAGGAAGCGATGGTCAGCTGTATAAAGAGCGTAAATATGAGTAATGCGAATAACAGCATCACGAGCCCGGTTACCCCTGAAATATTAACTACTACATCCACTACCTGCCGGTAACGGCTGAAACGTGTTTTGTCGGCATCAGTACTCAGTCCGCGTCCCCTGAGATATTGCACCAGTGCCGGATTACCAGGATCGGCCGTTCGGATAATAACCCTCGACGGTTTAGCTTCCCCCGCGCCGGCCATCCGTTGGTTTGCCCAGTCCATGAATTCCTGTGGTACCAACAAAGAAGAGACCCGGTCGCTGAACCCTACCACCCTTCCGTTAAAAGTGGTGATGCCGTTGGGCCCATAAACATTGATCCTGAAAACAATCATTTTCACTACTTCACGTGTCAATTGTGGCAGGTTCTGAGAAAATGAAAATTGGAAATTGTAAAAATCAAGGAACATATTGGGCACAATCACCGGAACAAAATTCGATCCTTCATCCCATCGCCAATCTTTATTCGTAACATCAATGAATTCATTGGGTACGCTTTCAAAAGCGATTTCAGTAAAGAAAGGAAATCGATCGCTATTGCTTTGAATAGATGCTTTGAAACGACTGGGCGTTAATAACCCTATTGATTGCACGAAGGGCTGCCGCTTCAGGTCATTGATCTCATTGCCGGTAAGTGCAGTAGCGCCAATATTTCGATCGGTGAGCAGTTTGTTCACCACCAGGAAATTAGCCACACTGTCCTGGTTACGCTTGCCATGCAACAACTCGTTATAGTTCACCTGTATCTGCACAGCAGCCAGTATCAATACCATGGCGATAGACAAACCCAGGATGGCCATCACAAAACGGGAACGGCCTGCACCAGATCGAATGAGTTTGGTTAAAAGATGGTTCAACTGGTCCATGTGATGCCCTGTCATTTATAAAGTGAGTTCATCTGTATAAGCGAAATGCTGGTCTTCGTCGAGATCCGTGATGACCATTCCCGCTTTTCTTTTACTGCATTCCCTCGCGATCAATGCAACCGCTTTGGCGGTGTTGGCTCTATCGAGGTGACTGAACGGTTCATCCATGATCAGCCATTCAAAAGGCTGCATCAATGACCGGATGATAGCTACCCGTTGTTGCTCGCCATAACTGCACAGGCCGGCACGTTGGTGCAGGATATGCGTGATGCCCAATTCTTCTGCCATCTCATCAATCATTTCAGTATTGTAATAGGGCGTTTGCAATACCCGTTTGAGTTCTATGTTTTCGCGTGCAGTAAGATGAGGAAACAGCCGCAGGTCCTGGAAAACAATGCTGATCTTCTGTTGGCGCAATGATGCCAGCCCGGCTGCCGTAATGGAAGTAAGCAAATGATCGCCCCAGGATATGCGCCCCTCATAATCATGGCGAAGCCTGTACAGCATGTGCACCAATGTGGTTTTGCCTGTACCGCTTGGCGCTTTTATTTTGATCCATTTTCCCTGACCGAAAACACGACTGGTATTCCAGACATCGGAAGGCTTTTTGAGCAATTTATCTTTCAACGGAAGCGGAAGCACCTGTTGCATCACAATGTCCATAGCTACGATTTGGATATTAGAAAGCGGGGATTAATTGGTATGAATAATGGCAGGTACACCTCCGGGAAAAACCTCCAGCGCTCTTTCCTTTTTAGCTTGTGCCCGCATATCTACTGCTACATCGGTGAGCAGGCTCGTAAGCGTAACTAAGCTGTTCTGCTTTTCGTTCTGCAGGCGAACCTCAAAAACAGCGTTGGACGATTTGCCATTGAAAGGACCAGCAGTTACAACAACGTCTTTGAAAGTTGCTTTCGCCGTGTTCATCGACTGGCGGTAATTAGAAGATGAATCGTTGGTAGATAAATCGCCAATGGTTCGTGCTATATCAAAATAAAAACAACTTGTTTTGTCTTTAAACCTGTTGGTTACCTCCGGATCGATGGCTGCTCTACTGGCGCCTGCCATGTATTGTACATAGGTCAACGAATCGCTGGCAAGGATCAGGTTCTTTGCATCGCCCTGAATATATAAACCAAAGGCAGACAGGAGACCGCCTCCTTTGTATATATTGCCCTGTTTGGTAACCACGCCCGATTGCGCAGCCTGATCCATGAGCTTGAAAAAGTTGGCTTGATTACCTACAGGAATATTGACGATCATTTTGTAAGTAGGCTTGCTGCGTACCATACTCAGTTCGTCGGTTTTATTTTGCGGCTCGGGTTGCTTCAGGCCAATGTCTGAAAGCACAATGGCCACATCGCCTTTCATGGCTTTATAAAAATCTTCCGTGGAGATCCCCGATTTCTGCAAAAGGTTATTTGCCATTCCTTCCACTTCCATCTGCTTCAGCAACCCTCCGATAATATCCGGGTTGAAAGCAAAAAGAAGGAAGCCATTGATGTGCTGTGAAGGAAAATGATCGATCAGTGAAAGGTTAACCGCCGGACTGGGAAACTGTTTACACAAAGCGGTGAGTAATTCATTGGGGTAACTGGTTGTTTTCGCCAGTATTTTTCCGTCTTCAAAATTGAGGGTGGAGACGGAATAGTTGTCTTTTACAAAGTCTTCCAGCTTGGGCAACTGAAAGGGCATCATACTGAGCATACCCAGGTAGCTGTTGGAGCTGGTGAAAGCATAACCGTCTGCCTTTTCTTTGAAAAGATCGGTAAACAAAGGCACGCTGGCCAAGGATTCTTCTTCTTTCAATGTATAATAACTATTGACTTCTGCTTTTGCATTCTCAGCGATGTTACCTGTTTCTGGTTTTTTAAAGCTGCCTGAAACCGAATCGTAAACGGGTCTGGCATTTTGGTTATAAATGGTGGCCATTAGGTACCGGTCGTTCCACGATAGCACAACGCCATCATCTGCCAGCAGGTAAGAATAGCCATTCTCTTTTTTGATCTCTTTGTTTTTCAGGTCATTCTGTTTTTTCAGGAATGCTTCGAATTTGGAAGGATCATTAAGACTACCCATTACATTGAATACATTGATGGATTCCTGGGCGCTCTTACCTGGTTTGTTACTGACAAAAAAATACAACTGGCTGTTCCAGTTGATGCCGGCATTGTTGCGCAAATCATTGATCTTGGCTTTGTGAGCCGAATCGTCTTTATCGCGACGAAAGAAATTCTCGAATAATGAATCGACGCTCAAGCCTCCTTTCTGCAGTTTATCCTGCATAGCTTTGGCATCCAGTACCAAAACAACAGCTGCAGTTTTGGGAATTAGTTTGGCTTGCTGGGGTGTACGGTTCTTACAAGACGAAAGAACGGCCACCAATAATACGGCGGCTACGGCGTAGCGGACAAGTAACTTCATATAGGATAGAGATTAAGGGTTGATATATACGAAGTTACTATTTGTTATTGCTTATTGGATCATTGCTTGATAAATGGCTTCCTGGATGTTTGAACGCACATTTAACTGGCTCAATTTGTTGTTATTGCGCGTGGGGTTGACCCTGTTGGACAGGAAAATATATACCAGGTTATACCTGGGATCTACCCAAACGCAAGTGCCGGTAAATCCTGTATGTCCGAATGTAGCCGGTGAAACACTCGCCGAAGGATAGGGCTCTTTGCGGGTAGCATTGTCTTTTTCGGGCTTATCAAAGCCCAGTCCCCTCCGGCTTACCGTACTGTTATAAGCAGTAAAGCGGTCAACCGTTGTTTTTTGAAAAAAGCGGGTGCCATTGAGTTCGCCGCCATTCAACAACATTTGGTACAACTGCGCCAGGTCGTAGGCATTGCTGAACAGCCCGGCATGCCCGGCCACTCCGCCGAACATAGCAGCCCCTTCATCGTGTACATCGCCATGGATCAGTTGCATGCGGAAATGATGTTCTTCTTCAGTGGGCACAATCACCTGCAAAGGCATCCTTTCCCTCGGCTTGAAAGTGGTGCTGTTCATCTGCAACGGCAGATAAAAATGTGTTCGTGCATATTGATCCAGGGGCATACCGCTAACGGCCTCTACGATCTTGCCCAGGAATATAAAATCGTTGTCGCTGTACACATAAGTGCCCGGTGCGCCGAGCTTGCTTTGCAGGATGCGATGATACAGGGTATCCTCCCAATCGTTGCGCAGGAACAGGTTTTCTGCTACGCGATATTGGTGTAGTGCATCTTTGATGATACTGAAATATTGCGGCAATGGTTTACCGGTAACCGTATCAATCACTTCCCTGTAAAATGGAATGAAGGGTACCAGTCCGGCCTGGTGCAATAACACATCACTGAGCTTCAGTCCTGCTTTATTCGTACCCCTTGTCCAGGGAAGATAATCGCCCAATGTCTTATCCAGGCTGATCTTCCCTTCTTCATACAACTTCATGATGGAAACGGTAGTGGCCGATACTTTCGTTACCGATGCCAGGTCGAATACATCTTCTGTACGCATGGGGGTTTGCTTATCGGAACTGGTATAACCGAATGCTTTGTAATAAACCAGTTTACCATCTTTGGCTACCAGCACCACACAACCGGGTGCCGCGCCTTTTTCAATGGCATCGGTGGCAATGCGGTCTATCCGGTCGAGCGCATCCTGGCGCATGCCAACAGCAGCCGGACTTACCTGCGGAAAATAATTGTGATATACAATACCGTCTCCAAACTTAAGTTGACTGTCTACAGTAACGGGCAGTTTTCCCTTTGCCTGTATCTTCCCTTGCAACAGATCGGCCGCTGCATTTTGTGTGATGTCGTCGTTCTCGTAGCAGGCTACGAGGTTCTGCGCATTGGCTGTGTATTTGAGTGCATACGGATTACCGAATACAAAACTGATGGTGTTGGATTGTTGCAGGCGACTGATGAAATCACGTGCAGCAGCGCTCAATCCGAAATCATTGGCGGGCACGCGGCCGTAATTGTGCAAACCCATCACCACTGCATCATAGCCCGAAAGTTGCTGGAGTATATCGGCGGTGTTATTATTCTTTTCATCGAAGAAAAACAGGTTGGCATGATAATCCTGTTGCAGCCTTGCCGCAAATACATTCGGCTTTACAATTCCAATACCCACATAAGCAACTTTTGTTGCATGAAGGGGCAGGAGTGTGGTATTGTTTCTGCGCAGCAGCGTAAGCGCATTGGTTGCTATCTCTTGCCTGAGCTGGTTGGTTTGTTGATTGAGCTCATCCACCAGGTGCGTGGTGTCGATAGCAGAAAGATGGTTCAATCCCAGGTGGTATTTCGCCAGCAATACTTTTTTCACCCTTGCATTGATGGTTTCCCAACTCAGTTTCCCTGCTTTGATGGCTTCTTTTACTTTGGCTATGCTGCCGGGAATATCGCCGGGCAGGCAAAGCATATCATTGCCGGCAATCAGGGAAAGCACGGAAGCATCTCCTTTGGGAAAGAATTTAGCTACGCCCTGCATTTCCAGCGCATCGGTAAAAGAAATACCCTGGTAACCCAGTTCCTGGCGCAGCAGGCCGGTAACATTTTTTACAGAAAGCGAAGTGGGTAAATTAGGTGTGGTGTCGATGGCAGGAATGGAAAGATGCGCGATCATCATGCTGCCCACGCCCGCTTTGATGAGCTCACGGAACGGATAAAGCTCCAGTTCATCGAGTTGCGCCTTTGTTTTGTTGATCACCGGCAGGTCTTTGTGTGAGTCAACGGCCACATCGCCATGACCCGGGAAATGTTTGGCGCAGGCCATCACGCCCTTGTCCTGCATGCCTTTCATGTATTGTACGCCGTAAAGCGCCACTTTGTATTTGTCTTCACCAAAACTGCGCTCGTTGATCACCGGGTTCTGGGGATTGTTATTGATATCTACTACAGGTGCATAATTGACCTGTATGCCCATGCGTTTGCATTGTTCGCCTACCGCATTGCCAAACCGGTAAATGAGTTGTGCATCAGGTACAGCACCCATCATAAGCTGGCGCGGGAAACTGGTTACACTGTCGAGTCGCATACCAAGTCCCCATTCCCCATCGATCGCTATCATCAACGGTGTTTTGGCGATCGACTGGTAATAATTGGTGAGGAGTGCTTGCCTGATGGGCCCTCCCTGGAAAAAGCAGAGTCCGCCTATATTGTATTTTTTGATCAGTTCGGTCACCTGCGCTACATGATCGGGCCCCAGGTTACTATGTGCCCTGATGATCATCAATTGGGCAATCCGCTGGTCTTTTGAGAGTTTGCGAAACTTTTTTCTCACCCAACGCGCTGCTTCAGGTGTCTTTTCATAGAACGATTGGGCCTGGGTCATCATTCCCAGCATAAGAATGAGAATAGGGAGAAGCAGTTTTTTCATAATAGCGCTTGAAGACACAAGATAAGGAATCGGGTGCGTTTTTATGCGTTTTTGTGAGTGAGCATGCGTTTAAACCCAGACCAAAGCGCATAAAAAAACCGGCAGCGCCGGCTTTATCTTTTGCTGTTGATGGTTTACGCTTCGGCTGGTGGCTCTTCGTTCAGCTTCAGTTCTACCTGGTTGGCCTTCAGTATATTGAACCATTTGACCATTTTCTTCATGTCGCTGGCATATACACGATCGAAATCCATATCGGGGTATACTTTCTGAAAATAAGCTTTTACAGCCTTATCGTCTTTATCAGACGGCAGGGCAGCTTTGCTTTTATCCATGGCCTGGAACACTTCCACCAGGTTTACATTTTCACGAACCGTATATACTTCGATGCTTTCGAGGTGAGAGAAATTATGCACCCGGCTGCTCACGAACTTGGTGCTTTTATCATCCAGAGAACGTACAATGGCGCCGTCTGTCTTGCTGCCCACCAGCTCAAATAAACCCGCGATACCAGTTACCGAAATCAATTTGCTGTACTCCATATAAACTTACTGTTAAGAGTTGCAAAGTAAAGGGAAAAATAACTAACTAGTTATTTGAACGGTTTTGAATTCGAAAACCGATTTATTATTTTGACCCTCCAAAATCATCAACATGAAATGAGTTATCGTACATGGCATTTTTAGGTTTATGTGTACCAGGCAAATTTTATGTGAACATTACAAACAATAAAAAAAACACACATGAAAAAGCTGTTCACCTTTTTTTCTTTACTAATGCTGCTGTTGGTCACGGCACCTGCTTTGCGGGCACAGGATCTTCCGGCAGACAGTGTCCGGGCGCAAATGATACGCGATTGGGAAAGGGCCAAAGTGTATACCAATGCGTACCTGGCTGTTATGCCGGCCGATAAGTATGATGCCAAGCCGAATGACAGTATCCGTACTTTTGCGCAGCAAATGCTGCACCTGGCTACTGCCAATATCGGGCTGATGGCAAACGCCACCGGTAATGCCATGCTGTATCCTCCGGGACGTCTCTTTTCACTGGAAAAAACAAAAAGCGCTCAAAGCGTGGATTCTGTTCATTATTATGTGAATGAGAGTTATGATTATGCCATCAACAGTATTAAAAATATGGATATGGCGAAATTATGGGAGCCGGTGACCCTGTTTGGTTTCTCTGCTTCCCGGTATGCTTTTTTGTTGAAAGTATTTGAACACCAGACACACCATCGTGGCCAGTGTACCATCTATATCCGTACCCAGGGCATCAAGCCTCCGCAGGAAATGTTATTCTGAAACATGAATTTGTAAACATCAACTACAATAAAAAAGCTGCCCATTGTAACGGGCAACTTTTTTATTGGGAATAACGGGTTCCTTTTATTTGTTGCGGGTAAATAAAATCTCCATCGATTTGTATTCTTTTCCGCCAGGCCCGGGTGCGAACATGACCATGACCTGTGTATTGGCATCTTTTTCAGTGAACATTTGGTGTGCGGTTACTTCTTTACCTGTACTTGGGTCTATCATCGAGCCTTTGAGATCCATGGTTTTCGTGGCTGGGTCCCAGGGGCCTTCCATTTTCATCACACCGGTACCCATATTGTCCATCCAGGTGGAGATGAATAGTTTTTTGGCATTATCATAAGCCAGTGTGCCCATTCCTTCAAAAGGCATTCCGTTGAAAGTGCCGGTAAAAGCAGAAGCCTGGTAACGTCCGCCCAAGACCATTTTGTTAACGGCAGTGGCTGTACTGGCAATAGGTGGCGCACCTGGCTGCATCCAGGTACTAATAGTGCAACTCCAGTTGCCATCCCAGGATGCCATCATTTTGTGCATGTCGCCAGGTGCCATATAAGCCTGCCAGTTCTTCATCATCGTGGTAGAATCAGGAGTTGAGGAGGAAGCTTGTTGCGTACCGTCTTTGGCCATGCCGCTTTCTTCTTTTTTGGTATTGTTGCAGGCGGTTGATGCAAGCAGTAGCACAGCAGCCAGCAAATGGATATTTTTCATAAGGTCCGTTTTAGTGGATATGAAAAATACAAACCCCTTCCGGCAATGTCAAGCGATCAGCAGGGAATTATTTTATGAGTGGTTGCCCGTGCTAACCTGTTTTAAAGCCGCGTCTAACCTGGCCCGGAGCGTTTCATAATCGGTATAGCCTCTGGACAGCAGGTGAAAACGGCTGTCGGTTTCCTGCAACAGCAGGCAGGGGAAGCCCGTTACCTGCAATTGTTTGACCAGCGAAAATTCATAATGCGCTTGCACTTTGTATTCTTCGCTTTTGAGCTTGCTGTAAAAAACCTTTTCATCGATACCGTATTTTTCCAGTAAATGACGATAAGCTTCGTCATCGGTCAGGTCGCGCCCTTCGTAGTGCAATGCATGCTGCAGATCAGATGCGAACTCCAGTTGCTTGTTGGGATAAAAAGTTTTGAAAATACACAGTGCAATGGCGGGTTTTTCAGAATTAGGGTACCAATCGCTCAACTCCGGATGATTGATATGCCAGAGATAATCATTACCAAATTGAATGCCTGTATATTCTTCAACGGTTTTATAAGCCTCTTGGATATAACCTGCAGTAGCGCCGATATGCACAGGTTCTTTCGGCAAGATCATACCGCCGGATAATACCTGTACAGGTAACTGAGGATAATGTGCAGCTATTTTTTTTATTACCGGACTGAACCCATAACACCACCCACAATAAGCATCATAACAGTAAATAAGAGAAGGTTCCATTACACAAAGATAGTCTACTCAAGTTTCTCTACCTTTGTTGAACAACTTTAAGCGTATGCCCGGTTTTGAATTTTTTGGCAATGAAGAAAGAAAAGAAGTCAACGATGTGCTGGAAACAGGCATATTGATGCGTTATGGTTTTGATGGTCCCCGTAAGGGCATCTGGAAAGCAAAAGAATTGGAAGAAGCCATTACACGTGTATTCGGCGCGAAATATGCACAGCTCACTTCGAGCGGTACTACGGCGCTTACAACAGCATTGACTGTGTTGAATATTGGTGCAGGTGATGAAGTGATCATGCCAACGTTTACTTTCGTGGCCAGCTTTGAAGCAGTGCTCGGAGTAGGCGCTATACCTGTATTGGTAGATGTGGATGAAACGCTCACGCTCAATCCCGATGCGGTTCGCGCGGCCATCACACCCAGAACCAAATGCATAATGCCTGTGCACATGTGTGGCAGTATGGCCGATATAGACGCGTTGCAACAGATATGTAAAGAACATCAACTGGTCTTTCTTGAAGATGCCTGCCAGAGTATCGGCGCTACGTATAAAGGGAAAGCAGTAGGTACTATTGGCGATGCAGGTGCTTTTTCTTTCGACTTTGTTAAAACCATTACTTGTGGAGAAGGCGGAGTGATACTTACAAATAATGAAGAAGTGTATTTGAAATGTGATGGCTATACCGATCATGGACACGATCATAAAGGAATAGACAGGGGCGCTGATCTGCATCCGTTCATAGGACAAAATTTTCGCATCAGTGAACTGCATGCGGCAGTTGGACTCGCGCAGATACGTAAGCTCGATCAATTCCTTGCCGTACAGCGGAAAAATCAGCGCCTGCTGCGTTCCTACCTGGAGCAGGTACCCGAATTGAGTTTCCGTGTAATACCCGATGCAGAAGGTGATAGCTGTACTTTTCTCAGTTGGTTCCTGCCAACCGAAGCCATCGCAAAAGCGGTGGTTGCGGAAATGAAAGTACAAGGCATATTACCCGGTAATTTTTATTGGTACGCGAACAACTGGCATTATATCAAACAATGGGACCACTTAAAAGATATTGCTACACTGAATAACCTCAACGCAGAACAAAAGTCTGCTTTACAAAAACTGCGATCAACCAACTTTCCGGCAAGCGATGCCATTATGAGCCGCTGTATTTCAACGGCTATCAGTCTTATGTGGACGGAAGAGCAGGTGCGAGAGAAAGGGGTAAAAATGGCTGCCATCATCAAAAAAGTATTGAGCGAAGCGACTGTGCATGCATGATAGGCAAATCAAAATCCACAAATGAAATGCCAGAAATCGTATCTGGCATCATTTTGTGTGTAAATTTGCTGCGTTTTAGAAACCTATGTCTTTAAGCCAGTCATTACAACAGAAGTTATTACAAAAACTGTCTCCACAGCAGATACAGCTGATGAAGCTATTGCAGGTGCCTACGGCCAACCTGGAAGAGCGCATCAAAGAAGAGCTGGAAGAAAATCCTGCCCTGGAAATGGATGAGGACAGGCACGAAGATGAATATACCGATGAGCTGCAGGACGAATTTGATAACCAGGAGGCCGATGACCTGGATCCCGACGGGAGTGTGGAAGATTATGAGAATGTAGACATCAGTGAATATGTGATGGAGGATGACGGAGAGATCGCAGACTATAAACTGAAGGATGATAATTATCCTGAGATGGACGACCAGAAAATCATCCCCATCAAAGTAGAGACCAGTTTCCATGACCTGCTGCTTGATCAACTGGGCATGCTGGAACTGGATGAGCGCAGTCTTAAAATAGCAGAGCAGGTAGTGGGAAGTCTCGATGATGACGGATACCTGCGTCGCGAACTGTCGTCCATCGCCGATGACCTCGCTTTTCGCCAATCCTTGCAGGTAGATGAAAAAGAAATAGAAACCATTATCCATCAGATACAGCAGTTCGATCCGCCAGGTATTGGCGCGCGTGATCTGAAAGAATGTTTGTTGCTTCAGTTGAAAAGAAAGCTGTCGGAAGGTATAGGTGTGGAGCTGGCTATACAGGTACTGAGCAGGTATTTTGACGAGTTTACCAAGAAGCATTACGAGAAAATACAACGCGGACTCAATCTCAGCGATGAACAGATCAGGGAAGTGATCAGCCAGATCATCAAGCTCAATCCTAAGCCAGGCGGCCATATTGGCGAGATCAATAAAGCGGAGAGTTATATCGTTCCCGATTTTTTCATCATCAATAACAATGGTAAACTGGAGCTCACGCTGAATGCCAAGAATGCTCCCGACCTGCGCATCAGCGAAGGTTACCGCGACATGCTGAAGGATTACGATAAAGGCAATAAAAAAGACAAGCGACAGAAAGAAGCCATACTCTTCATCAAACAAAAGATCGATTCTGCCAAGTGGTTCATTGATATGATCAAACAAAGACAGGAAACACTGATCAATACCATGAGCGCTATCATGAAACACCAGCGCGAATTCTTTCTTACAGGCGATGAGACCACGATGAAGCCGATGATATTGAAAGATATTGCCGAACTGACCGGCTTGGATATCTCTACCGTTAGCCGTGTGGCCAACAGCAAATTTGTACAAACAGAATTCGGTACCTACCGCCTCAAATTCTTCTTCAGTGAATCTTTGAGTACCGATAGCGGGGAGGAAGTGAGCACCCGCGAAGTGAAAAAGATCCTGAGCGACCTGATAGAAGCAGAAGATAAAAGAAAGCCCCTCAGCGATGAGCTGCTCACCGATATGCTCCGGGAGAAAGGGTACAATATTGCCCGCAGAACGGTGGCCAAATACCGCGAACAGCTGAATATACCCGTGGCCCGCCTGCGTAAGGAGCTGTAAAACTGCAGATTATTGCCAGAAACGCTGGCGATTTCATACTATTTTGTATATTTTAGCGTTATATCTCCGGCCAGGAGAAAGTCCACCTATAAAAAACCTTAGTGAATAAGAGAAAATTATACACACTTTCTTTATTATTCCTTATTGCTCCCATCTTTTCATGGGGAAGGGAAGCTTTATTCGACTCCCTGCCTTTTCCGCAAGGTTGTACGCCTTTTATCATCCAGCGAGATACTATTATTTGTGATGGAACCAGTCTAACACTCAAACTGTTGCCGCCTCCACCACCTGATTCCATGCCGGGTGTATGGAAGCAATTGATTACCCGGAGCGGTATGGCTGATAGTATTCTTTTTAATCCGAAACCGTTCGGGTATAACCGCGATAAGCAATACCTCTATACTATTTATCACCAGATTATTGTGCGTTATGACCTGAAGAATAACGTGCAGACATCTGTACCCATTACAGGCGCCTGGCCAGGCGATTATACTGAATTCACTTACGATTACACCAATAAACGCCTGCTGTGCTGGCGGGCGGGGCGCGATGCGGTATATGCAGTGAGTGAGAATGGCGGATCCTGGCAGCAGATCAGTGTGGGCTTCACCGACAATGACTGCTATGGCGCTTCTTCTTTCTGGAACCCCTTCACCGGACAGGCAGGCTTATATGGCGGATTTGGTTACGGAACCATGAAAAACTGGGTTTATGAAAATACGGTGGCCGGCTGGATAGAAAAAAGACCCAATGTACTGCCCATCGATACCGTTCCCAAAGGAGGGAACCTGATTGGTGCAAATGCAGACGGCAGCAAACTGTACCTGTTCTCCGGCCAGGGCAGTTATACCGGTAATGAAGCAAATGGTTGTACGCTGGGCAGTCCCTGGGCCACACAGAACGGACGACTGTGCTGGTTGCGCGACTTATGGGAAATAGATGTAAAGAACAATTACACTTTCACAAAAATATTGCCGGTTAATAGCCAGTCCATTCAATACGAAGGCGCCGCTGTATATGATTACGATAAGTCGAGGTTCTTCATTTTTGGCGGATTCAAACCCGATTCCAATTACGCCACTAACCTGAAACATGTTAATACCAATAAGACCTATCGTTTCCGTCGTAATATAGACAACGGTTTTGCAGCCTTCCAGGGAGAGGGAGATATACCACCGGCTTTACCAGATAGCACAGCCAATGGAATGGCTTATTATGACCCCATCGGAAAGCGGATGATTTGGGCGCGGTACGATGGCATCTGGGCTTATTATCCAGATTCTACGCTTTCAGCGGGAACGAGGGTGAAAGTGCAGTGGTCAACTGGCGAAACCACCGATTCTGTCAAAGTCACTCCTACCCAAACCACCCAATACAAAGTAACGCGTACGGTAGGCGGTGTTGTTTGTTCTGATAGCGTGACCATTACATTGGCTGGTATGAAAACGGCTTTACAAAAGAATGTGATCATTTGTGCCGACAGCGCCCTGCTCGATGCCGGCGCAGGCTTCAGTTCTTATTTGTGGAGCAATGGCGCCACATCGCAAAGGATCTATGGAAAACAAAGTAGTACCTATAAGGTAACCGTTAAAAAATATCTCTGTACTACACAAGACAGCACGAAGTTGCTCATTGCCGTGCCGGTAAAGGATTTTGATGTGGTAACGCTCAAAGATTCCATCTGCACCGGTGAAACCGATTCGATGTATGTAGCGGTACCACAAACCGGCGTAAGTTATTCGTGGACGATCAGCGGTAATTCAACGATACTGCATACGGCACCGGATTATAAAACGCCTGGTATTGCCAAAGCCGTGAGCTTTACTGTTTCCGGCGCCAGCAACCCCGCGGTATGTTCCACCAAGACTGCTAACGCAAAAGTGGCGGTACGGGTGTCATTACCCAAGCCGGCAATATATGCCGATTCGATAGGATTGGCCGTGCTTCGCTTCCGCTGGAATCCCATAACGGCTGCCTCAGGCTACTCTGTGAGTTTGGATAAAGGCAACACTTATCAATTGCCTTCGAGCGGTTTACTCGGGCTTACGCATACAGTAACAGGATTGCAGCCCAATGACCTGGTTAACCTGACGGTTAAGACGCTGGGTCGATATACCTGTGAAACCAGCGATACCTCGCAATTATCATTAAGGGCACTGAACCCCTTCGGCAATGGTATTTATATACCCAATGCTTTCACACCCAACGGTGATGGCATTAATGATATATTCCTGATATACGGAACCGCTATTGCTTCCTTGCGATTGATGGTCTATAATCAATGGGGCGCGCTTGTATTTGAGTCGAGAGATCCGAAGAAAGGTTGGGATGGCACTTATAAAGGCAATAAAGCACCTGGCGGGGCATACACTTATGTGATGGAAGCGATCATGATCGACGGAACCAGGGTGGTGAAGAACGGCACATTTGCATTAATCAGGTAGCAGAAGAATATACATGAACAGCGTACGTAAATTTTTATTCTTGTTTCTTGTTTTGCTGGCGGCAGTATCTAAAATGCAGGCGCAGATAGATCCGCATTTTACACAGTATTATGCTTATCCCTTGTGGCTCAACCCGGCATTGACAGGTGTTATTGATGGCGATTGGCGTATTACCGGCAATTACCGCAAGCAACTGCCTTCTGCCATCGATCCTTATAACACACAGGGACTTACTGTGGATGCATCTTTGCCCCATGGTTTTGGATTGGGGCTGACCATGATCAACCAGACTGCTGTGAGCAGTGGCTACCAATATGTGAACGGCGCCCTTTCCCTTTCATACCTGGCACGGCTATCGGAGTTCAAGATGCTGAGTGCAGGCTTCCAGGTAGGTATGCTCAACAGGCGTGTTGATCCGAATAAATTTCAATACGGTAACCAGTTCAACCCGGTTATAGGTTATGATCCTTCCATCCCCAGCAATGAAGCATTTGCGTATCGTTCGGCCACATCGGTAGATGGTAGTATCGGATTGATGTATTTCGATGGCGACCCTTCGAAAAAATTCAATCCGTTTATTGGTGCGAGTCTTTATCATCCTACACAACCCGTGAACCGTTTTTTAACAGGCAGTGACGACAGCAAAATACCTATGCGTTACCTGGTACATGCAGGCGCCCGGATACAATTGAGTACAACAGCCGATTTAACGCCCCATGCAGCATACATACGCCAGGGCGATGCAGATGAAACAGTAGCGGGCCTCAGCCTTGACCTCAAACTGGAAAAGGACAAAGAGCTGATACTGGGAGGGCTATACCGACTCAATGATGCGGTGGCGCCCAGCCTGGGATTACGTTTCGGTACATTAACAGTGGGACTGAGTTATGATATCAATATTTCGCAATACAAAACAGTGGCGTCGAGCAACACCGGGTATGAACTCTCTCTCAGCTTTGTTCACAAAAAGAAAAAGAAAGACACAAGGTTTATATGGTCAAGATTGTAAAACATAGTTTGGTTTGCATGGTGTGCACCATTCTTTTCGGTCACCTCCTGCCTGCAAATGTGCAGGCACAGAATGCCAGGAAAATTGAAAAGAAGGCCGATGCAAGCTTTAAGATGAAAGACTATTATACGGCGGCCAAACTCTACGCGTCGCTCTTGTACGATAGTGCATCGCTTGACGAAGTTGCACCCCTATATCCTTACCAATCATCTAACCAGAAAGCTTTTTCCAAAGCCAAATCATCGCAGCAGCCTTATGTATTGTACCAGCTGGCAGAATCTTACCGGTTGGGTTATCATTATAAAGAAGCTTTAAAGCCCTATGAGCAATACATAGCTACCAAAGACACCCGGTTTCCGCTGGCATCTTTGTGGTATGGTACCTGCCTGAATGCAAATAACCAACCTGAGAAAGCCGCTACAGTGTTCAAAGACTTTCTCAAAAAATACCAGCCCCAAGACGCCTATGCACAAATGGCAAAGGTTGGGCTCGCTAACACCGACTTTGTTATTGCCAACAGGGTATTGCCCCCCAAAGCGGTGGTAACAAAGATCAAGAGCCTGCCATCGGGCGATGGTTCCATTTTTGCATTGGACAAGATCAATGATTCTACTTTCTGGTTCAGCAGCTCAAAACACGAACCTTCGATGCAACATGAAATTGAATACCCTATCCGGCTTTTCTCGGGCAAATTCAATGACGATAATGTGCAAAAGATCGCGGCTGTTTCGGTACGGGATATGAATATGGCAGCTTCTTCGATGTCGGCAGACGGAAGAACTGTTTTCTTCACGGGATGGAGGAACGGCGATAAGTCTTCCGGTACGAATTATGGCATCTTTTATATGCAAAGAGAAAATGCCAACAGCAACTGGACTGTACCGGTAGCCCTGCCGGCTACAGTGAATGTACCGGGCTATAATACAAGACAACCATTTTGTACACGCGATGGAAAACATCTTTTCTTTTCATCCGACAGACCCGGCGGCTATGGTAAGTTCGACCTGTGGCTGATAAATATGGAAGGAGCCAAACCACAGGGTACAGCCATCAACCTGGGTAAGGTCATCAACAGTGAGGGAGAAGAGGCTTCTCCTTTTTATGATGCTGATTCTTCGCGGCTTTTCTTCAGTTCAGATGGAAGAGCCGGTATGGGTGGATTGGATATTTACCGGATAAATGGTACGCCTGAAAATAACCAATGGTCTGGTGAAGTGACCAACATGGGATATCCCTATAACTCGGTAAAAAACGATGTTTATTTCAGTAAAGACCGGTATACAGATACCGCATACCTGAGCTCCGACCGCAATTCATTGTGTTGCCTGGAGCTGTACAAAGCCGTACCCATCCTGTATAAAGATACCGCCAAGTCCGCCCCTGCGATAGACAGCAGCGATTACTGGGCAAAAGTGGTGAAGGAAAAACAAGCGCAGGCCGATTCCATCGCACGCGGCATGGCAGAAGACAACAGGGTCAAACAAGCGTTGATGGATTCTGTGAATGCAGCTACTGTGGAGCGGTTGTATGTGAATTACAATTTTGCCAGCTCAAATATCAGGCGGGTAGATCATGCAACGCTCGATAGGATCGTAAGCAAATTGAAAAAAGATCCCAAACTGAATATATTGGTGGCTTCCTTCACCGATTGTATCGGTAGCAAAGAGAACAATGAAAGATTGTCCAGGAGGAGGTCGGAATCGGTAAAAGGATATCTTGAGAAAAAAGGGATCGCTTCCTCACGCATCAACACAAATTTTTTTGGAAAAAAACACCTGATCTTACCATGTTATGAAGCCAAACGTGTGAACATTGAAGAGCAGATCGCGAACAGGCGGTCTGACCTGATCCTGACACATGCGCTTCATCCTAAATGGACCCCTTCCGGAAAAGAACTGGATATCAATGGTAATGAAAATGCCGGAGAAACTGGTGCGGCAGGCGCTTCCACCGCATACCCTGCGGTTAACGAGCGCAAGCGTACTGCTTCTGCTAAAGGTAATAAGCAGGTATCTGGTGAGAGCAAACGCATCACTACCGGAAATAAAGACGTATCTATTGCCAATAAGTCTGCAATTACTGATGACAATAAAGCTGCAAACAATAAAGTAACAGCTGCGTCGAAGAAAAAAGAAAGTGACAGGGGGGATGAGCCAACTGCTTTCAAACTTAAAAAGCCAAAAGATAAGGGTACTGCCATTCCGAAGAGAGCTGAACCTGTTGTAACCAACCGAAAGGAGGGTTTCGATAAAACCGTTGCGAGAAGAGATGTTGAAAAGCTGGCGCATAAAATGGATATCAGCTCCCTGGTGAATATGCTGCCGTCTATCAAATCAGCCGACCTGGTGGAAGAAATGACCAAACGCATACCGCAGAAACCACTCGATATCTATTCCACTTCCGATTCGGTACGGATAGACCTGTACGATAATGGTGTGTTCGACTATGATTCGGTTTCAGTAATATATAATAAAAAATTGGTTGTGTATAAGCAGTTGCTACAGACCAATAAGCCAATTACCTTCTATGTAAACCTGAATACTGATCAAACTAAGAATGAATTGATTTTCTTTGCAGAGAATTTGGGGATCACACCACCCAACTCGGCGCTCATGATCATTACCGATGGTAACAAACGTACCGAAGTGAATGTAACGAGCGACCTGGAGCACAATACAGTGGTGTACTTCATCAAGGTCAACAAAAAATGATGAGCAGCAAAGAAATGAACCTGATAGAAACACCAGTATTATGCGTTCCTGCAAAACTGGTTTCATACCTATTGCATCCGTTGTTTATTCCCACGTATGTATTCTTTTTCCTGATCTACCAGTTCCCTTATGAGTTCGCGGGGATCACAGAGTGGCAGTTGAAAATGCGTTTATTCGGTTTGTTCTGGATGACGGCTTTCTTTCCCGCTTTCTCGGTATTCCTGCTGTGGCGGTTGAAATTCAGCGAAAGCATTTTCCTGCGCACACAAAAAGAAAGGATCGTTCCTTATGTTATTACCATGTTTTTTTACTGGTGGATGTATTACCTCAGCCGTAATTTTTCTGACCAGCCCGAAGTGTTGAAATTTTTCTTCATGGGCATGTTTGCAGCTACGGTGGTGGGATTGATCGTGAACAACTATCAAAAGATCAGCATGCATGCGATGGGAGCAGGGGGTGGCATGACGGCCATCATCCTTTTTTCTTTTTATTACCAGCAACCACTCGGATTACCCATCACCATTGCTACTTTGCTGGCCGGTCTGGTATGTACCTGCCGTCTGTTATTAGGCGATCATAACAGCAAAGAAGTATATACCGGGTTGCTCACCGGCATTTTGTGCCAGGTAGGCGCTTATTTTTTTGTGATGTGATGAACGCTTATTAGAAACGAACGCAACGCACTTTGTCCAGCGTAGAACTCCTGATCTTTAAGAAGTCGCGGTAAGAAGCTGTCAGTTCTAATCCGCCCCTGAGATTGGAAGCCACTTTCAGTTTGGAAATGTTTATATCATAACTAACACCGATGCTGAAGTGTGCGAACTCCAGTTTAACAGTAGGGATCGCTGCATCGCCCCAACGCAGGAAACTACCGATATACATGATATCCGGTTCATTGTTGTCGTACTCCCTGATGTTTACACCATAAAGCGCACCACCCAGTACCTGCCTGCCGCCGTTTTGAGCAAAATAATCTACAAAGGCAATCACATGTCCGCTCTCACCGGAAGGAGCGTTCACTCCCAGGTTAAAAGACCAGCGGGGTCTCAGGAAATTTTCCACGTTACCGGTCACGGAAGTGATGGTAGGATTGTTGAAGTGCGAAAGTCCTACTGCTACGTAGAACCTGGTTTTATTACTGAAAGCGCTGCTGAAGGAGAGCCCGGTTGCCATATCCCAATAAGAATATCCTGTGGCAGTAATAGGTTGTGAAGAAGGATTGGATGGATCGAAACTGCCTCCGCGGAACTGGTCGCCCATTTTCACCTGTGATGGATCGAACTGGCTGGAAACGGGGCCACCCATGAATGCGGCTGACAAATAGGTATCGCTGTTCTCACTAAGCGCTTTGTGGAAATTTACCACGGGCAAAATCTGTGTTCGCCTGAGCCTGAGATCACCGGCGCCGTCTATACTCATCTGTGTTCCCACGGTAACGATATCGTCTTTGGTGCCCACCGGTATTTTGTATTCCGCACTGAAAGAGGTGGTCCTGTATGGAACGGTAACGCTGCCCCATTGATCGCGGTGTGCGAGTGATAAGCGTATGTCACCCGTGAATATGCCTGCCAGCGCGGGGTTCCTGAGCAGTGGCTGCTCATAAAACTGGGAGAAAGTGTAGTCCTGCGCTGCTACCCTATTACTGCAAAGCAGTAGCAAGCACCAGGCCACGAGCATCCGAAGGGTAGATTGCTTTATCATTTTAAAATAGTTATGTTGCCTTTAAAGAAGGATGGAACGCCTTTATCACAGATCACCTCGCATATATATACGAATACATCGGGTGCTGCCGGCTTACCCCTCACTTTGCCATCCCATGCATAAGCAGGATCACCGGGCTGGAAATTCATTTTTTCAAATACCACTTCACCCCAACGGTTGAAGATGCGGAAGCTCTTGATCACTTTCACGCCCTTGCCCTGTATCATCAGCACATCGTTGATACCATCGCCATCGGGAGAGAAGGCGTTGGGGATGAATACCAGGGTACCCGGACAGAAGGTTTTGATGTTCAGGGTGTCTATACTGATACATCCGTAACGGTTGGTGGCCCTGCATATCAGCGATACATCATCACCCACTTTCAGTTGCGGTGTGGCGCAGTTGTAGCAGGAGAAATTGGATGAACCATACCATGCCCACTTCACAATATCCGGACGCTCTGTCACTGTTTTGATCTGCAGTACATCACCTGCCGACATTACCGTGTCTTTTCCAATGTGAATGGCTGTGGGGCGACCTACTACCATTTTCACTTCGGCAGTATCGGCGAAACATCCGTACTGGTCTTTACCGATCACATGATAAGTAGTGGTTTGATCAGGACTTGCAACTGGTGTTGCAGCATTCTTATTACTCAATGCTGTTTCAGGGTACCAGGTATAGGAGTTGGCACCGGCAGCGAATAATTGTTTCGACTGGCCGAAACAGATGGTGTCTCCTTTAGCCGCCAGCATCTTCAACGGCTGCACGAGGTGCAGGTTAGTTGTCTGGATCTCACTACATCCATACTGGCTTACACCAACCACTTTGTATTGTGAGCTGGAGCCGGGCTGTACCTTCAATACCTGGCAGTTGCTGCAAAGGATATTATTGTTCTGATCGCTCCAGATATAGCTGGCAGCACCATCTGCTTTGAGGGTAGCCGTATCACCCTTGCACACATTGGTGCTGCTGGTGATCGTAACAGCAGGGATGGGGTGAACGGTGATGGCTTTGAAAGCAGAATCGAAGCAACGGTTGATGGTAGCCACTGTGAGCTTAACAGTGTAATAGCCATCTTCTACATATTGCACAGTCACAACACTGTCGAGGGATTTTTTACCGTTGCCCAGGTTCCACAAGAAATAAGCAATGGAATCTTTCGAGTGCACATCGGGCGATACCCTCATGAACTGTGTTTTACATATTTCCGTTACGGCATTGATATTGGCCTGCGGGAAATCGAACACGGTTACTTTATAATTTGCCTGACGGGTATTAACGCATCCACTATTGCTTTGAACGGTAAGAGCGATGCTCTGCATACCGTCGGCAGTGTATACGATGCTGTTGTTCCTGGTTCGAACGGTATCTCCTCCTACACCCGGTGTGTACCATTTCCAGCTCAGGATACCAAAGCTTGTGCTGGTAGTATCGGTAAAGAAGAAAGTTGTTTTACCGCAATCATTGATGGCGCTCAACCTGAATCCGGTTTGCAGTTTGTCGATGGTAATGGTAACGGTATCGGATGAACTGTTACATACATCATTGGCGATGGTCCATACAAATTTATAAACACCTTTTTGCAGACCCGATACATCTGTGGCGGGAGACAGTACATTCAGGAATGAAGGCGTAGAAGGACCAGAAGCCATGCTCCATTTTCCAACACCCGATGTGGGAAGGTTGGCAGCCAGTGTTACACGGCTGCTGCCATCGCAAAGCAATTGATTGGGACCTGCATGTGCAATGGTTACCGGCTGCATGGTGGTAATGGTAACCACATTGGTAGGCATGGAGGCGCAAGCGCCGTTCTGAACCCATGTTCTGTACCAGGTAGTGGTGAGGAGATTATTATACTGCTGAACATCGCTTGTATTGTTGTTGAGCGCATTCCAGCTATGGGTACTGTCGGTAGAAAATTCCCAGCGAAGCACAGATCCGGTTCTGCCCGACAATTTGATGGAACCATTATTGGCATTATAACAAACCACTGCATCGCTGGCCAGTTGACCCGCTACTGTAGCAGAATCAACCCGTATAACGAAGGTGTCTGAATAGGCACTGGAGCATACACTGCTCTGTACCAGCACCCTGAACCAGGTGGTAGTAGTAAGGTTGGTATAAGTGTATTTATCCTCGCTGTTGATGAAGCTGGTCCAGCTGACGCCTTTATCAGTAGAATATTCCCAATGTTGTACCACGCCTGTGTAACCGGTTAGGCGGAGGCTGTCGATATTGGCTGTGGCGCAAACCGCACTGCTGGCTGAATTTAGTTTACCGCCCACAGAAGCCGGTCTCACATTGATGGTGGCAATATTGCTGTATGCTATGCTGCAAGGACCATTCTGCACCAGTACCCTGAACTGGGTGGTGGTCAACAGATTGTTGTAGTTGTAAGTAGCAGCCACGTTGCTGGTGCTGTTCCAGGTGGTACCGCTGTCGGTTGAAATTTCCCAACGAACAATATTGCCGGTGTAACCTGCCACTTGCAGCTTGCCTGCATTTCCTGTTACACAAGCGAAAGCATCCGGCGCCAGCTTGCCGCCATTAGACAATGCAAATACGGTAACGGCTACTGAATCTTTAGAATCGGCACAGGATCCGTTGGAAATATTCCAGGCGAATTTGTATGTGCCGGGCTGGAGACCGCTTACTGTAGCAGTAGCGTCATTTACATTGGAGAATACCACAACAGACGGACCGCTGATCAACGACCAGGTACCTGTTCCGGAAGAAGGCGTATTGGCTGCCAACCGGGTAACAGATACATTACAGAGGTTCTGCGCAGGACCCGCATGCGCAGTAGTAACAGGTTGCAGTACAGTAATGGTAACCAGACCGGAAGTTTGTGTTAAACAAACACCATTTTGCACCTGTGCCCTGAATTGGGTGGTAGCTGTAAGATTGTTGTAAGTATAACCGGCGCCGGTAAAGGCGATATCTGTCCATGTAGTACCATTATCAGTAGAAGACTGCCATTTGTTGATGGAACCTGTATAACCTGAGAGGTTGAGGTTACCGGTATTAGCTGTAGCACACACAGTTGCGGGTGCAGCAAGTGAGCCAGCAACCGTAGCAGCATATACGGTGATCTTCATGGTAGCAGATGACTGCGCACAGGCTGCGTTGGAAATGGTCCATGCCAATTGGTAAGTGCCTGCCTGCAATCCATTCACGGTGGTAGCCGGGTCGTTGGGATTGGTAAAGCTGATAACAGCCGGACCACTCACCATGCTCCAGGTACCTGTACCGGAAGCAGGTGTATTAGCATTGAGCTTAGCCGAAGTTACATTACAGAGTTGTTGATCGCTTCCTGCATTAGCAGTGGTTACCGGCTGAAGCACGGTAATAGTTACTGCAGTGGAAACCAATGCTGGGCAAACAACATTCTGCACTTGCACCCTGAATTGAGTGGTAGTGTTCAGGTTGTTGTACGTGAAGTTGGCAGCGGTATTGGCGATATCTGACCAGGTATTGCCGTTGTCAATAGAAGATTGCCATTTATTAACAGCGCCTTTATTGCCGGTGAGGTTAAGTGTACCGGTGTTGGCAGTAGCGCACACGGTAGCGGGTGCAGCAAGTGTGCCGGCAACCGTAGCAGCATACACGGTTACTTTCATGGTTGACTGTGAACTGGCACAGGTATTATTGGAGATGGTCCACTGGAACTGGTAAGTACCGGTAGCAAGACCGCTAACAGTAGTATTGTAAGCATTCGGATTGGTAAAGCTTGCGGTAGAAGGTCCGCTTATCTGTGTCCAGGTACCAGTACCGGAAGCCGGATTGTTACCTGCAAGTGTGACGGAAGCTACATTACAGAGTTGCTGATCGGGTCCTGCATTGGCAGTGGTAACCGGTTGCAGTACGGTAATAGTAACCGGACCTGAAGCCAATACCAGGCAAGCGCCGTTTTGCACCTGTGCCCTGAATTGGGTGGTAGTATTCAGGTTGTTGTAAGTGAGGTTGGCGGTGGTATTGGCGATATCTGCCCAGGTAGTGCCATTATCGACGGAAGATTGCCATTTGTTGATGTTGCCTGTATAACCTGTGAGGTTGAGTGTGCCGGTATTGGCGGTAGCACACACAGTTGCAGGTGCAGCGAGTGAGCCGGCAACCGTAGCAGCATACACGGTGATCTTCATGGTAGCGGTTGACTGCGCACAGGCTGCGTTGGAAATGGTCCATGCCAGTTGGTAAGTGCCTGCCTGCAATCCATTCACGGTGGTAGCCGGGTCGTTCGGGTTGGTAAAGGTAACAGCAGCGGGACCACTTACCATGCTCCAGGTACCTGTACCGGAAGTAGGTGTATTAGCGCTGAGCTTAGCAGAACTTACATTACAGAGTTGCTGATCGCTTCCTGCATTGGCAGTGGTTACCGGCTGAAGCACGGTAATAGTTACTGCAGTAGAAATCAGCGCAGGACAAACCGCATTCTGTACTTCTGCCCTGAACTGCGTATTGGCAGTAAGGTTATTGTAAGTGTAACTGGCAGTGGTGTTCGCAATAGCTGTCCAGGTAGAACCATTATTAATAGAGTATTCCCATTTGTTGATGGTGCCCGTATAACCTGTGAGGTTGAGCGTGCCGTTGTTGGAAGTAGCACACACAGTCGCAGGTGCAGCGAGTGTGCCGGCAACCGTAGCAGCATACACAGTTACTTTCATGGTTGATTGCGAGCTGGCACAGGTATTATTGGAGATGGTCCACTGGAACTGGTAAGTACCGGTAGCAAGACCGCTAACAGTAGTATTGTAAGCATTCGGATTGGTAAAGCTTGCGGTAGAAGGTCCGCTTATCTGTGTCCAGGTACCAGTACCGGAAGCCGGATTGTTACCGGCGAGTGTAGCGGAAGCTACATTACAAAGTTGCTGATCAGGTCCCGCATTAGCAGTGGTTACCGGCTGTATCACCGTAATGGTCACTACATTGGAAACCAGTGCGGGACATACAGCGTTTTGCACCTCAGCTCTGAACTGGGTACTAGTAGTAAGATTGTTGTAAGTATAGTTGGCAGTAGTATTAGTGATATTGGTCCAGGTAGTACCGTTATCGATAGAAGATTGCCATTTGTTAATGTTGCCAGTATTGCCTGTGAGATTGAGTGTACCGGTATTGGAAGTAGCACATACGGTAGCCGGTGCAACCAATGAGCCTGCAACAGTAGCAGGATATACGGTTATTTTTACAGTTGATTGCGAGTTGGCACAAGTACTGTTGGAGATGGTCCATTGGAATGTATAAGTGCCCACAGTAAGACCATTAACAACCGTATGCGGATCGGTATTATTGACAAAAGAACCAGTAGAAGGTCCGCTTACCTGTGACCAGGTACCAGTACCGGAACTGGGTACATTACCAGCCAAACTGGTAGAAGTAGTATTACAGAGTTGTTGATCAGGTCCTGCGTTGGCAGTAGTTACCGGTTGGAGTATGGTAATGGTTACATTGTTGGAAGGCAATGCGGGACAAACCGTATTCTGTACCTGAGCCCTGAACAAGGTAGTGGCAGTGAGGTTTGTATAATTATAAGAAGCGGTAGTATTAGTGATATCTATCCAGGTAGTACCATTGTCAATAGAAGATTGCCATTTGTTGATAGTGCCTGCATAACCGGTAAGGTTGAGTGTACCGGTGTTGGAGGTAGCACACGCCGTAGCGGGTGCAGCCAGTGTGCCGGCAACTGTAGCGGCATTTACAGTCACTTTCATAGTTGACTGTGAGCTGGCGCAGGTATTATTGGAGATGGTCCACTGGAATACATAAGTGCCCACAACAAGACTATTCACGGTGGTGTTGTAAGCATTAGGATTGGTGAAGCTGGCGGTAGAAGGTCCACTTACCTGTGTCCAGATACCAGTACCGGAAGTTGGGTTGTTACCAGCGAGTGTTGTGGAAGCTACATTACAGAGTTGTTGATCAGGTCCTGCATTAGCAGTGGTCACCGGTTGTATCACGGTAATCGCTACCACATTGGAAACAAGTGAAGGACAAGCCGAGTTTTGCACCTCGGCTCTGAATTGTGTATTAGTAGTAAGGTTGCTGTAAGTATAGTTGGCAGTGGTGTTGGAGATATCAGTCCAGGTAGCGCCATTATTGGTAGAAGATTGCCATTTGTTGATGATACCTGTATAACCGGTGAGATTGAGTGTGCCGGTATTGGAAGTGGCACACACGGTAGCCGGTGCAGCCAGTGAACCTGCCACAGTAGGCGGATGAACATTGATCGTTACAACATCTGTTGAAGGTGTACACAGCGCATTAGAGATGGTAAACATCAATTTATAAGTACCCTGTACTAATCCGTATACATCGGTTGTAGGATTATGTATATCGTTGAAAGTAACCGTAGAAGGTCCGCTTACGAATGACCAGGTACCTGTGCCTGATGTAGGTGTGTTACCCGCTAGTGTAGCAGAGCTTACATTACAGAGATCCTGCGCAGGTCCTGCATGAGCAGTGGTAACAGCAGGTAATGCAAGAATGGTAACGATATTAGAATAAAGCGATGGGCAGGGGCTATTCTGTACCAGCACCCTGTACTCCGTAGTAGCAGATATATTGTTATAAGTATAACCGGCAGTGATGTTAGCGATATCGGCCCAGGTAGTACCATTATCGGTAGAAGACTGCCATTTGAGAATGCTGCCGGTATAACCGCTCAGGCTGAGGTTACCGTTGTTTACATTGGCACAAACGGTAGAAGGCGTTACCAGGTTTCCGGGAACAGTGAGCGGATGCACCGTAACATTCACAAAGGTTTTTGAATCAGCACAAATGCCATTGGAGATGGTCCATGCAAACTGGTAAGTACCTACGGCCAATCCGTTTACAACAGTATTCGGGTCGAGCAGGTTTACAATAGTAGCGGGCGATCCGCCTGTCTGTGTCCATTTACCGGTGCCTTGCGTTGGCGTGTTGCCTGCCAATGTTGTGGTGCTGGTACTGCAAAGGCTCTGATCGGGTCCTGCATTGGAAGGGGTTACCGGTTGCACTACTGTAATGGTAGCCGAAACACCTGAATACAATGCCTGTCCGCCTGATTTTTGTACCAATGCCCTGTAGTATGTGGTTACAAGCAGGTTATTGAATGTATAGGTAGGTGTATTAGCGCCAACCGTACTAGCGATTGGCTGCCAGGTTGTGGTGCTTGTTGAATCTTCCCACTGCAGGATGGTTCCATCGTATCCGGTTAAAGTAAGTGTGCCGTGATTTACACCTCTGCAAACCACCTGGTCGGGACCAATCACACCAGGATTGGTGGGCGGTGCAACAGTAATGGTCATATCGGCATAAGAATTAGCACATACACCGTTAGATACAGTCCAGCGGAATGTATACACGCCATTTGAAGCGGGCGGACCGGCAATATAAGTGAGTCCTGTAATAGTAGTCTTAGGATCGGCAGTATTCACGAAGCCGACATTAGTTGGACCAGATAATTGAGACCATTGACCGGTGCCTGACGTTGGAGGAACCGCATTCAGTTGTGCACTGGCAAAAATAAAAGTGATGTTTTGATTGGGCCCTGCATTGGCGGCTGATACCGGCTGAATCACATTTACCGTAACCAGATTGGAATACAACGCCGGGCAGATGCCATTTTGTACCAATGCCCTGTATTTGGTAGTGGTAGTAAGATTGCTGTAGTTATAAGTATTGGCTGTATTGGCAATATTGCTCCAGGTATTGCCATTATCAATAGAAGATTCCCAACGCAGTATATTGGTGCTGTAACCACTGAGAGAAACCGTGCCGCCATTGGCTGTAGCACATACGGTGGCATCGGAAGCCAGTGTGCCAGGAGCGCTTGGTGCAAATACAGTGATGTTCATCACACTTTGTGAAACTGCACAAGGTCCATTGGAAATAGTCCAGCGCAACTGATAGCTTCCTGTTGTTAAGCCATATACCGTAGTAGTTGGATTATTCGGATTGGTGAATGTAACGGCAGAAGGCCCGCTCACGAAAGACCATGTACCTGTACCGGAACTGGGTGTATTACCCGCCAGTGTTGCAGAGGTAACATTACAGAGTTGTTGGTCGGGACCGGCATTGGCGGCAGTCACAGCTTGCAACACCGTAATGGCTACATTGTTGGAATACTGCGCGGCACAAACACCACTCTTCACAGAAGCCCTGTACAATGTACTTTGGGTGAGGTTATTGTAAGTATAAGTATTATTGGTGTTGGCTATATCCAACCAGGTGTTGCCATTATCCACAGAAGACTGCCATTTCAGAATGGACGAGGTATAACCAGATAAGGTAAGCGTTCCTGCATTGCTGGTAGCACATACAGAAGCAGGCGTTGCCAGTGTGCCTGTAACAGTTGCCGGATCGATCTGAACCTGTACGGTACTTTGGCTGGAAGCGCAGACGCCATTTGAAATGGTCCACTGGAACTGATAGGTGCCGGTTGTTAATCCGTTGACAGTAGTATTGGGATCATTGGCATTGGTGAAGGTAACCGCAGTAGGACCGGAAATTTTGCTCCAGGTGCCGGTGCCGGATGTGGGAATGTTTCCTGCCAGTGTGATGGCCGTTACATTACAGAGTGTTTGATTGGCGCCGGCATTGGCGGTAGTAACCGCAGGTGCAACCGTAACGGCTACATTATTTGAATATTGTGCTGCACAAGAACCGCTTTTAACAGAGGCCCTGAACAAAGTAGTAGTTGTTAAGTTGTTGTATGTATAGGTATTGCTGGTGTTAACAATAGCTCCCCATGTATTCCCATTATCTATGGAAGACTCCCAATGCAGTATGCTGGAACTGTAACCTGATAGTGTAAGTGTTCCTGCATTAGCAGTAGCGCAAACAGTAGCGGGCGATGCCAGCGTACCAGGTATGGTGGGTGGATCAACTTCTATCTGTACAGTACTTTGACTGGAAGCGCACACGCCGTTGGAAATGGTCCACTGAAGTATATAGGTACCGGCTGCAAGTCCGCTTACAGTAGTGGTTGCACTATTGGGGTTTGTGAAGCTAACTGCAGTGGGGCCGGAAACCTTTGTCCAGGTTCCGCTGCCCGATGTGGGCGTGTTACCTGCCAGTGTAGCGGAGGTTACATTACAAAGTATTTGATTAGGCCCTGCATTGGAAACAGTAACCGGTTGGAATACGGTAACGGTTACCGGGTTAGAATAGAGTGCAGGACAAACAGTGTTTTGTACCAGGGCCCTGAACAGGGTAGTAGCAGTCAGGTTGGTATATGCATAGGTAGCGGCAGTATTGGCAATATTGCTCCATGTGCTGCCATTATCGGCAGAAGATTCCCAACGAACGATATTGGTGCTGTAACCGGTGAGCGTCAGTGTGCCGTTATTGGCGGTAGCACAAACAGTAGCATTGGCAGCCAATGTTCCAGGGACGCTGGGCGTGTTCACCGTAATGTTAACGGTAGCTTCTGAATTGGCGCAATATCCGTTGGAAACAGTCCATTTGAATTGATAAGCGCCGAAACTGAGTCCGCTGATAGTTGTATTGGGATCGTGCAGGTTGGTATAAGTTGCAGTAGAAGGACCGCTTACCTGTGTCCAGGTACCGGTGCCCGATGTAGGCAGGGTAGCAGCCATGGTAGTAGCAGTAACATTACAGAGTTGCTGATCAGGTCCTGCATTGGCAGTTGATACGGCCGCTAAAGCAGTAATGGCTACATTGTTGGAATACTGTGAAGCGCATACACCATTCTTCACCAACACCCTGTAGAGAGTTGTTACCGGAATATTGTTATAGGTATAAGTATTGGCTGTGTTGGCAATGTTAGTCCATGTATTGCCGTTGTCGGTAGAAGATTCCCAATGAAGTATATTGGTACTGTAACTGCTAAGCGTAAGCGTACCTGCATTGGCAGTAGCGCAAACCGTAGCAGGTGAAGCGAGTGTGCCCGGGGCTGTGAGCGCATCTACCTTCACTTGTACAGTACTTTGAGAAGAAGCGCAAACACCATTGGAGATGGTCCATACAAACTGATAAGTACCCGTAGAAAGCCCGCTTACAGTAGTATTCGGATCATTGGGGTTGGTAAAGCTAACAGCAGTAGGACCGGAAGCCTTTGTCCAGGTACCTGTACCCGATGTGGGCGCATTGGCTGCGAGTGTTGCAGAACTAACGTTACACAATGTTTGGGCAGGTCCTGCATTGGATGCTGTAACCGGCTGGAACACGGTAATGATGGCTGCATTTGAATAGGCCGCAGGACAAACTGTATTTTGTACAAATGCCCTGTATTGTGTAGTGGTAGTAAGGTTATTATAAGTATAAGTATTGTTGCCGGCATTGGCGATGTTGATCCAGGTAGTGCCGTTGTCGGTAGAAGATTCCCAACGAAGTATATTGGTACTGTAACCGCTGAGTGTTAATGTGCCGTTATTGGCGGTGGCACACACAGTGGCATTGGCGGCTAATGTACCGGGAACACTGGGTGTATTGATGGTAACATTAACGGTAGATTGAGAGCTGGCGCAGTATCCATTTGAAATAGTCCATTTGAACTGATAGGTTCCGAAGCCAAGGTTGTTCACCGTAGTATTGGGATTGTGGCTATCGGTGAAGCTGGCGATAGTGGGTCCGGTTACCATACTCCAGGTTCCGGTACCTGATGTAGGTGCATTAGCGGCCATCGTAGCGGAGGTGACATTACAGAGTTGCTGATCACTTCCAGCAGCAGAAGGCGTTACCGTTTGCAACACTGTGATGGCAACATTGTTTGAGTTTTGCGCTGCGCAGGCACCACTTTTTACCGAAGCCCTGAAGAGAGTGGTAGCAGTAAGGTTATTATAAGTATAGGTATTGGCGGTATTGGCAATGTCGGTCCAGGTAGTGCCATTGTCAACAGAAGACTGCCATTTCAATATAGTAGTCGTATAACCGGAGAGCGTCAATATACCGGTATTGGAAGTGGCACAAACAGTGGCAGGTGATGCCAGTGATCCGGGAACGGTTTGCGGATCGATGCTTACCTGCACAGTGCTTTGTGAAGAAGCGCAAACACCGTTGGAAACAGCCCATTGGAATTGGTAGACACCGCTGGTTAAATTGTTTACAGTAGTAAAAGGATTATGGCTGTCGGTGAAGCTGGCCGCAGAAGGCCCGGATACCATCGTCCAGGTACCGGTACCTGAAGTCGCGGCTGTAGCAGCCATGGTGGTAGAAGTAACATTGCAAAGTGCCTGGTTAGGACCGGCATTGGAAGGTGTTACTGCCTGTGCAACTGTGATGGCTACATTATTGGAATACTGGGCTGCACAACTGCCGCTCTGTACCTGCGCTCTGAAGAGTGTAGTAGCCGTCAGGTTATTGTAGGTATAGTTCGCAGTAGTATTGGTAATGTTTGTCCAGGTAGTTCCGTTGTCGACAGAAGATTGCCAGTTCAGAATGGTTGAGGTATAGCCTGAAAGTGTAAGGGTGCCAGTGTTGGAAACGGCACAAACAGTGGCAGGCGATGCCAATGTACCGGGAACTGTTGCCGGATCGATATGAACCTGTACGGTGCTTTGTGAAGCAGTGCAAGGGTTGTTGGTAATGGTCCACTGGAATTGATAAGTACCGGGTATTAAATTATTGACAGTGGTGAAAGGATTATTCGCATTGGTAAAACTGGCCGTAGTAGGACCGGATACTTGTGTCCAGGTGCCAGTGCCGGATAAGGGCGCATTGGCAGCCATGGTAGTAGAAGTAACATTGCACAATGTTTGGTTGGAGCCGGCATTGGCAACTGTTACAGGTTGCATCACAGTAATAGTAACGGTGTTGGAGCTGATGTTATTACAAACACCGCTTTGTACCTGCGCTCTGAACAGGGTGGTAGCAGCGAGGTTGTTGTAAGTATAGTTCGCAGTAGTGTTGGCAATATTAGTCCAGGTAGCTCCATTATCGGTAGAAGACTGCCAGTTGAGGATGCTTCCTGTATAGCCGGAGAGTGTAAGGGTGCCGGTGTTTGCTGTAGCACAAACAGTGTTACCGGCAGCGAGTGTGCCGGCAACTGTTTGCGGGTTTACGGTAATGGTAACATTATTGGAATTAACGATCCCGCAATTACCACTTTGTACAACAGCCCTGTAAAGTGTTGTGGCAGTTATATTGGCATAGCTGTAACTGCTGGTAGTATTGGCGATACTGGCCCAGGTAGTACCATTGTCGGTAGAAGATTCCCAACGAATTACTGTACCGGTATAGCCTGTCAAGTTGAGAGTGCCGCTATTGCTGGCAGCACAAACAGCGGCATTGGCAGCGAGTGTGCCGCTGCCGGGAGTAGGAGTAACGGTAATAGCAACAGATGGTGTGTTCACTGTGTTGCAAGCGCCGTTTTGTACAACAGCCCTGAATAAAGTGCTGGTGGTAAGGTTGTTATAAGTATAAGTGTTGGTGGTATTCACAATATTGGCCCAAGTGGTACCACCATCAGTAGAAGACTGCCAGCTGAGGATGCTTCCTGTATAACCGGAGAGTGTAAGCGTGCCGGTATTAGAACCAGCGCAAACAGTGGCAGGTGATGCCAGTGTGCCAGCTACTGTTTGCGCGCTATTGGTTACGGTAACAGTATCGGTAGAAGCAGCGCAAGAGCCGTTGACAATAGACCAAACGAATTTGTAAGTACCAGGGGTAAGTCCGTTTACAGCAGTGGAAGGCGAATTGGGATTGCTGAAGCTGCTGCCGGAAGGGCCGGATGCAAGGGTCCAGGTACCTGTGCCAATAATGGGAGTATTACCGGAGAGCATAGCTGAAGTAGCATTGCACAACGATTGTGCGCTGCCGGCAACAGCTTTGGTAGGCAATGCATATACCAATACAGTAGTGGAAGAATCTGTTCTGGTACAACCGGTGGGAGGAGTGGCGGTGATGATATAACGTACCGTTGCATTGGCAGTAGTGGAACTGTTGGTTAACACATCGTTGATGGTGTTGGTGCCAGATGGTACAACGTTGGATGAGTTACCGGAAGCCGTACCGGAAATCACAGATGAGCTCCAGGTATATTGAGATCCTGCAATAGAACTGATGAATTGGATGTTCGTAGCGGTACCGGTACAAAGCGATGCTGTATTGTTGGTGATAGTAATGGCAGGGCGAGGTTGCAACGTTACCTTAAAATTAAAAGGCGTACCCGGACAACTTATATTGGAAGGCGTAAATGCATAAGGCGTAATGGTATAATTGACCACACCATTGTTGGTATTCGACAGGTTGACAAGCGAATCAATGATATTACCGGTACCTGACGGAGAGTTGCCGCTAACATTACCCGAAGTAACGGTAGAGGTCCAGGAAAAAGTGCTGCCTGCTATAACAGATACAGGTGTATAATTGATAGTGGTATTGGAGCAAATGGTTTTGGCGGAATCTTTCCCGGTATTGTCGGGATAAATACGCAGGATCATATTGTCCGTAGCAGTCGCATTTCCACAAATGCCCGTTGCATTTAAGCTGGTGCTGGCTGTTACTGTGATGGTTATCATGCCGCTGGCTTTATCTGCTGCGCTGGGAGTATAAGTGGTAGTGGTAGCCGAAGTACCATTGTTAGAAAAAGTTCCCGTTCCACTGGTGGTCCATGAAAGTTTGTTAACCACAGTAGAAGTAGACGCTGATAATGGAACGGGATTGGTATTATAACAGACAGTGGTATCGCGGGACCCATTGATCGCAACAGTTACATATATCTGCTTGTAAACCTTGTGACTGGCAGCACAGGTAACACCATTATTGGTGTATGATACCCTTACGGTATACCAATTACCCCTTATCAATTGCAAACTCGGATAAGGACTTGTTGGTGTAGCAGGGCTTTTAAAAACACTACTTGTTACATCCGTACCGGCACTGTCTGTTACCGTCCATAAAAAGCTGCCGGTTGCCGGATTATCGTATTTGACACGGTATGGATTGGCTGCTGTACTATCATAAGTTCTTACACCATCGTTACATTCCAACACATTTGGACTCATAAACACACTGGCTGCGCTGATGTTTTTGGTTACCGAAGCGGAGCATCCGTTATTGGTAACGGTATAAGTGATGGTGCTGGTGCCGTCGGTAAGAATGGTTACTAGTCCTGTATTGTCAACAGTAGCTACTGAAGTATTACTGCTGCTCCAGGTACCACCAGCAGTGGAACTGCTTAACTGGATGGTGCTTCCGGCGCATCCGCCATTGGGACCGGTGATGGCTGCTACAACCGGGGTTTGATTAACCGTAATGACAGTGCTCGCATTAGCGGTGCAACCCTTGGTATCGGTAACTGTTAAAGCATAAGTGCCGGAGGCCGCTGTTGTTGTGTTTGTAATAGAGGGGTTGCCGACCGTAGCAACAAAACCATTCGGACCACTCCAGTTATAGGTAAATGCCGGAGTACCTCCTGTAACATTGGAGGATAAAAACAAAGTATTTCCAGAACAAATAGGAGTGGAACCGGTTACCGTTACAGCAGGAGTAGGATTAATGGTAAGTGTAACACTGTTAGATGCTGTAGTGCAGGTTGCACTGGAAAGACTTGCTACATCAGGGCCCACTATCACACGATACAAACCCCCGTCACTGACAACTGTACTTGGAATGGTAAAACCGGATGCACTGGTACCGGGAGCACCTACATTGGTCCAGGTCATTCCGCCATCGATACTTTTTTGCCATTGATAAGCAGGATTGGAGAAAGGGCTGTTGGCAATCGAGCTGCTCATAGTAATACTGCTGCCGGAACAGACGGTTGCTGAGTTGGCTGAATTGATGGTAGCAGTAACGGTAGGAGTACAGGCAGAAAAAAGAATGTCATCCAGTGCAAGGTCATTACCGCATTGAGGCAATCCTCCCCAATAATCACTCATTTCCAATATCAGTGATGTGGTTCCGGAAGGAAGCGAAAATTGAAAACCATATTGTTTCCAGTTCACACCAGTACCACTCTTCCTGTCTTTTGTTAATGGAAGCGTGTCGGTAGTGAAAGTTCCCAATAGCGTGCCCGAAGTGCTTTTGATATTAAAGGTTACTTTGGGGTATACATAATTGGATCCACAAATCGGCAGTGTATTCGATATGGTATTCACATTGGCCAGCCACGCAGAAAAACTATATACTGAACCGGGACATAGGTTGTCTACTCTTTGGGAAAAGAACAAGTTGGCTCCGGTTCCGGCATTCACCAGAAACATATTGCCATTGGGATTGCCGGTATGATCTCCTCCTACTGCCCAATCGTTTTTTCCCGAGTTCTGAACCAATGGAGTTACGATATAATGCCCATCGGTTCCAACATTATCATAAATATAATTTGTAATGAAACCCGATGGAACCCTGGCCTTGGTGCCAGGTGAAGCAGCAGTGCCGAAGTCCTGTTTATAAACAGGCGCCAGTGCACTGCTGGTACACATTCCGTATACATAATTGCCAGTACCGTCTTGTGCAAAAGACAACTGACTATACAGGCATGACAACAGGAGCAAGGATAGCAGGTATGTATGCCTGTGGTTTCTCATAATGGATTTTTGGGGGTGTAAACCATTAACTAGAAATGGGTCATCCGCTGGATTTTAAGATTCATCAACCGCACAGGTCAAACAAGGGTCATTTCAACGACCAATGTTCGTGCAATATTGTGTGATGCGATGTAGTCCTTTCTTCTTTTCTTTGTAGTCTTTTTATGATAGTTAACAGTATTGCACTTGAGCCTGTTAGGGCCTTTTGCAGATATTATTATTTAATAAATTCTTAACTTTTTTATGTGGTATCGCCTGGGGCAATTCATCCTGAAAAACCGACTGATATTATTGCTTCTTTTACTGGCTGCCACAGCCACTATGGGCTACTTCGGCAGCCAGGTAAAACTGAGTTATGAGTTTACCAAAGCCATCCCCGACGACAACCCGCGCTACCGTGAGTATCAGGCTTTTTTACAGAAATTTGGTGGAGACGGATCTACTGTAGTAATTGGAATTCAATCGGATAGTTTCTTTAAATCTGATTTTTTTAATAAAGTGGGTGAACTGCACCGTGAGCTGAAAAAAGTGCCCGGGGTAACCGATATCGCCAGCATACCAGAGGTGGTGAATCTGCAAAATGATACGGTAAATAAACGGTTGTTGCCATATAAAATATTTAACTATCCATACTCCAGCCAGGCTCCGCTCGACAGCGCCCGGCAGGTTTTCGAAAACCTGCCTTTTTACCGACGCCTGTTGTACAATTCTGCCACCCATTCTTACCTCATGGGGGTGAATGTGAACAAGGATACGGTCAATAGTAAGAGCCGTACCCGGCTGATCAACGACATTGTAAAGCAGGTGCAGATTTTTGAGCAAAAAGCGCAGGTATCGGTACACATGAGCGGACTTCCCTATATCAGAACCATCATGAGTAACCGCATCAAGGATGAGATGAACTGGTTTCTCATTGGTTCCCTGCTGCTCTCGGCCATTACCCTGATCCTTTTCTTCCGTTCTGCCAGCGCCATGCTCATGAGTCTGTTCGTGGTGGGGATGGGAGTGATATGGAGCCTGGGTACCGTGGTACTCCTCGGCTACAAGATCACATTGCTCACAGCCATCATCCCACCACTGGTGGTAGTGATTGGTGTTCCCAACTGTATCTACTTCCTCAATAAATACCATACCGCCTACCGCGAAACAGGTGATAAGCAAAAAGCACTGGTAACTATGGTAGGGAGAATGGGTATTGTTACCCTGTTTTGCAATATTGCCGCTGCTATCGGTTTTGCTGTATTTGCCCTTACACGCAGCGCGGTATTGAAAGAGTTCGGTGCGGTGGCAGGTATCAATATCATTGCCCTGTTCCTTATTTCACTCATTTTTATACCGGTGGTGCTGAGTTATCTTCCGGCTCCTCAAAACAAACATACACGCTACCTCGACAATGCATTTTTAGAACGTGTGCTGGTGCGTATCGAGCGCTGGACCTTCCATCATGCAAAATGGGTGTATGGAGTAACAGCGGCATTGACCATTTTCGCTGCAATCGGATTGCTGCGGATCAAGAGTGAAGGATTTATTGTGGATGATCTTCCTAAAAATGATAAGATCTATACCGACCTGAAATGGTTCGAAAGCAATTTCGGAGGTGTGATGCCGCTGGAAATATTGGTGGATACCAAAAAGAAGAACGGACTGGTGCGTTCCGTTAAACCCATTGCAAATATTGAAGAACTCTCGCAATACATAGCAAGCAGTCCGGAAGCCGCACGGCCGCTGTCTTTTGTAGAAGGATTGAAGTTTGCCAAGCAGGCTTATTTCGATGATGATACGTTGAGCTATGCGATTCCTTATGAAGGCGACCTGGCATTCATGGCTCCTTACCTGAAGGCCCGGCCCGACAGCGCCGGAGGCAGTCAAAAGAAATCGGGCTTCGCGCAACTGATGAGTAGTTTTATGGACAGCTCACGGCAGGTAGCGCGTATCAGTGTGAACATGAAAGATGTGGGCAGCGCCCGGCTGCCTGTGCTGCTGAAAGATTTTGAACACAAAGCCAACGAGATTTTTGATACAGCCAGTTACCATGTAACGTTTACAGGCAGCAGCATCACATTCCTGGAAGGTTCCAGTTTCATCATCAAAGGATTGAAAGAAAGTATTTGCTGGGCTTTCCTGCTTATCACTTTGTGCATGCTCTACTTGTTCCGCTCGTTCCGCATACTGGTTTGCTCGCTGATACCTAACCTCATTCCGCTGGTGATCACTGCTGGTGTGATGGGCTGGGCGGGTATTGCATTGAAACCATCCACCGTATTGGTGTTCAGTGTAGCATTGGGCATTGCCATTGACGTGACCATCCGTTTTCTCATCAACTATAAACAGGAGCTGTCGCATTACAACAAGCAGGTATCGGCTACCCTGGTGCAGACGATCAGGCATACCGGTATCAGCATCATCTATACTTCGCTGGTATTGATCGCCGGGTTCATCATTTTCTGCTGGAGTGATTTCGGTGGAACCAAGGCTTTGGGCTGGCTTACTTCGCTGACGCTGGTAACAGGAACCCTAACCAATCTGATCCTCCTGCCGGTGTTGATATTGCATACTTCCAGCGGTAAAGCAAAAAAATAGCTGTTAGTAGAAGTGTTGCGACAGTGTTACCCCAGTGTCCTTCCAGTGCTCTACAAGTATGCCAATAGTATACTTTAATCGTCAACCGTTTTATCGGCCCCTATTCCGCCTCAGCATTTAATGGTATGATACGGCTAAGTTTTTTTTAAGTTTTTCCGGCAGAATCTAGTATTTCCAACGAATAATTATTTAATTTTAATCGTTTTTTAATACTCAAAACTTTATTGCAAATGAGAAAACTATTGGCTCTTGCAGCTGGTATTGTGCTACTCGTAGTACAATTGCAAGCTCAAACAAACCGTACGGTTACCGGTAAAGTAACCGATGATAAAGGGTCCCCGCTTACGGGAGTGACTGTTTCAGCCGGTTCAGAAAGGCGCACGGTTACTGATAATAGTGGCAATTTCACTATTCAGGTTTCAGCTACTGCTAAATCTTTACATTTCACTTATGTAGGTTATAATGCCACTGATGTCATTATTACAGGTAAATCTTCTGTAAGCCTCAGTCTGACACCGGAAGACAAAACACTTTCGGAAGTAGTGGTAGTGGGGTATGGCGTTCAGAAAAAAAGGGAAGTAACCGGTGCCATTTCAAGGATAGGTGGGGGAGCTGTGGCAGACAAGCCCGCGCAAAGTTTTGATCAGAACCTGGGAGGCCGTGCTGCCGGTGTGCAGATAACGATCCCCAGTGGAGTGCTGAATGCGCCGCCTGTGATACGCGTAAGGGGTACGAATTCTATTTCACTTTCGTCATACCCACTGATTGTGGTAGACGGTGTGCCTTCTTTTACAGGTGATTTCAGCTCTACCGCTGCTGCAGGAAATATCCTGGCAAGCATCAATCCGAACGATATTGAAAGCATTGACATTGCAAAAGATGCGGCGGCTACAGCCATTTATGGAAGCCGTGCAGCAAATGGTGTTGTATTTGTTACCACCAAAAAAGGTAAAGCCGGAAGAAGCAGGGTAACGGTCGATAGTTGGGTGGGATGGAGTAAAGTGCAGCGCCTCCCCGATTTGCTGAATGCCTCCCAGTATACCGATTATAAAAATGAAGCACTGAAGAATGCAGGTACTTATAATGCGAATACGAATGCTTTTGCGCTTACCAATGGACCGGATGGAAAACCCATCAATACGAATTGGTATAATTATGTATACCGCAACGGCTTCCAACACAGTAATACCGTGAGCATTTCCGGCGCTAATGAATCTACCAGTTATTATTTCTCTGCTGGTTATACAGAACAACAGGGTATCATACAGAGAAATGATTTTAAAAGGCTGGGCATATTGATGAACATCGATCACAAGATTGGCAAAGCAGTGAATCTGGGAGGTAAAATTCAATATACCAACGAAAAGAACCTGGCAGCAGTGAGTTCCGGATCATTGGGTGATGCATTTGCCACTGCAGGCCTTGGCCGTGTGGCGCTGATCACTGCTCCCAATGTATCTCCTTATAACAACGACGGAACCTATAACTACTCGGGCGCTTTGATTGGAGTAATGAACAACAAAGTAGGACAGGTAGGTTTCAATAACCCAGTGATCCAACTGGATCAAAACCGCAACAATGCTGAAGTAGAGCACATTATTGGTAATACTTATGCACAAGTGAAGCCGATCAGTTCAGTAACTGTTCGCACAGTCTTTGGCATTGATTATGTGCTGGTGGACAATGATATTTATTATAGCCCTATTTCAGGGGAAGGCTTCAGTTCTAATGGTTCGGTAACCGCAGCATTGAATAAAAACAAAAGATGGGTTTGGACCAATACCATCCAGTACGACAAGACTTTTGCCGATAAACATACAGTTGGATTACTGGCAGGTATGGAACACCAGAAGTCGAACAATACAGGGTATGGGTTGAACCGTACTATTGTTTCTGACCCGGCGTTTACCAATGTCCAGGGTGGATGGGCTACCCCAAATCCGTCGAATCTGGCTATAGGAGAGAATTATCTTTATTCAGAGTTCGGCCGTTTGCAGTACGACTTCGATAAAAAATATTATATCAGTGGTAACCTCAGAAGAGACGGCGCCTCTCAGTTGGGTGTCAATTCAAAATATGGTACTTTCTGGGGTGTATCGGCCGGATGGGAAATCACAAAAGAAAAATTCTGGACATCGGCCAGGCTTGATAGGATCTTCAGCAGCTTTAAATTAAGAGGAAGCTATGGTAAAGTAGGAAATATAGGCGGTCTGAATAATTATGCTTCCCTTTCAACCTACGGATCCGGTCTTTACGGAGGTAATGGTACAGCAGTTTACAACCAAGCAGGCAACTCCAATCTTACCTGGGAAACCAGTAAGAAAACCGATATCGGTTTGAGCTTCGGTTTGCTGAACGACAAGATCACAGGTGATGTCACTTATTACAACAACAATATCGATGGTCTGTTACTGAATGTACCGCAACCTCCGTCTGCCGGTGTGCCTACTGCCATTCCGCAGAATATCGGTACCATGTACAACAGGGGAATTGAAATTGCAGTAAATGCAACCATTCTCCAGAAAAAAGATTTCAGCTGGACCAGCAGTTTCAATGTTGCTACCAATACCAACAAAGTTACTGCACTGGCGCCTGGTGTAAACAGTATCATTGGAATAACCGGTGGATTGGAAAGCCCGAGTATTACCCTGCCCGGCTACCCCATTGGTATGTTATTCGTGACACAGACAAAAGGAGTTGATCCGGCAACAGGAAGAAGGATATTTGTGAATTCGCAGGGTAAAGATGTTTACTTCCAGCACGTGGCGCCTGCAGGTCAGTCGCGATTCATGTATGCCGATGGAACTGTTGCACCTGGTGTGAGCAGTGCCGATGCGATTGTATACAAGACTACCCAGCCTAAAGTTTTTGGCGGATGGGAAAATACCTTCCGTTATAAAGGCTTTGAACTAACAGCCATGTTCACTTACCAGTTTGGCAACTATGTTTATTATGGTACAGGAGCGGGCCTGAGAGATCAGCGTTTCTGGAACAATGAAGTAGGCGTGTTGAACCGCTGGCAGAAAGCGGGTGATCTTACAGCTTATCCCAAACCCATATTCGGAGATAATATTTCGAACGGTTCTTCTTTCCCGCTCGACATTAACGTATTCAAAGGTGATTTCGTAAAACTGCGTTCCGTTTCTGTCGGATATAATCTGCCGAAAACCATATTGGAAAAAGTGAAGATCAACAATGCCCGTTTTTATGTGGCAGGCTCTAACCTGTTGATCATTACCAACTATCCCGGACCTGATCCTGAGGTTTCATCCAATGGAAATGGTACCACCAATTTCGGTATTGACAGGAACACTGTTGCGAATCAAAGAACCATTACAGTTGGTTTGAATGTTGGTTTCTGATTGTTAAACTATTAATTCAGCAAAATGAGAAAGAACCTGATTTATATTATATTGGCAGCAACGGTTGTTCACGTAACATCCTGTGCCAAGAAAGACGCCCTGAATCCCGTACCCTCTACTTCTATTTCTGATCTTACGGCTTTTAATACGAAAGACAGGATTGAAGGACAGGTCCGCGGAATATATGCCACCATTAAGAATTCGGGCATGTACGGAGGTCGTTACCAAATATTCAATGATATCCGTGGAGAAGAATTCAACAACGAGCGTACCAATGTGGTAACCGGTTTTGATATCTGGAATTATACGCCCAGTAACAGTTCTACCAATAGTGTTCTGAACCATTGGGCGCGCGCTTACTATGTGATCAACCTGGCAAATGTGTTCATCGATGGTATGGCTGCGAAAGGTTCTGCTGTGGTTGGCACAACACTTTCCAACAATTACCTGGGTGAAGCCAGGTTACTGCGTGCCATCAGCTATTATTCATTGCTGCAATTGTATGCCCGGCCCTACTGGGATGGTAATGGATCTAAACCTGGTGTACCGCTCCGTTTGAAAGGAAATACCAATTCGGGAAATTATGCGCTGGCAAGGGCATCAGTTGCGGAAGTGTACTCACAAATATTGAGCGATCTTACGTTTGCCGAGCAAAACCTGCCGCTCGACTATAACAATGCAGCGCTTAACACTACCAGGGCCCATCGCAATACGGCTATTGCATGGAAGACCAGGGTTTACCTGAGCATGCAGAAATATGCGGAAGTGATCACAGAAGCCAATAAGATCGTATCGGCAACTCCTCCGTTCACTGCCACATCGGGAGTAGCGAATGCGTTGCAGTCAGATTATACGTCACTTTTCAAGCCTCCATATACTTCAACTGAATCAATGCTCTCCATGCCTTTTTCTACTACTGAGCAGCCCGGTACACAAAATCAGTTGGGATATTATTATGGCCCCTCTGCATTCAACGGAGGTAATGGCGAATATTCTTTGTTGTCTACTGGTATCATTTCCAATACAGGATGGAAATCTACTGATGCCAGGAGAAGTTTTGTACAGGTCTTTGGTAGTAAAAGCTACCTGACTAAGTATAGCGTGCCTTCTACCTTCACTGATTGGGCCCCGGTAATCAGGTATGCAGAAGTATTGTTGAATCTGGCAGAAGCAAGAACACGCTCGACCAACACGGTAGATGCACAAGCTATTGCATTATTGAATGCTGTCAGGGGACGCTCGGATGCTTCTACAGTTTTCACTGCTGCCGGCTTTGCCGATGCCTCTGCGCTTGCAGATGCCATCATGACGGAAAGAAGGATTGAATTCCTGGGTGAAGGTTTAAGGGGAGCAGATATCACCCGACTGGGACTGCCCCTGCCTGCCAAGCCTGGTGTGAATAGCATTCCGACTACCAGTCAGCAATATATATGGCCTATTTCAGCAGATGAACTTTTGTTGAATCCCTTATGTAAGGATAACTAGTAAGTGATAATAGGATTATCAGTATAACTATTGCGATCCTATTAAATAACAGTATAATTTTTAAAAGGCCGGTCTCTAAGGAGACTGGCCTTTTTTATGAAAAAATCTAACTAATCCGCCGGTTTTTTATTATTTCAATACGGTTGCCAACTTCTGATCCAGCGCTTCACCTCTTAACTCTGTTGCAATGATCTTACCGGCAGGGTCAACCAATACATTGAAAGGAATACCATCGAACTGGTACAAAGAAACCATGCTGCTTTCCCATTTTTTCAGGTCACTTACATGTTTCCAGTTCAGCTTGTCTTCTTTAATGGCTTCCAGCCAGGATGCTTTATCCGAGTCGAGTGATACACCCAGGATGGTGAAATTCTTATCCTTATATTTATTGAAAGCCGCTACTACATTGGGGTTCTCATTTCTGCAGGGTCCGCACCAGCTGGCCCAGAAATCTACCAGCACGTACTTTCCTTTGAGGCTGCTCAACTGGAAAGTTTTACCGTCGGTATCGGGTAAACTGATCTCGGGCGCCTGTTGATTCAGCAAAGCATATTTCGATGTAGCGGCGGACTGCTGTTGTACGGTAAGCATACTTTTGATCCTGGCCAGTCCGCCGTGTTCTTTGAACTTGTCGGCAGAAGCAGTAACCAGTTTCTTCAACTCATCGGGCGGCAAGGTGCGGGAAGCCATGCCAATAGCGTAATAACGGGCAGCTGGACTGGGCGACTGCTCAATAAAATCCGTTACCACCTTATTCATGTCTTTGATGGCGGCATCGCGGGTATTGCGTACAATCGCCAGCACACTGTCGGGCGCTTTTTGTTTCTGCAAAGTGTCGAGCTGCTGAAACGCTTTGTACAATGCTGAATCTTTCCTGCGATAGTCTTCGAACAAAGTATGCAAACTGGCGCTCACAGGAGAGCCTTCAATCTTATAAGACCGATAATTATTAACATCGAGTGCCAACTCAATATGCCTGGCATCATTGACCAACAACACATCAGGTCCATTTTCTAAAACCAACCGGTACAAAGATTCTTCCTTGCCCATGCCTTTGAGTTCGAAACTGCCGTTGGATTGCAGGCTGCCGGAATCGAGTACTACCGGCTGTTCGCCGCCATACGGTAACTCCTGCAGGTAAATTCTCTTGCCGGGTGCATGCGTTATTTTACCACTTACGGTAAATGAACCCGATTGCTGTTGCCGGCACGCAACTGTAAGCAGCAGAATGCCGGAGAGTAAATAGATGATTCTTTTCATGATAGATGTTAGTTGTTAGATGTCAGTTGTTAGATAGATTTTTTCTAACAACTAACATCTCATTTAAGTTTTTCTTCGAGTAACTGCGTAACCAATTTCGGATCGGCTTTCCCTTTGCTGATTTTTTTTACTTCGCCTACAAATAAACCGATCAACCCTTTTTTACCTTTTTTGTATTCCGTTACTTTTTCCGGCATTTTTTCCAGTGCTTGTTGCACCCATGCATCGAGTTCGTTTGTATCGCTTACCTGCAACAGGTTCATCGACTCGGCTGTCTGCAAGGGTGACGCATTGGTGAGCATTACAGCAGGCAATATTTTAGAAGAAGCCACAGAAAAACTCAGTTTTCCTTCATCTACCAGTTGAATCAGGCTGGCCAGTGTAGCAGGTAGCAGGCTGAGCGTTTCAAAGCCCATGCCGGTTTCATTCAATACCTGCCTGAGTGGGCCCAGCATCCAGTTGGCAATGGCTTTGTAGTTGCTGCAGTGTTGTGCCGTTGCTTCGAAATAATCAGCCGTGGCTTTGTCATCGCACAATTGACCGGCATCATATTCACTCAACTGGTAAACCTCCTGGTATCGGGCAAACAACTGTGCGGGTAGTGCAGGCAATGCTGCCTGAATGCCGTTGATGAATGTTTCGCTGAGATGGAAGGGAGGCAGATCGGGATCGGGAAAATAACGGTAATCATTCGCTTCCTCTTTGTCGCGGATAGCAAATGTGGTGTCATTGCCTGCATCAAAACTGCGTGTCTGTTGCTGAATGGTTCCACCGGCTTCTACAATATCGATCATGCGTTGTATTTCAAACTCGATGGCTTTTTTCACATTGCGGATAGAGTTCAGGTTCTTCACCTCGGCCTTGGTACCCAGTTTGGTCTCGCCTTTCAGGCGGATGGAAACGTTGGCATCACAACGCAGACTTCCTTCTTCCATATTGCCATCGCATATACCCAGCCAGCGAACCAATTTTCGTATTTCAGTTACATAAAGCCAGGCTTCTTCAGCAGTATGGATATCGGGTTCGGTAACGATCTCTATCAACGGAGTACCGGCCCGGTTGAGGTCGATACAGGTATACTTGTCGTCGATATCATGAATACTTTTGCCGGCATCCTCTTCCATGTGAATGCGGTTGAGGCGGACGGCCCTTTCTCCTGCTGTTGTTTTGATGATTACATGACCGCCTTTACAAATAGGTGTGGTATGTTGGGATATCTGGTATCCTTTGGGCAGATCGGGATAAAAATAATTCTTCCGGGCAAAATAATTGTCGCGTTCAATTTCACAATGACAGGCAAGTCCCATTTTAATGGCATACTCTACCGCTTTGCGGTTGGTCTTGGGCAGGGTGCCGGGATGGCCAAGGGTAATAGGACTCACATGTGTGTTAGGCGCTGCACCAAAGGCAATGCTATCTCCGCAAAAAAGCTTGCTCACTGTTGCCAATTGGGCATGCACTTCGAGGCCTATGACTGCTTCGTATTTGGAATGGACTGACATCGGGCGCAAAAATAACAAAAAACCGCGCCTGGAATGGCGCGGCACAATGCAACATGGGAAATAAAGTTATTTTATGATATCTTTATAAATCGGCTGTTTTCAGCTTTTTAGGGAACTTTACTTCAGCGGTCTGCGTCTTGCCATTCCGCTCATAAGTAAGTTTTACACTATCGCCCTCTTTCAAATCGCGCAGTTTTTCCCGAAGGGTTTCTACTGATTTTACTTCTTTGCCATCGATGGCGGTAACGATATCGCCTTTTTGCAGACCCGCTTTGGCAGCAGGGGCGTCTTCATGCACATCCATCACTTTCACTCCTTTGCTGTTGTCGAGGTCCTGCACTTGCAAACCCAATCTGGGGCGCATAAAAGGCATACCATCGAATTGAATATGGGGCATCATATCAGACTTGAAATGAGGACCAATTTCATCTCTTCTGAAATTGAATACCCGGTTTTCTTTATTTTTTCCCAGTGCAGTGGAAGTGTTCTTTTCATTGCCATCGCGCAGATAGCTGATGTTCACCTTTTCTTCCGGCTTGTGTTTTCCGATCGCGGCATAGAGATCATCAGGTCCTTCGATCTTGCTATCGCCCACTTTGGTGATGATATCGCCTTTTTGCAGGCCGGCTTTGGCAGCAGGACTTTCTTTGGTTACTTCGATGATCCTGGCGCCTTTTTCATTTTTTTCACTCATCACTCCCAGGAATGCACGGTTGGAGCTGAAAGAAAAATTGAAATCATGGTCTGGCACTGTAACCCAGGGTCCTTTCATCCTGATCCGTGGCCCTGCCATGGCCAATCCGTCGGGACCTCTCAATACCTGCAAATCGGAATCGTGCAGTTCATCAATGTCTTTTCCATTGACGGTGATCTTATCGCCATCCATTACAATGGTTGTCTTTTCATCACGGTCACCTTTTCTACGAATGATGATGTCTTCCTCTTTTTTGAACTTCTTATCCGGAACAGGAGGAGGAAGTGTTTCCTGGGCTGCAACTGAGCCCGCTATGCACAATGCCAGCACAGAAGCTGTAATACATTTGAAATACATAAAAGATGATTTTAATTATACGAAATCATTAGTAGATCAAATTTACCGCTTTTTGCCACATACGAATACCTTCGGAGATGTTAAATAAGGTTAAAGGATCCTTGCAGATGGTTAAGAAAGGCACTTTATTCAATAAGCGCCTTGACTTTTGCAATAACCTGTAAAAGATTACCTGCATCCTGGCCGCCTGCAGTGGCCAATGTTTTCTGCCCGCCGCCACCGCCCTTGATCAGCGGGGCCACCTGTTCTTTGATAATTTTTGGCGCTTCGAGTCCGCGTGCAGTACTCAATGATTCATCAATAAGTATGGCCACCTGTGCTTTACCATCAATATTGGCAGCCAGCACTACGAGGTAGTTGTTCAGTTCTTTTTTCAGTTCGAAGCATAATTTTTTGAGACCGTCTGCATTACTCACTTCTACGATTGCACCGAGGAAAGTGTTGCCATTCACTGATTCCACCTGCTTCAGTAATTCCTGTTTAATCACGATCAGTTGTTTGGCTTCCAGGCTCTCGACCTGTTTGCGCAATTCATTGTTATCGCTTACCAGTGCGTCTACTGCTTTGAGCAGCTCTTTGGGATGTTTCAATGATTCCCTTACCTGGCGCAGTTGCTCAAATTGTTCCAACACCAGTTGCTCTGCGGCTACTCCGCTCAAGGCTTCTATGCGCCGAACGCCGGCTGCCACCGCAGATTCGTGTTTTATTTTAAAAAAACCCAATTCTCCGGTGTTGCCCACATGTGTACCTCCGCAGAGTTCAACAGAATAAGCAGGATCTATGATCACTACACGCACAGAATCGCCATATTTCTCACCGAATAAGGCCATTGCGCCCATAGCAATCGCTTCATCCTTATTCATTTCTTTGATATGAACAGGAATATTGGCCCTGATCTTTTCATTCACCAACCTCTCAATGTGGATGATTTCTTCTTCGCTCAGTTTGGTAAAATGAGAGAAGTCGAATCGCAGTCCTTCTTCATTCACCAGGCTTCCTTTTTGAGCTACATGTGTACCCAATACCGATCTAAGCGCCGCATGCAGCAAGTGCGTAGCGCTGTGATGAATAGTGGTGGCATGGCGCTTGGGCCTGTTTACACTAGCGATCACCGAAGCCTGTGTATTGCCAGGTAATTTTTCTGTAAGATGGATGGTAAGGTTATTCTCTTTTTTGGTATCGATCACTTCAATCCGCTCGCCTTCGAAATCAAGCACGCCGGTATCACCTACCTGTCCGCCGCTCTCTGCATAAAAAGGGGTGGCTTCTAATACCAGTTGTACCAGCTCTTTTCCCTTTGCTTTGACCTTTCGGTAGCGGATCAGCCGGCTGCGTATTTCCAATGAATCGTATCCTACGAATTCTGAAAGCGCATCTTCGTGCAGTATCACCCAATCTTCGGTATCTACTGCCGTTGCAGCGCGACTACGGTTTTTCTGTTGCTGCATTTCTGCTTCAAAGCCCGCTTCGTCAACCCCCAGGTTATTTTCAAAAGCAATGAGGCGTGTAAGATCAACAGGAAAGCCGAATGTATCGAACAATTCGAATGCCGCTTTTCCTTCGATGGATTTGGTCTTGTTGAGGTTGGCATTACCAATGATGTCATCTATCCGCTTCAATCCTTTTTCCAATGTGCGAAGGAATGCTTCTTCTTCTTCCTTCACCACTTTACCAATGAACTCAACCTGCTGTTGCAATTCGGGGAATACGGTAGCAAATTGTTTGGCAAGAACTGGAATCAGTTGAAACAAAAGCGGCTGCTTATAATGCAGGTATGAATAATAATATCGAACAGCTCGCCGGAGGATGCGGCGAATCACATAACCAGCGCCGGTATTGGATGGCAGCTGTCCATCGGCAATGGTGAAAGCGATGGCGCGGACATGATCGGCCAGCACGCGGAAAGCAATGTCTTTTTTATCATCGCCAAAATGATACTGTTGCCCCGTGATCTTTTCAGTAGCGGCGATGGTACCGGTGAATACATCGGTATCGTAATTGCTTTGTTTCTGTTGTAATACCCTCACGAGTCTTTCAAAGCCCATGCCCGTATCTACATGCTTGGCAGGCAAGGGTTGCAGGCTGCCATCTTTCAGGCGGTTGAACTGCATGAATACATTGTTCCATATCTCAATCACTTGCGGATGGTCTTTGTTCACCAGCGTACTACCGGCTACTGCTTTTCTGTCTTCATCCGAACGGCAGTCTACATGTATCTCTGAGCAAGGACCGCAAGGACCGGTATCACCCATCTCCCAAAAATTGTCTTTTTTATTGCCCAGCAAAATTCGTTCGGGTGCTATGTGTTTTTCCCATTCTGCAAAAGCTTCATCGTCTTTCGGCAATCCTTCCTGTGCATCGCCTTCAAAAACGGTTACATATAAACGGTCTTTATCGATCTTGTATATTTCGGTAAGCAGTTCCCAACTCCAGGCAATGGCTTCTTTCTTGAAATAATCGCCAAAACTCCAATTACCCAGCATTTCAAACATGGTATGGTGATAAGTGTCCACACCCACTTCTTCGAGATCGTTGTGTTTGCCACTTACCCGGAGACATTTTTGGGTATCGGCCACACGAGGGCTTACCGGTTTTTTGTTTCCCAGGAAAAAATCTTTGAACTGGTTCATCCCCGCATTGGTGAACAAAAGTGTGGGATCATTTTTCACCACGATAGGGGCAGAAGGAACGATCTGGTGCTGTTTGGAAGCAAAAAAATCAAGGAATTGCTGTCTGATCTCGGCACTGGTCATCATCTGGGCAAAAATTTTTATAAAGGCATTTATGCGGTTAGAAACTATCTTTGGAAGCTTTTCAAGGGCATCAAAGGTAGGGATTTGGCGTCTCTTTGGAAGTAGCACCCCCCGATGAAGAAAATAAAATATTATTATAATACCCATACGCTCCGGTATGAGAAACTGGAAACACCCCTGCGTGTTCGCCTGTTGCGCGTGATGGGCTTCCTGATGGCTTCGGCGGTTACCGGCATGATCATCGTGGCCATTACTTTCCGTTATATCGATTCTCCCAAGGAAAAACTGTTGCGCCAGCAATATGAAGACCTTACCCAGAATTACAGCATTTTCCAGGAACGCCTGAAGCAGCTCGAATTGCAGATGGACGAAATAGAGAACCGCGACAATACGGTTTACCGTTCCATTTTCGAAGCCAAACCTATTCCCGACAGTGCGCGCATACGTGAAATGGAAAAGAGTAAGGAGGTAACACTGGTGCAGGCGATGGGTGAGACAGAACTCATCAAAAGCATGACCGGCCAACTGAACAACCTGGCCCTGCGCATCGCTTACCAGGAGAAATCCTTCAATGAGATCGCCAATATGGTGAAGAATAAGGAAAAGCTGCTGGCGTCCATTCCTGCTATCCAGCCGGTAAGTAATAAAAACCTCAACCGCATTGCCTCTGGTTTCGGTTATCGTATAGACCCTGTGTACAAAGAGCGGCGGGCGCATATGGGCCTCGATTTTTCGGCACCGCAGGGAACGCCCATTTATGCTACGGCCGATGGAGTGGTGAAGGACGCGGGATTCAATACCGGTGGGTATGGTAACCGTGTGGTGATTGGTCATGGTTACGGCTATGAAACTTTATATGGACACATGTATCGTATCAAAGCAAGGGTGGGACAATCGGTGAAGCGGGGCGAAGTGATCGGCTATGTGGGCAATACGGGCAAGAGCACCGGACCGCATTGCCATTATGAAGTACATAAGAATGGCATTCCGGTGGATCCCATTTATTATTTCTACAACGATCTTACACCGGCACAATTCGACAGGATACTTAAAATGGCAGCAGCCAGCAATCAAAGCTTTGATTAAAGCCAGTTGGCATGGAACCCATCGTAAAACGATACCTGATACGCATTCTGAACACCCTTTCAGTGAGTTTGCTTTGGCTTGCCGTTAATTCCACAGCCGGCATCATGTACGATCTGGCCTTCATACATGAACGCATGCAGCTCAAAAACCTGCTTTTTTATACATGGTTCTTATTGAGCCTGGGCGCTTTTATATGGTATATTGTATGGTTATGGCGCAAGCCGCTGAAGCAGGAAGATGATGAATGAGGTTTAGCTGCTGTGGTCTACTACTATCTTCCACTGGCCGGCTATTTTTCTGAATAAAAGCGTGTAATGTCCGCTCAGGTCGCCCATACTTCTTTTGAGCATCCATTTCCCCAATACAAAATAATAGTCCGGAGAAAGCCGCTTCACCTGTATGATGTTGAAGCTTAATTTGCCCATCGCAGCAGTATCGGGATATCCTTTGTGGTAATTATCCAGTGTTGTCTGGAACCCGTAACGCGGACCGGTTTTGCCTACGAACAATAAACTATCATTTTTCCAATAGCCTTTCATAAAGGCTTCCAGATTTCCTTTGTTCCATTCGGTTGTTTGATCGGTCAGTATTTGACGGATAGCCTGCTCGTCTTTGTGTTGGGCATACAGAGGCTGTTGGAATAGAAAGACGGTTATGAAGACAAAGTATTTCATGTAATACGTTTAAAGATGATCATTGAATATAACAATTATTGCGGTTTCCATGCTCTTACCATTTCCCTTTTGCCGTGCGGACCCGGAATCTTTTCCACCCTGAAGCCCGCTGCTGTCATGGCTTTTCTTACGATGCTCTTACTGGAATAAGTAACGAGGCATCCTCCTGGCAGGAGCAGGGGAAATAATTGTGAAAAGATGCCTGTTGTCCATAGTTCAGGTTGCGTTTCAGGCGCAAAAGCATCGAAATAAATGCAGTGAAAAGAATAGCCTGTAGTGAAATCCTGCAATGCCGCCTGTGTTTTATGGAGTGTGAAAGAGGGATTTATAGAAACTGGTTTCTCCCATGCTGCTGTATGCAAGAATTGAAAAGCATCTTCAAGGCCGGTGATCCTCCCGTAATTCAATAACGCAGCTTCCGTAGTAGTTAAGGGATATCGTTCAATGGCCAGGTAAAAAATATTTCTTCGCTGGTTGATCGCTTCGCGCAAGCTGAGTAAAGCATTCAACCCTGTACCAAACCCCATCTCAAATATGCAAACAGGGTCACTGGCAAAACCGTTCATACAGGTAAGCAGTCCGGCTTCAATATATACTTGCATGCTTTCACTTACTGCACCGTGTTTACTATGATAGCTTACATCCATCGCCGGTATGGCAACTGTATGCGAACCATCTGCCGTTAATCTAATTTCCCTTTGCATGGCCTTGCAAATTAGCTAACTTAACCGCATGGAGTATATCAAACATCTGCAAAAAGACAAAAAGCTGGCAAAGGCCATAGGTGAGGAAGTGCATGAGTTGAAACTGCACAAGAATATTCCGCTGAGACTAATGGCCAGTATCATGAGCCAACAACTGAGTACCAAAGTAGCCAGGGTTATTTACCATCGTTTCCTGGAATTGTACAACGGAAAAGAGCCCAATCCGCAACAGGTACTGGATACACCACCGGAAAAGCTGCGTGCTATAGGACTAAGCAATGCCAAGGTATCTTATGTACAAAATGTAGCGCGCTTTTGCATCGACCATCAGATCACCGATAAGAAACTGCTGGCTATGAACAACGAAGAGATCATAGAGCTGTTGACCGCTATCAAAGGCGTGGGGAAGTGGACGGTTGAAATGCTGCTCATGTTTACGCTGGGACGTGAAGATGTTTTCGCTGTGGACGACCTGGGTATTCAACAGGCTATGACCCATATATACAAACTGGATGCCACTGATAAAAAAGCGATGAAAGAAAAAATGCTCCGCCTATCTTCGAAATGGACACCATACAGGACCTACGCATGCTTGCATTTATGGGCATGGAAGGACCAATAATAATAGCCCGTCATCCCGAGCGAGCGAAGCGAGTCGAGGGATCTCATGAAGTTTTGTTGAAAATTCTAAAAGGTCCCTCGGCTACGCTCGGGATGACGGCGATAAATTATGCTGAGTTTCTTGCAGCATTAATAATTCCGAACATACTCCTGGTAACCAGTTTCTCATACACCACTTTCAGTTGCTCGTTGGTCTCGGGCTGATTCAGTTGATGTAGCGCATACTGCTGGATAGTAAGCAAGGGTAATACAATCTTATCACGCATCTGGATGGAAGCGCGGCCCGGCTGGTCATCGGCCATCAGGTCGGCCGCATCGGCCAGTTGTAATACGAGCCTCCGAGTGAGATCGAACTCGTCTTTGATGAGTTGCCAGATGGGCCCGTACTGCGGATCTTCTTTGATGTATTGCGTTAAGGCAAAATAAGATTTCAGCATACTCATCATGCTGTTGTCGATCAATGTGCGGAAGAAAAGCACATTGCGGAACATCGCTTTCACATCATTCCACAAACCTTTATTCTTCATTTCCTGCAAAGCAGTGCCTACACCGTAAAAGCCCGGTACGTTTTGTTTGAGCTGGCTCCAGCTTCCTACAAATGGAACGGCGCGGAGGTCCTCGAATTTCAAACTTCCACCGTTACCCCTTTTGGAAGGGCGGCTGGCGATATTGCTTTTGCTGTAATAATTCAGCGGACTGAACCGTTGCAGGTAAGAGAGAAACAGTGGATGTGTTTTGAACGACTGGTATGCTTCGTGACTGATCCTGCCCAGTTCTTCCAGCATGAAACGGTCGTGCTGCGATATCTGTATGCGTGTTTCGGCAAACAATTCATTGCTGGCCCCGGCGCTCAGTAATTGCTCCAGGTTATACTGCGATGATTGTATGGTGCCGAAATTGGACGTAATGGTTTGTCCCTGTACAGTAATCTGTATTTCCTCGTTCTCAATATTGCTGCCGAGTGAAGCATAAAACTTATTCGTTTTACCTCCGCCGCGGGAAGGGGGGCCTCCGCGGCCATCGAAGAAGCGGGCTTTAATATTGTATTTGCGCGAAATAGCAGTAAGGTTTTCTTTGGCCGTATAAATGCTCCAGTTGGCCTGCAGGTATCCACCGTCTTTGGTGCCATCGCTGAAGCCGAGCATTATGGTTTGCTGTTGCTTACGCAGGTGCAGGTGTTGCTTGTAGATGGGAAGTGTATAAAGCAACTCCATGATCGATTCTGCATGCTGCAGGTCGTCGATGGTCTCAAACAAAGGAACAATGTCGATGCTGAGCAATTCCTTGCTCCATCCGCATAAACGGAGCAGGGCATATACTTCCATCACATTTACCGCGCTCTGGCAATTGCTGATGATGTAACGATGACAGCCGGCTTCTCCGTTTAACTGTTGTATGTGGTTGATGGCATACATGCTTTCAAGGGTATCCCTGGTAATGGTATCCTTGAAGAGCGCAGGATCGATGTTGCCGTGCAGATCGGCCAGCACCGCAATTTGTGCAGTGGGGCTGAGCGTTTCGTAATTGTCGGGCAGTACGGGGTGTAAAGATTTTTCTTTTAATTCTTTGTTGATCTGCAGCAACACATGCCTGTGTATACGACTGTCCTGCCTCACGTCGAGTGAAGCGAAATGCATACCGAATATCTTCACTTTGTGTATCAGGCTATCAACTCTTTGCAGGAACAGGGAATGGTGCTGCGATACCATCAGGTTGCGTATATCGTAAAGCTTATGAAGGAGCTCATCTTTGCCGATATGACAGCAATCGGTTGGACGGAAAACGTTTGCATATAGTTGTTCCTCCAGTTCGTGCACCATCTGGTCTACACCCGAGAAAGTGAGGCGGCGCTTGAGTTTGCGGATATCCCGGTAATAACATACGATGATAGCGCTTCTCAGTGCCTCCGCTACTTTGATAGTAGTAGCAGCATTGACAAAGGGATTCCCATCCCTGTCGCCACCAGGCCAGAAGCCCAGTTCAATGAAAGGATTGTCTCCGTCGTAATCGTTGTCGAATATTTCGCGGGCAATAAAATTGTAGATATTACCGATGGATTGGTAAAGGATGTTTTCCAGGTACCACATGAGATTGACCGCTTCATCATAAGGCGTGGGTTGCTTCTTGTTAAAGAAAGGCGTGATGCCCAACTGCTGGATGTATTGGTTGATGGTATGGAAATCGTTTTTATTGATGGCATCGCTCATGTCGTGAATGATGCCCAGTACATTACCCGGATAAAACTGGGTGGGATGCGCTGTGAGTACAACCCGCACCTTGAATTTGCGCAATTTGTTTTTCAGGGCCTGTGTTTTTCCGGTGAAAACAGCTTCATTATAGAGGCCCTTCAGGCTGCCGGCGCCATTGATATCATTGACAGAATCAAAAGCAGCATCTTCGATGGCATCGAATAATACCACCTGCCTTTCGATATACTGAACGGATTTGAAGAGCCGGTCGATCTTGTCGGTCTCCTCGCGCACGCGGGTATGCTGCTGAAAGAACTCGTTGATGATCTCTATGGGGCTTTTCCCATTGGCGTATCCGTCAACACAAGCTTGTAAAAGAATGGGGAGAAAAGCGCCAACATTGGCTACTCCGGAAAAAGGCAGCGCTGCAAACAGACTATTGTAAATGGTATATTTATCTGCTACGTTGCGTTTGAAGTTATTGGTGTATACTGATGAAGACATATCCTGTTCTAAACGGCTCCGAAGTTAGTCTATTTGCTGTTAATGATCTTAACAAAAATTGTAGACTGTTCAGTTGTCACTAATGAATGTTTGTTATGGAGTTTGTTACTTACATTTATTTGGTATTCTTTTGCAGGGAATAGAATCCAATACCTTTGTAAGCTGCCTATATAAAAATTGCCCTGAATGCATCCAGACGATAAGGAACTATTGTTTCAGTTTCGTGTACCGGCCACCAAAGAACGGGCCTTCAATGCTATTGTAAAAAAGTACCAGGAGAAATTGTATTGGCATATCCGAAGAATGGTGATAAACCATGAGGATGCCAACGATGTGCTTCAAAATGTATTCATCAAAGTATGGAATGCCCTTGAGCAGTTCAGGGAGGATAGCCAATTGTATACCTGGTTGTACCGGATCGCTACCAATGAATGTTTGAGTTTCCTGGAACAACAAAAGAAGAGAAGCGCGTTGAGCATGGAAGACCTGGATGCTGCTATCAGCGACAAAATAAAGGCCGATCAGGGGTTCGATGCCAACCAATTGGAATGGAGGCTTCAGTTGGCGATACAACAACTACCTGAAAAGCAGCGGATTGTGTTTAACCTGCGATATTATGAAGAAATGCCTTATGAGGAAATGAGCAGGGTGTTGGATACCAGTGAAGGGGCATTGAAGGCCAGCTACCATCATGCCGCAAGGAAAATCGAGGAGTTCATTAAAAATTATTAAACTTTCGGTTAGCGCCGGGGTCTATTATAATTGTACATGGATCAATATCAGCCCATAGAAAACGAATTGAACAGCATCAGCCCCCTTCTGGCAGGTCTGCAACGGCGCACGGTATTCAGTGTGCCTGCCGGCTATTTCGATGGGTTGGCTGATCGTATCATGCAGAAAATCAGGTTGCTGGAAGAAGGAAAAGATACTGATGCCAATGAACTGGCGGATGTTGCTCCCTTGCTTCATGCTATGGCCAGGAGAAACGTATACACTGTCCCTAAGGGGTATTTTGAGCAAACCATTGTGCAACCCCCTGCCAGGGTAGTGTCTATGCATCGTCCGCGTAAGTGGATGCGTTATGCGGCTGCGGCCGCCCTTACAGGAGCCATTGGTACCGGTATTTTCTTCGCCTCCCGCAAAGAACAGGCGGGCGATTATGAAAAATATACGAAGGTGGATGTATCTTCAGCCATAGATAAAGTGAGTGATACGGAGCTGGTGAATTACCTGGACAAAAATGAGCGACTGACCGGAAGTGTTGATCAGACCATGGTTACCGCCAGCGAAGAATTACCAGATCTGAGCAAACACATCAGCCAATATTCCGATGAGGAACTGAAGGAGTTCCTGGATGAGAATAAGGATCTGGAGCTTGTTAAAGAAACCCCCGGAGGCGAATAATTTATGATGAAGCGGATACTAGTTTTACTATTATTAATAGCAGGTCTCTACTGTACCACTGGTGCTTGCCCATTCCAAGAGCAACAACCGCCTGCCGCAGCAGCCCAACAATCCACTCCACCACAACCCACCATCAATGTGATGGGTTTGAAGATTGCATTTGTAACCAGGCAATTGAACCTCAGTTCAGAAGAAGCCCAGAAATTCTGGCCTGTGTATTACGATTATGTAGACGATATGAAAGAAGCGAGGGAAGAAGAGAAAAAAATGGATGTGCTGGCTTTTGAAGAAAGGTTGCTCAACATCCGCAAAAGGTACAAGGTTGAATACAAAAAGATACTGGGTACCGATGAACGCGCCAATAAAGCACTCACGATTGATCGTGATTTCAACCAGGTAGTAAAAAAGGAATTGCAACAAAGAGCCGAGTTTAGAAAACAGCGCAATAGTAATAAGCAGGGCAATTAATTATTTTCTCCCCAAACAGGCGTTTTAATATCATGGTAGAATAAAAAGGTCCAGCCTTTTTCCTGGCCTTCCTGCCACCACTGCTGTCTTAATTCCATACATTTTTTCCCGTCGTAATCGTATTTGGCCACGAAACGGTTTTTCATCTGCTGTAATTGTGGCGCATCGTCGCCTCCGAAAAAAACGGTCTTCCCATTGGAAACAATGCTGAATACCTGGTGAAATTTACTGTGCGCACCAGTTAACTGGTAATGGATATGATCGCCTATCCACCCATCATTATTTGTCAACCATTCCACCCTGCTGAAATCTTCTAACAAACTGAAGTCTTCGGGTATATAAGAAGCATTGCCTGCTTCCATCGCAAAATCGAATTCTCTCTTTTGCACGTAATAAGTAGCATATGGGAAGCTGATGAAGCGTTCTCCTGTTCTGTCATCTGTAAGTGTGATACCTCCCGCGTGGTCTTTATGCAGGTGGCTCATCAGTACTTTGGTAACCTGGGTAGGGTTGATGCCTGCTTTCAGCAGGTTATTGTGGAGTTGGGGTTTGCCATCGGCATCGTTGTATCCCAGCCCTGTATCCAGCAGGATGACGTCGTTATTGGTTATCACAACAAAAGGCTGTATCTCAACCAGCATGCTTCCAACGGGCCTGCTGTTGAGTATTTCTGTTTCCGGATCGAAGGGGTTGAAAACTTTTGTTTTATCTACTGTAAATGCGCCTTCTGAAAGCGGAACAATTTGAATAGGGTTGCTCATCGTAAAACCATTTGTCTGTCTGCATCCAGCCTCAGCAGGATGAAGATCAGTACGGTAAACGTCAGTAATGAAGATCCTCCGTAACTGATCAGCGGCAAAGGTATGCCCACAATGGGAAACAACCCAATGGTCATACTTACGTTCACGGCAATATGGAAGAAGATGATACTGGCCACACTGTAAGCGTATACCCGGCTGAAAGTGCTTCGCTGTCTTTCGGCGATTTTTATGATGCGGAAGAGCATGAAAAGGTAAAGCAACAGGAATACCAGGCAACCTGTAAAACCAAAAGCTTCACCCAGTGAGGTGAAAATGAAATCGGTATGTTGTTCAGGCACGTATTTGCCTCTTGTTTGGGTTCCTTTGAGGAAGCCCCGGCCCAATAATCCTCCCGAGCCGATGGCGATCTTACTTTGTCTTACATTATAGTCGTCTGGTTTATGCGCCGCTTTTTCATTGGGGTTTTTCCGTGCCGATTTTTTATTCAGACTGCAATCGTATTCTTTACCAACCATGCTGTAAATGCGGGTACTTTGATAGCATTCAAATACGTTGTTGAATATATATGGCACTACAAAACGCTGTATGCCTACACAGAGTAACCAGGTCCCTATAATAATGGTAAGCAATCCCTTGTTCCTCCGGAATTGTTTGCGCAACAAAAAGATCAGCACAGCGGCGATAACGGTAAGAATGATGGCCAATAGATTAGGTTCAACCACCAGTGTGGCAATCACCAGCACGGCAAAAGAGGAGCCTATCACCAGTATCTGGCCGGGCAGACCCTCGCGGTACATGGCAACCAGGAAAGAAGAATATACGAGGGCCAATCCCATCTCATGTTGTAAGATCGACAACATAGCCGGAGCAGCAGCAATAATGCTTGCAATGATCTGGGAGCGCAGCTTGCTGAAATCCACTTCCTGCCGCGATATGAATTTGGCCAGCGCCAGCGCGGTAAATATCTTGCAAACTTCTGCCGGCTGCAGGTTGAAGCCTCCGCCCAATGGTATCCAGCTTTTAGAGCCGTTGATATTTTTGCCCAATACAAAAGTGGCCAGCATTAGCACAATCCCGAAAGCATAGAGCAGGTTGGCAAAAGCGGTAAACAATTTACTGTCTGTTAGCAGTATGAAAATAGCAACGATGGCACAGATGCCACTGAAGATGAGCTGTTTGCTGTAATTGGTTTTACCGCTGAGGAAAGACTGCACCCAGTTGGTGCCGGTGCGGTACTCTACCATGAATATGCAAAGAATGCCTATGCTTACCATGATAGCGTAGAGCCAAATCATAGTAAAATCAACACCTTGTGCCACTTTGTTACTCTTGTTATTCATAAGGTTTAAGCGCTTGCTGTTCTCTTTGGTAAAAATTTACGCGGGTCGTCGGGCAGAATCGCCTGTGTTGTTATTGTACGCTGCTGTTTGTTTTTGTTAGGTTTGGGTGGATTGTTTACAGGCGCGGCAGGAGGAATGTCTATATCTGGCTCCTCTTCAATGTTTGAAGTGTCACGCATGGCTTTCTTTGCAGCTTCCGACTCTTTTGCCTGCCTGCTGGAATCCCTTGCAGCTATAGCTTTTCGCATCAATGCGGGAATCAGGTTCTTTTTAGTGAACTCTTCCAGCATTGCTTTCCGCTCTGTTCCCGAGATAGAATCTCTTAAATATTTTTCTACGAGCAGGCTGGCAATAGGAGCGGCGGCCCAGGCACCCTGACCTGCATTTTCGCAAATGACTGCAATAGCTATTTTAGGATTTTCTCTTGGAGCAAAAGCGCCAAAGAAAGAGTGATCGATCTGTTTTTCTACTTTGCCATTGACTTTGGCATAGTTCTCTACTGTACCGGTTTTGCCACACATGTTAATACCCGGTATTCTCGACCTCACAGCTGTTCCATATTCTACCACAGCCTGCATGCCATCCTGCACAGCCTCAAAAACAGAGTCGGAGATATGATTGGCTGTGTGGTGTTTTGTCTTGTAAGCTTCAAGCATGTTGAACTCATCTCCTCCTTCAATTGAATCGATAAGATGGGGTGCATAATACCAGCCCCTGTTGGCAATGATGGCCATTACATTGGCCAACTGTGCTAATGTAGTGCTTACCTCACCTTGTCCGATAGCGTTGGAAATAATATTGCAGGAATGAAAATAAGCGCCATGCACTTTGGGATTACGGTAGAATTGAGGTGTAGGGATGTTTCCTTTTTTCTCTGAGGGTAGGTCTATACCCAATCTACGACCCAGGCCAAACGAATAGGCATACTTGTTGAATACAGCTAAGGAGCTGTCTATGCTGCCATATCTTCGTTGATCCAGTATTCGCTTGTATACTGTGGAGAAGTAGGTGTTGTCACTATGCGCAACTGCTTCTTTAAAATTGAATACACCTTTATCGAGACATTTAGGCTTGCCTGTACCGCAACCGGTAAAATAACCTGGGCAGCTGATCATTTCTCTTTCGTTGATTACGCCTTCGGTTAAACCGGCAATACCTACTACCGTTTTAAAGGTAGAGCCCGGCGAGTAAGTAGTAGCAATGGTCCTGTTGAGCAAGGGCAGCCTGGGGTCGAGAAAGAGGTCAGAGAAATGTTTCCTGCGCTGGTTTCCCGTAAGGTAGTTCGGGTTGTAAGTCGGGGCACTTACCATGCAAAGGATACCACCTGTTTTGGGATCAATGGCCACGATACTTCCTACCTTATTGGTCATTAATGTTTCACCGAGTTTTTGTAATTCAACGTCAATGCTGGAATAAAGGTTTTTTCCGGCAATAGCGGTTGTATCATAAGCGCCATTTTCCCATGGCCCCTGTATACGGCCCCTGTTATCCCTGATGTAGCGTTTGATACCCCTTTGTCCCATCAGCACTTTCTCGTATGTATTTTCCAGGCCTGTTCTTCCCACATAATCGCCCATCTCATAACCTTCCTCTTTATGTCTCCTGAGGAAACCGGTATCTACTTCTGCAATGTATCCGAGAACAGCGGCGCCAGCATCATAAGGATAGCTCCTCACTGACCGTTCGTTCAGCGCAAAGCCAGGAAACTTATACATGTTCTCATTCAGCTTTGCATACATTTCAGGCGTAAGCAATGCTTCGAAAACGCTGGGTTTTACACTGGTGTTCTTAAAAATAATCTCCCGCATTCTTTTACGGTAAGTAACGGTATCGATGTTCAGCAGGTTGCAAAGCGCCAGTGTATCGGTTCCCCTCGCGTCGGCGGGGATGACTATCAGGTCATAGCTGACCGCATTTTCAAGGATGGCCTTTTTTTTACGATCGAAGATGATGCCGCGGTCGGGATACACCACTTTCCGGAAGAAAGCATTATTATCGGCCGCCAGTTTGTATTTGGCAGAGAACAGTTGTAGGTTGACCAGCTGGCCAACGATGACCAGGACAACGCAGGCAAAAACGATCTGCACTACGCGGCTCCTGTTCTGATTAAATACCGGCATAACTCAAGAAACTATTGTAAAGAATATTGCAAATCTACGCTGCATTGGTTTTATACCTTCTCTTGCGAGGGAACAACATTTCGGCAAGGGCTATCAGCAACAGGCTCACCGCAGTGGTACCCGCTACTTTCCCCAGGAAGTATATGAAGTTACCAAATTGCAGCCATTCGATCAATACAAGGTAAAAATGGTGCACGAAAGTCAGTATAACCACGTAGAGGCTGTATGGCGCCAATCCCATACTTTTCACACTCGGCTCGGCATAGCTCTGTTCGGTGGTTTCCTGTGGAATGAGGAGGCCAAGGAGAACGGGGCGTATGAAAGCGATAAGCACACAGGGAGCTGCATGCAAACCGGGCGTTCCGGTGAAAGCGTCCAGTGTGAGTCCGAATACAAATGCCAACACCATCAGGAACAGGCGATTGATATTGAAGGGCAGCCAGATGATGAATAAGAAATAAATATAGGGCACGATGAACTGATGCAGCGGGGGCACTTCATTCAGAATAAACACCTGCAGCAGGATGAACAGTACATAACGGATGATATTTCTTACAAGGCTGCTCATGGATTTTTTGATGGGGTGTTTTCCAAAGCCGTCTGCTCGGCATAGCGTGCATTCGCTATCACGTTAACATATTGCAGGTTGAAAAAATTAGTGGCTGTTTTTACTTTGATGAGATAAAAATTACTTGATGGATCGGCGCTAATAGCGGCAACAGTGCCAATCATCAGGTGTGAAGGGAAATTGGCAGAATAATTACTGGTGAGTACGGTATCGCCCTTGTTCACTTTCGCACTTTTGCTCACATTCTTCAGTTGCAGATAGTAAGGATTGACGCCATCCCATTCGATGCTTCCTGCATAATTATCTTTCTTGAGCATGGCGCTCACTTTGCTGTTGCGGTGCAACAGGCTCATCACGCGACTGATGTTGTTACTGGCTTCCACCACAACACCTACAATGCCTTCCGGACCGATCACGGCCATTCCTTTTTTTACGCCTTGTAGGGTACCTCTTTCCAACGTGATGAAATTGGTTTGCAGGGTTACGGTATTACCAATGACCCTCGCCGGCAGATAAGTGTATTTACGGTAATGCCCCAGTGTATCACGCAAAGTGGTATCGGTAACGGCTTTGCGGCTACTGTCGGGTGCCTGGAAATTGGCTGCCAGCATATTGCGCAGGCGCGCATTTTCTTCGGCCAGCTGCCGGTTGGTCTCTTTCAGGCTGAAATAACTGTGCAGGTTGCTGTAACGATGGTTGAGGTCGCCGGTTGCTTCATTGAGCGCAGCAGAGAAAAAAGCCTCGTGGGTTTTGCTTGCGTTGCTTAATAAGATAATGGCAGCAATCTGTAACAGCAGGAAGCTGAGAAAACCAAAGTACCGCCGTATAAAAAAAAATATGTTTTTCAAGGGGCTATCTCATAATAAAAGGGAACCGCTGATAGTTTTTCAAAGCCAGCCCTGTACCGCGTACCACGCTCTTGAGCGGATCATCGGCTACGTGTACAGGCAATTTGATTTTGGCACTGAGGCGTTTGTCCAGACCACGCAACAGCGCGCCGCCACCCGTCAGGTATAATCCCCTGCGATAGATATCGGCGGCCAGCTCGGGCGGCGTCGTCTCCAGCGCTTTCAGGATGGCTTCTTCTATTTTGAAAATACTTTTATCCAGTGCTTCTGCAATTTCCTGGTAGCTTACCATGATCTGCTTGGGGATACCTGTTACCAGGTCGCGGCCGTTTACGGGAAGATCATCCGGCGGATTGTCGAGGTCTTTCATCGCAGCGCCCACCTGTATCTTGATCTGTTCTGCGGTACGCTCACCAATCAGTAAGCTGTGGTAACGACGCAGGGCTTCCATGATATCGGCGGTGAATTCATCACCCGCAATACGGATACTCTGGTCGCATACAATGCCGGCGAGAGCGATCACGGTAATACCTGTAGTACCACCTCCAATGTCAATGATCATATTACCAACCGGTTCTTCTACATCTATGCCGATACCCAGTGCGGCGGCCATGGGCTCGTGGATCATATACACTTCTTTAGCGCCTGCCTGCTCGGCACTGTCGCGCACCGCGCGTTTTTCTACTTCGGTAATGGAAGAAGGAATACAGATGACCATGCGCCAGCTGGGCGGAAACAAAGGTTTCTTGGGGTAGATCATTTTGATCAGTTCCCTGATCATCAACTCGGCGGCGTTGAAGTCGGCGATCACACCGTCTTTCAACGGACGGACCGTGCGAATGCTTTCGTGTGTTTTTTCGTGCATCATGAGCGCTTTCTTTCCTACCGCCAACACTTCTTTCATGTTGTTACGGTTCAGCGCCACTATCGAAGGCTCATTGACTACTACTTCGTCGTTATGTATGATGAGGGTATTCGCAGTACCCAGGTCCATCGCAATTTCCTGTGTGAAAAAGTTGAACAATCCCATTGTAAATCTAAAATTCTAATTAGTCAGCTAATGCTTGCAAAGGTGGATGAAATTGGTTGAATTAACAAAGTCTAAAATACCGATTTTTCAGGCAAATTCGTATCCGATATCCTTCCGGTAGTACATGCCGTCAAAACTGATTCCAGCCAGTGTTTTTTTCGACAGGTTCACTGCCTCGGTAATGTTGTTGCCAAATGATGATACCGCCAATACCCGCCCGCCATTTGTCACCACAGTGGTGTCCAACTGTCGGGTTCCTGCATGGAATACGAAGGTATTTTTGTTATCGCCGGCATGGGCCAGTCCCTCGATCCTGATATTCTTTTGATAATCACCGGGGTACCCTCCACTAACTGCCATTACGGTGCAGCAGCTCCTCTCGTCGAAAGCGATATTAGTATCAATTAACGTGCCATTATCCATCGCTGCAAAAAGTGCCACCAGGTCTGTCTGTAACCTCGGCATCACCACTTCTGTTTCGGGGTCGCCCATGCGGCAATTGTATTCGATCACATAGGGCTCGCCATCGCAGTTCATCAGTCCGAAGAAAATGAAACCATGATAAATCAGTCCTTCTTTTTTCAATCCATCTACTGTTGGACGTATGATACGTGACTCTACTTTTTGCATGAAGACTTCATCCATAAAAGGCACGGGGCTTACACAGCCCATACCACCGGTGTTGAGCCCGGTATCGCCTTCACCGATGCGTTTGTAATCTTTAGCGTGGCCGATGAGTTGATAGTCGATGCCATCTGTGAGCACAAATACACTCACTTCAATGCCCCGCAGAAATGATTCGATCACCACTTTGCTGCTGGCCTCGCCAAATTGTTTGTCCAGGATCATGGAAGCAAATACTTCCTGTGCCTGTTCGTGGGTTTCGGCAATAACTACTCCTTTGCCTGCGGCGAGTCCGTCTGCTTTCAATACCACGGGCAGACTATGCGCGGCGATGTATTTTTTTCCTTCTTCAAAATTATCGGCTGTGAACTCGGCATAAGCTGCAGTGGGAATCCGGTGACGCTGCATGAATTTTTTACTGAAAGCCTTGCTCCCTTCCAATTGGGCCGCCGCCGCCGAAGGGGCTACTACGGTGATCTTCTGCAACTGCTCATCGGCCTGAAAAAAATCGTAAATACCTTTTACCAGCGGCTCTTCAGGTCCTACTACCAACATATTGATGTGATGTGTAATACAGGCTTCTTTAATAGCTGCAAAGTCTGTTACACCAATGGGTAAATTGGTGCCGTATTGAGTTGTTCCGGCGTTGCCGGGAGCAATGAATAATTGGTCGCAATGATGGCTCTGGCTCATTTTCCAGGCCAGCGCATGTTCTCTTCCGCCCGAACCAAGTAAGAGTATATTCATGATAAAATGCTGATTGTGGGGCGAAAGTAGAACTTAATTCATTCCACGTAACTTTTTTCCGGCAGGCGTTTGGCCACCAGCAGGTAAAGCAGGAAAAAGCCCGACAATATGCTGATGAACAACCAAAAATAACTGGCACCTGTATAGCGTGCAAAGAACCCATTGTTGGCAATGCTGTTGTTGACGAGACTGGTGAAGATATTACCCAATGAAATGCCCAGCAGGTACAAGGCCGTCATGGTACTCTTCATGGATTTGGGCGATTGGGTATAGGCATATTCCAGGCAGGTGATGGATACCAATACTTCGGCGCCGGCCAGGATGAAATAAGCCAGTATCTGCCACCACACGGTGGGCCTGCCACCCTGGTCGATCTTTTCCTGTAAAAAAGCAATGATGATAAAAGACAATATGGTGAGGAACAACCCTGCACCGATCTTGCGCAACGGCGTAACCTTGATGCCCGTTTTTTCAATGAGTGGGAACAATCCATACGTGAACACCGGTATCAGGCTGATCAGGAACAGTGGGTTGAATGTTTGTATCTGCTCCGGCAGGAACTCATAACCGAAAATATGCAGATCCAGTTTGGTAGCCTGTAATACCCATTCGGAAAGGTTTTGATCCCATAAAGCCCAGAAAATGGGCGTAAATGCAAATACGGCCAGGATGCGGTACACAGCCTGTACGCCATCGATGGCCCCGGGAGAATATTTTTCGGCTACCATTTCCCAAACAGTTTTGCCCTGGCGGTTGGAAAAGAATTTTCTCAGTGCATACAGGGATATCCCCATGAAATTTTCTTTTTTTACACCGGTTGGTGGCACTTTTACATATTTATGCCTGCCCAGCCAGAAGATCAGCGTGGCTAGACACATAAGTATACCGGGTATGCCGAAAGCGAGTTCCGGTCCGTATTTTTTATAGATGATAGGTATCAGCAAGGTCGACAGCACTGAGCCCGAATTGATGCTGAAATAAAACCAGCCATAAACTTTCGACATCAGTTCCTGGTTTGATTTGTCGAACTGGTCGCCCACATTGGCCGACACGCAGGACTTGATGCCTCCCGCCGCAATGGCTATGACAATGAGGCCGGTGCTGAACAGGCTGAGATCGTGTGTAGACAACGACAATACCAGGTTACCGATGGCATATAATATAGAGACATACAGAATGACTTTGTATTTGCCAAAGAACCAGTCGGCCACAATACCACCCACCAGCGGCATGAAATAAGCAAAGAACACAAAGAGGTGAGATAGTTCATTGGAGCGGGCTTCGGCTATGCTCTGCAGGGCCGGGTTATGTGCCGGATTGAAGAATTGCGCTACCAGAAAAGTAGGCATGATGGCTCGTATGGCATAAAAGCTGAAACGTTCGGCGGCTTCATTTCCGATAATAAATGGCACCGACTTGGGCATTTTAGCTTTTTTTTGCTCGTTTGGTATCTCGGGCATAAATCGTATTTTGAAATTTTAAATCGTGTCGAAAGTAAGGATTTTATGAGTTGTTAGTTGATAGTTGTCAGTTGTTAGAAACAGATGCTAACACATAACGCTATCAACTAACAACTATCAACTAACAACTATAACTATGTCTGAATCACAAAAGACCTTTAAGCCCTTCGTTTCTCCCGAAACGAATATGAAAGAATTGACCGTTAAGTCCATACTCGTGGGCAGTTTGTTCGGCGTTATTTTTGGCGCCGCCACCGTGTACCTGGCTTTGAAAGCGGGCCTCACCGTAACTGCTTCCATCCCTATTGCTGTTATTGCCATTACACTTGGCCGGAGATTCCTCAAGACCACCATACTGGAAAACAATATCATCCAGACCACCGGCTCTGCCGGTGAAAGTATTGCCGGTGGGGTGGCTTTTACACTGCCGGGCTTTCTTTTTCTTTCATCGCCTACCAGCGCCGAATACTTCAATTATTTAACCATATTGGTATTGGCTATTGTAGGCGGACTGTTAGGCACTTTGCTGATGATACCCTTGCGTAGGGCCTTGATCGTTAATGAGCATGATGCCCTCCCTTATCCAGAGGGAACTGCTTGTGGCGATGTGTTGAAGGCGGGGGAGAAAGGCGGCGATTTTGCCAAGACGGCTTTCTGGGGACTGGGTGTGGCGTTACTGTATGCGTTCTTGCAAAAAATATTGCACGTGATTGCCGAGACGCCTTATTATGCTACCAAACAGATCAATAAGTTCTTTCCTTCGGCGAAAGTGAGCGGTGAGATCACGCCTGAATACATTGGTATTGGTTATATCATCGGCCCGCGCATTGCCGGCGTACTGGTAGCGGGTAGTGTATTAAGTTGGATGGTATTTATTCCGCTCTTGTCTACCCTGGTTCCAGGTGATGTGATTGCGTTACAACTGGCTAAACTGGGTTACCTGGCAGATATTGCCAAGCCCGGTGGAAAAGGCGGATGGGATCCGGTTACACATCATTTCAATGATTATGCATCGGCCATTTATTACGCGTATGTACGGCAGATAGGTGCGGGTGCAGTAGCAGCCGGCGGTATCATCACCCTTGTTAAAACCATTCCTACGATTGTAAAATCGGTGAAAGGAAGCCTGTCTTCTTTGAAGGCCGGTAATGAAGAAAGTGCTGCAACTGCTGTGTTGCGTACAGAAAGAGATTTGAGCCTGCGGGTAGTAGGATTGGGCAGCCTGGGCCTGATCGCTGTTATTACTTTATTACCGCAAGTGCCCGGCGATAACCTGCTCCAGAAATTATTCATTGGTATACTGGTATTGTTGTTCGGCGCTTTGTTTGTAACGGTAGCTTCACGTATTGTAGGATTGATCGGTACATCCAACAGCCCCATCAGTGGTATGACCATTGCCACGGTGATGGGTACCAGCTTGATTTTCCTCAGTGTAGGTTGGACAGGTAAAGCGTTTGAGCCGTTGGTGCTGGTGGTTGGAGGGATGATCTGTATTGCTGCAGCCAATGCCGGAGGTACTTCACAGGATCTCAAGAGCGGTTACCTGGTAGGTGCCACGCCGCGTAACCAACAGATCGCTTTGTTCATTGGTGCTATCGTATCTTCTGTTATTATTGGTATAACGGTTAAGTTCCTGGATAAACCTTCAACGGAAATGTTGCAACAAGGTGTGCAACATGCGATCGGTTCAGAGAAATTCCCGGCGCCGCAAGCTACATTAATGGCTACGTTGATCAAAGGGATACTATCGCAGAACCTCGACTGGCAATATGTAATGGTGGGTATGTTCCTGGCGGTTACTGTAGAACTATGCGGTTTGAAGGCATTGAGTTTTGCTATTGGTGTTTACCTGCCGCTTTCTACCACGCTGCCCATTTTCGTGGGAGGTGCTATCAGGGGAATTGTAGAAGCAAAACAGAAGAAAGCGAATAAGCAGTTGAGCGCGGAAGAAGAGGAGCTGAGTAAAGGAAGTCTGTTTGCAACAGGATTGGTGGCGGGTGGCGCTGTTGCCGGCGTGCTGATTGCTTTTATTGCCGGAAGTGATAAAGGGGAACGATTTCTGAATGCTGTGAGCATGGAAGACAATATCAGTCATGCATTATCGCAGGATGGTTATTTCCTGGTGGGCGCGTTGTTCTTCGCATTGATGGGCATTATACTGTACCGTGTGGCAATGAAAAAGACGGCATAGTTACTTTATTCGTCTTTGATGAAACGGTGCAGCAGGTCTAGGTTGCGGATGGTGATCTTTTTACCGTCTACTGAAATAGCTGCTTCTTCTGTCATTTCATTCATGATACGGAACAATGTCTCGTAGGTAGTGCCGGTATAAGACGCCAGGTCCTGTTTGCTGAGGTACAGGTCAATACATCCCTCGTTGTTCGTGCCGAATTTTTCCTTGAAAGTGAGCAGGGCATTGGCGATCCTTCCTTTTACGGTCATGTGCGCCAGGTTTCGCATGCGCTTTTCCGACTCTTTTAATTCTGCAGCGAAGAACATCATCAGGTGGTAAAGAAAATCGTGGTTTACTTTTAAGGTAGAGCGAAAAAAGTCCAGGTCAATGAAGCAGACATCGGTAGGTTGAAGTGCGGTGGCTGACACGGGGTATACAGTGTCGGAGCCTAATCCCCTGTGCCCTACAATAGCGCCGTTACCGGCAATACGCAGGATCAGTTCTTTTTCCAAGCCCCATTTCTTATGTACTTTCACGAGGCCGGTATGGATGAAGTACATGCCGGTAACTTCTTCGTCTTCCCTGAACAGCAGTTCCCCTTTTTTCAGGTGAAAACTTTTCCGGTTTTTATCTACGGCAGGCAGCCAATCGCTCAGACAGTGCTTACAAAGCATGCAACTTTTGAGATCGCAGTTCTTCTTGTTTTTTTTCATAATCGCCTAGTTCTCCTGCAGCTTTTGGTAAAGCATTTTATCCGGTGGTGGCAGGTATCAGCCGGTGCATCAGTTCATCTTTTAATAAAGAAGGGTGCAGTTTCACCACTTCTCCTACCACTACGACTGCCGGATTGCTTATGCCGGCATACTGGGCTTTGAAGAAAATATCTTTCACGGTACCGATCACCATTTTTTCGGCTGCAGTTGTGCCACTCTGGATGATGGCAACAGGAGTATCTTTTTTACCATAACGTTCGAATGTTTCCATAATGGCTTCGAGTTTACTCATGGCCATCAGTATGACAACGGTTGCAGAAGATTGTGCGGCCCATTGTATATCGGCCGATATTTCTCCTGAACGGGTTGTTCCGGTAGTGACCCAAAAGCTTTCATTGATGCCCCTGCATGTAAGAGGGATCAACTGGGTAGCTGGTACGGCCAGTGCACTGGAAATACCCGGAATGAGTTCTATGTTCATTCCGGCTGCTTTTGCAATGGAAATTTCTTCCATCGCCCTTCCGAATACAAAGGGATCGCCCCCTTTCAGCCGTACAATATGGCGATAGGTGCCTGCATGTTCCAGGATCAGCCGGTTGATCTCTTCCTGAGACAAAGCATGACATCCATACCGTTTACCAACGAATTGCCTGATACAACCTGGAGGGGTGTAATCGAGCAGGCTTTCATTAGCCAGGGCATCATATAGAACGACTTCTGCTTTCCGGAGGGCTTTGATAGCTTTTAAGGTGATTAGGTCCGGATCTCCCGGTCCGGCCCCGATCAGATAGAGCGAAGGTATTGATAGTTTCATATTATTACTAAAATTATGTAAAAAATATTTTAGTGTTTTGTATAAAATTACATAATTGTTTCTAAATTTATGATGTAAATCGCCATTTTAAATGAAATAATATAATATCTGTGTAAATAATATTACATAGAATTATTTATAATTCGATTGTTTGCCACTATTTCACGCTTAACCCAAGCATTATGAGAGTAGTGGTAGTAGGTAACGGTATGGTAGGCTATAAGTTTTGCGAAAAACTGGTAGCTAAAAACACCCATGGTCAGTTTGAGCTGACCGTATTCGGGGAAGAAAGCCGCCCCGCATATGACAGGGTGCACCTCAGTGAGTTTTTTTCCGGCAAATCTGCCGAAGACCTTTCCATGGCATCCGCCGATTGGTACTTTTCCAATAACATCCAGCTTCATTTGGGCGATCCCGTGCAGAAGATCGACCGTGATCGTAAAACAGTGTATTCCCACAAAGGCCTGGAAGTCCATTATGATTACCTGGTCCTGGCCACAGGCTCATCGGCCTTCGTGCCCCCCATACCGGGGGTGGAAAAAAACGGTGTATTTATATATAGGACGATCGAAGACCTGGAATTGATGAAAGCATGGGCAGGCAGGGCGAAGAAAGGTACTGTGATCGGTGGCGGACTACTGGGTCTGGAAGCGGCCAAAGCCTTGCTCGACCTGGGTATCGCCGACACCAGCGTGATAGAATTTGCACCCCGCCTGATGCCTCGCCAGGTAGATGAACTGGGATCGCAATTACTGCAATCAAAACTGGAAGCCCTGGGACTTACCATCTATACTGCTAAAAACACATCAGCTATTCTGGGTGAAGAAGCAATAACCGGTCTCTCATTCGCAGACGGGTCCATCCTTGAATCCGATATGCTTGTTATTTCGGCGGGTATCAAACCCAGGGACGAACTGGCCAAAGCTGCCGGGTTGCTCACCGGTCCGCGCGGTGGTATTGTAGTGAATGATTTATTACAAACATCTGATCCCGATATCTATGCCATCGGTGAATGCGCGCTGCATAATGAAATGATCTATGGACTTGTTGCGCCGGGTTATGAAATGGCCGAAGTGGTGGTGGGACAACTGACCGATAGTGAAAAAGCTTTTACCGGTTTTGACATGAGCACGAAGCTCAAGCTCATCGGCGTTGATGTGGCCAGCTTTGGAAATCCTTTCATCAATGATGGCGAAACAAGAACCATTGTGTTTAATGATGGCATCAATGGTGTTTACAAAAGAGTCAACATCAGTGCAGACGGCAAACAACTCCTGGGCGGTATTCTTGTAGGCGATGCCGAACAATACAATATGTTGTTGCAGACCTGCAAAAACAAGATCGTATTACCTCCCAATCCCGAAGACATCATCCTGGGTGCCAGGGGTGGAGAATCGCAGGAAGCCGGTGTATTGAGCCTGCCCGATGACGCTTATATATGCAGTTGTGAGAGTGTGACCAAAGGAGCTATCTGCAAAGCAGTAGAAGATGGCGAAGAAACAGTGGATGCTATCAAAAAATGTACGAAAGCCGGAACGGGCTGTGGTGGTTGTTTGCCCATGATCAAAGACCTGGTGAATCATACATTAAAAGCACAGGGTAAATATATCCGTAATGTTATCTGTGAGCATTTCCATTACAGTCGCCAGGAATTGTACGACCTGGTGAAACTGCACGAATTGAAAAGCTATGAAGATGTATTGAATAAACTGGGAACAGGTGATGGCTGTGAATTATGTAAACCTTCGGTGGCTTCCATCCTGGCCAGCCTGTGGAATGAAATGATCCTGAAAAAAGGAAACGATACCGCGCAGGACAGCAACGACCGTTTCCTGGCCAACATACAGAAAGGTGGTACTTATTCTGTGGTGCCGCGCATACCCGGCGGTGAGATCACGCCCGATAAGTTGATAGTGATCGGACAGGTAGCTAAAAAATATCATCTCTATACTAAAATAACAGGCGGCCAGCGTATTGATCTTTTCGGTGCGCATTTATCAGACCTGCCATTGATCTGGGAAGAACTGATCGAGGCCGGTTTTGAAAGCGGACATGCTTATGGAAAAGCGCTGCGTACAGTGAAGAGTTGTGTGGGCAGCACCTGGTGCCGGTTTGGCTTGCATGACAGTGTAAGTTTTGCTATTCGTGTTGAAGAAAGGTACCGTGGACTCCGGGCTCCGCATAAGATCAAATCTGCGGTTTCGGGATGCATACGTGAATGTGCCGAAGCACAGAGTAAAGACTTCGGCATCATTGCCACAGAAAAAGGATGGAACCTCTATGTATGTGGTAACGGTGGTTCCAAACCGCAACACGCTTTATTGCTAGCAACTGATCTCGACGAAGAAACCTGTATCCGTTTTATTGACCGTTTCCTGATGTTCTATATCAAAACTGCCGATCCATTGACAAGAACTGCTACCTGGCTGAATAAAATGGAAGGTGGTATCGACTACCTCAGAAATGTAGTGGTTAACGACAGCCTGGGCATTGCAGCAAAGCTGGAAGAAGAAATGCAGTTATTGGTAGACAGTTATAAGTGCGAATGGAAAGAAGCGATCGAAAACCCGGAAATAAGAAAACGATTCAACCATTTTGTAAATGCGCCCGAAGAAAAAGACCCCAGCATTGCTTTTGAAGAGATGCGGGAACAGAAAAGGGCCAAAGAATGGAAATAATAATTATTCAATTCATCATTTAAAAAATACAACTATGACAGAAATGGAAACAATGGCATGGTTCCATGCCTGCAGTGTAGAAGATGTTCCTTCCAATGGCGGGGTATGCGTAAAATACGGTGAAGAGCAAATTGCGCTCTATCATTTTACCCGCCGTAACGAATGGTATGCTACGCAGAATGAATGTCCGCATCGCCGCCAGATGGCATTGAGCAGGGGCATGATCGGTTCGCAAAATGATGTACCCAAAGTGGCATGCCCCTTTCATAAGAAAACATTTTCACTGGTAACGGGTGAATGTCTGAACGACGACGAATGTTCAATTCGCACTTATCCAGTGAAGATAGAGGGAGGCCACGTATTCATTGGAGTAGAAGGTATCGTGTAATACCAGCCTCTTTTATTCACCTTTTATAACTGAATTATATGTCGCTCAATCCGAATCAACCACTCACTAAACTCAATGTCTTTTCCTTTAAAGGAATTCAGATGCGTAGTTTTCATATTACGTGGTTTACTTTTTTTGTATGTTTCTTTGGGTGGTTTGGCCTTGCTCCTTTGATGCCTACCATCAAGGAAGACCTTCACCTCGATAAATCGCAGATAGGTAATGTGGTTATTGCATCAGTATCAGGTACCATTATCGCCCGTTTGCTAATCGGAAAATTATGCGATATATGGGGCCCAAGAAAAACCTATACCGCTTTGTTGTTACTGGGTGCTATTCCCGTGATGTGCGTGGGTTTTGCACATGATTACACTTCATTTCTGTTGTTTCGCCTGGCTATCAGTGTTATTGGCGCTTCTTTCGTGATCACACAGTTCCATACTTCCATGATGTTTGCCCCGGAAATCAAAGGAACTGCCAACGCTGTAGCCGGTGGGTGGGGTAACCTGGGCGGAGGTGTTACCAATATGATCATGCCGGTGATATTCGCCGCCATTGTGGGTATAGGCTATACCAAACAGGAAGCTTGGCGTTATGCGATGATCGTTCCCGGCGCATTGATGCTCATCGCTGCATTTCTCTATTATCGTTTTACCAAAGACACACCTGCCGGGAATTTCGACGAAATAGAAAGAGCGCCTAAAGTCAAAGGAAAAAAGAATTACAGCGTGCTGAAAGACTGGCGTGTATGGTCGCTCGCACTCGCTTATGCCGTTTGTTTTGGAATGGAGATCACATTCGATAATGTAGCGGCCCTTCATTTTGTACAGGAATACAAACTCAGCCAGGGCACCGCCGGTCTCTGTGCAGGCTTATTCGGCTTCATGAATCTTTTTGCAAGAGCGCTTGGCGGACTCCTTGCAGACAAAGTAGGGAAAGCTTATGGTATGTGGGGAAAGGGTATTCTTTTGTCGCTGGTACTGCTGCTGGAAGGATTCGGCCTGATCCTGTTTGCCAAATCGGGTTCTTTTGGTATGGCCATTTTCTTCATGATCTTTTTTGCCCTGTTCCTTAAAATGGCTAACGGTACTACTTATGCCATTACACCATTTATCAGCGAAAAGAACATAGGCTTAGTGAGCGGTATTGTAGGCGCCGGAGGCAATGTAGGAGGAATGTTGTTCGGATTCCTGTTCAAAGCGAAAGGTATTACTTACCTGGACGCGTTCAGCTATATAGGAATGATCGTCATTGGCGTATCACTGATAGTACTGGTGACCAGGTTCTCAAAAGAAGAAAAACGTGTGCGTCTGAAAATGGCGATGGAATACAACAAGTAATACCTGTCAACGATTGCTTGCCTTATTAAATCATTACCGTGAGTGAGATAAAGACAAATAGTATCGAAAAAAAAACAACTATCTGTTGTTACTGTGGTGTAGGCTGCGGCATTGTGGCAGATACCGATAAGCTTGGACGGGTTACCATTGAAGGAGATGCCGATCATCCGGTGAACAGGGGACAGCTTTGCAGCAAAGGCAGGAACCTGCACTATACGGTGAACGATACCAGCGACCGTATTTTCTATCCTGAAATGCGTTACGCCAGAAATCAGCCAAGGCAAAAGGTTTCGTGGGATAGTGTATTGGAAAGAACGGCTGCAGTGTTCAAAACATTGATTGATAAATACGGACCCGATGCGGTTGCTTTCTATGCTTCCGGTCAATGTCTCACAGAAGAATATTATGTGATCAACAAACTGGTGAAGGGGTTCATCGGAACCAATAACATCGACACCAATTCGCGGCTGTGTATGAGTAGCGCTGTGGCCGGCTATAAGATGAGCCTTGGTGAAGATTGTGTACCCGTATGCTATGATGATATTGAACTGGCCGATCTGATCTTTGTAGCAGGCGCCAACCCCGCCTGGTGTCACCCGATCTTATGGCAACGGGTAGAAAAAGCCAAAGAAAAAAATCCGGCCCTCAAGATCATTGTAAGCGATCCGCGTAAAACACAAACCTGTTCCCTCGCTGATCTTCATTTACAACTGAATCCCGGAACGGATATCACACTGCATCATGCCATTGGCAGGGCACTCATAGAAAACGACGACGTCGACCCTGCATTCATTGAAAACCATACAGAAGGATTCGAAACATACCGGGCGATCGTTTTTGAAAGAACGGTTGCCGAAGCGGCGATCATCTGCGGTATAGAGGAAAGCGATATCAGGTTGGCCGCCAGGATGATCGCTGATGCGAATGGGTTCATCACCATGTGGACCATGGGTCTTAACCAGAGTGTGATTGGTGTAAATAAGAACCTGTCGCTCATTAATCTCAATCTCATCACAGGACATATTGGTAAACCAGGCTCCGGCCCGCTTTCACTGACCGGTCAGCCCAATGCCATGGGCGGGCGGGAAGTAGGTGGATTGTCTAACTTATTACCTGCGCATCGCGATTTGCAAAACCCGCAGCACCGCGCCGAAGTAGAACAGTTCTGGAATATTATGCCCGGAAAGATCGCGGCTCAACCCGGATTGACCGCTACCGAAATGTTCGATGCACTGAACGAAGGCAAGCTTAAAGCGATATGGGTGTTGTGTACCAATCCTTTGATCAGTCTGCCCGATGTGCGCAAGGCAGAAGCTGCTTTGCAAAAAGCAAAATTTGTGGTAGTACAAGAGATTAGCCATCAATCGGAGATGATCAAATACGCCGATGTGGTATTACCTGCTGCTGCCTGGGCAGAAAAAGAAGGCACCATGACCAATGCTGAACGACGCATTGGTTACCTGCATAAAATAAAAGAAGCGCCCGGCGAGGCGTTACCCGATGCCGAGATCATTTGCCGTTTTGCACAGAAAATGGGATACAAAGGATTTGATTATCCCAATGCGGCCGCCATCTTTGCCGAACATGCTGCATTGACAAAGGATACTCATGTTGATATCAGTGATCTCAGTCATGCTATACTGAAAGAAAAACGCGCTGTGCAGTGGCCTTATACAAAGACTATTAATGGACATGGCACTGCAAGACTTTTTACCGATAAAACATTTTATACAGCTTCTCAACGTGCGATCATCCGTTCTTTTCCTGATGAAAACCTGTCGGAGAAAATTAGCCCCGATTTCCCGCTGATACTTACTACCGGCCGTATCCGAGACCAGTGGCATACCATGAGCAAAACGGGTAAAGTGAATAAACTGAAGCAACACATATCCGAATCTTTTCTTGAAATGCATCCCGAAGATGCTGCACAAAGAAAGATCAGGGAGAACGACCTGGTAGAGATCGCCAATGAAAGAGGTCATGTGCGGGTGAAAGCCAGGTTGTCTGACAATATTAAACAGGGCGTTGTATTCCTGCCCATGCACTGGGGCAAGGTGTTGGATAGCGATCTCAATCGCGCCAATAACCTCACAAATAACCTGGTAGATCCGCAAAGCAAAGAGCCTGATTTTAAATTCTCTGCAGTTGAAGTAAAATTGTATACCAAGCCCAAACAAAAGATCATTGTAATTGGCGCGGGTGCAGGCGCTTGCGGCTTTGTGAAAAGTTACCGGACGCTGAATACAGAAGACGAGATCGAAATATTCAGCAAAGAGAATTTTCCTTTTTACAACCGCGTATTGCTGCCCGATTATATTACCGGCACACTTCCCTGGGGTAACCTGGTGAAAATGTCTGATGAAGAAGAATATCATTACAATATCAAGCTGCATCGCGGTGTAAGCATCACGCATATCGACAAAGAAAAAAAGTTGGTTACCGATGATAAAGGCGGTGTGCATTCGTATGATGTGCTGCTCATGGCAACAGGCAGCAGGGCTGCCATGCTCAGGGATGTTCCTGCCATGCAAGGAATCTTTACCATGCGTAGCAGAACCGATGCTGATCATTTTAAAAATCACATAGACGCTGCCAATGGCAGGGTGGTCATTGTAGGCGGAGGATTGCTTGGCATCGAACTGGCAGCATCGCTGCGTGAAGTGAATGTGGAAGTGACCATTGTACAAAGGATATCCAGGCTGATGGACCGTCAGTTGGATCCGCTTGGCAGTCAATTATTGCATGAAGAGCTGGTTGATAAAGGTGTAGAGATTTATTATAACGATGAGATAGAGCGCTTCCTGGGTAATAACACGGTATCGGGCATCCGGTTGAAAAGTGGATTGATCGTGAACTGTCAGGCTATTGTAATAGCCATCGGAACTGTTCCGAACATTGAGATTGCGAAAGCAGGAGGTGTGCATTGCAAAAGAGGGGTGCTGATCAACGAGTACCTGCAAACCAGTGATCCTAACATTTTTGCTGTTGGCGAGATAGCGGAATTCAAAGGATTCCTGTATGGCATTACGGCTGCTGCAGAACAGCAGGCAGAAATTGTTGCGCGATACCTGACCGGTGATATTTCAAAATACTATACAGGCTCTTTGTTGATGAATATTTTAAAAATGCACGGAACCGATCTCTGTTCGCTGGGTGAAGTGGAATGTCCTGATGATCCTGCGTATGAAGAAGTGGTATTCATCGACAAAGCCAAGCGATATTATAAAAAATGCATCATTCACAACGACCGGCTCATCGGCGCCATCCTTATCGGGGATAAATCTGAGTTCCTGGAATTCAGGAACCTCATCGAACAAAAAATTGAACTGAGTGAAAAACGCTTGCAGTTACTGCGTTCCGGTAAGGCCGCGGAACCTGTTATCGGAAAACTGGTATGCAGTTGCAACAACGTGGGCGAAGGCAACCTGCTCAATAAGATCAAGGAGGGTTGTAAAGACCATTTGCAATTGTGCCAGCTTACAGGCGCCGGCATGGGCTGCGGCAGCTGCCGACCGGAAGTGAAAGCCATCCTGGAAAATTGTTTGGGCGTATCGGCAAAAGAAAATGTGCTGGTTGAAAAATAAACATGTATGGGAATACGAAGCAATCATACTATCAAGATCAACTTCAGGGGAGGAATTATCTCGCCTGGCGATCTTTATAATATCCTTGTAGTAGCAAGGAGGGCGGGCGTGTTGCATGTAAGCTTCGGGTTGCGTCAGCAATTGCTGTTGAATGCATCAGCTGATTCCATTCATATACTTCGTGAAGGATTGGGTCAATTGGCCATTCCTTATGATCTGGATAATGAACAACATCCCAATATCGTAAGCTCTTATCCGGCAGAGGAAATATTCATTACCAATACCTGGCTGAGTGAAGGTGTATACAAGGATATATTCGATGGACTCGATTATGAGCCCGAGCTCAAGATCAATGTTTCGGACAGTCACCAGAGTTTTACACCCATGCTTACGGGCAATATTAATTGGGTAGCTTCGGCTACGTCCCTTCATTTCTGGCATTTATTCATCCGTTTTCCTAAGACCAACAGTATTTACGAATGGAATGAAATGGTATACACCAATGATATTCCGGGTGTGTCAAAAGAAATTGAAAAACTGATCTTTCAGCACAGAGAAGCGTTTTACGACAACAAACAGGCGAAGGGTGAAGCATTGATGCAACTGCTTCAAAAACAGCAATACATTACCAAGCCTGCTGAAAAACCTGCGGCATTACCTGCTTTCAACCTGCCTTACTATGAGGGGGTCAACAGGGTCAACGATAAATACTGGGTGGGTATTTACAGGCGCGACGAATTGTTTGCGGTTGATTTTTTGAAAGCGCTGTGTAAACTTTGCCTGGATACCAAGATCGGCCAGCTTTGTTCTACGCCCTGGAAGTCGATCATCATCAAAGGGGTGGAGGAAAAAGACCGGCCCAAATGGAATCAATTGCTGAACAAGTACCAGGTGAACATGCGGCATGCTGCCAATGAATTGAATTTCCAGGTGGAAGATCATTGCCGTGAAGGATTGGAGTTGAAAAATTACCTGGTTAAAAAATTGAATGATGAAGATACCCGCACATTCGGTGTATGCATTGGTATCAAAACCAGGAAAAAAAGTGAAGTATTCTGTAGTGTACTGGTACGCCGCAGGCCACTGATCAACTTGTGCGGATTGGAATGCCTGTATGTATATGATATCCTTTGTGCACATGATTTCAATCCGAATGCACGCACTGGCTTTGTATTCAGCAGGGCCAATCCGAAATTCTTGTTGGGTGAACAGTTGAGACGTTTGGTGATTGCGTTTTATAATAATCGTGCAGATAAGAATGCGATCATGGAAAAACAGGTAGCTGCTGAGAAAGCACCCGAACTGAAGAAGCAGCTATCTTATGTACACCAATGCCGGCATTGCTTTACCATATACGATGAATCGTTTGGCGACCTGGAGAAAGGAGCAGCTCCCGGTACTGCATTTGAATCATTGGATGAAGATTACCATTGCCCATTATGCGATGCAGATAAATCGAGCTATACACGTATTGAAAAAGCCGGGCTTGAACTACAAACCATTTAGTTCTGCATGCGCATTGAAATTGCGGAACGAGATTTTCTGTTGTGGTTGTATGGGAATGCAGACAATACTAAGATGATCGAGCATGTACTTCATACTGTGTTTGGCCAAATGCCCATTCTGTAGCAGCGCCAATATCTTAGCCAATCCTCTTGCACTGTAGATAGCGCATAGAGGTTCCGGTTCTCCGTCGTTTGTGAAAACGCAGGCTTCTGCTTCAGGTGCCTGTTGGTATCGTTCATGAAGTTCTTTGAGCAAAGTGGATTCCATCAGCGGCATATCGCAGGCAAGTGCAAAAAGAGCTCTCTGCGGATATTGCAGATGGCAGCTTAGTACACCTAATAATGGGCCGCGTAAATCCAGCGAAGGGGCATCCACTACCAGATCAGCAGCATCGAAAACTGCTGTGTAATCTTTGTATTGTTGCTGGTTCACAGAAAGTTTAACCGGTATCCCCAACGGCGTTATTTTATCAATGGCTGTCTGCGCCCAGGTCTTGGCTTCCAGTTTGAGCAACCCTTTGTCGCTCCCCATCCTGGAACTATTACCACCGCAAAGGATAATACCCAACATAATTTGAATTATTTTGTTAAAGGATATCGGTATGGTGGGGTTTGGTATCGGCATGGCCGAGGCTTTTGCCCGGACTAACCCGGTCCCTTACGACTTGCTTCAGCTCTTTTATTTCGGGAAAGCCACCGTATTCTTTCCGGTCGAAAATTTTTTCGTTGTCGAGACTGATGTGGAATTCGCCGCTGGTCTCGCTGGGTTCGAGGGCAACGGCTTTGAGCTCTGCCTCGAAAGTGGTCAGCAGCTCCTGTGCAATATAAGCGGCGCGCAGCAGCCAGTGACATTTGGGACAATAAGTGATGGTGATGGTGGGCTTCATATAGAATGTATAAATTAAAGTTGGGTTGGGGCCTTTAGGCTACATAAATTTACTGATTATTCGAGCTGGTTGATGAAAAAGAATATATATGCTGGTAGATCAACATAACAGGACTCACGACTATTTGCGTATCTCGCTGACAGATAATTGCAACTTGCGTTGTTTTTATTGCATGCCGGAAGAAGATTATGTGTTTACCCCGGCCAAACAATTGATGCAGGCGGCTGAAATTGAGGAGCTGGCAAAAATTTTTGTGAGCCTGGGTGTGAAGAAAATCAGGCTCACAGGTGGCGAGCCGCTGGTACGCAAAGACGCCACTGCTATCCTGCAAGCACTCGCGAAATTACCGGTAGCGCTTACGCTTACTACCAATGGTACAAGGCTGCATAAGTTTGTGCAGGTATTGGAAGACGCAGGCGTCCGTTCCATCAATATCAGCCTGGATACATTGTTGGCAGATAAATTCCTTTTCATCACCCGGCAAAATCATTTTAATACGGTAAAGCAAAATATTGCCCTGTTGTTGAACAGGGGTTTTCATGTTAAGATCAATGTGGTGGTGATGAAAGGATTGAATGAAGATGAACTGACCGATTTTGTTGAATGGACAAAACTGGAACCCGTTCATATCCGGTTCATTGAATTCATGCCTTTTACCGGCAACAGGTGGACCAATAATAAAGTGGTTACCTGGCAGGAAATGATGCATACCATTGAAAAGACCTATGCCTTCACTGCTTTACCCGGCAAGCCGCACGATACGGCGAAAGCATACCAGGTTCCCGGGCATGCAGGCAGCTTTGCAGTGATCAGTACCATGAGTGCACCTTTCTGTGGAGGTTGCAACCGGATGCGGCTCACCGCTGATGGGAAAATGAAGAATTGTCTTTTCTCGAAAGAAGAAACCGATCTGCTTACTGCTTTAAGAAATGGGGAACCCGTAGTGCCGCTGGTGCAACAGTCGATATGGGGGAAAGCAAAAGAATTAGGCGGACAATTTAATACAGATTTTGAACACCTGTATGCCAACACAATCCAGAACAGAAGCATGATCACCATTGGTGGCTGATAAAAAATTACGATGATCTCAGTAACAGAAGCCAAAAAAAGAATAGCCGAAGCTTTTCATGCATTAGAGCCGGTAACCATGCACCTGGCAGATGCTGCCGGAAAAGTATTGGCAGAAGACCTGCACGCACCATTCGATATCCCCGCTTTTGCACAATCGGCCATGGATGGATATGCTTTTGCATTCCAGGACTGGCAACCGGGAAAGCCTCTCGGGATCGCAGGTGAAGTACCGGCAGGCAGTGGGATTATCAAAAAGAAAATGCCGGGTAAAGCTTTCCGCATTTTTACCGGGGCGCCTGTTCCGGCAGGAACAGATACGGTGATCATGCAGGAGAAAACCAATGCCACGCATGATGCACTGACCTTGCAGGACGAACATATCCGTCACGGTGCCAACGTAAGACCGAAGGGCTCGGAAATAAAAGCAGGTGAAATTGCTATGAAAAAGAGCCACCTGCTTACGCCTGCATCCATCGGTTTTCTGGCAGGAATAGGAATAGAAAAAGCAACTGTTTATCCCAACCCGGAAATCAGCCTGATCGTTACGGGTAACGAGTTGCAGGATCCGGGCAAACCCCTGCAATACGGACAGGTATATGAATCCAATTCTTATGCATTGGTTGCTGTATTGCAGTTTTTCGGTATCGAAAGCATAAAAGTGTACAGGGCAAAAGATGATCTGAGAACGTTGAAGAATATGTTGCAGCAGGCGTTGGATGAGAGCGATATGGTTTTACTCACGGGTGGTGTAAGCGTAGGCAAATATGATTTTGTTACAGAAGCTGCGGCTGCATGCAAAGTAGAATCTCTTTTTCATAAAGTGAAACAAAAACCGGGAAAGCCTTTGTACTCAGGAATCAAAATGAATAAGCCTGTATTTGGTTTACCCGGCAACCCATCTTCGGTGCTTACCTGTTTTTATGAGTATGTACTCGATGCGATCAGTTTGCTCAATAAGCGCAACCTGTCGTTGCCAGTTGTTCACACACCCCTTGAGGGCGTTTATACTAAAACAAATGCATTGACTCATTTCCTGAAAGGATATTATGATGGAAGTAAGGTGACGCTGTTGGATGCACAGGAGTCATACCGGATGCGTTCATTTGCAACAGCCAATTGTTTGATTAAAGTAGATGAAGAAACAGAGCGCTGCGAAGAAGGCAGCCTTGTTGAAATACATTTATTAACCTGCTGATCTTTTAAGATGGACCCAATGATCTTGTTTTATGTACTCTTGTTTGTAATTGCCTTTCTGTATGCTTCGGTTGGGCATGGCGGCGCCAGTGGTTACCTGGCATTGATGGCGCTTTATGGCATCGCTCCCGATGTAATGAAGCCAACAGCGTTGATGCTGAATCTCTTTGTATCCCTTACTTCTTTTATACAGTTTTACAGGGGAGGCCATTTCAAATGGAACATCTTTCTGCCTTTGGCGGTAGCGTCTATGCCGGCGGCATTTGTAGGCGGACTAATCACCATCAATGCCGTTACCTATAAAAAAATACTGGGTGTTTTATTGTTGATATCGGTTGCCCGTTTCCTGTTTTTCCAATATACCGGAAAGGTGGAATGCAAAAAGTCCAGCATTGGTTTGTCATTATTGATCGGCGCATCGCTTGGCTTTTTTTCAGGTTTGATAGGTATTGGCGGCGGTATTATTTTATCCCCCATTTTATTGCTCCTGCGGTGGACCGATATGAAACAGACAGCCGCTATCAGCGCTTTGTTTATTTTTGTTAATTCAATAGCAGGACTGGTGGGTCAGATGACCAATGGAATACATTTCAATGGAGATATGTATTTGTATGTGGCCATTGCATTTGCAGGCGGTTTGTGCGGTGCATATATTGGAGCGATGCGCATGACACAAATGGTGTTAAAATATACATTGGCCATGGTATTATGTATCGCATCCTATAAATTACTGGTTGAACATCATTGATGGTATGAAAACAAAAGTGCTTTTATTTGGACAGTTGGCGGAAGCGGCCGCGCCGGAAATGGAAATTTTCGATGTGCGGGATACAGACCAACTGGTGCAGGAAATCAACAAGCGGTTCCCGGTATTAAGCAGTATGCATTACAGGATAGCGGTGAACAAAAATCTTATTACAGAAAATACAACCCTTACCAATGCAACAACAGTAGCATTGCTTCCTGCTTTTTCCGGTGGGTGAGTAATGGTTGCAATAAAAATATGAACGAGGTAAAGAAATATAAGAACCCCTTTTTGCGCGGAGCGATTGCTGCTTCGTTCATTGCGGAGAAAATACAGGGTCATCAAACCAAAACAGATATTGGCGCACACAGTATTTTCCTGGGACAGGTAAGGGCCGATGTGATCAACGGAAAAAAAGTGGCAGCTATTGAATACAGTGCATACGAAGAAATGGCTATTGAAAAAATGCATGCAATACGGGAAGAAACATTTTCAAAATACGCCCTTACCTGCATGCATGTATGGCATAGCTTAGGCAATGTGCAGGCCGGTGAAATTTGTTTGTTTGTGTTCACTTCTGCGCCGCATAGGAAAGTAGCAACAGATGCTTGCAGCGAACTGGTGGAGCGGATCAAAGCAGAATTACCCGTGTGGGGAAAAGAATTGTTTGAAGATGAGACCCATCAATGGAAAACGAATCAATGACCATGGTAGATATCACTTCCAAATCGAACAGCCTGAGAGAAGCAGTGGCAGTAGCAGTATTGAAAGTATCTGATCTGTTAACGATCCATGCCGTACAAAACAAAACAGTTCCCAAGGGCGATGTATTCGAATTTTCCAGGGCAGCCGGATTGCTGGCCATCAAACGAACCAGTGATGTGATTCCCGACTGCCATCCGCTGCCGGTAGAACACGCATCTATACAATACCAGGTAGAAGAACTGTCTATTATAATCAGGGTTGAAGTACGCACCATTTATAAAACAGGTGTTGAAGTAGAGGCGATGCATGGCGCTGCCATCACAGCATTGACCATGTACGATATGCTGAAGCCTATCGACAAAGGCATTGAAATAACCAACATTCACCTGGAGTCTAAAAAAGGCGGCAAAACCACCTTTAATGAAACACTCACCGATAGCCTGCGTTGCGCAGTGATCGTTTGTTCAGATGCAGTATCTGCTGGTTCGAAAGAAGACAGCAGCGGAAGAACGGTAGTAGAAAAATTACAACAACATCATTTGCAGGCATCCATATATGAAGTAATTCCCGATGAATTTGCGCTCATACAAGAGAAAGCGCAACAGTTGGCATCAGAAGGTTATCACCTGGTACTTTTTACAGGCGGTACAGGATTGTCTCCCCGCGATGTTACACCCGATGCCATTCGCCCGTTACTCAGCAGGGAGATTCCCGGCATCATGGAAGCGGCGCGTAATTATGGCCAGCAAAGAACGCCTTATGCCATGCTTTCCAGGGGTGTGGCAGGATTCATTCAAAACAGCCTCGTTATTACATTGCCTGGTTCTACCAAAGGTGCAGCAGAAACAATGGATGCATTGTTCCCTTACGTATTACACCTGTTCCGGGTGGCCAAAGGAATGCGCCACGCTTAACAGTTTGATAGCATTTGTCGGTAAAACGTTGCTTTAACAGGACGAACCTCATCTTTATGTTTGTGATCCCATTAAACTTTCTCGCACCCTTCGCATCAAACGAAAAAAGTTCGTATGAATCTGAAACGGATGGCGAAGACTTTTGCGGTGGGAGCGGTAATGACTGTCTTGTCTGCTTTTGCTCAGACGAGCCATTCTTCCGAACCGCGAATAAAAATGCCGTACAAAAAAACAGGCCTCGATTCCAGGCAGGCAGCGGCGCATCTGCTGAGCCGCTTCAGTTTCGGCGCAACACCCGGACAGGTAGATGAAGTGGTATCTATGGGACTTGATAAATGGCTGAAGCAACAATTGAATGCCGATCTCCCCGATGATGAAGTGAACAAACGGCTGGAAGGATATAATACATTGGATCTTGATAATAGTACCATCGTCAATACCTACCTCAACCCGGGCCAGTTGATACGCGTGTTGATCATGCAGCACCTGATAGACAAAGACTCCTTACAATCGGCTGGCAGAAAAGAATACCAGGACAAGTTACATACGCTTATGGTACAGGCCGGATATAAGCCTATGCAGGATCTGCAACGGGAACTCATCAACCAGAAAATCATCCGTGCAGCTTATGGGCAGAACCAACTCAAAGAAGTGCTCACAGATTTCTGGTTCAATCATTTCAATGTATCACTAACCAAGAACCAGTGTGAGCAGTATATACAAACGTATGAGCGGGATGCGATCCGCCCGAATGTACTGGGGAATTTTGAAACCATGCTGGTGGCTACTGCCAAGCACCCTGCCATGCTGGAATACCTCGACAATGCATCGAGCGTAAGCAATAACAATGAATTGATTCGCAAGCAGGAGAACAATGTACAGCAACTCAGGAGCAAACTGCAGTTGCGTAAGATGAACAACAACGATACCACTGGTGAAGCCGGTATGCGCCTGATGGAGCAGGTGATGAATGCGCAGAAGAGACAGGGGTTGAATGAAAACTATGCGAGAGAGATCATGGAATTGCATACCCTGGGAGTAGACGGCGGATATACTCAAAAAGATGTGACGGAAGTGGCGCGTGCACTTACAGGATGGGCTCCCGCACCGTTGTACAATAATGGTATTGCCAAAAAAATAATGGACATAGCGGGAGAAGAACGAATGAAGAAGCAGGGCTTTGTGCATGAAGGTGATTTCTTATTTCGCGCCAACCGGCACGACCAGGGAGAGAAAACAATACTCGGCCGCCGGTTCCCGGCCAACGGCGGTTACCAGGAGGGTATGGAAGTACTGCACATGCTGGCTACACATCCTTCCACCGCTAAATTCATTGCTACCAAACTGGCTAACCGTTTTGTATGTGATACACCTGCTACCGCATTGGTGAACAGGATGGCAGATGCTTTTCTTCAAACGAATGGCAATATTAAAGCGGTATTGATTACGATGGTGAACAGTCCTGAGTTCTGGGACCAGAAAGCATTACGAGAAAAAGTAAAATCTCCTTTTGAATTGGCTATCAGCGCCATTCGAGCTACCAACGCAGATATACAGCAGCCTTTTCAAATTTATGCATGGTGTATGAAAATGGGACAACGTTTCTATTTCTACCAGGCGCCCACCGGTTTTCCCGATAAGGCCGGATATTGGATCAATACCGGCTCTCTGCTGAACCGGATGAATTTTGGTCTTGCTTTCGCTACAGAAAAAATTCCTGGCGTTAAACTAAACCTGGCTGCGCTGAATAAAAAGAACAACAATTTCACATTGGCCTATGCGGCTGGTAATAATGCCATGATATCGCAGGTAACAGGTATTCTCATCGGGTCGCCGGAATTCCAGCGGAAATAACACCATCACATTATAAAGCATATTCTATGATCAACAGGAGAGCATTCATGAAATCGGGCGCCCTGGCGCTTTTTGCAGCGGGCTTCGGTGGTGTGCCAGGCTTTGTGGCACGTGCCGCTGATAACAGGAAGATATGGACGCCTTATAAAAAAAATAAAGTGCTGGTCTGTATTTTCCAACGGGGAGCAATGGACGGACTGATGGCAGTAAGTCCGTATGCAGATCCCAACCTCAAATTATTGCGCCCCTCTCTCTTTATGAGTCCTGCTAAAACCGAAGGCAGCATGACGGATCTCGACGGACGTTTTGCACTGCATCCTTCATTGAATAGTTTGCATCCTTTTTTCGCCGAGGGGCGCATGGCAATTGTGCATGGAGTAGGCAGTCCGAATAATACGCGCAGCCATTTCGATGCACAGGATTATATGGAAAGCGGAACACCCTTCAACAAAGGAACGGCGAGTGGCTGGCTGAACAGGGCAGTGGGTTTAACGGGACATGATGCTACCCCCTTCCGTGCTGTGAGTCTTACAAGCGCTTTGCCCAGAAGTTTTTATGGAGATAATGAAGCGTTGGCCATCAACAACCTGCAGGATTTCGCCATACAGATGAGGGGCACCCCGGTAGCAACACATGCGGTAGCTCAATCTTTTGAACAATTGTACGACCAGACTTCCAGCGAAATATTGAACAAGGCAGGCAAAGAAAGTTTCGATGCCATGAAGATGCTGAACGTGAACAATATCAGGAATTACCAACCCGCACAAGGTGTGATGTATCCTGCATCGCCATTAGGAAATGCATTGAAACAGATTGCCATATTGATCAAGATGGATGTGGGCATGGAAGTGGCTTTTGCCGAAAGCGGCGGATGGGATACACATTATAACCAGGGTACGGCCATTGGTGCATTGGCAAATAACCTGCGAGATTTCAGTAACAGTATTGCTGCATTCTGGCAAGACCTGGCCGCTTACCAGGATGAAGTAACGCTGATGACCATGACCGAGTTTGGAAGAACGGCATACCAGAACGGCACCGGAGGCACAGACCATGGCAGGGCAAGTTGCCTGTTTGTATTGGGTAATGATGTAGCAGGCGGAAAAGTGTACAACAACATCAAATCATTGGCCAAGGCCGATCTCGAAGATGGCCGCGACCTGCCGGTGAGTATCGATTTCAGGTCGGTGTTCAGCGCGGTGGCCAACGGTCATCTTAAGATCAACGACGATAAGACTTTGTTTCCTGAGTGGGGAGGAAAAGAGCTGAATTTAATGAAAGCGTAAATTAATTGCTCAATGGCTCAATGAAATGTCATCTAAACGTTCATTCATACGTCATCCCGAGCGAAGCCGAGGGATCTCATCGAATGCTCAAGCAGATCCTTCGACTCACTTCGTTCGCTCAGGATGACGTTTTATTGAGTCATTGGGGCATTTGCAATTATGGCAGCAGTTCGAATTCGGTTTCTTTTACTTCTTGTGAATTGGTGCCGATGAAGAGTTTGAATTTTCCCGGTTCGGAAGCGTATTTCATGTTGGTGTTGTAAAATTTCAAATCGGCTGCGCCGATGGTGAATGAAATGGTTTTTGATTCACCTGCTTTCAGGAATATTTTTTGAAAGCCTTTCAATTCTTTTACGGGCCTTGTTACAGAAGCCACTACATCGTGAAGGTATAACTGCGCCGTTTCTTCTCCATCGTATTTGCCAGTGTTGCTGATGGTTACAGTAGCAGTAAGCTTTTCTGAAGGTTTGATGCTTGTTTTATTCAAACTGATGGCGCTGTAATTGAAATGGGTATAGCTCAGTCCGTAACCAAAAGGATACAATGGCGTGTTGGGTACGTCGAGGTATTGTGTGGTATATTTTTGCCCTTCACTGAAAGGCCTGCCCGTGCTTTTAGCGTTGTAATAAATGGGTATCTGCCCAACACTTCTTGGGAAAGTCATGGTCAATTTTCCAGAAGGGTTGTATTTGCCAAAAAGAACATCTGCAATCGCATTGCCGGCTTTCATGCCTGCAAACCAGGTCTCTACTATTGCGTTCAAGTGGGCATCTTCCCACTGTAATGTCAGCGGACGGCCGTTCATGAGCACCAATACGATGGGTTTGCCGGTTGCTTTTAACGCTTGTAGCAATACCTGCTGGTTTTCGGGTAAGCTGATATCGCTTCTGCTGGCAGCCTCACCGCTCATCAGCGCAGATTCTCCCAGGAATACAACAGCTACATCTGCTTTATTGGTATGCTCAACGGCTTCTTCGATCAGCTCTTTTACACTGCGGCTATCTGCTGTAATAGCGGCTCCATGCGGGTTTAATTTTTTCACCAGTACAGGGTCATCGATAAGGTTTGCGCCTTTGGCATAGCTGAAATTGTTTTGCGGGTATTGTGCTGTAAGCGCATCCCAAAAGCTGGTGGCTTTTTTCCAGTCACCAGCGCCACTCCAGCAACCGATGAGGTTACGCTGATCTTTTACAAGCGGACCAATGAATGCAATACGCTGTTGGTTGTTCAAAGGAAGGATATTGTCCTGGTTCTTCAACAACACAATACTTTTTGTAGCGGCTGTTCTGGCCAGTTCCATTTTTTCTGAAGACATGATCTCTTTTGCTGCGCGCTCTTCACTTACTCCCCGATAAGGGTCATTGAACAACCCGAGTTTGTATTTCGCTTCCAGCACACGCCTGCAAGCCTGGTCTATATAATGCACATCCAGTTTTTTGTCCGTCACCAGTTTTTTTAACCGGTTGAGAAATATTTCACTCACCATATCCATATCAGAGCCGGCCATCAGCGCCAACTTACCCACTTGTGCTTCATCACCCAATCCATGGTTCATCAATTCCAAAATCGCAGTATAATCTGTAGCCACCAAACCCTTGAAACCCCATTGCTTGCGTAACACATCTGTGAGTAACCATTGATTGGCAGTGGCAGGAATTCCGTTGATATCGTTAAAAGAACTCATTACCGATCCGGCGCCGGCATCGATAGCGGCTTTGTAAGGAGGGAGGTACATTTCAAACATTTTTCGCTCACTCATGTCCACCGTATTGTAATCTCTTCCTGCCTCCGCAGCGCCATAGAGTGCGAAATGTTTTACACAGGCCATTAGGGCATCTTGTTTCGTGAGATCATCCCCCTGGTATCCTATCACCATTGCTTTTGCAATCTGAGATCCCAACCATGTGTCTTCACCGCTGCCTTCTGCAACCCGTCCCCAGCGTGGGTCGCGTGCTATGTCTACCATGGGAGAGAACACCCAGTTCAAACCATCGGCACTGGCTTCATCAGCAGCTGCTCTGGCAGTTTTTTCTATCAACGGGAGATCCCAGCTTGCAGCTAAACCCAGAGGTATAGGAAAAATAGTCTTATGCCCGTGGATCACATCATAACCGAAAAGCAAAGGTATTTTCAACCGTGTTTTTTTAACGGCTATATCCTGCAACTTGCGCATGGCAGCAGGTGTATACGTATTAAACACACCTCCTACTAAACCTTTCTCTAACTTTCCTTCCACTCCCTGACTCAAAATAGGACCCGTTACATCAAAACCCACAGAAGGCAGGTTGAGCTGTCCGATCTTTTCATCGAGGGTCATTTTACTCATGAGGTCGGTGATGAATGCATTCATTTTGGAGGATGAAGGCGTTTGCGCCAGGGCGTTGAAGCTACAGGCGATAGCCACAAAAAAGGCGATGAAGTGATTCTTTTTCATATTGCTGGATGAATGGTAAAAGGAATTTGGTATGGTAAAGTTATTCAGACCTGATCACTTTGGTGCGTTCCGATACGCCATTTTCATTAATGGCTTCAATCTGGAAATAAAAAGGCAGGTCTTTGTCCATTGCTTTGAAAAAATACTGGTTGGTATTGTGCACCATGATGCAATTGTATAATTTGTCCGGCTCCGTACCAGTATAGATATTGTATGCATAGGCATCGCCAGATAAACGCCATTTGATCCAGGCGCTGCGCTTGTCTTTTTCCGTACGCAAAACGATGAAGTGCTGAACCGTATCTGGCCTGGCACCGCCGCCATTGCCAAAAACCCGCAGGCCGCTGAGGGCAAACTTGCCGGTAGGCATGTGCAGGTTAACCAGCTTGATGTATTTGGCTTTAACGGGATTGTCCAGCTCAACATAGTCGTGCGGTACGTCGGTTTTGTTCTTGCTTTTGTCTGCCAATAATTGCCAGTGCTTGTTATCTGTAGAATACCATAACTGATATTGATGATATACATCGTGCGATTTACCCAGAAATTCCGCATCCTGATCTGCGTAATTGATCTGTACAGCATTAACCGTACTGATATTTCCTAGATCGGTCACGATCCATTCTCCTGCATTGCCGGTAGCGGCACTCCAATAGGTTTTGATGTCTTCATCAACAGCGTTGTTGGCACTGTAACTGCCGAGGGTAGAAGATACGGTTACTGGCTTGTTATAATTCAGCAACATCCATCCGGTGAATTTCCCTTTCAGATGATCAGCAGGGCCATCAGGCAGGTAAGTCGGATAATCACCAAATGCGGTATTACAATACATCACCCCATCTTTATCGAAACCAGTGGGCCAGATGCCTACCCGCCGCTCGAAATTGTTTTTTACCGATATGCCAATGGTGGATATGTGCCAATAGTTTTTCCATTTGTCCTGGTAAGTAGCGCCATGCCCCGCTCCACGTGCAAAGCCACCAGGCTTATAACTGAAGGGCATTGGCTGCGGCTTGAATGGCCCAAGCGGGGCATTGCCTACAATCACGCCATCTGCATAACCACTGAATTCTGTTCCCGGAGCGCCATATTGCAGGTAGTACTTGCCATTGTGTTTGGTCATCCATGCGCCTTCAATAAACGGATCGAGAAAAATATCGTCGAGGTTTTCTCCAAAGCGCTGCCATCCATATTTATAAGGCTCCAGCAAATACATTTCTTTCCTGGCGCCGATCAATTGAAATGTTTTGGGATCCACTTCTACACCATAGATAGGATAGCGATTGCTGCTGCCATGATATAGGTACAACCTGCCATCATCGTCCCTGAAGAAATCGGGATCCCAGCCCCCCGGTGTGAAATCATGAATGGCTTCTTTCCATTCATTGGCTTTGGGATTGGTGCTCATCCAAATGGGAAATTTGGAAGTATAGGTGGAGCCGAAAACGAGTAAAGTATCTCCCTGCACCCATACTGCCGGCGCACACAGGTCATCATACACGTTGTGTTCGGGTCGTAAGAACGACCGTGAAACAAAATTCCAGTGATTCATATCACTGCTCCACCAATAACCCCATTGGTTGGTGGAGAAGAGATAATAGTCGCCTTTGTACGTTACGATTACCGGATCGGCTGTAGCGCGGTGCTTCCCTTCGGTAGCGAAATTGGGAATAGGCGTATAACCGTAATCGATGTTAATCGGGTTGCAATAAGTGTGTTGCTGTGAGAAACTTTTTGTACCCAGCAACAATGCCAGTGCAATGGAACAATAAATCTTTGCCTTTTTCATAGATCAATTGATAGACGGTGATTTGAAATCGAGTTTCTTCAGTCCTTGTTGAACTTCGGGACAGCTCATGAAGAGCTTCCACAACAAGCCCGAACGATAGTTTTCGATCATCACAACAATCGGCCCCTGGTCAATGGCCAGGTACGATTGAGCATACCAGTTATGTTCTTCACTGAAAGCATCTGTAAAACCATATTCACCCCATATCTTATCGCCCAGGTCGTCGTAAAAATGACGCAATGCTTTCATTGAAAATTCAGGCGTATAAGGAAATGCCGAGAGCGCGGCAGTAGGTGTGATCACACCCAGGTCATTGGTGGGTGAATGGGCGCTATAACCCTGATGGTTGTCGCTTGCAGTGAGGCCCCAGCAATTTGCTCCGTAACCTTTGAATTTTTTGGGGTTATCTAAACAATAGGCATGGTTGATGAGCGTGTGGTTCTGGTTTTGCTGCCAGTAATCGGCATAGCGGTCTTTCAATCCTCTCGGGTCTAGACCCAGGAAAGAATAATGTGTGAAGAACAGCGGCCCCCCATAATCAAAGCCAAGCGGCAGTTTGATACCATAGAACTCTTTTCCGTTTTTAAAATAATTGTTGATGGCCCATCCGCGGTGGTACACATTGCTTTGAACAGGGTACCGTTCGCTGCTGGCTGCCAGTACATAGGTAATCAGGCATTCATTGAATCCGCGGAGCGAATGGTTCATGCTCCAGTCATTGTTGGGGCTCCAATGCCAGTAGAGTACATCCTGTCCGCCCCTGGTAAACCAATCCCATTCCACTTCATTCCACAAGCTGTTGATGCGGTTGCGCAATTCGGTTTCTGTTTTATTGCCCGCATTGAAATATTGACGCGCAGTGAGGAGCCCTTCGAATAAGAATGAGGTTTCCACTAAGTCGGCTCCATCGTCTTTCCGGCTGAAGGGAATGGTTTGTCCGGTTGCCCCGTTCAACCAATGCGGGAAAACACCATGATAGGAATTGGCTTTGGAAAGGAATTTAACCATCTTCAATAATCTTGCCACTACAGAGTCGCGAGGCACCCATTTTCTTTCTGCTGCCACCACCATGGCCATCACACCAAAGCCGGTACCGCCGGTGGTTACTACTTCATGACCATAATTGAAAGCCACATTGCTTCTTTCGCGGGCCATACCGCTTACAGGGTGTCCGAAATCCCAGAAATATTTAAAGGTTTGCTTTTGTACCAATTCCAGTAAAGCCGTATCGCTGAGGTTCTTTGTTCTGGCAACAGGTATCTGTTGTGCGAAAAGAGAAGTACTCAATAAAATGCAGAGCCATACGCTCAATGATTTTTTCATGTCTTTTATTTTATAATCGTACGTAAGTAATAGTATAATACCGTTTTTTTGATCGTCATCCCGAGCAACGTCACCCTGAGCGAGCGGAGCGAGTCGAAGGGGCAGCCGAGGGATCTCACTGAGGGTTCCGCAGCTCCCTCGACTCGCTCCGCTCGCTCGGGATGACGACCTAATTATATATCTTGATAGTGACATTTTAATGGCACTACATGTTAATATTATAGATAAGCAGCCTGGAATCCAAGCGCTTTCATGCCTGTTTTGATCTCGGGACAGCTGGTAAATAAATTCCAAAGCAACCCGGTTCTGTAATTTTCAATCATTACTACAATGGGGCCCTGGTCAATGGCCAGGTATGAACTGGCAAACCAGCCATCGTTCAATGAGAAAGCATCCGTGAAGCCATAGGTTCCCCATATTTTATCACCCAATACATAGTAAAAGAATTTCAGCGCCTGCATCGATTCTTTGGGCGTATAAGGGAAGGAAGAAAGCGCTGCAGTAGGTGCAATTACACCTGCATCATTGGTAGGGGAACTGGCCGTATATCCATTCGGGATATCGCTGGCAGTGAGCCCCCAGCAGCTATCGCTGTATCCCACCTGGTTTTTGAGATTGGCTTTGCAATAATTATAATTGATCAGTGTATGATTCCTGGTCTGTATGGTATAATCTGCATAAGCATCTGTTAACCCGTTGGGATTGATGCCGAGAAAAGAATAATGCTCAAAGAACAAAGGGCCTCCCATCGATGGACCCAATGGCAGGTTGTAATTATAATAAGTATTGCCGTTTTTAAAATTGGCGGCACCAGCCCATCCGGCATCGTACACCGTTTTAGGAATGGCATAAGTGTTGGATGAAGCGGCCAGCACGTAAGTGATCAATGCTTCATTCCATCCCCTGATGGGCATATTCATGATCCATGCATCGGTGGGACTCCAATGCCAATACAGTACGTTCTGGTTGTTTTGTTGAAACCAACTCCATTCAACATTATTCCACAATGTATTGATATCGGCGCGCAATGCTGTTTCTGCGGCATCGCTGCCGTTGAAATATTGCCTGGCACATAATAATCCCTGCATCAGGTAAGACGTTTCCACCAGATCGGCCCCGTTGTCTTTTGCGCTGAAAGGAACAACAACACCGGTGGCTCCATTCAACCAGTGCGGGAAAGCGCCATGGAATTTCTGCGCCGTATTTTTCAGGAATCCCACGATCTGTTGCATCCTTGTCAATCCCTGTGCACGCGTAATGAATTGCCGGTTGACGGCAACAGGAATGGTCATGATGCCAAAGCCTGAACCACCGCTGGTTACCACATCACCACTGGTATTTCTTTCCCTGGCCAGTCCGCTTGCCGGGTGTGCGAAATCCCAGAAATAAATAAAAGTCTGTCGCTGTACCAGCGTAAGCAATGAGTCGTCTGAGATCAACGGAAATTTCCTGGTAGAGTCGATTTTTGTTTGCAGGTTCACCGTGATACCCGATTGCAAATAGCCGCCTGGAGCAGACTGCAGTTGTTGCGATACGGTGATGTTGTATTTGTTCAACGGCCGCAATGCCTGGGCAGGTTGAATGATAACGGTGCTATCGTTATTCTCAAACCCGGTTGTGTAAGCAACAACGCCTCCACTGTTGTCTTTGAAAACGATATTGCCTGCAACACTGGTACGGTTCAACTTCGCGGTGAAGTTCAGCCTGATCACAGGTGTGTAGTTCACGCTTGTATAATTGAACCCGTTGAAAACGCCGTTCACTGTTAAAGTATTGAAACTATATGAAGCCGGTGGCGTGGGTGCAGGCCGGGTATCATTACCCGTTTTACCACAGCCTGCACCCAGCATCAGTAAACCCATCGCCACCAGATAATGAGGTTTCATGTTACTTGCCTCTTCCCTCCAGTTTTACCAATGCATTGATATCAGTTTCTGCCAGCGCTTTATTGTAAATACGCACTTCATCCAATTGACCGGTCATGAAACTGGCCCATGGTTGAGAACCTGTTGCAGAAGTAAGACTGGGAGTTGTTTGAAACTGCACGGTTCCGAATACCATTTTAGTGGCATTCTGAAATTGCAGCGGTCCGAAATTAGCCACTACCTGGGTGGCAATTTTAGAACCATTTACGAATACTTTGAAAGTAGAGCTGGCTGCATCATAGCTTACGGCAATATTCATCCACACATTCCAGGCATTGGTGATGTTGTAATTACCCAGCCAGGCGTCTTTGCCATTGTTATTCACGTGTACTTTCAGGTTGGCATTGGTGGCAGTACCTCCATTCTCGAAGAAGATGGTGAGGTTGCCCCAAAATGAATTGGTATTGGCTATATCGAGAATGCCGGCAATACCATTGGTGTTTTGCGGACTGTTGACCCAAGAGGTAACAGTAAAACTCTGCAGGTTCTGTATACCCGAACCCGGATTGAACAAAACATATTTGTTGTTGCCGCCCTGCATAGCTGACCCTTTGATGCCATTCACAAAACCAACCCCAACATTCGTGCCTGCTGTATTCGTTACACTGTCAGTTACATTATTGTCGAACGACCAGTAGCCGACCAGGTTGCCGGGAGCAATGCTTTTAGCGCTGGTATATCCGCCAATAGATAAGGCAGGTGCATAGCTCGAGGGATCGAATTTTTTATAACAGGAACTGAGCAACATACTGCTACCTGCGATGAGTGAGAACAATAGTTGTCTGTTAATATATTTCATAAAAAAGATCTTTAATTGTCAAAGAATTAATACCCGGGATTTTGTGTCAACACACCTGCGCTCAGGTCTATTTCATTCTGAGGGATAGGCATCACTTCATTCTTGCCTGCTACGAATCCTCTTGGTCCGAACACAGTGGCCGCACGACCCTGGCGGATGACATCGAAGAACCGGTCGAATTCCATGGCCAGTTCTACACGGCGCTCGTGCCAGATAGCATTGCGGAGTGCTCCCTGATCGGTTGTGATAACATCAGGTAATACAGCAGGATTACCGCCACGGGCCCTGGCACGTACTTTATTGAGTGATATCAGGGCCTGCGCTGGTTTGCCCAGTTCATTGCTGGCCTCTGCATTCATAAGCAGGATGTCTGCAAAACGCAATACCATGAAATCCTGGTCAGCTCCTTCATTGTAACCGGATACATACTGGCTGAAGGGTACATAAGATTTTTTGTTGTACATGGGATTGTCACCTGTAGGCGGTATTACATCTCCTTCGGCAGTGGTTTCTCCTCTGAATATAATAGTACCTGCTTTGCGTGTATCTCCCGGTTCGAACTCAGCTACGAGATCGGGTGTGGGTACATTGAAACCCCATCCACCACCTACAGATCCGCGAACACCCTGTACCTGGGAATACTGCGAATTGGAAGCAGCTTTGTTACCCAGTATCAGTTTGCACTGTATCTCAAATACAGATTCTGAACTGTTCTTATTCTGTGTGCGGAAGAGTTTTTCGAAGTCGGGGAACAAGCTATATCCCATGCCCATTACCTGTGTTGTAAGATCGAATACTGCTTGCCATTTCTTCTGGTACATAGATACTTTGGCCAGCATACCCAGGGCTGCCCCTTTTGTAGCGCGTCCTACATCGGCTGCACCATAAGACTGCGGTAAAACAGCGGCCGCATCTGTGAGGTCTTTTTCAATAGCCGCCCATACCTGCGCTTTTGGTGTGCGCGGAACATTGTATTCAGCAGCGCTTTTGGGTACTGTTAAACGTAATGGCACATCGCCGAAGGCGCGTACCAACCTGAAATAGGAATAAGCCCTGATGAATTTAGCTTCTGCCAGGTAACGGTTTTTAAGGTTATCATCCATAGTAATACCGGGAACATTGTCTAATACCTGGTTGGCGAAATTGATGTTCTGGTATTGACCTGCCCAGAAGTCGGCAATCTGTCCTTCTGTGGAAGTAGCAGTGAAGTTGTGGAATTTATTCATGAAGGTAGCGTCACTCGGACTGCTTCCTTTTTCTGCATCATCCGAGCCCATACTTTCTACGGCAATGGGTGCGAAAGCAATATTCTTCCATTCATGTAAATTGGCGTACATCGCATTCACAGCCTTGGCAGCATCAGCATCTGATTTCCAGAATTGCTGACTGGGCTGCTGTCCCTGCGGCGGCACATCCAGGAATGTTTTGTTGCATCCGGTAAACACCACCAGTGCCAACAAAGCGGCAGAGACGAAGTAACGGTGATATATTTTATTATGAAGATTCATGATTGTAAGATTTTTTGTTAGAAGGTGAGATTCACACCAAAATTGTAAGTGGCATACAACGGATAAACATTGGTATCAATGCCCTGGTTAATGGCCGATCCGCCTATCTCAGGTGTGAAGCCCCTGTACTTGAAGAAGTTGAATGCGTTTTGTGCATTCAGGTACACACGGAGTTTTTTAACCTTCCACCTGTCTGTCAGGGAAGCAGGCAGGGTATAGCCCAATTGCATGTTTCTTACCCTGAAATAACTGCCATCTTCCACGAAGAATGAATTGGGACGATAGTTATCGCCACCACCAATATTAGCAGAAGGATAGCTGTTGGAACTGCCTTCTCCATGCCAACGTTTATCATAAAAATCTTTGGTAAAATTCTCGTTACCATAACGCAGTCCCAGGTTGGCATTGTACACCTGTACACCAGCCACTCCCTGGAAATCCAGTGTGAGGTCGAACTGCTTATATGTCCAGTTGGTGTTTACACCATAACTGTACCTGGGATTTGGATTACCCAAGGGTACCCTGTCACGGGCATCGATCACACCATTTTTATCCTGGTCTACATAAATGAAATCGCCGGGCTTGGCATTGGGCTGCGCTGATCCGGTGATCTGCGACTGGTTCTGGAATACACCAGCTACGACTAATCCGTAGAACTGCCCGATGGGTTGTCCTACCATGGTACGGGTTGACAACTGACCACCTGTAGCGGCTCCACCACCGCCATAGATGGGGTTGCTGCCGGTGGTAACAGACAATACTTTGTTATCGTTTATACCCAGGTTGGCGCTAACAGAATAAGTGATGTCTTTGCCTATTTCATTTTTCCAGGTAATGGCCAATTCAACACCCCTGTTCTGGAAATCGGCCTGGTTGCCAAGGATGGTACCAGACGATGTTCCTACGGATGAAAGGATGGGAATATCAAAGATGGCTTTCTCTGTTTTTTTATTGTAGTAATCCAACTCAACAGTCAGCTTGTTGCTCAGCAGCGATGCATCCAAACCGATATCTGTTCCCACACCTCTTTCCCAATAAGTAGTAGGAGGTACCACTGAGTTGATGCTGGCGCCGGTATAAGGCTGGTTGCCGAAGATGGCTGTGAGATAAGGAGCCTGTGTTACAGTGAGCACAGAGATGTTCGATGGAACGGATACGTTACCGATCTTACCCCAGCTGGCCCGGAGTTTCAGGTTATTAAACAGCTTCTGCTGTTGCATGAAATCTTCCCGTGTAATTACCCAGCCTGCACCAACAGAAGGGAAATAACCCCAACGGTTATCGCCGAAGAATTTAGAAGATCCATCGGCACGCATGGAGAAGTTCAACAAGTATTTACCCTGATAATCATAGGTAACACGCCCGAAATAAGAAGCAATGGTGGCAACGGAACCGTTATCATCTACGTTCCTTCCGGCAGTGCTTCCCAGGCGAAGGTAGTAGTCGCCCTCACTGGTATTGGGCACATTGGGTGCAGTGGCAGTCCATCCGTAGGATTGATACCGTTGTGCAGATTGTCCCAACAACACCTTTAAATTATGGTTGTTGAATTTATTCTCGTAAGTAAGGGTGTTTTCCAATATCCAGTTCCTGGTTTCTCCTCTCGAAAGAGTCAACTGGCTGGCGGTGTTGCGCTGCTTCAAAGTAGCAGTGTATACTGGCAGATAGTTTCGCACTTCATTTTGTCCGAATTCACCGCCAATACTAGTATGGAATGTCAGGTGGGGCATCAGTTTCAGATCGCCATAAGCGCTTCCTGAAACACGGTAATTCTTTGATTTCTGGTTGAAGAAATCGAGTGTAGCCTGCGGATTGAAGTTGGCGCCATCACCCAGGTTATAATCACTGGGATCGCCATAACTACCATCTTTGTAATAAACAGGTACTACTGGCGCTGCTGCGAAAAGTTGGTGGAAGATACCACCGGGTATATCAACGAAATTATTAGAAGCTGCCGTGGCAGTATATCCCAATTTTAAATTCTTGAATACCTGGAAATCATTTTGCAATCTCGCAGTAACCCTGGTATAATCATTGCCTGTTACAAGGCCCTCCTGTTTCAGGTAGCCGAGTGAGAAATTGTAAGTTGATTTCTCTGAACCCCCACTTACCGATACCTGGTGATTAGTCACCAATGCATTCCTCAGTATCTGATGATACCAGTCGGTTCCAGTGCCAAACTGGGTAGGATCCAGGAGGGCAGTGCTACCATTGGCAGCAGCCAATTCATTAACCATGGTAGCAAATTCATTGGCGTTGGCCATTTTAACACTATTGGTCACGTGTTGAAATCCTATCGATCCGCTATAATTCACGATGGCCTGACCTGATTTACCTTTTTTAGTTGTAACCAGTATCACGCCATTAGCGGCCCTAACACCATAAATAGATTCGCTGGAAGCGTCTTTTAATACGCTGATATTGTCAATATCGGCAGGGTTCAGAAAACTGATATCATCATACCATACCCCATCCACTACATACAATGGATTGGCGTTGCCGTATACCGTACCGAGGCCACGGATGCGCACCTGGGGCGATGAGCCGGGTGCACCACTGTTAGTGATCTGAACGCCGGCTACCTTGCCCTGCAAAGCGCTGATAGGGTTGGTAGATGCTTGTTTAGCGATGTCTTCGCCTTTAACAGCAGCCACAGAACCGGTAACGTCGATCTTTTTCTGTGTGCCATATCCCACCACAATTACCTGGTCCAGTTCTTTTTGACTGGGCACCAGGGAAGTATTGATGGTGGTTTGTTCGCCCACGGTGATTTCTTTGTCTTCATAGCCAACAAAAGAGAATACCAATACGGCATTCTTTCCGCTAATAGGTATGTTGTACACTCCTTCACTGTTAGTAATAGTGCCGGTATTGGTGCCTTTTACTTTCACCGATACATTGGCAAAAGGTTGCCCGCTTTCATTGGTAACCTTTCCGCTGACGCGTTGGTCATACGCATTTTTTTCATCGGCTTCTTTGAGCAATACCACCAGGTTATTCTCCAACACTTTGTAAGAAAGGTTTACTTTCTGCAACAGGTTATCCAATGCCGAGCGCAATGGAATGTTATTGGCGGTAAAGTCCACTTTCGTTTTGATAACAGGTGCCAGGTCATAATTGTACAGGAACCTGACATTGGCAGATTTCTCAATGGAAGTAAGGATCTTCCTTACTTCGGTTTGCTGTACCTGCATCCTGACGTTCTGGCCAAAGGCGCCGGCATGCGCCTGTAAAGCAGTGAAAAGGGTGATAACAATCGCCAGCTTCATAAGCACAATTGTTTTTAGGATGGGTGATGGCAGGAAGCGTTTCGTTTCTTGCACGCTTTTTTTCATACATTTGGATTGTAGGTTAATCAATTGAAACCCATTGATTTTGCGATATCTGGGTTTCTTGTCTCAGTCTTAGCCTTAGGTCGGGGAATGTTGTCGCATTCTCCGATTCTTTCTATGGTGGGGGAGGCTTACCCTGAATTACCTGGTCTTGTAGATGTGCACTTCATGGTCTTGGTTGATTTTATAGTTAAAGGAAGCAGTTAATTGGAGGGCTTGCAGCGCCTGTTCAATGGTCTCATTCTCGAAAATTACCCTGAAACGGTAATTGGCTACTTTCTCATCTTCCAGCACCATTTTTACATTGAACCATCGCTCCATTTTATCGGCCATTTCCTGGAACGACTCACCGTTGAACATCAGCTTATTATATACCCATGCGGTCTCGGGCAGGGTACTGTCGGGCAGGTCGCGCGGTACACTGGAGATGGCCATGTTGGTTTCAGTAGCAGCAATGGCGACTGTATGTGATTTGTCTGTAGAAGCAGCGAACGTAGAATCTTCCTTGTGGTACACCAGTTTTTCGTGAGGGTGGAGGTAAACTTTGGGGCCATCGGGACTATCCTTCCTGGCTACTTCAATCAAACCCCTGATAAGGGTGGCTTCAATGGTATTGGATTGGGGGTAGGACTTAACATTAAATGCAGTACCCAGTACGCGGATGTCGATTCCGGAAGTGTGCACGATGAATGGATGACGCGGATCTTTCACCACGTCGAAAAAGCCTTCACCGGTTAGTTCCACTTCGCGTACAGGGCCGTTGAAATGATCGTTGTACGTCAGCTTGCTATCAGAGTTGAGCCAAACAGTAGTGCCGTCGGGCAGCCGCAATTTGGAGCGGGCGCCTTTATGGGCTGTTATTTCATTCTTTTTCGGTGAGGCAGTGGCTGTGGCTGTTTTACTGCTGCCAGACCAAAGCCAGTAGGCGGGTCCGATAACCAGGACTGCCGCGGCTGCATATTGCCACCATCGTCTTTTCATCAGATGAACGAGCGGCCGGTGAGTGATGGTATGCGCTTCCTCTTCTTCCCGCAGCGCTTTTTCCATCAACTGGTTAAAATGATTGCCCGATGCTGTTGTATCGTTGGGGTTATTATCGTTGTTGTGTGATTGCCAGTAATTGGAAAGGATATCAAAAAAATACTGATCCTGCGGATGGTTGGCCAAATGCGCATGCAACTGTGCCAGTTCTTCTTCACTGGCTTCGCCGGAAAGATGGCGACTGATTAGTTCGGTCAGTTGGTCGTTCTGCATGGCTGCGCAATCGATGTCTTACTATAAAGACCGGGAGAAAAGAGAATCTCCCTAAAGCGCGCCCTGATTTTTTTTGGTTTTTTTGAAATCCGGGAAGCCATCGAAATGGGGACGGAGCACCTGGCTGAGTTTTTTAATAGCAATAACCATTTGTGCATCTACCGTTTTCTCGGAAATATGGAGGATCTCTGATACCTCTTTATAGCGAAGGTTGTCTTCCCGTACCAGTTTGAAGATCATTTTGCAACGGGGCGGGAGCGCTTCAACGGCGTCATGGATTTTGCGCAGCATCTCGCCTGTGATCATTTGCTTTTCGGCATTATATTCCTCGGCTATTTCAATATCGATATCATCAAAAGCACCGCCAATCTGCTGGTTGGCTTTTGCCGAAAGGTAGCTGAATGCCTTGTTTTTTACCGCTGTATAAAGGTAAACGCGCAGGTTTTGTATGCCGGGAAGCTGTTCCCGTTGTTTCCAGATGTTTACCAATACTTCGTCTACCACTTCTGTGGCGCCGTCTTTGGTCTTTACAATGGCTTTGGCAAAAAGAAAGAGTTTTTGAAAATACAGATTATACAGCTCGCGGAATGCGACCTGGTTGCCACGAGCAACCTCGTGCAAAACATCATCATGTGTGATACGATATGACATTGGCAAGATCCTGTTTCGTGCGAAACGGGAATAAAGTTACGGAAATTGCATATGAATCGAATTTATCGATCCTCCTTGCGCAAAATGCGTATCCTTTTGTTGTTCTTTTCTTCAAAGATTTTTTTGGAGAATAATCCCTTCCAATACCTTGCAGCGCTCATGGGCACTGCAATACCGCACCATTCCCATATCCATACGCTTAATATTATTCCTTCAATAACCACATACACGTTGAAATATTTCGGTAAAGACCACAGGTGCGATAAGCAGGCATACATGCCGGCCGCCCACAGCAGGTTGGAATAAATGATGCTAAACCGAATGTATTTAACGTGCATAGTGTTGAAGCGCTGGCGGCAACTTTCCACCAGGTATTCCCTTAATTCATAAAAAGCAACGATTACAAAATATTGCACTCCAAGCATCATGAGTTTGCCAACCATGAAAACCCTGCCCGCCCAGTCCATTGCAAAAGGTCCAACGGCGAACAGCAGGAATTTGATGCTGACAGTCATGCAAAACATGCCCACGGTCATGGTCAGCAGTATGGTGGGGAAGGCTCTTATGTAATGGACCAGGTGCATTCAATATTAAAAATAAATAAATTATTTAATAGAAAATAGTCTGTAGGTGATTGCAGGTATAATTTATTGTTATTATGTTTCGGCCAAACCTGCTTATGGAAGAAAATACCCTTGCTGTAGTTAACGACCAGCTCTTTCAGGCAATCGAGGCTGGTGACGAGCTTCCTGAACTGAACAAACAGGAAGAAAAGAAAGTAATGGAGCATGTCAACAAGCTGTCGCTGCGTTTCATGCGTGATGCCATAAAGATGGCTGGCATAAAATCAATGAACCTGCTGGTGCGTACGGCTCAAAGTTGTATGCATACTTTGCTCAACTACCTGCACCGGAAACAATTGAAGAACCATACCAAACTACGCAGCCGCATACAGGATGCGCTCTGCTCTTTTTTGTATTCATTGAAAGATCATTATACCGATCATTTCGATCACAACGGCAGCATGCCACTGCCTGTATGGTTGCCTTTGCATGACAAACTGTTACAGGCCATCGGTCCGGGTGAGGATAGTGTATTCGAGGGCATGGAATATGAATTGCTAAGCGTGGTGAAGAACAGCCTGGAAGATATTGGTAACGGTAAAACACCCAGCTACCGGATGGCCGATTACTGGACAATGCTGTTGGAAAAAGTGAGCACTACGCTGCCGGGTAGCGGCAATACCACGCTGCGCGCCATCTTCACACTGGTTGCTTATAATTTCAACAGCGCGCGTTTTGTTCAATACCTGGTAGACCGTTATATGGCGGGCCTTCCCACAGCAGGCAATGCACTCGAACAATGGAAGCATAACCTCTTACATGTAAACAGGATCATTGAAGTGCCGGGTTATGCGCTCTATGTAAATGCACCTTCCTGTAAACATACCCTCACCAACATAATACAAACCGAAATTGCCGCCTGCAATTTTACCAGGGAAGGTGAAACTTTTATGGCTTCACAGGCTTTTTTGAAGTATGGTCTTTCTGTGCAACAGTTGGCTCTTTTTCTCCGGGTACAGGTAGAGGCGGGTATATTCGTTTGCGATAACGTTACTGAATTCTTAAAGATCATATGCCTGCATAATTGCACTGCGCGTGCCGATGGACTTTCGGCTGAAAGCTTGCTGAAGAAATACTACGAAAAAGACAGGGGAAGTATTATGATCCTGCTCGAGTACAATGCCAGGATGCACAATCTTTTAAAAAGCTATCTGCGATAAAGCAGTTTTTTCGGCATTCCTTCGGGAGCGCTTCGGGGCCGCTTCGCACCTGCTTCGGGATTGATTCGGGTTTCCTTCGCACCTGCTTCGGTGTTTCTTCGGGATTGCTTCGGGAATTTGCGAAGCGATCCCGAAGCGGTCCCGAAGGATCTCCGAAGGAAACCCGGATCAATCCCGAATCGATCCCGGGAGACAGTCGAAGAACACTCGAAACGCTCCCGAAGCAGCTTCGAACCACCGAACTATTTTCCTTCAACATACCATTGAATATCAACCAATTAACAGGGGTGGCGCCACCCATGCCACCCCCGGTGCGCCTATCCGGTTGCTAGTTTTACATCGTTAACAATCAGCGCTGAGCCTGCTGCAGTGGGCACTAACAAAAACCATTTTTTAACCAATTAAAACTTAAAAACTATGTCTACTATTCTTCAGGGCGTATTGGGCGCATTTTCGGGTAAAACAGGACCGGTGATCGGTTCTTCCTGGAAAGGTCGTCCTGTGATGAGAGCCCGTCCTGCTTTTAAAAAGAACAGGACATTTTCACAATCCCAGTTAGACCAGCAGGAAAAATTCAAACTCATGTCAACTTTCCTGCGAGGCCTCGATGAACTGTTGATGGTAACCTTTGCACCATCGAGTGGAGAGAAAACCGGTTTGAATGCCGCTTTGTCTCATAACCTGAAAGAAGCGATTGGCGGACTGGCTTCGCCCTTCTCCATCGATTACCCGAAAGTGCGTATCAGTGACGGAAGCCTTTCCATTGCCACCAAGCCCGAGATCGTTGCCTTGCCGGGCAGCAACCTGCGGTTCAACTGGACCTATGATCCTGCTGTAGCCAAAACAAATCCTTTGGATAAAGCGGTGATCGTGCTGTTCAGCGAAGCAATCGGTCAGTTCTTTTATGTAAAAGACGGAGCTCCGCGCATGGCGGGTGAAATGACCATCAACGTGGGTGTGTTTTCCGGGGAAACGGTGCATGTATGGACGCTGTTCTTAACGGAAAATGAAACAAGCGCGTCGAAGAGTCTTTACGGCGGAACCGTTACCATTGCGCCGTAGGCGAAGGAAACCCTATTACTAATTACCGATCCCTAATCTGCCATGAGCAGTAAAGGGGGCGGTTCAAAAAACAAACAATTATGAAAGAAGTAATGAAAAGGGCTTCCGCGCCTACGCCTTCGTTCTTTATCAAACTGCGCAATATAGGGGTGGCGCTTGCCGGTATTTCGGCGGCCATTCTTACCGCGCCTGTTACGATGCCTGCAGCATTGGTAACCATGGCGGGTTATGCGGCGGTGGCCGGCTCGGTCATCGGTGCGGTGAGCCAGCTGGTGAAGAAAGAGGAGTGATGCTTGGGTGAAATGAAGGCCTGTCTCGGAAACGGGGCAGGCTTTTTATTTTGTGCTCACTAATAACTCGCGCACGTTTACATCCAACACTTTCGCAATCTCGAATAAACGTTCAACGGTTGGCTGCATGTTATTAGTGCACCACTTTGAAACCGTATTGATATTTACATTTAACTGCTCAGCCAACCAGTTATTATTCCGCCCTTTTTCGGCTAAAACAGCTTTGATCCTATTGTATCCGTGTCCCATAAAACAATCTTTAAAGTAGATTTATGTGTAAAATAGGGATAATGTGGATTACGTATTTATACCTAAATTATATCTTTTTGGGATTATTTTATAAATAAAAAGAAGTTTATTATGCTTTTTAAGCATAATAATATTATTTTCGAGTTGTAAAACACCGAACTATGAAATCGAATTTTCCAACTCAAGCATGCTACTCTCAGCCGTTTCGTTTAGAAAAAGAAGTATTGCAAGATCCTCATAAGGTCTTCACTTGCTTTTTTGGAACTTATACACTTGCAACTGCCAAGCAATATTTAGCAGAGTGGGTAGAATTAGCGTGTACTACTGATAACGTCTTGTACATTGACTCCGAAGACAGGACAAACTTGTTACGTTTTTGCCATTTCATGGAAGAAATGCTTGAAGCTGCATTCATTGCAGATAAACAAAATCGATAAATGTTTTATTGTTATCCTTTAAATACATTTTGATTGTGCCACTCAATATACTTTTCACCCTGCATGTCTGCTTCTCTGGGAAGGATTAGAAAAAGATTATTGTCATGAAAACAGTGGTATTCCTTTCCATTCTCAAACTCCTCTTTTATTCCATTGTTTACTTCTACTTTATGATCAGTATTGATTGTTACCGGAACCCCTATCACACCCTTGTTTACAGGTAATAAACAGTAATTTAGCACTAGCCCCACAAGAATTTTCAGCATTAACTACAGCATGATGAAAACGATTGTTATTTTTTTATTTGCACTTTTCGCTATTAGTGCTGCGTTGTCGCAAAACGATAGTTTAAAGAAATTCAGCTACCCATTATTAGGTTTCTCGACCGACAGCAGTAAGTTTAGCCCAGCTGGTGGAACGTGCTTCTTTATTCGCAACAACGGCAAAATTTATTTGATAACAGCCCGGCATGTAATTACCGGATGTGGTATTGCTACAAATCGAAATGAATACCCCGAACAGTTTACAGTTATTAATAACATTAATGGTGTGCCGAGTTTTATTTCGGTTAACGTCAAGGGTGCAAAGGACCTTTTTCCTTGTCCTGATACATTGTTGAATGACCCAGATATATTCGCGATGGAAGTAATCGGAGAAACTACGAGCAGATTGAACTCAGTCGAACAATTTATTAAACCTCCATTCCGTCAAACTGATTGTATAGATATGTACGGTTTCCCCGGTGTAGACTATTTTAAGTATCCAGAAGCGTTTGTTGTTCCCGAAGTGGCGCACCAGCATATTGAAAGAGAAAACACAATTATCTATGATCGTAACGCGGATTCAACCCAACAAACAGTTGATTCATCGAATTACATTGTAGTGAACAAAAATCTCAACATTGCCACAACTTTAAAAGGGTTTTCCGGTTCACCTGTTTTTCTAAAAGAACTTAACTCAAATAAGATTCGACTATTAGGCGTATTTGCTGAGTTTGGTTTTGACACCAAAAATTTGAATTACAAATACTGGAAGCTGCCGAAGATTGGATACGCGTATCGAAAAAGCAATGATGTATCTATCAATTACACCGGAATCTCCAATGAGTGAGTATCTACACATTTTCTTATGGGATGTTGACATTGAACGAACTGGTAGAAGAAGTTCGGAAGAAAATAGTTGATCTGCAACCCCCAATTGCAGAAGATAGCGTTTGAATTGATTACAAAAGATCAATTCAGAAAAACGCAGTAAACTGTATATAAGCTGCAATGTTTTTTTGCAATGTGCTATTCATCTTTTCAACCAGAAGAGACTATCAACATTAATACTCAAATGGCAAGAGCGGAAGCATTGCATTAGCGATATACGTGCCTTCCAATCGCGCGCACATGAGTCCACGGGTAATACCTACAGCAATCTTACTCATGGAATCTCTAACACCGGGAGTGATCTGAAAAGTCCTTTCTGGGAGGATGGTTATATGCTGTTCAAAAACCTTCAGTTCAAAAAGGCATGTCGTTTTAAAATACAGCAGATTTTCATTGTTAGTTTTGTTGATAACACTAACAGAGGTTGTATACATCATGAGCTTTCGATCGAAATCGAGCTTTTGTTCTTGCTCTATTTCATAATCTAGTACATGCCCATGTTCAAACAGACTGACTTTTGGAAAGAGGTCAAAGCCAGTAACCTCTGCTGCTATTACTCTGTATGATTGCGTAATGTCTTCCATGAGATTTATCCTTCAACAGTTTGGGCTATGGTTTTTTCCGTAATGGCCATTCCCCCCATATCACTGATGTATTGATCGAGATTGAATCGTGTCCATTCGGAAATGGGGGAAGACACACTTAATTTGATCTGCACAACGGGCTGAGATTTTGTTGTTTCCACATCCAGCAGTGTAATATCCAACACGCGTTGAACAGCAATGAGCGTACTGATTGTAAAATTGTGGGTACCACTCAACCATCGAGAGATCAGTGAAACTTGTCTTTCACCCATAGCAACAGCGAACTGCGTTTGGTTCATCCCCCGCGCTTTCATGGCCTGGTAGATCTTGGCCGCTAGCTTCATTTTATAATTTGTCTCCTCTTGTTGTTCAGCAGAAATTTTTGACTGCAAATCACCAAAGATCGGGCTGAAGTAATCGTCTCCCCAATTATCCTCAGTATGAATGATCTTTTCTGTCATAGTCTTTTTTTGTATCTTTTTTGCCTTTGACTTTAAGTCTTGGTGATCCAGAGATCACCATCGAGCCTTAATCCATTAGCGGATCGTTTGATAGTGCCGTTCTTAAGTTTGGTGCGAAGCACCATTGATACATCCATCATTGCATGAACCTCTTTTTTCAGGTTAGCATCTTCCTGCCAGGTCCTTGTTGCCTTGGGTCCACCGTCTCCCAGTATGGTCAATTGATCATCCAGCCGAATACAGTACAAGCGTAAGTTAATCTCCGGTACATCATATAAGGCACATACCATATCATCGGGATTCAGGCCCTCGTCCAGCTTGAAAAAGTTCTCAGTACAGCCAGTCTCTTTCCCAAGCGAATTGAGCCTACGAACGATATCCATGAGTTCTTCTGGATAGCGGTCCCGGTATTTTTGAAAGAACTGATCCAGCTTTGTAGTTATCTCTCCCTCAGCCAACTCAAACATCACTGTATAAAGTGATGCCATCTTTCCAGAGTACATTTCTAACCACCTAAGTTTGGACTTCACAATTCGAATGGTATGCAATTTAGAAAAAATTCACTTATAAGTGAAAAAATGATGACGGAAGCAAAGTTACTGCTTTGTGAGTTTATTACAAAAGAATATATAGTTGATTATCAATCGAGTATAAAAATTGGGGGATGATTTTAACATTTCCCAGCTCATTGATTACCGCGTTTATAAAGGATTAATTGTTTCAAATGATGGCACTAAAGTGGAAGGGAACTTTCAATATGCAGATTTTGAATTCCCGGATGGAGATTCCAGTGTAATTGACTTGCATCCTCCAAGTGAGTAATTTTTTGCAAACGGTAGTGGAAATCGCTACTTTTTGCAAATGTTTTCTCTTTTTTTCATTTATTTTTTAGATAATGTATTCTAATGCATTTATATCCCCGGAAAGGGAATGGGAGGAATTATACCGATATTTCCCAATGGAGTGGTTGTTACCTATCACTGATAGTCATTGGTGTCTGGTAATAAAAGATTGAGCATAGTATCGGAAGTAAAGATGGAAGACTTATTCAAATGACTACACTGAACTGGAACATATTCAAAGCGAAATTTCACCAGCGCGAACAATCAGCGTTCGAATCACTGTCTTATATGCTGTTCTGCTATGAACATGGTATTAAGAAAGGAATCTTCCGTTTTAAGAATCAAACCGGGATCGAAACGGAGCCGATCGATTACGACGGACAGCAGACGGGTTTCCAGGCGAAGTTTTACGACACAAAGCTGTCGGCAAATAAAGATGATATCATTGATTCTCTTCAAAAAGCGAAATTAAAAAACCCAGAGCTTGACAATATCCTAATTTATACGAACCAGGAGCTTTCTGAAAGTAGCGGCAAGAATAAAAAGAAACCCATCTACCTGGTCGCGATTGAAAAAGCAGCCGGCCAACTAAAGGTGAAGATCGAATGGAGAGTCAATAGCCATTTTGAAAAACAATTGTCTGTTCCGGAGAATAGATATTTATTCAACCAGTACTTTGAAACAACAAAAGGTATTGTCGATTTCCTGGAAGCATTAACCAGACATTCCGAAACAATCCTGTTTCCAATTCACAACGATATTCAGTTCGCGGGCAAGCAGATAAAAATTGATCGTAGCTCGCTTGCAACTGAACTTACGAACGTACCATCACAAGTGATTATACTGTCAGGTGACGGCGGTAGCGGTAAAACTGCACTGATAAAAGAAATATGGTCCGCATCAAACCCACTATATGTATTGAAAGCTGCCGAGTTCAACCGGACCAGTGTTGCCGACATACTTCACGATTTCGGGCAATTCGGGTTAGCCGATTTTATTGATGCGCATAAAGAAGAGGCTGGTCGAACCTTTTTCTTTGACTCGGCTGAAAAACTGGCGGACCTTGAGAACCAAGAGGTTTTTATAGAGTTCATCTCTGCGTTGATCGCTAATGACTGGAAAGTCATTTTCACCACCCGCAACAGTTATCTGGATGATTTGCGTTTTCAAATGCTGGAAATTTACCGGTTATCATTTTATACCATTGCGTTGGAAAACCTTTCGACCCCTGAACTGGAAGACCTAGCCACCCGTTATCAGTTCAAGCTGCCCAAAGATGCCAAACTTCGATCGCTGATCAGGAATTTGTTTTATTTACGGGAGTACCTTGGTCAGTATACGGTCACTCAAGACGAAGTAGATTATGCTAAATTTCGGGATATGCTCTGGCAAAAGCGTATCCAGCAATCCAAGGTTAAGAAAAACAATATTCACCTGGAACGCGAAAAATGCTTTCTCCAGATCGCAAGGCTACGTTGCGATACCGGAAATTTTTTCCTTCCTGACCTGCCTTGCAACGCTGCAGTACTGGCATTGCTGGAACGAGATGAGATCATTAAATATGAAGATGCCCAGGGCGGTCATTTTATTACCCATGATATATATGAGGAATGGGCGTTGGAAAAGCTGATTGAAAAAGAGTTTGCGAATTTCATCAATTGTGCAGAATTTTTCAGCAAGCTAGGGCCGGCATTACCTATGCGCAGAGCGTTTCGCTCGTGGCTATCGGCTAAATTATTACAAGAAGACCCGCATCTTCGCGCATTTATTGAAAACGCATTTGTCAACAAGGATATCCCGGATTTCTGGAAAGATGAACTCTTGGTCAGCATTCTGCTTTCTGATCACTGCAACTGGTTTTTTCAGCAATTTGAAGCGAAGCTTTTCGAGAATGGAAAAAAATACTTGAAGCTCATCATCTTTTTATTGCGCACGGCATGCAAAGAAGTAGACGAGAAGTTGCAACTGCTGATGCGTGTGCAAAATGAAAATTTGAACCCGGCCATCGTATTTACAAAACCTAAGGGAAAAGGATGGGAAGCTGTCATTTCGTTCTTGCATCAACACATCAAGCAATTTGATCGCGAAGATTTGACAATTATTGTGCCGATGCTGAAAGAGTGGGCTATCGAAAACCCAACCGGCCCTGCTACCAGGCTTGCAGGCTTATTCGCTCTGCATTTTTATAAAGAAGCAGAATTGAAAGATTCGGTACACTATGGATCGGAAAATGAAAAGCAATTATTGGAAGTTGTGCTTGGCACTGCAAGTGAGCTGAAGCAAGAGTTGACAACAATCGTGGAAGAATTAGTCACGGGAAAGTTCAATCGCAGGGATTCCTTTGACAGCCTGCGCGATGCGATCCTGGGAGACAATAACCAAAGCATTCAGTTCATCATTACACTACCGGAACTTACGTTGCGTCTTGCCGATCAGGCTTGGCATCAGGTAGAAAAAGAACGCCATCCTTACAGCAGCAGCCTTGGTGTTGAGAAGTATTATGCTATCCGTGAGCATGTTCATCGTGATTATTATCCAGCCAGTGCTTTACAGACCCCCGTTTATTACCTGCTCCAGGTCGCGTTTCCGCAAACCATACAATTCATCCTCGATTTTACGAATAGGGCAATCTCTGCTTATGCGAAATCGGAATACGGAAATACTGTTGAAGAAGTGGAAGTCCAAGTTGACGATGTTCGGGTCAAGCAACATATCAGTATCAGCCTGTGGTGCATGTACCGTGGCTCAGGTTCGCCGGTTACACCGTATCTTCTTCAATCCATTCACATGGCCCTGGAGAAGAAACTTATGGAAATAGGGAAGAATACAGACGGGAAAAATCTCGGCAAGTGGCTTAAGCATCTGCTGCGGCACAGCAACTCTGCTTCCATTTCAGCAGTTGTCACCAGTGTAGTATTAGCACATCCCAATAAATTGTTTGAAGTTGCGCTTGTCTTGTTCCGGAGTTATTCTTTCTTGCTGTATGACAATATTCGTTTAACACGGGAGAGTGAGGCGGAGAGTATTTATTCTATCGGGGTCGGCATGGGTGCCAGCGACAGACAGTTTGATAAAGAACGCCTTGCTACCTGTAAGGAGCCACACCGGAAAAAAACACTGGAAGGTCTTGCACTAGAATCGCAATTTTTCCGGACGGGCGAAGTAAGCGAAACGGTAGCCCAAGATCGGCGCGATGCCATACTTCGCATCATAGATGAAATGTATGCTTCCATCGAGGGAGAAGATACGGAAACAGAAAAAAACAAAGTACTTCGATTATTTCTTGCCCGTATTGACAGCCGGAAAATGTCGCCGACCACTGAACCAACGAGTAGCGGTACGCTCATACATTTTAACCCCGAGCTAGCGCCGGACCTAAAGCAATTCAGCCAGCAGGGCACTCAGCAATTTGAAGAGCACTATAAATATACAGCGCTTAAGATGTGGTCAATGAATAAATTCGATCACCGTCATGCTACTAAGGAATACCCGCAATACGAAGGAAATCCAGCCGCCGTTTTACAAGAAACCCGGCAACTCATCGAAGAACTGAATAAAGGTAGCAGACCGTTGCCTTTCTCTGATGAATCCATTCCGGCATTTGCCTGCGCTGTGTTGATAAAGGAGTACAGCAAACTTCTTTCGAAGAGGGAGCTCGGCTTCTGTAAAGAAATCATCCTTCAATTCGCATCGCTTCCTTTGCTGGAAGGATACAATTACCAGATCAGCGATGGTGTAGAAGTGGCTGTCAGTACGCTGCCGTACCTGTATGCCTTATTTCCAAGAGAAAAAAAGGATTTTAATTTTCTTTTACTGTTTATTCTTTTTGATGCGCATTCCATCGGAGAATACAAACGGGTGTGTGATTATGCAGCCGAAGCGATCCGCTTCAAGCTATGTTTAGTGCAACCGCGGGAGGCTAATGAAATATTGTTAGCGTACCTCGCGATCAAGCCGCTACTGGACAAGGCTACAGATTACCGTAAATTACATTTGAAGAAAATGTCCCGGCTCCAGGCAATACAGAAATTCTTTAAAGCTAAATCTAATCAAAATCGTTTTGAGAATGTACGACCGACTAAGGTTTGTTTTAAACAAATAAAGTTCGAGCGACTGGATATACAGGTGGTTGATATGGTTTTTCAATCGATCCCTGATGATACCACCGACCCTATCCACTTGGATTTTATAAAGAAAATGCTGGAGCGATTCAGTAAAGACCTGTTAATACGCAGGGGCCATAAAGATGAAGAGAAAATGGACTACCGGTTGCAAAATCGATTCCTTCGCAAATACGCCCGGTTCTTGTTGCACCGCAATTCTGAGGCGATAGACGCATGGTTGCATTCTTTTGTGAACCCGTTTATTCCGAGTGAGCAGATGGCAAGGTTTATTTCAGAAGTAATATCCGAGGAGGATCGGCTGGAGCATTATGAACAGTTCTGGAAAATTTGGAATGACATCTATCCCAGCTTACGCCAGGCTGTTCAGAAAGACGTCTGTCACCGTGATTCCCTTATTCATAATTATCTGTTGGCCTGGCCTTACTGGAAAGATACTGCCCGTGAATGGCATACATTAAAACCGGCGAATAGCGCTTTCTTTAAAAAAGTATGCGATGATATCGGGCATCATCCTGAAGTATTGTATTCAATCTCCAAATTCTTGAATGAAGTGGGCACGCCTTATCTGAATGAAGGCCTGCACTGGATCTGCGATATGCTTTCCAGTAATAAAAGTTTGTCTAAGGTAGACGTACATCCCAATACCATTTATTACCTCAATCATATTGCCCGTCGTTTTGTGTACTTGAACCGGACCAAAATCAAAACTAATCGAATGCTTCGCGAGAAGGTACTTGTGCTGTTGAACTACTTATTTACAAAAGGATCGGTTAGCGGCTACCTGTTGCGGGAAGAAGTGTTTTAACTTAAACTTATAGTTTTACCTCCCACTTCATAGAATCGATTCCTGAAGATTTTATGCTCCAACTTACCGAGCTAGAGTTGGCAATTTTAAAGTCACAATTTGTGGTGCGCCTTGAAGCAACGGAAAGTTGCATGCTGTTAAAACGATGGTGGTATGGCCCATCGTAGGGGCTGGCAGACAGACCCTACAAACCACCCAGTGGTGCTTTCAACGAAAGGCGATGGTACTGAGCGACTGGGGAAAAGGCAACATGATAGTTGTCAGGTATGACACGGAGAGTTGAACGCAAGTGAACTACTCTCTTAAAACATCGATATGTGAAGTAAACCCTGTCAAAATGTAAGAGTTCACATTCTCATACAGACAAAACTTAGCGATAGTAAACTGAGGTTGGCTGAGTGGCAGGCGGTGCATAGGTAGCAGGACTCCGTGTCAGGCGATTTAACGGAACAAGGGAACTTGCATTATCGTGCTAAGGGGAAGCACAAGTAGAGAACCTACAAGGCGAATACCGAAAGATAATGCAGGGACGGATTCAGTCGTAGTAGCGGTGACAGTCTGTGAAAGCAGACAGGAGCGAAGGGCTGAACCAGATTAGTTTCATTGTAAAAGACAACTGTAAAAGGGATGATTGATTATTATGAAACAAAGACACATCCAATCACGAAAAGAATGGTGTTGGATGCTTACAAGCATGTAAGAGACAATGGGGGAAGCGCTGGCATTGACGGCGAAAGCGTAAGTGATTATGCTGAAAATTTACCGGGCAATCTATACAAGCTCTGGAACCGAATGACTTCAGGAAGTTATTTGCCTTCTTTAATTAAAGAGGTGAAAATTCCCAAGAAATCCGGCGGCTTTAGAAGTTTGGGAATACCAACGGTAGAAGATCGTGTTGCACAGCAAGTGGTCAAAAGTTACCTCGAACCTATGATTGATGGAAGTTTTCATCCAAACAGCTTTGGTTACCGCAAAGGAAGGAATGCACACCAGGCATTGGCGCAAGCCCATAAATGGTGTAAACATTTAGGCTGGGTAATTGATCTGGATATCAAAGGCTTCTTTGACAACATTGACCATGAATTAATGATGAAAGCTGTTAAGTAATACACACAGGAAAAATGGGTCTTGCTGTATGTAGAACGGTGGTTAAAAGCTGGGGTTATGAAAGATACCGGCGCAGAAAGTCGGGACAAAGGCACTCCGCAAGGAGGTGTAATAAGTCCATTGTTATCTAGAACTTATCTCAAAAGTAATTTCTTAAAAGGATAACGATGCAAGCCAGTTGAACAAACCCTAAAAAGTTTTGCTCGTGATAATCATATCTCGTTTGACATCGGCGGAACTGTTGAATCCAGGCAAAAAGTCTTTCCACTTTCCATCGGTTTCTATATCTTCTGAGTTCACGCCCATCCTGGGTTGA
>PVEQ01000006.1 GCA_002973575.1 Sediminibacterium magnilacihabitans
TGTTGTTTTCACACATAACAAATCCCTTTTCTTTTACCTTTTATTGTGTCCCATTTTTCCACATATCCACATCCTAAATTCTTACCGGACTATTGTAATTACATACTATAGGTCAAATATTTCCCGAATGTAGGCGGGATTTTGTTCAATTCTTTCAATATCCTTTTGCAGCAAACCAGATATATAATACCTATCGGTATCACTCAATTTATCATTCAAGTTGTTGTTTGAGTTTGTGAAATCAGAGAGAACTTTCTGCCCCAGTCTGCGGGACAAGAAATCCATCGCGTTCAACAGGTTTTCGGTTAATGAAGGATGAATCCCAAAATTATTTTCCGATAATGCCTCTACAACACACTGTTCTAGTATAATAGTTGAAATATCTAGCCTGTTTCTTTGCCTATAAACCTTGAGCAGTTTTATTATATTCCTAGCGTCAGGCTTATTGGTTGTAATGTTTCTCTGCTGATAGTAGTTAGTTTTAAATGAGCTGCCATGCTGCCAGACCCAATCCGGTCGAACATATAGGTTGAGGTCTTTGTCTTTACGGAAAATATTTATTTCCCTTCCAGGTACTATATCAAAATCAATAAAATCGCCTGTTTTTAATTCAAAAGAAATACCAATTGCTTTCGTATTCTGTCGTATGATGGCCTTGTGCCCAAATATTTTATTAAGCTTTTCATAAACATCATAGTACATTTCTTCCAGGGAAGAATAACTATCCCTGGCAAACGGCAATACTATGTCAAGATCATAATTAGAAACAATAGCCGTTCTTTTTGCAAAAGACCCCCCATCCAAAGGGTAAGAAACAAGAACTTCATTGAATTGCTGAAACAATTTCTTCTTGATCGTTTCCTTATAAGCGATAGCTTTATTCAGGTAAACATTATCGTTTTTTAAAAGCTCTTCCGACAATACTTTTCTCAGGAATTCATCACTATTAAAAGGTAGTTTGCTTTCTTCATTTATGCGGTGGGAATAATAGGCATTGCCCAAGAAGCAACCAATGATAGCATTACGAAAAGCAAGCTTAAAAGTTTGCTGCCCATTGTAGTTTTCCCATGTCAGGCTTAATCCTTGCTGGCGTTTTTCCCACCATTGACGGAACACATCAAATACAATGGTGCCGCCGGCAAACAGAAGCGCTCCATTCAAAATGTATCTGTCTTTTCTTCGCATAAACAATTATTCTTGACTGTATTTTAGGTTAATTGCCCATTTTGTGTGAGCACCAATTTCAAATTCTGTTTCCTTTTTCAATTCATTTAATCCCAGCCTGTTTATTATCAATTCATCCGCCCACCTGACCTTGCTGCTGGTTCCATTATCGAGCAAGTCTTCCAATGCTTTTAATTGTTCCTCATTTGGGATCAATTCAAATATCTCATAAATCAGTATTTCCTGACAATCCAGGTATTTTGCTTTTTGCAGGGGAATTTGCAGCGTATCCACATACTTATAATCAATATACCTAAATAATCGTTTATCCAGAATTTCTGTACTAAGTAATTCCTCACAGAATTCCCTCCATTGAGAAATCTCCCGATCTTCCTTTGAGCCAAACCATTTGATAATATCCAATACATATTTACCCAGCACTTGTATACGAAGATCATTTTTAGCAATACCATGCTCGGTTTCAAACTGCCTGTCAGATTTTACTCTGTATTTTTTGAACAATTCCTCTGATGAAGCGAATCTTTTATACACGCCTCCCACCAATTGATAATAATTTCCATTCCTGTTTTTTACCAACAGGTATTTACCTTTTACTTTTATTTTGATCAAATAAGAGAACGATAGCCGGACATATCGATTCCTCAATGAAATTTTAGTCCTGAAAAACAACGGCAGCTTTTTAATATTTGCCAACGCTTCGATAATATAAAACCCAATAGGCGCCGAAATAATGTTTATCAATATGGCCACAGCTGACAACGACCATGCATTGGTTGGGTAATTGCGGGTAAGCAAAATAATAACCGTCAATGCCAATCCGAATGCAAATATTTTAGATAGTGTATTCATCTCAATAGCACATTTTAATGAGGCGCTTCTTCGCCCGCCCATACTTTAAATTTTTCCCAAAGCTCATATTTTACCAACCATTCGGATATCCAAGGGACCATAGCAACCAGTGGTGTGATTCTGGTTACTGGTAAATCCTTTGGATAATACAGACATAGGGTGTCATCAAAATACATGTGGGTTTGGGGATTATACCTAATATTTGGTTCGACAACCCAAACCCTCTCGAATCTACTTGAGTAATAATATGAGTATTTGATCAGTATTTTATATTTTTTCCTTTTGCTTTTAGAAAACAAATATCCCTGGCCGAGTAGCTCATTTCCGACTATGGTGCAATGCAACCAGTCATATTTACTTTCAATAAGGATTTTTTCGATCAATAGGTACGAATAACTGTATTTCCTCGCATTCTCAAGCATTATGGTCTCCAAAATCCCTGTGCCTTTTATTTTTTTCACCTATGTTTTCATTTATATTACCCTTCCGGTCGGTTCTCAGATCACCTCCTATAATCAGCGACCCTGCATTTATTAACGGGTTAAAAGATTTTTTTCCTAATTTTTCTACCTGCTGCCGAATAGCACCCTTATACACACTATCTCCAAACAAGGTTTCGTAGGTGGTTGCGCTTTGTGAAAAGTCTTTTTTCAACAATTGCCATTTTTCATAAAGATCTTTTGTAAAAGCAAGGAAATGCTGGTATAACTTCGGTTCTTCATCCCATTTTTCTGAAAAATCCTCTTCAGGATTAATAGGGTTGGTTATTTTCAGGCGTGAAAGTCTTTGCTGAAGTGATTCCTGCTGTATTCTTAACAGGATGGCATCAATAGTCTCAAAAATAGAGTTTTCACCCTTATAAAAATGGCCGGCAATGGTAGTTAATATAATACTGGAAGTGGCATACTGCGGCATTTTTTCAAAATATATGTCCCTATAGCGTTTGATCAACTGGGCCCCTCTTTGTAAGGGTTTTTTTAAAAAAAAATCATCTTCTGGCAATTCCTGGACTTCTGCTTTTAACTCAAACAACCTTCGATAATAACTTTCCAGTTCAGGCGCCTTTGAAAGGTTGGCAATGTTCAGAAACCATTCAGCGTACCCTTTGGGGTTACTGATCGTCCAGCCTCTCAGTTCACGGTCAGGCACCATGATATTTTTATCATCTGTTATTACCACCATGCAGCCTGGGAGTATATCCATGTGAAAATCGCCTGCATATTTCAGGCGGACACATCTGTTTTTTTTCTGAACCATGTGGCGGTATCTGCCATCACTCTCTAACTTTTGCACCAGGGCATTATAAATTTGCATTGGCGTAAAGTGAGAATAGCCTTTTTTGATATGAAGTACAATATCCAGATCAAACTCGTCTCCCTGTAATGGTTTTACAGTCGTTCCAATTGGAACGGAACCTTGAGCATAAATATCTATCTCCATACCTTTAAAAAAACCATCGTCTTCATTGATGATAGTGGTAAGCGCCTTATAAGCACTTTCCATTCTTTGCCACCTGGTGGCGTCCAGTTGAAGACTTTCTGCAATCCTTGCCAGAATATCTTCTCTTTGCAACGCAAAATTTGAAAAGATGTCAATCATTCTCTTTAGTTTTTAGTTTAGACGCCTCAGAAATTCGTATTTCCATAAAATACACTCCAGGCTGTAAAAATAGTTTTCCTCTGATGTCGATGGCTTCAGCAAAAGCCAAAACCCCCTCTATACTGCAATTTACAAAATATATTAAAAATAACATTTTGTCAACTAAACATGTCAATTAGTCACTTTTCTACTTACAACTAATAACCCAACAAGTTGATAATGAATAAATTGATATTATGTCACATAAGTTGACAGTATTACATTTTTTGTTACCTTTGTAAACAAAAAGAGCCTTTATTCCGTCCACTTTTAAACTACTATCTATGAACCAATTATTTGCTGACAGGTTCCGCTCTGCCCGTGCTTTAAGCGGGATGTCTCTGCAAGACCTGGCCAACAAACTTGGCAATAAGGTCTCGCGGCAGGCATTACATAAATATGAAAAAGGAGAAGTCATCCCGGATAGTCAGATGATCGGCCATCTATGTCAAGCCTTGAACGTAAGACCCGACTTCTTCTTCAGGGAACTTAAAGTTGAACTGGGAGAAATCGAATTCCGTAAGCTTAAAAACCTTCCTGCAAAGGAAGAAAACAGAATTATCGAGGAAGTTAAAGACAAACTTTCCAGGTATCTGGAATTGGAGGAAATCTTGTCTATCCAGACCCAATTTGTCAATCCACTGAAGCACTTGGGTGATATTCATTCATTTGAAGAGATAGAAGTGGCTGCAGCAGCGTTACGGGTGGCATGGAATTTAGGTAAGGATCCTATTTTTAACGCTGTTGAATTATTGGAAGACAATCACATTAAAGTGGTGGAAGTGAGTGGCGGTGACAGCTTCGATGGGATGCAAACCTGGGTAAACGGGAAATTTCCCGTTATTGCCATTAACATAGACAAGGTTAAATCATCCGACAGGATACGGTTTACCATCCTGCATGAATTATGTCATCTTTTGCTTCGGTTAAAGCATCTTTCAGAAAAGCAAAAAGAGAAATTTTGCCATCAATTCGCTGCTGCAATGTTATTGCCGGCAGAAACTGCGGTGCAAGAATTAGGCGCAAAAAGAAACAAAGTAATGATCCAGGAATTGGGCGCCTTAAAAAAACAATATGGCATTTCCATTCAGGCCATTGTGATGCGGGCAAAAGACTTAGGTATTCTTTCCGAAAGCTATTGCAAGCAATTCTTTTTTATGATGAACCAAATGGGTTGGAAAGTCAATGAACCGGTAGAATACGAGGGGGTAGAAAAATCAAATCGTTTTGAACAGCTTTTGTTCAGAGCCCTTGGCGAAGAACTGATATCCATGAGTAAAGCCGCCGCCTTGAATAATCAGACTTTGGCTGAATTCCGGGAAAAATCACTGGTGATTGCATAAGTTTGCTATTGCCCAATTTCCGATCCAAATACTTTATGTGTGAAGATTGCGATAACCGATGCTTGCATTTTTATTGATCTTTTTGACCTTCAGCTTACTTCAGCCTTTTTCGGCTTGGAGTTGGAGGTCCATACCTCTTTTGACGTATTCAACGAATTATATATTCAGCATCAAGAAGTGTTGAAAGCATTTCAGAGTGTAGGCAAGCTGATTATTCATGCCATAAATGAAGAGGACAGAAAACGTATCAGCCAGATGGGGTATCCGAATGGATTATCTGCCAATGATAAAACTGTTTTGTACCTGGCTTCAAAATTTGATGCCATGTTACTCAGTAGTGATAAAACGGTAAGACATAATGCTAAAATCCGAAAAATTGAATACCACGGCATGTTATGGGTTTTCGATAAACTTTTAGATTCCTCCTTAGTCTCATACCAGGAAGCGACTGAGAAGTTAAAAAAGCTGATTATGACCAATATTATCTATCGGAACAATTCTGAACTTGTCAGTGAAATGAATAGCAGATTGAAAAAATGGCAAAAACATTTTTCATCTTAAACAATTTAATCTCGCAAAAATTAAGGATCGATTCTTTCAGGGTTATTAAAACCGATGAATATTACCCGCATCAATAAGTAATACTCGAAAATGAACAGGCCAGACCATCAACATTTCATTCCAAAATCCTATCTGAAAAATTTCGCCAAACGAAACAAAGACAAAAAATTTGTCGAAGTAATGGATCTGTCTTCTAATGAAACAAAAATCGTTAGTACTAGAAGCATTTGTGTTAAAACGGGCTTATATACTCTTCCAAAGAGAAATAATACTGATCCGTACTACTTGGAAAAATACTATGCCAAAAACGTGGATGAAGTTTATCCTGAAGTGTACGATTTGCTAGTTGACGATAAAACAACAACCATCAGCAAGAAGCAGAAACATAAAATAATATACACCTTGATGAGCTTGTATTTCCGGACACCCAAGTTTCTGCATGCACTTAATAAACTAACTGATACAAGTTTAGACCAAGCTTTAATGATGACCGGCCCAGGAAAAGATGAGATAGTTGTTGATTTTTTCGGACAGGAATTAAAATTTTTACGACATGATATTGATACTGTAAAACAAAGATTATATGAGCAAAATAGACAAGACTTCTTATCAACACATGTAAAAGAATGGCATGAGTTTGTCACTTATAAATATCATTGTGCAATTAGTGTATTTAAAATTGAAGGAGACATTGAATTAATTACTTCAGACAATCCCGTTTTAATACATAGTTCCGTTCAAAATCCATTTCATCTTTATGATCCTACAAATATTATAGAAATACCACTTGACAGAAAACATTTTTTATTTATCTATCCCAATACTGAAGGCTTCAGTTCCACCAAAATAAATCGAGGGATACGCGACATGTTTTTTGGCTTAACATTAAATTTACAAGTCCACAGAAAAGCTGAACAGTGGATTATTGGCCATCCAGGTAGTTGCCAAAAACATGTAGCTGACCAAAAAAAATATGGTGAGTATAATGAGGAAAATTTAAAACTTGTTGAAAATATAGAACTAAGAGCAAAACTAATGTCTGAACTATTAGCTGTTATGGAACAGCATGGCTTTTTGAGCATTCAAACAGCAAACAAAGTAATGCAATATAAAAAATTGGAATGTTTCAATGGAGACAATGATCTTAAGGAGATCGCACAGCATCTAGCACAAAAAGGGTTTATTACGGACTGAAAACCACGACGGGCAGCACGTATTGTCTATCGTCATCATCTGCTATTTTATCTGCCATGCAATAATTTTTACTGTAAAAGAATTTTGAAGTACTGTAAAAGGTATATTATTAATATTATTTGCGGTAAAATTGATATAAATACTCTAAATATTGCCTACATAATAGCTTTTTATAAAATTCTTCTTTTTATCCGTGGCCCGCATTCAATAATAAGTCAAAATTTTTTCCTGTAAAGCCATTATGTCTCTTCCTATCATTGATTTATCGACACGGGCATAATGGATAGTGCTCTCAATTTTCCGATGACCTAGCATCTCTTTAATCGAAGTAATCGGCACACCATTTAAAAGTGTCACTGTTGTTGCAAAAGTATATCTGGCCATATAGAAATTTAGTGGTATCCCAAATTCACAGACCTCGCTTATAACTTTAAGGTTGTCGTTTAAATCCTTGTTAGTCACAAAAGGGAAAACCGTTGTACGTATCATATGCCCTCTCTTTTGCTCATATTTTTTTATTAAAGCGGCAGCGGGACTAAGCAATGGAACATTTGCCGGAACCTTGCTCTTCGCACGAATATAAGTCAGCCACGTCAAGCCATCTGTCCCAGCATATATCTGATGAGGCTGCAAATGCTGCATATCGGCAGGTGCCATTCCGGTATAACAACAAAACACAAAAAGGTCTTTCACCAGGTTTAACATTGGCCGTTGAAACACCTTTTGCTCAAGCGTTTTTAATTGTTCCCAATGCAATCTTTGGCTTTCAAACGGGTTCTTTTTGATCTTGAACGAGCTAAAAGTATCCCGGTCGATAAAGCGCATTTCGTATGCCCAACTGATCATCTTTTTGAGCCGCTCCAGGTGTTTCATGCAGCCATTGTTTGTACAAGGGTCATTGGGTTTAATAGGATGGTTTAAAATGTATGTCTTTAGTTCATCAATAAAAGAATAGGTAAGCAATTTCAAGCGAACATCACCTGATTTATATTTCATTTTACAAAATGCTTCCACATAGGCCCTGGTAGCCCCATAATTTTTGAGCGTTCCCTTTGCAAACTCCTTTTCATATTTCTGGATGGCCTGATCGATTAATCCCAGCATGGTATAATCTTGTATCCCCTTGCCGAGATAAGTATTCTTTATATTTTCGGAAGAAAGCTCACCTTGATTGAGCCTTATATCCAGGTAGATCTCAAATAATCTCGCTTTAATAGAATCCAGATACAGCGAAAGCTTTATCAGGCGATCACTGCTTTGTTTGGGTCGTCCTTTCCTTAAATCCCATTCTACCCTTTTGATGCCTCCGATGATGCATAATTCCCTGGGAGGTGATTCCGGTATCTTGATACAACAATAGACACTATAATCTTTTTTCCTGTTTCTGTTTTGACGAATAAAGAAGCTAACATTGAATGGATGATTGCTGTTTATGGTCGTTATTTTTAAGGTTAACAATGACACGACTTTTCTCCATACTTAATCAAACAGCAGGTGGATATTAAGTCTGCTTAAAGCAGCAACGCACATTCATCAATTGGGTTATCGCAAACCGCAGAAATATCACTGAAGAGGGCTATTAAAAGAGGAATTTTCAGGCATGAAATAATAATACAATCGAACACTCAATCATTTAAATACCAATCAGATAAAATTGCTCGAATCCTCCAATGATTACAAAAGTCGTCACAACCAATTGATAATTGGATATTTACACTGAAGGCATCTAATGAACTCACGGAATCACTCACAATAAAATTTGATAGGATTTGATATATCGAAGGAAATAACTGTTGCTGAAAATGCAGATAATCACTTAAAGGTGAGCAGATTAAAACTCAGTAAGCCACTCAGTTATTTGCTCAGTGAAAAAAGGAAAAGAGGACTATATTATGATATTATTTTAAATAAAAAAGCTTGTAAATCAAACGATTACAAGCTTAGTCGGGAAGACAGGATTCGAACCTGCGACCCCCTGGTCCCAAACCAGGTGCGCTACCGGCCTGCGCTACTTCCCGCATTGTCCACCGAAGCCTTGGCGAAGGTGGATTGTCATTTAGGTAACACCCACCTTCGTTAAAACTTCGGTGGGCAGGTGCGGTGAGGGCGGGATTCGAACCCGCGGTACAGTTTGACCCGTACGGCAGTTTAGCAAACTACTGATTTCAGCCACTCATCCACCTCACCGGGCTGATAAAGCCTTTTCCCTTTTGGAAAGGGCTGCAAAAATAGGGATAGGGAACTTAAATACCTAAAATAAATTCAGGGAATTTACATCGCAGCCAGCTGCACCTTCTGGGTCAATTCCATTACGTTTTCACGGAAAATAGAATCGGTATCCATCAGGTCTTTCACCGTCTGGCAGGAATGGATAACCGTGGTATGATCACGGCCTCCGAAATGTTCTCCGATCGTTTTCAGGGAGTTCTTGGTAAAAGCTTTAGCCAGGTACATAGTGATCTGGCGGGCCTGCACGATCTCACGCTTACGCGTTTTCTGCAATAATTTATCGTAAGGAACATCAAAATATTCACACACCATTTTCTGAATGGCATCGATGGTAATTTCTTTACTGCTGGTCTTGACAAAATTGCGCAATACTTTTTTGGCCAGCTCCACGTCGATGTCTTTTTTATTCAAAGACGACTGTGCCAGCAGGGAGATCAACGCCCCTTCCAGTTCGCGTACATTGGTATTGATATTGTATGCCACATATTTAACCACTTCTTTGGGCATATCCAACCCATCGTTCTTCATCTTGCGCTCCAGGATCTCAATCCTCGTCTCATAATCAGGTACCTGCAAGTCTGCACTCAATCCCCAACGGAAACGGCTCAGCAACCGCTCCTGCATACCGTCCAGGTCTTTTGGCGCTTTATCTGAAGTGAGCACCAGCTGTTTGCCACTCTGGTGCAGGTGGTTGAAGATGGCGAAAAAAGCATCCTGGCTTTTTTCTGCGCGGCTGAAGAACTGCACATCATCAATGATCAGCACATCGATCAACTGGTAAAAATGTATAAAATCGTTGATGGCATTATTACGGCTATGGTCCTGGAACTGGTTGATGAATTTCTCACTGCTCACATACAATACCACTTTACCGGGATGCATCCTTTTAACGTCGTTTCCAATGGCCTGGGCAAGGTGCGTTTTACCCAATCCAACACCACCGTAAATCACCAGGGGGTTGAATGAGTTGGCGCCAGGTTTCTCAGCTACCGTTTTGCCCGCCCGCCTGGCCACACGGTTACAGTCTCCCTCAATGAAAGAGTCGAAAGTATACATCTGGTTGAGCTGGGGATCGATCTGCATTTTCTTCAGACCGGGAATAACAAAGGGATTCTTCACCGGGTTGTCGATCACCAGCGGAAAATTCATTTCATTGTTATTATAGGTCTTCATGCCGCTGGCAGGCACGTCCATAGAACCATTGCGGCCATTGGTGTTGCCGCTGTCCACCATAATACGGTATTCCAGCCGGGCTTCTTTGCCCAGCTCCCGCTTAAGGGTCTTGGCCAGCAGGTTTACATAATGCTCTTCGAGGTATTCATAAAAGAACTGACTGGGCACCTGGATCATGAGCACATTCTCTTTCAATTCTACCGGGTTGATAGGTTCAAACCATGTTTTGAAATGTTGCCATTCTACAATGTCTTTGATGATCTTCAAACAATTGCTCCATACTAATTCAGCGCTCTTAACCATAGATGAAAACGAACGAGTTTATATAATGAGTTATAGTAGTATGCCCCCTTTCTTACACTCCCCATTAAGGTACCCAAAAAATACATACGAGTCTGCGAATATGTAGACTTTATGTTGAAAAAAAAATTTTTTATTCCCTTGTTTTTTTCATTAGGAAAACAGTTCACAGCCCGCAGCGTTAAGATACACTTTAAATGACAGTAAACGAAGATTTTTTAAGCCAACAGTGAATTTTAATATTAGTTTTGTCTCTTTCAAAAAAACATAGTATGTCGTATGAGATTACAGGCAAACTGGTAGCCCGGTTTGAGATTGTGCAGCGCACCGAAACATTCAAGACAAGGGAGTTCGTGATTGAAAAATCAGAAGATATTGGTGGAAGAGTTATTACCAATTATGTTAAGTTCCAATGCGTGCAGGATAAAACCGCCATGCCGGACCGCTTCAACATTGGTGATGATGTAAAAGTGCAGTTCAACATTAAAGGAACCAAGTGGGTGAAAGACGGGCGTGAAAATTATATTACCAACCTAGACGCCTGGAGAATGGAAACGGTTAAACTGTCGCAGGAATCGGGACAATCCGATTACAATGACATGCCACCTCCTGCCGAGATGGTAGACGACCTGCCCTTTTAGGTATGCAATCACAGATTACGCTCAAACTCAGTCCCGCTGAAGCGGCCGATGCTGCAATCGTGCGCAATTATATTGCACGCTCGGCCGGCAAAACCGATGCGAGCATTACAGGTTATCATATCCTCAAACAATCCATCGATGCCCGTGGCAGACAGGTATGGATCAACCTCACGGTACGGGCTTTTATTGACGAACCCTTTCACCTGCGGGAAAATATTCGCGTATCATTCAGGGATGTGAGCCGGTCACCCTACAGTGTAATCATTGTGGGTGCAGGTCCAGCCGGTTTATTTGCAGCATTGCGCCTGCTGGAGGCCGGCATCAAACCGGTGATCCTGGAAAGAGGTAAAAATGTGCGGGACCGCCGCCGCGACCTCGCTGCACTGAACAAGGCGGGTATCGTGAATCCTGAAAGCAATTATTGTTTTGGCGAAGGTGGAGCAGGCACTTACAGCGACGGCAAATTGTATACCCGCAGTAGTAAGCGTGGCAACATCAATCGCGTCTTGCAGCTTTTTCACCAGTTCGGCGCCGAAGAAAATATTTTATACGAAGCGCATCCGCATATCGGCACCAATAAATTGCCGCATATCATCACTGCCATGCGGCAACAGGTTATCGATGCCGGCGGTGTTTTTCTTTTTGAAAAAAAACTGACCGACCTGGTCATCAGCCAGCAGGAAATCAAAGGCGTTATAACAGCCGATGGAGAGATATTGAAAGCCGATGCTGTTGTATTGGCAACCGGCCATTCTGCCCGCGATGTATTCGAACTGCTGCACAGGAAAAATATCCTCATAGAGGCCAAACCTTTTGCACTTGGTGTTCGGATTGAGCATCCTCAGTCGTTGATCGATTCCATACAATACCACAACCCCATTCGCGACCCATTCCTGCCACCTGCATCTTACGGCGTAGTAGAACAAGTTAACGACAGAGGGGTTTTCAGCTTTTGCATGTGCCCCGGTGGCATCATTGCTCCTGCTGCCACCCATCCCGGCGAACTGGTAGTGAACGGCTGGAGCCCCAGTAAGCGCAACAATGTGCATGCTAACAGCGGCATGGTAGTACAAATAACATTGGAAGATGCTCAAAAACATTTTGCGCGCACGAGGCCCCAATTATTATCCTCACCGCTACTGTTGATGTATTTTCAACAAGCCGTTGAACAAGCCGCATACCAGGCCGGGGGTGGTGCATTGGTAGCACCCGCTCAACGGGTGGTTGATTTTTGTATGGGCAACGCGTCTACCGACCTGCCTGACTGTAGTTACCTGCCCGGTATCACGCCTGCAAATCTTGGCGCCGTGCTGCCTGGCTTCGTATATCAAAGTCTTCAGGCCGCATTGAAAGCATTTGGCAATAGAATGCGTGGATATTACACGAACGATGCGGTGGTGGTAGCAACAGAAAGCAGGACCTCTTCTCCCGTACGCATCCCCCGGCACAACCAAAGCCTGGAACATCCCCAGATCAAAAAACTGTATCCCTGTGGTGAAGGCGCCGGCTATGCCGGAGGAATTGTTAGTGCAGCGATGGATGGAGAGCGGGTGGCCGAACAGCTGATTTTAAGACTACAAGCTTAAAAATAAAGGAGAGGTGGAAACCTCTCCTGCCCCAATATAAATCAACGTCTGAGAAAAATTACAGTGATTGTTATTCTGACCAACAAGATGGAAAAGTCAGAGAGTCAGAGATAGCAAGCCATCTTCCCCCCGGATATGACCGCTATCTCTTATAATCAGGTACTTTTTAAGTTACCCTCAACTCCCTTTCATGAAGCAAACTTAGGTGAGCGGAATGGCCCAGCATACGTGAAAAACACCCATTTTTTAGGGGAAAATCACCCTCTTTTACAGCACTACGATGCCGTTCCTGATGGCGTAGATAGCCAGACCTACCCGGGTAGTTACATTGAGTTTCTGGAAAAGAGCATCCCGGTAGCCGTCTACCGTACGTACGCTCACGCCCATTTCATCGGCAATTTCTTTATAGGTCTTATCGGTGCAGGTCCAGCGGAGAAAAGCCAGTTCTTTTTCATTCATCATAGAACGCAAGCCTTCTTCGCTGATATATTTGTCATTGGCTTTCATACGGGGTGTAAGCAGCTCATTATAATAATACCCCTTTTCATATACATGGTGCAGTGCATCGCGAAGCTCTTCCGGTTCACAGTCTTTGAGAATGTAACCCCTTGCGCCGTTTTTCAGCATACGGATGACCACCAGGTCGTTCTTGATCATGCTCAACGCCACTACTTTAACCTGGGGGTGATGCTGTTTGATCCAGCGGGCTGTTTCAACGCCATCCATTACCGGCATCGTAATATCCAGCAGGGCAATATCCGGCAATCCCTTTTCTTTAAGCTGTTCAATGAACTCCTCGCCATTGCCTGCCTCTATGGTTACCTTGAAATCCTGTAACATATTGATCAGTACGGCCAGGCTTTTGCGTAGTACCACATGATCATCTACCAATGCAATCTTAATCATAATTATGTGCTTTAAATAAAAGGTTAACGATGGTACCTCTGTCCTCTTCGCTATGAACGGTGGCCTGGGCGCCTATTATTTTTGCCCGCTGTTCAATACTGAGCAATCCGATACCGGGTTTGAACCCTTCTTTTTTACGATCAAAACCTTTGCCATTGTCTTTGATCATGATCTGGATATCCTCTTCCTGTTTAAAAATATTGATACTTACATGGGTGGCGCCCGAATGTTTCACCATATTGTTCAACGCCTCCTGTATCATACGGAACAGGAAAATGGTTTTGTTTTTATCTACCACCAATGGCTCTACCTGCGTACTGAAAGTGGTAGTGAACAATCCTGTTTTTTCCAACTGCTCCAATTCATGCCTGATGGCTATGATCAGACCTTCTTCCAATAACCTGTCGGCATAATACCCGGCACTCAACGCCCTCAGTTCACGGATGGCTTTACCCACCAGTTCAGAGATATCATTCAGTTTTTCATTGCCGCCCACTTCCATGGCCAGGATGCTCAGGTTTACTTTGGCAAGGCTCAGTATCTGCCCTACATTATCGTGTATTTCCTGGCTCACTGTTTTGAACGTCTGTTCCTGCATTTCCAGCTGTGCCTGCAACAACTCTTGTTGTACCTGTGCCTCCCTGACTTTTTTCTCCAGCAACATTTTCTTTTTGCTCCTCAAAAAATTAAGCACCACCAACAGCATCATGAAACCAAACAGCAATACAAAAAAGCTGCCGGTGAGTACCGCTATGATCAGATTGTTTTTTTCTTCCTGCATAATATGAAAGCTGCTATGAAACAGCCATATAAAATTATACTTAATACCTGGGGGATAACATTATAAAGTGATTCGCCAAATATCGTTACGTTTTGACGCATCAGCATCTCGTGCAAAACCATCACAAGAGAGATACCGGAATAGAAAACAAATATGCCAATTGCCATCCAGAAACTTGCCAGGTTGATTATATTCTCTTCTCCTGCATTAATGAAAAGTTTATAGAAATAAATGCAGGACATGATCGTGAAATAAATACCGGTAACTGTCATTATAATATAATAAGCCCCCACATACGAAAAGTAAAAAAAGAATAGAAAAAGATAAGTCAATACCAACATAGTAGCCAATATTTTTACCAATCTTTTAAAAACATAACCTGCCGCCACCTGGTAAAAAAACCAGCTGTAAAAAATGGTTTCTGCGATGCTAATCCACAAATAGATATGTGTATTCCCCGTATGGTTTGTTTTCACAAGATGGTTAGACCTATAATAGGCAGCTCCTATTTCAGCATACAAAACAAAAAACAAGAAAGGGATAGCATACACATAAAAAGTTTCTTTCAGTCGTTTATAATGAAAAAGTGCAACCAATAAACTTAAGAATTCCATTATAATGCTAAAGTGCATGCTCATTTAATGGTCGTTTTTTGCATCTTCTAATTAAATAATCGAGCCTGTTTTTCCTTTCTCAGTAATATAAAGGCAACCACGGGGCAACCATATAAAAACACACATAATACTTGAGCTATAAAGCGGTAATCCCATTATCTGTGTACTGAAATTTTTTAATACGCCATGCATCACCGAAGAAATACTGGTACCAGTAAAGAAAATAAATATGCCGGCTATAACCCAAAATGCAGGCAATGTCCATATTGAATCCCCTTCTTCTGAATGCAGGAATAGCTCATAAAAATAAATGCAGCATAAAATGATGAGATAAAATGTTTCTACCACAAATCCATAATAACATGGCTCTACATAATGTTTGAAAAAGAAAAACAGGAACAAGAAGTAGCAGACCAGCAAAGAAGTAAATACGGTGATTAGTTTCCTGACAAACACATTTCGAATCTCTGTATAAAGGAAATAACTCAGGAATGCGCCCATCACCGCCCATACCCACAAATAAATATGCATGTTGTTCCGGTCTTCCGGCTTCAATGTAAGTGACAAAACATATTTAAAGTAACTAGCTCCCAATTCTCCATAAAGGACAAATGCCAGGTAGTAGATGAAATAGAAATAGATCGTCCCTTTCAGATACTTATAATTCCACAACGCCGCCAGGAGGCAGATCAATTCAGCAATATGATTCATTTCTATCCGCATATTATAATCAGGTCCGGAGAACCTCCGAGCTCAATAATTGAGCCTGTTTTTTCTTTTTTACTAATACAAAGGCGACCACATAAGCGCCATATAAAATGACACTTAATAGCTGCGGAATAAAATTATAAAGTGGTAAATTAAATATTCGCACACTCGGTTTAGCCAATATTTTATGCATCACAAAAGACAAACTTATCCCAGTGAAGAAAATAAAAGTACCTGCTACTATCCAGAAAGATGGCAGCGACCATAATATTTCTTCTTCTGAATTGACGAATAATTCAAAGAAATAAACACAACATAATAAGGTCAAATAGTAACTACCAACACTCATTCCATAGTAGAATAATTCGGTAAAGCGCTGGAAAAAAAAGAAAAGAAATAAAAAATAACACACAATAACAGAAGCACAAACAATGATAATTCTCTTAAATATTCTGCTTCGAATAAATGAATACAGAAAATAGCTTTTAAAGGATATATCCACAATACCTACCCAAAGGTAAATATGCATATTATAAGTATGATTTAATGCATACTTGAAATAACTGGCCCCCAATTCCGCGTATAAAATAAATCCAATATACCAAACAAAATATTCATATATCGTTCCCTTAAGAAATTTATAGTTCCATATCGCCGCTAAAAGACTTATAAATTCCACAATATGATTCAATTCTATCCGCATATTATAGGAAAAGCTGGATGAGCTTTCCATTATTAACGCATCCAGTCTTAATTATTTTAAAATTATACATTAATGACATCATCATGGTTCACTCTGCCCATAATTATAAGGGGGGGTAGGAGCTGCAATACCACCATAAGGATTCGTAGGATCCGGAGCAGGTGTAGCATCGCTTTTAGCTCCTTCTCTACCATAACCTTCGCCAATATCCTTGTTGAATTGATGCTTGTGTTTTCCGTTACTTGTAGTAGAATCCGCTTTATATACACTGGGCGTCATTAATACACTCAACTTGTGATCTCCCTGGTTCATATAAGGCAGAAAACTGATACACCGGTCATCGGGATCGGTGATATTCATGCCTATCAATTCCTTTTCCGCAATATCCAGAAAAGCCCTGAGTTCTGCAATGGTATAACTAATCGATTCCCGGTAATATGGTGTTCCCGCAAACTGTTTGCGGTATGCATCAATACCTTGCCTCGCTTCGGAGGCCGGTACATGTTTGCCTTTAGCTTTATTCATGGTATAGAGTTTTGGGTTGATCGGTAAAAATAAACAACGGCGGAGACCCCGCAACCGTTTTTTCACCCATTTTTCAGGAATGTTTCCGCTGGTGTAAATATTTCACCGATCAGTACGCTGAATGATTAAATTTGAATTCAATCATCTTTCTACCATGCAGAACATACTGGAACTAACCAACCTCAGGAAATATTACGCCACCCAGAAAGCGGTGGACGATATCAGTTTCTCCATCGAAAAAGGCAGCATATTCGGGCTACTCGGTCCCAATGGCGCCGGCAAAACCACGCTGCTGCGCATGATCACGGGTATTTTCTATCCCGACAGCGGTCATATACAATTCGACGGCAGAACTTTCAACCCCATCGAAGACGTACTCAAGATCGGGTATATGCCGGAAGAAAGAGGACTGTATAAAAAAATGAAAATTGGCGACCAGGTCATGTACCTGGCGCAGTTGAAGGGACTTAGCCGGCAAGATGCATTAAAGCAAATCAAATTCTGGTTCAAAAGGCTGGAAATGGAAAGCTGGTGGACCAAGAAAGTAGAAGACCTGAGTAAGGGCATGAGCCAGAAACTGCAATTTGTTACTACCGTACTCCACGAACCGCAACTGATTATACTGGATGAGCCTTTCAGCGGCCTCGACCCGCTCAATGCCAACCTCATCAAAGACGAGATCTATGGCCTTGCCCAGCGTGGCAGCACGGTTATTTTCAGCACCCATCGCATGGAGCAGGTGGAAGAGATCTGCGACCATATTGTATTAATGAACCTGGGCAAAAAAATACTGGATGGAACAGTTGGCGATGTGAAACAACAATTCAAAGAAAATAAATTCAGCATCAAGTTACAAGAGTTGCCTGCACACACCAGTAGTCCGGCTTTCAATGTAATTGATCAGCAGGCGAATGCTTTCACTGTAAAAATCAACGAAGGCCATAAAAGCAACGACGTGCTGCAATTCTTTCTGCAGCAACAATGTACCATCGAAGCTTTCCATGAGATACTGCCTTCGCTCAATGATATTTTCATTCACCTCGTAGAAGGTAGTAAAGCAAAGACAAGACAATTTAATGACTCAATGGCTCAATAGCGCAATTACTCAATGATATTCTGACAACTATCAACCACCATCTCCATGAATAAGACTTTACTTGTTGCCCAACGTGAATTTCTTACACGGGTGCAGAAAAAAACTTTCCTGCTTTCGACTATCGGTCTCCCCCTGCTCATTTTCAGTCTTTATGCAGGCATTATCTATTTTTCGGTCAAATCAACCGATCATTTCAAAGTAGCGGTGATCGACAAAGCCCATCTTTTCAATGGCAGTATCGATGACAAAAAAACAACCGAGCTCATCTTCAATTTTGTAAACGATGATACTGCGTCTGTTCAAAAGCAACTCGACAATCATACTTATGATGCCTACCTGTATGTACCTGCAGGCTTTTCAATCAGCTCGCCTTCCGATTCGCTCCAATTGCGCTCCGGCAAAGCCATCGGCCTGCTAACCCGTGAAACCATCCAGAAACGCATCAGTGGTGCACTGGAAGAGAAGCGGCTTTTGTCGATGAATATTTCCAAGCAGCAGCTCGACAGCGCCAGGGCCGAAAAAGATTATATCCGTTTTTCCAATGCTGCCGGTAAAACAAACAACGATTCCAAAGTAGGTATAAGCTATGCTGTAGGGATGATTTCAGGTTTCCTCATTTACATCATCCTGTTCCTCTATGGCACCATGGTGATGCGTGGAGTGATGGAAGAAAAAGTCAACCGCATTGCCGAAGTGATCGTGAGCAGCGTAAGGCCTTTTCAATTGATGATGGGTAAAATACTGGGCATTGGTTCTGTTGGATTGGTTCAATTTGTTATCTGGATATTGCTGGTATTTGGCCTTCAATTGATCCTGCCCATGATCTTCCCCGATCTTGCAACACAAATACATGCGCAACCGGTACAGCCCGGTGGTATGGGTGCAGCGCAAGCTATGAAAGACAGTGGGGCGATGGATGGCCTCATGAGCGGACTCAGCGACATCAATTTCCCGCTGATCATTGGCTGTTTTATTTTTTATTTCATGGGAGGATATTTCCTCTATTCATCGCTCTTTGCTGCGGTGGGCAGTGCGGTGAACGAAGACCCGCAGGATGCACAAAGCCTGCTACTGCCCATTATGATGCCGGTAATATTTGCGTTGGTAATCATGACCAAGGCCGTCAACGACCCCAACAGCAGCCTGGCAGTATTTGGAAGCCTGTTTCCCTTCACATCACCCATCGTAATGATGGCCCGTATCGCGCACGGTATTCCCGATGGCGTTACATTGATCCAGTTGCTGGTGAGTATAGCATTGCTGGTGGCAGGTTTTCTCTGCACTACCTGGCTGGCGGGCAAAATCTACCGCACAGGTATTCTCATGTACGGCAAAAAAGTTACCTGGAAAGAAATGTGGAAATGGGCATTCCGGAAGAATTAATTTATTGCAAAGCGATCCGCACACTCACACCGGCACGTGTTTGAGTGCTGGGCGCCGATGTAGAAATATAAGGGATCGTTTTTCGCTGATCGTAGAAGAATTTGATATTGATCCTGCTGTTCAACACATAATCAACGGCAGGAGAGATCGTAATTTCTTTTTGTCCCCCCGTACCATAAGCATTACTCTGGTCGAGCCTGCTGTTGCTGTTAGATACGTCACGCATCGACAGATCAAGCTTCAGGTTCAAATCATTCACCAGTTTTTTGCTGTTGGCGCCTGGTATCTTGAAAGGCAGGTTCACCCCACGTTTGCGCCAGCTGAACCCAAAGATCCATTCCGTAGCACGGCTTTCGGTCAGTTGATAGTCAATCAGGCTAAGACTTAATTGCCTGCTCTTCCGGTATTCAAATTTAAGGTTGAGTTGTTTGATCGTAGTCACATCCACTCCGATCAGAGGCTCAAATTTCTCCTGCATGGTCATATTGGGTACCAGGAAGAAAGGAATATAGTTACCGCTTACCGTATCAATAAATCCGGGCGCATTGAAACGGAAAGGATCACGGTACAACAATGCACTATTGAAACTATTCATGCTCAACTGGCCAATATACGCATGTGTAAGCGTAATGCCACTGAACACCGAAGCCAGGGCGGGTATCTTACTCAAACCTGTATACGTGACACGCCAGTTCGGCTTAGGCATAATGCCTTTGAACGGATTAGAAGAGATTTTTCCATTCGACTGGTTGATCAAAGCAATACTGTTAGGGTCTTTGCCGGTATATGCGGCCAGGAATGCAGGCACCAGCACATCCTGTGAATAGCGCCCATAACCCGTAGCAAACCCATCAGCCCCGAATTTCTGTGTTCCGGGCAACGCCTGCCAATAAGGGTTCGCGGCAGCCACACGGCGCGACACGATGATACGATTGTTCTCGAATGTTTTGAACAGATCAGATATTTCATTCGGATTTCCCTTCTGGAACAAAGTATTGAGTGCAATGTAGGATACACTGAACCCGCCAGTAGCCAGGGGATTGAGATGCCTCATCGTACCATTACCCAAAGTATCCTTGAACAATTCTGAATAGTCTTTGGAAAAACTTTTTTCAAGGTTGAGGTCGATCACCAGGTCGCGTATCGGTTCTATCTGCGCTGTTATGTTGAGCCGCTGTTCAAAATTCTGCCGGTACAGGAAATTGAACGTACTATCCCTGCTCAACAATCCTTTCGCTGCTTTTTCGTTCAGCCAAGTAGTATCAGGCTGCCGCCCGAAAACATAATCCAGTCCCGGTGCCATCGTATTCCAATCCTGCCCCAGTAGTTTGGTCTTATCCATATAACCGGGTACCCGGCTGTGATAATTCTCCGCATAATTCACCGTCACCCCCTTAATCATAGTGAGTAACCGGCCCGCAGTTCTTTCCAATCCATTCAATTCCGGTAGCTGACTGGCTTTCAATAAACGTTGCGCAATCCGTTCATCACGCTTTCGCTCTCTCCATTTACGCAATGCATCTGCCCGCGGCTTTCCCGTAAGACCACGCAAAGCTTCTTCTTTAGTGGGAAGCGTAGACCCCAACAGGTTGTTGTTCGGTTTGGCCGGCCCTCCAGTTTTGGGCTTGGGCGGTGGTATGTTGTCCAATGCCCGCAACCACCTCGATTTTGCATACAGGCTGGCAAAATTAAACTGCGCATTCATATTGTTTTCCTGCGAGTTCTCAATGGTATTTCCCAAACCGGGCGCCAGCAGGCTTCCCCCAATCCAGTTATACGAAGTACCATAACTGTAACGAGCAGTAATCCAGTCTGTCAGCGGAATCTTGTTTAGCGGAATGTTATACCCGAGTATGGCTTTTTGCTGGTAGAGCGTATTCCTTCCGCCTTTGAAAAAATTATTCCGCACCGAATCTTTCTTCACTTTGGTATCGATCCGGCCATAAGGCTCATCCACACGCGCATTATTAGTAGCAGAAAAATCAAAGTTGAGCGAATGGGTCAGATCCCAACGCATATTATAATAACGGTCGAACGTAAAATATTTATCGTAGGTAGTGTCCACACGATCTACCTTACTGTCGATCGTATTCACAATCCGCGGGATGAACTCTCCGAACTGCCGGTTCACATCGGCCCTGAAACTAAGATAGGAAGGCATGGGGCTGAAGTTGAAATCCCGCAGGAGCGACAGCCAGGGCGAACGGCTGCGCACCAGCTTTTTGAATGGCTCCACAAAACGGCTCGATCGGTTATAAGTATAACCCAACCCTCCACGGTGCCTCACAACAGTATTCTGTTGCACGATGGGGCTGCTCTGCTGCATCTCTGTATAAGAATAACTGAAATCAAAATTGCTCAGCTTCAACAGGCCCGGTTTTTTGCCCGGCAACATCCGCACATTGGTAAAGTTCAATGTTTTGATGGTGGTCTGGTCAATCGCCGCATTACGTATGGAATCCCGTTGCGCTTGTGTCTTAGCCGCATTGAGTTTATCCTTGTAACGGATATCCATATCATAAGGATCATACTCAGGTGTGTACACCGTACGGTTGATGCTCGCATATACCGGTACCGACAACCGTGCTCCTTTGGGAACCAGTTTACCTGCATCGATATTGGTGGCCACATCAAATTGCACCAGGTTATCCCGCGCTCTTTCGTTCACCCGCTGTTCAATAGAACCAAAACCTTGTGTATGCGTATTGGCTGATACCGACAAAGTACCCAGGTCTGCCATCTGCACATCTACCCTGCCCAGTGCGGCCCATCCGCCATGTTCGTCCAACTCCGATAAACGAAGCTCATTCACCCACACTTCGGTGCTCAGCATGGGGCCATCTACTTTATATGGATTCTCAACCCCTACCAGCATACCCCTCAATTCTCCCAGGTTGGGATTACCCAAAATGGAAAAGGTTTTATTGCCTACTCTTTCGCGATAAATAGTAGCGGGCGAAGCGCCTTTGCTATTCCTGCGCGTTTTCATATCAATCAGTTCCCGCAGGCTGAAATCGAGGTTGTTATCGGTGGGCCATACTTTTTCTTCCTGTCCCACCGGGTAATTACCCGGTGGTGTGATCCTCAATGGTATCTTGATCTCGTAGTAGTTGTTCAGGAAATCCTGGCCAATACGTATGATGGCATTCAGTTCGCCGTCTTTCACCACGCGTTGTCCTGTTACAGATTCTGCGTGTATATACATAGACAACTTGCCGTATTGCCTGATATCCATGTTCAGCGTTTTGAACACGCCCCTGGAATCTCCACTCGCCAGGTTGCCGATGCGCAAGCTCATCGCCTGTTCGTTCTGCTGCAGGTTCACGCCGTTATTGCTGAGTATCTGCATCCGTTGTACATCGGGTGGCATAATATAATTCACCGGCTGGCGGCTGCTGTTTTCTTCCAGGTTAACAGCCAGTGTATTAAAACTGGTGCCCGAATTGTTATTCACTGGTACATAAGAACCGGTAGTATCTATCTGGAAAGCGAACTGCCTCCACACATTACGTACCAGGTCGAGCTTTGCAAAACGCAACACCACAGAATCATCAAAGCCCGTCAGGTACATGCGCATGAAACGGATCGATTTGAAATCGGGTATATTCCCTATTTTCCTCGTGTATGATCTGATGGGTATGCGGAATAAGAACCAGTTCTCCAAGTGCGTGGAACCATCGGCAGCGTTCACGGTTACCCGTCTTTTATCGGTGATATAAGGAGAAGTGCCTACATCCATACCTGGAGCTATCGGTATCTCGTATTCGTAATACGATTCATTTTCGTTCAGCGTATTATCGCGGTTGAGGTCTTCATTATCGGGGTACAAAGTGGCGGCAGAAGTGAATTGCCCGTTTGTTGTAGCCACCGGTGAATTACCCTGCGGGTTGTTATAATTCTTGTACCTGCCCAAAATACCTGTACCGGCCTGGTCGAACGTAGCATCGCGATACCATTTGTAATTATCGCTTGCAGGGTCATCATAAGTTTTCTTATACACTTCAGAACCCGTACCAAAATTATTGGCAAGCCTATCCAGCACATACGATTTCTTTCTTCGCTCTCCCGCATCATCCAACCCGTCGAAACCCACATCCTGGTAAGGCCTGTCATCCGGATTATTGCTGAAAGCCTGCGTAACCTGTATGGGATTCACTGGTGTCTTTCCCCAGGTATTGCTGCTGTCTACCGCCGCAGGAATATTGGGTGTGTTCATCCCGTTCTCATAAAAACGTTTGCCGTCTTTCAGGATATCTTCGCTCACATCACCAAAGTTCAAAAACAGTTTACCTCCTTTACTGCCGGGATTTTTGATGAAAGGGTCCTGCACCCAGGCTTCTACAAATTCAATATTACCCGTTTCAAAATCGGTCTGGTCGAGCGCACGCATCAGGCCTCCCCAGCGGCTAGAGGGTCTGGTAAGTTTACCCGCAGCCGTTAGTTCTGTTGAGCGTGTTTCGAAATTATACGGCCCTTTTTCAGTAGGATAAAAAGCCAGGTCAAACGTCGGCGTTTGCACATCCGTAATATTGGTTGTTCGCTGTGGGAAAAGTTCTTTGGTGAATACCTGCCGCACCCGGGGGTCGCTCAGTTCATCGAGGTTTCTGCGCAAAGGGTTATTGGGACTATTTTTGTCCTGCAGGTTGGGTTCAATATTATACCAGGCGAGTTTGGACCTGTTAAAATTGTAATCAATTGAATCGGTTAAAGTAGCTTCAGGAAATTTAGGATTGCCTGCCGGCGTTGAAGCCAATGCCCAGGATACAAAGGGAAAACGCAGATCAATGTTGGTACGTGTTCCTTCAAAGTCATCAATATAGATCAACCCCTGGCTTCCCTTGCCTATCTGTTGCGGGTGCCCGGGCTTAAGTACTGCCGCTTCACCGTAAGCACTGATGGCTGACTTTGCTTTCGTAGAATAAAAAGGCAGTTTGTTCAGCATACGGGTGAGTCCCGGCCATTCCGACTGGTAGCTGAAATCTACCCCATACATGGTATTACTGATGGGGTCATTTCCATAATCCATCTTGGTAAAGAAAGGCCTTTCACCCAGGTGCTCCACCATAGCGCCTACCGCTAATTTTTTATTGGCGATATAATCCAGTCGCAATGCAGAAAATCCCCGCTGTTGCATGCCGAACGTAGCATTGTTCTCGAACGATACATTCACCGGCACATTGGAATTGATGATGGCCTGGTTGAGGATCTTCACCGAGCCCAGGTTATAGTCCACCGTAAAATCCGCTCCTTCCCGCAGTTTTTGTCCCCCTGCCGTTACCGACACCGACCCCGGCGGAATATTGAACGCATTGAGCAGGATATCGGAGCCGCCGCCGCCACTGCCTCTTACCTGCCCCTGCATCACAAAGCGATTCAGGTTAGCATAGGTTTGTGCAATGGCTTTGATCGAATCGTACAATTGATAATACAGATATTTTTTCTTGATGGCAGGAGACATGCCTGCAAATGCAAGTGTGTCCAGGTCGCGGCCAAATGGCTCCAGTACAGGAAACACAATGCGGCCCGACTGCGGCAATACCGTGAATCCTTCCACATAATCGAACACACCATCCGGCTGCGGGTCGTTACGGCTGTTGAGCCGGTCGAGGTTCAGTATGCGCAATAAAGGCTGACCGTCTACCGCCTGTGAAGTTTCGGGCAGGTATCTTTTGAGGCCTCCGCTGGGCTCCTGGTAAAGTACATTCAACTTAAAATCTTCACGCTGGATACCGCCGAACACATCCAGCGAGTACACGTTCTTCATCATCCATCCCCAGATAGGTAATTGTGTTCTTTGCGAAGTGGCTTTCAGCAATTTCAGGAACAATACTTTCTGCACACCTTTGGAAGAATCCAGCGCCACATCCTGCGAAAATTCTCCCACCTGGTATACCCTTCCGTTATAAGTATACTGGTAAGCCACTGCCAGCACTTCATCGGGCTGCAATTGAAGGTTCAGTGAGAGAAAACCTACTTGCGGGTTAAAATAATATTCCGTTGTATTCAGCTTACGTGCAAAAGTCTTTTCGTAATCGTCCACTGCATGCAACCCTCTTGCCTGCAACAAGCCATTGATGATGGCAGGGTTGCGTGCACTGGGGTTGCTGGCCAGCGAGTTGTACAGGTTGTTGGCGCCATTAAAAGGAAGTGGACTGCCACTTTGCGAAATAATTGACGGGTTATACGGCGTCTGCTCACCCAGGTCCATCAACCCAACGATATCCCTTGCATCGGTAGTGGCGCCCGTACGGTTGGTCACCCATACTTCCATCCGTTGTATCTGCACCTGTGAATTCACCACCGGCAGGTTCTTCATCACCGTATTGTATTGCTTGCGGAAATATTGTCCGAGTAAGAAATGCCTGTTCTCTTCATAATTATCCAGCGTTTTCTGGAAGCTCTGCGTAGCCGTACCACCCTGTAACATCACCGATTGACGCGATGAACGCTGGTTGGCAACCGCAGCTGTAACAAAAAGTTTACCAAACTGCAGTTTTGTTTTGAGACCGAAAAGGTTCTGTACGCTGGGAATCAGGGTTCCTTTGGACTGGAAAGAAATATTACCTGCTTCAATACTTTTGATGAGTTCATCATCCATGCCCCTGTAATCGAGCTTCAGCAGGTTATCGAAGCTGAGGTTTGAGAGGGTATTGTAATTGATGGGAAATTTCAGCTTGTCGCCAATATTGGCGTTCACGTTCAGGTTCGCATTCATATCGAAATCGAACCCGCCGTTCTTTCTCGCCCTTTCCGGCAGCGTGGGGTTTTCTATTTTTTGTCCCTGGTAGCCGGCCATGATGTTCACTTCTCCACTGGGACGAATGTCTACTTTCAATTTATTATCAGACCCGCCTATCAGGTTATTGATACCGAATATCCGGTCGAACAATTTATTGTATACGCGCATTTTCGGCCGCTGCGCTTTCTTATTCAGCAAGGTCAGCGCATCGGCCCTTTGTTTGAAATAATCTGCTTCTGCTTGCTGTCCGCTTAGACGCCAGTATTCATCAAAACTGAGATAAGTAGGGGTTCGATAATAACCTTTGCCTATTTTTTCAATGATATAATACTGTTTTGTTTTGGGATCGTATTCAATCCGTCGTTTGATGAGTGAGGTATCGCGCAGATCAAAAGGGTTCCGGCTCTGGGCAGAAAACGCGTCACCGCGACGGTCTGTGATAGGATAACGCAAAGAATCCGTTCGCTGGGCCTTTGTAATAAGGGGGCCGGCTAACAGGATAAGGATGACGCAGATATGAAAGCAGCTGATTTGCCTCAAAGCTGGTTGCTTGGTTAAGTAGAAATGTTTGCGATATCTATAGGTTTTTGAGTGCTTCTTTGATGATGGTTTCCAGGGATGCATCAGCCGCCAGAGAACCCATTGTTTTTTTAACTGCTTGTTCCGCCATCGGTCTTCCGATACCCAGGGCTACCAGTGCATGCACCGCATCCGCATCAACGGAATGAGGCATACCTGCCATAGCAGGCCCTTGCAGGGCTTGTTTGCCCAATTTATCTTTCAACTCCACGATCAGCCTTTCTGCCGACTTCTTTCCTATCCCTTTGATACTTTCCAACTGCCGGGTGTTGCCTTGAACAATGGCCCGGGTGATCTCCTCGGGTTTCATGCCCGATAACATCATCCTGGCCGTAGTAGCTCCCACGCCCGACACACTGATGAGTTGCAGGAACAATTCCTTCTCTGCCAGTTCGGCGAAACCATACAAAGTATGGGCATTTTCGGTAATATGCAGGTAAGTAAACAGCAGGCCGCTCTCCTTATTGCTGATGGCCGCATAAGTATTGAGGCTCACCTGCAGGTCATATCCTACGCCATTCACATCCACCACTATCCTGGCAGGTGTTTTTACCACAAACTGTCCTCTTACAAAAGCTATCATATATTATTCCAACCAAAAATATAGGATTCAGACTTAATTAAAAAGGGGGTATAAAATGATTTATGGATATTTGCAGTCGTTCAGATTATTAATTCTTTGATTATTAGCGTACGATTAAGATGAAGACTACAGCAGCTATTACCGCAGTAGGCGGTTATGTTCCCAAAGACAAGCTCACCAATTTCGACCTGGAGAAAATGGTGGAAACCAATGATGAATGGATCCGTACCCGTACCGGTATTGAAGAAAGAAGGATTTTAAAAGAGCCCGGCAAAGGCAGCAGTGATATGGCCGTTCCCGCCATTGAAGAGATATTGCGTAAAAAGAACCTCGACCCCAAAGAGATCGATTGTGTGATCTGCGCCACCGTAACGCCCGATATGGTATTCCCGGCTACTGCCAATATCATTTGTGACAAGATAGGCGCTGTGAATGCCTGGGGCTACGATATGAGCGCCGCCTGCAGCGGGTTCATCTATGCCCTTACCACCGGTGCCATGTACATAGAAAGTGGTCGTTTTAAGAAAGTGATCGTGGTGGGGGTAGACAAAATGAGTGCCATCATCGATTATACCGACCGTGCCACCTGCATTATTTTTGGCGATGGAGCCGGCGCTGTATTGCTGGAACCTGCCACAGATGAGAACGGCGTCAAAGACAGCATCCTCAGAAGTGATGGCAGCGGACGCCACCACCTGCACATGAAGGCAGGCGGATCGGTAAAACCAGCCACCGTAGAAACCGTGCTGGCCAAAGAACATTTCGCTTACCAGGAAGGACAGGCCGTTTTCAAATTCGCCGTTAAAGGCATGGCAGATGTGAGCGCCGAACTGATGGAACGTAACCAACTGACCGGCGACGATGTTGCCTGGCTGGTGCCTCACCAGGCCAACCTGCGCATCATCGATGCAACGGCCAACCGCATGGGATTACCTAAGGAAAAAGTAATGATCAATATCCAGCGCTATGGTAATACCACCGCTGCCACTATCCCGCTCTGTTTATGGGAATGGGAAAGCCGCCTCAAAAAAGGCGACAATGTTGTATTGGCAGCATTTGGTGGTGGATTTACCTGGGGAGCCACCCTCATAAAATGGGCTTATAATACACCCTCTTAAAGAATTGCGTCATGAGTGAAACATTTAACCTCACAGGCATCAGTTCCGTTGCCATGCACACTGCCGGGCACAACAATGCGGAGCATGCCCACCTTACTCCTATTTACGCCACTTCTACTTTTACTTTCGATACGGCGCAGGAAGGGATGGAACGTTTCCTGGGCAGTGATAAGACGAGGATCTACAGCCGTTGGGGTAACCCCACGTTTACGGCAGCAGAAGAAACCATTGCAGCCCTGGAAGCATTCGGATTGAAGGATGAACAAGGGAATCCCTTGCAATTGAAAGCTTTGCTGCATGCGAGCGGACAAGCTGCTATGGCTACCCTGTTCCTAAGCAATCTCAAAGCAGGCGACACTGTTTTATCGCATTATTCTTTATATGGGGGCACTTATGAGTTGATGCACAAAGTATTGGGACAAACCGGCGTTAACATCCGCATCGTAGATATGCGCGATCTCAACGAAGTGGCAGATACGATCAAAAAAGATAGCACCATCAGGCTGGTGCATATTGAAACACCCGCCAACCCAACCATACAGTGTGTAGATATTGAAGCCGTAACACGCATCGCCAAAGAAAAGAACCTGTTGGTTTCGGTTGACAATACTTTTGCGTCTCCTTATCTTCAGCAACCTTTCAAATACGGAGTAGATTTTGTATTTCATTCCACCACCAAATTCCTCAATGGCCATGGCACCGCTATTGGCGGGGTTTTGTTGGGGAAGGACCTGGAAAAGATGAAAACAAACGTATGGAAATGGCATGTATTGTTGGGCGGCAACAGCAACCCATTCGATGCATTCCTGCTGAGCCAGGGACTCAAGACCCTGGAGTTACGCATGGAAAGGCATTGTGCCAATGCTATGAAAGTGGCGCGTTTTCTGGCTGCTCATCCGGCGGTAGCACATGTGAACTACACAGGATTTACTTCACATCCCGACCATGCCGTTTCTCAAAAACAAATGAAACATCCCGGCGCCCTCATGAGTTATGAATTGAAGGGCGGCATCGAAGCAGGAAAGCAATTTATCGATCGTTTGCAAATGTGTGTGCGCGCTGTTTCATTGGGAACTGTTGATACATTGATATCGCATCCTGCCAGCATGAGCCATGTAGGTGTTGCAAGAGAAGAACGTCTTAAATATGGCATCACCGATGGATTGATACGCATGAGCGTGGGCATTGAAAACATAGCAGATATTCTCAACGACCTCGACCAGGCTTTAAAACTTCACTAACATGGCAGCTATTCATATCAGAAGAGCGGAAAGATCGGATTGTAAAAGATTATTGGAACTGGTGAGTGAGCTTGCCGTGTACGAGAAAGCGCCGCAGGAAGTAACTGTTACACTGGAACATTTCGAAGAAAGCGGTTTTGGTAAAAAGCCCGTATGGTGGGCCTTTGTAGCCGAGATCAACGGCAAAGTGGAAGGATTCGCACTTTATTATATACGCTTCAGCACCTGGAAAGGGCAATGCCTTTACCTCGAAGATTTTTTAGTGACAGAAAAACTGCGCGGACTCGGTGCCGGCACCCTGCTGTTCGATCGTGTCATTGCCGAAGCCAAAGAAAAAGGTTTCAGCAGGATGGTATGGCAAGTGCTGGAATGGAATGAACCGGCAATCAATTTTTATAAGAAATATCCTGTTACTTTAGACGGAGAATGGTTGAACGGGATATTGGATTTCTGATTTTTATTCCGTACGTCATCCTGAGCGAGCGAAGCGAGTCGAAGGACCTGCTGAATCTTCGGTCAGATCCCTCGACTCGCTTCGCTCGCTCGGAATGACGATCAAAGTAATTAATTCACCCCGTCTACCTGCGCTTCTTTGTGTATTTTTTGTACCAATCCCTGCAATACTTTTCCTGGTCCAACTTCTGTGAAACGCACAGCTCCATCGGCTACCATGGACTGTACACTTTGTGTCCAGCGAACAGCGCCTGTTAATTGATCAATCAGGTTCTTTTTGATCTCAGCCGTATCAGTTACGGCCCTGGCTACCACATTCTGGTAAACCGGGCAGTTAGCTGTATGGAAAACCGTTGATTCTATGGCAGCAGCCAGTTCTTCTTTGGCGGGGAGCATCAACGGACTATGGAAAGCGCCGCCTACCGGCAATACAAGTGCACGCTTGGCACCTGCAGCCTTCATACGTTCACAGGCAATGTCGATACCTTTTATTGAACCGCTGATGACCAACTGGCCGGGGCAGTTGTAATTCGCAGCCACCACTACTTCACCGGTTTCTGCCTGTACAGCGGCGCAGATCTCTTCTACTTTGGCGTCATCAAGCGCCAGTACAGCCGCCATCGTAGAAGGTGTTAACGCGCAGGCTTTCTGCATGGCCTGTGCTCGGATGCTCACCAATTTCAATGCATCTTCAAACTGTAATACACCGTTGGCAACCAATGCAGAAAATTCTCCGAGTGAATGACCCGCTACCATATCGGGACGCGCATTTTCAATTGCACGGTAAGCGATCACCGAATGCAGGAATACCGCCGGTTGTGTAACATTGGTCTGCTTCAATGCTTCATCGGTGCCGGTGAACATGATATCGCTGATGCGAAAGCCCAGAATGGCATTCGCCTGTTCAAATAAATCTTTTGCAACAGCATTGCTCTCGTATAAATTTTTTCCCATTCCTGAAAATTGGGAACCCTGACCTGGAAAAACATAAGCATGCTTCATATCCTTACTTTTTGATTTTTATTGTTTAATCCAGCTTTGTGCTGATGAGTTTCAGGAACTCACTTCTTGTGGGGTTCTTCATGAATTCTCCATCGAAAGCAGAAGTAGTGGTTACCGAATTCTGTTTCTGCACGCCACGCATCATCATACACAAATGTTTGGCTTCAATTACAACTGCCACACCCAACGGGTTCAATGATTCTTTGATCGCCTCAAGTATCTGTGTGGTAAGCCGTTCCTGTACCTGCAAACGGCGGGAATACACATCTACTACCCTGGCCAGTTTGCTCAGGCCGGTAATCCATCCATTGGGTATATAGGCAATATGCGCTTTACCGAAAAAGGGCAGCATGTGGTGCTCACACATGGAATAGAGTTCAATGTCTTTTACAATGATCATTTCATTCACTTCCTCCTTAAAGCGGGCAGAATGAATGATACTCCTGGCATCGAGGTGATATCCCTGGGTAAGGAACTGCATGGCCTTGGCCACCCGCTCGGGTGTTTTCAGCAACCCTTCCCGCTCAGGATCTTCTCCCAGGTGTTCCAGTACGCCATGATAATGTTTGATCAGTTTCTCGGTAGTATGTTCGTCGTAATGCTCTTTTTTTGAGTAGGCCATATGGTAAGATTAAGGCTTCATGCGGGATATTCCACGAAATTTCTTTTGGTTTCATACAACCTGACCGTTAGCTCGAGGTGTTCAGGTATTCGCTTACGCAAGAGTTGGTAGATCACCACTGCAATATTCTCTGCTGTGGGGTTCAGGTTGGCAAATTCTACCGCATCGAGATTGAGGTTTTTGTGATCAAACCGGGTATGCACTTCTTCACGTATGATCTCACTGAGATCTTTCAGGTTCATGACATAACCCGTTGCCGGATCAGGTACACCTACCAGTTTCACCACCAGTTCATAATTATGCCCGTGGTAATGCTCATTGTTGCAGAGGCCGAACTCCGCATTGTTCTTTTCCTCACTCCAGGCAGGATTATGTAACCGGTGCGCTGCGTTGAAATGCTCTTTTCTAAAAACGGCTACTTTATGGTTCATCACCTGTTGTTTAGGTTATTCGCCAAAATATTCCACGTAAATGCGTGAAGTTTCATACAATTTAATACAATGCAGCTTTACCTGCTCCGGTAAATGCGGTTCCAACTGTTTCCAGATGCCAATGGCCAGATTTTCGGTACTGCACAACTGTCCGGCCATAAAATCAACATCCATGTTCAGGTTCTTGTGATCCAGTTTGTCAATCACATGTTCCTTGATGATCACACTCAGTTTCTTTACATCGTACAAAAAACCGGTATCAGGGTCAGGATGGCCCTTGATGGTAACAAATAATTCATAATTATGCCCATGCCAGTTCTCGTTGGCACAAACACCGAATACCGCTTCGTTCTTTTCTCTGCTCCAGGCCGGATTAAAGAGTTTATGGGCCGCATTAAAATGTTCCAGCCTTGTTAAGTACACCATTCTTCGCTAAAAATTTGGGCAAAGTTAAGAAAACTCACGAAGTCGGAAAGTTGGCCGGTTTTCCTAACCTTTGCATACATGCGCATCACCATCACTTCCGCTACCGTTGGGGAATGGATGCCCTCCTTTCTCCAGGTCAATACCCTTTATACCGGGCAAAGCCACCGGCTGAAACTCAGCTTTCACCAGTGTGGTGTGGGTATGCTGGCAACAGCGGTATCCTTATCTCGACTAATCGCCGAAGAAAAACCCGATCTGATCATACAGGCAGGTATTGCCGGCACTTTCGATCCTAAAACCCCGTTGGGCAAACTGGTGGTTGTAAAAGACGAAACACTGGGTGATATGGGTGTGGAAGAAGATGGCCGATGGAAAGATATTTTCGATCTCAGGCTCGAAAAAAGCAGCTATCATCCTTTTGAAAAAAGAAGACTGCCCAATCCCTGGCTGGCACAGTTCAACCTGCTGAAATTACCGGAGGTCAGCGCCATTACAGTGAATGAGGTTACCACACGTGCCGACAGGATGGAGCAGTTAGTAAAAAAATACAATCCGCATACCGAAAGTATGGAAGGCGCCGCACTGCATTATGTATGCAGGGAAGCGAATATCCCGTTCATACAGGTAAGGGCTATTTCCAATTATGTAGGCGAGCGTAACAAAGAGCACTGGAAGATTAAAGAAGCCATCGATAGCCTGAATGAACATTTGTTGAAGTATGTAGAGAAGCTTTATAAAATCAAATGACTCAATGCAAACCATAATCGTATGACACTCGGTTTTTCTCCCTGTCCTAATGACACTTTTATTTTCGATGCCCTGGTCAATCACAAGATCGACACCGAAGGACTCGATTTTGAAGTAGTGTTGGAAGACGTGCAAACCCTCAACGAATGGGCCTTGCAGGGAAAGCTGGATATTTCCAAGATCAGTTACGGCGTACTGCCCCTGGTGCTGGAACAATATGTGGTGCTGAACAGCGGTGGCGCATTGGGCGTAGGCGTAGGACCATTACTGATTGCCAAAAAAGCCATTGATATGGCCAATGTAGACCAACTGACTGTAGCTATACCAGGCATCAATACCACTGCACATATTTTATTCTCACAGGCATTCCCCAAAGCCCAAAACAAATCTTTCCGGGTATTCCATGAAATCGAGCAACTGGTACTCAATGGAACGGTTGACCTGGGCGTGATCATCCACGAGAACAGATTTACTTACCAGCAAAAGGGATTGCATAAACTGATGGACCTGGGTGAATATTGGGAGCGGCACACAAAAGTACCCATACCATTGGGCGGCATCGTAGTGAAGCGCAATATGGAAACCGCGCTCGCAGAAAAAATCGACAGGCTCATTCGCAAGAGCATTGATTATGCCTTTGCACATTATCCGCATTTATCTGATTATATCAAACAACAGGCACAGGAAATGAGCGAGAAAGTGATGCGCCAGCACATCGATCTCTATGTGAACAACTATTCACTCTACCTGGGAACCGATGGCAAGCAGGCGGTACAAACATTACTGGATGTATATGCCCGGATGAACAATACCGGTAGTCCGGCAAACAAGGCCGTTTTTATTTCTTGAGTGTTTTACCGAAATTGCCTTTAAATCTGTTGTTTTGAAAAGACTCCGTTTGCTCTCGCTGGCGCTGTTATCGGGCATGCTGCTGATAGCTGCCTGGCCGGTATCTCCCCTAACACCTCTGATCTTTATTGCCTGGGCACCCTTGTTGGGTATTGCTGATCAGGACATCAAACGCAATCCTTTCTTCGGTTATACTTTTCTCACTGTTCTTTTATGGAATACCGGCACCACCTGGTGGATATGGAATTCAACAGATGTGGGTACCATCGCCGCTATCCTTACCAATACATTGCTCATGTGTTTGCCCTGGTGGGGTTATCACATTTTCAAAAAAAAATACGGTCGCCGTTTGGGCTATACAGCATTGGTTTGTTTTTGGATGTTGTTTGAATACATTCATTTCAACTGGCAATTGAGCTGGCCATGGTTAACGTTGGGAAATGCATTTGCGTTGCATCCGGGATGGATACAATGGTATGAATATACCGGCGTGGCGGGAGGAACTTTGTGGGTGTTGATCGCTAATATCTTATGCTTTGAATTATTCCTTTCACTACGCAATAACAGACAAAGAACCATCAGGCTTTCCGTACTCCTTATTACTTTATTCACTATTTCGCTGAATGCATCCTGGTTATCGCAGCCTGCAGAAAATAAAACAGTTGCGCCCGGCAATGTTGTCATTGTTCAACCCAATGTAGATCCTTATGGTAAATATGCAGCAGGCAATGAAGCGGCGCAGGTAGCACAACTGGTGCAGCTTTCCGAATCCGCCATCGATACAGCTACACGATTACTGCTCTGGCCCGAAACGGCCATGAGCGCACAGGAATGGCAACACCGTATCAGGGATAATTCTTTTTATCAACCTGTTTTTGCATTAGCAGCCCGTCATCCTCAACTCACTATTCTTTCGGGCATCGACAGTTATAAAAGTTATGGGACTACCCCATCAACCCTCACCGCGCGACAAGCACCCGATGGCACTTATTACGATGCAATGAATGCCGCAGTGGCGATCAAAGACAGAGAACCGCTTCAATTCTATGATAAAAGCAAATTGGTTCCCGGGGTAGAATCACTACCCGACTTTCTGCATTTCATGGCGCCGGTCTTTGAAAAATTCGGCGGCACCACCGGTGGTTACGGACGTTCCAATGAATCTGCGGCATTCCAGGTAAAAGGCAATCCCTATATTACTGCTCCCATTATATGCTACGAAAGTGTTTATGGTGAATATGTTGGCACCTATGTACAAAAAGGCGCCAACCTGTTAACCATCATGACCAACGACGGATGGTGGGGCAATACGCCAGGGCACCGGCAGCACCTGCAATATGCACGCTTACGTGCTATTGAAACACGCAGATGGGTGGCCCGTAGCGCTAATACCGGTATCTCGGCTGTGATCGATCCGTCGGGAAATATTCATGAAACTCAACCGTGGGACCGGGCAGCTGTTATTAAATACAATATCCCCACAACCGATACCCTGACTTTTTATGTGCGCTATGGCGATTATATCTACAAAACCATATCACTGCTTGCTTTGTTATTGCTTGCCTGGCATTTATTGATCTGGGTTAAAAGAAAGTGGAGTAAATAATCATGCAACGTTTTTTCTCATACCGGCACCAAAGCATCTCCTATCGCATCGAAGGCGAAGGCAAACCAGTAATATTGCTGCATGGCTTCGGGGAAGACGGTCATATCTGGGGCCAGCAAATTGCTTACCTGAAAGCACATTGCCAGCTCATTGTTCCCGACCTTCCCGGAAGCGGTTCTTCGCAAATACTCTCTTCAACATCATCTGCCATTTCCATTGAAGATTATGCCGATTGTATCCATGCATTGCTGGAACATGAAAAAATAACTTCCTGCATCATGCTGGGGCACAGCATGGGAGGATATATCATGCTGGCTTTTGCAGAAAAGTATCCTGCGCTGTTAACGGGCATCGGATTGGTGCACTCCACTGCATTTGCGGATAGTGCCGAGAAAAAACAAAACCGCACACGGGGTATTGAACTCATGGAAACATATGGCGGCCAGCAATTCCTGAAAACAACCATTCCCAATTTATTCGGACCGGCATTCAAACAAACACATCCCGCACAAATAGAAAACCTCATCGCAGCTGCTTCAGGTTTTTCTACTCATGCATTGCAGCAGTATTATGCAGCCATGCGTGACCGGCCCGACAGGACCCATGTATTGAAAAGCAACCCATTACCTGTTTTATTCGTTATAGGAACAGAAGACGTAGCTGCTCCCATGAACGATGTTTTAAAACAAACGCATTTACCTTTAAAATCATACATTCATGTACTCGAGGGCATAGGCCACATGAGTATGTGGGAGGCGCCGATATTATTAAACCAACACCTGCTCGTTTTTATCAAAAGTTAGCTGTACCGCTTATGAAGAAACTGCTCTTCATAATAAGCATCTTACTATTTTCTTTGCCTGCTATTGCCAAGCATATTGCCGGAGGTGAATTGATGTATCAATACCTGGGTGATGCCGGTGGAGGCAACAGCAATTATCTCCTCACTTTACGGCTTTTCAGGGATTGCTTTTCTACAGGCCCGCTCCTCGAAAGGGAACAGGTAAACGTGGGCGTCTATGATGAAAACAACAACCTCATTAGAACTGTTATACTGCCTATTTCAGGAGCCGTCAGCACGCTCATACTCAATACCGGCGCTTTCCCTTGCCTGGTGGGAAATGTAAATGTTTGTTACCAGGTGGCTTTGTACACCAATACCGTAACCTTGCCCGATAATACCGGCGGATATACACTGTCGCGCACCGGTTGTTGCCGGATCGATAATATCTCGGGCTTGTCACAACCCAGTTCTGTGGGCAGCAATTATGTAACGCATATACCCGGAAGAAATACACTGCCGATAGGCCACAACAGCAGTCCCACTTTCAACATCAAAGACACCGCACTCGTATGTGCCAACCGTAAATTCTCACTCGATTTCGGCGCCACTGATGCCGACAACGATTCGCTCAGTTATGCCTTCTGCAATGCTTATACTTCAAGGAGCGGTTCCAACAACCAACCGCCGGCTGCTGTCCTTTCATTGATCCCTATTCCTTATGCATATCCATACAGCGGTGCACAACCTTTGGGGCCAGGCGTTAGCATCGATGAAAAAACAGGCATGATTCAAGGAGTTGCCCCGCCGGAAGGACAGTACGTGGTGAATGTATGCGTTACGGAATGGCGCAACGGAAATCCTATTTCCGAACACAGAAAAGATTTTATTCTCAAAGTGCAGAACTGTGATATTGCGGAAGCTGTTCTTCCTTCCAGGATCGTTCGTTGTGATACCAACCTCGTGAAGTTTGAAAATCTTTCAGTTTCATCGGCCATCACAAGCTATCGATGGGATTTTGGCGACCCACGGAGTCCGGCTATAGACTCAACACCTACTCCCACCCATGTTTATACAGATACCGGCACTTATACCGTGCATCTATTCATCAAAGGACCTAAAGGTTGTACTGGAAGCGATAGCACCAAAGTAATGGTATACCCGGGATTCAAACCTGCATTTACCATAAAGGGCAGTTGTTATTTCAAACCTTACCAGTTCACCGATGCAAGCTTTGCCAGGTACGGCGTAATCAACAGTTGGTTCTGGTATTTCAATGATGCGGCTACCGATGGTAAGGACACTTCTCACCGGCAATACCCTTCTTATACATATAAACAACCCGATACCAGCAATATACGCCTCATTGTAAGTAGCAATAAAGGATGTGTTGACACTGCATTTCAAACATTGATCGTGAGAGACAAACCGTTCATTGCCGTCCCTTTTCATGATACGCTGATTTGCAGCATCGATACGCTTCCCATTAATGTAAAAGGCAAAGGCAATTTTTCCTGGCTTCCCAACAAAAACATCCTCAATGCCAATACAGCTAACCCGCTTGTATTCCCGCAAGACACTACCCGATATATTGTAAGTTTAAACGATGGCAGTTGCATCAATACCGATACCGTTACCGTGAACGTGTTATCTTATATCACGGTACAGCTGAGACCTGATACCGTTGTATGCGCTACCGATACATTCCAGCTGCATCCCGTCAGTCATGCGTTGCGTTATCAGTGGACGCCGGTTGCATCGCTCAATAATCCGTTGGTCAAGTATCCGCTGGCAAATCCCGCAAGTAACACCACCTATTCCGTTATCGCCAACCTGGGCAAATGCGAAGCTTCGGCACATATTTTTGTAAAGATTTCTCCTTACCCCGTTGCGCGGATGGCCATACCCGATACGACCATCTGTTATGGTTCAAGGGTAGCACTCAAAGCTTCTTATACCGGTACGAATTACCAATGGTCGCCTACTGTTTCGCTCATCAACACGCGTACATTGACGCCCGTTGCAGGTCCGGGAAAAAGCACCCGTTATTTTTTCACAGTCATCGATACCACGGCAGGCGCTTGTCCCAAAGCAGTAAGCGATTCCGTAAATATTACCGTTATTCCTATGATTATGGTAGACGTAGGAAAAGATACTTCTGTGGTAGCAGATCAGCCTTTACAATTGAATGCTGTTGCGCCTATGGCCAACCGCTTTTTGTGGGCGCCTGCAACCGGACTCAATCAGGTCAATATCGCCAACCCGGTTGCACAATTGGGTATTGATATCGATTCTATCCGTTACCGGGTGTTCGCTTATGGGGCAGGCGGATGTTACGGAGAAGATGATATAGTGATACGTATTTTCAAAACGCAGCCTGAAATATTCGTACCCAGCGCATTTACGCCCAATGGAGATGGCAAGAACGATTTGCTGAAACCCATGATCGTAGGCATCAGTACGTTGCGGTATTTCAGGGTACTGAACCGTTGGGGACAAATCGTATTCAGTACCAGCGAGCCGGGGAAAGGCTGGGATGGAACTTTTAATGGACTGAAGCAACCTGCGGGTACTTATATTTATATGACCGAGGGTATGGATTATACGGGTAAGGTGGTATCCAGGAAAGGAACTGTTGTATTGATCCGTTGATAAAATGACTTGCTGATCTTTTTATCAGTTTTATCAAAATGCTAACTTGCAGAGCTGTATTTTCACATCTCAGCATGAAAAAAATACTTGTCTTTTTATTCCTGTTGTTTTCTGCAAATGTTTTTGCGGGACATATTGCCGGTGGGGAAATTTATTACAAATACTTAGGTCCTGGCAGTGCAACCGGGAGTTCGAGATATAGTATTACGCTAAGATTGTTCAGGGAATGTAACCCTCCGGCACCGCCCGGTGGTACAGGAATAGCGCAACTGCCTGGCAGTGTATTATTGAACGTTTACAATAACACATCTCCTTCTTCCCAGTACGGGTCGCAACTGACTGCCCAGTTAACCGGAGGCTTTCAACAACTGGCAATCACTACCCCTAATCCGTGCATTACTAATCCGCCAAGCGTTTGTTATCAAATAGGCAGCTATACCATTCCTTCCATTGAACTACCGAATACTGCTGCTGGGTACATTGTGGCGTATCAAACCTGTTGCAGAACTTACGGGATTGATAACTTACAGGGGGTACAGATACCAAGTGTGAGCTACATTACCGATGGCGCCACCTACACCTGTCAGATACCTGGCACCAGTCAGCTTTCATTTGGTAACAATTCCAGCCCGGTCTTTGCATTAAAAGACACCACGCTTGTATGTAATGCCTCTCCGTTTAAACTAGACTTTAGTGCAACCGATCCCGATCCTGGAGATTCTTTGTCTTACGCTTTTTGTGCCGCATATGATAGAGGTAATACGACAAGTGCAGGCTCAACCAATTACAGTTCCCCACCTTTCAATAACATTAACTATGTTTCGGGATTTAGTGGTGCACAGCCATTGGGGCCTAATGTAACCATCGATCCGGTTACAGGCATTATATCTGGTCGTGCCCCGGCAACCGGACGGTATGTTGTAACTGTTTGCATCACTGAATGGAGAAATAAAGTACCTATCTCTACCCATAGGAAAGACTTTACACTCATTGTAAAAGACTGCCAGCTTACTACTGCACAGTTGAAACCCACTTACGTCAACTGCGATAGCACGTCTGTTTATTTTGAGAACCAGGCTTCCAGCCCCATCACTTCCTATCTCTGGGACTTTGGAGAAAAAAACAATACCACTTCAACACAACCAACACCCACACACCAATACCAGGATACCGGCACTTATGTTTTAAAACTAAAAGTGACCAATGCGGCCGGCTGCCAGGATTCTACCACTGCCACCGTGAAAATATATCCGGGCTTTACACCTCAATTCAATATCAAGGGAAGCTGTTATTTCAACCCTTATCAATTCTCCGATGCTACCATTGCGAAATACGGCGCCGTCAACAGCTGGCGATGGAATTTTGGTGATACTACCACAGTGGCAGATACTGCCACCAGTAAAAACAGTGCCTGGAAATATCCGGTTCCCATGAACGCGAAAGTTACGCTGGTAGTTTCCAGCAGCAAAGGCTGTCTCGATTCTACAATCCAGGTATTGAAGGTAGCAGATAAACCAACCGTTAATCTTCCTTTCAGAGATACACTGATCTGCAGTATCGATACATTGGTGTTGAAAGTAAACGCCTCAAACGGCGCAACCGTCAATTGGGTACCCAACAATACGGCCAATCAGGCCCGCATATTGATGGCGAACACGGCGAATCCATTGGTCTTCCCCAAAGACACCACAAGCTATATTGTTACCATCAACGACAATGGTTGCATTAATTCAGATTCGGTGAAGGTGAATGTGTTGAATTATATTACGGTGCAGTTGGGTCCCGATACCACGATCTGCGCTACCGATTCCATCACATTGCGTCCTGTCAGCTATGCCCTGAGTTACCGGTGGAGTCCCGCTTATGCTTTGAACAATGCTGCTATTAAGAACCCGCTTGCGGCTCCGTTGGTCAATACCACTTACCAGGTGCTGGCCAACCTGGGTAAGTGCCAGGCCAATGCGCAGATACAGTTGAAAGTAGCTCCTTATCCGGTTATATCCGTTTTCTCGCGCGATACTGCCATTTGTTACGGCAACAGCGTACCGTTGCATGCAAGCTCCAATGCCAGCATCTTCACTTGGTCGCCCGCCGGAAGTATGATCCTGGCCAACACCCTGAATCCTGTTGCGGGCCCTGTGCGTACCACCCGTTATGTACTCACGGTGCGCGATACCAGTACTGCCGGATGCCCCAAGCCAGTGAACAATACTGTAGTGGTAACTGTTATACCCCCCATGACTGTCAACGCCGGAAGCGATACCTCCGTACTGGCTAATCAGCCATTACAATTGAATGCAACCGGTTCGGGCACGCTTTTCAGTTGGTTTCCCGCTACCTGGCTCAATAACCCGCGCGTTGCCAATCCAATTGCCACTATACCTGCATCAGTTGATTCTATCCGGTATAAGGTGCGCGTTACCGACAGTATCGGTTGTTATGGAGAAGATGTGATGACCGTTCGTATTTACAAAACAGGGCCTGAAATATTTGTCCCCAGCGCATTCTCGCCCAATGGAGATGGCAGGAACGATATACTCAAACCCATCATGGTAGGTATCAAACAATTGTTCTATTTCAGGATTTACAACCGATGGGGACAATTGTTGTTCTCTACTTCAGAAACCGGTAAGGGATGGGATGGTACTTTCTCCGGCGTAAAACAGGCCAGCGGAACCTATGTGTATGAAACCCAGGGAGTGGATTATACCGGTAAAAACGTACTCAGAAAAGGAACAGTAGTATTAATTAGATAATTCGGCAATTCGACAATTTTACAATGAGAAGTGTTTGGTTCTAAGGTTACCATTGTCGAATTACCGAATTGTCGAATTGCCGAATTAAATTTGTAGTATGAACAAGACCATCCTCATAACAGGCGCCACATCGGGTTTTGGAAAAGCCATTGCAGAAACATTCGCGGCAGCGAAATGGAATTGTATCATCACCGGTCGCAGGAAAGACAGACTGGAAGCGCTGGCAGATACACTGCGCATTCACCATGGAATAGAAGTGCTGCCCCTGGCTTTCGATGTTCAAAACCGGCAGGAGGTTTTTGATGCACTTAGTAATTTACCCGAAGCCTGGCAATCTGTTGATGTACTCGTGAACAATGCAGGCCTTGCATTGGGCCGCGACAGTTTTGAGAACGCCGACCTGAACGATTGGGAAACCATGATCGATACCAATGTAAAAGGATTGCTCTATGTAACCAAGGCCATGCTGCCTTATATGACAGACAGAAAGAAAGGTCATATCATCAACCTGGGCTCCACGGCTGCCAAAGAAGTGTACAAAGAAGGAAATGCTTATTGTGCCAGCAAACATGCAGTAGATGCGATCAGCCGGGCCATGCGTGTAGACCTGCTTCCGCATAAGATCAAGGTAACAGCCATCCATCCCGGCGCGGCAGAAACAGAATTTTCGATGGTGCGTTTCAAAGGAGATGAAACAAAAGCCAAACAGGTATATGAAGGCTTCGAACCCTTGCGTGCACAAGACATAGCAGACATCATATATTACGCCGCTACTCTACCGAACCATGTTTGTATCAACGACCTGGTGGTTACCTGTCTTGCACAGGCCAATAGTTTTTATTTTCAGAAATAAATTCGTTCCAAACGGCTTCCACTACGCGGGCAGCCGGTGTGATATCTTTGATCAGTGCGCTTACCTGGCCAATCTCCAGCTCCCCTTCATCGAGGTTGCCTTCGAACATGCCCTTCTTGGCGCGGGCCCTGCCCAGGAGTTGTTTCAGTTCTTCTTCACTGGCCCCACGTAACTCTGCTTCTTTTACCTGTTTATAAAATGCATTGTTGAGCAGTCTTACCGGAACAATTTTTTTCAACGCCAATTGCGTGTCGCCTTCAACTGAAGCTACGATCGCTTCTTTAAAAGCCAGGTGTGATGAAGCTTCAGGCGTACAAACAAAACGTGTCCCCATCTGAACACCATCTGCACCCAACACCATGGCTGCCAGCATCTGCTTTCCGGTAGCAATGCCGCCTGCGGCAATAACAGGTATGGTTACTGCATCGCGTACGGCAGGGATCAATACAAAACTGGTGGTCTCTTCCCGCCCGTTATGGCCGCCCGCTTCAAATCCTTCAGCAACCACCGCATCACAACCTGCTGCCGCGGCTTTTTGTGCAAACAAACTGCTGCTCACCACATGCACCACCGTAATGCCTTTTTCTTTTAAAAAGCCGGTCCATATTTTGGGATTGCCTGCACTGGTGAACACAATGGGCACCTGCTCTTCCACAATGATATCCATGAGCTCTTTGATATCGGGATATAACAAAGGCACATTGACGCCAAATGGACGATCAGTAGCAGCCTTGCATTTACGGATATGTTCGCGCAATACTTCCGGATACATGCTGCCGGCTCCCAGCAGTCCCAATGCCCCGGCATTGCTCACCGCACTGGCAAGCCTCCACCCGCTGGCCCAGATCATGCCGGCCTGAACAATGGGGTATTCAATGTTAAACAGTCTTGTTATAGCGTTGCTCATAATATTTTTAATTGCGCAATGAATATAACACGTCATCCCGAGCGTAGTCGAGGGAGCTGACCGAGTGTTCAAGCAGATCCCTCGACTACGCTCGGGATGACGTTTCATTGAGTCATTGAGCCATTAACCAAAGTCAATCTCCGTATTATCGCCGATATTCAAACTCCGGCTCAACCCTTTTACAGAAGCATCACTGCCAATGAGAGAATTATCAAGCACCACTTCATACAGGCTGGTAAAAGAACCAATGATGCTGTCGCGCACAATGGAATGTTTGATAGTGGTATTGGCACCGACGGCTACATGCGGACCAATAATGGAATTAGAAATATCACAGCCCGGCGCAATGCTAACGGGTGGTATGATGATGGTATCTTTGAATGTGTGATCGGTTCCCACATTGCCACCGAATTTTTTCAGCAGGGTGGCGTTGCTTTCGAGCAGGGTTTCCTTCCTGCCACAATCAAACCAGTTCTTTACTTTGAAAGCCTGGAATTTAGCCCCCTTGCCAATCATGCAGTCCAGCGCATCAGTGAGGTTGTATTCACCGTAAGTTCTGATGTTCTGTGTAAACAGGTGGTGAAGACATTCAAAAAGAAAATGAGTCTCTTTTATTTTATACAAACCTACCAACGCCATATTGCTTTTAGGAATCGCAGGCTTTTCAATCACCTGTTCAATAAAACCATCTTCTCCAACAGTAGCCACGCCAAAATTACGCGGGTCGTCTACTTTCTTAATGCCGAGCATGCTGTACGGACTATTCACTACTTCTTTCACATCATATTCGCAAATGGTATCTCCTAAAGCCACGAATACTTCATCATCTCCTACAATATTACGGGTAAGCTCAATCGCGTGACCAGTACCCTGTCGTTCGTTCTGGTAAACAAAATGCGTGATCAGGTGCGGATAGGTCTGTTTCACATAATCCTGGATCTTTTCACCCAGGTAGCCCACAATAAAAATAAATTCATGGATACCCGTCTCATGTAATTGATCTACTATATAACTCAATATGGTCTTGCCGGCGATGGGTATCAAGGCCTTGGGTTGGGTATAAGTATGGGGCCGCAACTTGGTTCCGGCCCCCGCAACGGGGATGATGGCTTTCATGATCTCAATGAAGGCCGAAAATAGGGAAAACTATTGAGGTATAAATTAACTGGCCCGGGCAATCAATTAAGATTTATTTTTGCCGCAAATTCTTACCAATATGCAAAAAGACACCGTGGTATTCGATATCATCAGAAAGGAATTAGAAAGGCAGCGCAGGGGCATTGAGCTGATCGCCTCTGAAAATTTCACCAGTCTGCAGGTGATGCAGGCGATGGGAAATGTGATGACCAACAAATATGCCGAAGGATACCCCGGACGTCGTTATTATGGTGGATGTGAGATCGTAGACCAGACCGAACAACTGGCCATCGACCGCCTGAAAGCCATTTTTGGTATAGAGTATGCCAACGTACAACCCCATAGCGGCGCGCAGGCCAATGCAGCAGTGATGTTGGCCATCCTGCAGCCTGGAGATGATATACTGGGACTCGACCTGAGCATGGGCGGCCACCTTACCCATGGTTCGGCCGTTAACTTCAGCGGCAAACTCTACAAACCGCATTTTTACGGGGTAGGAAAAGAAGACGGCCTGGTAGACTACAACATGCTGGAAGCCAAAGCCCGCGAGATCAAGCCCAAACTCATCATCTGCGGTGCCAGCGCTTACAGTCGCGATTGGGACTATGTCCGCATCCGTAAAGTAGCCGATGAAGTAGGCGCTTTTGTGATGGCCGATATTGCCCACCCTGCCGGACTGATCGCCAAAGGATTGCTGAAATCACCCTTCGATCACTGTCATTTTGTGACTTCTACCACACACAAGACCCTGCGCGGCCCCAGGGGTGGTGTGATTATGATGAAAAAAGATTTCGAGAACCCATTCGGACTCAAAGATGTTAAAGGCAACCTGCGCCTCATGAGTAACCTGATGGATATGGCCGTATTCCCCGGAACACAGGGCGGTCCGCTGGAACACGTGATCGCAGCTAAAGCAGTGGCTTTCGGAGAAATACTCACTCCTGAATTCCTTACTTACCAGCAGCAGGTGCAAAAAAATGCACAGGCCATGGCCAAAGCTTTTACCGATAAGGGTTACCAGATCATCAGCGGTGGCACCGACAATCACCTGATGCTGATAGACCTCCGCAATAAGAACATCAGCGGTAAAAAAGCAGAACAGGTATTGGAGCACGCCGATATCACCGCCAATAAGAACATGGTGCCTTATGATGACAAGAGCGCTTTTGTTACATCGGGCGTTCGTTTTGGTGTGGCTGCCATCACTAGCCGTGGCATGAAAGAATCCGATATGCAGTTTGTGGTAAATGCCATTGATACCGTGCTGATGAATGCAGACGATGAAGCCCTGCATCGCAAAGTGAAGCAAGAAGTGAACGAATTCATGACCCAGTTCGTATTATATCCTGAAATGGGGTAAAAGTCAAAATCTTAATTGTTTATGGTGCAACGTATTCAAAGCCTTTGGCTGCTGTTCGCCGGTATATGCGGCTTCACTACCCTGAAACTGCCCTTTTACATTGGCAGTAAAGGCAATACACCGGCCGAAGACTTTACTGCAGTAAGCAGTACTTACCTGATGATCCTGGCTGTGGCTGTAGCGGTAGTAGCATTGATCAATATCTTCCTGTATAAAAACCGCGGGCTGCAACTCAAGTTGGGACTGGCTGGTTTTGCCGGAAGCATCCTTTACCTGGGACTGGCTTTTTCCAAGACCAAGCAATACGATACCGGCGGCATTGCACTGACTTCCGTCTTCAGTTTTGCAATACCTGTCTTCTACCTCCTGGCCATCAGGGGTATTTATAAAGACGAAAAACTGGTTAAAAGCGCCGATAGGTTACGATAGATTCAAACCTTATGAATGCCGTTTTTGATGGCATAAAGGGCGATGCCTACCATGTTCTTTGCTCTTGTTTTTTCGAGGATTCTTTCGCGGCATCCTTCCACAGTACGATGGCTGATGCCCATTTTCTCGCCAATCTCACGGGTAGAGTATTGCCGGCAGATGAGTTTGATGATTTGGATCTCTTTGGGTCTAAGTGGTGTTTTCATAGTAGTACAAATAAAACCAATATTTAGGACATTAGGAAGCGTCCCGTATGGCTTTCACCCACTTTTTTTAACCCAGCCGGTGGCCCGGTATATACCAATTGCCCCCCCGCATCCCCTGCTTCAGGCCCCAGGTCTATGACCCAGTCGGCCGAACGTATCACATCGGTATTGTGCTCTATTACAATCAGTGAATGTCCCTGTTCAATGAGGGCATGAAAGGAAGCCAGCAGTTTTTTAATGTCATGAAAATGAAGGCCGGTAGTGGGTTCATCAAAAATGAACAACACATGCCCGATACCTTTCCCCTTACCCAGGAAACTGGCCAGTTTCACACGCTGGGCTTCACCTCCGCTCAGGGTATCACTGCTTTGTCCGAGTTTCACATAGCCCAATCCCACATCCTGCAACGGTTGTATGGCCTGGCGGATGGCTTTCTCTTCACTGAAAAATATAATGGCATCATCCACGCTCATATCCAGCACATCGTACACCGATTTGCCTTTATATTGTACTTCCAATACTTCCTCCTTGAAACGTTTGCCACCACAGGATTCGCAGGTGAGGTGCACATCGGCCAGGAATTGCATTTCAACTACCTGCTCTCCCTCTCCTTTACAGGTATCGCAACGGCCGCCGTCTACGTTGAATGAAAAATGCTTGGCCTGGAACCCGCGCATCTTCGACAGCGGCTGCCGGGCATAGAGATCACGTATATGATCGTACGCTTTGATATAGGTTACCGGGTTGCTGCGAGACGATTTGCCGATCGGATTCTGGTCTACCAGCTCTATTTGCGCAATGGCGTCTACATCGCCGCTGATCATTTTGTGCATGCCTACTTTATCGGCGAATTCTCCTTTCAATTTTTGTAACGCAGGATACAATACCTGCTTCACCAGGGTTGTTTTACCGCTTCCACTAACACCACTCACCACACATAAAAGATTCAGGGGAAAATCAACCGTAATATGCTTCAGGTTATTTTGACTGGCTTCCTCTACCCTAATGTATCGCTGCCATTTACGCACCGATTTAGGCGGCTCGATCTTGTATTCGCCCGATAAATATTTACCTGTAAGGCTTCGGGGATTAGCCACCAGTTCTGCATAATTGCCGGCAGCTACCACTTCTCCTCCAAGATGCGATGCCAATGGTCCCATATCGATGATATGATCTGCCTCACGCATCATCATCTCATCGTGTTCCACTACCACCACCGTATTCCCCAGGTTACGTAACGATTTCAATACAGCGATCAATCTTTCCGTATCTCTCGAATGGAGGCCGATGGAAGGTTCATCCAATATATAGAGAGAATTGGTGAGGTTACTGCCAAGGCTCCTGGTTAGTTGAATACGCTGGCTTTCGCCTCCACTCAGTGAATTGGCCAATCGGCTGAGCGTAAGATAACCCAATCCCACATCGATGAGTGTTTGCAATCGCTGGTGTATTTCAAGCAGTATCCTTTTCGCCACCTGTTGATCGTGTGCTGATAATGTCAATGCATTGAACCATGTTTTCAGGTCGCGCACCTGCCAGGTGCACAATTCGCCAATATGATGGTTGCCCACTTTTACATAGAGCGCCTCTTTGCGCAGGCGGTAGCCTTTGCAATCCGGACAAATGGTGCGTCCCCTGTACCGGCTCAGCAACACACGGTATTGCACTTTATAGAGGTTCTGTTCTACTTCTTTGAAAAAATCATGGATGCCATATACTTTGCCATGTCCATTCCACAATTGCTCGTATTGTGCAGTAGTGAGTTCGGCTATGGGTTTGTGAACAGGAAAATTGAATTGGGCCGCACCTTTGATGAACTGCTCTTTCCACCAACCCAGTTTCTCTCCTTTCCATGGAGCAACGGCTCCTTCGTATACACTGAGGCGACGGTCTGGTATCACCAGGTCGGCATCGATGCCCAATACCTGGCTGAAACCTTCGCAGGTTGGACAGGCACCGAAAGGATTGTTGAACGAGAAGAGGTTGGGTACAGGCTCTTCAAACTGCATCCCGTCGAGCTCGAACTGGTTACTGAAATGATGCAAATTTTCTCCATCTACTTCGAGATAGATATTGCCTTCTCCCTCATAAAATGCAGTACCGATGGAATCGGAAAGCCGGTGCAGGTCGTCCTGGTCAAAGGCCTTGGTAACAACACGATCGATCAGCACCATGGCTTGCGCCGACAACTGCGTTTTCAATTGCTTATCGTTTAGTTCCAACAATTCTTCAATGCGCAGGAGCTGGCTTTCTTTACCATCGGCCTGGCGCATGTAAATACGGGTGAAGCCTTTTTGTAGGAGGATATTCAGTTCTTCACGCAGGTCTCTTTTAGCATGCCGCTTGAAAAGTACCAGGATCACCACTTTTGACCCTGCTTTTAATTGTGTGATGGCAGCCAGCACATCGGCTACATCGTCTTTTTTCACTTCCCGCCCGCTGATGGGGGAAATGGTTTTGCCCACGCGGGCATACAGCAAACGCAGGTAATCGTATATCTCCGTCATGCTGCCTACCGTACTGCGGGGTGTGCGGGTGATCACTTTTTGTTCTATCGCAATAGCAGGACAAAGCCCCTTGATATAATCCACATCAGGCTTCACCATGCGGGCCATGAACTGGCGCGCATAAGCGCTCAGGCTCTCGGCATACCTCCGCTGTCCTTCTGCAAAAAGTGTATCAATGGTCAGTGAAGATTTGCCACTGCCCGATACACCGGTAACCACAATGAGTTTATTCCTGGGAAATGCAACGGTTACATTCTTCAGGTTATGCACCCTGGCACCTTTTACAATGATGCTGTCGTCCGTTCCATTCAATGATTTACTGCCTGCCGCCTTTGTTTTCGTTGCCATAATATTTAGCAAATTAAAACATTCCTGATGCTTTCCTAACCGTTCCACACATCTTTAAAAATGTGCATAACTACTACCCTTAAAAACAATCTTTTCCACAAACGAACCGCAGGCTGAAAAGATGCCTATTTTGAAGTTGGAAAAATTTTAACATCCAATATCCTATTGCTTTTTACGCCCATTCAAACGCCCATATCATGAAAACTTTGGACTGCATGTCTGATACCGAACTGATACTTTCCTTCCAGGAGGAGGGCAATATTGGCGCCTTTGAAACACTCGTGAACCGTTACAAAGAAAAGGTGTTCACTTCCATACTTTTCTTTGTGAAAGACAGTTACCTGGCAGAAGATCTCTTCCAGGATGTTTTCATCAAGATCATCGATACCCTTCGCAACAAAAGATATTCCGAAGAAGGCAAGTTCCTTCCCTGGGCTTTGCGCATTGCACATAATCTCTGCGTGGATTATTTCAGGAAGATCAAACGCACTCCGGCTATCAAGACCAGCGACGATAAAGATATTTTTGAAGTACTGCAACTCACGGAAGAAGGTCCCGATAGCAAACTGGTACGCGGACAAAGCCACGAACGTGTGCGCCGCATGCTGGACCTTTTACCCGAAGAACAGCGCGAGATCATCATCCTGCGCCACTATGCCAACATGAGCTTTAAAGAGATCGCACAGATCACCAATTGCAGCATCAACACTGCATTGGGCCGCATGCGTTACGGCCTCATCAACATGCGCAAAATGATGCTGGAAAAACAGATCGCACTCTGATTACTTATTCCCGTTACCACATTTAAGCCAGTTGAGGTATTCTTTCGCATCGGGCGTATAACCTACCGGATGATTAATTAGTTTCTCATCTGCATCTAGCACCACATAAAGCGGTTGGGTAGACTGGTTGAAGTTTTCTGTTTGAAAGGTTGCCCATTTATCGCCTACTGATACAATGTCTTTATGAGCGCCTTCTTTTGTTTGATAAGTAAATCGCTTTTCAGCAGGCAGCTTTTCTTTATCATCCACATAAAGTGAAACCAGTATGTAATGTTCTTTGATGTAATTGTACACATCGGGCTGGGTCCATACATTCTCTTCCATTTTACGGCAATTCACGCAGGCCCATCCGGTGAAATCGATCAACAGTGGTTTGTGTTGTTCCCTGGCCATTTGCAGGGCTTTTGCATAATCGTTCATCACATTGGCTTCTAACCCTTTGCCGTGTACATTTTCTTTGCCATAAATGCTATAACTCAACGGGGGCGGAAAACCGCTGAGGAATTTCAGGTTCGCGTATTTCGATTGGGTAACACCGGGGATCAGGTAAAGCGTAAAGACTAATGCAATGACTCCCACTATCTTTCTGCCCCTGCCGATCTTCATTCCTTTATAATCATGTGGCAAGCGAAGGATACCGAAGAGGTACAGTGTAAGTCCCAGCCCGGTCAATATCCATATACCAACGAACACTTCGCGTTTCAGCAGTCCCCAATGCATCACCAGGTCGGCATTGGAAAGAAATTTGAATGCCAGCGCCACTTCTGCAAAAGCCAATACTTTTTTAACCGTATCGAGCCAGCCACCCGATTTGGGTAGCGATTGCAACCAGTTGGGGAATATCGCAAACAATCCGAACGGCAATGCCAGCGCCAGGCCAAAGCCAGCAAGACCGGCCGTCAGTTGCCAGGCGCCTCCGCTCAGAGAACCTACCAGCAAAGAGCCCAGGATGGGGCCTGTACAGGAGAACGAAACAATGGCCAGTGTAAGCGCCATGAAGAATATACCGCCAATGCTGCCCAATCCACTTTTAGAATCGGCTTTGCTGGCGATGCTTCCGGGCAAACTGATCTCAAAAAAGCCAAAGAAGGAGAGCGCGAAAAAGATGAAAATGATAAAGAAGATGATGTTGAGCCAGGAGTTGGTAGAAATATTATTGAATATCTCTGGCTGCACATTCCCGAGCACGTGAAAAGGAATGCTGGCGAACACATAGATCAGGAAAATAAAGAACCCATACAATATTCCATTCCGGATGGCTTGTCTTTTGGTATTCGCTTTCTTGGTGAAGAAAGAAACCGTTACCGGTATCATGGGAAACACGCAGGGCGTTAACAAAGCAATCAATCCGCCCATGAACCCCAGGAAAAAAATAGTCCACAAACCGTTATCCGCAATATGGTTTTGTTCGCCGCAAGCTTTTTGCGGATGCCTCAGGTCTACCTGTTCCAACCGTATCTTCGTATCGGCCGTATTTGCTGTTACCGCTGCTCCTCCTTCCAGTGCGGTTTCAAAAGCCTGCTCCGATGTGTTGAATTCATCTCCTTTGCGCAAATAAACGTTCATGGTACCCTTCAATACTGCGGGCACATACCCTTGTATTTTTACTTGTTGTCGTATTTCAACATGGTCTTTGAAAACACGCGCCTGTTTGTTGTCAAAAACAGGGTCTTTCACCAACTCAGGAGCCCGGTCAAAAATAACTGCACCCTGTCTTTGGGCGTTTTCATAGGAAAATGCAAAAGGGGCTGTCTCCAATCCTTCTATATCGCTGTTGTTTCCATAGAGGAGCCATCCGGCAGGAATGGATGTCTTTGCCGATAATTCATACAAGCCTTCGCCCATTTTTTTGGCGGTTACTTTCCAATGCAGCAGGCTGTCCGTTGCTTGTGCGGTAACCAACAGACATGCTAAAACAGCAATACAGGATGTATATAGTTTTTTGATCACGACAGATAAAATTTTTATTGCAGCTTAAGCTCGAATGGTTTTTTTGTGGGAGGAAGACACTGGCTGTCATCACACACCATGTACTCTACTGTTCCGCTCAGGTTCGTCTTGGCAGCACCTTTTACTTTAATGGTTTGCACGAACTGTACTTTGTTGGAATAGAACAACACATCGGTTTTGAAGTTGTTGTCGTATACCTTTTCCAACTTACCTACTTCCTTGGGTTTGCCCGACAAACTAACCAATGGGTTTTTCTTAAAACTGAACTGCGTTGGGATAGGGCCGCCCTTTCCCGTATTTTGAGAATAGATATGCCAGGGGTGCGCCACCTGTGCAGTAGCAACGATTTCATACGTATCGGCTGATTTTTTCTTTGCTTCATAGGTCCAGCTAACCGGGTTGGACATTTGTGCAAAACAAATCACGGCAATAAAACTCAATACAAACGTAGCAATCGTCTTTTTCATAAGGAACTTTTTATATTAATCAGTTCAGTCCAAGTATTTCAAATACTTTTCTGCCATCGATATTACCCAATGCCGGCGAAGTAGCTCTTTCGGGGTGCGGCATCATACCAAATACATTCCTGCCTGGATTACAGATACCGGCAATATCCCTGATGGATCCGTTGGGGTTATCGCAATAACGGAACAATACCTGGTTGTTCGCTTCCAATGCGGCAAGGGTTGCTTCATCGGCATGGTATCTTCCTTCTCCGTGCGCAACTGGTATTTTCAATGCCTGCTCATCCTGGTGTTTGATGAATACGTTCTTGCAAACAAATTGCTGGTTGGCATTTTGCAACAATACGCCCGGCAGCAGTCCGCTTTCACAGAGGATCTGAAATCCGTTACATACCCCCAGTACTTTCCCGCCCTTGTTGGCAAAATCGATCACGCTTTGCATCATAGGGCTAAACCGGGCAATAGCTCCGCAACGGAGGTAATCGCCATAGGAAAACCCGCCTGGCAACACAATACAATCTTCCGTAGTAAACATACTGAGGTCCTTGTCTTTATGCCAGAGCATGATCACTTCCTTTCCCAGGTCGTGCTGCAGGGCATCCTGCATATCTCTGTCACAATTGGAACCGGGGAATACTACAACGCCGAATTTCATGGATGGGTACTTTTATTTGGTTGTGCAAAGGTACGACCTCTTCTGTTAAGGCTCCCGTTAAGGAGTATCTAATTTTATACCAGGTGCCAATTATGGTATATTATTACCCCAATGGCTAACCAAAACAGGAAATTGGGAAAAAGCAGGCGCTTGGGCCCCGAAAATGCATTGGAACTGAAGGTTGCCAACGGTACCAGGCTCATAATAGAAGCAGTTATCCCTGCATTTTTAAAGACAAACGGAACGGGTAATACGATCAGCAGCATCACTACCATTACTCCCCAGTTTTTCCTGATCTGGATGCCCATACGCCCCATACTCACCTGCCAGTAATAAAAACCCGTCAGGAATAACAGGGCCAGGTATGCAAGACTCACCACCAGGTCGGTATCCCAATGCGAAATTGGAAGTCCGACCCTGATCCTGGGCAGGAAATTACCGTAACCGGCCAGCCTGTCGCTTAAAAAAAGCCAGGAAAAAAGAAAATAAAAAGGAAGCAAAGTGCCCATCAGCAGTATCAGCCATTCCGCCAGCCTGAAAGGCCGCACTACCGTTAAAGCGAACAATACCGCTAGCACCAGCACAGCTGTAGGGTGATAGCAAAGAATGGTGGCCCCCACGATCAAACCGGTATTGAACAGTAAAGTTTTGGGTGAAGGGTTATTATACAGTTTGCAAAGTTTGGTAAATATCCAGATCAGCAGCGAATTCGATACCAGCGCCGAAGAAATACTGCACCACTGCGGCAGGATGGCCGATAACAGCACATAACACATGGCCACCATATACGTGTACTGATGGAACATTCGTTGGTCGTTCAGTACCATGTTCAGCCGCAGGGCTTGCAATAGCACTACGATATGATACAATACAAACAATACAGTCTGTGACTGGCCGGCAATATAGCTTGTCAACACCATGGAGATCAGGCCATCGTGCTGGTCGGTAATCACTACGGGTACGCTGGAAAAAAAATGAAGGTGCACCACAATGCTCAGTACCGACAGAAAAAAAATATTGGCGATGGATTTATCTCTGAATAAAAAGACCACTGGAAGCTGTATTAAAATTCAATTTTGGCAAAACAAGTATATCCCCTGTACTGGCAGGGCACCACCAACTGGTGGGCACCTACCTGTTTGGCATGGCGCGGCATGAAATCGTATCCCTTATCCATGTTCTTGAAGGTAGGGTTACGGTTGATCTGTCCATCCGGTGTGATTGACTGATCAAACAGGATCATATCACGTTTCTCCTGCATGTTGAAGATAAAATGAATTTCGCTGCCGCTGTTCATCATACCATAACCAATGAAGTTGTCCGTGTTATCATCATACTGCGATTTGCGTATCACATTGCTCCATTCCATTTTCCCGGAGGGATCGAAAGAGATCACGGCAATATTATCGGCGAAATAACGGGTAAGCGCATTGTTGAAAGCGCCATAACGCCACCAGGGATAATAACCCCAGGGGCTGTTCCAGGAATAATAATCCATCGGCATCCAGTAAGGCGATCCATAGAGATAATCCCAACGGTTCAGCGGATTACCCCTCGAAGTAGTATACGCCGATTCTGCCATTACCAGGAATCCGCCATCTTTACGCAATACAACATTCTTCAGGAAGAAATCATTGAAAGCAGCTTTTAAATTACCGTCACTCTTGGCATCGGCCCTGAATTCATCGGAGAATACAGTAGTAGCAGTCAGTATCTCTTTCCCCTGTTGCTTATCCCACAAACAATAATAAAGCCCTTCCATATTACCACGCCTTAGTTTACTGAAGAAAGAACAAAGCAGGTAATGTTTATTGAGGTTGTCTACCTTGATCCTGATATCATCGAGATAGATGTTATTGAGCTTCAGGTCAGCGGCAGTGTACCCATCCTGCATGGCCGGCTTGGTAAGCAGGGTAATCTTGTTGAGGTTATCATTTTGTGAAGTGCCGGAAGCTTTCACACAAACCATATCGCCATCGTTGTCGAGCGTGAACTCTGAAAGAAAATCGTTCCGCTGCGGCATCGGAATGCTGGTATAGCTTTTTTTCAACAGCTTCAGGTCTTTATCAAAAAGGCTGGTGGTTACCAGGTAGGTGCGGTCGTTATGGCTGTTGATCTTGAACACCATGATCTTTTGCTTGTCTTCACTGTATATCAGGGAGTTGATCTTGGTGTTAGAGGTATAATTAATATTGGCTGTAGTATCTAGCGGGATCACATCGCCTATTTTCTTACCGTCGGCGCCGATGCGTACAGCCATATAATACATGACGCTGCGTTTCTGGTACTGATAGAAAACATACATGAAATCGGGATACTGGATGAACTCGGTATTCAGCAAGCGTTCGGGGAAAAAATCGAGTTTGTTCTTAGACACCAACTTCATGTCGTTGTCGAACACAGAAATGAAATACTGGTCGCGATAGCTTTTATATACCAGTATGCGGCCATTCATTTTACCCATCACTTCAAAATTGAGGGTGCGTGCATCGTCCCTGTCGGGTTCGGAATACGTGATCCGCTGGGCCTGTGCGCCGCATAAAGCCATACTGCATAACAACAACGCTACCAGTCTAGTCATCTTGGGTTGGATTTATTATCAAAAATATAGGAAAAGTACGAGGAATCCTTTACTCGGCGTTTTGCCATACATTTGTTCAAGGATCAATAGTTTTAAAGCAACAACCATCGTTCGTGAGCAAGAATTTCAACAAGGTCACCACGGCAGGACTGATCATTGCATTGGGAATCATTTATGGTGATATTGGTACTTCTCCTCTTTATGTTCTCAATGAAATCATTACGGGACGGGTAGTCAGTGAATACCTCATTTTGGGGTCGCTTTCCTGTATCATCTGGACATTGACCTTACAAACAACGGTGAAGTATGTGATCCTTACACTCAAAGCAGACAACAAAGGGGAGGGTGGCATTTTCAGCTTGTATGCGCTGGTGCGCAGGCGCCGCAAATGGCTCGTGATCCCCGCCATGCTGGGTGGCGCGGCCCTGCTCGCCGATGGTATCATCACGCCTCCCATCACCGTTACTTCTGCCATTGAAGGACTCAGGCAATTACCTGTGTTTCACAACATCGAACAAAACACCATCATCGGCATTGTGCTGGGTATTCTTACCCTGTTGTTCTTTGTGCAACAGTTTGGTACGGCCTCCATTGGTAAAATGTTTGGTCCCATCATGAGTATCTGGTTTGTGATGCTGGCTGTATTGGGTTGTTCACACCTGGTAGATGATCTGGGCATATTCAAAGCGTTGAGTCCGCATTACGCCATAGACTTACTCACTACTTACCCCAAAGGTTTCTGGCTATTGGGCGCCGTTTTCCTTTGTACCACCGGTGCTGAAGCCTTGTACAGCGACCTTGGACATTGCGGCCGGGGTAATATCCGTGTGTCCTGGATATTTGTAAAGACATGCCTGATCCTTAACTACCTTGGACAAGGCGCCTGGTTGCTGGCAAATTATAAAGGGCAGGTCATTCCATCGCAGGTCATTGCCGACGGCTTCAATCCTTTTATCGGCATTATGCCACACTGGTTCAAGCTGGCGGGCATTATCATTTCTACCGTGGCAGCGGTTATTGCCAGCCAGGCGTTGATATCAGGATCGTTTACATTGATCAGCGAAGCCATGCGGCTGAACCTCTGGCCCAAGATGAAAATCCATTATCCCACCGAAGAAAAAGGACAACTGTATATACCTGGTATCAGTTTCCTGTTATATATAGGTTGTACGGGCATTGTGTTGTATTTTCAGAAATCATCCAATATGGGTGCGGCATACGGATTGGCCATTACCATGTGTATGATCAGCACGTCGATACTCTTTGCCAATTTCCTGGTGAGCCGGCGGGTATTGCCGGGTTGGATCTACCTGTACCTGTTGGTATACATTGCCATTGAATCTTCTTTTCTCATTGCCAACCTGGAGAAGTTCATGCATGGTGGTTTTGTAACGTTGATCGTTGGCGGCGGATTGTTCCTGGTAATGTATGTATGGTTCCGCAGCCGCAAGATCAAGAACCGTTATGTGGAATTTGTGCGGATGGAACATTATATTCCTATGATCCAGGAGTTGAGTAACGACAGAACCATTCCCAAATATGCCACCCACCTGGTTTACATGACCAGCGCCAATAACCCCAAGGAGATCGAGCATAAGATCATCTATTCCATTCTCAATAAAAAACCCAAGCGCGCAGATATATACTGGTTTGTGCACGTGGATGTGCTGGATGATCCTTACACCTGCGAGTTCAGCGTGGAACACATCATTCCCAACGATATCATACGCGTTGAATTCAGATTGGGATTCCGGGTAGAGCAAAGGATCAATCTCATGTTCAGGAAAGTGGTGGCAGAACTTGTTAATAACAAAGAGGTGAACATCACCAGCCGCTATGAAAGTTTGGAGAAAAACAACGTGGTAGGCGATTTTCAGTTCATCGTATTGGAGAAATACCTGAGCCAGGATAATGAGCTTCCTATCATTGAACGCGTGATCATGAAATTGTATTTCTGGTTAAAAGAAATTAGTCTTGGCGAGGAAAGAGGTTTTGGTCTTGATCCCAGTAATGTAACCATTGAGAAATTCCCATTGATCGTAGCGCCCGTATCCAAATTCAACCTCAAGCGGGTTTATATGGATGGAGCGGAGTTTGAATAGTCATCAACGGTCTCCTATCGGCACTACATTTTGTTGCTTATTCTTCCTGATCTTTTCCGGTATGGCCGATATAATTTCTTTTTGGAGGATGTCGATCAATCGCTTCTTTACAAAATCGCGGTGCACTACCATACTCACTTCACGCATAGGGGCAGGTTTTTTAAAATGACGGATGAGGTTTTGCTGGCGCGTTCCCATGTCCATCGTGGCTAATTCGGGTAATATGGTAATACCGTCATTCAATTCCACCATTCTTCTCAGTGTTTCGATGCTGCTGGCCTCGTACTCGAAATTATTGGCGTTCTTGCTGGCTTTTTGAAGCTCACAGAGGTTCATGATCTGGTCGCGGAAACAGTGACCTTCTTCTAACAACCATAATTTATCGGGGCGAATGTCTTGCGGAAGCACATATGTCTTTTTATAAGCCGCATGATGTTTGGAAACATAGGCCATCATTTCTTCGTAAAAAAGCGGATATTCTTTGATGCCGTTTTCCTGCAAAGGCGTAACGAGTATACCCATATCTATCTTTCCGTCGCGCAAACGGGAGATGATCTGGTCTGTCATCATTTCATTGATGATCAATTTTACCAATGGATATTTTTTAGTGAATTGCTGCACAAACAAAGGCAACAGGTAGGGCGCCAGTGTAGGAATAATGCCCATGCGCAGTTCACCTGAAAGAATACCCTTTTTCGCGTTCACCATCTCATCCATCCGTTTCTTCTCTGCCATGATCTTACGCGCCTGCTCAATCAGTTCCCGGCCCATCTCTGTAGGGATCACAGGTTGCTTGCTTCTGTCGAATATTTTAACACCCAGTTCTTTTTCTGCTTTCTGTATTTGCATACTGAGTGTGGGCTGCGATACAAAGCAATGTTCCGCTGCTGTTGCAAAATGCCGCCAGGTGTCCACGGCGATGATGTATTCCAATTGCACAAAAGTCATACTAATAGATAATATCTATAAAAAGATAAAATTAATAGACTTTATTAGTACGAGCAACTGTTGATGTATATTTTAACTCTGTTCCGTCAGTATTACTTTATCTGTACTAACGCGTAGCAGGTATTCCACTCCTTCCTTCAACGCATAATTTTCTTTTGCATGACTTACTGGGAAGCCGAAGCAAACCGGGTAATCAAATGATCGTACATGATCATGCAATATGGCGTCTATTTCCTGTCCGAAGGGGAATAAAGTATCTTTTAACTCCGTAAAGCCGCCGATGATCAATCCGGCAAGATTATCCAACATACCGCTTCGTTTCAGTTGAATCATCATGCGGTCGATATTATAAATGTATTCTCCGATATCTTCCAGGAAAAGTATTTTCCCTTCTGTATGAAAAGCTGAACGGCTGCCAACCAAATGGGCAACAAGGGATAAGTTACCACCTATCAGTTGCCCCTTCGCAATGCCCGTTTTGTTAAAAGGGTGAGTGGCGCAACTGTAATCGCCGGGCTTACCGATCAGGGCAGTCCTGAGCGATTGTACAAATTCATTTTCATAGCCCCCTTCATTAAAAGCGCCTGCCATTGGGGCATGCAATGTGGCTATTTTCAATTGTTCGTGTATATGGGCATGCAGAATGGTCACATCGCTGAAGCCGATCAGCCATTTGGGGTGTTGCGCAAATATTGTAAAATCAAGTGTATCAATGATCCTGCTCAAACCGTATCCGCCACGCGCGCAGAGGATCGCTTTCACGGAAACATCATCCAGCATTTCCTGCAGGTCGGCAGCCCGCTCTGCATCGGTGCCGGAAAAATAATGGAACTGGTGGCCTACGGTCTTTCCAACTTTTACACGATAACCCCATGCCTGCAGTACTGTTAAGCAGGTAGCCGATTTATCGGCGGGTATGAAACCAGCGGGACAAACAACGCCAATCGTATCTCCGGGTGACAAATAAGGTGGGATCCTGATCATGAATGCTGGTACTTATTTTTTAGGTTTGGGTTTGGCAGGATGCATGACAGTCTCTTTCTTCCGGCCGGCCTCCCGCAATGCTTTGTCGATCAGCATTTCGATTTGTCCGTTCACGCTCCGGAAATCATCGGCCGCCCATTTCTCCAACTGGGAATAGGTTTGCGCGTCGATCCTCAATACAAATGATTTCTTGTTCAATGTACCTGTTTGAGCCTGTTATTGGTAAAGCGTGCCTGTATTCAGCACAGGGGTAGCTGCTTTCTCACCGCAAAGTACTACCATCAGGTTACTTACCATTGAAGCTTTTTTATCTTCGTCCAGTTCCACGATCTGTTTTTTCGACAGCAATTCCAATGCCATCTCTACCATGCCTACCGCACCTTCCACGATCTTGGTGCGGGCAGCTACAATGGCCGTAGCCTGTTGCCTTTGCAACATGGCGCCTGCAATTTCTGGAGAATAAGCCAGGTGGCTGATGCGCGCCTCCGTGATAATGATCCCCGCTTTAGCCAGCCGCTCGTTCAGTTCATTTTCCATTAGCTGTGTTACCTTTTCTCCGCCATCACGCAATGTTACGGGCGCATGTTCATCTTCAATATTGTCATACGGACAGGTGGAAGCCAGGTGACGAATGGCCGCCTCGCTCTGGTTGATCATGTACTGCGAAAAACTCACCACGTCGAACACTACTTTGTAAGTGTCCTGTATCTGCCACAGGATCACGGCAGCAATCTCAATGGGGTTGCCCATTTTATCGTTCACCTTGAGTTTGGCGCTTTCCAGGCTCTGCGAACGGAGGTTCACTTTCTGTTGCGTGAACAGCGGGTTCACAAACAACAATCCATTCTCTTTGACAGTTCCTACATACTTACCAAAGAAAGTGAGCACCACTGCATAATTGGGTTGTACGATGATAAGCCCTTTCAAAACGACAACAATCGCAATAAAACCAAGGGCAATGAAGAGTATTTCCACAGCGGGCGGATTGGCCGGGGCTGAAGCAGATCGGATAATCAGGCTGATATTCAATATCAGTATGGCAAGTGCCACCAATAAGGCCCCGAAACCGGGTATTCCTTTTCGAATCTTTTCCATAATAATTATTTTGATATTAAAATGATATCAAACTTACAAAAACTTCCCAAATATCCAAATCCGCTACATATCTTATTTTTGCAATTCCCTATAAAGACAGGAAGAAACATTATGAAGGATCCGAAGCGATATTTGATCACGGCAGCGCTGCCCTATGCCAACGGCCTCAAACACATTGGTCACCTGGCCGGGGCCTATTTGCCTGCCGATATTTATGTACGTTACCTCAAAGCGCAGCAGCGCGATGTGGTATTTGTGTGCGGAAGCGACGAGCACGGCACAGCCATTCCCATACAGGCCACCAAGGAAGGCACTACTGCCCAGGCCATTATTGATAAATACCATCCCATCATTGAAGAGAATTTCAGGGAACTGGGCATTGCATTCGATATTTATCATAGAACCAGCGCCCCTATCCATCACCAGACGGCGCAGGAATTCTTTACCGCATTGAATGAGAAGGGGGATTTGGAAACAAAAGAGACCGAGCAGTATTACGACGAAGAAGCTAAAACCTTCCTGGCCGACCGTTATATCAAAGGCACTTGTCCCAATTGCGGTTACGAGAATGCCTATGGCGACCAATGCGAACGTTGCGGAAAGAGCCTGAGTCCGGACGAGCTCATCAACCCCGTAAGTACCCTCAGTGGCAAGCCCCCGGTGAAAAAACTAACCAAACACTGGTACCTGCCACTCAACCGGCACGAAGATTTCCTGCGCGAATGGATATTGAAAGACCATGCCGAAGACTGGCGCGCCAACGTATTAGGCCAGTGCAAAAGCTGGATCGATGGCGGCTTGCAGCCAAGGGCCGTTACACGTGACCTCGACTGGGGCATTAAAGTACCACTGCCCGATGCGGAAGGAAAAGTATTGTATGTATGGTTCGATGCACCCATCGGTTATATCAGCGCTACCAAGCAATGGGCGCTGGATCATGGCAAAGACTGGACGCCTTACTGGCAGGATAAAGACACCAAGCTCGTTCACTTCATCGGAAAAGACAACATCGTTTTCCACTGCATCATTTTCCCGGTGATGCTGAAATTACATGGCAATATACTGCCCGACAATGTTCCGTCCAACGAGTTCATGAACCTGGAAGGCGACAAAATGAGTACCAGCCGCAACTGGAAACTCGAGATGCAGGATTATATCAACGATTTCATTCGCAAAGAAAATGGCGGAAGCCAAATGGCCGATGTGTTGCGTTATTATTTAACGCAGATCGCCCCCGAAACCAAAGACAGCGAGTTTGTTTGGAAGGGATTCCAGGATGCCAATAACAGCGAACTGGTAAGCATCTTCGGCAATTTTGTGAACCGCACTTTTGTGCTGATGCACAAGCTCTGTAAAGGCAAAGTTCCTCCTTATCATACAGCTGTAGCTGATGAGCTGGACGCACAGACCATTACTGAGATCAAACAAACAAAAGAAAAAGTAGAACAATTGCTGGAAGCTTACCGTTTCCGCGAAGCTTTGTTCGAAGTGATCAACCTGGCCCGCATTGGCAACCAGTATATGCAGAAAAAAGAGCCCTGGATACTGGCAAAGAAACTGGAAGCGCAGCCCGAGGTACAACAGTTGATCGATAACTGCCTGCACATCTGCCTGCAACTCACCGCCAACCTGGCCATCCTCATCAACCCCTTCCTTCCGTTCACGGCTAAAAAAATGCTGCACATGATGAAGGTGGTAGAGAAAATGCTGAACTGGGAGAACGCCGGCAGTATGAAATTACTGAGCGTAGGTTATCCGCTCAGGCCGCCCGAGTTGTTGTTCAGAAAGATAGAAGACGATGAGATCAATGCACAAATAGAAAAACTCAAATCTGCCAGTGCAACCAAAGAAGCGCCGGCAGTCAACACAAAACAAATGACACCCGAACAATCAGCAACCGGCAATCAGAAATCAGCAATCGTTTTCGATGATTTTGCAAAGATAGACCTGCGTGTAGGCACCATTGTAAGCGCAGAGAAAGTGGAGAAAGCAGACAAGCTGTTGAAGTTGCAGGTAGACCTGGGATTTGAGACACGCACGATTGTTTCAGGCATTGCACTTCATTTCAAACCGGAAGAGATCGTAGGTAAACAGGTAACCGTGGTTACCAACCTCGCTCCGCGTAAAATGCGTGGTATTGAAAGCAATGGGATGATATTAATGGCCGAAGACAACGGCAAGCTGCACTTTATCAATCCGGAAGACAAAATCAATTCCGGAAGCACGGTGAGTTAACATTAATGGCTCGATGGCTCAATACGCAATGGCTCAATGGAAGAAGATTTCCATTGAGCCATTGCTTTTAATATATTACTCAGTGAGTATTGATACATTCATTGAGTATTGAGCCATTAATAGCTTATGCATTCTTTCAGCTCTTTCTCGCTATAGGCAAGTCCATACTGTTTCAGCACATCATCGGGAACACCATTCCATTGATTGGGCGTGTTGCCTTTATACCCAAGGTCTTTGACGCCCATTTCGGAAGTAAAGAACCCGGTCACTGTAAGGTTGCGCATGAGATTGAAGAAAGATACACCTTGTTTCATCTCTGGTTTTGCCTTGGCCGGATAAGCGATCTGATCTACCATGGCAATTTGCTGCTGGTGATCACAATCCGTGAATGCCTTACCATACTGCTTCAGGCATTGTACATCGAGCCAGCGCAAGCCACCGCGCATAGGCGTCTGGTGTTTGGGCATGTCTTTTACGATGAACTCCAGGAAGTCGGGCACTTTGGCATCACTGGCGCTGCCACTCACTGCATCTTTGGGTACAATGATATCTGCCAGCACTGTAAGTGTGGCCATTTCCTGTGCCGTGAAGAATTTATCGTTGAGTTTCTTCAGGTAATCCTTTTCTTCCTGCATGCGATCGGCATCTGCGCCCGTATCGGCAACGGCAGTTGCTGCTTTCTTTTCGCCTGGCTTACAAGCCTCAATCATGAGGCCAGTGGATACGGTTCCTACTACCAGGGCTTTAATGGATTTTCTTCTGTCCATTGTTATAAGTTTTGTTTTTTCATTTCATCGATGATGTATTCAGATGCCCTCATGGAGAGCGCCAGGATGGTCCAGGTAATGTTCTTATCGGCCTGTGAAGTGAACTGGCTGCCATCTACACAGAACAATGTTTTACAATCGTGTGCCTGGCTCCATTTGTTGAGCGCCGACGATTTACGATCGGCTCCCATACGTACGGTTCCTGCTTCGTGAATGATATTACCCGGGTTACTCAATCCGTAATTGTTCTTCTCATTATCATCGCCACCCCAGGTAATCACAGCACCCATGTTGTGCATGATTTCCTTGAAGGTTTCTTTCATGTGCTTGGCCTGCTTGATCTCGTAGTCGGAATGTTTTACATTGAAACGCAAAACAGGGATACCATATTTGTCCACTACATTGGGATCTATCTCGCAAAGGTTATTGTAATTAGCTACAGCTTCTCCTCTTCCTGCCATACCTACATTGGCGCCATAAAAGAAACGCGCATCTTCTTTCAGGGAAGCACCGTAACCGCCCGCCTCTTTGGTTTTACCATTCACGGCATATTTACCATTGAGGTTTTCCAGGCCAAAACCAAAGCCATAAGCCGGTTGCGACATGCCGCCCCAATATTCAATATGATAGCCCCGGGGAAAATCGAGTTTTTTATTATCAAGCCACCAGGGGGTATATACGTGCATACCGCCCACCCCATCTTCATTGTAACGTTTACGACCGAAAAGCTGTGGCAATACGCCACCCAGTGCAGCGCCGGTTGAATCGTGCAGGTACCTGCCCACCACATTGCTTTCATTGGCCAGGCCATTCGGATGGCGGGTTGATTTGGAGTTGAGCAGCAAGCGTGCCGTTTCACAAGCGCTGGCAGCGAGTATCACAACGCGACCATTTACCTGGTATTCCATCATGTCTCTTTTGCTCACATAAGAAATACCGGTTGCCAGTCCTTCTGCATTGGTTAATACTTCACGGGCCATTGCCTGTGTAATCACATCCAGGTTACCTGTTGTAGCGCCAGGAATTACCAGGGCTGAAGAAGAAGAAAAATCGGCATAGAGTTTACAACTACGGTTACACTGTCCGCAATACACGCAGGCCCCACGCTCATCATTGATCTTCTTGGTAAGGATCGACAAACGGGATGGGATTACCGGGATGCCCATGCCGGTAGCTGCTTTCTTAATCATCAGTTCATGCAGGCGGGGCTTGGGAGGCGGCAGGAAAATACCATCCGGGTCATTGGGCAATCCTTCATTAGAGCCATATACACCCAATAACTTATCTACCTTATCATAATATGGTTTGATGTCATCATAGCTGATGGGCCAGTCATCACCCAATCCATCAATACTCCTGCGTTTGAAATCCTTCGGGCCGAAACGCAATGATATCCTTCCCCAGTGATTGGTACGACCGCCAATCATGCGTGCGCGCCACCATTCCCATTTGGTTCCTTCGGCCATTGTATAAGGCTCTCCATCAATATCCCATCCCCAGAAACAACCATCGAAATCGCCAAATGGGCGAAACTTGGTGCTGGCACCGCGACGGGGCGATTCCCAGGGGTTTTTAAATTGAGAAGAATGAATTTTAGGATCGTAATCGGCCCCTGCTTCGAGCAGGCAGACCTTGAGACCGGCCTTGGCCAGCATATAGGCAGCCATTCCACCACCGGCGCCCGATCCTACAATGACAGCATCATACTTTTTAGATTCTTTCTTGATCTGAAGATCACCCATAAAACAACAATTTGAAGTGTGTTTGTTAGAGCAATGAAAGTAAAACTTTTTGAGTTAATACTTGCGGGTTTTAAAAAGAAAAAAACGATTTAGCAAAAGATTGCATGCATGAAAAAGCCACTATTTGCATAGTGGCCTCTTCAGGGTTAGCGTATATACGTTTTCAAAGAGACGTCCGTTTAACTGCAACCCATGCTGTTACCGCAGTTCAGGCACTTGTAACAGGTACCGCTGCGAATGGTAATATGTCCGCATGTGTTACAAGCCGGTGCATCACTCTGCATATTTTTAGCGGCGGCGTTCACAGCATCCAATCCTGCTTCCGCTTTAACAGGTGCGGCCGCACGCTGTAATTTTTGCGGTTGTGTAGCCGGTGTAACATTGGCCGAAGGCGCTGTTACCCGTATGCTGCTCAGCTCGGGCTTGCCCAGCAAAGTGACATCACCATCATCATCGCCCAGGTTACCTACCTGCGGTCTGTCCAGCACATGCACCAGGTCAGTACGGCCCAGGTACTCATAAGCCAATACACGGAATACAAAATCAACGAGTGAAGTAGTAGTCTTGATATTGGGATGGTCTACCATACCAGCCGGCTCGAACTTGGTGAACACAAATTTCTCTACGAACTCTTCCAACGGAACACCGTATTGCAAACCAACAGAAATGGCAATGGCAAAACAGTTCATGAAGCTGCGCAGCGTAGAGCCTTCCTTCGCCAGGTCTATGAATATTTCACCCAGTGTACCATCTGCATATTCTCCTGTGCGGAGGAACAATACCTGACCGCCGATCTTGGCTTTCTGTGTAAAGCCCCTGCGTTTTGCAGGTAAAGATTTTTTCTCTACGATCAGCGATAACTGGCGCTTCAACTTGGTATCGGTAGAAGCCTGCATACGCTTGTGTACTTCATCCAGCAATTCATCTACTGTAAGCTGGCTCATATCCACGATATTGGAAGCCATATCTGCTGTAGCCACTTTTTCTTCTTCAACTTCCTCCGATTTTTTCTTTTTATCGGAAGATTTATTGCTCAACGGCTGACTCAGTTTGGAACCATCGCGGTAAAGGGCGTTGGCTTTCAATCCCAGTTGCCAGCTCAGCAAATAACAATCGGCAATCTCTTCTACTGTTGCTTCATGCGGCAGGTTGATGGTCTTGGAAATAGCGCCGCTGAGGAAAGGCTGACAGGCCGCCATCATACGGATATGTCCATACGCATGGATATAACGCTCTCCTCTCTTGCCGCATTTATTTGCACAATCGAATACCGTCAGATGTGCATCTTTGAGATAAGGAGCGCCTTCCACTGTCATAGTACCACATACATAATCATTGGCTGCTTCAATTTCTGCTTCGCTGAAACCGATCGCTTCCAACAGGTTGAAATTCCAATCGCTGTACTGCGCTTCTGTAAAGCCCAAACGCTGCATGCATTCTTCACCCAGTATAAAACGGTTGAAGATGAAGCCGATCTCAAAAGCCGATCTCGCCGCGCCGTTCAGTTTTTCGATCTCAGCAGCAGTAAATCCTTTCTCGCTCAGGCTTTGTGGGTTGATGAAAGGAGCGCCCTCAAAGCTGGCAGCGCCTACTGCATATTTTTCAATGGCTTCCGCTTCTTTCGCGTTATAACCAAGGTTCTTCAATGCCTGTGGAACCGACTGGTTGATGATCTTGAAATAACCACCGCCGGATAATTTTTTGAATTTCACCAATGCGAAATCAGGCTCTACACCGGTAGTATCACAATCCATTACCAGGCCGATGGTTCCAGTAGGTGCGATCACAGTTGTTTGCGCATTGCGGTAGCCATGTTGTTCGCCTAACTGAACCGCTTCATCCCATGCACGGGTAGCAGCTTTCAGCAGGTAATCGGGACAATGCGTAGCCTTGATACCCTGGGGTTTGATCTGCAGGCCTACATATGCATCTTCCGCATCATAAGCGGCAGCACGGTGGTTGCGCATTACACGCAGCATGTCTTCTTTATTCTCTTCATACTTATCAAACGCACCCAGGAAGCCGGCCATCTCTGCAGATGTTTTATAAGCCACACCCGTCATGATAGCAGATATGGCCCCTGCAATACCACGGGCTTCTTCACTATCGTAAGCAATACCACTTACCATGAGCATAGAACCCAGGTTAGCAAAGCCAAGTCCGAGTGTACGGTAATCGTAAGAAAGTTGCGCTACTTCTTTAGAAGGGAATTGTGCCATCAACACAGATACTTCCAATACAGTAGTCCACAAACGTGTGGTATACTCAAAACCTGCTACATCAAACACATTGGTTTCATCATCATGAAACTTGCGCAGGTTGATAGAAGCCAGGTTGCAGGCCGTATTATCCAGGAACATATATTCCGAGCAAGGGTTCGACGCGTTGATACGGCCGCCTTTCGGACAGGTATGCCATTCATTGATGGTTGTATCGTATTGTGTTCCGGGATCGGCACAACGCCATGCTGCGTAAGATATCTGGCTCCACACTTCTTTTGCCGGTACTTTCTTCATCACACGGCCATCGGTACGTGCTTTCAGTTCCCAGTCGCCCCCCTCTTCCAGCACTTTGAAGAAACTGTTAGGGATGCGCACAGAGTTGTTTGAGTTTTGTCCGGATACCGTAGCATACGCTTCTCCCTCGTAACTGTTATCATATCCTGCAGCTACCAATGCAGCCACTTTATCTTCTTCCTGCACTTTCCAGTTGATGAATTCCATTACTTCGGGGTGATCCAGATCGAGACAAACCATTTTGGCTGCCCTGCGTGTAGTGCCACCGCTCTTGATAGCGCCTGCAGCGCGGTCGCCTATTTTGAGAAAGCTCATCAGTCCGCTTGAAGTACCGCCTCCGCTTAACTTCTCTCCACCACCACGAATCTGTGAGAAGTTGGTGCCTACGCCTGAACCGTATTTGAAAATGCGGGCTTCACGGGTCCACAGATCCATAATACCACCTTCATTCACCAGGTCGTCGTTCACGCTGAGAATGAAACAGGCATGGGGTTGTGGGCGCTCATACGCGTTGGTGGATTTTTTCAGTTTACCATCTTTGGGGTCTACGAAATAGTGGCCCTGCGGTTTGCCGGTGATGCCATAGCTCTCGTGCAAACCGGTATTGAACCATTGAGGTGAATTGGGTACGCAAGCCTGGTTGAGAATACTGTATACCAACTCATCATAAAACACCTGCGCATCTTTGGTTGATGCAAAATACCCGTAACGCTCTCCCCACACACGCCAGCAATTGGCCATACGGTGTGCCACCTGTTTTACGCTGGTTTCCCTGCCTACCGAACCATCTGGCTGGGGTACCCCGGCTTTGCGGAAATATTTTTGGGCGAGGATGTCTGTTGCGATCTGGCTCCATTGTTTCGGAACTTCTACGTTGTTCATTTCAAAAACCTTTTCGCCATTGGGGTTTTTGATAACACTGTCGCGGTAATCGTATTCGAACTGGTCAAAAGGGCTTACACCCTCTGTTGTAAAGCGGCGGCTGAACTGTAAACCTTTAGAAGTGCGTGGGTTAGCCATGTAAGTATAGTTTTTAGCTGGTTTGTTGGTTTAGTCTCCGGTTAACGAATTGTTAAGCGGTTGACGAAAATATCTTTCCATTTTCACAATTCAACGCCGGAAATATCCACTGCTTGTGGATAAGGCATGTGGATTTTTTCGTACCTCCAATCAGGGTTGCATTTGCTGGAAAATGCACAATGGGTAGAAAATATTTTTGATCTTTTTGTAGTTTAAATGAACTTTTTTTCGTAAATAAAAAAGCCAGATTCCGAGGGGTTTTGCCTTTTACAAACACAAAAAACGCTCCAGGCAGCTACTTGTACCGAAATATGTATCTTTCCATGGATTTTTTTGCATTTTTGCAACAGCATCTATCCAATATTGAATGAAGCAAGCATTGTACAACCAATTTGTAGAGAAGAAAAGAACAGGCAGGAAATCTTTTGCGGTATTGATCGACCCCGATAAGGTAGATGACCAAAAGATCGCGCAACTGGTGCGATTGGCCACTGATGCTAAAGTCGATTATTTTTTCGTGGGCGGCAGTTTGGTCATTTCCAGTCACCTCGACGATTGCATCCGCCAGCTCAAAGCTTCCTGCGCTATTCCTGTTGTTTTATTCCCCGGCTCGCCTTCCCAGGTAAGTAAATATGCCGATGCTTTATTATATCTTTCACTCATATCTGGCCGCAACCCGGAACTGTTGATTGGTCAGCATGTGATCAGCGCTCCTTTTGTAAAGAAAAGCGGGCTCGAGATCATGCCTACCGGTTATATGGTCGTTGATGGAGGAGCTCCTACTACGGTGTCTTATATTTCCAATGCAACACCTATTCCGGCAGACAAAAATGATATCGCCATGTGTACGGCCATGGCAGGAGAAATGCTGGGTATGAAACTTATCTACATGGATGCAGGCAGTGGAGCCAAGCGGCCCATACCCGAATCCATGATAGAGAAAGTAGCGCGTCACATTGAAGTGCCGTTGATCATCGGCGGAGGTATCATCGATCCCGTTAAAGCCTATCTCAACTGCAAGGCAGGAGCCGATGTGATTGTAGTGGGCAATGCGATTGAAAAAGATCCGACGCTGATCAAAGAATTGAGCGCAGCCGTGCACAGTATTCCTGTGCAAGTATAACAAACAATAAAGCTCTTCTACCTATTCACCGCTTTCATGGAAGCTTCGGGGTAGCGGTCGCCTGCGGCTACATTGCGGGGCGCTATGGCATCGATCGCTTTCAGGTCTTCTTTGCTGAGGGCTACTTTTAATGAACCGACATTCTCTTCGAGGTATTTGATTTGCTTGGTGCCCGGGATAGGGAAAATATGATCGCCCTGCGCCATTACCCATGCCAATGCCAATTGCGAAGGTGTGCAGCCTTTCTCAGTGGCAAGGTCCTGTATCTTTCTCACCAACTCCAGGTTCTTTTGAAAATTCTCTCCCTGGAAACGGGGTGAAAACCTTCTCCAGTCATCTTCCGCCAGGTCATCAAAGCTTTTCAATTGCCCGGTAAGGAATCCACGGCCCAATGGAGAATACGCCACAAACGCAATTCCCAATTCCTGGCAGGTTTGCAGTAATTCATCTTCCGGCTCGCGGCTCCAGAGTGAATATTCTGTCTCCAGTGCAGTGATGGGATGAACAGCATGCGCTTTCCGCAAGGTTTGCGGCGAAGCTTCAGACAAACCAATAGCCCTCACCTTACCTTCGGTCACCAACTGTGCCATGGCTCCTACGGTTTCTTCTATAGGCGTATCCGGATCTACCCGGTGTTGGTAATACAGGTCAATGGTATCTACCTGCAATCTTTTGAGGCTGGCTTCGCAGGCCGACCGCACATATTCGGGTCTGCCGTTAACACCCCTTGCCGAAGGATTGTCCGGATACCTGACGATACCAAACTTGGTAGCCAGCGTAATATCGTTACGGATACCTTTCAATGCTTTTCCAATCAGTTCTTCGTTGTGAAAAGGACCATACATATCAGCTGTATCCCAGAAACGCACACCCAGGTCATGGGCCCTGTGCAAAGTTTTCAAGGAATTTTCATCATCTCTCTTTCCATAAAAATCGCTCATGCCCATGCAACCCAATCCTATTGCAGAAGCGGTCAAACCCTGACTACCCAATTTTTTTGATTTCATAATGATCTGTTTAAGATGAATTGTTTTGTCATGTAAAATTATTAGACCCTGTCATGGCAGTTATTACCTGATTGAAACCATTCATTACAAAATTCAATCCTAATTCAAACTCCTGAAAAACGACGGCGTTACCTGCGTTTGCTTCTTGAAAAAATTATTGAAGTGCGATGGTTCTTCAAAACCCAGGCAGTAACCGATCTCGGCAATATTCCAATCGGTGTGCTTCAACAAAGACTTGGCTTCACTCACCAGCCGTTCTGCTATTACGCCTGTGGTGGTTTTACCTGTGGTTGCCTTCACGGCTTTGTTCAGGTGATTCACATGCACTGCCAATTGATCGGCAAAATTGGCTGCAGAGCGCATATCAAATCGCTGCGATGTGTTTTCGATGGGGAACTGTCTTTCCAGCAATTCAGTAAATACCGCGGTGATGCGGGCCTTGGCGTCTGTGTGCCGGCAGAGACTTTCAGAAGGCTCCATTTTAAGTGCATAATGGATCAACTCGGTAACATAACTCTTCTGCAGATCGAATTTGAACGCATAATCCGATTGCATTTCATTCAGCATCTTGTTGAATATCTGGCTCACTTCCCTATCCTGCTCCTTGTTGAGTATATAGGACGGATTGCCGCCAGGTTTGAACATCGGCAGGTCGCCGAATTCATTCCGTATCCTGTCGGCAAAAAAGGATTTGGAGAAAATGCAGAAAAAACCGGTCTTGTCATCCGACAAAGACTCAAGGGCATAAGGAACCAGCGGGTTAAAAAAGATCAGCGTAGTGCCGGATATTTCAATACTCTTATCGGCATAATGGTACAGGTTGTGCCCGCGAATAAGGCTGATCTTGTAAAAATCCCTGCGGCTGTATACGACTTTGGTCTTGCATTTCTCCATTTGAAAAACGTTGAAATGTCCCATGCCTTCGTGCAGGTTGGCCGGAAGGATATTGAACTTGTCTCTGTAAAAATCTTCGATTGTTTGCATAAGTTGCGCTCTCAGGATGTTTTCGATTGCCATACAAATCTAAACAACTTCAACTTCGCAAGTTTCGGGTTTTATGGCTACCCTATGCGTTTTAGTTTTGTTCTATAATTAACACCCATGAACGACCAGGAAAATATCAACTACGGGCGTGTGGCAGCGGCCATTGATTATATCAGGGAAAATTTCCGTTCGCAGCCCGACCTCGATGAAATTGCAGAAAAAGTACATCTGAGTCCCTTTCATTTTCAGCGGCTTTTTACGGAATGGGCAGGTACCAGTCCGAAAAAATTCCTGCAATACATCAGCATCGCCCATGCCAAAAAAATGCTCAAGGAGGAACAAGCTACCCTGTTCGAAACAGCTTATGAGACAGGGCTTTCCGGCACCAGCCGCCTGCATGATCTTTTTATTCATATAGAAGGCATGACGCCTGCCGAATACCGCGATGGCGGAAAAAGCCTCGCCATCAATTATAGTTTTGCAGAAAGTCCCTTTGGCAATATCCTCGTGGCTTCTACCCCCAAAGGCATTTGTTATATGGCTTTTGCCGATGATGCGGAACAATCATTTGAAGCGCTTCGCAAACAGTTTCCTCATGCACAGTTCAGGCAGGTAGTAGATATGATCCAGCAAAATGCGTTGTACATTTTTACGCAGGACTGGAAAAACCTCGGCCAGGTAAAGCTGCACCTCAAAGGCACCGATTTTCAATTAAAAGTCTGGGAAACATTGCTCAAGATACCGTTGGGGCGCTTGGCGACTTATGGTACTATTGCCCAACAAATAGCGCAGCCCCATGCAGCGAGGGCCGTTGGAACAGCCATCGGAAGCAATCCCGTGGCATACCTCATCCCCTGTCACCGTGTTATTCAATCGACCGGCATTTTTGGCGGTTATATGTGGGGACCTACCCGCAAAACAGCGATCATTGGCTGGGAAGCCGCTAAAACAGCAATGAAATGATCAGGCATATTAATATCAGTAATAATGAACTAAGAAAAAAGATCAGACACCGCGAAATTTTGATGGGTGGAAACAGCAGGCTGAAAATTTATGGTAGCATACTATGCAACTCCGGGAAACGCATGAGTAAAAACAACCGTGTATTCTTTGCCAACGCTGAAGAAGCTGTTCAATTAGGCTTTCGTCCGTGTGGACATTGTATGCGGGATGCTTATCAAACTTGGAAAAATGGATTTATTCAGTAATAGCATAGACGAAACCACCAACCTGCTCCCTAAAGACGGCATCGTCAATTATTTTGGGAAGTTGTTGTCAAGAAAAGCAAGCGATCATTATTTTGATCGCCTGTTGGAAGACATCCGGTGGAAAAACGATGAAGCCATCATTCTTGGTAAACACATCATTACCAAGCGCAAGGTAGCCTGGTATGGTGACAGCAACTATGCCTACACCTACTCTAATATAACCAGGCAGGCGCTCATCTGGACCAAAGAACTACTTGAATTAAAAGCGCTGGTAGAAGAACGAACAGAGACTGTTTTCAACTCCTGTCTGCTTAACCTCTATCACAATGGCGATGAAGGAATGGCCTGGCACAGCGATGATGAAAAATCGCTGGGAGTCAATACTATCATTGCTTCCCTCAGCTTTGGCGCCGAACGGAAATTTGTTTTCAAGCACAAAAGAACCGGCGAAAAAGTTGGCCTCATTTTAGAATCAGGCAGCCTGCTTGTAATGAAGGGAACTACCCAAACGCATTGGCTGCATCGCTTGCCTCCTACCAAACTGGTTTCAAAACCCAGAATCAATCTTACTTTCAGAACCATTTACGATCTTTAGGTTTCTCAAACCCGGCAATATGTCTCTTTATAAAAAAATCAATCCTTTTTCAAAGCCAAACAACGATATTGGTTTCACCACCAATACCAGCCAGATCCTGGGCGGCCGGTTCATCAATAAAGACGGCAGTTATAACCTGGTCAAGGAAGGCATGCCTTTCTGGAAAAGAATAAGCATATTTCATGACATGCTTACCCTGCCCCAGTGGAAATTCATCAGCATCATTGTGCTGTTTTATTTTGTCATCAATCTTGTTTTCGCTGCTGTTTATTACCTGTTGGGGCCGTCTCAAATGTCGGGTTTGCCTGCTGGCGATCAGTGGAAAATATTCAAGGAACTGTTTTATTTCAGTACACAAACCTTCACAACAGTTGGCTACGGGCATATTTATCCTGTTGGCGATGGGGCCAGCCTCGTATCCGGACTCGAAGCGCTGACCGGCTTCTTATCACTGGCCATTGCTACCGGTTTAATCTATGGACGTTTCTCCAAGCCCAGGAGTTACCTGGTGTTCAGCGATCATGCATTGGTTGGTCCGTATAAGAACGGCACAGGCATCATGTTCCGCTTTGCTGCTATCAAAGACAAACATACCCTTACCGATCTGGAAGTAAGGGTGAATGTGGGCATGCAGGTGTTAGAAAACGACTCGCTTATATACAAGTACTTTTCATTGAACCTGGAAAGGTCGCGCGTGGAAAGCATGCCCATGAGCTGGACCGTTGTGCATCCCATAGACGAGAACAGTCCCTTCTCCGGTTTTACCGAAGACGATATGAAAAATGCCGATGTGGAATTGTATGTTATGCTGAAAGGGTTCGACGATGTATTTTCCAACTTTGTTCAGCATCGCACTTCCTACACTTACAACGAAATACTCTTCAACCGCAAGTTTGTACCCATGTACCGGGAGAGTGAGGATGGCAGCGTCACCATCCTGGAATTGCACAAACTGAACGTACATGAGATAATGAACTGATCTATTTCAACCCGGCAGTATCTACCCGCGAAGGCGTTTCCTTTCCGTTCACAATACCTCTTGAACTCAATGCAATGGCTTTGATGATCATGGTCATGTTATCAAGGTCCAGCGTTCCTATTTCGTCGCTGGCTTTGTGATAATTGGGTTCGCTGTCCATCTTCGATGTAGAGATCGTATGCGCAGGAACGCCCAAACGCGCAAGGGTAGCATTATCTGAGCGGTAGAATAATTGCTGATCGGGATATGGATCCGGATAAAAATTAAAACCGGTTCCTTCCAGGTTGCCTTGCAGTATCTTGCCCATATCTGTTTTTTCGTACCCGGTGATATAGGCGGAATTCCTTCCCCACTTGCTTTCTGTTCCAATCATTTCAATATTGAACATGGCTTTCACCTCGTCGGGGTTGAATTGCTTGGAAAAATAAGTAGCTCCGAACCCTCCTGTTTCTTCTGCTGTAAAAGCAGCAAAGATCAGGGTGCGTTCGTTGTTATTCAGCGCTTTGAAATATTTAGCCAGCATCATCACTGCCGTAGTGCCTGCCGCATCATCATTGGCTCCGTTGTAGATAGAGTCGTTATTAATCATATTCCGCGTATTGATGCCCAGGTGATCGTAGTGCCCGGAAAAAATAACATACTCATTAGGCTTGCTCTTGCCAGTCAGCACACCTACCACATTGGCCAGTTTCATTTCGGTGATCTCATGTTTGGCTGTGATCGTGTAAGCAGTCGGTTTTTGGGTAGTGAGTACGAACACTACATTCTTATCTGTTTTGAAAAGGGCCGATTTCATACGGGTAAGATTGCCGAACAAGTGGCCAAAACTGGTATCTACCAGTACCAGGTAATTCTTATTCCCATTGAGCACTTTGCCTACCACGCCGCGTATATTATCATTGGCCGCCACGGTCACTGTTTCGTAACCCGAATGTTCGTTGATCGTCAGTTCGGGCTGGCATGTGAACACAATCACATTCCTGCTGTCGATCGTTGCACCATCGAAAGAACAGTTAACACCCAAAAATTTCGGGCGAACCATGGAAAAAGATTGCAGGTAAGTGCCGCCGTTGTTGAGTGTTTGCAACCCGGTCTGTTTGAATTCAGAAGCGATGAAAGCCGCTGCTTTTTCAATCCCCGGCGTAAAAACACGCCGCCCTTCCATATCATCTGCTGATAACGTGCGCTCTATGCGCTCTACTTCTTTAACCTGGATGACCTTATCGGCCGATGTCTGTGCAAAAGAAAATGTTGCTGCCAGTGAAGACAACAACATCAAACTAAATTCTTTCATTACTAATTGTTTGTTTTAATTGAGCCATTGCGTATCGAGTCATTGTCACATTATCAAAGACTCATCATTTCTTTGAACTTCACCGTTTGCCTCCGGCTCACTTCTATTTTTTCCCCTCCTTTGAGGTCTACCAGCAACCCGCCATTGAAATAAGGTTCTATCTTTTCAATCCAGCGAAGGTTGATGATGTGTTTGCGATTAGCGCGGAAGAACATACGGTCATCGAGCCTTTCTTCGAGTGCGTTGAGTGATTTCAGGATAAGGGGTTTATGGGTGCCGAAGAATACTTTGGCATAGTTGCCCACACTTTCAAACAAACGTATCTCGCCCAGCTTCACAAACCAGCAGCGTTCGCCGTCTTTCACAAACACCTGGTCGATCTCTGTCAGCGGGCCGCGGTTGAGTCCACTTACACCGGCCGTTTCCTTGAATATTTCTACCTGTAGTTTCTGGATGGCATCGGCCAGCCGCTTGGGTTCGATGGGCTTCAGCAGGTAGTCCAGCGCATTCACTTCAAATGCTTTGATGGCATATTCATCATAAGCAGTGGTGAAGATCACCCTCGGGGCTTTTTCCAGTTCCGCCAGCAGGTCGAACCCGGTTTTGCCGGGCATCTGTATGTCCAGGAAGATCAGGTCGGGGTTCAGGTTTTCGATCTTCTCCACGCCATCGTCTACATTGGCCGCCTCTTCTATGATCTCAATATCGGAGTGGTCTTGCAGCAACTTTTTGAGTTCGTTGCGTGCAAGCCTTTCGTCATCAATGATAATTGCTTTGATCGCCATATTGCTAATTTATGAATAGAATTTATGAATTACAATTCCTTTACGGGCATGATCACTTTGGCTTCCACCATGCTGTCGTCCAGGTCGCGAATGGAGAAAGTGGCCTGTGCACCAAAAAGCAGTTTGAGCCGGTTATGGGTACTGTTGATACCGAATCCATCGTTGCTGGCATTGCCATTCATCTGGCCCGTATTCTGCACAATCAGTTCGTGATGGTTGTCTTTGAAATCGGAAATGATACGGATAAGTCCACCGCATTTTTGTTTTCCAATACCATGCTTGATGGCATTTTCCACCAGGGTTTGCAGCATCATCGGCGGAACAGGTTGGTCGAGGGTATCTTCATCGATATCATAGGCCACCTGCAAACGGTCTTCAAAACGAATATGTTCAAGCGCCAGGTAGTCTTTAACGATGTTCAGCTCTTTTTCAAAAGGAACTGTTTCGAGTTTTTCGGCCAGCATGCTGCTGCGGAGTATATTGCTCAGTTCGGTGATGGCCGTCCGCGCCCGTTCCGGATTCTCATCCACCAGCGCCCTTATACTGTTGAGGGCATTGAAAATAAAATGCGGATTGATGTGCGACTTGATTGTTTTCAGCTCCAGCTCTTTTACCAGGCTTTCCAGCCGCACTTTTTGTATTTCGCTTTTGGTACCCAATTCCACATAATGCCATACATAATAAATAGAAACCCATACCAATATCAGGGGCGATTCGAAGAGCAGGTTGATAAGGAATCGTTTCTCCACCGATACTTTTTTCTCGGGTAAATAAAGATGGAGCCATTCGGCCATGAGACTGTTGGCGAAATTGTAGACCACAATGATACCCAGCACCACCACCGTGAGCAGCCACCATTTCTGCGCAACAACAGGTGGCTTCAACTTGAAGCGTATGATCAGTGCACGCAGTAAATGCGTGAAGGCAATACCCATGAGGATGGTTACGCCGGTCTTGGGGTAAAAGATTTTATTGGTCGGGTTCTCAAAGATAAATGCGAAGAAGATCATGGTCAGTCCGTAGAACAACCACCCCCCCACCTGGCACCACCAATATAATGTCACTTTTCTGCTTCTCATGTTAAGAACAAATATAGAGGGATTATTTCCCCACGTATCCCGGAAATTTGATTAAAGGCAAAATCGGTATCTGTTTGGTGCAAAAGCGTATTTTTACATTTTAAATTCTGCCTGAATGGAGATCAGACCCGGTCATTTACTACAATCCATCAACCATCCCGACGATCTCAAAAAACTCGGCCGTGAGCAATTGCAACAAGTCTGCGATGAACTGCGCCAGTATATTATCGACATCGTGAGCGTCCATGGCGGGCATTTTGCTGCCAGCCTGGGCGTAGTGGAACTCAGTGTAGCCCTTCATTACGTGTATAATACACCTTACGATCAATTGGTATGGGATGTGGGGCACCAGGCTTATGGGCACAAGATCCTTACCGGCAGGCGCGACAATTTTGTCACCAACCGCAAATACAAAGGGCTCAGCGGCTTCCCCAAACGCAGCGAGAGCATTTACGATACATTCGGCGTAGGCCATTCTTCCACTTCTATTTCTGCCGCCCTGGGTATGGCCATGGCCGCCAAATACAAAGGCGAGCACCGCAAATCGGTGGCCGTCATCGGCGATGGCTCCATGACCGCAGGTATGGCTTTTGAAGCGATGAACCATGCCGGCGTGGCCGACAGCGACCTGCTGATCATCCTGAACGACAACTGCATGAGCATCGACCCCAATGTAGGGGCCCTGAAAGAATACCTCACCGATATTACCACTTCACCCACTTATAACCGCTTGCGCGATGAAGTATGGAACCTGATGGGTAAACTGCCTGTGGGTAAGAATTTCAGCAGGGACATGGCCAGCAAACTGGAAGCTGGCATGAAAGGTATGGTGAGCAAGAGCAGTAATCTTTTTGAATCGCTCAAGCTGCGTTATTTCGGTCCTATCGATGGCCACAATATTACCAAGCTGGTAGATACATTGAAAGACCTCCGCGAAATGCCCGGTCCCAAACTCCTGCACATTGTTACGGTGAAAGGAAAGGGTTATGCATTGGCCGAAAAGGACCAAACCAAATGGCATGCGCCCGGTTTGTTCGATAAAGTGACCGGCGAGATCTACAAGAAAAAAATAGAAACACCCCAGCCTCCCAAATACCAGGACGTATTCGGGCAAAGCATCATTGAACTGGCCGAACAAAACAGCAACATCATGGGCGTTACACCGGCCATGCCCAGCGGCTCTTCACTGAAATTCATGATGGAGAAAATGCCGCACAGGGCTTTCGATGTAGGCATTTGTGAGCAGCACGCCGTAACGCTCAGCGCCGGCCTGGCTACCCAGGGCATGCGGGTATTCTGCAATATTTATTCTTCTTTCATGCAACGCGCCTACGACCAGGTAGTGCATGATGTAGCCATACAGAAATTGCCCGTGATCTTTTGTCTCGACCGCGCAGGCTTGGTAGGCGAAGACGGACCTACCCATCATGGCTGCTACGATATCGCTTACATGCGTTGCATTCCCAACCTGGTTGTCAGTGCGCCCATGAATGAGCAGGAACTGCGTAACCTCATGTACACGGCACAACTCGAAAGCAATCAATCGCCCTTTATAATCCGTTATCCGCGCGGAGAAGGTGTGATGCCCGAATGGAGAACACCCTTCGAAGCCGTTACCATTGGTAAGGGACGCAGGTTGAAAACCGGTAAAGAAATAGCTATTCTCAGCTTCGGCCATCCGGGCAATTTTGCTACTGCCGCTATTCGTGAATTGCGCACACAGGGCATTGATCCCGCGCATTATGATATGCGTTTTGTAAAACCTATCGACGAAGCATTGCTGCATGAAGTATTCAGTCAGTATAGCAAGGTTGTAACAGTGGAAGACGGTACTGTGGTAGGCGGATTCGGCAGTGCGGTATTGGAATTCATGAACGAGCACGGATACAAAGCATCACTGCGGATACTGGGCATACCTGACAGGCTGGTAGAACATGGCACACCCAAAGAACTTCACCGCGAATGTGCGTATGATGCGCAAGGTATTGCAGATGCTGTAAGGGATATGATGAAAGAGACGGTGAAAGTCAGCGTATCGGCGGGTGTTTAATTTTGGGCTTCTTCTTCGCCTATTTCTTCTGCACGGTTATCATTCCATTCTACAATGAAATTGTTGCGTCCTTCTCCTACCATCAGCTTCATGTAACGTTGCTGTGATAATTCAAGGATGGAAAGGAAGAGGAAGATGGCATGGATACGGTCTTCGCAAACTTCGAATACCTTTTCAAACGCTACTGTCTTTTCTTTTTCAATGAAGCCGAGCATATAATCGCGGCTCCCTTCCATGGTATAATTGTAGCGAACAACAGTATGCACCGGTTTATTCTGCCTGTCGTGCACCCTTTGCATTACCTTTTCAAAAGCTTTCATCAGCTTGAACATGGTAATGTTCTGTATTTCGGTTCCTTCCGAAGATTCTTCGCCGATCTCCGACAATTCTTTCTGCAGGTTGCCGCGCTTCACCATGAGCATGCGAATGGCTTCCATCTCTGCCATCTGTACCGCCGCTTCTTTGAAGCGCTTGTATTCGAGTATTTTGTCAACCAGTTCCTGGCGCGGATCTATTTCATTGCCCTGGGCATCTATTTCTTTACGAGGCAGCAGCAGCCTGGCTTTGATGCGCATGAGCGTAGACACGAAAAGAATGAACTCACTGCTCAGCTCAATGTTCAGTTTTTCTCCCTGGTGAATAAATTCCAGGAAATCATTGATGATCCGTGTAATGGGAATATTGTAAATATCCAGCTCATCTCGTTCTATAAAAAACAAGAGAAGATCGAACGGGCCTTCAAACTGGTCTAACTTGATCTGGTAAGTGGTAGTATTCATTTGCTGCGAAAATAAGAAAAAGAGTGGGGAGTGAGGTTTTAACCCCAAACTCCCCATTCCCTGATGGGCAACTTATTTTCTTAATGCATCCCTGATCTCTGTGAGCAGTTTCTCTGAAGTAGTGGGGGCAGGTGGCGCAGCGGGTGCGGCTTCCTCCTTGCGCTTAAGGCGATTCATGCCTTTAATCAGCATGAATATTACAAAAGCCAGGATAATAAAGTTCAATACCACCGTTACAAAATTACCCCAGGCAAATACAGGCCCCAGTTTTTTGGCTTCGGCCAGGGTAAGTCCGGGTGTTATTTTGTCTGATAATGCCACATAGAGATTGCTGAAGTCGGCTTTGAAAATAATGCCCACAATCGGCATGATGAGGTCGTTCACCACCGAATCGACGATCTTACCGAAGGCGGCGCCGATGATCACACCGACAGCCAGGTCCATGACGTTGCCCTTGGTGGCAAACTCTTTAAATTCTTTTACGAATCCCATAGTGTATAGATTTAAATATGACAATATAAACATATTTCCGAAAAACCTCCAAGCCTTTAACCAGGTTTTTATCCCAAGTGATCCTCGATCGTCATCCCGGGCGCTGCCGAGGGATCTGCCTGAATCCTCAGCGGCTCCTTCGACTCGCTTCGCTCGCTCAGGATGACGTACTTCGACTCGCTGCGCTCGTTCAGGATGACGAATCGCGGAATAAATTGACGAGTGGAATAGATAAATAAAAAATCCGGCGCATCTTTGAAGAAATCTAAACCCTTGCGAGACAAATTAATCAACTGGGGCATTTTTATTGCTCTTTCCGTTATATGGGGCAGCTCTTTTATATTGATGAAAGCCGGTATGGTGGCATTATCACCCTACCAGGTGGCTTCCATTCGCATTCTCAGCGCCGGACTGGTACTCCTGCCCTTTGCACGCAAAGCCCTGTTGCAGGTTCCCAGGAATAAAATGCCGTTGGTCATCCTGTCCGGACTCATCGGTAATTTTTTTCCGGCCTACCTGTTTTGCATTTCAGAGATCAAACTGGACAGTTCACTCGTTGGCATCCTGAATGCATTGACACCTCTCTTTACGATCCTCGTTGGTGTAGGCTTCTTCCAATTAAAAGTAACCACCAGCAAAGTGGTCGGTGTGATCATTGGTTTCATCGGACTTTGTCTGCTCATGCGCGCCTCCGGCACCATCAGCCTGCAATCTCTTTCTTATGCAGCACTCGTATTACTGGCTACCTTGCTGTACGGCATCAACGTAAACATGGTGGGCAGGCATTTGCAGGGCGTAGGTTCTTTGAACATTGCCTCGCTGGCATTCACTTTCCTCATCATTCCCTGTCTTATTATTTTATATTTCAACCATTATTTTTCACTGCCGTTGGGAAGTTGGACAGTTCAACGTTCTACCCTGGCCGCATTTATATTGGGCGCAATGGGAACGGCTTTCGCTTCGATTCTCTTTTATATGCTGGTAAAAAGAGCAGGAACTTTATTTGCTTCACTCGTAACTTACGGTATCCCCTTTATTGCAGTGTTATGGGGACTTTGGGATCGAGAATCGGTGAACATCTGGCAGATGCTCTGCCTGGGAATTATTTTATCGGGTGTATACCTGGTGAATAAAAAGAGTTGACAGTAGTCAACTCTCTATACCGCCATCATTTCTTTTTCTTTAGCAGCCAGGTGCTTATCAACCAGTGCAATGAATTTATCGGTCAGGTCCTGCACGGTTTTCTCGGCATCTTTCGCCGCATCTTCACTCATACCATCTTTTTGCAGTTTCTTCACCTGTTCAATAGCATCGCGACGAACATTGCGGATAGCCACTTTGCTCTGTTCTCCTTCTGCACTGGCTCTTTTAAACAACTCCTTGCGGCGTTCTTCCGTTAACGGAGGCATGAAAATGCGGATGATCACACCATCGTTCTGTGGTGTAACACCTATATTGGCCGCCATGATGGCCCTTTCAATGGGCTGCACCATGTTTTTTTCCCAGGGTTGAATGCTAAGGGTTCTCGCATCCAATACACTCACATTGGCTACCTGCGCAATGGGGGTGGGAGCGCCATAATATTCTACGGTAATGCCGTCTAACATAGCAGGACTAGCCTTACCAGCCCTGATCTTACCCAGCTCCGACTCCAGGTGGTTGATCCCTTTGCGCATGGTATCCTCGGTATCGGCTAATATCAAATCCAAATCTTCTGACATATAATTGTTTTTTTGACCGGGCAAATCTAAATAATTGCCAGAACATTTGATGCTGTACCGGGTGCGGCCATGTCTTCCGGCCTTGTCAGCAATATTTTATTCAATGGTTTGGCCGTATCGAAATGTTGCACATCGTACACACGGTATCCGAAACCAGAAAGGAAATCATACATGGCGGTGCGTTCTTCCCTGGTAAGCGTGGGGAATACTTCTGCTGCAATCGCAGGTTTATACGCAGCGATCAGTGACTCAATGGTTTTTAAAACCGAGAGGTCATGCCCTTCTGTATCTACTTTAATGAAAGACAGCTTGGGCAACCATTCCGGGTAGTGCTGTTGCAGGTATTTTTCCAGGTTAACACCCCTGACTTTCTGTTTTAATTTGAATTTTCCGTGGGTAGCATCACCCTCACTGTCTACCAACCCTCCATTACTGAATGAAGCTTCCGATGAAGCGAAATAAAATTCCCCGTCTTCCGGTGTTGCAGCAAAAGGGAGGGGTACGATCTTCGATTTGTCTTTATTCAACCGGGCATTGGCTTCCAGGATGGCATACACCTGTGTATTGGGGTCCAGGCCCAGTACCAGTCCTGCTGCACCTGCTGCAATGCCCATGGCAACGGTAAGATCACCTGTATTTGCGCCTATGTCAATAGCCAGTCCGCCTTCTTTAATTACCGTCCTGAAAAAATCCACTTCCTGCTGTGTAAGCTTCTTTGGGGGCACCAGCGGGTTCAACCAGTTGGCGTACTCCACCACTCCTTCACGCTCGAGGTCGAACCGGTCGACACGGTAACCGAAATCCTGGAAATAACGGCGCGCTTTTTTTCTTTCAAAAGAGGCTTTCAAATAACTGAATATCGACATGTTTGGTGTTTAGCGGGTAAAAATAATATTAAATCATCTCCATTTAGCTTTTATCTTCGCGGCCATAATCGATCATCTCTATGGCAAGCATACAGGAATTGAAAGACACCGCCAGCCAGATCAGGCGTGATATTGTAAGAATGGTTCATGCCGTACAAAGCGGCCACCCCGGCGGATCACTGGGCTGCACCGAATTTTTTACTGCGCTTTTCTTTCATACGCTGAAACACAATACGCAGTTTGCCATGGATGGCAAAGGTGAAGACCTGTTTTTCCTGTCTAACGGCCATATTTCACCCGTATATTATTCAGCACTTGCCCGTAGCGGTTATTTCGATGTAAAGGAACTCGCTAGCTTCCGCAGAATCAATTCCCGTTTACAGGGCCACCCTACTACCCATGAGCATTTACCCGGTATTCGCATTGCGAGTGGTTCGCTGGGTCAGGGTATGAGTGTTGCCATAGGCGCTGCCCTCAGTAAAAAACTGAACAAAGATCCCCAACTGGTATTCTCATTGCATGGCGATGGCGAATTGCAGGAAGGCCAGATATGGGAAGCCGTTATGTTTGCTGCCCACAATAAAGTAGACAACCTGATCTCTACGGTTGACTGGAATGGCCAGCAGATCGATGGTCCTACTAAAAAAGTATTGTCGCTCGATGATCTTCATGCAAAGTTTGAAGCTTTCAACTGGATGGTGCTGGAGATGAACGGCAATGATATGGATGATGTGATCGCCACACTTGATAAAGCCAAATCGCTCACCGGTCAGGGTAAACCCATTTGCATTCTCATGAAAACAGTGATGGGTAAAGGCGTTGATTTTATGGAAGGTAGCCACGAATGGCACGGCATCGCTCCCAACGATGAACAACTGGCCAAAGCGTTGGCGCAATTGCCTGAGACTTTAGGAGATTATTAATCAGCTTTTCAAAGACAATTGGTCTCTTCCTGCTTTGCGTGATGGTATCCACGCTGCCAGCAATGCGATGATCAGTATGGTACAGGCTACCAATGCGAAATCGGTGGGCATCATTTGTACCGGGTAATAATCGATGATGAAAGTATCACCTCCCAGTTTGACCAGTTTGTACTTCATTTGCAGCCAGCATATAATGGTGGCCAGCACGATGCCTGCACCTCCTCCAACTGTTGCCAATAAAAATCCTTCCGACAAAAAAATGCGTTCAATGTTCTGGTCATTGGCGCCTAATGCTTTGAGGATCGCGATGTCTTTTTGTTTTTCGAGTACCAGCATGGTAAGTGCACCCACCATATTAAATGCCGCCACTATTAGTATGAGTGACAGGATGCCGTAGATCACCCATTTTTCCATTTGCATCACTGCATACAAACTGCGGTTTTGTTCGTAACGTGTTTCTACAATATAATCATTCCCCAATTGCTTTTGCAAGGCAGCTTTGATCTGATCGGGATCGCTGTTTATTTTCAGTTCAAGGGCGCTGTATTCATCAGGCCCCATATTCAGCATGTATTTTAAGAATGCCAGGTTGGTGAAAGCATATTTGTTGTCGAAGTCCTGCTGCACCATGAAAGTACCGGCTGCCAAAGCATTAAAAGCATTGAGTCCGTCTGCCGATCCAAACCTCGCCGCCTGCCTGTTGGGCATATAAAGCGTCAGCGGGTATCCTTTTTTAGTAACGTCTGCCGCTATTGCATTTTCAATACCCACACCCAATACCAGTGTGGGCGCTTCGGTGGTGCCGGTTTCAAAGCGGCCTCTTTTGATATGCGCTGCGATCTTGTTGAGTTGCGTGAACTGTTCATCCACGCCCTTGATGTATACGATGGTTTGCAGCTCGCCGTTTACCAGCAAGGCTTTTTCTTCTGCAATAAAACCCAGCGTTGTTATTCCGGAAGTGGCCCTGATACCGGCTACCTGTTCTTTGTTCAGCAAAAGGGTCTTACCCTTCGCCGGAACAATGCGCATATCGGCATAAAAATCCACATAGAGACTTTTCACCAATCCTTCAAAACCATTGAATACACTCAGTATAATGATTAGTGCAGCACTGCCCACTGCAATGGCCGCGATGCTGATCCATGCAATGATGTTGATGGCATTGGTTGATTTCTTAGACCGGAAATAACGCCAGGCAAAGAGCAGGTTCATCAGGAGTCCCCTTTTTTCTCGTCATTGATCTTTTTGAAAATGTCTTCCATCTTGAAAACATAATCAAGCGTATCATCGAGGTAGAATTGCAATACCGGTATCCTTCGCAACTGGTGCTTGACCCTGTTCACCAGTTCCCTTTTGATTTCCCAGGCTTTCGACTCAATGGTCTTCATAGCGGCAGCTGCATCTTTCACCTGGAAAAGACTCAGGTAAATACGGGCTTCGAGCAGGTCGGGCGTCACTTTCACCGATGAGATGGAAACCATCCCTCCATCGATCATTGACAGGTTGAGGTGCCTGAATATCTCATTCAACTCCTGCTGCAGTGCACCGGCCACCTGTCTTTGTCTTTTTCCTTCCTCCATATTCTAACAATTGATTGACTGTAAAAGTAGTTACTTTGCTGTGTTTTAAAGATTTTATCGCCTATGAAGCGTTTTTCGAGGATATTTTTTTACCTGCGGAACCAGAAGCAAAATATCGTTCTATATCTTGTATTCAACCTGTTATCGGTTATTTTTTCGCTCGTTTCACTGGCTATGCTGGCCCCCTTCCTGCAAATGCTTTTTGGCAAAGAGAAAATGTTGATTGCCAGACCGGCTTTTACTTTCAGCACCGAGGGAGTGACCAGCAGTCTCAAATACTTCCTGGGGCAGCTCATCAGGCTAAACGGACCGGAATATGCCCTGGGAGCCATTTGTGTGATCATCATCGTGTCTATTTTTTTCAAGAACCTGTTCACTTATTTTTCTTACCGGGTACTGGCGCCTATACGCAACCACGTCATGACGAGGCTGCGCGCCGACCTCTACGCCAAGATATTGCAATTGCCCATCGGTTTTTTTACTGAGCAGCGCAAGGGCGATATCATCAGCAGGATGAGCAACGATATGAACGAGATTGAATGGAGCATCATTGGAACACTGGAAGGACTCATCCGTGATCCGTTGAATATCCTGATCATCCTTATTTTTCTTGTCATTATCAGTCCTGTTTTGTCGCTGTTCCTGATGGTATTGTTACCACTCACCGGCTTCATCATCGGACGGGTGAGCCGTTCCCTGAAAAAACAGTCGGGCGTTTCCCAGGAACAACTGGGCATCCTGATGTCTATATTGGATGAAACACTTACCGGGCTACGGGTGATCAAGGCATTCAACGCAGAGAAGATCATCGGTAATAAATTCATTACCACCAACAAGACCCTCAACCATATCCGTAACAAGATGGCTTTCCGCCGCGACCTGGCTTCGCCCATGTCTGAATTCATGGGCGTGCTGGTATTATCGTGCATTCTCTGGTTCGGAGGTAAGCTGGTGCTGAATCACCAGGCAGGATTGGCGGTGGATGGCTTTCTTACTTATATTGTTTTCTTCACCCAGATCATCAACCCGGCCAAGTCTTTGTCCACTTCTTTCTATAATGCGCAGAGAGGGAGCGCTGCCATACAACGTATCGAAGACATATTGAAAACACCGGTTACGGTTACCGATAAACCCGATGCGCAAACCATTCACAGTTTCAACAGTCATATCGAGTTTCGCAATGTTAGTTTTGCTTATGATGATGTGACCATCCTGAAAAACATCAACCTGACAATTGAAAAGGGTAAAACCATTGCCCTGGTAGGATCGTCCGGCGCCGGTAAAAGTACACTGGCCGATCTCATCCCCCGTTTTCATGATGTGAGTGCGGGCGAACTGCTGATCGATGGGGTGAACATCAAGGAATATTCGTTGCATTCAGTGCGCAGTCTTATGAGCATTGTAACACAGGAGCCGATTCTTTTCAATGATACCATTGCCAGTAATATTGCATTGGGTATGGAGTATGCCGATGCTGCACAAATAGAACAGGCGGCACAGGTAGCCAATGCATTGCAGTTCATTAAGCAAAAAGAAGAAGGCTTCAATACCAATATCGGCGACCGCGGCAGTAAGCTCAGTGGTGGGGAGAGACAGCGCCTTACCATTGCACGTGCCGTGTTAAAAAACCCACCCATACTCATCCTGGATGAAGCCACTTCTTCTCTGGATACGGAAAGTGAGAAGCTTGTACAGGAAGCTATTAATAATATGATGCAAAACAGAACTTCTATCGTCATCGCCCACAGGCTGTCTACTATCCGTCATGCCGACGAGATCATTGTATTACAAAAAGGAGAGATCGCCGAAAGAGGTACGCATGAAGCTTTATTAGCGCAGCAAGGCATTTACCGCAAGTTGGTAGAAATGCAGGAAGTAAAATAATTACTCCGCAGTCGGTTTCACCAGTCCCAGTTTTGCTTCAAGACTCAAAGTAGCATGCGGCACTGCGCGCAAGCGGGCTTTGTCTATCAGCCTACCGGTAACGCGGCAGATACCATAGGTTTTATTTTCGATACGCATGAGCGCTTTTTCGAGGTGATCGATATAAGTGATCTGCCGGCTGGCCATCTGGCTCAGTTGCTCTCTTTCCATGCTCATACTGCCATCTTCCATGGTCATGTAACGGGCGTCATCGTTATCGCCGCCCATTTCATCTTTACGGGTGATCAATCCCTGTAAATAGGTCAACTCTTTTTTCGCTGCCTCTAATTTCCTGTTGATCAATTCTTTGAATTCATTGAGGTCTGCATCACTGTATCTCACGAGTGGGTCTGTATTTTTTGCGGTGTCTGCCCTTTTTTCCAAAGGGGTATAACCTGGGTGATAAGGAACACTTGTTTTTACACTGGTCTTGGGCACTTTGATATCCTTGATGGGTTCCAAAGGCTTGCGAACCGGTTTAACGGGCGGAGCCGGAGGCGCTTTAACTTCAGGCTTCTTCAGCACGGGTGGCTGAAAGGGCTTAGGCGCAGGTTTAACTACCGGGGCTGGTACCGGTTTGGCGGCCGGCTTCGCCACAGGCCTGGCTGCAACTTTGGCAGGGGCTGCCTTAACAACGGGGGCTTTTTTAGCCGGGGCCGCTTTCTTGGCAATAGGAGCAGGTTTAGCTGCTGGTTTTTTGGGTGCCGGCTTGGCCGCCACTTTTTTTGCAGGAGCCGCCTTTTTAGGAGCCGGCTTGGGTGTTGCTTTTTTAGGCGCAGGCTTGGCTGCCGCTTTTTTTGCAGGGGTCGCCTTTTTAGGGGCTGGCTTTGATGCTGCCTTCTTGGGGGCAGGCTTTGCCGGAGCTTTCTTGGCTGGGGCCGCTTTCTTAGAAGCAGGTTTCTTAGTAGCCATACGCTTTTATCCTTTTTTGTTTACTACCACTTTCAGCAGTGCGTCATTGACTTCAATTTCGATGCCATCCTCAATTTCGGGCTTCCATTCAATGACATCTGCCAAAATTTCGCGGCAAATATAATCGTTATATTTAATAATAGAGGGCTTCAGACTCGCTGTCTCAAGCACATCTACGAATATACGGTCTGTGAGTTCAAAACCGCTTTCTTTTCTAATATTTTGTATGCGGTTGACGAATTCCCGGGCATCCCCTTCCTGTTTCAGATCTTCCGTAATAGTAATATCCAGTGCCACCGTGAGGCTGCCTTTGCTGGCAACACTCCATCCGGGTATGTCTTCCGCAGCAATATCCACATCACTCAGTTCCAGTAGTACCTCCTCGCCGTCGATCGTAAGGGCGTACTTTCCCTCTTTTTCGATGGCGGCAATGTCCTGCTGGCTGAACGCCCCGATGGCTGCTCCTACCGCTTTCATTCTAGCGCCCATGCGGGTGCCCAGTGCTTTGAAATTGGGTTTGACCCTTTTCCTGATCACACCTTCTGTTTCAGTGATGTATTCCATTTCCTTCACATTCACCTCTGCCTTTATCAGGTCTTCGATCTTTAACAACTGCTCTTTCATCGCCGGATCCAATACAGGAATCAATACTTTATGTAAAGGCTGGCGTACTTTGATGTTGACTTTTTTCCGAAGCGATAATACCAGCGAACAAACATCCTGCGCCAGTTGCATGCGTTCTTCCAGTAAACTGTCTATCGCCTGCTCGTTGGCAACCGGGTAATCGGCGTGGTGAATAGATTCCACCTTAACTCTTTTGCTTACCGCATTGAGATGGCGGAACACCGCATCACTGAAGAATGGAGAAATGGGAGCCATTAATCGGATGATGGTTTCCAGGCATTCATACAAAGTCTGGTAAGCGCTGATTTTGTCCTGCTCGTATTCGCCCTTCCAGAAACGGCGACGGCACAAGCGTACATACCAGTTGCTCAAATGTTCGTCTACAAATTCTTCTATCGCCCTTCCTGCCAGCGTGGGTTCATAATCATCCATGGCGGCAGTGGCTTTTTTAACCAAACTGTTCAGTGACGATAAGATCCAGCGATCGATCTCCGGCCTTTCTGCCAACGGTATATAAGCTTCCTTAAATGCAAAACCATCTACATTGGCATAGAGCGCAAAGAATTGATAAGTATTATACAAAGTGCCAAAGAACTTGCGCTGCACTTCCTGTATACCGGCAATATCGAATTTGAGGTTATCCCAGGGAGAAGCATTGGTGATGAGGTACCAGCGTGTGGCATCGGCCCCGTATTTTTTGATGGTATCGAAAGGATCCACCACATTACCCAGGCGCTTGCTCATCTTGTTGCCATTCTTATCCAACACCAATCCATTACTCACCACAGTCTTGTATGCCACACTATCGAACAACATTACGGCCAGGGCATGCAGGGTATAAAACCATCCGCGTGTCTGGTCCACCCCTTCTGCAATGAAATCGGCAGGGAAAGCTTCTCCTTTATCCACCGATGCTTTGTTCTCGAAAGGATAATGCCATTGTGCATAAGGCATGGCGCCGCTGTCGAACCAAACATCTACCAGGTCGGGCACACGGTGCATAGGTTGGCCTTTGGTGCTTACCAGTACAATCTCATCCACAAAAGGTTTGTGCAGGTCGAGTATCCCTTCGTGCAGGTAATGTTTGTTCACATCGCCACCTAATACTTCATTGGCTTTTCGGATACCGTCATTTAATTCGGTGATGGATCCGATGCAAATCTCTTCACCCCCATCTTCGGTACGCCAGATGGGTAAAGGTGTGCCCCAGTAACGGCTGCGGCTGAGGTTCCAGTCCACCATGTTCTCCAACCAGTTACCAAAACGGCCTTCCCCGGTTGATTTGGGTTTCCAGTTGATGGTCTTATTCAGCGCCACCATCTGGTCTTTCACCGCTGTGGTTTTGATGAACCAGGCATCGAGCGGATAATAGAGCACCGGCTTATCTGTTCTCCAGCAATGCGGGTAACTGTGTTCGTATTTTTCTACTTTGAAGGCCCTGTTTTCTTTTTTAAGTTTTACGCTGATGTCTACATTCACATCTTCGTAGTTCGGATCGTCTTTGTAATTCTTTACATAACGATTGCTGAACTCACCCAATCCTTCTACAAATTTTCCTTCACGGTCTACCATGGTAAGGATACCGATATTGTATTTCTGTCCCACTTTGTAGTCATCCGCACCAAATGCCGGAGCCGTATGCACGATACCGGTACCATCTTCAGTGGTTACAAAATCACCCACGATAACCCTGAACGGATCTCCGCCTGCATGAACAGGACTATTCGCTTCATAAGGCATCAATTGCTCATAGCGACATTCTTCAATGTCTTTCCCTTTAAATTCTTCAAGTATCTCCCAATTGGATATTTTCTTTCTATCCAGGCTCTCTCCAACAACATAAAAGCCCTTTTTAATAGAATTAAGATCAACACCACTTAGATCAAAATATTTATTTAGTAATGCTTTTGCAAGCACTACGTTTATCGAGTTACTAGTATATGGATTAGTGGTCTTAACCAACACATATTCGATATTTGCACCCACAGTCAGGCCCAGGTTGGAAGGCAATGTCCAGGGCGTGGTAGTCCATGCCAGGAAGAATACTTCATCCGAACCCGCTGCATCAAATAAGAATTTCGAACGCTCATTTTTCTCCGCTTTGAACATGGCCACCGCACTCGTGTCTTTCACATCTTTGTAAGTACCGGGCTGGTTCAACTCATGTGAACTCAAACCGGTTCCCGCTGCAGGCGAATAAGGTTGTATGCTTACGCTTTCGTACAGGAAACCTTTCTTGTACAATTCGCTCAATATCCACCAAAGCGTTTCAATATAATCGTTCTCGAAAGTAACATAGGGATCGTTGAGGTCTACCCAGTAGCCCATTTTGGTGGTAAGCTCATCCCACTTGTCTTTATAACGCAATACCGCTTCGCGGCATCTCTGGTTGTACGCTTCTACCGATATTTTTTTGCCGATGTCTTCTTTGGTAATACCCAGCTCTTTCTCCACACCCAGCTCTACCGGCAGCCCGTGCGTATCCCAGCCTCCTTTTCTTTTTACCTGGTAACCCTGCATGGTTTTGTAGCGGCATACCATGTCTTTCAGCGTACGGGAAATCACGTGGTGAATACCAGGCATACCGTTGGCGCTGGGCGGACCTTCGTAAAACACAAAGGGTGTCTTCCCTTCACGCAATGATACACTCTGTTCAAATGCCTGTCCGCTTTTCCATTTGGCCAGTATTTCCTGCTCTATAGAGGGCAGATCCAACCCTGAAAATTCCTGGTATTTCGCACTCATACGATTTCTCCGTTCGATCGGTTAGCTGTCAATGATTTAAAATGCTTGCGAAGGTACGGATAAGGGCGAAAATCGCCTCTTCTTTTTCCGTCCCCGCCAAAGCAGGAAGCCCGTTACAGGCAGGGAAGCAGCTATCAGGGCCACCGTAAAATATAGCATCTTGCTGCCCATTCCCAGGGTCCTGATCCGTCCCGTGTGGAGATCGAAATTGGACTGGGCAAATTTATCGTATGCAGTATAATTAGTATATAACTCTTCCTTCATCTTTTTCCCGGTAGAAGGGTCAATAAACAGGGTATGCTGCTTGCGCACAAATGTATAATCGTACCGCATGAGCAACCGCATGGGTGCCCGGCCATCAGCAGGACAAACAATATATACTTCACTGGCCCCCGGGTATTGTTTTGACATATAGTTGTAGCCGCTGTCGGCCGCCCCCGTGGCAGGTCGCGGTGTACGCATCGCCATTGTTTTCGGCTTCATTGTTTTCGCCGCCAGGGGTTGCCCGGTAAGCAGGCGCATCATGTCTTTCACGGTGTCGAAGGCAAAAAACATCCCCGTAAATGCAATGAGCGATAATACCAGCACCGCATAAAATCCCAGTACGCTGTGCAGGTCCCAGTTGAGCCGCTTCCAGTTTTTTGTTTTAAAATTGATCCTTAACGCTTTTGCCCAGAACCGCTTCTGCCGCGGCCACCAGAGGTAGAGTCCGCTAAGACACATCACAAAAAAGATGAGCACATTCCATTTGATGATCTCTTTGCCAATATTCCCCAACAACAGCGTGCGATGCAGGTCCAGCACCACGCTGAAAAAATCTGCTTTTGCCTCCCTTACGCCCGTTATTTCACCGGTATAAGGATTCATGGAGATCAATTTGCGGTTCTTTGTAGATACGATATAGGCTGCATCTGCTTTTTCCTTGAAAGAAATGAGGGTGATCTTATCGCCTGGATAATATTTTTTTACCGTATCGGACAGTTGCTGCAATGAAAGCCGCTCCCCGCCTGTTTTAGCAACATGAAAATAATTGTGCTGCCATGCATCCCGCCCCTCTTCTTCAAATACATACAGTGCTCCGCTGAGGGATACAATAACAACCACCAATCCGCTGATCAACCCCAGATAAAGGTGCAACTGCCTGACAATATGTTTAAATCCTTTCTTTTGCTTCACCGCGCGAAGGTGAGACTGCTCACCATAACCAGGGAACGGAATAGGGAAATTTTGTTACGAAAAGAGGAGGAATGAACGCTAGTTGTTTGTTTTCCGGATCAGTTTGTATATCCTGATGGCGCTCATGAGCAATACAATGAACACCAACAATCCAATCAATCCCCACACAAGGCTCATGCCCTGTTTCACCACTACCAACATTACAATAGCGATTAAGAAAATAGTGGCTACTTCATTCCAGATGCGCAATTGCTGGGAACTATACCTGAATATTCCCCGCATTTCCTGTTTGAAGATGCAATGCAGTGAATAATGATATACATAGAGCAACAGTACAAAAAGCAATTTCAGCAATAACCACCTGCCGGCAGGCTCAAACAGCAGCTTGTCCCACCCGCCATTGAACAGCACGCTCAACCCCAGTACCAAGGTAAGTATGGCGGAGGGCCAGGTAATGCCATACCACAACCGTTTCATCATAACAAAAAACTGTTTGCGCAGCATATCACGCACCAGTTCTGGTTGTTCATCTGCTTCTGTTGCATAAATGAATAGGCGTGGCATGTAGAAAAGGCCGGCAAACCAGGTTACGACGAAAATGATGTGAAGAGCTTTCAGGTATAAGTACATAGCATTTATTTTATCGTCATCCCGAGCGAACGAAGCGAGCCGAGGGAGCTGCTTGAAGGTTCGGGCAGGTCCCTCGGCTGCGCTCGGGATGACGTAACAAAAATCAAACACCAGTGATTTCTCTTACTGCCTGCACCCACAAAGGATGGGTATTTAAACAGGGAATCATCTTGTATGACTCACCCCCGGCGTTCATGAAACTTTCTCTTCCCCGCCCTTCAATCTCTTCCAGCGTTTCCAGGCAATCACTCACGAAAGCCGGACAAAGGATCAGCAGTTTTTTGATGCCTTCTTTCGGCATTTCGGTCAAACGTATGTCTGTAAACGGTTCCAGCCATCCTTTGCCAAGTCGCGACTGGAAAGAAATGCTGTATTTGTCTTGCGGTATACCCAGCTCACCCGTTACCAGTTTCGTGGTCTCAAATACCTGGTGACGATAACAGGTAGCATGCGCAGGGGAGGGTGTTTCACAACAGTTGGCCGATTGCAGGCAATGGCAGCCCGTTGTATCACTTTTCCTGATATGCCTGCCCGGAACACCATGGTAGCTGAACAGGATATGATCGTATTCCTGTGCCAGCCAGGGCCTGATATTTTCGGCCAATGCATGAATATAATGCGGCTCATTATAAAAAGGCTGTATAATGCTTAGCTTAAAAGGATAGGATTTTTCTGCCAGTTGCTCTTTTGCATATTCTACAGCCGTTTCAAAACTGCTCATGGCATAATGGGGATACAGCGGCAGTAGTATCACTTCTTCCAGTTGCGGATGGGCCTTTAGCAAACGCTCGTAAGCCTGTGCCGGTGAAGGGTTGCCATAACGCATGGCTATTTCAATGGGTACACTGGTCTGTTGCTGCAATGCTTCCTGCAATTGCCGGGTGAGTACGATCAGGGGTGACCCTTCTTTGGTCCAGATGGTACGGTAAGCTTCCGCAGAATTGTGCGCCCTTTTCGGAACGATCAGCCACTTCACTAATATAGTACGCAGAATATAAGGGATATCTATGACCCTTGCATCCATCAGGAATTCATTCAGGTATCTTCTTACGTCGCTTACTTCTGTTGAATCCGGCGATCCCAGGTTCATCAACAATAAAGCTTTTTTAGTAGGTTCGGGCATAATATTATTGTGTGTGCAAATGTAATCAGGAAGCGGCAAAAGAAAAGCATTCATAGCGCTTCTTGTATTGTGACAGAGAAATGACAATGAATTGACGGAAATCATACCCTTTTAGAAACTGTTGACGATACCTTTGCGTAGTTATTATCAGTAAGAAGGGAAAGCATGGCTATTGATCAATTTTTTGTAGCAGGTATCAACTATAAAAAAACAGATGCGCATATCCGCGGTCAGTTTGCCGTAGGGCCCGATCAATACGCAATACTGCTGCAAAAAGCTTCCCTGTATGGATTACAGGAAGTATTTGTGCTCAGTACCTGTAACCGCACCGAGATTTATGGCCTGGCCGACAATGCTGCTGTGTTGATTGAATTATTATGCAGTGTAACCACAGGTTCAGCCGCTGTTTTTACCGAAGGATGTTATATCAGGCAAGGCCATGAGGCCATCAACCACATTTTTGCGGTTGGCGCCGGTCTCGATTCCCAGATACTGGGCGATTATGAGATCGTTGGGCAAATGAAACAGGCCGTTAAGTTCGCCAAAGAAAGGAACTGCATCGGCGCTTTCATGGAAAGGCTATTCAACACCGTATTGCAGGCTTCCAAAACCATCAAGAATGAAACGGCGCTCAGCGGAGGCACTATTTCTGTTTCTTTTGCCGCCATTCAATTCCTTAAATCACGTCTTATTGATCATAGCAGCCAACAGATACTATTGTTGGGTACCGGCAAGATCGGTCGCAATACCTGCAAGAACCTGATCGACTACCTGGGTATCAAAGACATTGTGTTGATCAACCGTACGCCAGAAAAAGCGGTGGAGTTGGCAAATGAAATGGGACTGAAAGCCGCTCCTTACGAATCATTGGAACAACAGGTACAGGATGCGTCGGTCATCATTGTGGCTACCAATGCCAGTAGCCCGGTCATCGCCCATCAACAATTGATCAACAGTACACCCAAGATATTGATCGACCTGTCTATCCCCAATAATATTGAACCGGCGGCCGGCACTTTAGCACATATTACGCTGGCCAACGTGGATGACTTGTCAAAAATCAACGATGAAACATTGCTGAAAAGAAAAGCGGAAGTGCCCAAAGCGCTGACCATTATTGAAACACATAAAGCCGAATTCGAAGAATGGCTCAGTCTGCGCAGCCACGTTCCGGTATTGAAAGCGGTCAAGCAGAAACTGCAAGACATGCACAGTTGTAAAATATTCCGCTCGGCGCACCAGCAATTATCTTCAACACCCATCGACAAAGCTGCCATACAGAAAGTGGTGAACAATGTGGCCTTGAAAATGCGCTACCAGCACCAACCCGGCTGCCACTATATAGAGGCGATCAATGATTTCATGACCAGCAGCACTAATTAAGATGAACAAGCTATTAAGAATTGGCACGCGCGACAGTCAACTGGCTGTCTGGCAGGCTACATTGGTACAGGAACAACTGAAACAACATGGCATAGCCAGTGAGTTGGTGTTGGTGAAAAGCGATGGTGACCTCGACCTGGTAACACCGCTGTATGAAATAGGCGTACAGGGCATTTTTACCAAGACCCTCGATACTGCTCTTTTGAATAACCGGATTGACATTGCGGTGCATTCTATGAAAGATGTGCCAACACAGCCGGCAAAAGGCATTGTACAAGCTGCCGTGCTAAAGAGGGCTTCGTATAAAGATATTTTAGTTCCTTCGTCATCCCGAGCGCAGCCGAGGGACCTCACCGATCCTTCAGCAGATGCTTTACTCACCATTGCCACCAGTAGTACCCGCAGGAAAGCACAATGGCTCAACCGTTATCCGCATCATCGTATAGAAAGTTTGCGCGGTAATGTGAACACCCGGTTGCGTAAGCTCGCGGAAAGTGATTGGTATGGCGCCATTTTTGCCGCCGCGGGACTGGAGCGCATCGGCCTGCGGCCCGATAATGCCATAGAACTGGATTGGATGCTGCCCGCTCCGTCGCAAGGAGCCATCATGGTAGTATGCAGGGAGCATGAACATACAGTGGCCGATGCCTGTGCTTTAATGAACGATGCAACTACTGCACTATGCACACAAATCGAAAAAGATTTTCTCCGCAGTTTGTTCGGCGGATGTACCACACCTATCAGCGCCCTGGCTGAATTATCCAATGATACTGTTTTATTCCGTGGCAATATCCTTTCACCCGATGGTACACAAAAATTAGAAACAGCTGTCCAGGTTCCCGTACAGGAAAGCAAAGGTATCGGCATAACGGCCGCCAACCAACTGCTGGAGCAGGGAGCCGGCGAAATAGTAGCCGCCATTCGCAATGCAACTCATTCGTAAAACCATATTATCTACCCGGCCAGTGAGCGCTGCATTGGTTCGCGCAGCTCAATCAAAAAATATTGAGCTGGAAGCCATTTCGTTCATTGAAACGGAAGCCATTGAAGATGTGGAAGTGCAACAGGAAATAGAACAGGCTGCACTGCAAAGGGCTGCAATCGTCTTCACCAGTATGAATGCGGTGAAAGCGGTGACCGATATGCTGGATCAGCAGGTGCCCGAATGGCGTATCTACTGCATTGGCCATAAAACACAGGAACTGGTATCGGATTATTTCGGAGCACAGTCAATTGCCGCAACAGCCGACCATGCGATGGCATTGGCCGATGCCATTATAGAAGATGGTCCCGAAGAAGTGTTTTTCTTTTGCGGCAATAACCGCCGCGATGAACTTCCTCATCAGTTGCAGGAACACAACATAGAAGTTAATGAAATAACGGTATACCAGACAAGGTTGCTGCCACATAAAGTGGACAAAGCCTATGATGCAGTGGTATTTTTCAGTCCGAGTGCTGTTGACAGTTTTTTCAAGCTGAACAAATTGCCCGAACATACAATAGTATATGCAATTGGCAATACAACAAAAGCAGCTGTGAAAAAATATTGCAGCAATCCTGTGAAGGTGGGAGACTCTCCCGATAAAGAAGCGTTGATAAGAAAAGTAATAACGTCATCCTGAGCGAACGAAGCGAGTCGAAGGAGCTGCTAAAAACTCAGACAGATCCCTCGGCTGCGCTCGGGATGACGATGAAAAAAGATGTAAAATGAAGAACAATTTACTGTTAAAAACACTCCGCGGAGAGCCCACCGAAAGAACACCTGTATGGATGATGCGCCAGGCAGGAAGATACCTGCCCGAATACATGGTATTGCGTGAAAAGTATGGATTCTTTGAACGCTGTCAAACACCGGAACTGGCCTGCGAGATTACCTTACAACCAGTTGATATTATTGGTGTGGATGCCGCCATCCTGTTTTCAGACATACTGGTAGTACCACAGGCTATGGGGCTTGAAGTACAGTTGGTAGAAAGCAAAGGCCCCTGGCTGCCCGATCCAATTAAAACGAAGCACGACCTGAATCGCATCCGTGTACCTGAAATAACAGAAACCCTGGGTTATGTACTGGATGCCATCAAACTCATCAAACAGGAATTGAATGATCGTGTGCCACTGATTGGTTTTGCCGGCGCTCCCTGGACCATTCTATGTTACATGGTGCAAGGCAAGGGTTCCAAAACATTCGATGAAGCAAAAGCTTTTTGTTATACACAACCAGCGCTGGCTCATCAATTATTGCAGATGATCACCGATACCACCATCGCTTACCTGCAAGGACAAATAGGCGCCGGTGCCGATGCAGTACAGCTATTCGACAGCTGGGGTGGATTACTGGGTCCTGATGATTTTGAAAACCTCTCATTGCAATACATCAGACAGATCGTTGCTGCCGTAAAGGATAAAGCGCCTGTGATCATTTTTGCCAAAGGCGCCTGGCATAGCCTGGATGAGATGGCAGCTACAGGAGCACATGGACTGGGCATCGATTGGTGTATCAAACCCGCTGTAGCCAGGCAATTGGCGGGTAAGCATGTTACACTGCAGGGAAATTTCGATCCGGCCAAACTCTTATCGCCTATACCCGTTATCCGCAAGGAAGTAACAGCGATGCTCGCTGCATTCGGACCTGGGAATCATATTGCCAACCTGGGTCATGGTATCCTGCCCAATGTACCGGTAGACCATGCCAGGGCTTTTGTTGATACCGTGAAAGAATACCGTCATGCCTGAACAGAACAAGCATACTTTGTTTCGTGACCGCTGGATAGATTATATATACAGCTTGCAGGACCGTATATGCAAAGGCCTGGAAGAAATTGATGGCAACGCTGTTTTCAAAGAAGACCAATGGAAGCGCGAAGAAGGCGGGGGCGGCAAGACGCGCGTCATCAGCGATGGCACTGTGTTTGAAAAAGGCGGCGTCAATACTTCTGTAGTGAGTGGCAAAGTAAGCGCTCCCATGCGCGCCCAGTTACAGCTCGATGGTGATCAATGGTTTGCCTGCGGCCTGTCGCTCGTGATCCATCCGCTGAATCCTTATGTGCCTACTGTTCATGCCAACTGGCGTTATTTTGAATTGTACGATGCATCGGGAAACATTATCGACCGTTGGTTTGGCGGCGGTACCGACCTCACGCCTTATTATTTGTTTGAAGAAGATGCCCGTCATTTTCACCAGACGCTGAAGAACAGTATCGATCCGTTTGGCCAGGATCTTTACACGAAATACAAGGCGCAGTGTGATAATTATTTTGTGAACCTGCATCGCAATAAAGAGACCAGGGGCATTGGTGGTATATTCTACGATCACCTGCGGCCAAAAGATGAAGCCGAACTGGAAACATTGTTCGCTTTTCAACAAGCTAATGGAAATGCATTCCTGGATGCATACCTGCCCATTGTTGCAAAACGAAAAGCGCATGCTTATGGTGCGAGAGAAACAGAATGGCAAGAGATCCGCAGGGGTCGTTATGTTGAATTCAATCTCATTCACGACCGTGGCACTATCTTCGGACTCAAAACCAATGGCAGAACAGAAAGCATACTGATGAGCCTGCCCCCAAGAGCAAGATGGATCTACGATCACAAACCAGAGACAGGAAGCGAAGAAGAAAAATTGTTGAACATTTTTCTACAACCCAAAGAATGGATTGAATGACACGAATATTACGTCATCCTGAGCGAGCGAAGCGAGTCGAAGGAGCTGTTGAAAGTTCGGGCAGGTCCCTCGGCTGCGCTCGGGATGACGGAGAAAAAATGACCAAATAAATCATATATATGTACTTACAGAGACGCAATCGCATATTACGGAAATCTGCTGCTGTTCGTTCTTTAGTATCTGAAACGATATTAACCCCCAATGATTTCATCGCGCCGTTATTTATTGACGAGGGTAAGAACATAGCAACAGAAATTGCATCCATGCCCGGCTATTATCGCCGTTCGCTGGATCTTACGGTGAAAGAAGTAAAAGAACTTTGGTCGCTAGGTATCAAATGCGTGTTACTGTTTATCAAATGTAAAGACGAGTGGAAAGACAATACCGGTAAAGAAGCCTGGAATAAAAACGGACTCATGCAACGCAGCATCAGGACTATCAAAAATGCCGTTCCTGAAATGATTGTGATGACCGATGTGGCGCTGGATCCTTATTCTTCTTATGGCCACGATGGTATCGTAAAAGATGGCGAGATCGTGAACGATGAAACGGTGGAAGCGTTGGTGAGGATGAGCCTGAGCCATGCCGAAGCAGGCGCCGATTTTGTAGCGCCGAGCGATATGATGGACGGACGCATTGGCGCCATCAGAACAGCGCTTGAAGAAAATCATTTTACCGGAACAGGCATCATGAGCTACAGCGCCAAATATGCTTCTTGTTTTTATGGCCCCTTCCGCGATGCACTTGACAGTGCGCCTGGTTTCGGTGATAAGAAAACTTACCAGATGGATTATGCCAACCGTACCGAAGCCATCAAAGAAACATTGATGGACATTGAAGAAGGCGCTGATATTGTGATGGTAAAACCTGCAATGGCTTACCTCGATATCATCCGTGAAATAAAAAATGCTGTTGAAGTGCCTGTGAGCGCCTATCATGTGAGCGGCGAATATGCGATGATCAAAGCCGCAGCCAAAGCCGGGTGGCTCGATGAAAACAAAGCCATCATCGAAAGCCTGACTTCGATCAAAAGAGCCGGTGCCGATTTGATCGCCACGTATTTTGCAAAAGATGCGGTAAAGATATTGACCCGGTAATTTTGCTCGTCATCCCGAGCAACGTCACCCTGAGCGAGCGAAGCGAGTCGAAGGGGCTGCCGAGGGACCTCACGAAGCCTTCAGCAGATCCTTCGACTCGCTTCGCTCGCTCAGGATGACGTTCAAATCCAACTTTTACTATTTGAACTCAACTCTATGTACGAAAAAAGCAAACTCCTCTTCGAACGCGCGCAACAAAGTATTCCCGGTGGCGTAAACTCACCTGTGCGGGCTTTTAAAAGTGTAGGTGGAACACCTCTTTTTATAGAGAAAGCGCATGGCGCTTATTTATACGATGCCGATGATAACCGGTATATCGATTATATCGCTTCATGGGGACCAATGATTCTTGGCCACGCTTACGAGCCCATAGTCAAAGCCATCCAGGAGAAAGCATTATTGTCCACTTCGTACGGAGCGCCTACCCTGCTCGAAATTGAAATGGCCGAGTTGATCCGGTCCATGGCTCCCAATGTAGACCTGATACGTATGGTCAGCAGTGGTACCGAAGCCTGCATGAGCGCTCTTCGCCTGGCGAGGGGATATACCGGCAGGAATAAATTCATCAAGTTCGAAGGTTGTTATCATGGCCATGCAGATGCATTCCTGGTTAAAGCGGGCAGTGGCGTAGCTACTTTCAATATCCAGACCGTTCCGGGTGTAACAGGCGGCGTATCGAACGATACACTTTCCTGCGCATACAACGACCTGGAAGCAGTAAAACAATTGGTAACAACACATAAAAACGAAATAGCCGCGATCATCGTAGAACCTGTTGCCGGCAATATGGGTTGTATTTTACCACAGCCGGGATTCCTGGAGGGACTTCGCACAATATGCGATGAAGAAAACATGGTATTGATCTTTGATGAAGTGATGACGGGCTTCAGGCTGGCTCCCGGGGGCGCCCAGGAAAAATTGAGCATCGCCGCCGATCTCGTTACTTATGGCAAAGTGATAGGTGGAGGTATGCCCGTGGGTGCATTCGGAGGTAAAAAAGTCATCATGGAAAAAATAGCGCCGCTGGGTAATGTTTACCAGGCAGGCACTTTGAGCGGCAACCCCATTGCCATGATCGCCGGTTATACCCTGTTACAGGAATTAAAACAGAACCCCGCTATTTACCGGGAGCTGGATGAAAAGACCAGTTACCTGCACACGGGCCTCAATGAAGTACTTAAAGCTTCCGGTATTCCCTATGTGATCAACAGACTGGGCTCCATGATCAGCATCCATTTCAGCGATCATCCTGTGACTGATTTTGCCAGTGCTGCGGCTGCCCGTAATGAATTGTTCAGTCAGTTTTTCCATGCCATGCTTAAAAGAGGTATTTACTTACCGCCTTCTGCTTTTGAAAGCTGGTTCCTGAACAATGCACTTACCAAAGCCGATCTTGACCAGACCATCGAAGCCACTGCTGCGAGCTTAAAAGAAATAGCATGATTTTTGCGATATATAGCCGATTTTGCGGTTAACCTGACCGATTTTCATTAAATTATTGAGTAACAATTATAAAAAACGACTAATTTAATGTAACGAGGCTGCGTAATTCGTTAAATTTCACTCTTGAAATCAGCATCAGATCCAAAAGTCCAAGAACCATGAAAAAAACTACCCTCTTTTTTTCTTTATTCCTCATTGCAATTTTCTTCAACGCCTGTTCCAAGGAGCTAAGTCTCGAAACCACGGGACTTGGCGGTAGCGCCAAGGGAACCCTCACCGATTCAGCCGGCAACTGTAAAAATATCATAGTCAAAGGAGCCTATGTGGTGGGGCAGTCTGTGGGCGACAGCAACTATGCATTGGTCAATGTAAAATTTACTGCTCAGGGCAAGTATAAGATCACCAGTGATACCGTTAACGGCCTATGGTTTATCGACTCCGGCTTCGCTACACAAACAGGCGCCCTACTGGTTAAGGTAAGGGCAAAGGGTAAACCTATCCTGCCACAAAAAAGCGATTTTGTGTTAACCCTCAATGGCAGTGTTTGTACATTCTCGCTTTCATCTGCCAATCCGGGCGCCAACAACGATTATTTTCCCAATACTTTCGGGTCCAGCTGGACGTACCGGTTTGTACCACCACTTCAAACACCCCCCAACTGGTTCACCACTACTGTGCTTACCAATACCTATCGCATCGATACGCTTACCTATTTTGAGTTCCAGCAGGTGGATAGTATGAACAACAAATCAAGTTATTATTTCGCCAAAGACGGCAAGGGCAATTATTATGCGTACAGTACCATCGAGTTCGACTATACCACGGTATTGGATTCGATCGTTCCCGTGGCCAAGAGTTATGTCAGTTACCCGTTCATGAAAGAAAGTGCAAATGTTGGCGAAAACTGGACCGTATCGCAGCCCGGCACTTCCTGGTACAAAGGCCAATCAGGTACTTCACAAGCCGTGTTTACGGTTATTCAGAAAGGCACGCCTTATGTTGCCGGCGGAACCACTTATTCCGATGTGATTGCAATGAAGCGTGAAATACAATTCAAGGCTTCAGGCAGCACGACCGGCTTCGCCAAGATTGCAGAAGGAACAGCTTATTATGCAAGGGGAACAGGATTGGTTGACCAGGTGTTCCCGAGAAGCGGCGGAACAACGCAGGCTATTACTTTAAAAACAGCAACGATCAAATAACCACCGTCATCCTGAGCGAGCGAAGCGAGTCGAAGGACCTGCTTGAAGGTTCGGACAGATCCCTCGGCAGCCCCTTCGACTCGCTTCGCTCGCTCAGGGTGACGTTGCTCGGGATGAGATGACAATCAGTAAATAATCAAAGGCTGCCTTGCTCAAGGGTGGCCTTTTTCATAAGCTGTTCTTTCTTGAAAAAACGGTTTTGAAAGATCAGGATGAGGATCACGCCAAGAGAAATTGAAGCGTCGGCAATATTGAATACCGGACGGAAAAATTCAAATTCCTCCCCTCCCCAGAAAGGCACCCATGACGGGAAATGCGCATTTCTGATAATAGGGAAATACAGCATGTCCACCACTTTACCATGGAACAAACCGGCATATCCGCCTCCCGGAGGAAACAGCCGGGCAATGTTCTGTGAGAACTGATTGCTGTTATCGAAGATCAATCCATAAAACAAACTGTCGATCAGGTTTCCCAGGGCACCCGCATAGATCAGCGCTGCGCAGACAATAAAACCACGATGGTATTTTCTACGGATAAAGTCTTTCAATAAGAAAGTACCCCAAACCACGGCCACCAGCCTGAACAAAGTCAGGGCAATTTTCCCAAAGCCGCCGCCGAACTTCCACCCCCAGGCCATCCCCTCGTTTTCTACAAAATGCAGGTTGAACCAACTGCCCAATACGGCATGTTCTTCGCCTGCATAATAATTCAGTTTAATGTAAAATTTCAATGCCTGGTCTAACAGTATCACCCCAAGGATGATAAAAAACACATGTTTTGCTTTCACTTATTTTATTTTAAAAACCAGTCAAAGATAGGATTCATTACTCTTCCACATACACCCTTTTCACCCGTTGGCTGATGCCCGTCATCACTTCGTAAGGAATGGTCCCCGCCCAGGCAGCCAACTCCTGTATACCAATGTGATGCCCGAAGATTTCCACCACATCGCCTTCCCGCACACCGCTTATATCGGTCACATCCACCATGGTCATATCCATGCAAATATTGCCGATGACCGGCGCCCTTTGTCCGCCTATGTATACCTGCGCCGCTCCGTTGCCCATTTTCCGGCTGTACCCGTCTGCATACCCGATCCGGATGGTAGCGATCAGGCTATCGCGCTGCACTACTCCCATCCTGTTGTAGCCCACACTTTCTCCTTTTTTAATCTTTCTCAGTTGTGCGATGGTCGTACGAAGGGTAGCTACCGGCTGCAGCGATAAGGTTTGGTCGTTGGCACTGTCCACACCATATAAACCAATACCCAACCGCACCATATTGAACTGGTAACGGGGGTGGCGTAAAATAGCAGCCGTATTGGAAATATGTTTGATGAAATCATACCCCAGTTGCTGTTGCATCACCAGGCAAGCCTGCTCCAGCAGTGCCACTTGCTCATGGGTAAATGCATCCAGATCCGGGTCTTCGCTTCCGGCGAGGTGACTGAATACCGACTTCACCACCATCGTCCGGTGCTCATGTAACAGCACACAAATGGCTTTCGCTTCACCGGTCTCAAATCCCAGCCGGTTCATCCCCGTATTGAATTTGATGTGCACAGGAAACTGGCCAATGCCCTGGCTGTTGAGGTAATGATGAAAAGCATGATAGATATAAAAAGAATAGATCTCCGGTTCCAGGTCGTACGTGACCAACGAATCAAAACTGGCTTCATCGGCATTCATCACCATAATGGGTAAACTGATGCCGGCCTTTCTCAACTCAACACCTTCATCGGCATAAGCCACTGCCAGATAATCTACTTTGTGAAACTGTAATACTTTAGCTACTTCTGCACTGCCGCTACCATAGCTGAACGCTTTTACCATGGCCATTACTTTTGTGGCCGGTTGTAAGTGTTTTTGGTATTCTTTCAGGTTATGGATCATGGCCGTGAGGTTGATCTCCATCACAGTCTGGTGCACCTGCTGTTCCAGTAAATGACTGATGCGTTCGAAAGCAAATACACGCGCACCCTTGAGCAATATGTATTCATCCCTGAACTGGTTGGTATTGGCCTGTTGCAAAAAAGATTCTGTAGAATCGAAGAACTGTGCGGCGTTAAGCGTTGCGCCTTCCGCGTTCTGCATGACTCTCTCAAACAAATGCCTGTAACGGGATATGGCCTGTCCGACGCCTATAATACGGTCAATATCGTGTAATACCAATTGTTCCGCTAACTCGTGATACAATAGCTCTTCCGGTTGTCCCGATTGCAGGATGTCGGATATGATCAATGTGGTACGATGCCCGCCTGCCTGTTGTTTCAGGTATTCAAGGGCCAGGTAGAGCGATGAAGTGTCATTGCTATAGCTATCGTTCAGCAGGTAACAATTGTTCACTCCTTTCTTCAACTGCATGCGCATTTCTACCGGCTCCAGTTGCAGCATCTGTTGCTGTATGTCTGCTTCATCATATCCCAGCATCAACAACACGCACCAACAGGTGATGGCATTGTCGATTGAAATGCGGTCGGTAAAAGGTATTGTTATATGGATATCCTTTTGCTGGTATTGCGCACGGATAAGGGTTTGGCCAGATTGTTTTTCTTCGGCTGTAATGCGCAGTGTAGCATTTTCGATACGGCTCCAGCTGAAAAAATTACAATCAGGTTGAAAAAAATCACGATCTTTTTCATCGGGGTATAAAGCGGGTGCCAAGGCTTCGCGGCAAAATATCAATTGTGTTACGTGTGAAAAAAGTTGTGCTTTCTCCCTTGCTTTCTGCCGGTCGTTTTCAAAACCTTCCCTGTGTGCTTCACCAATATTCGTGAAAATGCCAATGGTTGGTTTGATAACAGGTTCCAGCTTGTCCATTTCATGCGCAGCAGAAATACCTGCTTCAAAAATACCCAATGTATGTTCCGGTTGCATTTGCCATACACTGAGCGGAACGCCGATCTGGGAATTATAGCTGCGCGGACTCCGAACGATGTGCTGGTTGGTATGCATCAACTGGTACAACCATTCTTTAACGATCGTTTTACCATTGCTGCCCGTAATGCCGATCACCGGAATATTGAATTGCCTGCGATGATAAGCAGCCAGTTGTTGAAGGGCTAATAATACATCGGGCACTTTTAAAAAAGTTGCCTGTTCAAAAGAGTGGTTATCAAAATCTTTTTTCACCACAAAACAGCGGATGCCCCTTTCATAAGCTTCGGCAATGAACTGGTGTCCATCGCGCCGCGGCCCTGTAATAGCAAAGAACAGGGAAGTTCCGGGAAACACTACTTTCCTGCTGTCGATCAGCAGGTGTTCAATAACCGCATTGCCGGTAACAGGCCCATCAGCATGTATGATATCGGCTATATGTTGAACCTGGTAGGTGATCATTTTTTTCTGTAAATAGAATATACGATCGATCCGCTGATGCATGCTACTATCACGCCCAGTGAAATGAATACCTGTGCTGTTTTATCGATCCATTCACTGATGAAATGTTCTCCCAGCATTTTTGCGCCGATGAATACCAGCACAATGGCAATACCCTGTTGCAGGTATTCGAACTGTGATACGGCGCCCCGCAAAACGAAAAAGAGCGAGCGCAATCCCAATACGGCAAAGATGTTGGACGTATAGATAATCAGTTTATCTCTTGAAATACCCATGACCGCCGGAATGGAATCCAGTGCAAATACGAGGTCGATGCTGGCCAGCAGCACAATCACCACAAATAAAGTAGTATACGCCGGCTTGCCATTCACCCGGATGATGTATTTGCCGTTTCCATCTGTAGGAGCCAACGGGAGGTATTTTTTCAGGAAGCGGTATATCTTGGTATCGTGTGGTTCAAACTGCTCTTCTTCATTACTACCAAACATTTTATAACCGGTATATACCAAAAAGGCGCCGAAGATGTACAAGATCCAACTGAACCGTTCCACCAGCGCTACCCCTATCGTGATGAAAATAATGCGGAACAAGATGGCCATGAGAATACCCGCCAATAATACCCGCGGATAATGCTTCTCCTTTACTTTGAAAGCGGTGAAGATGAGAATGAAAACAAAAATATTGTCGATACTCAGGCTCCACTCCATCAGGTAGGCGCTGAGGTATTCAAAAGACAATTTGGGCCCCTCTTCCACCCATAGGAATGCAAAGAAAGCCATGGCCAGCACTACCCAGAAAACGGTTTGAAGCAGTGCCTGCCTAATGGTGATCACTGCGTTTTTCTTACTTAACAGCCCCAGGTCCAACGCAATAGCCAGTACGAGTACAGTGCCGAAGATGAGGTAAACAAGCTGGTCGGTGGTCATGCAAATATGCTTAGGATGTAAAGATAGTACCGTATTTCTTTTTTCGTCTCCATTGATATACAAGCCCCACCAGTACTACCAGTGCAATGGGCAACACAATGTTCAGGAACTGCCAGGTGCTTCGTTGTTCTTCTACCTTGCGTTTGTCGAGCAACCGCAGCACCAGGTCTTTGTTTCTGCTCTCGAAAAGCCGGTTGCGGCTTACCAGGTAATCGATACAGTTGAGGAAAAACTCCCGGTTGGCAAAGCGGTAATTTTCCAGGGGCAATTCACCCATTGGCAAGGGCCCCATGGTATTGCTCACCATATTGGTAACAATATCTGCATCGGATACCACGATCTGCTTGCTTTCTTTCGCGGCGCTGGAAAGAAAAGCCCTGCCGCTGGCGCGCTGCACCGAGTCTGACAAACCGATACCGCCTTTGTTTGCGAAAAGGGAATGGAACTTTCCTTCCAGCAATACTGCTACGGGTACATAGCTCTGGTTGAAGCTCATGAAATCCTCGTTATTCTTCACGCTATTGATACTTACAATGGCAGGTGAAGCCAGCCGCCGGCTGTTGGTGTCCGATGCCAGTAAAATGGTTTTACTGATACCAACCGCTTTCACCGTGTCAATGCTCGACGGGAACAAAGGCAATACCCTGTCAATGTTCTTAGAAATCGGATTATCGCTGTGTGCCGATAAAAAAGGATAGTAAGGCCAGGGGATGCGTTGCATACGGGGAGAACCGTCGGCATTCGTTCCTGTTACAAGGGGTATCTTGGAACAGTTCAGGTCCTGCAACAAATCTCCATTGATGCGAACGCCATATTTGAACAGGAGATCATCCAGGTTCAATCCCCGGTCATAAGCAGTGTATTCGGCCCTGCTGCGCATGAGGCTATCGAGCTCTGCATGCAGTTTATCTATAAACCAAATGATCTTTCCGCCATTCATTACATACTGATCGAGTTTCAGTTTGTCTTCATCAGAAAATGTTTCCGTGGGTTTTACGATCAGCAACGCATCTATCTGTGAAGCATCGGGGAAACCTTTTTTGAGGTCGAAGATGGCCAGCTTGTAATCGTTGCGCAAACTCTCACCGAGATCATTCACTTTCATGTCAATGGGCTCTCCGTTGCCTACTGCATAAGCTACTGTAGGCACGTATTTGCGCGTGAGCTTGTCAATGGCATTGGCAAATTTGTATTCAAGCAAGGCTTCCGCCGCATTGCGGGTAGCTTCTACATCTTCCTGCGGCTGATCGGTGATCACATTGTATTGCTTGTATATCCTGCGGCTGCTGCGCAGGTCAATGGCGATGGGTTTGTGATGACCAAAAGTAACCAGCGCTGAAGGGATGATGAGCCTGTTGGTAGATTGTTCATTGCGCGCAGAAACGGATTGATTGTTCTCGAATACCACACCCAAGCGGGCCAGGCTGTCGTACAGGGCCATCTTCACCGTATCATTCCGGATACCTTCGCCCGGTTTTTCAAAACTGAACCGGACCTGGTTGGCCGAGAGGCTGTTGAATTCTTCCAGTAATTCTTTGGTGGCAAGGCTCAGCTTTTTATAGTCAAATGGCAGATCACCCGTGAGAAATACCTGCACTTGCACTACTTCATTCATATCTTTCAATAAACGGGTAGTTGCGGGAGAAAGGCTGTATCTTTTTTCAGCAGTAAGGTCTATCCGTTCATGAATGAAAGACGAGCCGTAAACGACCGCCACAAAAACGGCTGTCAGTGCTATCCACCAATATTTATTTGCTGCTGATTGCTTCATCGTTGATGGTTAACGCCTCACGAGGTTTCTTTGGGTGATGAAAAGGAAAAAAATAATGATGCTGATGAAATACACCAGGTCGCGCAGGTCGATCACGCCCCTGCTGATGCTCCGGTAGTGAAAATTGATGCCCAGCATTTCTATATAATAATCAGCGCCTGCATTGAATACAGGTAATTTGCTGATGGCGTCGAAACCGTTGTACAACAGGAAGCAGACGAAAGCGCCTGCTATAAAAGCCACTACTGTATTTTGCGTGAAGCTGCTGGCGCATATTCCCACCGCTGTAAATACAGCGCCAAGAAAAATCAATCCGATATAACTGCCGGCTGTTGCGCCAATATCTATCCCTCCGGTAATGCTCAATTGTTGCACAGATAATGCATAGATAATGGTGGGCAGTAAGGCGCAAACCACAATCAGCAATGCGCCGAAAAATTTGCCCCATACGATCTGTGAAGGTTTCAATGGAAGGGTGCTGAGGAGTTCAAACGTACCCTGCTTGTATTCATCGGCCAGGCTGCGCATGGTAATGGTAGGTACCAGGAACAGCAAGACCCAAGGAGCCAGACTGAAAAAGCTACCCAGTGAAGCATAACCAAAGTCCAGGATATTACTATCGGGAAAAACGAACAGCAACAGGCCATTGATCAGCAGAAATACAGCCAATGCAATGTAACCGGTGAGGCTGCTGAAAAACTGCTGCCATTCTTTTTTGCAGATCATCCACATGAGCCAAAACTAAGGCAAATGAGGGATTTCCGGCTAGCATATATATACAAAAAAAAGTAGGGCCCGAGGGCCCTGCGTAAACAGGCGATTATATTTAAAAAAATTGTACTTTTACAAAGAAAGGATAGTCATCGCAATAGCAGGTAAACTTATTCTATAAAAAATTGTTAGAGCGAAACGAGAATGAAGTGGCAAAGTTTTTATACAGCCTCTCAAAGGAAAAAATGTTCAAATACAAAGTGCGGATGGATATAAGAATGCGGAAAAAGAATGGCGAGTACACCAGGATATTATACCAGGCCATGGTGTTTGAGTTGAATGAAGATGGCAGCGTTCTGCGGAGTTTTGGCGCGCATACCGATATCGGCCACCTGAAAATGGAAGGAAAACCAAGCCTGTCTTTTATCGGGTTCGACGGAGAACCCTCTTATACCAACGTGCAGATCAATGAGGTATTGATTCCTATCAAAGAAACCCTCAGCAAAAGAGAAAAGCAAATCCTGATACTCATCATGAACGGCATGCTGAACAAGGAAATTGCAGAACACCTGCACATCAGCAAAGAAACCGTTGACAAGCACAGGAAGAATATGCTCGAAAAGAACAATTGCAAAAATTCCAATGAACTGATTGCCAAGGCGATCAAAAAAGGGTGGATATGATGTGTAAATATGTAATAAAAGAGCTAAATTTGATATGCGGCGACGTTCAAAAAAGAAGAAATTATGATTCGAACCATAGTAACTCCTCATCAAAAGACAATCTCATTTACTATTCCTAATGATTATATAGGAAAAGAGATTGAAGTGATTGTCTTTGCCAAAAGTGAAGGAATCATCAAAGAGCAGCCTGCTAAAAGAAAGGTGACATTTGATGCCTTATCAATAGACACAAGGGGCTATAAATTTAATCGTGACGAAGCCAATGAGCGATAATGTTTTCCTGGATAGTAATATCCTGGTTTATTCCTATTCCAACTCAGAAATACATAAACAGGAAATCGCCCGTCAGCTCATTGTCGATAACAATTCTTATATCAGCACCCAGGTCTTACAGGAGCTATGCAATATTATTACGCGAAAATTCAGGTTCACCTATGAGCAGGCTGCCACAGCAATAAAAGAAAGCTGCCAAAACAATAACCTTCACATTAATAAGGAAGATACGCTTTTGAGAGCTTGTCAAATAGCCGGGAGATATGGGTTTTCTCTTTATGACAGTCTGATTATTGCCGCTGCTTTAGAAAGCAATTGTAAAGTATTGTATTCTGAAGACTTACAAAATGGGCAAGTAATAGAGGGTGCCCTGACAATAAAGAATCCTTTTTAATCGTGCAACATGGGGGTTATTTTGTTTTGCTATTTGTACGCTTCCACCACCTGACATACAATACCAGCCCCATAATCACCATCACCACTTGCATTAATGCCCAGAACATAGTACTCCTGTCTTTCCATTCTTTCCCTGCCCAACCCAAAAACTCATGTTTATGCAGGAACGCGAAACTATAATCCTCTCTCAATTCTTTGTCATTGATCCGCTTGGCCAGGCTACCGGTAGATGTTTCAACAAAAAACCGCTCGTTGCTGTTGGAAGCATAATTTATTTTCCATACAGGTAACCTTTTATCGGCAAAATTGTATTCACTGCCGAATTTGGTAATACCCTCAACTGAAACAATAGCATGATCGGGCCGTCCACTGAAGTGGGCAGCCAAATACCTTGCATACAGTTCTTCTCCATTTGTCAGGATAGATTGATCCCTAGTAGAAATATATGTTACCGCAGGCATGGGCACGCCGGTTGCTTTCATCAGGTCTTTGGGCTGCTGAATAACAGGTCGCATTTTGTGGTATTGAACCTGTGTACGCCAATATGTTTTTCCATCAATACTTGCCAGGCTCAGGTTAACAATGCTGTCTTTAACCAGTTGTTGCAGGGTTCCCAGGTTAAAATGAATCGAATCTGTCTTGTAAAAAATATTTGCATGGATATCGGCATGCCTGTTGTCATTTAACTTGGAAAAAGCATGGTACGCTCCGCTGAAACTGAACATCAGGGTAAACAGCGCGGCAACAATAGCAGTATAACGATGGTTCCTCCTTGCTTTAACCAAGCCATTACCCGATACTTTTTTAGACTTAGTAGTGAAGAAAATCCAAATACCCATCAGTGTAGTAATGAAAGCTAGTCCCGCCAACAAAAATTCCACTAACAGCTTCCCTTTTCCTAAAAAATCAAGCCATGCCCAGGTGTGCAGCATCGTAAAAATGCGATCCATTGCCTGGCGTTTATTGTCCATGACAAAAGCGAACCGGTCTGTTGTTGTTTCTACATATATACGGATGCCATCAGGTCGGTTGAAAGATATCTTGTACACGGGTAGCAGTCGGTTGATGCTCTTGTATTCATCGTCATAAGCTTTAATGAACGAAGTGCCGCTGACTTTATCGCCTTTAGGGGCATTGATCACACAATCAGTAGTAGCATCGCAACAGTCGTGCATACTGCTTTCAGTTACTTTGCTTTTTTGCATGACACTTGCCTGCACACCCGTTGCTCCTTCCAGAAACTGCTTAGCCAGGTATTGGGCATAAAGCCAGTTACCGGCCGTCAGCATTTTTCCGTTGAGCGTGGCCAGGTACACTGGCTCGCTGTTCGGTTTTAACTGCACCTGGTAAAACCAGTTGTCTTCAATATGTACCAGGCGAAAATTGGTGAAAGAATCTATATGGTTCTGACGAAGCGCATGCTCCAGCGGCATCCTGACCTTGCTGCTATCCACGGCTACTGCTGGCAGAAACTGTGTAGCCACCTTAGGGCGGATGTTGGTCATGAGCGGGTGCATAAATCCACTTAGAGCCCATAACAATACCGGTAGGGCAATGATTAATGAGAGTGTGCGATGTAAGTGGTATATATTTTTTCTGAGCATCAGGGGAATTTTATTTCTGATTTCTGATTTGATGATTGCTGATTTATTTGGATGATTTACTGATTTGTTCCCAGATCAGAAATGAACAAATCAGCAATCAGAAATCTCTTCTTATTTTCCAAAACGATATCCTATACCAATGGTGATCTCTCTCGGATCGCCCAGTTGGTAAGCATAAGAAGCATTGCCTTTCATGGTGGCATTTTTAGTAGCCAGTGTGGAATAATATGTATTGAAAGCATTGAGCAGATTCACCCACAGATCAATATGCTTTGAAGCATAGCCTGTGCGGAAATTGACTATGTCAAACCCGCCATAAGTAAAATTGTCCAGGTCATCCATATAATACCTGCCCTGATGCTGCCATTCAGCACTTACACGAAACCCTTTCATAAAAGCAGGCTTCCAGCTTACTTCTCCGTTGCTTATAAAATGCGGCGCGCTGCTCATCTCTTTGCCATTATAGTTCACACCCCGCACCACATTCTCCACGTAGGTATGCTTTGCATTGGTGGCGCTGAAACGTATCGTCCATTCAGCAGATGGCCTGTATTGAATGCCATACTCTATACCCAGGTGCCGGGTTTTCCCTGCGTTCTGGTTGAGATAAGTATTATCAGGCTGTCTTACAGAAATGATTTCATTGCTTCCTTGCATCAGGTACAGGCTCCAGTCGGCATACAGTTTATTCTGCAACACCGATAACCATCCGCCCACTTCATAATTGCCGAAGGTTTGCGGTAACAGATAAGGCGCCACTTTGGAGCCACTGGAATACAACTCCGTGAGCTGTGGCGGAACATAGCCCTGGCTGTAGTTGGCGTAAAAACCAATGCCGTGATAATTATAGGTAACACCAATTTTAGGCGTTATACGCTGATAAGTATTCACACCCGATACGGCCACTGGTGTTTTGGAAGTATCCAGATGATTGCGGAAGTCATACCTGAATGCATCGTAGCGCAACGCCGCTACCAATTTGAAGTTCCGGAAGGGACTCAGCTCATAATCGAAATATGCAGCCAGGTTGGTAATATGTGTGCGATAGTTCTGCAATAAAGAATCGGTAGAAGGAAAATAATAGTTGGTATACTTACCCGAGGCGGCATCTTTATTGATCCAGATAAACCTGGCCACATAAGTCTGCGGACTGTTGTCGATACTGGCGCCTGCCACCAGTTTGCTGTTAAGCCAATTGAATCGCTGTACGTGCTGGGCAAACAAAGCATAAGTCTTGAAAGCATTCTCATTGATCTGTCCTCTGAACAATAAAGGATTGGAAGTATTACCTACTGCATAGGAGGGGTTCTGTCCTACCGAATTATCGCGGAACATCAGGCTAAGGTTACTTTCGCTGCGGTTATTCCACACCTGGCTGAGCATGGATTTCAGGCGCAGGGCCTTCACTTTTCTATACGTGAAAGTGTATGGTGTGCTGTAATTCTTTTGAGCAAATTTGGTACTGTCCAAAGCGCCTGTCATATCGCTGTAGTAATCCACATAAGAAAAAGTATTACTCCAGGTAGTGCGGGTACTAGGTTTATAATCGGTACGAAGCGAAAAAGCCGATTTATGAAAATCGCTGTAATCGATCAAACCATTGGTCCGGTTGGCATAATACCCGCTGGCGATAACACCCCATTTACCGATGGTGGTACCCAGTTGCGCATCCACTCTTTTATATCCGTTGTTGTTGATCTGCATACTGATCGCTCCTCCGGTAACAGCCGGTGGCGCTTGTGTGATGATGTTCACAACACCAGCAATTGCTTCTGCACCATACAATGCTGAAGAAGGCCCTTTGATCACTTCTATGCTCTTCGCCGCTGGCAGGTTCATCTCCAGCAATGCATTATGGTTATACACGCCGGTAGCACGGATGGGAATGCCATCTTCCATATACAGGAAAAGGCTCTTGGTGGTCATGGGCTGGCGAATGCTCATCTCGTGTTGCTCATTGCCCAGGCTCACCATAAAGACACCGCTCACTTTATTAAGTAACTGGTCAATGCGTTGTGCCTTCGTATCTTCCATTGTTTGCTTATTGATAACGGCAATAGCAATAGGCGCTTCACTTCTTTTCACTGCCGTGTGGCTGGCGCTGGTTACAATTACTTCTTGCAGCATTTTATCAGCAAGTAATGAAATTGTGTCGTGTTGCAGCGATTGCGCTGCTGTTAATACAGATAATACAATACAGCCAATGAATAGAGATAATTGTTTCATGATAATTAGTTAAAGTCGGGCATACATCTGCGATTACCGCAAACGTATAAGGATGATGAGCCATGCATATGAAAGCTCAACATCAGGTACAATGTTGTGTAAGTTGAAAATCTGGAAACCCGACTAAACTCCCGGGGGATGGAAGATATACTTTGGCTGGGGACCTGGAACATTGAAGCGATAACCTGATACGTGTTCCAGAGAAGGAATGCCGTATACTTCTATTGTAGTTGCAAAGAATGATTTGGAGGAGAGTACTTCATCATAGCTATTTCTGCGTTCTGGGTTTTGCTTGTCTTTGTTCTCTTCCTGCCGCAGCTTTTTCATCAGCTGGCACCGGCCATTACAATGCATTTTGGGCCTGGCTTTGTTTTCACAATTCCTGGCATAGGCACTGGTGTTGGCATAATAGCTGGTTACAATCACCGAACGGTTCAGCGTCTGGCCTATTACAGCCAGTAGCAATACCGCTACAATGCATTGTTTCAACAGCATATTCTACCAAATTTGCCGCAAAGATAGGGTGCAGAACCATCAAATCGCAAGGCGTCCATCACTCAGTAACATGATTCAGGGCATATTAAGTCTGACAGAGGCATCCCGTCTACTGGCAGGAGCCGCCGGACGTCAGACAGAAATGATCTGTAGACTGGACAAAAAAGCCGGAATGCGATGCATTCCGGCTTTACTAATTTCATAACCGATTCGACTATACAGCAAAGCTTTCGCCACAAGCGCAGCTTCTGCTGGCATTGGGATTGTTGAAGAAGAAGCCTTTCCCGTTCAGTCCGTCGGAAAAGTCCAGCTCTGTATTCACGAGGTATAAAAAGCTTTTGAGATCGGTAACGATCTTCACGCCATTGTCTTCAAAAACCTGGTCGCCGGGCTTGACCTCGTTGTCGAAATCCAGCTTGTAACTCAACCCAGAGCAACCACCCCCTACCACACCTACGCGCAGGAAATAATCGGCATTTCCTTCCACACCTGCTTCCTGCATCAGCTGCAGCACTTTCTGCTTCGCTTTCTCTGTTACGTATATGCCATTATCTGTAGCTACCATAAAATCAAAATTTAAAATCGAGCCATTGCGTATTGAGCAATTGCGCAATTATTATCAATGGATCTTTTCTTCAAACACCAGTTCTTCCAATCCATTTTTCTTGCGGTAATCGTTCACTGCCGCTTTGATGGCATCTTCTGCCAATACAGAACAGTGGATTTTCACCGGCGGCAGGTTCAGTTCTTCTACGAGGTCCATGTTATCTATCTGCACAGCCTGGTCAACTGATTTGCCTTTCAGCCATTCGGTAGCCAGTGAAGAAGAAGCGATAGCAGAGCCACAACCAAATGTTTTGAATTTAGCGTCGGTGATCATACCGGCTTCATCTACTTCAATCTGTAAACGCATCACGTCTCCGCACTCGGGAGCGCCTACCAGTCCGGTTCCCACATTCTTTTTTCCTTTATTCAACGTACCCACATTTTTAGGGTTGTTGTAGTGATCGATCACTTTCTCTGAATATGCCATTTGTTATAATTTGAAAATTCGACAATTTGAAAATTTGACAATACACAATGGGATCACTTATTTTCATTGAGCCATTATGCAATGAATCAATGATGTGCCCATTCTATTTTATCTATATCCACTCCTTCTTTGAACATTTCCCAGAGCGGACTCATCTCGCGCAACTTCAACACAGTATCGCTCACTGCCTTGATGGTATAATCGATTTGTTCTTCCGTGGTGAAACGCCCCAATCCAAAACGCAGAGAACTGTGTGCGAGATCATCGCCTAATCCCAATGCTTTCAACACATAGCTGGGTTCCAGTGAAGCCGATGTACAGGCCGAACCGGATGAAAGCGCAATGCTTTTATTGAAGCCCATCATCAACCCTTCTCCTTCCACATATTTGAAAGAGATATTTGACACATGTGGTAAGCGGTGTTCCCGGCTGCCGTTCACATAAGCCTCTTCGAGTTCCATCAATGCTTTTTCCAATTTATCGCGAAGCGCTGCCAGGCGTACCGACTCTTCAGCCATTTCAAGGCGGGCCAATTCGCAGGCTTTGCCAAAACCAACGATGCCAGGAACGTTGAGTGTACCACTGCGCATGCCACGCTCGTGTCCGCCGCCGTCCATCTGTGCAGTTACTTTCACACGCGGGTTTTTACGGCGTACATACAAAGCGCCTACACCTTTGGGACCATACATTTTATGTGCAGAGAAAGCCATGATGTCGATGCCGTCTTTATTCACATCCACCGGTATTTTTCCAACGGCTTGTGTTCCGTCGGTGAAAAACAACACACCATGCCTGCGGGCAATAGCGCTGATTTCTTTTACTGATTGTATCACACCAATCTCATTGTTGGCATACATAATAGCAATGAGGATGGTGGTAGGTTTAATGGCAGCTTCGAGTTCTTTCAGATCAATTAAACCTTCTGCATTCACATTCAGGTAAGTGACTTCGCCCCCTGAACGTTCAATATGTTTACAGGTATCCAATACCGCTTTGTGTTCGGTAGTACAAGTGATCACATGGTTACCCTTGCTTGCATACATTTCAAACACCCCTTTGATACCCAGGTTGTCTCCTTCCGTAGCGCCTGATGTAAAAATGATTTCTTTGGGGTCGGCGCCGATCAGTTTGGCTACCTGTTCGCGGGCATAATCAACAGCCTCTTCCGCTTCCCATCCGAAAGGGTGGTTGCGGCTGGCGGCATTGCCGAAATGATCGGTAAAAAAAGGCATCATGGCTTCCAGCACGCGGGGGTCCATGGGAGTGGTGGCATTGTTATCCAGGTAAATCGGTAGCTTTAACATAGGGGCAAAAATAGTGCAATAGGTTTTATAAATTTGGCGGGGATCAGCGTGGCAAACGGTTTTTCCCCATATCGTAAAGGTACTACATTTAAAGGAACCCTATGCTTAAAATAGAACATATTGGCCTGGCAGTGAAGCAGTTCGACACGGCAATCCCCCTTTTCGAGCAGTTGCTCAACACCCCTTGTTATAAGGTGGAAAATGTTGCATCGGAACAGGTGAACACCGCTTTTTTTCAAAAAGGCGAAACCAAGATCGAATTATTGGAAAGCACCAGTCCGGATGGCGTTATTGCCCGTTTCATAGAAAAAAAAGGAGAAGGCATGCACCATATTGCTTTTGAAGTGGCTGATATTGAGGCTGAAATGAAACGCTTGTCTGATGCAGGTTTTACACTGCTGAACCCTGTTCCAAAAAAAGGTGCGGACAATAAATTAGTTTGTTTTGTGCATCCAAAAAATACCAATGGGGTGTTGATAGAACTCTGCCAGGAAGCGTCATCCTGAGTACACTTTGATCGTCATCCCGAGCGTAGCCGAGGGATCTCATGAAGTCTTCAGCAGGTCCCTCGACTCGCTTCGCTCGCTCGGGATGACGTGCGCATTAGGAAAGCCCCAACTTTTCCAATGCCACCTGCGCGGCGGCTTGACTTGCATCTTTTTTATTATATCCTTTCCCTTGCGCCAGTATTTCACCATCGAGCACTACGTTCATGGTGAACAGGCGCCGGTTGCCTTCCATTTTTTCATCGGCGAGATCGAAAGAAAGGGTTCGGCTGTTTTTGCTGGCCCAGCCGATGAGTTTGTTTTTGAGGTTGATGTCTACCTGCTCCAGGTCGTCTACAAACATGTGGGCGATGACAATGTGCTTGAGTACCCAGTGGTGGGTCCGGTCATACCCTTTGTCGAGGTAAACCGCTCCTACCAATGCTTCCAGCGTATTACCAAATATCTGGCTGCCTTTGAGCGAGCTGTCGAACTTATTGTAAAAAGTGAGTTTACGCAATCCCATTTTGAGGGCGATATCGTTCAACTGCTGGCGGTTCACCATTTTGCTGCGCATCTCGGTGAGAAAGCCTTCGCCTTTGTAGGGATAACGCTTGAAGAGGTAATCGGCCACTATCGCACTCAATATGGCATCACCGAGGTATTCAAGCCTTTCGTTGTTTTCATCGGGCGTTTCTTTTACCGAACGGTGGCTCAGTGCTGTTTTATACAGCAACACGTTGCCCGGCTTCATCCCCAAAACATTTCTCAGTTGTTTTTCAAAAGAAGCATCGCCCGACTTGCCAAATAATGCTTTGAAAAATTGCACAACCTTAAGCTACGAATTTTTTCACAATCACGCAGGCATTATGTCCGCCAAATCCGAAAGTATTGCTCAATGCCACATTCACCACACGCTTTTGGGCTTTGTTGAATGTAAAATTCAGTCTCGGATCCAGGTCCGGATCATCGGTAAAGTGGTTGATGGTAGGAGGTATCATATCGTGTACCACGCTTTGTATGCAGGCAATGGCTTCGATAACGCCCGCAGCGCCCAGGCAGTGCCCGGTCATGGATTTAGTAGAACTGATATTGAGTTCATAAGCATGGTCTCCAAAAACTTCCCGGATGGCTTTCACTTCTGCGCCATCACCCAGTGGTGTAGAGGTTCCATGTGTATTGATGTAGTCGATCTCATGGGCTTGCATGCCTGCATCTTTCAAGGCAGCAATCATCACATTCCTGGCGCCCAATCCTTCCGGATGCGGGGCTGTGAGGTGGTAAGCATCGGCAGTAGCGCCGCCGCCTGCTATTTCGCAATAGATATGCGCGCCGCGTTTTACCGCATGCTCATATTCTTCCAGTACCAGTACGCCGGCTGCTTCCCCCATTACAAAACCGTCACGGTCTTTGTCGTACGGACGGCTGGCTGTGGCCGGATCGTCGTTGCGTTCACTCATGGCTTTCATGGCGTTGAAACCGCCTACACCGGCTTCGCTGATCACTGCTTCCGATCCACCGGCGAGTACTATATCAGCCTTGCCCAGGCGTATGTTATCCACCGCCGAAATAATGCCATTGGTGCTTGATGCACAGGCGCTTACCACAGCGAAATTGGGACCGCGGAATCCATGACGCATAGAAATCTGGCCTGCGGCAATATCCAATATCATTTTAGGAATGAAGAAAGGGTTGAAACGGGGTGTTCCATCGCCTTTGGCAAAGCCTATCACTTCCTCCTGGAAAGTAGTGAGTCCACCGATACCACTGGCGAAGATCACGCCTACCCTGTCGGGATTTACATTCTCTTTACTGATACCGGCATCTGTAACAGCCATATCACTGGCCACCAATGCCAATTGGGCAAAGCGGTCCAGCTTGCGCGCTTCTTTCCTGTCCATGAACTGGGTAGGATCAAAGCCCTTGATCTCACAGGCAAAACGGGTTTTGAACTTAGATGCATCAAACAAAGTAATGTTAGCTGCGCCGGATACACCATTGATGAGTCCGTTCCAATAATCGTTGAGATTATTGCCTACCGGCGTTAATGTACCGATTCCCGTAACAACTACTCGTTTTAATTGCATGAACAAACCTATTTATTAAGTGAGAATCCGCCTTTCCTGGCCTTAGAGCGCCGCAGAAAGGCGGATTTTAATTATTCCAAAATAGTGTAGATCTTACTTAGCGTGTTCTTCGAGGTAAGCAACAGCCTGACCAACAGTGGTAATGGTTTCAGCCTGCTCATCGGGGATGGAGATGTTAAATTCCTTCTCGAATTCCATAATCAACTCAACGGTATCCAAAGAATCTGCACCGAGGTCGTTAGTGAAAGACGCCTCATTGGTAACTTCTGCCTCGTCTACTCCTAATTTATCAACGATGATTTTCTTAACTCTTGTTGCGATGTCTGACATTGTAAAAAGTTTTTGTTACAGCCGCAAAAATATACTTTTTGTCAAATAAGCAATGTTTTAACGCATTTTTGTTTTCACAGACCGGAAAACCGGCCTTCCCATAAATCGGTTGGGGGGTGTGTTTTTCGCAAAATGATCAGTATCTTGTAAAGCTAACTATTGCTATGCCGTTAAAACTCATAGACCATAACAGCACGGAATACCACCAGATGGTCGACCTGCGCTACCACTTGTTGCGCAAGCCGTTGGGACTGGATTTTACCAAAGAAGAGCTGGAAAGGGAGAAAAACGACATCCTCATCGGCTGTTTCGAGGAAGATAAGCTGGAAGCCTGCTGTATTTTAACGCAAACGGCCCCCAAAACTGTCCGTTTACGCCAAATGGCCGTTAGCCCCGTTCTGCAAGGCAAGGGTATTGGCCGGGTTTTGATGAGTTTCGCCGAAAACATCGCCCGCGACAGGGGGTACCACCGCCTCACCATGCACGCCCGTAAAACAGCCGTTGGCTTCTACGAAAAACTGGGCTATAAGATCCATGGGGAAGAATTCCAGGAAGTCACTATTCCCCATTTTGAGATGCACAAAGCGCTATAGAATTTCTACCCCAACTTACTCTTTAATAAACCCCTCAACTCATGCCTCATCTCATCTCCCATATTGTCTTTGGGAATCAGGAAAAAAGAGCGGGCATCGAAATAAAGGTGAAAGAAATGGGGACTTTCGAAAAATTTGCTGAACTGGGTCCACTTCCAGAGCACATAGCCGTGCTCGCTTTCCAGCTTGATATCTGTGTCCCGGAAATCGATGATGAACGATTCTTTGAAAGTGGCAGACCGCTTATAAATGGTATTGGGTAAAAAATACCAGAATGAAGCCATCAGCACCAGCCAGATCAATGAACCCAGTAAAAAAGGCTCGGGCCTGATCTTTTTAGTATAGAAAAGAATGCCGGATACAATCGCAAATACATTGACCAGTACAATCAATATCCTCAAATCCTGTTTCTGAACAAAATGGTAGCGTAAAGCCTGTATGACCTTTCTTTTATCGTAAGAGAAACTGTACTGCATAATGGTGGCAAATGTAGAAAAATAAAAAAGCCTAAATACGAGCGAGTTTAGGATTATCTATCAACTCCTGCCTTTGCGGGTGTACCAACAGGTTCATGTCTTCCATTGGAATGGCACCGAATAAAGGCTCTGCACTTCCGGGCAGTACCATCGCCCTGCAGGTAGTTTTATGTCCCTTGAAATGAACCTCCACACCCTGTACCATATCGAATTCTTCAATCCTGCCGTCTGCAGTTTCGCTTCTTAGCCTTTCCATCACCGGCAACTGCAATATCTCTTGTATCGATTCATTGATACATAAGTACACTGACCCGGTATCCACCAAAGCACTCACCTGGATACGTTTTACTTCTTCTTCACCAATTACATGCCTTCTCGCCATCTCAAGATCATAACCATTGATCAACTCAATATCTGCATATACCAGGCCCATAGCTTTTGATTTGAGGCAATTTGCATCAAAAAAACGAGATTATATTGCGACATTACAAAATCAGGTATTTGCCGCAATTTTTTTGCTTATTTGATAAAAGAGCGGCGTAACTGCTCAATGGCTGGTTGCGCAAGCCTTGTTTTTTCAGCAGCAATCACTATGCGATAACGGAAAGTGGTGGTCTGCCCCTTTCTTAAACGAAAGTTGAGGTTTTCTTTCCCTTCTGAAAATACTTTTTGTCCCAGCGGATTAGCAGCAAACAACCCGTAATTGCGCGCATGCCAGTAGGTAGGATAGCCAGGATTTCCCGGATGATCCATGATCACAATACTGATGGTATCATTTCCTTTCTTGCCGTACAACATACACCACTCGCCCCTTGTAGCCCAGGCGGCATCGCCTTCTTTTCCGGCCGATGTGAGATAGTTACCTGTTACTGTTGCATCTTTTGTAGCAGACACTTTGGTAATATTCCCCTGGGCGTCTTTGTATTCTTTGGTTTGTGTGATGGGCAGTTCCAGTTCATGCGCCACCCGCAAACCCAGCAACCCGTCCTTGCTGTCGGGGAAAGCCACGTCCTGCACGGCTGTCAGCTCCGTGATGCGGTCAATGATGCGCTCGTTGTTTTCCTGGCTGAACAAATACGTGGTTTTCTCATTCAGCAATACATCCTGTTGCTGGTTTACCCACCGGGCTGTATATACCAGCTTTCCTTGCTTACCACTTTCCGTGCTCACCACTTCATTCGTTTTGATCCATCCATAATGCACTTTCTTTTCGGCCGGAATAGCAAACGAATTGTTCCAGAAATCTAGTCCGTTCACCCGCTCATAGTTGAACCACAACCCCAGGTGATGCGGGTGATCGGTGGGATCATTCGGTTCCGGCTTCCAGGGAAATCCACGGGTGATCGTTTGTCCGTTCCCTGCATAAATAGGATACAATACCGGCTTTTCAATAGTATCTGTATATACGAAACTGGTAAAGGGTTTTCCATCGGCCGTGATCACCACTTTGCGTTGTGCCGCATCGGGTTGTACCGTTATCACGGCCTGGCGTGACTGTGCAGTGGATTGCAGCAGGCACCATGAAAGAACACCTGCCAGCAAACATTTGTATGAAATGGTCTTGAACATATCGTAGTATTGAATACCAGGTTAAGCCTGGATGGGTTTGTTTTGTTTGCCAATCAGAAAATGCATCACCAGCCATGCCAGCACATAAGCCGATCCGCACACAGCGAACATGATATAGTAGGCCACTTCAATTTTGCCAATGGCGCGGTAATGCACAAACATATTTTTTTGTACCAGCCACGATAAGGCAATGCCTCCCAATGCGCCGAACATGCCGCCGATACCGGTAACGGAACCCGTTGTCTTTTTAGGGAACATATCGCTTACCATTGTGAAGATATTGGCGCTCCATGCCTGGTGTGCTGCAGCCGCCAAACCGATCACCAGTACGGCATACCACATGTTGATGCCCCCCAGCAGCTGGGCCGATATGATGGGTATTACACACAATGCAAAAAAGAACATGGATGTTTTGCGGGCGCGGTACACCGGCCAGTTTTTCCTGATGAGCCAGAGAGGTATCCAGCCGCCACCTACACTGCCGATGGTGGATATGGTATATACAACGGCTACCGGCAGTGCGATGGCCGTGTTGCTCAAATGATACTGGCTTTGCAGGAAATCGGGCAGCCAGAATAAATAGAACCACCAGATGGGATCGGTGAGCAGTTTACCCAAAGCGAATGCCCAGGTTTGCCGGTAACCCAGCAGCTTTCCCCAGGAAAGCTTGGGGCTTGTTTCTTCTTCTGTTACAGGTTGTTCATCTGCGTCGCTGTGGATATAGTCGTACTCTGCTTGTAATAATTTTTTATGTTTCTTAGGCACTTCATATAAAATGAACCAGAAGATCAGCCATATAAATCCGAGTACGCCTGTAAGAATGAAGGCCCATTTCCAACCCCATTGCGCGGCAATAAAAGGCACGGTCAACGGCGCCACAATGGCTCCGAAATTGGTGCCCGAATTAAAGATGCCGGTGGCCAACGCCCTTTCTTTTTTGGGGAACCATTCCGCCACACCTTTGATAGCAGCCGGGAAATTACCCGCTTCCGTAAGGCCCAGGGCCGAACGAACCACTGCAAAGCTGAACACGTTGGTGGCAAAAGCATGGCATACGGCGGCAACGCTCCATAAACCGGTAGCCAGCGCATAACCGATCTTGGTACCCAGTTTGTCTACCAGCCGGCCCGCTCCCAGCAAGCCAAATGCATAAAACAGTTTGAAAGCTATTTCAATGTTGGCATAGTCTGCATCGTCCCAATGCAGTTCGGTAGAGAGCGTCGACTTCAACAAACTGATCACCTGCCTGTCGAGGTAGTTGATAGTGGTTGCAGCGAAGATGAGTGTACAGATCGTCCATCTGTATTTTCCTATGGCGTTGGTTGATGACATGATCAGGCTTTGATGGATTGAATAGTGTGTAATACCTGTTTGGTAGCTGCAACGATCTGTGCATAATCTTTCGTTTCCAGCAATGCTTTGGTAATGAGTTTGCTGCCCATGCCCACTGCGCATACGCCTGCTTTGAACCATCCGGCAATATTTTCTTTGTCGAGCTCCACGCCACCTGTTGGCATGAATAAAAGATCAGGAAATAATTCTTTGATAGCAGATAAGAACCCGGGGCCTAAAATATTTCCGGGGAATAATTTGATCATACGCGCACCCAGTGTTTCCGCGCTGATGATCTCGGAAGGTGTCATACAACCGGGCACCCAAAGCATTTCATACTGATTGGCTACTTCGGCTACTGAAGGAACAAGGCCCGGACAAATCAGGTAGTCTGCACCCGCATCGATGAATTTGCGTGCCGTCTCTCCGTTCTTAATAGTGCCTATGCCTAAATACATGTCTGGTAATTCCGCATCACAGAGCTGGCGCATAGCGATGAAATTTTTCAGCGCTGCTTCACCGCGATTGGTATATTCTACTGTCCGGATACCGGCTTCGTATAAAGCTTTTAAAACCTGGAGACTGACTTCAACATCTTTGTTGAAAAACAATGGTAACACACCCTGTTCAGGTATCAATTGCAAGAGGCGATCCTTTTTCTTCATATGGCTTTTATTGGGACGACAAGTTTATTGGAAATACAGGGATTTGCAGCCATTTTTCTCCGCAAACGTTTGCGAAATTTTTTGCACTAAAACTCCCATCCTTTCTTTCTGCTTCCCAAAATAAATAAAGAAATTTGAACACTGTTTCGTAAACTCACAACAGATTGCTAAACCTTTCTTCAATTATTATCAATTTACCAACATGCCGAAAAAAGTTGTTACCCTCGGAGAAATCATGCTCCGCTTGTCCACCCCTGGCTTTGAGCGTTTTGTACAGGCCGATAGTTTGGATGTAACTTATGGAGGTGGTGAAGCCAATGTGGCTGTTGCCATCTGTAATTATGGTCTCAATGGCACATTTGTAACCAAAGTACCTGATAACCCATTGGGACAGGCTGCCATCAATCATATCCGTCGTTATGGTGTAGATACACAATTCATTGCCCGCGGCGGTAAGCGCCTGGGTATTTACTTCCTTGAAACCGGCGCTTCCATGCGTGCTTCTCAGGTAGTATACGATCGCGCCGGCGCTTCTATTTCAGATGTGGAGATCAGCGAATTTGATTTTGATAAGATCTTCGAAGGGGCCGACTGGTTCCATACCACCGGTATTACACCAGCGTTGAGCGATAAAGCCGCTGCCCTGACCGAAGCGGCTTTGAAAGCAGCCAAAGCCAAAGGCATTACCACCAGTATTGATCTCAACTATCGCAAGAAACTGTGGAGTAAAGAAAAAGCCCGTGAAGTGATGACCAGGCTTTGCCAGTATGTAGATGTATGTATCGGTAATGAAGAAGATGCCGAAACTACGCTGGGCTTTGTAAGCAAAGGCACCGATGTTACCAAGGGAGAATTGAACCTCGATGGTTACAAAGATGTGTTCCAGCAGATGAAAGCAAAATTCGGTTTCAAATACATCGCTTCTACCCTGCGGGAAAGCTACAGCGCTTCCGATAACGGATGGAGCGCGCTCGTTTACGATGGATCAAACTTCTATCATACCAAGCAATACGAAGTACGCATCGTTGACCGCGTAGGCAGCGGTGATTCTTTTGCCAGCGGGTTCATCTACGGACTGGTCAGCGGTATGCCCATGAATGAAGCGGCCGAATTCGGTGTTGCGGCATCTGCGCTGAAGCACACCATCCCGGGCGATCTCAACCATGCCACTCTGAACGAAGTGAAAGACCTTATGAAGGGTGATGGCTCCGGAAGGGTTCAACGATAATCTCTCCCTGCAAAACGAAGTGATATGATCATAGACAGTTTAACCAGTGCAGGAAAGTACGCATCCCTGCACCCGCTTTTTGCCAAGGCTTTTGAGTACATTTCAAAACAAAACCTCACGTCGCTTGAAACCGGCAAATTCGAAATTGATGGCCAACACCTGAAAGCCATCGTTTCCGATAAACCAGGTGTAACAGCAGCAGAGTCTATTGCTAAATTCGAGTGTCACAATAAACACATTGACATACAAGTATGCATCAGCGGCCGTGAAACGATCGGCTGGAAACCCAGGGCTTCCTGTGTGGACCAGCGCGGTGAGTACAACGAAGAAAAAGACGTTGTATTCTATAATGATGCGCCGGATACTTATTTCGAGTTAACGAGCGGCCAGTTCGCCATCTTTTATCCGGAAGACGTACATGCACCCATGATCGGGGAAAGCATGATCAAGAAGCTGGTGATTAAAGTGAAGATTTAATTTGTTAGTTACGTCATCCTGAGCGAGGTCGTCATCCTGAGCGAGCGAAGCGAGTCGAAGGACCTGCTGAACATTCGGGCAGATCCCTCGGCTTCGCTCGGGATGACGTGTTGTTTTAGAAAATATATTTCGTACTGAGGAAGTTCGATTCGTGTGTTTCTACAATCTCATTCACCAGGTGTTTGTTGCTTTCTGTCAGCTTCGCAGCTACCAATGAACGGATGGAGAATGCTCGCAGCGCATCAAATACAGACAAAGTTCCTTCGGCGCTGTCTTTTCTTCCGGTAAAGGGGAAGCTATCCGGACCGCGCTGGCACTGGCAGTTGATGTTCACACGGCTTACCTGGTTCACCAGGGGATCAATCAGGGAAGCGAGTTCTTTGCTGTCGTTACTGAAAAGACTTACCTGCTGACCATGCGTAGACTCAATCAGGTATTCGATGGGTTCTTCCAGACTGTCGAAAGGCACCACTGGGATGAGCGGACCGAACTGTTCTTCCCTGTACAGTTTCATGTCTTTATTTACCGGATACAATACTGCCGGGTATACAAAAGATTCGATCGTGGCACCTCCGTTTTCATTCATTACTTTGGCACCGTGTTGCTCGGCATCGCGTATACATTCCTGCAGGTAAGCAGGCTTCTGCGGTTCAGGCAGGGGCGTCAGCGCTACGCCCGCTTCCCAGGGCATACCGAATTTCAATTTGCTCACTGCGGCAGACAATTCTTTTACAAAAGCATCTGCAATACGCTTATGCACGAATACAATTTTCAACGCGGTACAGCGTTGCCCATTGAAAGACAGGCTACCCAGTACGGTTTCCTGTACTGCCAGTTTCAGGTCTGCATCTTTGGTGATGATAGCAGCGTTCTTGGCATCGAGCCCCAGTATGGCGCGCAGACGGTTTACTTTGGGGTGCAGTTTCTTCAACTCGTTTGCTACCCTGCTGGAACCGATCAGGGTCAGTACATTGATTTTGCCCGATTTCATCAATCCCGGCACAATCGTATTGCCCCTGCCGTAAATGGTGTTCACCACACCTTTAGGGAAACATTCTTTGAAAGCATTCAATAAAGGATAGTGCAATAAAGTACCATGCTTCGGAGGTTTGAACAAAAGGGTATTACCCATGATGATGGCCGGGATGAGGGTGGTGAAGGTTTCGTTCAACGGATAGTTGAACGGCCCCATACAAAGCACCACACCCAGCGGTGAACGGCGTATCTGCGCCACGATACCCTGCTCAATGGTAAAGCGCGATGAATCGCGGTCTACATCTTTCAGCGCATCGATGGTGGCATAAATGTATTCAACCGTACGGTCGAACTCTTTTACCGAATCGGCATAAGATTTACCGATCTCCCACATGATCAGTTTCACTACAATGGATTTCTGTTCCATCATTTTACTGATGAACTTCTCCACACACTGTATGCGGTCGGCCACACTCATGGTAGGCCATTGTCCGCGGCCGTTGTCATAAGCAGCTACTGCTGCATCCAGCGCTTCATATGCTTCCTTCTCTGTACAAACCGGATACGTGCCAATCAGTTTTCTTTGCAGTCCATTGGGGGTTTTCACGCAGATGGGAGAATATACTTCGTGCACGTCTCCGTTCCATTGCTTCATCTCACCATTAGACAGGTAGAGTCGTTGGTTAATTTCTTCCGCCAGCCTGTATTCGGCAGGGATTTCTTCTTCGGTTACAAAAATGTTTTTCAGTTGCTCTTTAAATTCCATTCGTTTTAGGTTTTAGTGAATCGTCATCCCGAGCGTTCTTTGAACGTCATCCCGAGCGCAGCCGAGGGAGCTGCCCGCATCTTCAGCAGGTCCTTCGACTCGCTTCGCTCGCTCAGGATGACGACCTCGCTCAGGATAACGTTCTTACTGTGCAGGTGTGATCGATTGCCATCCGAAATAGCTTCTCGCATTGCGGTAACAGATGTCTTGTATTACGCTTCCCACCCATTCAATATCGGCGGGAAGTTCGCCATTTTCAATTTCTTCTCCAAACAGGTTGCAGAGCAGCCTTCTGAAATACTCATGGCGTGGGTACGACAAGAAGCTCCTCGAATCGGTAAGCATGCCCACGAACTTGCTGATCAGTCCCATGTTGGAGAGCGCATTCATTTGTTTGATCATGCCGTCTTTCTGGTCGAGAAACCACCATCCCGATCCAAACTGTATTTTGCCTGCCACCGATCCGTCGTTGAAATTACCCAGCATGGTAGCCATGAGTTCGTTGTCTGCCGGATTGAGGTTGTATATAATTGTTTTGGCCAGTTTGTTGTCGCTGTCGAGTTTATTCAGGAATGACGACAAAGCCCTACCCTGTGAAAAATCGCCGATCGAATCCCAACCGGTATCGGGTCCGAGTTGTTGTAGCATGCGCGAATTGTTGTTGCGCATAGCACCGAGGTGAAACTGCTGCACCCATCCTTTCTCCCAATCCCATTCGGCAAAATGCACCAGCATGGCCGATTTGAACTTGCGCTGCTCTGTTTCACTCAGTTGTTTGCCTCCATGTACTTTGTTAAAAATGCTGTCGATCTCCGATCCGGTGAAGTCTTCTGCATAGAGTTCTTCCAATCCATGATCAGAAACACTGCATCCCGCCGATGCAAAAAAATCATGCCGGCTCTGCAATGCATAAAGGAAATCATCGAAAGAAGAAATAGAGATATTGCTCACCGCCTCCAGCTTTTTCAGGTATTGATTAAACAGTTCCGGCTTAGCTACATTCATGGCATGATCGGGCCGGAATGCAGGCAGGATGGGTATTTCAAAGCCTTCTTTTTTTAATTGTATGTGATACTCCAATGAATCTACAGGATCATCGGTGGTGCAAACCATTTTTACATTCATCCTGCGCAACAGGTTGCGCACTGAGTATTCTTTCGTTTGCAGCAATGCCGTGCAGGTATCATAAATTTTACCGGCCGTCTGCGGATTCAGGATATCATGCACACCAAAATAGCGCTGTAATTCAAGGTGCGTCCAGTGATACAGCGGGTTACGCAAAGTATAGGGAACCGTGGCTGCCCACTGCTCGAATTTTTCTTTATCGCTTTTATTGCCCGTGCAATAACTTTCGTCCACTCCATTCGTACGCATGGCTCTCCACTTGTAGTGATCGCCGTACAACCACACTTGTGTAAGGTTTTTAAACTGAAGGTCTTCTGCAATCTGCTGTTGAGGCAGGTGGCAATGATAATCGATCACGGGCATGGGTTTGGCATACTCGTGATACAGTTGCTGCGCTGTCTTGTTCAACAGCAAAAAATTCTCATCCAAAAATGTTCTCATGCTGGGATTTTATAAAAATTTATACACTCTCTGATCTTTTATCCATAACCGACCGGAGTATATTGCCTGCATCACTGCCGGTTAACATTGCAAGATACATATGTATAGTTTCTGCAAAACCCGGATAGATTGTCAAATTATTACCCCATATTGACTTATCAGACAACAGGGCTTCAAGCCAGCCCGGCTCATCCTGCCGGTTCCAGTAGGCAACAATCAATCCCGCTTTATCGTCTTCCACTTTGTAAGGTGCACCTGGTTTCAGGAACAGCAGGTAAGCCGCAAAGCCAAGCGACATAAGGGTTGGCGCCGATCCGTTCGTTGCAAAATATTTCTCCAGCAAAGGTATATTGCGCATCACCATTTTAGAAGTGTATTGTACGGTAATGTTGATCCACAAGTGCTCAATGTATGTATTCCTGAAACGATCGATCACCTGTGTGGCAAAGGTCCGGGCTTCTTCCGTACTGATATCCCCTCCTGCTACCAGGGGTACAATCTCGTCCATCATCAGGCCGGCAACAAAAGCTGCAAATGTTTCATCCAGCATCGCTTCTTTCACCGTGGTGAATCCTGCCAGACAGGCAAGTCCGCAAGAAAAAGTATGGGTACCATTCAACAACCGCAGTTTCAGTTCCCTGAACTTATTAATATCGGGCGCCAGTATTACACCTGCATCAGCGGTACTGAATGATAATATTTTCCGGGTACGTTCCGAGTTGGTTTCAATAGCCCACAAGCGATAACATTCAGACATGATCATCAGATCATCCCGATACCCTAATTGTTTTTCCAGTGCGGCTGTTTCGGTTGCGCCCAGCTTGCCCGGTACAATACGATCTACCAGCGAATTGCAAAAATCGTTGGCTTCCTGCAACCAGTTGCAAAAGTCACTGCTGCATCCTTTCATCTCAGCCAGTTGCAATAAAATAGTTTTCAGTTTATGGGCATTGCCAACGATCAGTTCGGTGGGAATGATCACCATACCGGCCTCTTTACTGCCATTGAATGCTTCAAATCTTTTCAGCAGAAAATGCAACAGTCTGCCCGGAAAAGAAACCGGCCGTTCTGCATGTGCATCTTCGGGCACCAACGTAATACCTACTTCCGTTGTGTTGGAAATGATCACCTGCATGGCTTCGTTCGAAGCGCAGGCCAATATTTCTTCCCATTCTTCCCGCGCAGAAAGTACGCGGCTGATGGCAGTATTCACTACTGTTCTTTCTGCCGCCTGTCCATTTTCATAGCCTCGTTCTATCTGCGTGAAAACACCTTCCTGTTGTTTGAATGCATCTGTTCCGCCATTGCTGGTTGATTTCACCACTACAATACTGCCATTGAACAGCTGTTGTCCATTGGCTTTGTTGATAAAATAATCCGGCAATCCGCGCAGTAAAACACCTGTTCCAAATTGTAATACTTTCTCGGGGAGTGCTTTTCCCTTTTCCTCTAAAAAGGATCTTGATAATTGCATTTAATCTTTATTTTATGTCTGCTTTGCTTTTCGACCGTCATCCCTAGCTCGTCATCCTGAGCGAGCAAAGCGAGTCGAGGGAGCTGCTCGAAGGTTCAGGCAGCTCCCTCGGCTGCGCTCGGGATGACGTTCTTCGACTCGCTTCGCTCGCTCGGGATGACGTTCTTGTTTGGATTTTTATTTTTCCCCTTTCAACGCCCATTCAGCGATGTCCTGCGCCACTTCAAAATTTTGATAATCTGCAGGTAATCTTCTTCCATCGGTATATTCATTGTACACCCAGGGATCGCCTACAGCAAAAACCTTGCCCTTGCCCAATTTCGAAACGGCCACAATATTCTTTCCTTTATGGGTGAGCACCGCCTGTGCAGGTGCTTTCACATTGAGGGTAGCTAATTCTTTGATGTATACCTGCCTGGCTCTTTTAAATACGGGATTACCTGCATTCACCCTGATCATACCCATTTCAAATTGCCTGCCTATCACTTTATTCTCACAGTCTTCATTGAATTGTATTCCAAAATGCGCAGCCAGTTGATTGAGGTGTTTGAATTCTGCGTTGATGCTGTCGTTGCCCATCAGGATCAGTGTGCCACCGGCTTTTACCCAATTGGTGATAGCCGTAATGTGTGCCTGTTCTATATAATTGGGATGAGGATTTTCTGTAGGAATGTCGGGATCCACAATAATATATACAGATGCTTTTTTCAGGTTATCTGCCGTAGGCGCTGTTTCCAGCGATGCAGTAGCAGCGCCTGTATTCCTGAATACATGCCCCCATAAAGAGAAGCCGCTATTCGCCCAATCTTCCCATATATAATGGAACCGAACCGTATTACCCTCTTTGTTCTTCTTTCTTTCGTTATTGAAATAATAATCGAGCAGCACGGTCTTGCCCTTGCCTACGCCGGATTGCTGGTCGGCCAGGTTTTCCATTTCCGCGGCTGCAAGAATAAATGCTCCAATGCCTTTGGGATCGTTGGTTACTACCGGCTCGCCGATATAATAAGCATAACTGCCATCGCGGTATGGTGTACCGCCGAGACCGGCTACCTGGCACACTTTGTTCAGGTTAACCTGTCCGTTATCAACAGTGATAAAATTTTTGATAATGCCATCGAATCCTTTCTTCGCAGCGGTCATGGTAGTTGCATCTGTTGTATAAGCCATCCGCAAGGCTTTGGCAAGGGTATATACGAACATGCAGGAAGCGGAAGCTTCGGGGTAATTGCCTTTTTCATTGGGCTTGTTCAGTACCTGCCACCATATACCGCTGGTTTTATCCTGTACCTGTTTAACGGCTGTGATGTATCGTTGCAGGATGCTGAGTAATTCATTTCTTCTCGGATGATCTGCCGGGAAATAATCCAGTATATCTACCAGCGCCATACCATACCAGCCCATGGCTCTTCCCCAGAATTGTGATGATTGTCCATTCGCAGGGTTGGACCATTTTTCTGTTTTGTTTTCATCCCATCCGTGGTACAGCAAGCCTGTTCTGGCATCCCTGGCGTGCTTTTCCATCCATACGAACTGGTTGGCAATATCATCGAAAGCGGAAGGCTCATTGAAACGCTGCGCATATTGCGCGTAAAATGGTTCCCCCATGTACAGGCCATCCAGCCACATCTGGTTGGGATATCTTTTCTTGTGCCAAAAGCCGCCTTCTTTAGTACGCGGTTGCCCTGCCAGTTGTTCACGCAGTAGCTGCGCTCCTTTTTTATACTTCTCCTCTTCCAGCACTTCATACAATAACAAGAGGCTGCATCCCGACTTAATGTTGTCTATATTGTAATCGGCCTGTTTGTATGTACGTATGTTGCCATCTTTCTGTACAAACAGGTCCATACTCTTTTGTATGTAATTGAAATATTTTCCTTTGCCCGTACGCAACCATACCTGTTCCAATCCGTTCAATACAATACCCTGATCATAAGACCAGCCTGCAGGGTGGCCGGGCTTCATGGCCATACTGTCGGGCCAGAGATGCATAACGGTTTCAGCCATGCGTTCAGACCAGGGCTGCGCACCTGCTGAAAAACAGCTGATCATGAGCAAAAGCGTAAAAAGGTGGAGGCGATGTTTCATAATTAGCGACAAGTCTACTCAGTTATCAGCACAGAAACTCATCTGTTTACTACTATTTTTACGCAAACGTTCCCGGTATCAATTCCAGTCCGCTTACCCTGTAAATAGTTTAATTTTAAGCTGCTGTATGAAATTTGAAGCAGTTACCATAAAAGATATTGCAAAAGCGCTCGGTCTGTCCACTTCCACCGTTTCGAGGGCGCTCCGCGACAGTTATGAGATCAGCCCCGAAACCAAAAAACAGGTATTGGAATATGCGCAAAAGATCAATTACAGACCCAATCCCATCGCGCTTAGCCTGAAAGAAAAACGCAGCCATTCCATCGGCATCGTAGTATCTGAAATAGCCAACAACTTTTTTTCGCAGGTGATCAATGGGATAGAATCCATTGCGTATGATCGTGGTTATAATGTGGTCATCACCCAAAGTCATGAATCTTACCACCGCGAGCTGAGCAATGTGCAGTACCTGGCTTCCCGTTCCGTAGATGGGTTACTGATATCCGTTTCGGCTGAAACGCAGGATCTGCAACACTTGCAAGGGTTGCATGAGAAAGGGCTACCGATCGTTTTTTTCGACAGGGTCGTGGAAAATATTGAAACACACAAAGTAACCATCGACAATGCACGCGGCGCTTTCGATGCCACGCATTATCTTTTACAGCAAGGGTATCAACAGGTAGCAGCACTGATGAATGCTGAATACCTGTCGATTACCAGGGAAAGGTTAGCTGGTTATAAAAACGCAATGAACAAAAACGGGCTATCCTTCGATCCGGATCTCGTGCAATATTGTCGGCACGGTGGACTGGATTACGAAGAAGTGGAACAAGCGCTGGATCAGCTTTTCAGTCAGCAAAAAAGGCCCGATGCCATTTTTGGCGGCTCCGATACGCTGACCACCAATTGCCTTCGTTATTTAAAAGCACATAATATCTGCATGCCCGAAGACATTGGCTTCATCGGTTTCTCCAACATAGACCTGAGCGAATTGCTTTCGCCTTCTTTATCGGTGGTACGCCAACCTGCCTTTGAAATAGGCAAGCTGGCTACCAGCCTTTTACTGGAGTTGATCGAAAGCAAGCGTCCTGTAAAAACTTTCAACACACAAGTGCTATCTCCCAGTTTGCTCATCGGCGAATCGTCTCAGCGCATAAAAAAGGCCAAAAAATTGTAACGGTCTTTTTTAAAAGCGGATGTTCATGCCTATGCTAACACTATAATCTGCAAATGCCGCATCACCTTGTGCATACGTGCCTGTTATATCTGTTTTGATCATGTCCGGTACACTCTGTGTGCGGTCGCGCTTAACAGCCACCGGCACATACGCATACAGGCTCATCTTTTTGAATGCATAAGTAACGCCCGGCTCTACCGAAACTACATAACCCGGCCTCCTGAATCCATTGCTGCCACCAACCAGGTCTTTTGCAGGAACACATTCTTTGCGAATACCTCCTGATAGTGTGAACCTATTAACCTGGAAATTTGCTCCTAACCTGTACATGTATTGATCCGGTACACTCATCACATCGCTTCCATAAGCAACTGCAGTTGGACTGGGTGTTCCGCCCCTTGCTGTAGATACGCCATTCTGTTCTCTCGGGTTGATGAGATAATAAAAATTACCATAGAGGTTCACACGATGTGATAAGTTGTAATAGGCATTCAGCTCTGTAGTGAAGCCTGTGCCGCCATCGCCCAATTGTATGGACTGGTCAACAGGACCATACACCGTAACACCAGGCGTTGCAGTGTAAAATTTATCCTGGTATTTGTAATCGCCGGTAGGCAGTTTGATGCCCAACCCGGCCTGCGCGTTGAAGCGGTGGTGACTGGCAGGATCCAGTATCCAGGCGTATGCAGTGAATCGCACGTCGCCCATACCGAAAGATTTGGTAGTATGTCTTTCTTTACCGCCATGTTCATACAAAGAAGAGCGTTCATTGTACAATATGGGCATATTGAATGCCAGCGACCATCTTTTATTGAGTATACGGGTAAGTGTAAGGTCCAGTGCATAGGAATGATTGATCACTTCCGTGCCATTTGCTATGCGCTGCGGCTGTTCCTGTGTACCCACAAAATGGCGGAATGATTTGAAATACCGGTTGTTGGCATTGAACATCCATTTGCTTTCTGTAGTATCTGCGCCGGTATGTTCCATCATGCACATGCCGCCGATGCTGCGAATGGCTACGCAGCCTTGTGAAGAGGCTTGCACGGAAATAAGCAGTACGCTAATAGTGAATATGAGTATAGGTTTCACAATAAGTAGTTTAGTTTGTAAATAATAATAAGGCCGACTTATTTTTTCATCTTCAGCCGATCAACGATGAGGTCACCCACCATCTTGCCGTATTTCGTACTCACGATACAAGAGTTGTGATAATGAAGACCTCCATAAAACCGGGCCCAGTTGTTTTCTTCTGCTGCATCACGGAAAGATTTATACGAGCGGTTGGCTATACCAAATTCCAGTTCGGTAGAATCGGTATAGGCCAGGTGATCACCGAACACGCTGGTCAGCGCTTCTGCCGCAGCTGAAGAAATAGTGGAATGCCCGCAAGTATATTCCGGGAAAGCAGGTGTTTGTAAATAGGGGCGCCAATTGGGATCGAAATATTTATTGATCACCGTTTCGGGCCTTACGGTGTTGTATAGGTATTTAGCATCCCAACAGTGGATGAATGCATCGAACAAAGCAATACTGGTTTTGGCAAAAGCGCAAACAGTAGTGGCAAAATCTGCTTTAACGGTTTGAGCAGCAATACCTGTAATACTCATCCAGTGTCCCGGCGGTGAGAACTTTTTGGTGCTGAACATCACGTGACCGGAGACATTCATTTTAAACGGATTGTCATCCCAGAAAGCAGCAATATGTTTTTGTTCATCATTCAGACTGTCCACTGCTTGTTTTATCATCATTACATTACGGTAGTACTCGCTGTTTTTGTCCTTGATATCAAACTTAGGAGGAGGTACCGGACGGAACTGGTTCGCACTGTCGAGCACCATGGTGCGTATTTCCATCCAGTGAGGCTCTGCCGCCTGGGCATACATGGGTGGTGTAGGCACCCAACGTCCCGGGCTATCGATGACGGTGTATTTTTCTCCACTTCTTGTCTGGGCATAATTATCTCCCTTGCTCCATGCTAAAATAGCATTGCCTACTGCTTGTGCATACGCTTCGGAGTTTGCACGCATTGCCTTTGGCATACCATGATCCTTCGCCATTTTTTTCAGACTGTCTACATACAATTGCATACTGCCCTCCGGGAAAGTAACGGCTTCTCCAACTTTACAATAAGCCAGCAAAGCTGCATAAGGGAAATCAATCTCTTTACCGGCCTCCGGCCCGGGAACGGATTTCAATCCTTTTAGTTGTCCGGCCAGTGACTGATATTGATTGGGGGCGCCCGCAGCTATGACTTCATAACCGGCGATAGCCGCATATGCATAATTACGTGAAGCTACAACAGGGTTAAAATTATTCCCCATTACCACTGTATTCAATTCATATACAGTTCTGGAATACAAGCCGGGGTTATGTATGATGGTTTGATAATCCTTTTGCTGATTACAAGACACAAAAAAAAATGCGGCAACCGCAATACCGATGATTTGTTTCATAATAACATAGAATAAAAATAGGTAACATCTCCCTGCCAGAGGAGATGTTACATTGCTTAATAACATCGTCTATAAAATCAAGCAATGTCCGGCGGCTGTTCTGCTACCGGTAAAAAACACTGTATCGTACCAACAGCACGATCTGTAAATGTACATTCAGATGCAGGATTGAATGGGCAAAGATGCCATTCATTGTCCTGGTTGAAATATTCTGTTGTAAGAAACTTAAATGCGAGAGAATTGGCACCCTGTTTTTTTGCTCCCTGAGGCGCATGCGTGAGGTCATAAGCCAACTTGAAAAATTCATCCCTGGCATTCTGGATACCTGTTTTAATGGTATTGGGAATACAAGCCAGTTCAAGTGAATCTTTGTAAAAACGCCGTTTAACATAACTGTAATTCACACCATTGATGACGATGTTTCCATCTACCCTTTCAAAGGTTTCTGAATTAGTACCATAAGGTAATGGAGCGGCTATTTTAAGGTATATCAGGTCTTGTTCACTGTAATCGCTCTTGTCCAGCTGAGATTGCAATTGTGCATCCGCCCTTGTTTCCAGGTAATCGGTAAGCAATCGGTGGCCTCCCCAATTGAACACCAGCATAGCCAGTAGCAGTATGGCAGCAATCTTCTTCACTATGTGTAAATATAACACAAATTCTATTTCACCGTAAAGATTTTCTTTTCCGGCCCTACCCCTTTGATCGTAAGACTTTTCCAGCTTTTCGGCAAGCTGGAAGATACTTGCCGGATACCGGATGGAGTGATATCCAGTCCGCCGAAACCCATCAATATGCTTTGAATGATACCACCTGCTCCTGTTGCGAAATAGGGGTTGGTACCGCCCCTGGTTTCAGCCAGTACGCGAAAAGGCGGGTTCAGGTTGGGGAGATACGCATCTTTGAAAAAATGATAGGCTTTTTCCCCGTCTCCCAACCGTGCATACAATAAAGTAAATATGGCTTGCGTCATGGCGGGCGTACCCTGCTCTGGTACCCTTGTTTCATAATATTCGAGGTCTTTCCGGATTTGCCGCACATCTGTTACCTCCTTCAGCGGATAAGCCAACAGGTTCACATCGGCCTGCTTGATTCCTTCGCCGTGATAAGCGGCATGTTCCTTTGTTACCCCATTGTCCATTTTAAGAATCGGTATATTATCGGCTACCTGTTTCCAGTCGTTGTTGGCTTGAACACCCAATATTTTCGCGGCTTCTGTAGCATACTGCAGGTTGGCTTTCGCAGCCGCATTGGTCCATGCATTGTTGTCTACATTCTCTGCCCACTCATCTGCCGCCACCACATTTTTAATTTCGTATTTGCCGGGGCCATTTCTTTCTACGCGGCTCGCCCAGAAATCTGCTGTTTCTTTCAGTACAGGCCATCCTTTTTCTTTCAGCCACTCCTTGTCTTGTGTAACACAATAATAATTCCATGCCGCAATGCCTACACAGGCAGTGATATGGTGTTCAAAAGGTCCGCTCAATGCCCATACCGGTGTTTCTTCCACGCCACTTGCCGCACTTTCCCAGGGGAACATCGCCCCTTTGTATCCATGATTGAAAGCGTTGCGCCGCGCGGCTTCCAGCCTCCTGTAACGATATTCTACCAGGCTCCTGGCCATTTCAGGATGCAATACCAGTATGGAAGGATACATCCACAATTCCGTGTCCCAGAAAACATGCCCGTTGTAGCCCAATCCCGACAATCCCATAGGCGATGGACTCAGGTCGGTTCCTTCTCTCACAAAAGAGTAGAGGTGATAGAGCATGCTGTGAATGTCCTGCTGCGCCTGCGCATCTCCTTCCACCTCTATATCGCTTTGCCATAAAGCATCCCATGCCTTGTTGTGAAAACCAATCAACCTTTCTCGTCCTTCCAGTTTGGCAAAGATCGTCATACGTTCGGCCTCGTTCAGCGGATCGTCGTGATGAGCCGATGTGATGGAAGTGCCCGCAATAGAAAAGTGATACGTCTCTCCCGCTTTGATCTGCTTGCTGAATTTGATCAGGTGCATATTGTTATCCCACATTTCATGTATCACCCTGGGTTCCTGCCCCTTTGTTTCGCTAAAAAGAAAAGTATTGGATGCACACATGCGTAATTTGCCGGTAGGACTCTTAGCGGAAGATGTCAATAATCCAATGACCACATGCGGTCTGTCGATCTCATTATAATAATTTTGTACTTCTTTCAATGCATCGGGCGCTTCCATGACACTGGCACTGGTAATGTTGATGTCTTTTTTTGCCGTAATCGATACATCCATTAATACCGTAAATGGTAAATGGCGAAGGGAATAATAAGTATAAGAGATATCGGCTTTGTCCTGATAGCTGAACACAGTAGTAAAACCCGCATGCCGCATATCGAGTTCCTGCCGCATATGCTGTGCATCTGCTGCACCGATGCGATGGCTATCGATATCCATCTGCATATTCAACAGGTTAAAGCTTCTCAGGAAATTGCTCACCCTTCCCCGTCCATACAGATCATACGCACCGGCCATCACTACATCTTTTACTTTAAAAGGTTCGGCTGAAGAAACAATACCGATCATACCATTGGCCACCGTTACACCATAGTAGGAAGCCGGATCTATTTTATCGGCTGTAATTTTCCATGCATCTGCCGTTTGGCCTGCTATCCGCCCTGTTAAACAGCCAAGCGATAAGAGTGTCAATAATATTATACAACGTTTCATATTCATCCTGTTAGTGTACGCAAAAATTTCCTCAAAAGATAGCAATTTTATAGGATTTATACCTATCTTCTGCAAGTAAACCAGCTTAACTGCAACGTGTTTGCGCCCTGCACCGTCTAATGAAACGCATGATGAAACATATACTCCCCTATGTTGCTTTATCTTTTTTTGTCCTCTCGTGTAAACAAAAGCAATCCCTGTTCCGGGAAATAGACCCCGAAAAAAGCGGTATCCATTTCAACAACCTCATCGTGGAAAACGACACGTTGAATGTAATGAACTATGAATATATCTATAACGGAGGAGGTGTAGGCGTAGGTGATTTCAACAACGATGGTTTGCCGGATATTTATTTTACAGGCAACAGGGTTTCCAATAAACTATACCTCAATAAAGGAGGGATGAAATTTGAAGACGTAACGGAAGCTGCGGGAGTAGGCGGCAATCAAAAATGGGGTAAAGGTGTAAGTGTGATAGACATCAATAACGATGGATTAATGGACCTCTATGTATGTGCATCTGTTTTGCTTCCGGCATCCGAAAGGAAAAACCTGTTGTATATCAACCAGGGCGTTGATAAAAAAACCGGTATCCCTATTTTCAAAGAAGAGGCGGTGGAATACGGGCTGGCCGACTCGGCCGGTACGCAAATGGCCGCTTTTTTCGATTATGACAACGATGGCGACCTGGACGTGTATTTACTGGTGAATGAACTGGACGGAACCTATCCCAATGAATTCCGTCCGATCAGGAAAGATGGCAGCTGGCCCAATACCGATAAATTATTACGCAACGAATGGAACGACAGCTTGAAACATCCTGTATTCACCGATGTTTCAAAACAGGCGGGTATTCTGATCGAAGGTTATGGACTGGGAGTTAATATTACCGATATCAATAACGATGGATGGAAAGACATTTATGTAAGCAACGATTATCTTTCCAACAACCATTTATACATCAACAATAAAAACGGCACCTTCACCGACAGGAGCAGCGAATATTTCAAACACACCAGTAAAAACGCCATGGGCGATGATGTTGCCGATATCAATAACGACGGCCTGCCGGATATTATTGAAATGGATATGGCGCCCGCAGGCAATTACAGGCAGAAAACGATGATGAACGACATCTCGTACCAGACCTTTCAAAACTTCGCACAGTATGGTTATATGCATCAATATCCGCGCAATACATTGCAATTGAACCTGGGGCCAAGGCCGTTGGAAGACGGCTCGGCCGGCCCCCCGGTATTCAGCGAGATTGCGTATTACGCCGGCGTTGCCCATACCGACTGGAGCTGGGCGCCCCTGGCTATTGATGTAGATAATGATGGCTTCAGAGATTTGCTCATCTCCAACGGGTTGCCCAAAGATATGTCGGACCTTGATTTTATTGCATACCGGAAATCGCCCGTGGCCAATACACCCCGTTCGGAAATGTTGAAACAACTGCCATCTGTTAAGATCAGCAATTACATCTTCCATAACAATGGCAACCTCAGTTTTGCCGATAAAACAAAAGAATGGGGATGGGATATTCCTACTTTTTCCGCCGGGATGGCCTATGCAGATTTCGATGGTGATGGCGATATAGATGTGGTCATTAACAATACCAACATGGAGGCTACATTGCTTGAGAATACCCTGAATGACCACAAAGACAATAAGAATAATTTTCTCCGCATACAACTACGCGGCGACACGTTGAACAGGAATGGCCTGGGAGCAACTATCCGGCTGTACTACCAGGATAAACAACAATTTTATGAGTACACTCCCTACCGTGGTTATATGTCGAGCGTTGAAAACATTGCGCACTTCGGTGTTGGCAGCGCTTCCATCATAGATTCAGTGGTAGTAACCTGGCCGAATGGAAAAAAACAGGTACAACAACGTGTTCCTGTTAATCAAACACTGACCATCAATAGTAAAAATGCCGACCGGCAAGCCGCTCCTTTTGTCTATAGTTCACCACCAGGCTGGTTTACCGATATTACTGCAAAGACGGGTATACATTTCCTTTCTTCCGAAGCAGATTTTATCGATTTCAATATCCAGCGTTTGATCCCCCATAAACTATCGCAATACGGACCTCCGCTGGCTGCCGGCGATGTGAACGGGGATGGTTTGCAAGACCTGTTGATAGGCGGGGGCTCGCCCAATTATGCCACCCTGTTCATACAAAAACCGGATGGTTCTTTCTATCAACGAAAATTCACAGACACAACCGATCTGAAATACCAGGATGATGCAGGCATCTGTTTGTTCGATGCAGATGGAGATGGCGATCTGGATGTGTACATTGCCAGTGGTGGCAGTGAAAACCCGCCTGGGTCTAAAGTATATGCAGACCATTTTTACATTAATGACGGGAAAGGAAATTTCAAAGAATATCCATCCGCATTTCCCATCAACCTCACAGCAAAAAGTTGTGTGAAAGCAATAGATTTCGACAACGACGGCGACCTGGATCTTTTTGTTGGAGGAAGGGTATTGCCCGGCAGTTATCCCAGTCCTGTTAGCAGTTATATCTACCGGAACGACAGCAAGGATGGAAAGATCATATTCACCGACGTTACAAAGGAAGTGGCCCCCGCATTACAAAACATAGGCATGGTAAGCGATGCCCTCTGGACCGATATAGACAATGACGGGATGCCCGACCTGGTTGTTGTTGGTGAATGGATGCCGGTAACCATCCTGAAAAACAATAAAGGCAAATTCTCTGTTGTTTCTTCCCCACTTCAAAATACAACGGGATGGTGGAACAGTATTACTGCAGCGGATATTGATAATGATGGGGACATGGATTATGTGCTGGGAAATTTTGGCACGAACGGTTTCCTGAAACCTTCGGAACAGTTCCTCATCCGGGCTTATGCCAAAGATTTCGATAACAATGGAAGCTTTGATGCGCTGTTCAGCACATACCTTCCTTCTGGTATTGATGAAACGATAAAAGAATATCCCATAGCCAGTCGTGATGAGCTCATCAAAGAAATGAGCATGATGAAAGAACGGTTCCCCAATTATGCATCTTATGCCCGCGCCGAGATGAAAAATATTTTCTCCGAACAGGAGCTTACAGGTGCATTGCAGCTATCGGTCAATAGTTTCCAGTCTTGCTGGATAGAGAACAGGGAAAATTTCCAGTTCGTACTGCATACGTTACCTCCACAAGCGCAATGGGCGCCCTTGTATGGTATGGTTACCAATGATTTCGATGGAGATGGGAACATGGATATTTTGCTGAATGGCAATGAATTCTCCATGGCGCCTCCGCTTGGGCGATACGATGCATTAAACGGACTTTTATTGAAAGGCGACGGGAAAGGGAATTTTTCTCCCCTTTCGTTGTTAGAAAGTGGTATTTACATACCGGGTAATGGAAAAGCACTGATACAATTGGTATCCAATAATAAACTAACCATTGCGGCAGCACAAAATGCCTCCTGGCTCAAATGCTTTCAATCCCGGCATCAAAACAATAAGATCATTCCATTACTACCCGACGATGCATTTGCTATGGTAGCGCTAAAAAATGGCCGGAGAAGGAAAGAAGAGTTTGGGTTCGGGTCATCCTTTTTGTCGCAGTCAGGAAGGTTTATTATGCTCAATCCATCCATTCAATCGGTTGAAATTGTCAATAACAAAAAACAAAAAAGAGTCATTACCAATTAAGTTGCTTCCACATGAAAAAAAATATCACCGTTTTTTCTGCCTGCTTATGTATTGTTGTGTTTGTTACCTGTAAGCAGAAAAAAGAAGGTCTTTCAATAGATACAACCGCTATACAACATCAATGTGTACACCGGCTTACAGAAGTAATCGTTCGTGATATACTTACTCCACCTGTTGCAAGCAGGGTCTATGCTTACAGCAACCTGGCCTATTATGAAGCGATCCGCTTCAAAGAGCAGGGAAGCTATTCCATAGCGGCTTCCATGAAAGGGTTTGGACGCATGCCCCTGCCTGTAGCAGGTGAAGCATACAATTATACACTGGCCGCTGTGGGATCGTTCTTCCGTGTGGCAGAAGCGCTGTCTTTCTCTAAAGACAGCCTGGTGATAACGGAGAAAAAGTTATTTGATGCCTTCCAACAAGCAGGCATACCGGCACGTACCTACCAAAATTCGCTTTTACTTGCCGATACGATAGCCAGGGTGATTATAGCAAGGGCGGCTCATGATAATTATAAGAAAACCCGCGGTATGCCCAGGTACAGTGTTTTCAAAGAGCAGGGCAAGTGGCAGCAAACGCCTCCCGATTACGCAGATGCCACAGAACCCAACTGGAAATTGATACAACCATTATTGCTTGATTCTGCCGCGCAATTCAAACCTGTTCCCCCACCACCTTACGATTGGCAAAAGAACAGTCCGTTCTACCAGGAAGTCATGGAAGTATATACAGTCAAAAAAAATATGACCTCCTCGCGGGATACCATCGCTCATTATTGGGATGACAACCCCTTTGTAACCGGGCACGAGGGGCATTTTACTTTCGCTACCAAAAAAACAACACCCGGTGGTCACTGGATGGGTATTACGGCTATTCTTACCAACCAAACAAAAACAAATGATGTTAAAACAGCAAGGATTTACGCGCTGACTGCGGCGGCCATCTTCGATGGATTTATTTCCTGTTGGGATGAAAAATTCCGCAGCCGTAAGGTCAGACCCATAACGGTGATCAGGGATCATATAGACCCCAACTGGAATGCGTTGCTTCAAACACCGCCGTTCCCTGAATATACCAGTGCACATAGCGTGATTACCACCGCTGCTGCAACCGTGCTGACATCCCAACTGGGAGCTGATATTTCCTTTCACGATACAACCGAGTTGGAATACCTGGGATTGGACCGTTCTTTCCCTTCTATCCTGGCTGCGGCCGATGAAGCAGCCATCAGCCGTTTATATGGAGGTATCCATTTCCGGAGCGCCATCATGGAAGGGAAAAAACAAGGGCAACAGATAGGGCAATTATACAATAGCACTTTCAAATAAAAGCGATGGTTACATGATTATAACTTATTTTACAGACATAATCGATTTCAGCTTCCATAAATGTTTGTCATGAAAAAATGGGTTTTGGTCATTGTTGCTGTTTTTTTTATCCTGATTGCTTCTGTTTATTTTTTCATCCCCGGCTCACAGGTATTCAACTATAAGATCACCGTCAATAGTGCTGAAAACGGGGTATCCAGAATGATCCTCGACAAAGAAAAATGGGCAACCTGGTGGCCTGGCAAAAAGGAAGACGAGCACCATTACAACTTTGGCAATTATCATTACCGGATTTCCAATATATTCCTCAACAGTTTTACGGCCACTGTTGCACATCAACCGGATTCCGTGCAAGGGCTGCTGCAAATCCTTCCATCTGAAACAGATTCTACTCAATTGTTGTGGACTTCCACATTCAGTTTTTCTGCGAACCCCTTTACCAGGATCGCACAATATCGCAGGTTTTCAGGTATAAAATCTAACATACAAGCGCTCCTGGACACTACTAAACTGATACTCGAAAAGCAGGAAACGATATACGGAATGAAGATCGTTCAGCAGAAGGTCACCGACTCTTCATTGATCTCTCTGAAAAAAACTTTTCCGCATTATCCTACCACCAATGAGATATATGAAATGGTTCGTGCTTTGAAAAATTATATTGCAACGAAGGGTGGCGCAGAGCGCAATTATCCCATGCTGAATGTTTACCAGGATGGTCCGGACCGTTTTGAAACCATGGTGGCGATCCCTACCCAGAAAGACCTGCCCTCTGAAGGCTTGTTCCGTTTGAAAAAAATGGTATTGGGCAATATTTTAATGGCAGAAGTTACGGGTGGCGTTTCCAGGGTTATGAAGGGGGAACAGGAACTAACTAATTATGTACACGATTACAGGAAAACCTCGCCTGCAATACCCTATCAATCACTTGTAACAGACCGGTCGATGCAACCAGACTCTGCCCGGTGGATCACCAGGTTATATTACCCTATTTTCTTCTGATCCGGGTCATTTAAATTGTATAACCATTGCACTATCGTTGTTCCTTGCCGCTATAAAAGCAGGCTTGCCATTGATATTGATTGATCTGATATGTCTTGTTTGCCCTTTTAAGATAACCCCATTCATTGGCTGGCACTCGAACCTGCCGCCGCCTTTGTTGATGGCAACAGTTCCATAATCTGCATCATACCTTCCTAATTGAATACTGTTCTCATAATAGTTGCCCGTTAACAAAATATCGGGCAGGTTGTCTCCATTAGCATCTACTACTACTGCATCGCGATAAGGACTCAGCTGCGCCTGCCAGGGCAATGCTTGCGCTGTAAAATGCAGGTTGCCCTTGTTTAAGAAAACCGTGTTGGAAAAATCATCAGCCGTAAACACTTGCGCAGCCTGTAATTTCTCATTCGAGAAAATATCTTTTAAGGATGCATTGGCAAAATCGGCTGCATACAGGAATTTCTTTTTGATAATCGGTATTTGTTTTTGCAATTCATCTTTATTCGCTAACGGTATCTCTTCCTTCCCTATGTAATAAGTTAGTATCTGTTCTTTGGTTCCGTTATTATCGAAATCATTATAATACATGCGAACAGGCTGTTCTTTGCTGGCCTGAAGCTTGGCATTCAATCCAAGGTTTCCGGCCACCAGGTCTAGCTTACCATCCCCATCAATATCCACAGGCAAAATAAAATTCCACCACCCTTTTTTATCCGTCAGTTGTTTGATGGTAAAAGACGTTTTATGATTGATGAAAGCATAAATACCCATCCATTCTCCGCAAACAATAAGATCTTTATTACCATCTCCATCCATATCTGCCCATACGGCATTGGTAACCATGCCAATATTGGAAAGTCCTTTGGCATACTGTTCCGTTACATCGTTGAAATGCCCTTTACCATCGTTCAACAATAAATAAGAACGGGGTATTTGTCCGTATTGCCAGGGCACTACTCTTCCACCAATGAAAAGGTCTGGATGCCCGTCTCCATTGAAGTCGCAGGGAACAATACAGGATTGGGTTGCATAGATGTCACCAAAAGCATTCTCCGATCTTGTAAAATTGCCTTTACCATCGTTGAGGTATACCCTTGGTTTCAGGTGTATATCCTGCCCGTAATATTCATTGCCACCACTGGCTATCACCAGGTCGATGTTCCCGTCATTGTTCACGTCAACAAAACTGGCATCAACATCTTCGTACATGCTATCCAGTTCCATGGCAGGTTGTTTAACCCTTGTGAATTTCCCATTCTTTGTTTGCAGGAAAATCGCACTGTGAAATGTTTTAGAAGCCCCTATGAATACATCTTCCAATCCATCGTGGTTGATATCGGCAACTGCCAGTGCGGGTCCTTCTGTAGATACCATGTGGGGCATCAAGGACTCCCTGTTGAATTCATTGAAAGGATTTTCCCGGTGCAGGTAATTCAACCCGGTTTGGGCAGTGATATCTGCAACAGGTCTTGTTGCATCTTTCCAATAACCTGTTATCTTGGCATAATCAAACTTGGGTAACCCTTTCTGATAGGTGAATGATTGAAGCGGACGGTCTATATTGATTTTTTGAAAACTATGGTCGGGCCATATCAAAAAGGCGGAATCAACTTTGGTGTCTGCCAACCCAACATGCAACGGCTCCTCCATGCTGGACTGAAAACCCCTGACGGGGAATTTCTCATAAGTACGGATGCCATTATTGGCAAACAATACCAGCCTGGATCCGATTGCGTTGATGTTGTTGGCCGGTCCCCTTAATTTTATCGTTGCATACGGCTTTGATTGGTGGTCGTTGCATGTATTCTTGTACACGAGTACCGGATCATCAATATTGTTCACTACTATGTCCAGGTCTCCATCATTATCCAGGTCTGCATAAACGGCTCCGTTTGAAAATGTGGGCATATCATGCGCAATAGATCCCTGCATATCTTCAAACCGCAGGTTTCCCTTATTGAGATAAAATTTATTCGGGATCTTCACTTCCGGAAATTTATCCACCAGCGACATGTCTGTCTTGCTCAGGTTGTTCGATTTGAGCTTTTGTTGTATCTCTTCCCCGGAAACAAAATTGATGTAATCAATATCGTTCATCCTTTTGGGAATGCCATTGGAAACAAACAGGTCTTTCAACCCATCGTTATTGAAATCCATCCAAAGTGGCGCCCAACTCCAATCGGTTGCGTACACACCCGAATAAAATCCCGTTTCACTGAAATGGTTGTTCCGCCTGTTGTATTGAAGATTGTTCCGGGCATATTGGTAATTATACCCGAAACTGATCTTGTTTTGAAAAATATCGTATCCATCTTCTCCCAGCGATCTTTTTAAGATAGCCGGATCAGATGGCAGCATATCCATTGAAATGATTTCAGGGAACCCATCATTATCGGCATCGGCTACATCCACTCCCATAGAGAACTGGCTGGTATGCATCAATTGCTGGTTGTTCATTTCAGCAAAAGTGCCATTGTGCTGGTTGATGTACAGGTAATCGTTCTCGTGGAAGTCATTCCCCACATATATATCCGGCCAGCCATCGTTATTGATATCTGCTACTACCACTCCCAGTCCGTAGCTAATAGCCGAACTATTGATCTTTGATTGCACTGTTACATCTGTGAAATGCCCGCCATCGTTTCGGTACATACGGTCTCCCGAAAGTGCATCATAGGTTCCCAGGAAATTGGCCCGGGGTGCATATCTTGCTTCATGATTAACCGCATGGTTCAGCAAGAACATATCCAGGTCGCCATCGCCGTCGTAATCGAAGAAAACAGCCTGTGTGCTGAATCCAGAAAAATCCAACCCATACTGTGCTGCTTCGTCCTGATAATAAGGAACACCATTCCTGATGCCTTTACAAACCAATAACTGGTTCTTTCCGGCCAGCATACCGAAATGCCCCACGCGGCATATATAAATATCCAACAGGCCATCATTGTTGATGTCTACCACCGATACACCCGTGTTCCATGCTCCGTCCTGTGGTATATTGGCGGCTTTACTTACTTCTTTAAAATGCATGCCGCCTTCATTCAGGAACAAGGCATTATTGCCCTGGTTAGCTGCAAAGAACAGGTCTATCTTTCCATCGTTGTTAAAATCACCTGCTCCTATTCCCGCACCATTGTAATAATACATGTACTTGAACAGGTTAAATTCCGGCGTGGGGTGCATTTGGTTCCTGAACGTCAATCCCGTTGCCTGCTGGTCAAGCACAGTAAACAAAGGCGCTCCTTTTTTCGTAGAATGGCAGGCAACCAATAATAAAAAGATTCCCGTCCATCGAATGATGCTGCACATGACTGGTTTACTCACTTGTGGGATGATTTTATTTCATAAAGAACAGGGTATTCACTGTTTCGCAGGAACAACAGGTTCCTGTTGTTTTTTGTTCTGATCTCCTTGATATCCCTAACCTGTCCGGTCAGTTCAAGGCCAGACCGGGCATAGTCGAGCACGTTGAATTTCTTTTGCCCTTCATTCAACAATACCACACCATAGCTGGCATCCAGTCTTCCGAACTGCGGCGGAAATCCGAATTCATTTCCACCTATTACGATGTCTGTTTTGCCATCATTATCGATATCCGTGCAAAGAATGGCATTTGCCGAAGAGAACTGTACCGGTGCAGGCAGCTTTTCTACCGTGAAATGCATGTTGCCATCGTTCCAGGCAATGATGGAACCCTGGTAATTGAATACATTAACTATCGATGATTGGATAAGGTTCGCAGGAAACAGGTCTTGTATGGATTTGGTAGCGAAAGACTCGTGTTTTAAATTTTGTTTTTTCAGGGATGGTAATTGTTCCTCCACATCATGCTTCAGGAAAACAGTCACGTCTTTTTGATCAACAGTCCGGGTAAGTATCTTTTCAAAACTCCCATTCATATCGTAATCGTTCATCCATAGTTTCACAGGTTCTGCAGGGGTTGGATGCAGGTAGCCATTCTCTCCCATATTCCCGATGATCAGGTCTTTTTTACCATCGCCATTTAAATCGGCAACAGCAATAGAGCGCCACCAGCCGGACAATCCCGACAAATTGGTTTTTTTCTCCTGGAAGCGATGGTTCGTGTAAGAGAAAATTTTCGGCGCCATCCAATCGCCCACAATGATAAGTTCTCCCTTTCCATCCCCGTCGATATCGGCCCATACGGCATCCGTTACCATTCCTATGTTGGCTATTTGTGGCGCTATTTCTTTGGTTGCATCTCTGAAATTTCCCTTACCATCGTTTACGAGTATCTCACTCGCCGGACTCATACCATAACGGTAAGGTATGTTCCGCCCCCCCACAAACAGGTCCAGGTCGCCATCGCCGTCAAAATCAAAAGCCACTACCACACCCGTATTGGCGTTGGTATGCTGAAAAGCGCCAGGCACCACAGTAAAATTGCCCTTCCCGTCGTTCTTGTACAGATGGTTAAGCATGAGATTACTGTTGGGTAGTTGTTTGTCGCCACCTGCACCTACAAACAGGTCCAGGTCGCCATCGCCATCACAGTCGAACAGCAGGCAGGCAGTGCCTTCTATACCGGCATCATCTTTAAAAGCCTTTACGGGCTTCTTCACAAATTTCCCATCGGGTGTTTGCAGGTATAGTTGTCCGCCTTTGTTATTCGATCCACATATATACACATCCTGCAAGCCATCGCCATTCACGTCGCCAACTGTTGCTTTAGGCCCTTCTTTGGAGAGCATGAGCGGGATATTTCTTTCCGTATACAATTCAATGAAATCGTCGTCTTCGTGTTTATCAAATGTTGCTGGCACTGCTACAAGTGCCGGGTTGGTTATTGTTTTTTCTGGATGATAGAGATGGGAATTATCCGAAGGTTGTTTGATGGCATGCGTTGTATTGATAGCAAGTTGGCGGTAAGTACTGATGGTTCTGTTAGGCCAAATAATTTCAACAGAGTCAATAACGGAAGTTTTTCCCAGTCCTATAACGGCCTTATAATCTACCGATGATTGAAAGCCGCGGCTGGGAATAATTTCCCGGCTCAATATTTGACTTCCTATAAACACTTTGATCTTGGAGCCAATAGCGAAAGTGTTACCAGGCAACCCCTTCAGAGAGAAAGCAATATAATTGTTCTTATTTTTCTCCATACTCATGTTCCGGTAAATAAATGCCGGTTGGTTCACATTATTGATCACCAGGTCTAGGTCGCCATCATTGTCCAGGTCGCCATATGCTGCCCCATTCGAAAAAGATGGTTGCGTAAAGCCCCATTCATCTCCCACATCATCGAATTTCAATTTACCGGAGTTTCTGAATGCTTTATTCTTCAGCGGAACAGACGACATTTTATTAATGACGGCTTCCACTTCATCTTTTTTGCCCGACATCACCATCTTCCTGACAATATCATTGGCAAAAAAATCAATGAAATCCTGGTTGGTGAGATCATGGTATATGCCATTGGAAATATACAGGTCGGTATACCCGTCGTTATCTGCATCGAACATCAGTGCGCCCCAGCTCCAGTCCGAAGCAGGAACACCACAATAATTAGCAACCTCCATGAACTTACCATTCTTGTTGTTCAGTTGAAGTGCATTTTGCATGAACTGGTGATAGAACCCCGATTTTTCCTTGATACGGTACACATCGATATTATCGAATGAAGTAGTGGTCTTTAACCGATAATGATCGGCGGGCAACATATCGGTGGTAAATATATCGGGATAACCATCGTTGTTGATATCTGCCATATCTGCCCCCATCGAGGCCAGGCTGGTATGTTGTACCCTGTCTTCCAGTTCGTCTTTGAATGTTCCGTTTTGTTGGTTGATGTACAGGTAATCCCGTTCAAAAAAATCGTTCGAAACATAGATATCAGGCCATCCGTCTCCATTCACATCTCCCACCGTTACGCCCAATCCAAAACTGATCAGGCTTCCGTGTATGCCTGCCTGTTGTGTAACTTCTGTAAACTTCCCATTATCATTCCTGTAAAGGTGATCGCCGCCGCCTTTTAACATATCGGGCACATTCCATTTTTGTGCGGGTAATTCTCTTTGGTTGGCGTAATTCAGGGTATTTACCGGAATGGGACTATTATTAATGATGAAGCAGTCCAGGTCGCCATCACCATCATAATCAAAGAAAGACGCCTGCGTGGTATAACCGTCGTTATCCAGTCCATACTCCTTTGCTTTTTCTGTGAAAGTAAGATCATGATTATTGATGAACAGCTGGTTCTTTCTCAATTCGGGATCAAGCATGTTGCCGGCATTGCAAACATAAATATCCAGCCATCCGTCGTTGTTGATATCTACCAATACCACGCCGGTACTCCATTGTTTTTTTGCTGTAAAACCAGCTTTCTCAGAAACATCTTCAAACTGAAAGTTTCCTTTGTTCAGATAGAGTTTATTACTTCCCTGGTTAGCGGTAAAGAAGATATCTGGCAGTCCGTCGTTGTTGAGGTCACCAATGGCAACGCCACCGCCATTATAAAAGTTCCTGTAATTAAATACATTGAAATTACTGCTCTCTGTTAGTTTGTTTTCAAAATGAACAGCGCTGTTTTCAACCAGGCTGAACAATCCGTCTTTTTGCTTTTGGCGACAAGAGAGGTATGGCAGAACAAGGAAAATTAAAACAACTGTGAGGTGATGCCGCTTCATACGTAAATATAAAGAAAGGCCATTAATACAATGGCCTTTCAATTTTATGATCAACGGGATTTACGATCAATATCCGAAATTCTGTTTGAGGTTCGGGTTAGATGAAAGTGCTATGTTGGGGATGGGGAATACTACCCTTGAAGGATCAGAAGCAGCGGGTCTTTCTCCAACCGGGTTATTGAATACGCCATACCTGATCATGTCGTTCCTTCTCCAGGTTTCGAGATACAGCTCCCTTCCTCTTTCTGCCAGCAGCGCTGTAAGATCAACATTGGCCAGCAGCGGTGCATTCCTGCTGGTACGGATACTGTTTACAATAGCTAAAGGAGTTTCTGCATCGGTGCCGCCTCTTAAAATAGCTTCTGCTTTCATCAGGCGTGCGTCGGCCAAACGGAAGAACACATATTCGTTCTGGCTGCTCCATCCGCCATTGTTGATGGTAGAAGGATCCAGGGGATATTTCACGGTACGGATACCTTTTGTTTCAGAAGAGAAGAACAGGCTCACATCGGAGGTGAACACCAGCGGGTTTCCGCTCCTGTCTTTCAGGTTCACGATCGGGTTTCCGATCTTACCACCCTGGGGACCCTGTATCTGGCCTACCAGGAAACCTACATTACTTCCCACCTGATCGGTATAACCTGGCAGCGCCATTCCTTTACGCATGTCGCCATCGCTGAAGCTGTTGTAAAAATCAGCCAGTGTGGTAAATCCGTTCCAGCCACTGGGGGCCTGCGCATAGTGGAAGCCCATGCAGGTAGCCCAAACAACGTTGATACCGCCACTGTTCTGGCGAACAAAAATATCCTCTGTTGATTTTGTGCCATTATCCCATCTGAAGTTATCCCAGTAGTTGGCAGAGATAGACAGGCTAGGATTAGCAGCAATGGCATTACACAGGCTGATCACTTTATTCATATCAGCCACGTTGAATGTATACGGGCCTGCAGGTTTGGTAGGATCCTGCTTATACACTGCTTTGTTCAGATAAGCTTTGGCCAGCAGGAACTGAGCTGCTTCTTTCGTAGCCATATTCCGGTTGGTATGGTTAAAAGACGGCAGGTTTGGAATAACGGATTCCAGTTCACTGATGATGAAATCGATGGCCTGTGAACGGGTATACACATCAGGAATAACCGCAGCCGCAGCCGTTGCAGGCCTGTGTTGTACCTGTCCGAATAAGTCGCACACCACATAAGTGAAATAAGCGCGCAAAAACTTGGCTTCGGCCTGTGTTTGTCCGGTTGCAGTTTCCGCTAAAAGGGTGGTCTGGAACAATGCACCATTCAAGCCATTCCAGGTATCGTTGATCTGGTTGTGTGAACCATCCCAGGTATGCAGGTGCAATTTGCGCCAGGTTCCGAAGTCATCCCAGTCTGTACCGCGTGTGGGTCCCAGGATCTCATCGGTGGTATGTTCCTGCATGGCATAAGAGTTGCCCTGCCCTAATAATTGGTTCAGTTGCTCATACACTTTCGACAAAGAAGAAGGTGCAGGAGCGCCTCCGGCAGTGGTCGGCGCTATGGAATTGGGGTCTTTTATCTTGGTATCCAGCTTGGTACAGGACGTGATACCCACCAGTGCCATCAGCGTTACACCCGGAGCTAAGTAATATTTGAATATATTTTTCATGATAATTGTAGTTTTTCGGTTAATTAAAATCCAACATTGATACCCAATGTAACGGTTCTTGGTTTAGGATAACCGGTATAATCAAATCCACGGGATGGAACACCGCTGATCTGGTGGTCAATGTTGACTTCAGGATCCAGGCCTGAGTATTGGGTAATCAATGCCAGGTTTTGTCCTGATGCTGTAACCGTCAGCGTTTTAATCACCTTGCTCTTCTTCATGTTGAATGAATAACCGATGCTGGCGTTGGACAATCTTACGAAATCTCCTTTCTCCAAAAATCTTGTAGATACACTACCCGGGTTGATCGGGTTCTCGGGGCTATTCGCTACAGTATAATTCACATTGTGTGCTGTTTTGATACTTCCTTTCAGGAACAGTGCATTGGCTGTATTGTTGTACTCGTAGAAGCCACGCACTGCATTAAAGAAAATGCTGGCATTCCACCTGCCCCAGGTAAAGCTGTTAGTCAAACCTGCCAGGAAGGTAGGTAATGCGCTTCCTTGTAATTGATCTTTTCCGCCTGCTGCATACCTGGCATTTCCGTTACCGTCAAATCCTTGGAAAGTAGGCATCTTCCAGGTAAATAACGGATACCCATTGGCAAATGTTTGTGCATAAGCGCCGGACAATCCCTGCCCGTTCACCGCACCTGTATTTACTGTTACATTGAAGTCCTGAACCCTGTTCTTAATAAGTGACATATTATAACCGATATTCCATGTGAATTTACGGCCCTGTATAGCACTATAATTCAAACCCAGTTCCACACCTTCGTTGGTAACATATCCGGGAAGATTCACCCACCAGAAAGCCTGGGCAGAGAAGCCGCCCGGTGTGGGTGTATAAAAGAGCAGGTCTTTCCTTTTAGTATAATAGTAATCAATAGTGCCGGTGAGCCTGTTGTCCAGGGTAGCAAAATCCAATCCAACACCGGTAGTGGTAGATTGCTCCCATTTCAGATCGGGGTTACCCTGGTGCAGGAATTGCGTTTCAGGCTGGCCTGAGTTACCAACATAAGTCTGCTGCAGGTTCACCGCGTCATAGGCGCCGATACCATCCTGGCTACCCAGCTTACCGTAGTTGGCACGGATGCTGAACTCACTGAATATCTTGCCGAGGCTATTGGCTGCAAAACCTTCTTTCAGCAGTTTCCATTTGGCCGCAAAAGCGGGAAAATAGCCATATTTATTATTGGTACCAAACTTTGAAGAACCATCAGCGCGCATAGTAGCTGTCAACAGGTACTTATCGGCGATGGTATAGTTGATACGACCGAAGTATGATTGCAGTTCATATTTTGTATAATCGGGAACAAAATTGTAAAAGTTCTTGAATTGACTATAATTCAGTGCAAACACGTCTGTAGCTTTCACCACTGGTGTGGCCAGTCCCCAGCCAACCTGTCCTGCATAAGTCGCTTCAGTGCTCTGGTAAGAATAACCTACTACGGCATTGAGCACCTGGTTGCCGAATGATTTATCATAAGTAAGGGTATGTTCAACCAGTACCGATTTCAGATCCAGGTTCTGTTTGGTTCCCCGCCCGTTACCTTCAATCTGGTTTCCGAGATCTTTACCAAAAACATTGTTAGTACCACCAAAAGCATTACTGCTTAAACGAGGGTCAGCAAAAGAAAATCTTTCACTGGTTGATTTGTCGTATCCGAAAGTTGCTTTATAAACCAATCCTTTGATGAGCTCATAAGAACCACTCACATTCGTCAGGAAACGGTTGTTTTTATCATTATCATTAAAATAACTGAGCATTTCCGCTGGGTTCCTGTTACCATCCTTGGGATCGAAGAACGTTCCATCGGGATTGTAGATTGGATAAGTGGGGTTGAATGTGATGGCCGCTCCCAGCAGACTTCCCTGGTATCCGGCGTTATTGCTCAAAGGTGGGTATTGGTTTTTAACCCTGGAGTAAGTTGCATTAATATCGAACCTTAATCTGTCGTTCAGGAATTTCTGCGTTAAGTTGGCTCTGACTGTTGATCTCTTCATCCCACTACTTTTGATGATGCCCTGAATATCGTCGTAAGAGCCACTCAATCGTAAAGCGGTTGATTTATGTGAAAAACCCCAGCTAAGGTTATAATTCTGGTTAATGCCTGTACGGTAAATCTGGTCCTGCCAGTTGGTGCTGTATCCTTTATCCACCAGTTGCACGGCTGCTGCTGCATCGGCAGGGTTGGTACCAGCATCGATATTCGCTTTTTTAACCGCCAATAAAAAATCCTGTGCATTCAGCAAATTGTACCTGGAAGCCGGTGTAGCAACACCGGTAGATACACTGGCCTGAAAGCCTCCTGTGCCTTTACCGCTTTTGGTGGTAATGATGATTACACCATTCGCACCACGTGAACCATAGATGGCTGCCGAAGAGGCATCTTTTAATACGCTGATGCTTTCGATATCACTCGGGTTGATAAATGCAAGCGGGTTCCTGGGTGAAGAACTACCCAGCGAAGTGTTATTACCTGTAGTACCTCCCGGGCTAATAGGTACACCATCTACTACATACAAGGGTTCCTGGTTGCCTCTGATAGAAGCAGATCCCCGGATATTAATAGTAGCAGCTGCTCCCGGTTCACCACTGGCAGGTGTTACAATCACACCCGGTGTGCGTCCCTGCAATAGTTCATCCGGAGTAGCAATCGCTCCTTTGTTAAAATCTTTTGCGGTCAGGGCTGCAACCGAACCGGTTGCATCTTTTACTTTCCGGGTACCATAACCGATTACCACCACATCACTCAGTTGTTCGCTCACGGAACCCAGGCTTACCTGGATCGAGGTCTTGTTTTCAATACTGACCTCTTGATTAGCATAACCTACTGAGGAGATGACGAGTGTTCTGGCAGATGCGGGTACATTGATCCTGAATGCACCTGTTGCATCGGTCTGGGTACCTGTCTTGGCCCCCTTAACAGTAACCGATACAGCAGACAAAGGGCTTCCATCTTTTCGATCTGTGACCTTACCAGTAATTGTTTTGGTTTGAGCCTGTACCAGGAAAGAGCATAGGCAGGCTAGTAACCCCATAAGCATGGGTTTGGCAAGCTTCGTAAAATTCATAATGGCAGTTTTTGTTATTAAGCGTGTACAAATTACACATAATTCTCTGAAAATTAACTTTTAACAAAGAATTTTCAAAGAAAAAAAGCACAATATTAATATTGTGCTTTTTTATACTGCCTTATGAATAATAAAGTGACAGAAATATTGTGATAAAATCAGTATTTAAATACTTTACCGCCTGCCATTACCTCCTGTGTTTTTTCATCGAACGTAACTTTCATACCCGTATGTGCGGCTGCAGTGGTCATGATATTGGCAATAGAATGAGCATAACCTGCTTCCACCGACGCATGAGGCTGCTGTCTGCTGCGGACACATTCCATCCAGTTCCTTACGTGTGCCGAAGTGAGGCTATCTCCACCTGTATTGGCTGAAGTTGCTACCTTTTCTACTTTCTCCACGAGGTTCATCTCGGGCAGCAGGTTGGGTTGCATATGCATGGCGCTGGCGGGACCGGCTTTCAGTCCCCCTTTGGGTGATACTTTATTGGTGATCAGGTTGAGCTCGCCACCGTTGGAATAATACATTTCAGATGGATTCTCATCACCATTGTGCATTCTTGAAGCGAATACCACCTGGAAGCCTGTGGTGGGATCGTTCTCTGGACCATAATCGAATACAGCAGTGATGGTATCCCAGTTGCGCCGTCCGTCTTTCCACTGGTATATGCCTCCATTGGCAGCTACGCTGCGCGGATGTTTCAGTCCGGAGAACCAATGCACAGTATCGATCTGGTGCGACATCCACTGTCCGGGTAAACCCGATGAGAAAGGCCAGAACAAACGATACTCCAGGTATTTGCGGGGATCCCATGCTTCATGAGGCCTGTTCAGCAGGAAGCGGTTCCAGTCGGTGTCTTCCTGTTTCAGTTGCGCCACCAGGTCGGGCCTGCGCCAGCGTCCCGGCTGGTTCACGTTCCAGGTAAGTTCTACCATGGTAATGGGACCGAACTTGCCAGCCTGAATAAAATCGGCCGCTGCCTGGTAATTTTTACCACTCCTGCGCTGCGAACCGATCTGTACAATCTTACCCGATTCTTTCACCGCTTTCAATGCCGCACGGTTGTCTTCCATTGTTTCGGCAAATGGCTTCTCCACATACGCATCGCATCCTGCTTTTACCGCTTCGATCGCATGTCTTGCATGCGCGAAATCGGGTGTGCTGATGAATACGGCGTCGATATTCTTCATTCCGTATAATTCTTCGTTGTTACGGCATCCCACAATATCATGCCCCATGCGTTCTTTCAACACCGCCATACCTTCTTCTCTTCTTTTCTTCCAGAGATCGGATACTGCCACCATGTCGAAATTCAGTTCCTTGTAATGGTTTTGAAAACAAGGCAGGTGCGATTGGCGGAAACGGTCGGAAAAACCTACTACGCCCACTCGCACGCGGTCGTTGGCGCCGATGATATTGGCGTAACTTTTTGCACTGAAGCCCAGGCTGGCGGCATAAACGCCTGCTGTAGCCTTAGCTGTTTGTTTGATGAATGTTCTGCGGTTTGACATATAAGTGTTTTTATTTCAGTTCCTGAATTTTGATACTTCTGAAAGAAACGTCATTGCCATGATCCTGCAACAGGATATGTCCCTCCGGCGCCATGCCGAAGTTAGGCCAATGCGCATATTTACTGCGGGCTACCAACGCATAGAAATATTGTGTACCACGCTTGTAGTCGAGCATTTTCCAGCCGTTCAGGTAATGCTCTACCCTTCCATCAGGATAAACAATTACCATACCGCGGTTCCATTCACCAACCTTTCTTCTGGCCCTGGGTTCTTTTATGGAAGGAATCAAATCGTATAAAGAAGCAAGTGTTCTGTTGCCATCCGTACCCATCTTGGCATCGGGGTGTTTGGCATCATCCAGTATCTGGTATTCGAGGCCGATAGCTGAGCCTGTGTTGTTTTCTTTTTCGGTTACAAAATATTTCACGCCACTGTTGGCGCCTTCGGTGATTTTGAATTCGAACTGCAACACAAACGCGCTGTACTCTTTAGCGGTAATAATATCACCGCCATTGGTTGATTCTTTACCATTGGAACCCAGCACATTCAATGTACCGTCTTTTACTTCCCATCCTTTTTCGGGGAACTTGTCTTTATAGGCGCCTCTCCATCCATTGGTGGTCTTTCCATCGAACAACAATACTACATGGTTCTTTTTCTCCTGTTCCGACAAAGTATTGGGCAGCAGGTTCACTACGAAAGTATTATCGTAAGGAGTAGGCTTCAGGTTCCTGGTTTGTATGCGGATATTGCGCCAGCGGATCTGTTTGCCGGCTTTTTCCTGCTTACCGATAGCGTGCACCTGTAAAGCGATGAAACCTTTGGGTGTCATATCATCTACCAGGCTGGCAGCCGCCATGCCATTGATGAAAGTGCGCATGGAATTACCAATGCATTCAATGCGGCATTTGTTCCACTTGCCTAACTTGAATGCGGCTTTGGCTGCCGGGTTGTAATCCAGCGGGTAGAGCCAGTCGCGACGGGCCTCATCATAAATACCGGCCGTCCAGGCACGGGGTGAAGGATCGATCTCGAACTGGTAACCATGTACCCTGCCATTGTTATATTCCGGTTTGCTTTCACTGCGGAACTGCACGCCGGAATTCATAACACTATCGAGTTTGAACTCGAATTCCAGGATAAAATCGCCATAATCTTTTTCTGTAGCCAGGAAAGAATTGGGTTCTCCCGATACGGTGGTTCCTACAATTTCTCCATTCACCGCCTCAAACTTGGCATGCCCGTTGAGCGGGCGCCAGCCTTTCAGGTCTTTTCCATTAAACAGGCTTTGCCATTGGGGAGATTGCGCAAAAGCCGAAGCGCTAAGAGCTATAGCGCAAGCAAGCAGAAGTCTTTTTTTCATAATAGCATCAAAAATTTGCCCGCTCAAGTTAGCAGTAATCGTGTGAAAAAGTATTCTTCCCGATTCACTATTCATTTACCTCTATATGCATGCCATTCCGCATAATTCATTAATTTTAATACAGCCACCTTATTGAATACCATCGATTGCTATGAGAACAGAATTTGAAACCGTACGTGCCGACGAAGGGAGCTCCTTCCGCCTGTTGCATCAGGTCTTACAGGCAGAAGATTATAGCTGGAGTTACCACTATCATCCCGAATATGAACTGGTTTATGTGGTGGGGGGGCACGGCCGCAGGCATGTGGGTAACCATTTGAGTTATTATGAAAACGGCGACCTGGTATTCATGGGTAAGAACTTACCGCATTCCGGTTTTGGATACGGAGCCGTAGGAAGCCACGAAGAAGTGGTGATACAGTTTACAGAAGATTTCCTGGGCGAGCGTCTCCTGCAAACGCCTGAATTTATTGCCATTCAAGCCCTGTTCTTCCGCTCCATGCAGGGCATTCATTTCAGCCAGTCTGTTCAACAATCCATCGGGAAAAAACTACGCCGTCTCCGGCAACTCGATCCGTTTAACCGGTTAATGGAATTGCTGCAGGTCTTACAAACCCTGGCATCAACCCAGGAATACCAGTTACTGAATGCTGCCGGGCAATCGTACGACTTCAATCAGAAAGACGAAGTGAGGTTGAAGAAGATATACGATTATGTTACAGAGTACTACCAAAAACCAGTCAATATCCGCGAAGTAGCCGATCTGGTTTCGCTTACGGTTCCGTCTTTCTGTAATTATTTCAAAAAAAATATGCGGCTCACTTTCACCGATTTCGTCAATGAATACCGTATCAACCAGGCCAGCAAACTGTTACTGGAAGGCAGCAGCATTGCCGATGCCTGCTACGCGTGCGGCTTTAATAATATTTCCTATTTCACCCGCCGTTTCCGCGACATCAAAGGAAAAAGCCCGGGGCAATACCGCAGGCTTTCCCACAGGGCATAACCCATTCACTTTGCTTGTTGCATATAATGATAGAACAGGCCTGATACCACTGACATCGCCTTAGTGGCAGCGGCATCGTCTGCCAGTTGTTTCGACAATAATACCAGTACATATTGCTTCCCATCGGGCATGTATACAATACCCGAATCATGGTGTACCCCGGTAATAGAACCAGTCTTATGCGCCACTTTTATACCCGGCGGCAGTCCGGCAGGTATCACGCTGCTGTCTTGCTGGTCAAGCAATACATCGATCATGCTTTTAGAAGCAGCAACGCTTACGGCTTTGCCCAACGACAGTTGTTCGTAGATCAGCATCAGGTCATAAGCGGTGGTCGTATTATTCAGTCCCTTATCAAAAGCTTTCTGGTCTTCCACGCCCCTTAACACCTGTATGTCTTTGGCTCCCATGGAACGCATGGTCTTTGTTACTTCTGCGCCGCTCACCATTTCCATTAAAATATTGGTGGCCAGGTTGCTGCTCTTGATGATCATTTGCCGCACCAGTTCTTTCAGGAGCATTTTGGTTCCTGTTTGATGATACAAAGCCTGCTGGCTGTCGTCGGTACTGTCTAGCTTATAGGGGCTGCCATCCACTATGCTTTTGAATGCATTCTTCACTGGTATTGAATCGTTGAGGGAGAACCTGCCCGCTTCAGCCTGTTTAAACACTTCAATCATCACAGGTGTTTTCATGGTGCTCGCCGCGTGGAACGATTCATGTTCGTTCCACAAGAGGGTTTCGCCGGTGGACAGGTCCCTGAAAGCAACAGCAAAAAATCCTTTTTGCAGGGCGAGCGTATCTTTTACCTGCTGCATGAGTTGTTCGGGAGAAAGCCGGGACTGAGCAGTAACTGTTTCAATCATGGTCATCAATAATAACAAGAATCTAATCCTTTTCATACTTCAATTTACAAAGAGAAATAGTATTTTGATCCCATTATCATATCAATTGGCATACAATTGGTATGCACAACGTTAAAATCCAGTTATGAAGCAACTCGCCACATCCGTACTATTGATGGCAACCTTTTTCCTTTCCGGTTGCAGTACTTTAAGAAATGTTTTTTTATCTGAATCCGATGCTGCCAGCGCCATTCGTGAAGCGTTGATCCTGGGGGTCAACAACGGGTCTTCTGTACTCGGACAAAAAGGCGCCTTTGGCAAAGACTTAATCCTGAATGCCATCCTGCCGCAGGACCTGCAGAAAGTAGTAAGAACCCTCGACCAATTGGGCTTTACCCCGCAACTGAACCGTTTCACGACTACATTGGAAAATGCTACTGTTGAAACGGTTGCCAAATCTACGCCCATCTTCCTTAGTGGCATCAGGCAACTGACCATCCGCGACGCCGTTACACTGGTAAAGAATGGTGGCACTTCCGCTACCGATTACCTTAGGAGGAGCGTAGGCGATACCCTGCACAGGGCCGTTACGCCGATCATGCACAATATGCTCGATCAATACAATATCTCGCAGGAATGGAATAAACTGGTGAGTCCCGCCAAACTGCTGCTGGGCAACAAAGTAGAACTGAACCTGGGTCTCGACAATATCATGGCCTTACTGGTGGTAAACCAGATGTTCAAGAAAATCGAAGAACAGGAAGTAGCAGTCCGTACCAATGCCCAAGCCAGAACTACTCCACTCCTGCGACAGGTATTCGGCCGGGATTGGAGTAACATTAACGTCAGGTAATCATATCCTGAACCATATCATCATTTTCAGATTACCCGTTATTGTTTGAACCAATGACGGGTAATTTTTTTTATCGATCAGTATTCGAAATATTTTGAATGTAAATAGTAATTAATTTTTTATAGAGGGATTCTTAATGTTCAATATGATAAACTGCTGCAACGATTTTAGTTCATCATAAGAAGCGAGAATCAATTCTCGCTTCTTAATTTCCACTAATTTCTTCGCTAGCCCTTTATTTTATTTTTTAAATCTAACCGCTGGTAATTTCTTTCATAATTAATTTGAGTACATTGTCATTGCGCTTTATTGCATATCTCTTAGTATTGCAATTATCTTATCAAACAGGATTAATGCTGAAAAATGAAAAAAATATTCACCTTAATAAGTATTTCGCTTTTTCATCTCGTAGTTTTTTCTCAACGAATCAACCGAGTCGAGCCTCAAAACTGGTGGGTGGGTATGAAATACAATACCGTCACCCTGCTGATCTATGGAGACAATCTCTCCAACCTCACACCCTCTTTTAATTACCCGGGCGTTGAACTAGTCAAAACAGATACGGTTGAAAACAAAAACTATTTGTTTGTCACCCTAAAAATTAACCCCGAAGCGAAGCCAGGAAACATCAATATCCATTTCAGCCAAAACAATAAAATTGTACTGTCCAAAAACTTTCCTCTTTTGGAACGGGAAGCAGGCAGTGCCAGCCGGCCCAGTTTTAGCCCGAAAGACGCGATACTCCTGATTGTTCCCGACAGGTTTTCAAATGGAGATGCCAGGAATGATGTCATTCCCACGATGAATGAAAAAACCGTCGATAGAAGCAATGAAGACAAAAGGCATGGCGGAGATATCCAGGGGATCATGAATCACCTCGACTACATAAAATCATTGGGCTTTACCCAAATCTGGAATACACCCCTGATAGAAAACAATGAGCCCGATTACTCCTATCACGGATATGCGGCAACCGACTTTTACAAGATCGATCCGCGCTTTGGTACAAACGAACAGTTTAAACTATTGGTCAAAGAAGCGAAGAAAAGAGGAATAGGAATGATTTGGGATGTGGTTCTAAATCACTGTGGTAACGAATATTATTTTTTCAAAGACCTGCCCTCAAAGGATTGGTTTAATTATATCGAAACGAGAACAAGGACTAATGGACTAAAAACCACGATAACGGATCCTTACGCAACTGAAATCGATAAGAAAGAATATACAGATGGCTGGTTTGATCATCACATGCCTGATCTGAACCAACGGAATCCCCTGCTGGCAAGCTATTTAATCCAAAATACAATTTGGTGGATCGAGTATGCCGGTATTTCTGGCATCAGGGAAGACACCTATTCCTACGCCGACAAAGACTTCCTGGCAACCTGGACAAAGTCGGTGCTTGATGAGTACCCCAACTTTAATATCACTGGCGAGGAAATGTCGAGAAATATCTATCTCACATCGTATTGGCAAAAGGATAAGATAAACACGGATGGCTACCAATCCTATTTGCCAACCTTAATGGATTTCTCGTTGAATGACAATATTATTTCCAGTCTCAACAAGCCCGACGAGTGGTTCTCCACCTGGCGTGATACCTATCAAAGCGTGGCACAGGATTACCTGATCCCGCATCCGGAAAACCAATTGATATTTCCCGACAATCATGACCTGGACAGGTTTTATTCACGGCTCCATAAAAACCTTGATAACTGGAAACTGGGCATCGCGATGTACATCACCATGCGTGGTATCCCGGAATTCTTATACGGCACCGAGGTGCTAATGACTAATGAAAAGGCTGGAAGCGATGGGCAAAGAAGAGGCGACTTTTATGGCGGCTGGGAAAATGATTCAAAAAATGCCCGAACGGAGCTGGGTCTCACCCAGGAAGAAAAGGAAGCCCAAAAGTTCTTCTCAAAACTATTGAACTGGCGAAAAACAAATACCATTAGCGGAGACGGAAAGTTTAAACATTATGCCCCGCAAAAGAATGATGTCTATGTTTACTTCCGCTACAACACCAGACAAAAAGTAATGGTATTATTAAATAAAAACAGCCAGGCGGTGAGCCTCGATATGAATCGGTACAGCGAAATGGTGCCAGCCAGTTTTACGGCAAGAGACATCGTTTCTGATAAGGATTTAGAAGTAAGGAATTCACTGAAAATTCCTGCGAAAACCGCGATGATCCTGGAGATAAAATAAAAATAGCAATGGCACCAACATCAAAATTGAAGTAGTGCCATTGCTATAATGTTTTGTTTGCTATTGTTTAAACCCAATCACTGGTAGTTTCTTATCATGGATCAGGTTATTGAATGATGCGAGATCATTGCTGAAAATGCCGGCAAGTTTTTGCAATTGCTGCGTTGCCTGTTCATTCAATTCTGCAAATGCTTCTTTTGCCTGCTTGCTGGGCGACGTATTGCCACTGGATACTACCCCGAAGATGCCAGATATCTTATCATTTAAACGGATGGGATAGTTTAATACATCCTGCCCGCTCTTGGCCTTTGTCTGATATAATGTTTCCTCGATGGTCGTCAATTTTGCATTGATGCTGTCGGCTTCTTTGCGAACGTCTTTTGTTGTCGACGTATCCAGCTTCGCCGTAAAATCATTGATCTGCGTTCTTACCTCCCGGATACGTTTAATGGCTTTCTGGATATCGCTGAAACTTTGTTTAACATCCAATAAAAACGAAACCGTGTTGTCGTAATCCACTTCCGTCATACCATAAGCTGGATTGTCTTTGATCACAAAAGGTACATCCATCGAATCTTTTTCATAGCGGAACCTGGCCATATACTTGCCGGGGGCCGCTTTTACTGTTCCTACATTGCCGTTCCACAAAATCATATTATCGATCTTTTCTGCAGGCGGGTAATTCATATCCCATACAAACTGGTTCATGCCACTGCTGAAATCTATCTTATCAGTTTCTTCTTTAGCATTCTTGCTGAAGGTTCTGATGGGCATATTCTTTTTATCGAAAACAGTAATGGAGAATTTCGTTGAATCATTCGCCTGCTTCAGGTAATAATTGATGACTGTTCCGTTAGGCGGATTGGTACCTGTATTGGGCGGTGTTTCCATCCCTGCTCCTGAACGGGCCCTTCTTCCTCCACCCTCCATCCGGTAAGCATCGCTCACTGTAAACACATGCCAGGATTTACCGGTGGTAGATTCATCTTTTTGCTGTATCACACTTAAATCGTCAATGGCCCAGAAAGCTCGCCCCTGTGTGGCCACCAGCAGATCATTGTCTTTGATCGTAAGATCGGTAACCGGCACCACGGGCAGGTTGAGCTGGAATGATTTCCATTGTGCACCGCCATCGTAACTGATGTACATGCCGTATTCTGTACCGGCATACAATAACCCGGGCCGTTTTTGATCTGCACGCAGGCAACGGGTAAAATGCATGTTATTGATGCCATTGGTGATCTGCTTCCATGTTTTACCGTAATCGGTGGTTACGAATATATATGGCGCATAATCATCGAGCTTGTATTTGGTTCCCACAAAATAGGCGGTACCTTTTTGGAAAGGATCGGTTTCTATACAGTTCCACATCATCCATTTCCCTGCCTGCGGTGGTGTTACATTTTCCCAATGTTTGCCGGCGTCTTTACTTACGTATACCAATCCATCGTCGCTGCCGGTCCACAAGAGGTCTTTTTCCAAAGGAGATTCCGTTGCGGTGAAAATGGTACAATAGTATTCTACCGAAGTATTGTCTTTGGTGATGGCGCCTCCGCTGGAAGCCTGTTTGCTTTTGTCGTTCGTGGTGAGATCAGGGCTGATGGTTTCCCAACTGCGTCCCTCGTTCTCCGTTACGAATAACTGGTTGCCACAGGCATAGAGCCGTTTGGGATTGTGTGGTGAAAAGAAAACAGGGAAGTTCCATTGGAAACGGTATTTCTGTACATCAGCGCCGGCGCCCATAGGATTATCGGGCCATACATTGATGGCCCTGTTTTCACCTGTCTTATGATCGAGCCGGGAAAGATAACCACCATAATTACCACCATACACGATATCGGGATTCAATGGATCAGCCACCACATAACCACTCTCGGCGCCTGCTGTAGGATCCCAGTCGCGCTCGGTGATACCTGCACCTGCCGAACGGCTGCGGATGCGCACGGTAGAATTATCCTGCTGTGCGCCCAGCAAACGATAAGGATAGGCATTATCGGTTGTGATGCGATAGAATTGCGCCGTAGGCTGGTTGTTCATGGTACTCCAGTTGGCCGCTGCATCGAAACTGATCTGTGCACCCCCATCATCCCCAATGATCATACGGTTGCCGTCTTCCGGATCGATCCAGAGATCGTGGTGGTCGCCGTGCGGCGTGGAAACGGGTTGAAAGGTTTTACCACCATCCTTGCTGCGCATGAATTCCACATTCAGGCAGTATACCAGGTTGTCGTTCTTAGGGTCTACAAATATTTTGGAATAATACCAGGCGCGTTGGCGAATGTTGTTATCGCTGCTCTGCAATGTCCAGCTGTCTCCGCCGTCGTTGCTCACATACAAACCGCCGTTGGCATTCTCTATGATAGCAAATATTTTATCCGGATTGCTGGGTGCAGATGCTACACCTACAATACCCCAGGTGCCTTTGGGCATCCCTTTTTTGTTGGTAAGGTTGGTCCAGGTTTCGCCGCCATCGGTACTCTTCCACAAACCACTGCCTTCACCGCCGCTTTCCATGTTATAGGGCCTGCGTATCACATGCCACATACCGGCATACAATACAGAAGGGTTACCTGCTTCCATTACCAGGTCTGAACAACCGGTCTGGTCATTGGCATACAACACCTGTTTCCATGTTTTACCTCCATCGGTGGTTTTATAGACGCCTCTTTCCTTGCTGGGCCCGAATAAATGTCCCATCACCGCTACCCATACCGTGTTCGGATCTTTGGGATGTATTACGATGCGGATGATGTGCCGCCCTTCTTTCAATCCCAGGTTATGCCAGCTCCTGCCACCATCATCACTGCGCCAGATACCTCCCAATCCTTCCGACACATTGCCACGCAGGGTATTTTCACCCTCGCCTGCATACAGGATGGTTTCATCACTGGGCGCTATGGCTACTGCACCAATCGATCCGCCGAAATATTTATCTGAAATATTTTTCCAGTTACTGCCGCCATCTGTTGTTTTCCATACACCGCCACCCGTAGCGCCAAAATAGAAAGTGGTCTTGTTTTTATAACTGCCGGTAACAGCAGCGCACCTTCCGCCGCGGAAGGGACCTATCAAACGATACTTGACATTCGAAAAATAAGTCGCGTCATTATTCGCGACAGGTGTTGCAGTAACAGGCTTTGTCTTTTTTTTCTCCTGTGCCAGGGCCGGCACGGTTAAAAGGCCGATCGCAACCAGCAGGTAGAAGGCTTTTCTCATGGTGTAACTGTTTAGCTAAAATTGGGCAATAAATGTATCAATGTTTAGTGGAATTCAAAGATTGCAATTTTTGCTGCCAACGTTTTACTGCTGCGATGAGCTGTTCGGTTGGCGGATTATCTGTTTCTTCCAGTTGTTGTAAGAGTGATAAGAATGCATTTTTTACTTCGGTATATGCCGACTCTCCTTTCTCCATCGCTCTCCTGCTGCCTTCATAACAGATCATAGCATAACGATGCTGATCAGACAAATCTTTCAACGATGTAATCACCCGTGGATCCATTTTTACCTGTAAGGGCTGCACATAACTGCTTCCGTTCACCGTGAGTGTAACCGTATAATTGCCGGGCATCACCCAGGGCGATCTGGGTTCGGGGGTTGTGTTCCCATAAATAGCGGCAATGGGAAACGAAACCGGAACCGGTAACGGCGCATAATGCAGGTCCCAGGTAAAGCGATGCGCTCCTGCTGCAGTACCCAGGCTTTCCTGCGGACGTATCCAATACAAAGGAATGTTTACTGCCGGCAATGCATAAGGTTGATCGCTGTTACTGAATTTTCTCACCGATTTTCCGTTGGCATCTTTTATTTCCAGCGTAACATTACCTGCCGATCCTTCCAGGAAATAATCAATGATGGCGCCATCGGGCGGGTTTTGTCCCGCCGGCTCTTCCTGTGGCAAAGGCGTATCGGTATTCATGTTCCAGCGCACACGGATAGCTTTTTGTGGGCGGAACAAAACAGTCTGTGTTGTAGTTGTTTTTTGTGCAGCCAGTTGGCGCAACGAAGTGATGTTATCGAGTATCCAGAAAGAACGGCCATGGGTACCTGCTACAATATCATCGTCTTTGATCACCAGATCACGGATGGAAGTAGCCGGCATGTTCAATCGCAGCGGTTGCCATTGTTCACCATCGTTGAACGATACATAAACAGCCGTTTCAGAACCGGCGAATAACAATCCTTTCTGGTAAGGATCTTCCCGCACCACGTTGATGGGATCATTGGGCAACCCGTTCACGATCTCTTTCCAGCTAACACCATTGTCGTTTGTTTTATAAATATGCGGATGCATATCATCGAGCCTGATCCTGTTCACAGCTGCATACGCTGTGCCCTTATCAAAATGACCGGCATCCATCAATGAGATCTTGCTCCATGAATCAATAGCAGCGGGTGTTACATTTTTCCATGTCTTGCCACCATCACGAGTGAGTTGTATCAGTCCATCGTCTGTGCCACACCAGATGGTGTTGCTGTCTTTGGGTGATGGGGCTACTGTGTAGATCACTCCCCTGCGTGGCATTTTTTTCAGCTCATCTGTAGTGAAGATGCCTACACTGGCGGGGATATCCCAGGTGCTTCTTGTTAAATCGGGACTGATCTCTTTCCAGGAATGCCCGCCGTTATTGGTTTTGAACAACACATTGCCGGCAAAGAAGAGTGTCTTAGGATCAATGGGTGAAAAAAGAACCGGCGCCGTTCGCAGGAAACGGTACTTACCGCTGCGCACCGCTTCGGGTGCGATGTTCTGTACCTGTCCTGTGCGTTTATTATACTTTGTGATCTTTCCTCCGTAAATAATATCTGGGTTCAGCGGATCGGCGGCTACATAACCATATTCTTCTACTCCCACCGGATGCCATTCGCGGAATGTAACCTGTCCGTCGTTGCCCCGGGATGCAATACCTACAGAACCGCTTTCCTGTTGCCCTCCATATACGTTATACGGGAATGCATTATCGGTACTCACATGATAGAACTGTGCAGTAGGTTGATTATACCAGGATGAAAAAGTTTCGCCACCGTTAACGGTAATGATGGCGCCCTGGTCCGATGCAATGAGCATGATATTGGTATGTTCGGGATCTATCCATATACGATGGTAATCATCTCCGCCCGGCGCGCCCCTGAAATCTTTCCAGGTATTGCCACCATCGGCAGACCGCCATACCACTACATTGGCTGTATATACGATATCGGCATTTTTAGGATCGGCCTTTACTTCTGCAAAATCGCTTCCACGGCCCCAATACCTTCCGTCGTTGCTGATGCTGGTCCAGCTTTCTCCTGCATCATCACTTCTATACATTCCTCCATACTGGCCCGCATCTACTGTTGCATACATACGATTGGGATTGCTGGGTGCAATGCAAAAACCAATACGTCCCAATCCCTGCTCTACCGTAGGCAACCCTTTGGTGAGATGGGTCCAGGTGTTACCGCCATCAGTAGATTTATACAATCCGCTACCCGGACCATTCCAGGCGCCGTTCTCCCACGGGCCCTGGCGGCCGGCCCACAAATCGGCATAAACGATATTGGGATGTTGCGGATCGATGGCCACCTGTATGGCGCCTGTGTTCTCATCTTTATACAATACCTGTTGCCATGTCTTGCCGCCATCGGTAGTGCGGTATACGCCGCGCTCTTTATTGGACCCATAGGGATGTCCCAACATGGCTACAAACACACGGTTGGGATCATGCGGATCAATGGCAAGACCACCTGCCTGTTGTCCTTCACTCAATCCCAGGTATGTCCATGTTTTACCCGCATCGGTTGATTTATAAATACCATTACCTACTGAAAGATCGGGTCTTTGCAAGCCTTCACCGCTTCCTGCATAAATGATATTGGGATCGGAAGGAGCTACTGCTACATCGCCGATAGAGCCTGTAGACTGCTGATCGAAAAGCGGAACCCATGTGCGGCCATAATCTGTGGTCTTCCACACGCCGCCATTGTTCACACCAATGTAAAAAGTACCAGGCTGCTGCGGCACACCTGCTGCGCCTACGGTGCGGCCGCCGCGGTGCGGACCGATCATCCTCCATTTCAATGCCTGTAAATAACCTGACGGGGTGTTTTGTGCAAAAGAAAAAACAGCTGGCAACGCTATTGTTGCCAGTAAAGCAATTCGAAGGTATTTCATCTGTGTATTTTTAAGCTACTACTGTCTTTATCGTTCCGGAAGCGATCAACGAAAATAAACCCAATATCAATCCGGAAACAACACCGATCACCGGCCCTATGACCAGCTGCATCACCCGGGATTCTGACCGGGTATTTTTGCATTCATTTGCGCGGCCATATCGGCATGATGCGCCATATATGTATCGTACAAGATCAGGTGTACAGCGATGATCCATACACAATTAAAAATACACTAAAAAACTAACTATATCTATTAAATGAACCTTATTTCTTCTGGAATGAGCTGGCTGTGCGTCTTTTTACGACCTCCGGCGGATCAGGTAGTCGACACTCCATTTACCCGGGCCATATACCAACAGGGTCAGGAGCATAATGGTATAATAAAGGGGTATCTCAAAGCCGTTATCGGCCGCTTCGAAGCCATTGGCCCAGTGTACTGTTTTGATGGCTACCAGCATGGTAATCACCAGCGGTATAGCAATCAGCCGCGTACCCAGTCCCAATACCAGCAAGACCACTCCCAGCATTTCCGTACCTGCCGCCAGGTAAGCGTTGAATACTGGCGCCGGTATACCAATGCTGCCAAACCAATCAATGACACTGTTGATATCTTTCCATTTCATTTTGGCTGGTCCGTAAAAACCATAGGCCAGTACCAGTCTCAATAAGAGCAAGGGTACAGCAGCTGATTTTTCAAGATGACCAACCAGCGAATAGTATTTTGTTGAAATAGACATATAGGGTGTTTAAAAAATGATCAATTCTTGCGTTAAGGCGCTTTTGAAAAAAAGATGCATGGCCTGCCTGTCGTTTGCTGAAGAAACGATACCATAATCTTTCTCCAGCGTTTCCAGCAATTCGTCAATAGTAGCTGGCGCCTCTTCCAGTAAAGAAAGTATGATGGCCAATGCAGGCGAGAGATCGGTGAAGATCACCGTACCGGCTGTATTCCGGTGTGCCGCCAGGAAATAATTTCCTTTATCTGCGGTTGTGATATCATGTGCCGGTTTAAGATGCACTGGGTATTGGAATGAAAACAATTGATGCTCGGGGTTGATGACCAGCTTGTCGGTTTCCAATGAATAGGTAGCTGCCGGCTTTTCTCTCCTGTCTTCCATCATGAACAACTCCACTTCCGCCCATTCAAAACACAATAATTCTTCAAGGAAAGGATATTTTTCCAGTAGCGGATGTTTTACCGTTACCAGGTACTGGTAAAATTCTTTGGGCATATACCATACCTGTGGCGACTGGCAGGGGTGATGGGTGAAGAATTCATTCACCAGGTTCTTCCATTCAGTTGCACCAAGTAAAGCGTGTGTCAACGGGTAAGCATTTTGCAGCATATCATCCACTACATTGTACACGAGCCGCCTGTAATGACTGATGTGTTCGTTGTGGATACCGGGAATGGGTTCCAGTTGTCCGCTGCGACAATAACCGGCCAGGGCCGACTGGTACCGGCGGGTAGTATCATGCAGTAACATAGGATGGTTGTTTTAAAGCGGCTGTTTTGATGGTGTTCAGCCTGTTTATTTCTTCCTGTAGCTCTTCCAGTTCAGGGATATTGAAATCTCTTTCGAGTAATACCGGTACATCCCTGCCGAGTTTGCGCATGGTATAATCGAAGAGCTCATAAACAGGATCGATAATGGCTTCGCCATGCGTGTCGATGATCAATGTATCGGATACCTGTTCGTGTCCTGCCATATGTATATACCGTACACGTTCCATCGGCAGTTGATCGATGAATGCTTTGGCATCGTAACGATGGTTGAAGCTGTTCACATAAACATTGTTCACATCCAGCAACAGATCGCAATCGGCTGCTTCCAATATAGCATTGATAAAATCAATCTCTGAGAGTTCGGGTGCAACCGGACTGTAATAACTCACGATCTCGATGGCCATTTTTCTTTCCAGCAAATCCTGTACTGTTTTGATACGTTCCGATACATGCGCTACTGCATCGGAAGTGAAAGGGATGGGTAATAGATCGTACAAATGTGCGTTATCGCATTTGGCATAGCTGAGGTGTTCTGAATAAACAAGGGCTCCGGTGGATGCCAGAAATTGTTTCAGCTTCTTCAGGAATGCAAAATCAAGCTCATCCGGACTGCCGATCGAAAGCGACAAACCATGTGTAAAGAGCGGATATTTTTCCAGGGCTTCCCGGAATTTCTTGTTCCAGAAACCACCCACTCCTATCCAGTTCTCCGGTGCCACTTCAATAAAAGCAGGTTGCAATGTGCTGCTTTGGAGGAAAGCTTCGGCGAAGTCTTTCCTGTATCCGATTCCTACCATATCCATTGTTTTAAAAGTGAAGAATAAGGACAGGCTACTACCGTAACCCGTCCTTACCGGAAAGGATTACATGCCGGATTTTGTTTTTCCGCTCTTGTCCTTGGTCTTGTCGGCTTTTTTGCCGTCTTTCTTGTGACTACCACATTTACCTTCTCCACATTTCCCATCCTTTCCTTTTTTGCCCATGGTTGAATCGGCTTTCCCTTTCTCACCGCATTTCAATTCCAGGCTCCTGCTAACAGCAGTACGGCTGAGCAGGTTACCCCTTACCGCTTCTCCTGAGCCCATATTGTTGTAGTGAAAGGTTCCGGCAGCATTGGCTGCAATACCTGATACGGCAATCATGGCTCCTGTGAGGATAGAGCCGGCTACGATGTTTCTTTTCTTTTCCATTGTTGGATGGTTTTAGTTTAAAAAATGATGCATTTGCAGGAATAGTCTGCGCATTCTTTAAAACCTGACAATGGAGTAAAAATTTTTTTTGGGGAGATTTACAAACGTTCGATGATGCGTTCCTTCAATTCATTGTTTTGCAGTTGAGGAGCATTTTCTTCCTGGTGATCATGGAGGTGGTGGTGCAGGAGCCGGTCAATCAGTCTGCTCTGCTTATCGTAAGTAGTACAAGCGTCGCAAAGGCTTTTATGCATGAACAGCCTGATACTTTCTATCCAGGATAAGCCCATGACCGACCGTTTATCGATCAGCTCTGTTGCTTTCCTGCACGAGTATAAGATGATGTGCATTATCTTTTTCATTCCCCTCTTTTAAACCAGTTGTGTTCCAGGCATTTTCTCAATTGCAACTTTGCACGATGCAGTATTTGCCAGAAGTTAGTCGGCGCAATTTGCAATTCCTGACAAATCAGTTCGCCTTTTTTTTCTTCCAGGTATTTTAATTGCACAGCAGCCAGCCAGGTTGCCGGAAGTTTGTGCATGCATTGCCGCAAAACTTTGGTGAAATCCATATCATCCAGCAGGTGTCCCTGCTCATCTCCCCATTGCTGCGGCCGTTCCTTTTTCACCCACGATCCTTCTTCATCAAAAAAGCTTTCCATCAACGCATTACCGGCCCGTTCCTGTTCCACCTGTTCCGTAACAGCAGCACGTTTGTATTGCTGCCGGTAATGATCGGCGATCTTGTGATTGAGGATGCCCAGCAACCAGGTCCTGGCATCCCTTCCTTTAAAAGAAAGCAGCGACTGGCAGGCGGCCAGGAATGTTTCCTGCACAAGGTCTTCTGCTGTCTCTTTATTATCGGTCTTGTAGAAGGCCCAGGAATACAGATCGTCTGTATACCTGGTTACCCATTCTTTGATTGTATTTGCCGGATTGTCGGAGTCTGACATATTTATTTCTTCACTTTTACCGGGAAAGGCGGCCGCTGGGGCGCTTCCTGCGGATGCTGTTGCAATTCTTTCATGGCTACTTCAATGGCTTTCCGTAGTTGCGGATCGTTGCCTTTGATCACTTCCGAAGGCGTTTGTTCCACTTCTATATCGGGCGCCACACCTACGTTCTCTACTACAAAGCCGTCCTTGGTCCAGATACCCACATTCGGCGCTGTTACGCCACCGCCATCCATAAATTCGGGAAAACCGAGAATGCCTACCAGTCCGCCCCAGGTGCGTTTGCCCACTAAGGTACCCACTTTGAATTTGCGGAACATCCAGGGCAGCATATCACCACCCGAGCCGGCTGTTTCATCGATCAACATTACTTTGGGGCCTTGTATAGAAGCGCTGGGACTTTTGAGGTCATTGCCATACCGTGTGTGCCAGTACGCCTGTAAAGGTCTTTGTAAGATGTCGATGTAATAATCGGCCAACTGTCCGCCCCCATTGAAACGCTCATCAATGATGATGGCTTTTTTATTGGCCTGGGGGAAGAAATAACGTTTGAAGTATTCGAAGCCCAATCCGGCGGTGTTAGGTACGTACACATAAGCTACCTGCCCTTTGGTTGCTTCTTCTACTTTCTTCAGGTTACCTTCCACCCAATCCCTGTTGCGCAGGTCGGTCTCGTTTTCCACCGGCACTACTTTTACCGTGCGGGAGCCGGTGTAATCAGGGTTCAGGCCAATGGTCAGCGTAACGATCTTCCCGGCGGTTGCTTCAAAAAACTGGAAAATATTTTCTGCCGCTGTTACGTCTTTTCCGTTCACTGCTAAAATGTATTCTCCTGTTTTCGCATTCACACCCGGTTCGGTAAGCGGTGAACGGAGGTTAGGGTTCCAGTTGAGTCCGCCATATATTTTTTTGAGCTGGTAACGGTTGTTCGCAATGGCAAAATCAGCGCCCAGTAACCCACCGTTAACAACAGCCGGATTCATTCTTCTTTCACCAAACGCGGTGAGCCGGTGGTGGCCTATCGCCAATTCACTGCACATCCATTGTATGAGGGTATTCAGGTCGCTGCGGCAGGAAAGATCGGGCAGGAATTGCGCATATTTCTTTTTGGTAGCTGCCCAGTCAACACCGTGCATGCCGGGATCGTAAAAATAATCGCGGTTGATACGCCAGGCTTCATCGAATATCTGCGGCCATTCTGCCAACGGATCAAACTTCACCTGCAGGTCGGCGGTATTGAGCAGGCCCTTTCCGGGTTCCGGCTTATCGCCTGTGGGTGCGATACCCCAGGCGCCGCTTTTGTTATACAGCATTTTCTTGCCATCGGCAGCAATGATGTATCCGTCGAGCTCCATCACCTCATTGTCTTTTCTTTTTTTGATGTCGTATTTGTGCAGCATACCGGCACCTCCGTCATAACCATATACTACGTACAGCAATTCTCCTTCCTTACCCATGCCCAAACCGTGGTAATTACCCGCTTTCAGGGGTATATCGATGGTACGCTCCTGGATACCGTCCAGGTCTATGCGGAAGGGTTCGCTTGTTTTTTTACCGGCTTTGGCAGTGTCCTGGCCCTTTGTTTCTTCATCACTTTCTTTGGCGAAAGGTGAAATGGTTTCTTTCTGCAGTGTGAGCAGGTAGATGGAATTCGTAGAACGGGTATCATTGTTCGATTGGTCGAACCAGTTCACGACCGGACCCGCATCGGTGGAAGCAAAGAAAAACAGGTATTTGCCTCCGCGGTCAAAGATGGGTTCCGATACATCGCTCAACCCGTCGGTTACGGGGAAAGATTTATTCTGGTCAACCGAATAAAGGATCGCTTTTTTGAAGAAGGTACCGGTTACTTTGGTATACACCAGCCATTTGGAATCGGGCGACCAATCGCCGAACTGCTCGCGGAAAGCGCCTGGCACATATAATTCATCTGCATCTATCTTTTGTTGGTTTCCTGATGCTACATCCAACAGATAGAGATTTCTTCCATTGTCTGCAAAACATATTTTCTTACTGTCGGGCGACCAGTGTATGTTGGCATAGAAGCCGGTTCCATTCAATTTCAGCGCCCTGGCAGTCCCCGATCCATCCTGTGGTTTGATATGCAGTGTATATTCACCGGAGGCATCGGAGAAATAAGCGATGGATTTTCCATCGGGCGACCAGGCAGGATATTTTTCGTGCGCATTATCGGTTTCGGTGATGTTGCGCGCATCGCCTTTCTCTGCCGGCACGGTCATGATCTCACCCCTGAAATCAAAAACAGCCCTGTTACCCGAAGGAGAAATATCGGCGCTGCGAATGTACCGGCCGCCTTTTACAAAACGCTGGCGCAGTTCCAACAGGTCGGCTGCAATGCCTACGGTGATGTCTTTAGGCGCGTTAGCAGCAAGATCGAAATGGTGCAGGTAACCGGCTTGTTCAAATACAATCTTTCCGTTTCCGGCAGATGCATGTATAATAGGAAAATCTTTATAGGTAGTTAATTGTTTGACCTCTTTCGAAGCAATCGTGTAAGAAAACAAATTGAACTCTCCGTTGCGGTCGCTCAGGAAATAAATTTTGTCTTCGATCCACATGGGTTCTGTATCGTTACAGCCCTCTTCGGGTTGCGGAATTTTAACGACCGATTTGTTGGCAAAAGAAAAAATGGATATCGTAGAAATAGTACCGCCACGATAATGCTTCCACTGGCGAAAAACTTCAGCAATCGGCGTATACGCCATGAACTTCCCATCGGGCGAATAAGTGGCATGGAAAGCATTGGGAATTTCCAGCTGTGTTGGATAGCCGCCTGTAACGGGGACTATAAAGAGCTGGGCATATCGATTGGTGAATACAGCGCGTTTTGAAATGAACAGCACATTTTTCCCGTCGGGCGTGAAGCCTCTTACAATATCTATTCCGGGATGCCAGGTAAGGCGTTTGGGAACGCCGCCTTCCACCGGAACCACAAACACATCTGTATTACCATCGTATTGTGCGCTGAAAGCGATCAGCTTGCCATCGGGCGAAAACACCGGGTTCGATTCGATGCCCTCATCAACGGTTAATCTTCTTGGTTGAGAGCCATCAAGATTGGCCACCCAAAGATCTTCTGCATAAATAAAAGCGATATGGTTAGCACTGATAGCCGGTTGCGACAACATACGGGTATTATGTGTATCGATGGCGAATAAGGAAACCGGCAATACCAGTAAAAGGCATACCCCAAGCCCAAGCAAGTGTTTACGTAACTGCATAAGCATTGTTTTAAGATAGAAACAAAATGTACACAGATGGGATAATAAATATAAACAACATTACTATTCGGCAAAAATAAAGGTCAAAATGGCTGCAACCCGCACCTGAATACTATATCAACGCTGCTATTTTATTTCTCAGCACTTTTTTTTCCGCTTCCGATCCTGTCAACTGAATCGCTTTAGTAAAAGATTGTTGAGCCTCATTCTTGCGGCCGAGTTGAGCATACAGCTCTCCTAACAGACTGTGATAGAGATAATAAGACTGGATGGCTTTTCAGGTGCCAGGTCATTGAAAGCTTCCAGCGCTTGTTGCGGACCATACACCTGCAATATGGCCACCGTTTTATTCAGTGCGGCGATGGGTGAATAAGCAACCCGGCAGAGCCACTCATACAATTCCAGTATCCGCTGCCAGTTGGTTTGTTCAAAATTTGGAGCGGTGCAATGTTCGTAAGCAATAGCAGCTTCTATATGGTAAGGAGTAATCGCAGAGCCGAATGCCGCTTCATTCATATAAGCATTACCCAGTTCAATTCGTTTGGCATCCCATTTCGAGCGGTCTTGCTGCGGCAACAAAATGATCTCTCCTTCGGCAGTGAGCCGGCTGTCGCTGAAATCGAACTGAACGGCATATTTATTCCGGCGGATGCTGTCGATCGCTTTGTTCTTCGCCACACGAAACAGCCAGGCAGAAGGGTTGTCCGGGATGCCTTTCAGTTTCCATACATGAATAGCATCTATAAAAGTCTGCTGTACCACATCTTCCGCCAACTCCAGGTGTTCCGTACCGAATACCCTGGTTAAAATAGAAACCATCTTTCCCGATTCGCGCCGGAAAAGATGGTCGGTCAATTTATTGATATCATAGTCGTACGTAATAGCCGGGCTATTTTGGCCAAATGTAACTTACATTTTCAATTCCTGTATCTCTCTTACTTCCACGATACCGCTATCGAACAAAAGGATCGGACAACCGTTTGCGATCTCTACTGCCTCTTCATAGTTATCGGCTTTGCAGATCATGTAACCGCCTACCATTTCTTTTCCTTCCATGAACGGCCCGTCAGACAATACTTTCTGACTGCCTTTCACCACTTTATCATCTTGTTTCAGGGGTTGTGCACCACCAAACTTACCTACTGCTGATAAGGCCCCATCCATTCTGTCCATTTCTGCATGTGGGCTTGCCATTTTTCGGGTGATTGTTGTAATGCAGGAGCTTCACCTCCTCTGAATATTAAAAGATACTCTGCCATTGTCAATGAATTTTATTGTTTAAAGAATGATTTGCATTAATTGTACTTCATTGCTTCCCCGGTATAATATTTTTTAAGGAAAGCAATTTGCCCGATATCATAGCTTTCGTGTTGGGCCAGGAAAGCTATGGTACCACTGATGGTTGTGTCGCCTATCGGGCTCTTAACAGGCGATTCTGCAGCGAGCTGTGTTGCTGATACTGCCTGGAAGGCCTCCTTCAACAAAGCACTCGCTTTATGCCACTCTGCTTTGATGGTTTCCAATAGGGGGTATTCGATTGAGTCGCTGTAAGCTTTGAATCCTTCGAAATGTGCGTCGAACGGATTTTTAGCAGGTTGGCCCAGGAACATCAGTATATTGTACCTGGCCCATACCGTATGAGCCGCAATCCAACTGATGGGGTTATTATGCCCGCTAAGCCTTTCTTTAATCTGTACTTCTGTAAGCCCGTCCAATGCATTGATGAAAAGGCGCTCATTCAAATTGAAAATGAGCGCTGAATGATAAATTTCGTTAGCCATCTTTTACCTGTTTTATTGTTTTCTGATCTAATGACGAACAGAAAGGTAAAAATTGGACAGGGTTCCCGAAATTATTTTTTAATTACTTCTGCAAGTTCCTGCTGATACCGAATTCCAGTCCCCTCAGTTCGGCCAGTCCGCGCAAACGGCCAATGGCGCTGTAACCCGGGTAGGTTGTTTTTTGGAGGTCATCGAGCATCTGGTGCCCGTGATCAGGCCGCATGGGAATGCTGCATTGTTTTCTGCGCATCAGCAGCACGATCTCTTTTACGATCTCGTACATGTCTGCATCGCCTGCCAGGTGATCGGCTTCGTAGAAATTTCCTTTCTCGTCGCGCTTGGTATTGCGTAAATGGAGAAAATGTATGTGATCACCGAATTCTCGGATCATCGCAGCCAGGTCATTGTCGGCACGCGCGCCATACGATCCCGTACAGAAACAGAGTCCGTTCGCAGCTGAAGGTGCGGCCTGTAAAATTTCCCGCGCATCCTGCGCGGTACTTACCACGCGGGGCAGGCCCAGGATCGGGTAAGGCGGATCATCCGGGTGGATGGCCATCTGCAAGCCACATTCTTCGGCAATGGGAACTACCTGTTGTAGGAAGTAAAACAAATGCTGTTTCAGTTTTTTCGCATCGATGTGCTCATAAGTTTGCAGCGCAGCCAGTATCTGTTCTACCGTGAAACGGTCTTTACTACCAGGCAATCCCAGCAAGACATTCGTGTACAGTCTTTCCTTATCTGCATCGCTCATAGTTTCAAATCGGGCTTTGGCTTCTTTGATCTGCGATGCGGTGTACTCTTTTTCGGCGCCAGGTCTTTTCAACAGGAAAAGATCGAAGGCCATGAAAGCCGCTTTTTCAAAATACAATGCTTTGCTTCCGTCCGGCATCCGGTAGTCCACATCGGTGCGCATCCAGTCCAGTATGGGCATGAAATTATAGGTCACCACTTTCAGTCCGCACAAAGCAATATTGCGCAGGCTCTGTTTGTAGTTTTCTATATGCAGGGCATAAATCCCAGATTGTTTTTTGATCTCTTCGCTCACCGGCAGGCTCTCGATCACCGTCCAGCTCATACCGGCGGCTTCTATCAGTGCTTTGCGTTGATTGATCTCTTCGATGCTCCAGATATCGCCTACCGGTATATGATGCAGGGCCGTTACCACGCCGGTACAGCCGGCCTGCCGGATATCCGAAAGACTTACGGGGTCATCCGGACCGAACCACCGCATTGTTTGCTCCATTTGCATTGTATCTCTTCTCTTTCTACGATCTCATTAAATAAAACGGTTGATGAGGTTCTCCATCCATTCCTGTTTACCGCTGGTGATGGCCGGCTCTCCCTGCTCAATAGCATAGGCACGCAGGTCTTCCAGCGACAACTTACCTTCTTCGTATGCTTTTCCTTTGCCACTGTCGTAGCTGGCATAACGTGTTGCGCGGAATTTTTTATAATCTGATTGCCGGAGGATGGCATCTGCCACGAGCAGGGCCCTTGCAAAAGCATCCATGCCGCCTATATGTGCGTGGAACAGGTCTTCGGCGTCGGTAGAGTTACGACGAATCTTCGCATCGAAGTTGATACCGCCGCCTGCGAAGCCACCCGCTTCCAGTATAATAAGCATGGCTTCTGTAAGCTCGTTGATATTGTTGGGGAACTGGTCTGTATCCCATCCGTTCTGGTAATCGCCGCGGTTAGCATCCATGCTGCCCAGCAAGCCGGCATCGGCTGCTACCTGCAGTTCATGCGCGAAGGTGTGGCCGGCCAGGGTGGCATGGTTTACTTCGATATTCAGTTTGAAATCACCCAGCAGATCGTACTGGCGCAGGAATCCGATAACAGTTTCACAATCGTAATCGTATTGGTGCTTGGTGGGTTCGCAAGGTTTGGGTTCGATGAAGAAAGTACCCTTGAAGCCGTTCCTTCTTGCATAATCTTTTGCAGTATGCAGGAAACGCGCCAGGTGTTCTTTTTCCCTTTTCATGTTGGTGTTCAGCAGGCTCATATAGCCTTCGCGACCTCCCCAGAATACATAATTCTCGCCACCCAATTCAATGGTAGCATCGAGCACCGCTTTTACTTGTGCAGCAGCATGCGACAGTACATGAAAATCGGGATTGGTGGCGGCGCCGTTCATATAGCGCCTGTTGGAGAAGAGGTTGGCAGTGCCCCACAGGAGTTTCACACCAGTAGCCGCTTGCTTTTGTTTGGCATAGGCTACCACCTGTTGCAGGCGTTTTTCATTGTCTGCTACATCGTTGGTGAAATCCACCACATCCACATCATGAAAGCAATAATAAGGTATACCCATCTTGGTGATGAATTCAAACGCCGCGTCCATTTTCTTTTTAGCTCTTGCTACGGCATCGGGTTCTTTATCCCAGGAAAACAAATGGGTAGGTTCTCCAAAAGGGTCAGCGCCGCTGCCACAGAATGAATGCCAGTAAGCACAAGCAAACCGCAAATGATCTTTCATCGTTTTACCGGCTACTATTTTATTTTCATCATACCAGCGAAATGCAAAAGGGTTATCGCTTCCGGTTCCTTCATATTTCACTTTGTCAATGCCTGCAAAAAACTCGTTCATGTTTATTAATTTTTTATTGATGATTGATATGGTTGTTCAGGTGTTGTTTCCATACCTGGTAATAATCGTTGTATTGTTCTGCATCTGTTACTTCTATCCTTTTCACCGGTTTCATATAAGCCGATGCTTCGCCTGCGGTAAAAGCACCCACACCGATCCCCGCTCCCAGCGCCGATCCGCAACTGCCATCATTCTCATACAATTCAACCGGTATACCTGTGGTGTTTACAAAACTGGCAGCGAATACATCACTCAAAAACATATTGGCATGGCCAGCCCTGATCACAGTGGGCCGTATGCTGTTCTCCTGCATGATCTCGAGCCCATAACGGAAAGCATGCGCCACGCCTTCCAGTCCCGCCCGGTATATATGCGCAGCCGTATGATTGTTGAAGTCAAGCCCCGTGAGTTCTGCGCCGATCATTTGGTTGTTGAGCATCCGTTCTGCGCCGTTACCGAAGGGCAGGAAAAAAAGTCCGTCGCTGCTGGCTGGAATCGCTTCGATGCTGCGGTTCAGGTCTGCATAACTTGTTTGGCCTGCCCCCATTGAACGCACCCAACTGCTGGTGATACCCGCGCCATTGATGCAAAGCAATACACCGATCCGTTGCTGTTCGCTTCTGTGGTTAACATGCGCAAAACTATTGATGCGCGAGAGCGGGTCTGCCGCCAGTGCATCGGTTACGCCATAGATCACACCCGAAGTGCCTGCATTGGCCGCTACTTCACCCGGCTCCATCACGTGCAGCGACAACGCATTGTTGGACTGATCACCGGCTTTATAAGTAACGGGGATGCCGGGTTTCAGCGAGAGCGCTGTTGCAGCCGCAGCTGTTATCCTTCCATGATCGTCGAACACATTTTTCACTTCCGGTATAAAGGCAGGGTCGAATCCGAAATATTCCATCAACACAGTTGAAATACCATGCTCTTTGAAATTCCAGAACATACCTTCCGATAAAGCGGCGGGTGTAGTGGTAATGGTACCCGTAAGTTTCATGGCAATGAAATCTCCCGGCAACATCAGTTTATCGATCCGTTTGTACACTTGTGGCTCATGTTCCTTCACCCAGGCCAGCTTGGAAGCCGTAAAATTACCGGGTGAGTTAAGCAGCGTAGAGAGACAATACTTTTCTCCCAGCGCTTTAAAAGCCGCATCGCCATAAGGAACGGCGCGACTATCACACCAAATGATGCTGTTACGGATACACTGCTGCGCAGCATCTACAAGTACCAGTCCGTGCATCTGGTAAGCAATGCCAATGGCTTCGATAGCTTGCGGATCGTATTTACCCGAAGCATGCAGGCGCTGAATGGCTACCTGTGTATATTCCCACCACTGATCGGGCGATTGTTCTGCCCACCCCTGTTGCAATGAAACGATCTTTGCTTCCGTATCGGGGTAAGCGGCTGTTGCAATGCATTGAAAAGTTTGGGTATCCAGTACCGAAACTTTGACTGAAGAAGTGCCTATATCTATTCCTAATAACATATTTCGTATGGCTGCATGGTAAAGTTAGAGCCCAAAATAACAAGTTTTTCAATTAATGCAACCGATTACATAAAATTTATAGTAAAAAAACTATTTTAGCCTTATAATTTATAATGAAAGCGATTGTATGAAGCCAGGTAAGGAAGTGACTATATATGATATAGCCAAAAAGCTCAACATTTCTCCCGCCACCGTGAGCCGGGGCTTGCAGGACAACCCCGCCATCAGCAAAAAAACCAGGAAGCGCATATTCGATATGGCCGATGAACTGGGCTACCGCACCAATCATTACGCCCGCAACCTGCGGCAGAGCCAGACCAATACCATCGGCGTGCTGGTGCATGAACTGAACAGTAATTTCATCACTTCCGTACTGGCAGGTATAGAAAAAGTAACTACCGAAGCCGGGTACGACCTCCTCATCGCCCACTCATCTGAAAGCGCCGTTAAAGAGGCCGCCAATGCCAGGAACCTTTTTCACAAGAGGGTAGACGGACTCATCGCTTCTCTTGCATTCGATACCACTTCGCTTGATCATTTCAAGCCTTTTAAAGAAAAGGGTGTTCCGCTGGTCTTTTTTGACCGGGTGGAACAGGATGCCGACAATACTGTTGTGATCATCGACAATGCCAAATGCGGTTATATTGCCACGCAGCATTTGATAGAGCAAGGCTGCAAGAAGATCGTTCACGTTACCGCCAGCCTGAAACGGAATGTGTATGCGCAGCGTTATAAAGGCTTCCGCGATGCACTCCATGATCATGGATTGAAATTCGAGGAATCGCAACTGATCGTGAACGACCTCAGTGAGAAAGCCGGCGTTGAAGCGGCGCTCAGGATGCTTAAAATGAAACCCATGCCCGACGGCATTTTTATTACCAATGATTTTGTATCGGCTGTTTGCATGCGCACACTCAAAGAAAACGGCTTACGCATTCCGCAAGACATTGCAGTAGTAGGTTTCAACAATGATGCCATCGGCAACCTCATTGAACCGGCGCTCACCACCATCAACTACCCCGGTATCGATATGGGCGAGATCGCTGCGCGGAACCTCATCAATCATTTAAAAGGCATCAGCGACATACACCAAACCAATACCATCATTGTTCGCTCCGAACTGATCATCAGAAAATCATCTCTCCGTAAACCAGTATAAATACCATTGAACAGATGTCAACAGCACAACAAAACAAAATAGCCATTGTAACAGGCGGCGGATCGGGCATTGGTCTGGCCATTGCAGGTAAATTGGTGCAGCGCCAGGTGCATACCATTATTGTAGGGCGCGACGAAGCAAAACTCGCTGCTGCCAAAGCGCAATTAGGCGGGTTGTGCAGCATTTATTCCTGCGATCTCAGTCAGCTCTCTGCCATTCCAAACCTAATAGCAGACATTGTTGCCGCTTATGGCCGGATAGACATACTGGTGAACAATGCAGGCATCAACATGAAAAAAGAATTCACCGAAGTAAGCGATGAAGATTTCGAGCGGATCATTCGCACCAACCTCACCGCGGTATTCGCGCTTTCGCGTGAAGTGGTGAAGCAAATGCTGAACAATCCACATGGCGGCTCCATCGTGAACATCAGCTCCATGGCTTCTCAATATGGTATTCCAAAAGTGATCGCCTATACCGCATCCAAATCGGCCATCGAAGGCATGACAAGGGCCCTGGCTACAGAACTGTCGCCCAAAGGCATACGGGTTAATTGTGTGGCGCCGGGTTTTATTGCTACTGACATGTCGGCCAAAGCACTGAACAACGATCCTGAAAGAAAAGCGAAAGCGCTGGGCCGTACGCCGATGGGTGTATTGGGTCAGCCTGCAGATATAGGCGATGCGGTAGCATTCCTTGCTTCCGATGCCGCACAATATATCACCGGCGTGGTATTGCCGGTAGACGGGGGCAATTCGATCGGGTTTTAAATCATACTGCAGATGAAAAAATTCATTCCCGCTCTTTTTTTATTGCTGCCTGCTGCTCCACTGCCGGCACGGGTAGTGAGCAGCGCTGCTCAACACTCCAATGATTTCGTTATTGTTTCGCATAATCAGCAAGCGGTTATCGCGGTAAACGCGTCAGATGATGCCCTGGTGTTGAAAGCCGCTACGTTGTTGCAACAGGATATAGCAGCTCTTACAGGGAAAAAATTATCCATCGTTCACAATAACACTGGCGCTGCCCTTGCCATCATCATCGGCAGCCTGCAGCATTCTGCATTGGTTCAACAATTGGTGAAGGAAAAGAAAATACAGGCCGATAGCCTGAACATCTGCACTGCCGAACAATACGGCATAGTGATTGGTACTACGCACCACGAACCACTCATGCGCGCACATGTGGAATGGAGGCGGTATGGCAAAGGTTTATGGAATTATGACAGCAATGCTACCGTACTGGCCGACTTCTGGAGAAAAGGCATGCAACGCGCTACCAATGAAAAGATCGTCAGCATTGGCATGCGCGTACCCGACGATATTACGCTGCCGCTTTGCGACGACAACTGGGGCAATATCTGCAAACTGCCCAGGCTTACAGATGCGCCCCGCAGTGGTGGATATGCTTTCTTTCAACTGGTACTCCATCCCATCAAAGCTTATGGCAACCTGCAACTTGTTCCTGTCAAAGGCAATAAAACAGTTACTGTGCATGCCACTGTGAAGAATACGGGAAGCAGAAACGGAGAAGAAGTGGTTGAACGCTATGTATCCCATCATGCTGCACAACAAGATGCGATCCGCTCACTGAAAGGGTTCCGCAGGATTTCATTGAAAGCAGGAGAAAGCGCAACTGTCAGCTTCAAGCTCGGTGCAGAAGAATTGTCTACCCGCGATAACAACGGCGGTTACCTGCCTTTCACTTTCAAAGGCAATACACTGATCGCTGTTGGCGGTTGCCAACCCAGCGAAAGCAGTATTCAAAATAAACAAACCGTGCAAGCATTTCTTAACCTATAAAGTATATTCTTTATGAAATCATTTTCCCGCAGAAATTTTCTGAAGACCGGCCTTGCTGTCCTGCCTGTTCCTTTTGCAGCGACTGCATTCGGAAACGCAATAAAAAAACATAAGCCTTTGCTGGCTTTCTCTACGTTGGGTTGCCCTGACTGGACCTACTCCCAGATACTGGACTTCGCGCAGCTAAACGGTTACAACGGCATCGAGATCAGGGGAATCCAACGACAGATCGATCTGGGAAAATGCCCCGAGTTCAGTACACCTGAAAAAATTGCGGCCAGTCTGCAACAGGCAACCGACAAAGGATTGCGGTTTGTTGACCTGGGCTCTTCTGCCGAATTACACCATGCTAATGTTGAGACAAGGCAAAAAAACATAGCTGCTGCCAAACAGTTCATCGACCTGGCGCAACAATTGAATTGTCCTTATGTGCGCGTATTCCCTAACAGTCTGCCCAAAGACGACCAGCGCAAAGCAACGATCGACAGGATCATCAGCGGATTACTGGAACTGGGTAATTATGCGCAGGGCAAAAACGTTAAAGTGTTGCTCGAATCGCATGGCGATGCGGTGAAGACCAATGAGTTGAAAATGATCATGGATGCGTCGAAGCATCCGCATGTGGGCATGGTATGGGATGTGGCCAATATGTGGACGAAAGAAAAGGAATCACCCGCATCTGTCTATGCCCAATTGAAAGATTATATTTTCCATACCCACCTCAAAGACTTTAAGTATGTTAATGGCAAAGAGCATTATGTATTGCTGGGCCAGGGAGAAGTACCCATTTTCGAAGCCATCGACGCACTATACAAAGGCGGATACAAAGGTTATTACAGTTTTGAATGGGAAAAACTCTGGCATCCGGATATTGATGCACCGGAAGTAGCCCTGGCTGATTTCCCCAAAGCCATTCATAAACATTTCGGATCGGTTCTGTAGCGCTTAATGCCCCACTTTGATATAGCCCCAACCATCCCGCTGTTTTGAGATGATCTCATAAATGCCGTCGGGTACGACTTCCACGCCGGGCACTAATTGATCTTTGGTGAGGTTATTCCTTTTCAGGGTCATGGCGCAGACTTTGAAGCTTGCTTTGTTATCGGCAATGAGTTGCTCTACAGCGGCCTGTTGCGAAGAGTGGCCCTTGACTACCAGGTCGAGCCCCTGGCCATACACCACAACTTCCAATTTCGCTTCCGGTGAAGCGCCTTTGATGAGTCCAATTTCGCGGGTGACCGCCTGTTGGTTGACGGTATCCTTGCTGGACATATCGAATACCACTTTGTAATTTTTTTCCTGTGCATGAACAGACACAATGATTACCAGGGTAAAGAGGTACAAAATGCTTGTTTTCATAGAACAAGATTTAAGTCATACATAGTATTGATAACAATCAGTTTAAAAATACTCATATTTCGATGGGATTCATACTACCTTTGTCCGGAAATTTATACAGCTTAATATTCAATGTTTAAACAATTCACGGCAGCGGTATTTCTGATTGCGTTTTCTGCGCAGATATTCAGCAAAGCTGTGATTGTTGTCAACTTCTACGCTAACCAAGCATACATTGCTAAAACCCTCTGTATCAACAAGGCCAACCCCAAAATGCGTTGTTGCGGCAGATGCCAGCTTTCCAAAAGACTGAAACAGGAAGACAACAAGGAGAGGCAAAACCCCAACCTGAAAATTGAAAAGGGTAATGAAGTGATCTCTTCAAAATCTTTTTTTGCCAGTTACCAGTTTCAAGAAGTGAATGCAGGGGTAGACGTCTATCCTGATTACAAGGCTCATAAATTGGTCGATCGATCACAGGCTGTCTTTCATCCTCCTACTGCGTAGCCTTCTTCTCTCTATTAGCTATAGATAAATTTCTCACACGTATTACACCGGCTGAATTAGCCGGATGATATGTCATTTACCCAACTCATCAACCAATATGAAAAAGACATTACTCATCATAGTTTTCATAACTGCCGGCTTGAACAGTTTCGCTTGTGATATCTGCGGATGCGGAGGCGGTAATTTTTATATGGGCCTGCTGCCTCATTTCAAAAGCAAATTCATTGGTATTCGTTACCATTATATGAATTACAATACACAGCTTGCAGCAGACTCTTCGCAGTTCAGCAGAAATTTTTACAACACCATTGAAGTCTGGGGCGGTTTGAATGCAGGCAGGCACTGGCAATTACTGGGCTTTATACCTTATCACCTCAACAAGCAGATTGATGACGACGGCATTAGTCATCGAAACGGCGTGGGCGATATTACCCTGCTTGCCAATTATCAGGTGTTGCACAAAATGACCAGGGGAAACAGGATGGGCACGGAGCAACAACTGTGGATCGGCGGTGGCGTAAAGCTGCCCACCGGCGCCTTCAGTGTGAATGTCAAAGACCCCAACCTTACTGTAAGAGATGTGAATGCACAATTGGGAACCGGCAGTATCGATTTCCTGTTCAATGCCATTTATAACGTGCGTGTTGGCAACTGTGGCATAAATACCATCGCCAGTTACAAACTCAATACGGCTAAAGATGCTTATCGTTTCGGAGATAAGCTAACCGTCAACAGCATTGCTTTTTACAGTTTCCCTGTTGGTAAAGAAATCAACCTGCTGCCCAACATCGGGGCTATGTATGAGTATACGGCAGGCAATGTGCTCCATCGCCAACCGGTAGATGCAACAGGAGGATATATCGCCACCGCTTCTGCCGGTGTGGAAATGAACCTGCAACGTTTTACCGTTGGCTTGAATGCACAGGCGCCTTTCAGTCAACGCTATGCCGATGGCCAAACCAGGTTAAACTGGAGAGGCAATTTGCATGTATCCGTCACGCTGTAATCATCGTTGTACTGATGGAAAAAGTGAAGCATTCAAAAACTATGGATGCTTCACTTTTATATCAGGATAATTTATTTATCAGCCCCGTCATTCCTGGCGCGTGTAACTGCATAATTGCCAATATTAGCTCCTACCTGTAATCCGATAGCACAATCAGAGCGGTAGTGAATACCGCCTGCCATCCTGGAAAAAGAGGCTTCCTGTGCCATCGCAGTATAAGCAGCGGCCCTTTCCGTTACAATGTATCCTAAGATCGTGGCGGCTGCTCCGCTGAAAGTAGAGTGCCCGGAAATATAAGCAGGGAAATTGGGTATACCGGTTAATGTTTTAATAACCGGGTTCATCTGTGTAGGCCTCGGATTAAAATAAAAGAACTTGGTATTCCAGCACACAATAGCTGCATCCATCAGGCTCATGTTCAGTAGCGCCATATCCCTGGCCCATCTTACTTCACTGAAATTTTTAGTGATAAAATCTGCTGCGGCTATCGCATCCCAATGACCAGCCGGTGTATAAGTTCCTACCCCGTCTGCCCAAAATTGCACAATCCTTATGTTTTCACGTGCAGGGTTCGTTATCAGCTCATGTATCTCTTCTGTTTCCTGTTTCATTTGCGCACTGGAAGTAGATGGCGGAGGAGGGGGCCTCAATGCGCTGACAGTAGCGGTATCGAACAGGAAGGGCGTTACTTTTCCGAATAATGGTAACATAGGCGGCCGTTTCGGCACTTCCAGGCTATACCAGGGAGTCTCTCCCTTTGCAGTAGCAGTTGTTTCCAAATTCGACCAGTCAGCCGGCGTACCCACTGCTTTTCCAGCATTATCCGTACGCGCCCTGGCAATAAACACTTGTGCCACCTGCCTTCCTAATGCTTCACCGGCAACGATATCACTCCTTGTTGCCGCACCCGCCATGATGGTAGCGGTTTCCTGCTCAGTGGCTTTTGCTTGTATAAAAGCAATTTCAGTGGGGAACAACAACTTCATCATTTCTGCTGTAACACCTGCCAACACTGCAGCTTCAGAAGGATAAGAAGGCAGGTCTGTCTGTGATGCTTTGCTGATGATCGTATTATCGGTTTTATAAGGCGCGGGGCGGTTGTATAATTTTTTATAGTACCAGCAGGCTACCAATGCATCGTATTGCGCCGCACTGATATAAGCATAGGCCCTTGCTGCATATGGCGGATTGGCGAAGGGAAACAACGGATAGGCAAATGGGTTAGCAGCACTGGGTATCGGATACGTACCATCGGCATTCTGGTATGGTGGAAGATTGTATTTGGCTACCAGTTCACGCATCAATTCATTCCATCGTAATACACCTCCGGCAGCCCAGTACCTGATGCGGGCTTCCTGATCGCCCGTGAGGTTTTTCTGGTATCCTTTGATCTCATTCAGCTCGGCAACATATGCCGTAGAATTGGTGGCGGCAGGCGCTGTTACCGCAAAAGTATCGGGCCTCGTCAGCAATACTGTTTTCCAGGTGCCTGCGTTGAGATCGATATTCTGCGGGTTCAGCGGCGCCAGGTTATCTGTTCTGCCTTTGACTGATTTATTACAACCGGCATTCATCAAAAACAAGAATGAACCGATTGTTATATAGTGGATTATTTTTTTCATGATAGGGTTATTTAGAAGTATCGTGTGATGGCTTTTGATTGCTGTGTTCTTTCTTCGGATGGAATGCAATGATGTAGAATACACCCAGGTTGTAACTCGTTGCCTGACCAACATTTCTGCCTGCCATCACATAGTTAGCGCCGCCTGTAAGGGAGAGCCCGTCTATTTTGGCAATCTCATACTTGCCGTTGATCCCTATAGTAGTAGCATTCATCTTATTACTGGGGAAAGGCATGTCGTTCTTACGAATATCAAAGCCGCCCAGTGTTTGCATGTTGGTAACCACTGCTTCTGCAATGAGTGGATGGCTACGGTAACCGGTTCGCAGTGAGAAGGCAGCCATATCGGGCATGTCTACTTTATTACTCTGCACCTGTGTGGTAGTATAGTAGGCTGTTCTGTCGATCGTAATATCATTCCGGTAAATATAGGTGGCTGAACCGGTTGCAAAGAAGCCCCCATGCTGGTAATCCAACATCAGTCTTCCTGAAAAAGTAGTGCTATGCAAACCGATGGACATAGGCAGAAAGTCTGCCGTATAGTTGGAAAGCGGTGTAGAAAACCCTCCCAATAAATACAATGAGAGATCATGTTTGCCGAATGTTTTTTCTGCGGCCAGCCATTTCAGCCAAACCGACAGGTCTTGTATACCTTTTTGCCCGTGCAGGGTCCCTGCTGAAGCCTTTGTTTGGATATAAGGTACCCCGAATAAAAAATTCAGGTGATCTGTGATGCCATAATTGCCCATCACTGCATAACTGTTGGTGCTTACAGTGCCCAGGTTAAGGTTGTCTCTCTTGTAAGTACCCTCCCAATAATGATCCCAGTTGCTGTGACCGTACATCAGTCCGGTACAGAAATTATGCTTGCTCATCATGATAGCGTCCTGGTCGGTCTGCGCCAGGAGTAAGTTGCCGGTGATCAGTAACAAGGCTAAGACAAAGAGTCTCTTTCGTATAAAGCAGCGTTCCATTGGTGTTGTTTTATTGATAGTAATCAGGATGATGCCGCAGGATACCTGCTGCGGCATGTTAACAGCGATGCGTGCATGCACATAAGGGCATGCACGGCACATTTCATTTAATTAAGTTGATGAACAGATTGTTCTGCGTTGATCAGGAGCGATCGGTTTCCGGAGGCTGGTCTATTCTTTTCAGATGGTCATAGCTCGTCCAGTCATTCCAGTCCGGGCAATGCTCTATTAGTGAGGGATCATTAGCATAAAGAAAGGAAACAAATTCTTCCGTATAAAAATCCTGCACGGTGGATTTTGAAAGATGAGAACCATTGCTTTTTTTCAGTGGAAGCGAGGTTTCCGGATTGTTGGTGTTTTTCAGGTATGCTGTTCTCAGGTTGCGCAGGTTTGTTCTTTCGATATTCGGTATGCACAACAATTCCAGGCTATCATTATAAAAACGGCGCTTGACATAAGTATAATTGACACCATTGATCTCTACGTTTCCTCTGATCCTTTCATAATCCTGTGAATACTGATAAGGAAGATTTGCCTGCACTTTGATGCTGATGAGATCTGAAGTATTCACCCATTCCTCGTCGAGCTGGGCAGCAAGCCTGGATTCCGACCGGTTCTCAAACCAGGTAGCTATCAATGGATAGGCGCACCAGTTCAGCAACAGGGTTAGCAGCAATAGTATGGGAGCAAGCTGTTTCAATACTTTGTTAAGATAATGAAAAAAAATCAAGACGGTCAAAAAAACAACATCGCATTAACTATATATCATATACTTTAGACTCGTCTAATCCTCCTATCATGAAACGCTTTACACTTCTGTTTGCCTTGCTGTTGGTATTTCCGTTTCTATCACAAGCGCAAATTATCCGTGATACCTGTCCTTGTTTGCACCAGGACAGTACCATTAAAAGTACAATCCTCCACAACGGAAAATATTCGAGTGTCGTCTACTCTATGAACAATGAAGTCCTTTCAAACAAAGGCAGGCACTTCCATAAAGCCATTAAAACGTACAACAACAGATCGGCGGCCCTGTAGCCATCGATTGAATAACAGCTTTGCACATAGCAGCATTGAAGATTTTCAGTATATTTAAGTATCTAAACTACCTAAATACTGCATTATGAAAACCTCTGCTGCCCGCGGTCGCATAGCGATGACTTTATTGTGCGTATTCCTGAAACTTATTGTTTTTTCTCAAAGCACAACGGTAACCGGTAAAGTTTCCGGTGACGGGAATCCTTTAGCAGGCGCTACCGTGAGCGCCGGCGCCAAAAACACCCTGGCCGATGCCAATGGTGTTTTTACGCTGAGCCTGAAACCGGGCACTTATACCATCCGTGTTTCTTATGTAGGCTATAAGCCTGTCACCAGGAACATCACTGTTCAGTCCGGACAATCCACATCACTCGACTTTTCCCTTGAGCGTGGTGAAGCTACCAACCTCAATGAAGTAGTGGTACTTGGCTCGCGTTCGCGTCTTCCGCGAAGCAATACCGCTACACCGGTACCGGTAGATGTGTTTTCTGTAACGGAACTCACTGCAACCGGACAGGTAGAACCTACACAGATGCTCAACCTGGTGGCGCCTTCTTTCAATTCATCCCGACAAACCATTTCTGATGGTACCGATCATATTGATCCGGCTACGCTTCGCGGACTGGGTCCCGACCAGGTACTGGTGCTGATGAATAGCAAACGAAGGCACAACTCTGCACTCATCAATATCAATGGAACCATTGGCCGCGGATCGGTGGGTACCGACATGAACTCTTTGCCCACTTCAGCCATCGACCGTATTGAAGTGTTGCGTGATGGCGCAGCCTCGCAGTATGGCTCTGATGCCATTGCGGGTGTGGTGAATGTGGTATTGAGAAGATCGAAAGGCACTACCGTTACTTCACAGATTGGCCAACAATACCAGGGCGATGGTAAAGTGGCCCAGTTGGGTATCTACCACGGTTTTGATATCAAAAACGGTTACCTGGGTATTGCTGCCGACCTGCGATACAGGGGCGCTACCAACCGGGCGGGTTACTATACCGGACCCGTATATACAAACTGGAACGTAGGCAGGAACAGCGGCGAGTCCGACGCTGCTTATATAGCACGCCGCACTGCTTTATACAACCAGGATCAGGCTTCAATAAGCCAATACGGATTCGACAGGAACAATAATATGGCCATCGGTAACTCACTGTTGCGCAACGCCCAGCTGATGGTCAACGGCGGGTTCTATATCAATAAGCAAACAGAATTTTATTACAGCGCGGGCGCCAGCTATCGCAAAGGAGAAGCTGCCGGTTTTTACCGTTATCCTTTCCAGAAATCACAGGTCATTCCTGAATTATATCCCAACGGTTTTTTGCCGCAGATACTTTCAGAGATATGGGATAAGTCGGTGATGGCAGGCATCAAATTCAATACGAACGATTGGGCGTGGGATATCAGCAACACTTACGGCGGCAACTCTTTCCGTTTCGATGTAGCCAATTCAAACAATGCCACACAATATGCCATGACCACCAGCGCTCCCACCAAATTCTATGCGGGTAAGCTGGGCTTCAACCAGAATACATTCAATGTAGATATAACGAAAGACCTGGGCGCCATCATGGGTATGGAACGTGCCAACTTAGGTTTGGGTGCTGAATGGCGTACCGATTTTTATAAGATCACTGCGGGTGAAGAGGCTTCCTGGAAAAACTATGATCCATCTTCCGGTAAAGCCGGCGGCGCGCAGGTATTCCCCGGTTACCAGCCTGCCAATGAAGTAAATGCTACTAGGACCGTACTCGGCGCCTATGCCGATTTTGAAGCAGATATTACCCATAAATGGCTGGCCGACGTAGCTGCAAGATTAGAGAACTACAGCGATTACGGTACCAATATTGCCGCCAAGCTGGCCATGCGTTATAAACTCAGTGATGTAGTAAGTTTACGCGGCGCCATCAGTAATGGTTTCAGGGCTCCTTCTATACACCAGCGTTATTTCAGCGCCGTGTCTACTTTATTTGTGAACGTTGGGGGCACACTTACTCCCAGACAAGTGGGTACTTTCCGCAACAACAGCGATGTGGCGCAGGCATTCGGTATTCCTTCGCTCGATGCAGAGAAATCGATCAACGGAAGCCTGGGTATTACACTCAAACCGGCGAATAATTTCTCTGTTACCATAGATGGATATTATATTCGCATCGATAACCGCATTGTGTACACCAGTCAGTTTACCCGCAGCAACCCTGTGGTGAATACTATCCTCACTCCCTACCCCGATGTGAACGCTGCACAATTCTTTACCAATGCAGTGAACACAGAAACCAGGGGTATTGATGCGGTATTGTCGTACAGACCACGGATGCGAAAAGGCTCTTCACTGGAACTTTCACTGGCGGGTAATTACAACCGTACATTGGTTGTAGGCCCCATCAAAGGCACCGATAAGATCCCTGCAGACCAGTTTGGCAATGTGCTGTTCAGCCGCCAGGAAAAATCAAGACTGGAAGAGTCACAACCCCGCAGCAAAGTGAGCATCTCCGGCAATTACAAAGTGGGCAAATTCGGCACCATGATACGCTTCACCCGTTATGGCGAAGTATATACCAGAGATGCAGCCGACCCCGGACTGGATGAATCATTCGGCGCCAAGATCGTATCGGACCTGAGTGTATCGTATAAAGTGGCCAAATCATTAACAGCTACACTTGGCGCGAACAACGTGCTCGACACCTATCCCGATAAATTGCAAGTAGTAAATATGCCGGTTCCAGGAAGCGTTGGGCCATTCCTCGATAACAGCAGTTTCGGCAGGTTTGTGTACAGCCGTAATGCTACCCAGTTTGGTTTCAACGGTGGATACTATTACCTGAACCTGACGCTTAATTTTTAGGCGCCGAGAAAAGACAGGAGCTAAAAATAAGTATTAACCGCAAATTCATACTGAGTAATGAATATCTCCTTAAAGGCATGGATATTGTTTTGCTCATAAAATATAAGCATTGCTTTCTTATAATCTATAGGATCGACCGTCCGAAAGGATAAAGGGCAATGTCTATGCGCAATCAATATAGCATTGCTCACAATGCGTGCTGTTCTTTTATTGCCATCTGCAAAAGCCTGAATATAAGAAAGCAATGTCAGCGCAAGTAAGGACTTATCAAATACATCTTCTTTTTTATTTATCAGCATACACATATCATTCAACGCTTCACGTATCTGATATTCATTATCCAGTGGCTTATAATTTGTGCCAGTGACACCTACTCGTCTTTGTCTGATATTTCGATCAACCCCTAAATCTTTAATGAGTATACTGTGTATGTCCTCAATTGAACGAACGGTCAATGGCACAACATAATCAGGATGTTCAATGATAAAATTGATTGCTTCTTTATGATTCAACAACATGGTGGCATCATCTTTAGGCTTGCCTTTAGCGATTTCTTGTTCCTTGAGTAAACGCTCTGTCTCCAGGAGCGAATAAGTATTTCCTTCAATCTGCGATGACTTCCAGCTCAAATCAATAGCCAGGCGCTCCAGTTCTTTACTGTATTCAGCAGAAGACAAACCTGCAATATTCTTTTCGAATTTTGTATGGAACGAATTTAAATGCGCCCTTTCTTTTTCGTCAAACAGATTGGTGCGTTGTAATGTATCATTGATGAGTAAAAAATTAAACCCATCCTGAATCCGTCGATCATCCTGCTCTTTCTTAAAATAAGTTTCTACTCCAATTGGATAAAGCAATTCATAATAAGAACTTACCTTATACCTGGTTGCTTTTCCCCGCCCTTGTGCAATTACCATTCCTTCCTTAATAAATTGACTGAGTATTCGTTTAACGGTTGCATAGGCCAACCTTTGGTCCAATGAATCATGGATCTCTTTAGAAGAGAGAAGCGGATGATCTTTTATGAACATCAACGCCTCTGTTTTTATTTTATCTGCTGTCATTTGTAGCTCATTTTATAGCAAAATGTAGCTCAAATATATTGCAGAATGAGCTACATTTGCTATAAAATGAGCTCTATTCTGAAATAGAGCTCATTTTATTTAATTTACGGCTCAAAATTGCCAATTTTGAACCGTATTACTCTTTATTTTGAGCTCTATTAAATACGCTCAAGTTAATTCAAGCCGTTTAACTTCATATTAACGATATCGCAAATACATTTATATCCTCTAAATCGCCGTTTTATGAAATATTGTCTGCATTTTTTGGCTTTGTTATTCTTCCCTTTCTTATTGCAAGCCCAGGAAACCACTGCTGTTCCGAAATCCGACAGCACCGCTAAAAAAGACAGTACTATTAAAATGCAGGTTGTCCGTACAGGACCTAAATATTCAATGATCGCATACACCATCAATAATGAAGTTATTACGAACGCGGAATTAAAGCACATATTGAACACCCATCCGGCATCTGCCGATGAAATGAGAAAATATCGTGGACAAAACTTTGTCGGTGTATTGTTAATGTCCTCATTCCTTTCTTTCATGATTGTGGGGGCCGTACAAGCTGATCATAATAAATACGCGCGTGGTTCCAATTTCGAAAAAGCACCGTTTCCTTTTAGTATTTCATTGGCCTCATTATTTGGTGGTACTGCTGTATTACTGGGTAACAGACACATCAATAAAGCTATAAAAGCTTATAATAACCAGGCAATTCAATAATCAAGTACGGAGTCTGAAATAAATAAATGAGTTCTATATTTTATTCAATAGTCCGGTAATTTTTTAAGCGGCGATACGGCCAATATCAAGGCATTGGTTGTACAACCGAGTTATTTTTCTACAACTCAGGTCTAATCCTAAGTTGGTAAAAATAGTTTCTGTCAGATATTTATTGTAGAAATACAGTTTGATGTTGTGCATCGAGAACGGTACCTCTTTTTTGTTATCCAGGGTAGCCCACAGTGTCAGTTTGGCCACACTTACACTACCCAGGGCCATATTAAAATGGTAGTGTAACTTCTTTTCATCC
>PVEQ01000007.1 GCA_002973575.1 Sediminibacterium magnilacihabitans
CTGCACCGTTGTTGCCGAAAACTCTGTATCAATTGTTGCCGATTTCTATGTACTCCTGATTGCCGAAAACTCTGTAGTTGTGATTGCCGATTACATGGGTACCAGAAAACGGGAAGTTGGGTACCAATCCGGTACCAAAATCAATCGGAAATGGGGCAAAAAGATGGGTTATAGGCAATAAAAAACCCATAAAACATACGTTCTACGGGTTTGCTGCTCCCAAAGCTGGACTTGAACCAGCGACCCTCTGATTAACAGTCAGATGCTCTAACCAACTGAGCTATTTGGGAATACCTGCCCTATTCGGGGTTGCAAAAATAGGGAAAAATGTATTCCGGAAAAACCAGTTCAGAAAAAATATCTCATAACCACCAACCCTTCTGTTCTATCCCAATATATATGCCATCCGGGCGCTGTTCGGCTAAATAGGTTTTGAGGTAATAACCCTCGCCACTCGTATTACGACCATTTTGCATATTAAAGCGATAACGGTGTACCGGGCATACTACATGGCCCTGTGCATCAATATATCCATCGGACATGATGCCGCTGGCATGCGGGCATTTTTGCGCAAAAGCATAGAACTGGCTTCCAAAACGCGCCATGGTTATTTTTTTACCATCTGCTTCTATCTGGCACATATTATTGTCTTGCCATGGAAGTAAGGCAGCATCATCGGCAATCTTGAACCAGCTGATCTTTTTTTCTGTCATGGAAACTAAAAATGAACGGTGCGGTAAGGATAACGCACCTGGTACATATCGCGCACTTTATTCAAAATCAACTCGCGCAGGGCATCTACATTTCTTCGCTCCAGGGCCGAAACGAATACGCAATTGTTATGGGTAATTTCATCCCAACGGTCTTTCAGGTCCTGCAAGATCTCTGTTTTCACACTGTCTTCCAGCCATTCGTCGAACGTGCGCTCTTCATACAGGTCCATTTTATTGAAAATGGTGAGTATGGGCTTTTCAAAAGCTTTCAGGTCTTGCAAGGTCTTGTTCACCACACCTATCTGCTCTTCATATTGCGGATGGGAAATATCTACTACGTGCAATAAAATATCTGCCTCTCTCACTTCATCCAGTGTACTCTTGAAACTTTCTACCAGGTGGTGCGGCAGTTTGCGAATAAATCCTACGGTATCACTCAATAAAAAAGGTGTGTTTTCAAATACCACTTTGCGGGTAGTGGTATCGAGCGTAGCGAACAATTTGTTTTCGGCAAACACTTCGCTCTTGCTCAGTAAATTCATCAGCGTGCTTTTGCCCACATTGGTATAACCCACCAGTGAAACACGTATCAGCTCGCCGCGGTCTTTGCGTTGGGTGAAGGACTGCTTGTCTATTTCCGTCAAACGCTTACGTAAGAGCGATATCTTATCCTTCACAATACGACGGTCGGTTTCGATCTCCGTTTCACCTGGTCCGCGTGTACCGATACCACCTCCCTGTCTTTCAAGGTGCTTCCACATACCCTTGAGGCGGGGCAGCAGGTATTGGTATTGCGCCAGCTCTACCTGCACTTTGGCCTGCGCTGTACGGGCGCGCCGTGCGAAAATATCGAGGATGAGGTCGCTGCGGTCGATCACTTTGATGCCGAGCTCTTTTTCAATATTGGTGATTTGTGAGCCGGTGAGCTCGTCGTCGAAAATAACGAGGTCTATCTCCCTGTCCGTTGCATATTCGCGTATCTCTTCCAGCTTGCCCTTTCCTACAAAAGTGCGGCTGTCGGGATGCGCCATCTTTTGTGTAAACCGCTTAATAGCAATAGCCCCGGCGGTCTCAGAGAGGAACGCCAGTTCATCGAGGTATTCGGCAACCTGTTCATTGGTCTGATCTTTCTGTATCAATCCCACCAGCACAGCCTTTTCTTCACGCTGTATAACCTGCTTTTTTTCGATCATAGGGTGCAAAGGTAGGGTGGATCGTTAATAAAAAAGGGCAATGCCATTCAGCATCGCCCTCTCAATGATAATGATATATTCACACGAACAATTTAAAGCCCGCTGATTGTAAGCCCGATAGAGAATTTGTGCATATTCGGCCCTACGCCGTCTTTCAATACGCTGGTGATCTGGTACCCCGCATCCAGCGAAATGATACCATAACCAATACGGCCGGTTACCGCCAGCATGGTGCCGTCGATGAAACGTTTGTCGTACTCTTTTACAATATAAGAAGGTCCATAAATAGAAGCGCCGTTCTTGTTCACCAGGTTCTTACCCTTGGTGTAAGCCTTCAGCAAAGTACCCACTTTCACGCCCAGGGCCGCTTTCCAGGATTTGTTGGGATTGGCGGGATTGGCATAATAGCGCAATTCAACAGGCACTTCCAGGAATATGGTAGTAAGCTTGTTCTTTTTGAAATGATCGGTACTGTCCTGGTTGATGAAGGGCAGTTTGGAAGACATGGATTTGATGTCCACCTTGGTGTTATGAAAGAACATATTACTGGTACCGATGCCCGCGCCCAGTCCCACACTGAAATGAGGGTTGGTCTTGAAGGGCTTATCCAACATGAAATAAAAGTTGAAATGCCGGCTGAAACCGCTGGTTTTTACGCTGTCGGGAGCGCCCTGCCAGCTGTCGATACCATATTGGATCATGAAATGGTCGGCCGACCTGCTGCTGATATCTATTTTACTCCAGTCTTTCTTAGTGTTTGTTTCCGTTTGTGCAATAGATAAAATGCTCAGAGAAACGCCCAGCAGTAATAGTAGTGTTTTTTTCATTTGATAGCTATGAGGGGCAAAAATAATAGAATTGACTGCACCCCAGCCGTTAAAAATAAGTCAAATCGCCGGAAAGGGGCTTTATAAATAAAAAAAGAGCGGGCTTGCCCGCTCTTTTTCAACCCCATTCTATCACTCACACTAAGCCAGTACGGTGATCAGTCCCTTCAGCACTGCACCCAGTTTAACAGCTTCCAATACCCTTGCTTCACTGCTCCCATGCTGTAAAACAGATTGCTCATGCGATCGCACGCACAGCTCACAACCATTTACTGCCGAGATCACCAGGCTCACCAGTTCAAAGAACTCTTTTCCCAATACCGGGTTCATCATGATGCTCATTTTGATACCGGCCGGATGGTTCTGGTAGAATTCTTTATTGGTGAAATGGCGAAAACGGTAAAATATATTATTGGTATTCATCAGCGATGTACAGGCAACGATCTCTGCCAGTTCGCCTTCATTGGCGCCGGCTTCGAGCGCCTGGCGCGAGAAACTTTCGCTGAGCGCTGTATGCTTTTCATTCACGGCTACCGCCAGCGCCAGCAACAACGCTTCCTTTTTGTTCAGGTATTGCGTGTTGTTGAGCACATTGCCCACATTGATCTTCAGGTCGCGGATGTATTTGGCATCCACGTCGAGCAGCGCCTGTGCATTGGCAGAAACGGCGTAGTCAGACAACTGCAGGTCGTTGAGCAGGTTGCTGAAAGTTTCATTTTGTATGATGGATTCACTCATGATACAGGTATTAATTCAGGTTCAACTGTGTGGTGAGGGTTTCTTCGCCTTTGCTCCAGTTACAGGGGCAGAGCTCGTCGGTTTGCAAAGCATCCAGTACACGGATCACTTCCTGCACGCTACGGCCTACATTCAGGTCATACACACTTACCCAGCGAACGATACCCTGCGGATCGATGATGAAAGTAGCGCGGTATGCGATCTTTTCTTCTGCATCCAGGATACCCAGCTCTTCGGCCAGCGATTTGGAAGTATCGGCCAGCATGGGGAATTTCAGGTCGCGCAGGTCGTTGTGGTCCTTTCTCCAGGCGGCGTGTACAAATTCAGAATCGGTAGAAGCGCCGATCAGTACCGCATCGCGGTCGGTGAATTCGCTGTTTTTTTTGTTGAATTCGGCAATCTCAGTAGGACAAACAAATGTAAAATCCTTGGGCCACCAGAATAGCACAGTCCATTTGCCTTTTTCAGTTGCATACTCGTTTGTTAATTCAATGAACTCTTTTCCTTTCTCGATAGAAACCACTGCTTTTTTCTTGAATGCAGGAAACCGGCTTCCAATAGATAATACCCTGTTACTCATATTGTGTAGTTGTTTTTTACAATACTGAAAATGGACAAGCAATAATAAAGATGTAAATGACCGGTAGCCGGTTTGATTATAATGCAAATGTCAGCTATTCGATGATAGCTTTCTATATATAATATCTATAGATTGATAGATAAAATCTATAATGGTTACTTCGTTTTTATTTTCAAAATATCATCGAACTGCTCCAGGCTGAGTTGCTTTGCAATGATGTGTTTGTCTTTGTCGAGCAGGTAGAAAGTAGGGGTCTTGATGATGTCGAATAACTGACGGTAATTAGCCTGTCCTGATTTTTCAGTGGCTTCTTTAGCTTCTTTTGTTTCGTAAGCCTGCAGCCAGTCGGATGATAAGCTCTTGGCCGCTATGAATTTTTTCCAGGAAGGAATTTCATTTTCATAAATATTCACCGATAACACTTTCACGCCCATGTTTCTCCACTTGGCTTTATACAATGAATCGAGTCGTGGAATTTCTTCCTTGCAATGCCCGCAGTTGGGATCCCAGAAAGCGATCATGGTAAAAGGCGCCTGGATAGCATATAAAGACACGGCTTTGCCCGAGGTATCGCTGAGGTTGAGTGTGGGCGCGGGCTGACCGATCTGGTTGGCCATCAGGAAATAAGCCCGCTCCGTAACCGTTTTGCGCGAAGCCTGGTTCAGCAACACGGTATCGCCCTTAGCATAAAAATTCTCAAAGAGATACACAAATACTTTGTCCTGCCCCATGAATTCGGGATTCATGTATTTGTTGGTGAACTTGGTGAGCAGGTAAGGATAGATCTCTTTACCCGTTCTGGCATACAGTAATATGTATTTCACTTCTGCAATAATAGAGTCGGGTTCGGGTGATACATAGTATTTAAAATATTCATCAAGCTTGAGTTCAAAGAATGGCGTGCGCAGCAGGCGGTCGTCGTTAAAATTCACATCATCCCAAAAATGTTCTTTTACAAAGCGATAAGGATACAACGAATCGGCCTTGCCATTTACAACGGGGATAGCCGGCGCCGTAGGCCGCTTCATGGTATTGAACAACATGGCCAGCAGCGATTGCGGATATTTTGCAATGATATCTGACTGGTATTGACGGATCGCTTTATCGGCTTTGACCAACTCGGCCTTTGCAGCGGCTGAATCGGCGCTGGTCCTTGCTGCATGATAAGCAGCTTCGTATTGCTGGATCTTTTTACCCTGTGCAGTAGATATTTCAGAATAGGTTTTGAAAAGGTCGTTATCGAAAGAACCGGTGATCACTGCCTGTTCTTTGAGTGCGGTATCGGCTGCAATGGAAAAATGCTGCTTGTCATCCATCAATAATTCAAACTGAATGGTGAGTTGCGGCGATACCACGAAATAAATACCACCTGTGAGTTTGTTGGCGCCGCGAAACACCCCCTGGCTTTTATCGTTCAGCATGGCGGAATCAACCAGCGCCTTGCCTTTGCCCATATAGCTGCCCAGGTACACTTTGCAGTTCTTAAGCGGGGTAAGGGTGATGTTGATATTGCGTCCGTTGGTAGTAACCTGGGGTTTAACAGGCGCTGTTTTTTTCTGTGCCGCAAGCGAAAGACCCGAACAAAGGAAGACCAAAAAGATGCTGATACGATTCATAATAAGGTATTGGATGGTAAATGTAGTTAAATAGGCTATCCTGATTACATTTGCAACCGTGGGAAAACAAAGAAAAAATACAATTTTAGAAAATGTTTTGGTACAGGACTATGCCGCTGAAGGAAAATCTTTGTCGCGCGTGGATGGAAAAGTAATATTTATTGAAGGCGCTGTGCCCGGAGATATAGTAGACATCAGGTTATCAAAGAACAAATCTGACTGGGCCGAAGGCCAGGCCATCCAGATCAAAACACCATCGCCCACCCGTGTAACACCTTTTTGTTCGCATTTCGGTGTTTGCGGAGGTTGCCAATGGCAGATGCTGCCTTACGAACAACAACTCGTGTACAAACAAAAACAGGTAACAGATAACCTGCAGCGCATTGGCAGGATCAGTTTGCCATCCATTTCACCCATCATCGGCGCCGATGCTACTACCGGCTACCGCAACAAGATGGAATATACTTTCGCCACGCGGAAATTCATCCCCGCCGATGAGTTCCAGCAAATGAAAGCGGCCGGCCTTTCCTGGGAATCGCAACCCGGCGCCGCAGGTTTTCATGTACGCGGATTTTTCGACAGGGTAGTAGAGATCGATACCTGTTACCTGCAGGAAGAACCCACCAATCAACTGCGCAAGGCAGCCGCCCGGTTTGCCATAGAAGAGGGACTTCCGTTTTACGATATCAAACAACACCAGGGCTGGCTGCGCAATATGCTGGTGCGCAATACCACTACCGGTGAACTGATGGTGAACCTGGTATTCGGATATGAAGATGCAGGCGCGAGAAAAAAATTACTCGATCAACTCTTGCATGATTTTCCGCAGATCACTACCTTATTATATACCATCAATACCAAAAAGAATGATAGTCTCTACGACCTCGATCCCAAAGTGTATCATGGCAAAGGGTATATTATAGAAACACTGGAAGATTTCAGGTTTAAGATCAGTCCCAAGTCGTTTTTCCAGACCAATACCCGCCAGGCCGAAAAATTATACAAGGTAACGCGCGATTTCGCGGAGCTCGACGGCAGCCAGGTGGTCTACGACCTGTATTGCGGCACCGGCAGTATTGGTATTTTTGTAAGCAAAGGAGCGCAGAAAGTAGTGGGTGTGGAAGCCGTGGCCGATGCCATTGCCGACGCTAAAGAAAATGCACAACTGAACGGCCTGGCCCATACCGCTTTTTTCACGGGTGATGTGATCGATATATGCGACGATGCTTTCTTTACCACCCATGGCCAGCCCGATGTGGTGATCACCGATCCGCCAAGGGCGGGCATGCATGAAAAGCTCGTTAAAAAACTACTGGATATTGCAGCCCCCACCGTGGTTTATGTAAGTTGCAATCCGGCAACACAGGCGCGCGACCTGGGATTGCTGGATGAAAAGTACCGGGTAGAAAAAATACAGCCGGTTGACATGTTCCCGCATACCTTGCACATAGAAAACGTTGTACAGTTAAAATTGAAGGATCAATGACAGAATTCAGGCCCAGCCGGTTTGAGATATTACCTACCATCATCAAAAACCTGCTCATCATCAACGGATTGGTTTTCCTGGCGCAGAATACGATAGGAAAGAGCCCGGCTATTGCTGCACAGCTGGACGACCTTTTTGCACTGCATGCATGGCAAAGCAGTCTCTTCAGGCCCTGGCAGCTTGTTACGCACATGTTCATGCACGGCGGGTTCTGGCATATTGTTGGAAATATGTTTGCGCTGTGGATGTTTGGATCGATACTGGAGAATCTTTGGGGATCGAAGCGGTTCCTGATCTTTTATTTTATATGCGGACTTGGCGCTGCTTTCATACACCTGCTGTTCCTGAGTTATGAATTGACGCCCATGATGCACGACTATGCATCGATCGTGAGCCGCCATTCGAATGGAAGCGCTGCGGCATTAACAGATGCCATCATGCAATTTGGACGTAAATACCAATTGCAATATGCAGCGGACCCCAGTCTCGTATCATTTATAGATGCCAATCCCGGTGACACCGGAATTGCCAATCAATTGTTCAAGGTGGTCACGGATTACTATGAAAAAAACATCGACATGGCCACGATCGGTGCCAGCGGCGCGGTGTTCGGAGTGCTCGCTGCTTTTGTGTACCTGTTCCCCAACACCTATATCTATCTCTATTTCCTGGTGCCTATCAAAGCCAAGTGGTTGGGACTGATCTACTTTGGATACGAAGTGTTTTATGCCTTCGAGAATTCAGCAGGCGATAATGTGGCGCGATGGGCGCATATTGGAGGCGCCATCGTTGGATTGCTGATGGTGATGACCTGGAACAAAACGAATAAAAAGACGTTTTATTAAAGAAGTAAGGAGCTGGCTATGCAATCAATGAAAAGCAATCGCAAAATATTACTCGGACAAGACAACAATGCCCTGGTGTTGCTGTTTGCCATCAACATGCTACTATTTGCCGGCATCATATCACTCAAGATCATTTATTATTTATCGGGCAGCGCCAATGAATTGTTTTACCAGCAGGTACTCAACTGGCTCAGTCTACCAGCTTCATTCGGACAACTGGCAGGCAGGCCCTGGACCCTGCTGATATATATGTTTGCGCACCATGGCATTTGGCAACTGGTAAGCAGCATGCTGTGGTTGTGGTGCTTCGGATACATTTTACAAGACCTCGCGGGCAACAATAAACTGTTCCCTCTTTACCTCTATGGAGGATTCATAGGCGGTGTACTTTTTTTGTTGAGCAATAACCTGGTGCCTGTGCTGGCGCGGGACCTGAACAATATAGCACCCATGCTGGGCGCCGGAGCAGCTGTGATGGCCATTGCAGTAGCCACCACCACGCTGGCACCCGATTACCGTATCTTCCCCCTGATCAACGGAGGTATTCCGCTTTGGGTACTGACACTTGTTTATGTGGCGATAGATTTTGCCACCCTGGCCAGTTCGAACGCAGGTATTGTTATTGCACATTTGGGAGCAGGCATCACAGGTTTCTTTTTTATCAGGCAGTTGCGCAGGGGGCAGGACTGGTCTTTGTGGATGATGCGCCTGGTGAGTTGGGTAGATGATCTCTTCAACCCGGAAAAAAAACATACGAAGAAAGAAGGTAAGGGAAGACTGTTTTACAAATCAGACAGGAAGCCATACACCAAAACGTCTCATGTATCCCAGCAAAAACTCGATGCCATACTGGATAAGATCAACCAGCACGGATACGATCAACTCACAGATGAAGAGAAAGCGTTCCTGGAACAGGCCAGCAAAGAAGAGTTGTAAGGCTTGAGATAAGATTTCGTAAATTTACGCATGGCCAAGACCCTTTTTCGTCGCGCAGTAAAAACAACGCTTATCGGAATCAATCTTTTACTCGTTGCTTTGTTTTTACTGGCTTGTCTTTCGCCATACCTCAACCCCACACATTGGTGGTTGATAGGTTTTACCGGGCTTATTGTTCCTTACCTGGTTTTATTGCTGATATTTTTTCTGATTGGCTGGCTTATTGCGAAGCCGGTATTGGCGTTGCTGCCACTTGTTGCACTGTGTGTAGGTTACCGGCAACTCAATGTATTGTTTGCCTGGCATCCCGGATCGGGTATCAACAAACCTAAGAAAAGTAACGACCTGCGCGTGGTGGATTGGAACGTGCAGAGTTTTAACGGGCTGTCTAAAAACAAGGAAACAAAAAAACACATCCGCGAAGAAGTAGCGCAAACTGTGCTGAAGCTGGAGCCCGATGTGATTTGCATGCAGGAGTTCAACCATGCCAGCCGTTCAGGCAATGATGCCGATAATCTCTCGTTGTTTACCGGCCGTTTTCCTTATTATTTTTTTTCGAAAGATTACCAGCGTAACAACGGGGAGTACCAGTCGGGCTGCATCATCTTCTCTAAATATCCCATCGTAGACACGGGCAGGGTACGATACCCGGTGGCCGAAAGTCTTATTTACGCGGATATCGTAAAAGGCGCCGATACCATACGATTGTTTACCACGCACCTGCAATCTTTCAAATTCAAAAAAGGCGACTACAACGACCTGGAGAAGATCCGCACGCAGGACGAAGAAGCCCTGATGGCGTCTAAGAATATTTTTGTGAAGATGCGATTGGCCTTCCGCCGGAGGGGCGTACAGGCTTCCCTGGTGCGGGAAGCGCTGGATGCCAGTCCGTACCCCACCATTCTCTGCGGCGATTTCAATGATGTGCCCAACTCCTTCACTTATTTCCATATCAAGGACAGCTGGCAGGACGCCTTCCTTAAAAAAGGCTTTGGTATTGGCCGCAGCTTCATTTCCCTGGCGCCCACATTGCGGATCGATTATATCCTGGCCGACAAACATTTCGAGGTAAGGCAGTTCGATATGGTGGATGAAGACCTGAGCGATCATATTATGCTGGTATCCGATCTTCGTTTAAGAAAATAAAATATCTTCGCAGCGAAATGATTAGAATCTATCCATACTGTTGCTGTTGTTGCTGAAGCCGCCGATCTCCTGTTGTTGCGGCAGTATCTGCCTTGTTCCTGTCTTATTGTATCCATGCTAATAACCATAACCTCTCATGCCACTCAAAGTATATAATTCCCTGACCCGCGAAAAAGAAACGTTTACACCCATCAATGCACCGTATGTTGGCATGTATGTATGCGGACCCACCGTAAGCGGAGAAAGCCACCTGGGTCACGCCAGGCCTTTCATTACTTTCGATGTTATCTACCGGTATCTTCTTTACCTGGGTTATAAAGTACGGTATGTGCGAAATATCACCGATGCAGGGCATTTTGAAGAAGAAGGACGCGAAGCGGAAGACAAGATCAGCAAGAAGGCCGTGCTCGAGAAACTGGAGCCCATGGAGCTGGTGCAGAAATACACCAATCTTTATCATTGGGCCATGCGGCGTTTCAACAACCTGAACCCCAGCATAGAACCCACTGCTACAGGTCACATTATTGAGCAGATTGAAATGATCAAAAAGATCATTGCCGATGGATATGCTTATGAAGCGAATGGCTCTGTGTACTTCGACGTAGAGAAATACAACACCGATTTTTCTAAAAAGGGACAGCCTTATGGCATATTGAGTGGCCGTATTTTGGAAGACCAACTCGATACCACCCGCGAACTGGATAACCAGGATGAGAAGCGGAATAAAAGCGATTTCGCGTTGTGGAAACATGCGCCTGCCGAACACATCATGCGCTGGCAAAGTCCCTGGGGAGAAGGGTTTCCCGGCTGGCACATCGAGTGCTCGGCCATGAGTACCAAATACCTCGGAGAAGAGTTCGACATACACGGCGGCGGGATGGACCTCGTTTTCCCGCACCACGAATGTGAGATTGCGCAAAGTACCGTATGCAATCACAAAACCCCGGCCCGTTATTGGTTACATAATAACATGATCACCATCAACGGGAAAAAAATGGGTAAGAGTTATAACAATGTGATCAGGCTTACCGAACTGTTCAGCGGCTCGCATCCTGCACTCACACAGGCTTATCATCCCATGACCATCCGTTTCTTCATTTTGCAAAGCCATTACCGGGGCACACTCGATTTCAGCAATGAAGCCTTGCAGGCGGCAGAAAAAGCCATGAAGCGTTTGTGGGAAGCGTATAACTGGTTGCAACAGTCGGGCATCTGTGGAGCCGATACGGCCGGTGATGTGGCACTGGATGAAAAAGTGAAGAAGCTGGTAGATGAGTTCGATGAATTCATGAACGATGACTTCAACACAGCAAAAGTGCTGGCCAATATGTTCGAACTGGTATCCGTGATCAATTCCATCAAAGACAAACATATATCGGCCGAATCTTTATCAACCACTACAGTGGCATTGTTGCAAACCCAACTGAAAGCCTATGTAGAAGACATCTTCGGATTGCAGAGCGAGCGGTCTGCCGACGATGGCAAACTCGAAGGTGTGCTGCAATTACTGATAGACATACGTAAGGAAGCCAAGACCCGAAAAGATTTTGTTACCAGCGATAAGATCCGGAATGAGTTGGCGGCGCTGGGCGTACAACTGAAAGATGAAAAAGGTGGTGGTATGAGTTATACCTTCAGTTAAGATCAGATCACAGATTCGTGGCTGCAATCATCTGCATGCGCGTGGTTGTGTACCCGGCAAAGTTTATAATTCAAAAAATGAGCGGTAACGATCAGGATCACGGCAGGCACCAGCAACCAAAGCTGGAGCGCATGAAAGATCATCTTGGTAACCAGGAATACCATACCAATACTGAAAAGAACCAGGGGCAGCCAGCTATGGTGGTGTTTTTTCCGCCCATGATATAAAGCGTAGCTACCCACACAAAAAGCGATCCCGATCATCAGGTATTCGAACCAGCGGTTCTCAATGATCTCCACCCCGAATAAGGGCAGGCTTGTCAATACCAGCGGCAGGATGGCACAGTGGATAGCGCAGGCCAGCGAAGTGGCAATGCCGAATGCGTCCCAGTTGACTTTGATGCTCATAAGAAGACAAAATTACTACAATGCAACAATGTTGCAAAATATTTCCTTAAACCCGGTTTATCAGGCACTTGGGTGTAACTTTGTAGTTCAAACACGGATATGAAAAGAAAATGGCTGGTTTACCTCTTGTTTTTTGTGGTATTGTTAGCGGGGTTTTACTTCTTCCTTTTCAGGGGAACAGATTTGTGGAAACCCAAACTGCCGGTATTGAGTTATGTGAAACCTTATCGTCTCACTGCGCAGGACGGGCGGCCTTATACCGACCAGGACATGCTGGGAAAAGTAAGTGTGGTGGAATATTTTTTCACCAGTTGCAAGGGCATTTGTCCGAAGATGAATACCAACATGAAAGCCATTTATGAGACTTTCAAACAGGAGCCCGATTTCATGATCGTTTCCAATACCTGTGACCCCGGAACCGATTCTGTGCCCCGTTTGAAAGCCTATGCCGACTCCATGAAAGCAGATCCCGCCAAATGGGTATTCCTCACCGGAAGGAAAGACAGCCTGTACCAACTGGCACGGAATTCGTACCTGTTAGATGATCCGAAGAACAGTTTCCAGAAGATCGAAGACCAGTTCATCCATACCCAGTTTTTTGCATTGGTGGATAAGAATGGCAAAGTGCGCGGACAGATATACGATGGTTTGAAAGCAGACGAACTGGATAAAATGAAGAAAGATATCCGGACGCTTCTGGCAGAAAAGGGATCGGCGCGTTTTGCCAGCAACATTTTTAGTAACAACCCTCAATAGTGTGTCATGTTTAGCAGTACCAGTGAAATATTGAAGCGCAACCAGTTAAGTGTTACCGAAAGCCGCAAGAAAATACTGGATATGTTTTTACGTACCGACGGCGCTTTGGCGCATGCCGATATTGAACAGCGCAGTGGTACAGGATTCGATAGGGTAACCGTTTACCGCACCTTGCAAACCTTTGTGGAAAAGGGCATCATTCATACCATACCCACCACCGACAACTCAGTGCGCTACGCTTTGTGCAAGGATGAATGTTCTGCCGGTCATCACCACGACGACCATATCCATTTCCTTTGCGATGCCTGTGGCACTACTTATTGTCTCGACCACATAACGGTGCCTGCAGTACAATTACCCAAAGGATTCCGTGCCACCCAAACCGATGTGGTGGTTAGCGGTATATGTTCAAAATGTAATCCTGTCTAAAGGTTCCCGGCCTTATCTTCGTGCAAACAGATAGCATGATCCTAGTAACGGGAGCAACGGGATTGGTGGGTGCACACCTCCTGAAAGAATTAACGGGCCGCGGTTGTACAGTACGGGCCCTGTACCGTTCTGCTATCCCGTCTTCCGACTTCAATGGCAAAGTGCAATGGGTGCGCGGCGATATACTGGATGTTGTATCGCTGGAGGAAGCCATGAAAGGCGTTACGCAGGTGTATCATTGCGCTGCGGTGGTATCGTTTCATCCCAAAAGAAAACAAGCGTTACATCAAACCAATATTGAAGGAACCGCCAATGTGGTGAATGCCTGCCTGGATGCAGGGGTACAGAAATTGTTGTTCGTGAGTTCGGTGGCGGCTCTTGGTCGTATCCGGGAAAATGAAGCCATCAACGAAACCATGAACTGGACCGCCGAAACCAGTAACAGCGAATATGGCAAAAGCAAATACCTGGCCGAGATGGAAGTATGGCGGGGAATAGGAGAAGGGTTGAATGCGGTGATGGTGAACCCCGTGATCATTTTAGGAGCAGGTGATTGGGAATCCGGCTCATCGGGTATTTTCAAATCGGCTTATGAAGCGTTCCCCTGGTATACCGATGGGGTCAGCGGTTTTGTAGACGTACAGGATGTAGTGCGGGCCATGGTATTATTGATGGAAAAAGACATCAGCGCACAGCGCTTCATCCTCAGCGGATACAATGTGCCTTACAGGACTATTTTCACGGTAGCAGCACAACAATTTGGCAAACGACCGCCGCATAAAAAAGTAACGCCCTTGCTGGCAGAGATCGTATGGCGACTTGAAGCGATCAAAGGAAAAATAACGGGGAAAGATCCTTTGCTCACCAGGGAAACTGCACGCACGGCGCAGGCGAAAGTTTACTTCAATAACGAAAAATTGTTGCAATACCTGCCCGGTTTTCAATACACGCCACTAACCGATACCATCCAAAGGGTATGCAGTGAATTGAAACAGCAATACAAACTGTGAATTAATCCATCACTTTTTTCCAGAGCTCGGGAATGCGTTTGATCCACACCAGCTCTCTTCTCTTGATTGAAGCTTCTTCTGCAGGATAACCGAAATAGGTTTTGCCACCGGCCAGTGAAGAAGGCACACCACTTTGTGCCAGCACAATGGCGTTGGCGCCAATGGTAAGGGTTTTGCTAACGCCTACCTGTCCCCATAGCGTTACACCATCTTCAATAATGGTTCCACCTGCAATACCCACCTGCGCGGCGAACAGGCAATTTTTTCCTACCAGGGTATCGTGACCGATATGCACCATATTGTCTATCCGTGTGCCTTTACCTATTCTTGTGTCGGCCGTTACGCCCCTGTCGATGGTACACCCGGCGCCAATTTCTACATCATCTTCTATATGTACCCAACCGCAGCTTTGCATTCTTTTATACCATACTTCGCGGTTCTTTTTGGTGTTGTAATAAAATGCATCGCTGCCAATAACAGAGCCTGCTTGTATTACTACATTGTTGCCAATGATGCTGTAATCGAGCAGGGAAACATTGGGATGGATGGTGCAGTTCTTGCCTATGCGTACATGCTGACCAATGAATACATTGGGCATGATCACAGTTCCTTCTCCAATCACCGCTGTATCGCTGATGGTTTTATTGGCAGGAACAAAGGGCCTGAAATGATTGACGATTTTTAAATACGATTCGAAAGGATCGGCAACAACGAGAATGGTTTTACCGTCGGGAATATTTACTTCGTTGGTATTGATGATGATGAAAGTAGCGGCGCTGTTGAGACAGGTATCGTAATATTTTGGATGATCAACAAATGCAAGATCGCCTGCTTCCACGCGGTGAATTTCATTGATGCCTGTTACTTGTGCATCTGGATTTCCTGAAAGGGTTGCCTGGATCAGGTCGGCAATCCATTGTATGGAAACGGGCGCTGGGAACTTCATAATGATGGTTTTGGGTAAAAATCAAAGGTAACAACACCTGGCGAAGAGAAAATTTTTTTAGGCCCCGGTTCCCGCCTTTTTACCTGTTTTTAACGGCTTATAAGACGTAAAAAATGAAGTGTATTTTGTTTGCATGATAAAAATGATAACTGCTGTAACCCTTTATTCATCAGTTTTTCAGCAGATACAACAATGAACTGAAAATGTAAAATTCAAAACACAACAACGGATATTGCAGCGAAAGATCGTGCCAAACATATACGCGCAATTCACATTCCCGCCGAAAATGTGAATAAAATTGTTCAAAATTTTTTTTGCTTTCGATAAAACTATTTTTAATATTGTGTTGGGAAATTTATTTCCCGGTACTTACTAACCCATCCATATACAAAGTCTCGCTTCTGCGGGACTTTTGTTTTTGTAAGATGCGCTACTTCCTCATCAACAAACCTTATGGATGTCTTTCCCAGTTTTCTGCAGTGGAAGGAAAGAAAACACTGGCCGATTATTTCAAAGTGCCCCGTGATGTATATCCTGTAGGAAGATTGGATCATGACAGTGAAGGATTGTTATTGCTAACGAATGATAAAACACTCAATCATCGTTTATTGGATCCGGGCTTTGCACACGAAAGAGAATATTGGGTACAGGTAGATGGCGCCATTACCGGAGAAGCCATTGCACAATTGCAATCTGGTGTGATCATCAACATCGATGGCAAAGCGCATCATACCCTGCCATGCAGGGCAATGGTATTTGAAACAGCGCCGCCTGTTCCCGACCGCGACCCGCCCATCCGGTTCCGGAAAGAAATACCTTCACCCTGGATTCGCATGATCCTCACGGAAGGTAAAAACAGGCAGGTGAGAAGGATGACTGCCAAAGCAGGATTTCCTACTTTGCGTTTGATCCGTTACAGGATCGAGCAACTCGAACTGGGTAAGATGCAACCAGGAGAGATCATCGAATTATCTGAAAACACCATCCGTAAAAAACTTTTTTATGACGCCCATTGATCATCACCATGAAGGATATTCCATCAGTACAGACCCTGCTAAATTGAATATCGATGTGATCCACCGTTACCTCTCGGAAGAATCTTATTGGGCTGCCGGTATTCCTTACGAGGTGGTGAAAAGATCCATTGAACATTCTTTTTGTTTTGGCGTCTACCACCATAACCAACAAATTGGGTTCGCCAGACTGGTTACCGACAAAGCCACTTTTGCTTACCTGGCCGATGTTTTTATTTTACCGAAACACAGGGGCAAGGGGTTATCCAAATGGCTCGTTGCTACCATCCATGCGAACCCGGAACTGCAGGGTTTGAGACGCTGGATGCTGGGCACTAAAGATGCGCATGGCCTTTATCAACAGTTTGGATGGGAGCCGTTACCGGAAGAACTCTACCAGCGTTTTATGCAACGGCATAATCCCGATGTGTATAAAGTGCCCGCCAACCGTTAATTTTGCAGCCTTCTCAAGCTATTATATTATGAGTCAAGCACACTTATCAGAGCAGGAACTGGTTCGCAGGGAGAAACTGGCAAAACTGGTGGAAGCAGGCATCGATCCGTTCCCTGCGCCATTGTACCCGGTAACCCATTATTCAACGGATATCAAAGACCATTTTACCGAAGAGACAAAAGAACAGTTCGCTTCGGTTTGTGTGGCCGGCCGTATCATGAGCATCAACGACAAGGGTAAAGTGTTCTTCATCAAGATACAGGACAGCAAAGGGCTTATCCAGCTGTACGTGAAAAGAGACGATCTCTATCCGGGGGAAGATAAATCGCTGTGGGATACATTGGTAAAGCATGGCCTCGACCTGGGCGATATCATTGGCGCTACCGGTTATGTGTTCATCACCAAGACGGGTGAAACATCTATCCATGCGCAAACACTTACCCTGCTTACCAAATCGCTGAAACCGCTACCTGTGGTGAAGCGCGATGAAGAAGGGCATGTGTTCGACGCCGTTACCGACCCGGAATTCCGTTACCGCCAGCGTTATGCCGATCTGATCATCAATCCCACTGTAAAGGATACTTTTGTTAAACGCACCAGGCTGATCAATACCATCCGCGAATTCCTCAATGCCCAGGGCGCACTGGAAGTAGATACGCCGGTATTGCAGTCTATTCCCGGAGGCGCTGCGGCCCGTCCGTTTGTTACGCATCACAACGCACTGGATATTCCTTTTTACTTACGTATTGCCAATGAGTTGTACCTGAAGCGTTTGATCGTGGGTGGGTTCGACTGGGTATATGAGTTCAGCCGCAATTTCAGGAATGAAGGCATGGATCGCACCCACAACCCTGAGTTTACTGTACTGGAATGGTATACAGCTTACAAAGATTATTTCTGGATGATGGAGATCACCGAACAGTTGTTCGAAAAAATAGCCATTGCCCTGCATGGCACTACCGATGTGCCATTGGGCGACCAGGTAATCCATTTCAAAGCGCCTTTCAAAAGGATCAGCATCTACGATGCTATCAAAGAGAATACCGGTATTGATGTGAGTGAGATGGACGAAGCCGGCCTGCGCGAAGTGTGTAAGCGATTACATATCGACGTGCCGGGCAATATTGGTAAAGGCAAATTGATCGACGAGATATTTGGCGCTACCAGCGAACATACTTTCATTCAACCTACTTTCATCATTGATTATCCGGTGGAGATGAGTCCGCTTACAAAGAAACACCGCAGCAAACCCGGACTGGTAGAGCGTTTTGAACTGATGGTAAACGGAAAAGAGATCGCGAATGCCTATTCCGAATTGAATGACCCCGTTGACCAGCGCGAGCGTTTTGAAGAACAATCAAAACTGATGGAGCGGGGCGATGATGAAGCTATGTTCATTGACCATGACTTCCTCCGCGCCCTCGAATATGGAATGCCGCCTACTTCCGGTATTGGTATTGGTATTGACAGGTTGTGCATGATGATGACCAACCAGGTATCTATACAGGATGTGTTGTTGTTCCCGCAAATGCGGCCGGAAAGTATTTAATCCCTATAGTTCAGCGCAGGTTTTCTATTCCCTAACAGCGCTTCATATTTGTAGGTTCCTTTTGCTTTCTTGAATTCTTCTGTAGCGTCTTTGATCAGTGCAGGGTTGGTGTACAGGTCAATAGCCGTCAGTGCCAGTGTTTTGGCAGCCACCATCATTCCCTTGGTACCGATCTCTGTTCCGCCGCAGGCAACGGCTTGCCAGCTATGTGCAGGCGTACCGGGTACCCAGGTGGCAGCGCCCATACCCACTGTAGGAACTGCGTAGCTCACATCGCCTACATCGGTAGAGCCTCCGCCTGCTTTCATTTCTACGCGAAGCGGTTTAACGGCACCGGCGGTTTCAATGGCCGGAACCTGGTATCCGAAACTGGACTGTATCTTTTGCGCAAACTGTTTTTCTTCCGGAGTATAGCTCACACCACCAATTTTGTCGAGGTTGTGTTGCATTACTTCGGCCAGTGTTTCGTTGAGTAACAGATCGTGCGTGCCGCCAATGATCTCATAATCCATGGTAGTCTCTGTGCCCATGGCAGCGCCGTTGGCTGCTTTTACCACCCGGTCGAAGATGGCTTTGACATCATCTTTTCGGGGATGGCGTACATAATAATATACTTCTGCATAATCGGGCACCACATTGGGCGCTTTGCCGCCATTCGTGATCACATAATGGATCCTTGTTTCCTGCGGCACGTGCTCACGCATCATGTTTACCATATTGTCCATGGCTTCTACGGCATCGAGTGCAGAACGGCCCCTTTCTGGTGAAGCAGCGGCATGCGCTGCAATACCATGGAACCGGAACTTGGCCGATTTGTTGGCCAGCGCGCTGGTCATGGTAACTTTGTTTTCATTATCGGGATGCCAGTGCAACACCACATCTACATCATTGAACAAACCTTCCCGCACCATGTATACTTTACCGCTGCCACCTTCTTCGGCGGGACAGCCGTATACCCGAACAGTGCCTTGTATCTTTTTTTCTTCGATCAGTTTTTTTATAGCAATGCCTGCTGCAACTGAAGCGGTGCCAAACAGGTGGTGACCGCAAGCATGCCCTGCATTCTTTCCTTCAATAGGCGCTTTTTCAGGTACAGCTTTTTGTGCAAGGCCAGGCAGGGCATCATATTCGGCAAGGATGGCGATAACGGGTTTACCGCTGCCATAAGAAGCTACAAAGGCCGTGGGAATGCCTGCAACACCAGCCTGCACGGTAAAACCGTTATCCGTAAGTGTTTGTTGGTGCAACGCAGCACTTTTCACTTCTTTATAGCCCATCTCTGCATAATCCCAGATCTGCAAAGCGTTCTTTTTATACAGATCGTAATTAGCCTGCAGGTTTTGCAGGGCTTCTGCTTTCAGCGGTTCGGCAGCAGCAATGGTTGCTGTGTTTTTCTTTTGTGCTTGCAGCGAGCAAAAGCTGGCGAGCAGGATCAAACTAAGTACTGTCTTTCTCATGGCTTTTATTTCAGCAGGTATGGTTAAATAAAAAGATCATTATAAAGTGTTGCGCCAGGCACTACGGCATAAGCATCAAGATCGGTGATGCCTTCTGCTGCGAGCACTTCTTCATCGATAAAAGTACGGCCACTGTATTCGGCAGCGGTCTTGCGTAAAATATAATAAGCAGCATCGGCCAGGATCGCAGGTGTGCGGCTCATCTTAGCCAGCGTTTCACCTCCCAATAAATTCCTTACGGCAGCGGTATCAATGGTGGTACGGGGCCAGAGTGCATTGGAAGCAATGCCGTAGCTTTTGAATTCGGCAGCCCATCCCATGGCCATCATGCTCATATTGTATTTGGTAATGGTATAAGCGATATGTCCGCCCAGCCATTTGGGATCGAGGTTGACAGGAGGCGATAAAGTAAGTATATGTGGATTGTTGCCTTTCTTCAGGTAAGGGATACAATGTTTCACCAGCAGAAAAGTACCTCTTACATTGATGTTTTGCATGAGGTCGAAACGTTTGGTCTCGGTTTGTTCGGTAGGTGTGAGTTGTATGGCGGAAGCATTGTTGATGACCACATCGATGCCGCCAAAACGCTCAACGGTTTTCTGTACCAGTGCGCTGATCTCTTCTTCAAACCGGATATCTGTTTTCACAGGCAGGGCTTGTGCGCCGGTGGCTTCCACTTCCTGCGCAGCAGAAAAAATAGTGCCGCCCAAACGGGGGTCTTCTTCCACGCTCTTGGCTGCAACAACAATATTGGCGCCTGCTGCGGCCAACCTGAGTGCAATGGCTTTGCCAATGCCCCTGCTGGCGCCTGTGATCAGAACAGTGCGGTTTTTAAATGACATGGCAACAGGTTTGTATCATCAATCCCAGCCCAGGAATGCTTTGATCGCCTGCTCGGTTTCGGAACAGGCTTTGTCCAGGTTGTCGTTGACAATCGTTTTATTGAAATGGTGGTTGAAAGATATTTCATAGGCAGCCTTGCTCACGCGTGTGGAAAGGCTTTCAGTTGTTTCGGTACCGCGACTTTCAAGCCGGCGCTTTAGCTCATCAACAGAAGGCGGTTCGATGAAAATGCTCAGGCACCGGCTGCTAAGCTGTTCCTGTACATGAATAGCGCCTTTAACATCGATATCCAGTATGGGTGTTTTTCCTTCATTCCATATCCTTTCCAGTTCACTTTTCAGTGTGCCGTAATATTTTCCTTCATACACCATTTCCCACTCAATGAAAGCATTTTCTTCGATCTTTTGATGGAAAGCTTCCACGCTCATGAAATAATAATCTACACCGTTCTGCTCTTTTCCCCTGGGCTGCCTGGTGGCTGCGGAAATAGAAAAAGCCAGGCGTGGGTATTTGTTCAGCAAATAATGTGTAATGGAGGTTTTGCCCGCCCCCGAAGGCGCTGTGATGATGATGAGCTTATGAGCTTGTGTGGCCATTGGCAAAGAAACAATTTTATTTGAATTCTCCCTTCCATTGCACTTTGGCTTCCATAGGAACTGCACGGGTGCCTTTTTGATGCGGCTCATCGGAATATCCCATGTACAGTAATCCCATCACAATGTCTTCCTCACCAAATCCGAGGTATTGTTTCATGGAAGGATGATGGGTCATGCCGCCAGTGCTCCAGAGTACGGCTATATCCAGTGCTTCGGCGCCGAGCAGGATGTTCTGGATGGCTGCTGCAACGGCTGCGATTTCCTCGATCACGGGGATCTTAGCAATAACCTGCCGGTGCATGTACACTACTACAAGATGCGAAGCTTTATCGCCATTGTGTTTGATCGATTCAAATTTGGCCTGGGTGAACTTATCTTCCGGCGTGTATTTTTGATAGAGTTCGGCGTGGGCAGCGCAGAATGCATGCAATGCAGCGTGGCTGTACACCACGAAACGCCAAGGCTCGGTGCGCGCATGGGTGGGGGCCCAATTGGCCAATTGCAAGAGTTCTCCAATAACAGTATCATCGATTTTTCTGCCATTCAGTGCTGCCGGTTTGGTGCTTCTCCTGTTGCTGATGATCTCTTTCAGTGTTTCAAACTTTGTCATCCGGCAAAAATAAGAGAACTTTAGAGTTACTGACCAATATCCAGCTGCCGGAGAAAATGGACAGGCTAACTATTCTTTCACTTAAAAAGAACATTATGAGCCAGGACCTATTATCCAGGATAAAAAAATTCAATGCGCCAAGACAGCAGCAAGTGTTACCGTTGAAATATGCTGCTATGGCGGGAAGTCCGTTCCGTTTTTTCAGGGGCACCTGCCATTTGTATTACGAAGACCTGATGAAGAAATACCCTTTCGGCCCTTCACCCAAAACCTGGATATGCGGCGACTTACATACCGAGAATTTCGGATGTTATAAAGGGAGTAACCGGCTGGTCTATTTCGACATGAATGATTTTGACGAAGCCATCATTGCACCGGTGTTGTATGAAATCTCGAGATTGGCGGTTGCCGTGATACTCAGCGGCGTGGAATCGGGATATTCAAAAAAAGAAAGTGAAGCATTGATGGAACTGCTGCTGAAAGAATACCAGCAAGCGCTCATTTACAATAAAGCAGTGGTAGTAGAAGAAGAAACGGCCAGGGGGTTGATTAAAAAAACGATCAAAGGAGTGGTGAACAGGAAAGAGAAAGACCTGTTAAGGGAACGTACGGACAATAAAAAGAAAAATGCCAAGTTCCTCGTCACGCCGAATCTGCTGAAATTAGCCGAAAAAGAAAAGAAAGAGCTGATACCGGCTTTCCAGACCTGGTTTAGTAAATACCACGTAAAGTATAAACAATACAAGGTGAGCGATGCCTGCTATCGTATTGCCGGAACGGGTAGTATTGGTGTGAAGCGGTATTGCCTGCTGATGGAAAACCAAAGCAATCCGAAGAAAAAAATGATCCTGGATATGAAGCAGGTAGTGCCGTCTGAAGTGCTGGCGCATGCGCATGGCCATCTGCCCCAACCCAAATGGAAAAACCCCGCGCATCGCGTAATAGATGTACAGCAAATGATGGAGCATGTAACGCCATATCTCTTGTCGTCGTTTGAATACAAGAAAGACTGGTACGTGGTAAAGGAAATACAACCTACTACTGATAAAGTGGTGATAGCGCCTTCCAGGAAAAAGTCGAAAGCCCTGGATGAATATATCACCGACCTGGCTGTGATTACGGCATCGGCACAATTGAGAAGCAGCGGAAGACAGGGGTCTGCCACCGCGGATGCATTGAAAGCATTTGCAGCTGAGGGAAAATGGATAGCTGCTGCGAAGAAATGGGCAATACTATACGCGAGCCAGGTGAATCATGATTTTACTATTTTTCAACAAGCATATAAAAAAGGTTTTTTCAAAACCTCAAAATGAGTTGATATGGACTTTGAAATCTTTCTCCGCTTTTTATTGGCAGCGTTGTGGGGTGGTATGGTGGGTATTGAGCGGGAATACCGCAGCAAGTCGGCCGGCTTCCGCACCATGATCATGATTTCTATCGGCTCCTGTTTGTTTACCATGCTTTCGGTTCGTATTGGCATGCCGGGTAATCCTGATCGTATTGCTTCCAATATTGTTACCGGGATCGGGTTCCTGGGTGCAGGTGTTATTTTTCACGGGCAGAACAAGATCAATGGTATTACTACGGCTGCCACTATTTGGGCCGTAGCGGCTGTAGGAATGGGTATTGGCAATGGTCATTATTTTGCCGCAGGCTGTGCAAGCATACTCATATTACTGGTGCTGACCATTCTTCCTTATATTGAAAGAATGATCGACCGGTTGAATAAATCGAGGAATTATTCTATTTCATGCACCTACACGGAGTCGGCGCAACATCACTACGAAACACTCCTCAAAAAAAGCCGTCTGCGTTTCAGGGTCATTGGTTATTCAAGAGAAGGCAATGACCTGTCCGTTACATGGGAAGTAGATGGTCATTTGAGGAACCATGATGCATTCATTCATGCCATTTGTGATGACAAGTCCATCAAGCGGTTCGACTACTGATCGCAGATTTATTTTTTCGCGATACTGATCTGCGCTTTTCCAACGGCAAAGCCCTTCACTGCATAATAGTATATATACAGGTAAGCGGGCAGCATGCAGATGAGGAAAGATGCCTGGTTTGACGCAATATGCTTGTCTTTTAAAGTGGTATATAAGAGTGGTATCAATGCACCGCCGGCAATACCCATGATCAGTAATGCAGCTCCGGTTTTGGTAAACTTACCTAATCCATCGATGGCAAGCGGGAAGATCGCGGGCCACATCAATGCGTTGGCAATGCCCAGGAGTGCAATAAAAATGATGGCAGTATACCCGGTAGAAAAGAATACACCTAAACAAAAGATCACACCTAATACGGCTGAGATTGCCAGGGCCTTCTGTTGTGAAATGTATTTAGGTATGGTGAACACCCCAATGATATATCCGGCCAGCATAGCTGTTAAAGTGAAAGTGGTAAAGAATTTGGTTTGGTCGAGCGGCATGCCCAACATCCGTCCATAAGTACCAATGGCATCACCTGCCATTACTTCAACGCCTACATACAAGAAAAGACAAAGAACGCCGAGCATAAGGTGAGGGAACTGAAAAGGACTGGTTTTGTCGCCCGAATGTGTATCTGCGCTGTGTTCATCTGCTGATTCAATTTCAGGCAGGGAAGATCGCTTGATCATTATGGCCAGTAGCAATAAAACAACTGCAATGATGATGTAAGGAACGATCACCCTTCCGGCCAGTTCATTCAACAAAGTCTCTTTCAATGCGGCATCGGTAGTAGTAGCGACCTGCTCCTGTATGGAATTGGCGTTTTTCAGTACCAGCGCACCTACAATAATGGGACTGAGCATACCAGCTATTTTGTTACAGATACCCATGATACTGATGCGCTGCGCAGCACTTTCAATAGGACCAATGATACTGATGTAAGGATTGCTGGCTGTTTGTAATAATGATAAACCGGCGCCCTGTACAAAAAGGCCCGTAAGGAAAAGTCCGAAGTTGCGGCTATTGGCAGCCGGAATGAAAATGAGTGATCCAACGGCCATTACCACCAATCCAAGCGCCATACCATTCTTAAAACCTGTTTTCTTCAGCAGCACAGAAGAAGGCAATGCCAGGAAGAAATAAGCCATATAAAAAGCAAATGTTACAAAGAATGCCTGTATGTCGTTTTCGAGCTGACAAGCCAGCTTGAGAAAAGGGATCAATGTACCATTGAGCCAGGTAACGAAACCGAAAACAAAGAATAAAATACCAATGATAATGATGGCGTACCTGTTACTGGAATTGGTTTGTTGCATAACAGCCGGTTGGGGGGTAGAACGTTGAAAAATAAGGTTGAAGTGCGTAAGATACAGCCAAAATCATTCGGGAGGCTTTAAAATTTAATCAACCGTTTGCATAAAAGGGATAGGTTCGAAAGGCTTATTTTCACCGTTGCCTGATCGTCTAAAACGAATGCGGATGCCCATGCGTATATACAAACCTTCATTCATGATGAAAGCCAGCCTGGTGCTGGTACTGTTCCAGTTATCGTGTATACATGCCTGGTCTCAACCAAAAAGAAAGACACCTAATGTGATCTATATCTATGCAGATGATATGGGTTATGGAGAATCGGGTTGTTACGGGCAACAAAAGATCCGCACACCTTATCTCGACCGGATGGCCAGGGAAGGCATGCGTTTCACCGATCATTATACCAGCACACCTGTTTGCGCACCTGCCCGTTGTATGCTCATGACCGGCAAGCATGGCGGCCACACTTACATACATGGCAATTATGAAATGGGAGGATTTGCCGATAGCCTGGAAGGCGGGCAAATGCCGCTTCCGGAAGGCAGTTTTACCATTGCAAAATTGATGCAGCAGGCCGGCTATGCAACGGGCGCCATTGGGAAATGGGGCATGGGTATGGTCAATACTACAGGTTTTCCATTGAAGCAGGGATTCGATTATTTCTACGGTTTCCTTGATCAGAAACAGGCGCACAATTATTATCCTACCCATCTCTGGGAAAATGATCACTGGGATACTTTGCGCAACCCCAGTATCTATGTGCACAAAAGCGTTGATTCTGCTAAAGCTACCGATGCCGATTTCGATTATTTCAAAGGGAAAGACTATGCACCGGCGAAAATGACGGAAAAAGCGCTTGCATTTATAGAACGCAATGCCCGCAAACCATTCTTTCTTTACCTGCCCTATACTATTCCGCATGTGTCTTTACAGGCGCCCGACGAATGGGTGAAACGATATATCGGCCAGTTCAATGAACAGCCTTATTATGGCCAGGCAGGCTATGCCGCCTGCAAATACCCATTGTCTACCTATGCAGCCATGATTACTTACCTGGATGCGCAGGTAGGTATCATCATGGAAAAAATAAAACAACTGGGTCTGGATGATAATACCCTGGTCTTTTTTTCGAGCGATAACGGTGCCGCTTTCAATGGAGGGGTTGACCGGTTTTTCTTCAACAGTACCGGTGGGTTGCGCGGACAAAAAATGGATCTGTTTGAAGGGGGCATACGTGAGCCGTTGATTGCCAGGTGGCCGGGTACGATTCCTGCGGGAACTACCAGCAGGCTGGTATCAGCACAGTTCGATATGATGGCTACACTGGCCGAGCTAACAGGACAAAAAGTTGCGCATACCGATGGTATTTCTTTTTTACCTGAGTTAAAGGGCCATACGAAGGCGCAAAAAAAGCATGCATATTTGTATTTTGAATACCCTGAGAATGGCGGTCAGCTTGCCATTCGTATAGGAAACTGGAAAGGTGTGAAGTTGGATGTAAGACATCACCCCGAAAAGCCCTGGTTATTGTTCAATCTCGAATCGGATCGCAATGAAACAACCGATCTTGCAGCACAGCATCCTGAACTGATCAGTCAATTCCAGGCGATCGTTAAAAAAGAACACCAGCAGGCACATATCAGAGAATGGGAATTTGTAGATCCTAAATTCAATACGAAAGATCAATAAGCATGAACCGCAGGGATATCTTTAAAAAATTATTTGCACATGCTGCCAACGCCGGCGTTACTACGCCGGAAACAGGCAGGCGGCCACCTGCTGTTGTTGCACCCAAATATTTTACGGCCAGTGTTGAATTGTGCTTCCTGGATATAGCGACTAACAATGAAACGCCTATCCATGCGGGCTTCCGGCTGTCTGAAAGGCTGGAGAATGGTGAAAGCGTTGCTGTATTGCAGGCCGGCATGACAAAGGATGGCTATTTGTTTATTGGCGATGCGGTTTCTTTCAAACCCATCGAACAAAATATTACTTTCTCACGCACTAAAATTGTGCTTACGATGATACCGCAAGCTTCAGGTAAACAGTTCCTGAAGCTGAAAGCTTTTGATGGCTATGGCAATACACTGGCAACATTGAGCGCTGAACACGTGATGACGGATGACCCGGATACAGCGCTGTATACTGATAACGTGACTTGCGTACAATTTATCAATCAGCAATTTTATACTCCAAATAGAAAACAATGAACAGAAAAGAATTCGTAAAGACAGCAGGACTGGCAACGGCAGCAACCGCTGTTTTATCTTCCGGTAAATTGTTTGCCCACCCGGTGGCAGATGATAAAGTAAGGATAGGGATCATTGGCGTTGGGCAGCGGGGCCTCTCGCACCTGAGCCTGCTGTTAAGAAGGGATGATACGGAGGTGATAGCTATTTGTGACCTGGACGAAAAAGTGTTGAATACAGCCAGGGGGATGGTGAGTAAAGCCGGAAAGAAAATGCCGGAAGTGTATACCGGAGATCCCTATGCCTGGAAAAAAATGCTGGACAGTAAAAAGCTGGATGGTATTGTGATTGCAACGCCCTGGGAATGGCACAAGCCTATGATTATCGGTGCACTGCAGGCGGGTATTAAATATGTAGGAACAGAAGTGATACTGGGTATCACGCTCGAAGACCATTGGGAAGTGGTGCGGGCCGCTGAACGCTACGACGCACATGTAATGATGATGGAGAATGTTTGTTACCGTCGCGACGTGATGGCGGTATTGAATATGGTAAGGCAGGGCTTGTTTGGCGAACTCATCCATTTGCAGGGTGGTTACCAGCACGATCTGCGTGGAGTGAAATTCAATGATGGAAATGGTCCGTATACGAAGGGCGCGGAATTCGGTGAAAAAGGTTATTCAGAAGCGCACTGGAGAACAGAGCATTCCGTTCGGCGCAATGGCGACCTCTATCCTACACATGGTATCGGACCGATTGCCCAATACATCAACATCAACAGGGGCAACCGTTTCTTATCGCTCTGCTCTTTCTCTTCCAAAGCAAGGGGCCTGCACAATTACATAGTAAAAGTGGGTGGCGAAAACCATCCCAATGCAAAAGTGAATTTCAAACTGGGTGATGTGGTAACTACTTCTATCAATTGTGCAAACGGCGAAACCATTTTATTGCAGCACGATACCGATTTGCCGAGACCATATTCTTTGGGTTTCCGTGTACAGGGTACCGAAGGTTTGTGGATGGATGTGAACAGGAGTATTTATATAGAAGGGAAGTCGGCCAAGAATGATATATGGGATGATGAAAAAACCTGGCTTGACAAATATGATCACCCGCTGTGGGCCCGCTGGAGCAAAGAAAGTGCCGGTGCCGGTCATGGTGGGATGGATTTCTTTGTAGAGCATGCATTCATTGAATCGATCAAACGTAAAACGGCTACACCATTGGATGTATATGATGCTGCTGCCTGGAGTGCCATCACACCATTGAGTGAAAGATCAATTGAATTGGGTAATGAAACGGTGGATTTCCCTGATTTCACAGGCGGACAATGGATGTACCGTAAACCTGTATTTGCGCTGAACGACGACTATTAACAGGATATGTTGTAACGATGTAAGCAAAGGAGCCCAACTGGCTCCTTTGTTATGTAATATTTTCCTATTTTTAGTGTCCGTTGAATCAACTCGCGGGAACTAACAAGAACTAACATGAAGAGAATATTACTGTCATTGCTATTGCTGATTACTTGCCTTGCCAGTGTTCAGGCTCAGAAGCCTGCGGCAGCCGATACCACTTCCAAAAACGATAAACAGCAGAATGCCCATAAAAGGGCGGTTGAGGTTGAATCGTCTGTTGTTACCAAAAACGAAATTACGATCAAGGGACAGCGAGTGCCTTATAAAGTAGTTGCCGGCACCCTGCCGGTATGGGATGAAGAGGGAAAGCCCATTGCTGGTATTTTCTATACTTACTATGAGCGGTCCGATGTGAGCGATCGTTCAGCAAGACCCCTCATGATCTCTTTCAACGGAGGCCCTGGAACCGCTTCTGTGTGGATGCAAATCGGGTATACCGGACCGCGGATACTCAAGGTTGATGACGAAGGCAATCCTGTACAACCTTATGGTCTCAAGGATAACCCGAATTCGATCCTGGATGTTGCAGATATTGTTTACGTAGACCCTGTAAATACCGGCTTCTCCAGGCCTTTGTCGAAAGATGTGCCTACGTCCAAGTTTTTTGGTGTCAATGCCGATATCAAATACCTGGCCGACTGGATCAACACTTTTATCAGCCGTTATAAACGTTGGGCTTCACCCAAATACCTTATTGGGGAAAGTTATGGTACTACCCGTGTATCCGGACTATCGCTGGAATTACAGAATGCCCACTGGATTTACCTGAACGGGGTTATACTGGTGTCGCCTACTACATTGGGTATCGAGAGAGACGGGCCATTGAGCGCCGCATTGCGATTACCTTATTTCGCGGCAACGGCCTGGTATCATAAAGCGCTGGCGTCTGATCTGCAACAAAAAGACCTGACCGCTGTTTTGCCTGAAGTAGAAAAATTTACGGTGGATGAATTCATTCCTGCACTTGCGCTCGGCGGCTCTTTAACGGAGAACAAGAAAAAAGAGATTGCCGAAAAAGTTGCCCGCTATTCCGGGATAGGAGTACAACAGGTATTGGATCAGAATCTTGATGTTCCTGCAGGCTATTTCTGGAAAGAATTGTTGCGCAGCAAGGGGCAGACTGTTGGTCGTCTCGATTCGCGCTACCTGGGGATCGACCGCAAAAACGCAGGCGATTATCCCGATTATAACGCAGAGCTCACATCCTGGTTACATTCATTCACTCCGGCTATCAATATGTACCTGAGAGAAGAATTAAACTACAAGACTGATCTGGACTATTATATGTTTGGTCCCGTTCATCCCTGGGATGGTAGTAATGACAAAACGGGTGAGAACCTGCGCCAGGCGATGGCCGAAAACCCTTACCTGCATTTATTGGTACAATCGGGTTACTATGATGGGGCTTGTGATTATTTCAATGCGAAATACAGCATGTGGCAGATGGACCCCAGCGGCAAACTGAAAGACCGTATGAGTTGGGAAGGTTACCGCAGCGGACACATGATGTACCTGCGCAAGGAAGACCTGGCTACGAGCAATGAACGCCTTCGTGAATTTATTAAGCAATCTACTCCTAAGCCGGGACAAGCAGCTAAATATTAGTTGTTAGTTGTCAGAAGGTGTTTTATTCTCACAACTGACATCTATCAACTAACAACTCTCTTTATATCAGCTCCAAGGCTCCTGAGCCTTTCGTCAATGTACTGGTATCCGCGGTCGATTTGTTCAATGTTCTGGATGATGCTTTTGCCTTCGGCGCTCAATGCGGCAATGAGGAGGGCTTGTCCTGCGCGGATATCGGGACTGGTCATGGTAATACCCCGCAGGTTCTGTTTTCTGCCAAGGCCAATAACGGTGGCGCGGTGCGGATCGCAGAGGATGATCTGCGCGCCCATATCGATCAGTTTATCGGTAAAGAACAAACGGCTTTCGAACATTTTCTGGTGAATGAGCACACTGCCTCTTGCCTGTGTAGCTACTACGAGTACAATACTCAACAGGTCGGGCGTAAATCCGGGCCAGGGATGGTCGTATATCGTGAGGATGCCTCCATCCATGAATGTTTGTATCTCGTAAACGTCTTGCGAAGGGATATAAATATCATCGCCTTTTATTTGAAACTGAATGCCCAACTGCTGGAATTTTTCAGGGATAACACCAAGATGTTCCACGCCGGCATTCTTGATGGTGATCTCGCTTTGCGTCATGGCCGCCAGCCCAATAAAGCTGCCTATTTCGATCATATCGGGCAACATGCGGTGCGTAGTGCCGCCGAGCTTCGTTACTCCTTCGATGGTGAGGAGATTGCTGCCGATGCCACGGATGCATGCACCCATGCGATTGAGCATTTGACACAGTTGCTGCACATAAGGTTCACAGGCAGCATTATAAATAGTAGTAATGCCTTCAGCCAATACGGCTGCCATGATGATGTTGGCAGTGCCGGTAACAGAAGGTTCATCCAACAACATATATGCACCACGTAAACGCGGAGAACTCAATTTGAAGCAACTGTGTAATTCATCGTATTCAAATCGCGCACCCAGTTTTTCAAAACCAATGATATGCGTATCCAGTCTTCTGCGCCCGATCTTATCGCCGCCCGGCTTGGGTATATAGGCTTTGCCAAACCTGGCTAACATAGGCCCCGCGAGCATTACGCTTCCACGAAGGCGGCCGCCTTTTTTCCTGAAGTCATCGGAAGCCAGGTAATCTGCGTCTATCTGGTCGGCCTGGAAGGTGCAGGTATGCCTGTTGCTGCGGGAAATTTTAACGCCGATCTCATCGAGCAGTTCAATGAGCAAATTAACATCCAGTATATCGGGTATATTGGCAATGGTAACGGGTTCAGCGGTCAGCAACACTGCCGACAGGATTTGTAATGCTTCGTTTTTTGCCCCTTGCGGAACAATTTCTCCTTTCAGTTGTTTGCCTCCCCTTACTTCGAAGGAACTCATGTAGTTAAGTTGTTATTGAGCCATTGCCTATGGAGCAACTATTACATTAATTGAACCGCTTTTTGAACTGCCGGTTCTTATTGTTATTCCGGTTTCCGTTATTGTTGCGGTTGTTGTTGTTGTTATTATTATTATTCCGGTTGTTGCGGTTGTTTCTGCCGCCAAAATTCTGTTGCCAGCGACCGCGGTTTCCGGTACCGTAATCATCACGCTCGAAATTCTGGTTGCGGTGTTTGATAAAAGGGGTGTTGCTGAATTCCAGCTCACCTCCGGTGATATTGTTCAACTCGCTGCGGATGGCATCGTCGTGCACCAGTTCTTTATGCCAGTTGCTGTAAGCCAGTTTCATGTAATAGGCAATGGCATGGGCAAAACCTGCTTTCTTTTCAGCGTCTTCCTGTTTTAACGCTTTATCGATGACCATTTCCAGGTTTTTACCCAGGTGGGCATATCGGGGATTACGCTTCGGGTAAGGAAGCGGATCGGGTTTTTGCTTGTACGTCTCTCTTTGGGGGATGGGGTAAGGACTGTCTACATCCAGGCTGAAATCGCTGATGAAAAAAAGATGGTCCCACAACATGTGCTTGAAATCATCTACGTTTTTCAGGTGCGGGTTGAGAAATCCCATCAATTCAATCACCGACTGTGCCTGTCGCTGTCTTTTTTCGCGGTCTTCTATGGTAAGCAGGTATTCCACCATCTTCTGCACGTGGCGACCATATTCCTTCATGCCCAGGTAATTCCTGCTGGTATTATATTCCATGTAATGTTCGTTCTTCAAAGCAAATGTACTCATTTATTTTATCTCTATCTTCGTTCCCATGGAACAATTAGTGCAACAGATAGAGGCGTACAAGCAGGAAATGGCCGCGTATGAGGCTTCGACTGCCGAAGCGGTGGAAGCTTTTCGCATCAAATACCTGGGAACCAAGGGGCTGGTAAAAGAAGTGATGGGTGAAATGAAGAATGTGCCGAATGAACAGAAAAAGGCATTCGGACTGGTATTGAACGAATTCAAGCAGTTTGCTGAAACACGTTACGAAACGCTGAAATCCCTGGGTGCGCAGGAAGACCATGCACATGGTAACCAGATCGACTGGTCATTACCCGGAGATCCTGTTGCCATAGGTTCACGCCATCCGCTCAGCCTGGTGCGGAACCAGATCGTATCCATTTTTAAAAGATTAGGTTTTGCTGTGGCCGAAGGGCCTGAGATAGAAGACGACTGGCATAATTTCGGCGCGATGAACCTGCCGGAAGACCATCCGGCCAGGGATATGCAGGACACTTTTTACATCAGCCGCAATCCCGACTGGTTGTTGCGTACCCATACCAGTAGTGTGCAGGCAAGGGTAATGGAAAAACAAAAACCGCCCATCCGTGTGATATGTCCGGGCAGGGTGTATCGTAATGAAACGGTCAGTGCCCGCGCACATTGCTTCTTCCACCAGGTAGAAGGTTTGTATATCGATGAGAATGTAAGCTTTGCCGACCTCAAACAAACACTTTACTTTTTTGTGCAGGAAATGTTTGGGAAGGATGTGAAAGTGCGTTTCCGGCCAAGTTATTTTCCTTTTACTGAACCCAGCGCCGAAATGGACATCAGCTGTCTGATCTGTGGTGGTGACGGATGTAATATTTGCAAACATACCGGCTGGGTAGAGATATTGGGCAGTGGTATGGTGCATCCGAAAGTGCTCGAGAATTTTGGTATCGATCCGAATAAATACACCGGTTTTGCTTTTGGAATGGGTGTGGAAAGGATTACCCAGTTGAAATACCAGGTGAACGACCTGCGCCTTTACTCCCAGAACGACCTGCGCTTCCTGAAGCAGTTTACCGGGGCGATCTGAAGCCTATGATACATGCTACCAAAGGCATTGTGTTGCGTACCGTAAAATATGGCGATACAAGCGTCATTACCACGGTATATACCGAATTGTTTGGGGTGCAGAGTTATATTGTAAAAGGGGTGAGGCAAAGCAGCAAGACCTCAGCGGGCAAAGCAGTTTATTTTCAGCCGGCAGCCATACTGGAGATGGAAGTGTATCACAACGAACTCAAACAATTACAGTTTGTAAAAGAGTTCCAGTGGGCTTATCTCTACGAGAGATTATTGTTCGATGTGGTGCGGAATGCAGTTGCCATGTACGTGATAGAATTACTGCAGCACAGCCTCAAACAACCGGAAGCCAACCCGGAATTATTCTACCTGATAGAAGATACACTTAAACAACTCGACAAAGGATCAGACACACTGGTAGCCAATCTGCCACTGTATTTCATTCTCCACCTGGGAAGCGAACTGGGATTCCAGATGCAGGGCACTTATCATGCACAAACACCGGTGCTTGATTTACAGGAAGGAATTTTTATCCGGGAAAAACCTGCACATCCTTATTACATAGAAAGCCGGTTGGCCGAGGTAGCCGGTCAATTGTTATCGTTACAGTTTTACAATGATCTTGATCATATATCGTTGAACAGGCAAATAAGACGGGAACTTTTACAAGCGTTTCAAACCTATATCGCACTGCATGTAGCTGATTTTGGTGAAATGAGGAGTCTGGGTGTTTTACAGGAAGTGTTGAGTTAGTTGTCAGTTGATAGTTGTTAGTTGTCAGAGGATGTCTTTTCTAACAACTAACAACTATCAACTCCTATAATATCCTCCGAACAGTAGTAGCTTCATTGATCTTCCCATCACTACCCTCGAGTAATACAACGCCCGGCCTCTTGCCTTTGGCAAAGCTTCCCAGTTCATCTTCCATCTGCAATGCTTTTGCGCCGTTGAGGGTTGCCCATCGTAATAATTCGTTGAGCGGCACCTGGGGAAAATATTTAGTGATCGATTGAAGTTCTGCAAGAATGTTCAGACTGTGGTTACTGGCCAGGCTGTCTGTGCCCACCACGATGGTACAATCGCAGTCGCGCAGGAGCTGAACCGGAGGAATGCTGTTTTCGATATAACGGTTTGCATTGATGCAGAGGCAATGAAACAGGGTCTGCCTGTTAGCGATTGCCTGGCTTTTAGCAAATAACAGATCGGGCTTTTTAGTGAATGTATTGTGAACGAGGAGTACTTGTCGGGCATTCGATAACTGGCTGTAATAAGATTGCAGACTGGTCTTGCCAGTGGGTTTAAAGAAAGAGGTATCCAATTGCATTATTTCATACATACGGGAGAAACCGCCGCTGCCTTTTTCGAACAGTTCATCTTCGAAAGCCGTTTCCTGGTTATGTATGGTGATGGTTTTATTGTTGAAATGAGGTTGTAACAAATGCCACAATTCTTCGGAAACCGAATAAGGGGCATGTGGGGAGAGCGAACGGGGATTACAGGCGTTCAGGTTTTTGAATTCCTGGTAATACCCGAAAGACCGTTGGAACCTTTGCTCTGCCAGAGCGGGAAGCCAGCCGCTTACTTCAATGAAATTATAATATGCCAGTCGCTGTAACTGTTTTTGCAGAATGGTGAGTGTATTGTTACAGATATCCCCCACTGCTACAATACCATTTTGCAGCATTTCATCTTCTGCACGGGTAATATGTTCCAGTATTTCAGCATCAGGGAAATGCCGTTGGGTGATTACATGGAAAACAAAATCGACCAGTCCTGTTTGTTCGGGTATCAAACCCTTCATGTGACTGAGCTCCAGGTGGCAATGACAATTGATAAATCCCGGCGAGAGGATGCCTTTATAAGATTCAATGTTGTCACCGGCATCTGCCAGGGATACCAGATCTTTAACAACCCCGGTTTCATCGATGACCAGTACAGCATCATTACCGCGCATCTCCGATCCGGTAAAAAGATGTGTTGCCTGGAGTTTTCTGAATGCCAAAATGCTAGGATTGAAGTTTATATTCTTTGATCAACGCTTCAACAGGGATGTGCAATATCTCACTAAATTTCCGGATCATCGTTAAGGAAAGCGGTTGTTTATAATTCAACACCTTGCTAACGGTGCCTTTGTCTCCGTATGCTCTGGCAAGATCAGTGGCTTTATAGCCAAAATCTTCCATTCGAATTTTAATGAATTCGATGGGGTCTAATTCGGGGAGCGAAGATGTTTTGTCTTCATAACGGTCGATGAGGTGAGCCAGTAACATTTTCTCCCTGTACTCCATACTGCCTTTTTCGGCGTATTTAATTTCCTGAAAACGCTCCATCGCTTTTTGATACTCGGATTCGTTTTCGATAAAGAACCAATCTGACATAATTCAATATTTATACAGTTAAAGGATCGATCTTATCATATTCCGTATGCGTGCCGATGAACCTTACTTCCACCAATCCATCTTCATAAAACACTTCGGCAATCAGACGGTATTTATTGTGTTGTATCTCGAATCTTGCCCTGTTATTGCCCAGGACTTTTGCATTGGGAAAAGAAAAAAGTATATCCTGTTTCTTTTTCCAGGAAGCTTCTTTGGTTGCTTTTCTCCATGCTGCCAGACTTTTTCTTGTAGAAGCATGGGCAAGGGCAAACGAATCCAGTAGCCTTCCGTTGATAATAAGCATAAGCAATGGTTTTGTACCTGCACCCTTGCTTACGATCATAAAGCAAAGGTATTAAAAGTTGGTAATTTGCCAACTTTTAAGGCTATTAAATAATGTTACAAATATGAATAGCTGTGCTTCGGCTGTAGCGGAGTGGGTAAAATAGGCGTGATGATTTTTGAGACGCTATTTTTTTATTGATTATCAATCATTTGCAAAGATTTCATTTAAAATACTTCGCAAATTCCTTGGAAAATCGGTTGCTGTGGCCGTACCTTTGCCGTCCATTTAAAAACCGTCGGGATAGCGCCGGTTGAACAAAAAAAGTAAAGATTATGAGTAAACTTCATTTCACTACAAAGCATGCGAATGCGGCTACCGTGCAGCACAACTGGTACGTGGTTGACGGTACTAATCAAACCGTAGGTCGTATTGCATCCAAGATCGCTGCTGCTCTTCGCGGTAAGAACAAAGCGTATTATACACCTCACGTAGATTGCGGGGATTATGTCATTGTTATCAATGCAGAAAAAGTAGTCTTCACCGGTAACAAGTTCGAAGACAAACAATACATCAACTACTCCGGCTACCCCGGTGGTAAGAAAGAAGAAGCTGCCCAGGACCTGATCAGGCGTCGTCCTGAAGTGATCATGGAAAGAGCGGTAAAAGGCATGCTGCCTAAGAACCGCCTGGGTCGCAAAATGATCAAGAAACTGTTCGTGTATGCCGGCCCCAACCATCCGCATACTGCACAGCAACCCAAAGAATTTAAATTCTAAATCAACCGTTTTAAAACACTTTAATTCCAACATAAATGGAAAAACAAAAAAACGCAGTTGGTCGCCGTAAAGAAGCCGTTACCCGCGTATTCATTAGCAAGGGTGAGGGTAAGATCACTGTAAATGACAGGGACTATAAAGAATATTTTCCGCTGGTATACCTGCAGAACCAGGTGGAAGCTCCACTGAAAACTGCCGATGTGTTTGGTAAGTACGATGTGGTGATCAATGCAACCGGTGGTGGTTTGAAAGGCCAGGCCGAAGCAGCCAAACTGGGTATTGCCCGCGCATTGCTGGAAGTGAATGCTGAATTACGTCCTGCGCTGAAAGCAGAAGGTCAGCTGAAGCGTGATCCCCGTGGTGTTGAGCGTAAGAAATTCGGTCACAAGAAAGCACGTAGAAGCTACCAGTTCAGCAAGCGTTAATCGTTGGCTCCTGTGTATTATTAAATTATAACAACTTATACAATCAATACAATGGAAAATAACACTTCACTGCAACAACAACTCCTGGAGGCCGGCGTACACTTTGGTCACCTGAAAAAGAAGTGGAATCCCAAGATGTTGCCTTATATCTTCGCTGAGAAGAAAGGCATCCACATCATCGACCTGAATAAAACAGTGGATCACCTGCAGGAAGCTGCCGCTGCTGTTAAACAGATTGCGAAAAGCGGTAAGAAAATCATGTTCATTGCTACCAAAAAGCAGGCGAAAGAAATCGTGAGCGAGTGTGCCAAGCGTGTGAACATGCCTTATGCTACCGAGCGTTGGCTGGGTGGTATGCTTACCAACTTCAATACGGTTCGTAAGAGCGTTAAGAAAATGCAGAGCATTGAAAAAATGCTGGCAGATGGCAGCGCCGACAGCCTCACCAAGAAAGAGCGTCTGACTTTGAGTCGCGATAAGGATAAAATGGAAAAAGTACTGGGTGGTATCGCTCAACTGGGTCGCCTGCCGGCTGCTTTGTTCCTGGTAGACATCGGGCATGAGCATATTGCACTGGCAGAAGCCAAGCGCCTGGGTATTACTACTTTTGGTATGGTTGATACCAACTGCGATCCCAATAAAGTAGACTTTTCTATTCCGTCCAACGACGATGCCACCAAGTCTATCGCTATCGTTGTAAACTATATCGTAGCAGCTATCGCTGAAGGTTTGGCAGAACGTCAGGCTTCTAAAGATGAAGAAGAAACCGAAGAAAGCAATAACGAAAATGAAGCAAAAGCCCGTCGCCTCGAAGCGGAAGCCCAGTCTGAATCTGGCCGCGGAGGCAGACAGCGTGGAAGCGCCGATGCAGGAGGACAAGGACAACCCAAACGTCGTGTTCCGGGTAACCGTCGCCCTGCCGGTGGTGGAAGCAGATAATCATCCTGAATGAAATATTCGTTGGGTCATTACGTCATTCTCTTATGGGTAATGGCTTAATGACCCAATTTGTTTGATCCGCTGCTACTGATTTTTATTTCATTAAACCATAATGTTGGTATCCGGGTGCAGCTATTAGTTTTGCTCACACCGCATCCACAATAACGTTTCAAAATTGTAAAAAGAATATGAGTACTGCAACAATTACAGCCGCAGAAATTAATAAACTCCGCCAGGCTACCGGCGCCGGCATGATGGATTGCCGCAAGGCCCTCACCGAAACAAACGGTGATTTTGAAGCAGCGATCGACTGGCTCCGCAAGCAGGGTCAAAAAGTAGCTGCAAAACGCAGCGACCGTGAAGCGAAAGAAGGTGTGATCATTGCAAAAACATCTGCTGATAATAAAACCGGTTTTATTGTATGCATAAGCTGCGAAACCGACTTCGTTTCTAAAAACGCAGACTTTGTTGCCTTCGCGCAAAGCATCGCCGATGCTGCTGTAGCCAACAACGTGAACAGCGCTGAAGAACTGAATGAAGTGGTGATCAATGGGGCTAAAGTATCTGACCTGATCAACGATAAACTGGCAGCCATCGGTGAAAAGATCGGTGTTGCGAAATTCGAAAAGATCGAAGCGCCTTATGTAGCTTCTTATATCCATGGCGCTTACCGTATGGGCGTGCTGGTTGGACTGTCAAGCGAAGCTGCTGAAGCAGGAAAAGACATCGCTATGCAGATCGCAGCGATGAACCCTGTAGCGGTGGATGCCGACTCAGTTCCTGCCGATGTGATCGAAAGGGAAAGGGCTATCATCGTAGATACCATGAAGCAGGATCCTAAAATGGCCGGTAAGCCCGATGAAATGATCTCCAAGATCGCTGAAGGCAAACTGAATGCTTTCTTCAAAGAGCAAACCTTACTGGCACAGGCTTTTGTGAAAGACGGTGGTAAGAGTGTGGGCGAATACCTGAAGAGTGTAGGAGCCGATCTGAAAGTAACAGGTTTTAAACGTGTTGCACTGGGATAAGGGCAATACTGTTGTAGCATAATTGAGGGGTGGTACTGATACAGGCCACCCCTTTTTATTTTCTGTTTGGCGACTCATTAAAAATTCAGGTTATTTGCAGTCGAATCAATAACCTCCTCATGCTCCCCAAGTTCAAGCGTATTCTCCTCAAACTATCCGGTGAAGCCTTATTAGGCGACCAGCAGAATGGTGATCCTTTTAACCCCCGTATCATTGAGCAATATGCACAGGATATCAAAATGGTGACCGACCTCGGTGTGCAGGTAGCCATTGTGATCGGCGGTGGTAATATTTACCGGGGTATGAATGAGGCCGAAAGTGGTATTGAGCGGGCGCATGGCGATTATATGGGTATGCTTGCTACGGTGATTAATGCGATGGCCATGCAGGCGATGCTGGAAAAGATCGGCGTGTATACGCGTTTACAAAGCGCCATCAATATGGAACAGGTGGCCGAGCCTTATATCCGCCGCAAAGCCCTTCGCCACCTGGAAAAGGGACGTGTGGTAATTTTCGGCGCAGGTACCGGTAATCCTTATTTTACTACCGATACAGCGGGATCGCTGCGTGCTATTGAAATGAAAGCAGATGTGATATTGAAAGGAACGCGCGTAGACGGTGTTTATAATGCCGATCCCGAAAAAGACCCTTCAGCTAAAAAATTCGATACGGTAAGTTTCCAGGAATGCATCAACCAGAACCTGCGGGTAATGGATATGACCGCGTTCACACTTTGCATGGAAAATAAGCTGCCCATCATTGTATTCGACATGAATAAGCCAGGCAACTTGTTGAAAGTGGTGGAAGGCATGCGTGTTGGTACCCTGGTAAGCTGAACTCATCCGTTGGTGTAATTTTTGAGGATGCATCAACAGCAGCCCGGTAATTTCACAGCACATGAAAAAATTATTGTTTGTTTTCCTGACTGCCCTTGCCATGGAAGGGTATTCCCAGCAGTCACTGTCGCTTTCCGATGCTGTTAATACCGCATTGAAAAACAGCTTCGATATCCGTTTGGCTAAAAACAACCTGGAGATCAGCAACATCAATAATAACAGCGGTGTGGCAGGAGCTTTGCCGGTAGTAAGCGCAACGGCAGGCGATAATGAACAACTCACTACCATCAACCAGAAATATGCAGACGCTGCGCGTGATGTGAAAAGGAACAATGTAGGTTCTAACAACTTAACAGCAGGCATCACTGGTAGTATTTTACTATACAATGGGTACCGGGTAGTAACAACCGAGAAAAGACTGGGTGAATTACAACGCCAGAACCAGCAATTGCTGAATGCCCAGATACAGAACACCATTGCAGCGGTTAGTGTGAAGTACTATGATATTGTACGGCAGCAGCAACTCCTGCAAACCATTCTTCAATCCATCGAAGTATCGAAACAAAAATTATCCATACTGCAGGTGCGTAAAGAAGCTGGACTGTCGAACAATGCAGATATATACCAGGCACAGCTCGACCTCAATACATTGCTGCAATCAAAACTCAACCAGCAATTGGTAATTCAGCAGGCCAAGACAGATCTGCTGAACCTGATTGTTGCAAAGCCAGACTCTTCCGTGAATATTGCCGATACGATTGTGGTAGACCGTTCTATCCGTCTGGATAATATCCGTTCGGCATTGAAAGATAATCCCCAATTACTTTCTGCTGCCAGCCAGGTGCAAATCAATGCACTCATAGAAAAAGAAACAGCCGCCCTCCGTTATCCCTCTCTGCGTGCCAATACCGGGTATAATTTCAATAGCAACAAGAGTAGTGCAGGTTTCAGCCTGCTGAACCAAAGTTATGGCCCTTTTGTTGGTCTCAGTTTGTCGATACCCATCTATAACGGAAGCGCCAGCAAAAGGCAACAACAGGTAGCAGAGATCAATACACGCAATGCCCTTATTCAACGCGATAACCTGGCGCTTAGTCTCGAAGCGGGCGCTGTAAGAGCTTTTCAATCTTACACTAATGCGTTGGAGCAATTAGAGACCGAGCAGGACAATTATCGCCTCTCTGGCCGGTTGATGGACCTGGTATTACAGCGTTTTCAAGTGGGGCAGGCCACCATCGTTGACGTAAAGCTGGCGCAGCAAAGCTTTGAAGATGCAGGCTACCGTTTGATGAACCTCAACTACATGGGCAAAATTGCCGAAACAGAATTGAAGCGTCTCTCCAACCAGTTGGCTCCCTGATACAGACACTTTCCCATTTCTTTAATAATGCCAGGAGACATTGCCATATCAGTCATTCACTCCAATTTATACTGGAAGGGGTAACACAAGACGGAAGATTGGTACATATCAGTAAATTGCTGCAATAAATGCATTGATCATACCTAATTGTTCTTTCATGCAACCCCTCATTCACTCGAAGCTGCACAATGTAGGCACTACTATTTTTACGGTCATGAGCCAGCTGGCTGCAGAACATGGAGCAGTGAACCTGGGCCAGGGATTTCCCGACTTTCCCATGAGCGATGAACTGGTTTCACTTGTTGATAAAGCCATGCGCAACGGATGGAACCAGTACACGCATATGAACGGACTGCCCCTGCTGCGTGAAAGGCTGGCAGCCAAAGCTGCGCAACTATACGGTGCTGCCATAGACCCTGACGCGCAAATAACGATAACACCTGGTGGCACTTATGCTATTTATACAGCGCTCACCACTGTATTACAACCAGGTGATGAAGTGATCGTTTTTGAACCCGCCTATGATAGTTATATTCCCAATATTGAAATCAATGGCGCCAAACCGGTATTGATACCACTGCGATATCCCGGTTATTCGATTCCATGGGATGAAGTTCGTTCCAAAATCAGTGGTAGAACCAGGATGATCATGATCAATTCGCCACATAACCCTACCGGTAGCGTATTGCGTGAAGAAGATATGCGGCAGTTACAGGAAATTGTTGAAGGAACCCATATCATTGTGTTAAGCGATGAAGTGTATGAGCACTTGATATTCGATGGTATCGCCCACCAGTCGGTCTTGCGTTACCCCGCTTTGCTGGAGAGAAGCTTTGTATGTTTTTCTTTTGGCAAAACCTATCATTGCACCGGTTGGAAAATGGGTTATTGCATCAGCGCCCCCAGCCTGATGCAAGAGTTTAGAAAAGTGCATCAATTCAATTGTTTCAGTTGCGATACATCCAAGCAGGTAGCATTAGCCGAATACATCACGCATGAAGACGCGTATCTTTCACTGAGTGACTTCATGCAACAAAAACGCGATTATTTCCGGAAACTGATGGAAGCAACACCATTCAGGTGCATTCCTTCGCACGGCAGTTATTTTGAATGCTATGGCTACGGTCATTTCAGTAATGAAACCGATAAAGAGCTGGCCATCAGGTTAACACGCGAATATGGCATTGCTACCATCCCCGTGTCGGCCTTTTATAAAGAAGGCAAAGATGATAAAGTGCTGCGCTTTTGTTTTGCGAAAAAAGAACAGACATTAGAAAAAGCAGTAGAGAAGCTGGTTCACCTGTGTTAATAAAAAGGCCGCCAGGCTTGTGTCTTCACAAACGTTGGCGGCCGGTTGATTATTAACCAAAACTATGTTAGAACCAGCTGCCGGTAAAAGCAGCGTTGACATTCTTATCGTTCTTCAATCTTATTTCTCTTTTTTTCCTGGCGATACGGTGCCTGATGAGCGCCACTACCATCAGCAACAGGAATATGATGGTGAGCGGCGGAATACCCATGAAGCTGATCCATTTACCACCGAACATGTTACGCATGGGCCTGCGCAGGCGTTCTGCAATAAGGTACATGCTGGGAACGATGAACAGGGTCATGAAGAAGGCGAAGGCGAGACCGAATATGATGGTCCAGCTCAACGGCTTCCAGAATACCACATTATCACCTCCGAAGAAGATATGCGGATTGAGTTCGGAAAACAGCGTGATGAAGTTGATGTTGAAGCCTGTGGCGATGGGAATGAATCCGAGTATCGCCGCCAGCGCGGTCAATAATACCGGAATAATACGTGTTTTACCTGCCTGTATCACTGCTTCCTTGGTTTTGATACCGCGGGAGCGCAACTCATCGGCGAATTCAATCACCAGGATACCGTTCTTCACCACAATACCTGCGAGACCAACAATACCCAGCCCTGTCATCAATATCGATACCTCCATTCCGGTGATGGTGAAGCCAATGAATACACCGATCACACTGAAAATGATCTCGGTGAGGATGATCACCGGTTTGCTTACACTGTTGAACTGCAATACCAGTACCAGCAAGATCAGTCCGAGTGCAATGGCCAGCGCTTTACCCAGGAATGCTCCTGTTTCGGCCTGTTGTTCACCTTCACCTGTTTGTTTGATGGTTACATTATCGGGCTTCTTATTGAAATTGGCAATATGTTTGGCCAGTACCTGGTTCACAGCCGTTGCATTGTAACCTTTCGTGGTCAATACATTCGAACGCAAAGTGATCAGGCGTTTCTGGTTCTTGCGTTTCACGCTTCCAAGGGTAGAAGTGGGTTCTACTTTTACCAATGCACCAATCGGAATATTCTTCACTGCACCGCCACTGGCCATATCACGGAATGAAACGCGCATGTTCAGCAGATCAACCAGACTTTTTCTTTGCAGCTCGTTGTTGCGCAATTGTATTTTATATTCTTCTTTACCTTCTTTGATCTTCGATACTTCTTTTCCGAACAAAGCAGTACGTATCTGTGAACCGATCTGGGCAGAAGAAACACCTTCGATCAGGGCACGATCACGATCTACGGTAAGCGTGATCTCGGGGTTTTGAAGATCCACATCCATTTTCAATTCTTCCACACCCGGTACCTGTATGCTGTCGAGATAATTTTTGAGCGCAGTGGCTGTCTTGATCAGGTCATCAAATTCTTCACTGGCAATTTCAATATTGATGGGAGGATCGGTGGGAGGTCCGCCTTTCTCCTGGTCAACACTGATCTCGGCGCCGGGAATACCTTTCATCTCTGCGCGGATCTTGTCGAGATAAGGCCGTGTAGAAACGCCATGCCTTTTCTCAAATTCCACGAATGATACCTGTATCCTTCCCAGTTCGCTGCGTGTACTACGGTCGCCACTGGCAGGGTCGCCCGCACCGATGGCCACGTTGCTGATGATACTTTCCACTACGGGGTTTTGTTTGCCGTTATCAACGCCCAATACTTCGTTCACACGTGATTCCAGTATGCGGGTAATGGAGTCGGTATAAGCTACATTCGTTCCTACCGGCAATTTCAGGTACACATAGATCTGGTTGGGATCTCCCTGCGGGAAGAAAGTAATAGGAATCCTGCCCGAAGCGATGCTGCCGGAGAATGCAAAGAAGGAGACAAAGAACAATGCAATGGTTCCTAATAAAAGGTGCACGGGTCTCCATCCTTTCAGGGCCCAGCGAAGCAAACGTTCATAGTGATTCATGATCCAGGGCAGGGCTCTGTTCTGGAATGAGTGGATGGCTTTGTCGAGCACGAAACGGTTTAAGATAACGAGCAGCATGAAGAAGATGAGCAGGTTGCCCCAGAAAGGAACGCCGGCCAAATCCAGCAGCAAGCCTATGCCAATGGCAATCCAGAAACCTTTCTTTTTAAAGATGGCGCCTGGCGCTTCCTTGCTCTCATCATCGGCATGGGCCATGAAGTCTACAGCGAATACCGGGTTCATGATGAATGCTACCACCAATGAAGCGGCCAGCGTGAATATGAGCATGGTGGGTAAGTACACCATGAACTTACCAATGATACCCGGCCAGAAGAGTAGCGGGAAAAAGGGAGCCAGCGTAGTAAGCGTACCAGCCAATACCGGCACAAATACCTCGCCCGCAGCCATTCGTGCAGAGGTCGTAATCGGTAGCCTGCCCTTTCCTTCCGTGAAAATACGGTGGGTGTTTTCGATCACCACAATCGCGTCATCCACAATGATACCGAGACCGAACAACAAGGCAAAGAGCACAATGAAGTTCAGTGTTACGTGTGTGCCTATGATGAGATCGGCACCCGGTAAGAACACGAAGGCCACGAACATGCTCAATGGCACCGAGAGCGCTACGAAGAAGGCATTGATGACACCCATGAAGAACATGAGTACAATTAATACCAATACGAAACCGATCACAATAGAGTTCACCAGGTCGTTGAATGAGATTCTTGTTTTGATACTCATATCACCGGTGATCACTGCTTTGAGATCTTTCGGAAACAGAACACCTTTGGCGCTTTCCACTACTTTTTTCACACCATCACTGGTTTCAATGAGATTTTCGCCACTGCGTTTAATGATGTTCAGGGTTACCACATTCTTGCCATCGAGACGCGCATAGCTTTCTTTTTCCTTCGTTGTATCAATTACCCTGGCAATGTCTTTCAGGTAGATGGGAGCACCGCTGGTATTACGAACGATGATCTTCCCGATATCCTGGGCTGTTTTCAACTGGCCTTTCAACTGCAGGTTGCGCTTCATCTTGCCCACATCCAGCAAACCGCCGGATATATCCATGTTCTCGCGCTGTACGGCAGCATTGATATCATCGAAAGTGATACCGGAACTCTGCATGCGGTAATTGTCTACATTGATCTGAAATTCCCTTTCCGGAGCGCCTACGATATCCACGCGGGTGATCTGCGAAAGGTCTTCCAGCTTGTCTTTCAGGTCATCGGCATATTTTTTCAGACGGGGGAGATCATAGTCGCCACTCAGGTTCACATACATGATGGGCTGCTCACTGAAGCTTACTTCCAATACGGTAGGCTCTTGTGTAAGATCGTTGGGAAGGTCCTGCTTTGATTTGTCCACCGCATCTTTCACTTTCTGTAACGCCACATCGGTCTTTACATCAGTGTCAAATTCAACGATGATGGCAGAATAATCCTGCTGCGATGTACTGGTGAACTTTTTGATCTTGGCTCCTGTGATTCCCTTGATTTGTTTTTCGATAGGCCTCGTAACCAGATTTTCGATGTCTTTCGGAGAGTTACCTACATAAATGGTTTGAACATAAATGGTAGGGATCACAATATCCGGGAACTGTTCTTTGGGCAACGTAACAAACTGGAATATACCTGCAATACTCACGAAGAGCATCATCAGGTAGATCGATGTTTTGTTTTTGATACTCCAGGTAGTAGGCCCAAACTCCTTGAACTTGTGTTTGATATTTTCTAATACGCTCATATAAATAGTTTGGTATTGGTCTTAGACAGTGGGTTATTTGTTTTCCGTTGTGATGAGCTGACCTTCATACAGGCTCTGGAAACCATCAGTAACGATCAGGTCTCCTGTTTGCAGTCCTGATTTGATTTCCATTTTATCGCCATAGAATTCACCAATTACTACCGGTCTTTTGTGAGCGATCATTTTGCCATTTTCTTTAACAGCCACCATTACGTATTTGCCTTTATCGTCCGATTGGATGGTATTGACAGGAGCGGTGATGGATTGTGGTTTGGTGTAATCCTGTATCTGCACAAGCGCCACCTGGTTGGGATGGAACGCAGCATCGGAAGGTATCCTGGCTTCTGCAAAGAAACTCCTGTTGGTAAGGTCGATGAGTTTACCGGCCACACTGATTTTGGCATCGAGCGTGCGATTGATATCTGGCAGGTTTACTTTTACTTTAGTGCCTACAGCTACTTTGCCAAGATAGTTTTCCGGTACCTCTGTGGTTACTTTCAGGTCGGATGTGTTCACGATCTTTATTTGCGGACTGGTACCGGCAATACCTGCAAAGGTTTCACCCACGCGGATGTTCACATCTTCAGCCACACCATTCACATCGCTGTAAATAGAAGTATAATTCAGTTGCTCTTTGGCGATCTTGATTTGTTCATCGCTGGCTTTCATCTGGCTCTCCACATTGTCAACATTGTTCTTAGCAGTGATGAGTTGTACTTCAGTACCGATGTTCTGGTCCCAAAGGTTTTTCTGCTTCTGGTACAAGTTCTTCAGGTAAGCCAGTTGTGTTTTGAGTGTCTCCTGGTTCTGCTGTGCTGCGGCCAGGCTCTGGCGAGGGATGGCGTCTTCGAGTTTCAGCAGCAGCTGGCCTTTCCTCACCACGTCGCCTTTTTTCACATACACCGCTTTCACTACACCGGGCGCGCCTTTAGGAGCCACATAAGAAATATTCACCGCTTCAACCCTTCCCTGTAGGTCAATATAATGCACAAAGGTTTCGGGCTGGATGGCAGCAATGGTTACCAGTTTGGCCTTTTCTTCTTTGGCTGCGGCGGGATCGGTTTTGGCGAGTTCTTTTTCCAGTGTTTCAATTTGAGCATTGATACCGGCCTGCTGTTTTTTGAGTTCGGCCAGTTTTGCCTGTTTTTCACTGGTTGCATTGTTGTCTGACTTGGCTCCGCAAGATGCCAGGGTAATAGCGGTTGCCATGAGCGCCAGTTGTGCTATCTTTTGCATATACTCGGTTTTAGGTTGGTAGTGATTATAATTTTCCTATTGCTTTCAGGTAATCCACCTTCGCAATGATGGCGGTATACAAAGCGTTGATATAATTGGTTTGAGCAGTAACGAGATCTGTTTGGGCAGAAGTGATTTCTGTATTCGAGCCCGAACCTATTTCGTATTTCTTTTTGGTCTGGTTGTACACATCTTCTGCCAGGTCCATGTTCTTCTTCTGGTAATTCATGGTGGAGATGGCAGAACGGAAATTGATCCTGGCCTGCGCTACTTCATTGTCGATAGACAATTGCAGGTTATCGATCTGGTTATTGGTTTGCGTTAGCTCCATCCTGGATTTTTTGATCCTGGAATCTTTGGCAAAACCATCGAAAATAGGAATGGAGATATTCAGTCCCACATACGAAGTGGTGAACCAGTCGCCTTTCCCAAAAAAGTCGAATTCATTGCGCTGGGCATTTTTGCTGTAAGCGCCGGTCAATGAAAGCGTGGGGAAATAGCTGAGTTTGTAACGCTTGATGTTGAACTCGTTCAGTTTCTTGGCCAGTTGCAGGTATTGAAATTCTTTTCTGTCGGAGTATTGGTAGCTGCTGTCATTCGTAAAATCTTCCTTAATCTGGTCATCTGTGATTTTGTCGGTTAGCACAAGACTGTCTTTGATGGGCATGCCCATAAGCGTTTTCAACCCCAGGTAACCAATATCGATATTGTTGAGCGCCTTGGTTTTTTCAGTTTGCAGATTGGCAACCTGCACGGCGATCTTGTCGAGATCCAGTTTTTCTGCAAAACCGTTTTTATACAACTCGCGTGTATCATGATCCAGTTTGTTCAACCGGTTGATATTGGCATCGAGCAGCGCGATCTGTGTTTTGCTTACAACGAGCTGGTAGTATATTTTGTAAATATTGGTCTTGATGGCTTCCTCGGTTACTTCCGCAGATTTTTTTCGCCATTCCAGGGAAGTGGCCCTTGCCTGCAGACCAATGAATACCTGTCCGTCGAACAACAACTGCTGCAGCTGTATGCTGGCGGTGGAATTGTATTTGGTACCGAACTGAACCGGGATATAGGTTCCGCGCGGTTGGCCGAACACTTCTCCTGGCAACAGTGAAGTAGGGATCTTCAGGTAATCCGTTGCTCCGATCGATCCTGTTACGCTGGGCAGCGCTGCAGAAGTAATATCCCTGTTGCTCTGCTGCTGGATGCTGATGTCGAGCAGGGCGTTCTTTACCTGTACATTATTCTTGTGTGCATATTCCACAGCCTGCTGAATGGAAAGTTCATGTATGGCCCCAGGTGCTTGTGCAAAACCCGTGCTGCTGAACAATGCCAGACAAAACAGCCAAATGGTTGTTGATCCTCTTTTACTCATAGATTACATTTTTTGTCTTTAATCGTTGTTGCTTGTATTTCTGGATGAGCTTCAGTCCTTTCGCCGTTACCAGTCCGTATAAAAAATTATCCGTGATCTCTTCCATCACCTGCGGCAATGTATACTTTCCTGGAGAGAACAACGCCGGGTTGAACAAAAGGAATGTAGTGGCCAGCCGGTAACGGGTCATGATATCCGTATTGATCTCGGGCCGGTACAACTCATCTCTAATGCCTTTTTCCAAGTTGCTTTTGATCACATCGTACAGGAAGCGGTTCTTGTGCTCGCTGATTTTCTGAAAAGTCCTGGCATGATATTTTTCAAGATCGAACATTAGCGATGGATTCATGCTTTTGAGTAACTCTTGCAGCATTTCAACGGCCAGGAAAATCTCATGAATGGGATTCTCTGATTTCTGGCGGTAAGCGGTACAGTCCTCCCTGGTCCTGCTGATCTCAATGTCTATCACACTTTCCACCAGCGCATCTTTATCGGCAAAAAACTGGTAAATGGTCTTTTTGCTCATGCCCAGGTGGTTGGCAATTTCGTCCATGCTTACGCTACGGATACCATAGTGCATAAACAGCTCGTGTGCTTTCAGTACAATTCTTTCTTGTATGTCCATGACTCGCATTTCGGGCTGTAAAACTATGGAAACTTTAATCGTTGCTAAAGTTTCCGGCCTTTTTTCCTCATTTTTTGTGTTGAACGGTTGAAAAATAAGATGAACGCAAACTGGGAGACGTACCAGCTTATCCAATATTGTATTTTAATGGCCGCTTTTTGAAAAGAACGGTTCCGGTGCTATTAAGAAATCTTCTGTAGATTGCATACAAATTGAATGCCATGAGCAGGCTGAAACCCAATGTACGCAACTATCTGAAGAAACTTTTGCAGTTGTTTTTACAAGGGTTGATCGTACTGGCGCCGATAGGCATCACATTGTGGGTAGTAGTGGGCCTTTTCAAGCTGGTAGACGGCTTTTTACCCAACCTGGTGAATGCCTTGTTTCCCGATCTGTTAAAAAAAGACATAGCTGGCAATGTGACCAGTCTGCCTGGCCTGGGTTTTGTGGTGGTAGTGGCCCTGGTATTATTGGTAGGATGGTTGTCATCACTTTTCGTGGTGGGAAGATTGGTAGCGGTATTGGATACCGTATTGGAAAAAACACCGGGTATCAAATTCATTTATTCGTCGGTGAAAGATTTCCTGGAAGCTTTTGCAGGTAATAAGAAAAAATTCGACAAAGCCGTTCTGGTGAATGTAGATGCGCCCAATGTATGGCGTATCGGTTTCATGACGCAGCAATCGGCTCGTGAATTCGATCTTGCCGATCATGTAACGGTGTATGTGCCGCATTCTTATGCCATATCGGGCATTACGTATATCGTTCCCCGCGATCATATCCGCCTCATCGATAAGGTGAGCGCCGCAGATGCTATGAAGTATGCGGTATCGGGTGGTGTAACAGATGTGCATGAATAATTTTGCTCCGGACTTTAGTCCGGAGCAAAAATGAAGAATATAGTATCTTGCGGCCTCAAGCAACCGAAATGAAACTTCACAACTTCAATTCAGGACCTTCGATCCTGCCACAACCCGTATTGGAAGCAGCTTCCAGGGCTATCCTCGATTTCAATGGCACTGGATTGTCTATTCTGGAAATCGGTCATCGTACCGCCTGGTTCCAGGAAATATTGAATGAAGCTATTAGCTCCGTAAAAACATTGATGCAACTGGGCGATGACCATGAAGTGCTTTTTCTGCACGGAGGCGCTACCACACAGTTCATGCAGGTACCGATGAACCTGCTGGATGAAAATGCCATGGCCGCATACTGCGATAATGGTATCTGGGGAAACAAGGCACACAAAGAAGCGGCTTTGTTTGGAAAGGTGCAGGTAGTGTCTGATACGTCTGACCGCAAACACAGTTATATACAGAAAGATTTTGCTATTCCTTCCGATGCCAGCTATTTACATATCACTACCAACAATACAGTGGAAGGTACACAGTGGCACCAGTTCCCGCAAACAGCAGTACCGCTGGTGGCCGATATGAGCAGTGATATTTTTTGCAGGCCGATGGACTTCAACAAATTCGCGCTCATTTATGCAGGCGCGCAAAAGAATATGGGAGCCGCCGGTGTGAACATGACTGTCATTCGCAAAGACGTGCTGGGTAAGGTATCCCGGAAGATACCTGCCATCATGGACTACAGCAAACACATTGCAGCCGGATCGCTGATGAATACACCACCGGTTTTTGCAGTTTATGTGAGCATGCTTACGCTGCGCTGGATATTGAACGAAGGCGGACTGCCCGAAATGGAGAAAAGGAACCGCGCGAAGGCGGACTTGTTTTACAATACACTCGACAGCCTGCAGGAAGTGTACCAGCCGGTAGTTGCCAAAGAAGACCGCAGCTGGATGAATGCCATTTTCTTTTTACAGAAACCCTCTCTCGAAGAAAGCTTCCTGAATCTTTGCAAACAGGAGGGCATGATCGGCGTTAAAGGCTACCGTACTGTGGGTGGCGTCAGGATCAGCATGTACAATGCCCTCCCGCTGGAAAGCGTACAGACCTTCTGCGACCTGATGCGCCATTTTGCCTCCAAGAACGGATGATTTTGATAAACGGTTGTGCCGGGAAAAAGTTTTGCACTAATTTTGGACCGAAAAACGATTTTAGTCGAAAATGATCACCTCACCCAAAGACGAACTGATCAGGGAAGAGATACTGAAAGTAGCGCAGAAGCTTTTCCAGCAATATGGTCTTAAAAAGACCACGATGGAAGATATTGCCAAAGCACTGGGTAAGGGGAAAAGCACATTGTATTATTATTTCTGCAGCAAGGAAGAAATATTCGATGCGGTGATCATGAAGGAAATGGATGAAGTGTTCCACCAGGTGATGCAGGCTGTGAACCATGCAGTTACCGCAGAGGAGAAGCTGAAAATGTTTGCCGTTACCAAGATCAAGGCGCTGCAAAAAAAATCAAATCTTTATAAGATCGTCAGGGGCGAATTACAGGAGAATATGCGGTGCATGAAACACATGTACCTCGCATACGACCAGCAGGAAACCAAACTGATGAAGAGTATCCTTTCATTCGGACTGGCCAATGGCGAATTCGACAGTAGTATCGGTAAGGAGCTAGACCTGTTACCCTCGGTTATGGTGAGCTCGCTGCGCGGCATAGAGCGCGACATGTTCATCAACAATAAATACACTAAAATGGAGGCGCGGATAGGATCCATTGTTTCGATTCTGATACGCGGACTTAAAAAAGTAAAATATACACAGCCGCCAATCGTTCTATCATAGGTTGATTGGCGGATTTATTGAACGGTAAATACATAAAAAATGAAAGAACAGATTCAATCAGCGGATGGTAAACTGGGTATACTGCTGCCCGGTTTAGGCGCCGTAGCCACCACATTCATTGCCGGGGTAGCAGCCGTAAACAAGGGTCTGGCCCAACCCATCGGGGCGCTTACGCAGATGGGAAATATTCGTTTGGGTAAGCGCACGGAAAACAGGTACCCGCTGATCAAGGATTTTGTTCCTTTAGCCAACCTGCAGGACGTAGTTTTCGGCGGATGGGATGTATACGACGATAATGTGTATGAAGCAGCCATGAAAGCAAAAGTGCTGGAGCCTGCCTTGTTACAGGCCATCAAGCCGGAGCTGGAGGTCATCGTACCCATGAAAGCCGTGTTTGATAAATCTTATGTCAAAAATCTCGACGGACATAATATCAAAGAAGCGCCTACCAAATACGACCTGGCCAAAGCAGTGGCTGCCGATATCGAGCAGTTCAGCAAGACCAATGGTTGTAACAGGGTGGTGCTGGTATGGTGTGGTTCAACCGAGAAATACATTGAACAATCGGCTGTGCACGAAAGCATCGAAGCTTTCGAAGCAGGATTGAAAAATAACGATCCAGCCATATCGCCCAGCATGATCTATGCCTATGCCGCCATCAGGATGGGTATACCTTTTGCGAACGGCGCTCCCAACCTCACTTGCGACATACCTGCATTGATACAGTTGGCCAAAGAAACCGATACACCGATTGGCGGAAAAGATTTCAAGACCGGACAAACATTGATGAAAACCATACTGGCTCCAGGTTTGCACGCAAGAGCACTGGGTGTTCGCGGCTGGTTCTCTACCAATATATTGGGTAACAGGGACGGACTGGTGCTGGACGATCCGGATAATTTCAAAACAAAAGAAGTATCTAAACTGAGTGTATTGGAAGATATTTTACAACCGGAGATTAATCCAGGATTGTATGGAGAACTGTATCATAAAGTGCGCATCAATTATTATCCTCCGCACGGTGATAACAAAGAGAGCTGGGACAATATAGATATTTTCGGATGGCTTGGATATGGCATGCAGATCAAGATCAACTTCCTCTGTCGCGATTCTATCCTGGCAGCTCCTATCGTGCTTGACCTGGCATTGTTCATGGACCTTGCCAAGCGCGCAGGTATGACAGGTATCCAGGAATGGTTATCGTTCTATTTCAAATCGCCGCAAACAGCGCCAGGCCTGAGACCGGAACATGATATTTTCAAACAGTTGATCAAGTTGCAGAATACGTTGCGTCATCTTATGGGAGAAGACCTGATCACCCACCTGGGATTGGATTATTACCAGGACCTGGTTGAAGCATTATGATCACCATCAGTAAACTGGTCGCCAGTTGCTTTGGAATAGGATATGTTCGCGGAGGAGGTACCATTGCTGCTGCGCTAACTGCCGCAGTATGGTACCTGACCCCACTGAAAACAGCGGGCTACACGACTGGTCTCATAGTTGCAGTGATCGTTGTTTTTGCAGGCACCTGGGTTGCATCGAAGACCGAAAAAGATTGGGGAAAAGACAGCAGCCGTGTAGTGATCGATGAAGTGGCAGGTATGTGTGTTACGCTGTTGTTCGTGCCGGTAAAATTTTGGTATGTGGTAGCAGGACTGATCCTGTTCCGTTTTTTTGATATTGTAAAACCGCTGCTGATCCGTAAAACAGAATCACTGCCCGGAGGCTGGGGTGTGATGGCCGATGATGTGGTTGCAGGTATATACAGTAACCTGCTGCTCCAACTTGTGTTGTGGTTCAACTTGTTTTAAACGATGGTTACTTTTATAAAAGCACAGGCCGCTTCGCTGGGCGCCACCATAGTGGATTTCGCTGTCACCATCATTTTGGTGGAAGTGTTTTACTGCTGGTACCTGGCTGCAAGTGTGATCGGTACCATCAGCGGAGGAGTTGCCAACTTCATGCTGGGAAGGAGATGGGTATTCAAGGCAACGGAGAAAGGCATTCCTATACAGGCGATCAAATACCTGCTCGTATGGATGGGCAACCTGGTATTGGTTTCGGGTGGTGTATATGTAGTTACGAACTATGGAAGAATAAATTATGTGTTGTCGAAGATGCTGGTATCAGTAGTTATAGGCGCTACCTATAATTACCTGATGCAAAAGAGATTCGTGTTTAAATAGTTGTTATGGAAAGGAAAAGGACCCTGATAAAATATTTATTTTCCTTACTGTTCTTGTTGTTGGGCTTTGCTTATGCAGCAGTATCACAAACCGTGATACAAGGAAAGGTCGTTGATACAGTTACCAAACAACCACTGCAGTATGTGAGCGTGGTATTCAAAGGAGGACGCGGAACAGTTACCGACAGTCTGGGTAATTATACACTCCAATCAACTGGTAAGATTTCCAATCCTACTATTCAGATTTCTTATGTAGGATATATCACCATTTCAAGACCTATTGCAATAGGTAAGGAGCAAACCATCAACCTCGAAATGGAGACGGACCCCCGTGCCGTGAACAATGTAACCGTTACTACTAATAAGCGGGCGAAATACAGGAATAAGAATAACCCGGCGGTTGAGCTCATCAGGCGCGTGATCGAAAATAAACCGATCAACCGCATGGAACGGTATAATTATCTCCAATACGACCAGTACGAAAAACTGGAAGTATCACTCAGCAGTATTCCCGAAAAAATAACGAACAGCAAACTGTTGCGCAAGTACCAGTTCTTATTCGATAACAAGGATACTGTATCTGTTCGCGGCAAATCGTTGATGCCGGTTTACCTGGAAGAGACATTGTCGAAAAAATATTATCGCCGTAATCCAGAAAAAACCAAAACCATTGTCACCGGCCAGAAGCAGGTGAACTTTGGTGAATACATCGATAACCAAGGAGTAAGCAGTTACCTGAACAGGTTGGTAATGGATGTGGATATATACGACAACAATATCCCGCTTTTCACGTACCAGTTCCTGAGCCCCATTGCCGATCTCGGTCCCACGTTTTACATGTATTATATCAAGGATACAGTAACCGATGAGAATGGCAGGAAGCTGATCAAAATGTATTTCACACCCAGGAATACCAACGACCTGCTCTTCAGGGGTAATATGTACATCACGCTCGATGGAAACTATGCCGTTCAGAAACTGAATATGTTCATCAGCAAAAACGCCAACCTGAACTGGGTGCGTGAACTGCATATCGACCTTGATTTTGAAAAAAGCGAGGATAGCCGTTACCATATCAAGAAAAGCAGTGTGATGGCCGAAGCCGGTATTACCAAATCGGGGGCCAGCGGTTTTTATGGCAGCAGAACTGTATCGTATAAGAACTATGTAGTGAACAAACCATTGTCTGATAGCATATACAATGGACCTTCACTGGTAAAACTGGATAAGGCCGGGCTGCATACCGACAGCTTCTGGCTGGCCAACCGTCACGACTCACTTACACATACCGAATCGAAGATATACAGCAATATCGATAGCCTGGAAAAAATGCCTTCGTTCCGGAGAGCTATGGCTATTGCTACTTTGCTGGTTGCGGGGTATACCTCTTTTGGTCCGTTTGAAGTAGGACCTGTTAATGCGTTCTACAGTTTCAATCCCATTGAAGGATTCAAGTTGAGACTGGGCGGCAGAACCACGCCTAAGATGAGCAAACGCATTTATTTTGAAACTTATGGCGCTTATGGATTCAAAGATGAGAAATGGAAATATTTCCTCAGCGGAACTTATTCCATCAACAATAAATCGATCTATGAATACCCTTTGAACTTCATCAGGGCCAGCTACCAGAAAGATACCAAGATACCCGGCCAGGAATTGCAGTTTGTATCGGAAGATAATTTCCTGTTGTCTTTCAAAAGAGGTAAGAACGATAAACTATTGTACAACGATATCTTCAAACTGGAATACATACATGAACTGCCCAGCCATTTGTCGTACACTTTTGGGTTCAAGCATTGGCAACACCAACCCGCGGGAGCTATCAGTTATAGCAAAGTAGATAGTACCGGGACGGTGGCCGTAGATCATATCACCACCACCGAACTTTCCGGTGAATTGCGCTGGGCGCCGCATGAACAATTTTACCAGGGTAAAGTGTATCGTATTCCCATCATCAATAAATATCCCATTTTAACACTGCGTTTTACGGCAGGTGTGAAAGGATTGTTTGGTAGTGAATACAATTACCAGAACCTGAACCTGCGGGTAGAAAAGAGGGCTTATATGTCGCAGTTGGGTTACAGCGACCTGGTGTTGGAGGGCGGTTTTATTTTCGGACAGCTTCCTTATCCACTTATGACCATTCACCGTGCCAACCAGACTTATGCTTACCAGTTGAATTCATATAACCTGATGAACTTTATGGAGTTCGTAAGTGACCACTATGCAGGTGTTACGATCGATCACCATTTCAATGGGTTGATCTTTAACCGGATCCCTTTGATGAGAAAGCTCAAATTGAGGGAACTGTTGTCGGTGAAAGTGTTGTACGGAGGTGTCCGGGATGAAAACAATCCCAACCTGAACCCTGCTTTGATCAAGTTTCCTTCCCTGGAAGGAACTACAACGAGTTTCTCACTTTCCAAAGAACCTTATATCGAAGGCAGTGTAGGAGTGGGTAATATATTCAAACTGATCAGGGTAGACCTGGTGAAACGATTCACTTACCTGAACAATCCTTATATCGCTACGATCGGTGTACGGACCAGGTTCAAGTTCGATTTTTAAAACGAGTTGGAAAGCTGTGGTTGATGATTACAGCTTTCTGGTTAATATATTTTTATTTTGTATTGAAAAGTGCATGATTCATGGAAAAGGCGCCGCTTAGAGTAAGATTGCAGAAAGGCATTTATGTTGTGATAGACCCTTTTGTGAAACTGTTGATCAAAGCAGGACTCACCCCCAATGCTGTTACCACTATTGGTTTCGCGTTGAATGTGGGTGTAACCATTATTTTTATCAGGGGCGGTGAACGCGGAAACCGTGGCGATCTTTCTTATGTGGGCTGGGCCGGTGCGTTGATTTTGTTTGCAGGCCTGTTCGATATGCTCGACGGACAGGTGGCGCGTTTGGGAAATATGAGCTCTTCATTTGGTGCTTTATACGATTCGGTGCTGGACCGTTACAGTGAGTTGGTGATGTTCTTCGGTATCTGTTATTATCTCGTGGCGCATCACTATTTTCTCAGCTCCATTTTTGCTTTCATTGCCATGATCGGCTCTATGATGGTAAGTTATACGAGGGCAAGGGCGGAAGGATTGGGCATACAGTGTAAAGATGGGTTGATGCAAAGGCCCGAGCGGGTGATCCTGATCGGGATTACTGCGATTGCCTGTGGCATCACGGCTCATTATATTGGCGGCGATCATAAATGGTATATTCCAGGTGTTTCTTTCCATGTGCTGGAAACGATGTCTATTTTTACTGTTCCCATTACAGTGATGGCGGTACTCACCAATCTCACTGCCATCAATCGTTTACGGCAGGCTGGGAAAGCGCTCAACCATAGAGATGCAGGTCAAAAGCTGCTACTGCTGGCGGGCCTGCTGGTATTGGGTATAGCAACGCAGGCTCATGAAGCGCCCCGTAAAACCGTGAAGCCAATTGCAAGCGCCGCGGTGATCGATCCGCAAGACACTTTCCCGGTTCCCAAAGGCAATGACAAGCAGTTGTTTTACCTGCAACGAACGTCGAATACCAACACCATCATTTGTGAGCTGAACCTGAACAGTAAAGGAGAGCTGGATGAAGAAAACCCCGTGCATGTATGCTGGATACGCTATCCGGAAGGAGGGATGAGAAAGGAGCTCAACTATATCCAACGCATTTTCGCTTACGGCATCAGGTCGCAGATGGAATCGGCCGGCAAATACAAGCTGCATTTTGTATCGTATAGAAAGCAGACTTTATACCTCATGAAATCGACGCACGACAATAAATTCCACGTTTACACCCATATCAACCAGAAAATGGTGGTGCTGAACAGGATCTTCATTCGCGTCGACCCAGGCGGTACTTTCTGGTCGCCCAACATCATTTACATGGAGTTGAAGGGTAGGGATGAAGCGACTGGTAAAGAAGTGATGGAACGATTTAAACCCTGATATGCAAAGACCTTCTTCCCTTACTACTGCTTCTTTATTCACACGAAAAGACCTGCTGCTAACGGGTACTTTGTCTGTTGCTTATCTTTTACTATCGTCATTTCTTATTGGATTCAAATCTGAGCAACTGATACTGGTAGTATTGTTCAACACGCTTTACTACCTGTCTGCCGCCACCCGCAAGTTCATCACCGGGTTTTCCATTTTCATGATCTTCTGGATCATTTTCGATTACATGAAGGCATTTCCCAATTACCATTACAATACAGTGCATATAGAAAGCCTGTACCAGGCAGAAAAAAAACTGTTTGGCATCTGGCAAGACGGCCGGCTGCTGACACCCAATGAATATTGGTCTTTGCACCGTTATACCCTGCTGGATATAGCTGCGGGCATCTTTTATCTCTGCTGGGTACCGGTGCCATTGGCTTTCGCCGGCTTTTTATTTTTTAAGGACCGCAGGCAGTTCCTTTATTTTTCGCTCAGCTTTCTGCTGGTGAACCTGATAGGATTTGCGTTCTATTATATTTATCCGGCAGCGCCGCCCTGGTATGTACAGCAATATGGTTTTGGCTTTATCCCGGGCACACCGGGTAATACCGCGGGCCTCGCGGCGTTCGACCGTATTTTTCATGTAGAGGTATTCAAAGCCCTGTATGCTAAAAGCTCTAATGTGTTCGCTGCCATGCCTTCGCTGCATGCTGCGTATCCGCTGATCGTGCTGTATTATGGTATCAAAAACAAGTTGGGAGCTGTCAACCTCCTGTTTGTGCTGGTAATGGCAGGCATCTGGTTCTCGGCCGTGTATTCCGGCCATCATTATGTGTTGGATGTGCTGGCGGGCATAGCCTGCTCAGTAACCGGGATATTCCTGTTCAAATGGCTGTCGGAAAAACAACCCCTCGTCAAAAAAGGACTGGCCGCTTTTGAAAAAGCCATACGCTGAGAAAGCCAGGACCCTAACATTTCTTTTATAATTATTTGCAGATATTTGCCGCATGGCAATAGTAAAACCTTTTAAGGCGCTGCGTCCGCATGCGCAACTGGCCAAGCAAGTGGCCAGCCGTCCGTATGATGTATTGAACAGTACAGAAGCAAAAATTGAAGCACAAGGCAATCCCAATTCCTTCCTGCATATTACCAAAAGCGAGATCGACCTGCCCGAATCTGTGGATATCCATTCACAGCAGGTGTATGAGCAGGCGAAAGCAAACCTGGAGGCATTCATCAAAAGAGATGTGCTTTTCAGGGAAAACAGGGAATGTTATTATATCTACCGGTTGGTGATGGATGGCCGCAGCCAAACCGGGCTTGTTTGTGTAAGCAGCATCAACGATTATGAGAACGACATTATCCGTAAACATGAATTCACCCGCCCGGAGAAAGAGCAGGATCGCATCAACCATATCAAAACTTCCGGTGCGCAAACAGGGAATGTTTTCCTCGCATACCGCCACAATGAAAAAGTAGATGCGCTCATTGCTGAATGGCAGGAAACCAAATCGCCGGTATATGATTTTGTTGCCGATGATGCAATACAACATACCATCTGGATTGTCAATGATACCACTACCTGCGAAACGATCAGCGGTCTTTTCGAATCAGAAATACCCTATACCTATATTGCTGATGGCCATCACCGGGCCGCTTCTGCAGCTAAAGTGCGCAAAGCGATAGAAAACAAAACGGGCAATGGAGCCGATTTTTTTCTCACTACGCTTTTTCCTTCTAACCAGTTATACATCATGGATTATAACCGGGTGGTGAAAGACCTGAACGGACTGGATGCGGAACAATTCCTTGCAGCATTGAAAGAGAAGTTCACGATAGAGTTGGTGGGCGCTGCAGCATACAAGCCTTCCCATCTGCATACATTCGGATTGTATTTAAATGGCAGCTGGTACAAACTCACCGCTTTACCAGGCACGTTTATCGAAGACCCGATTGGTGTATTGGATGTTACTATCCTGCAAAACAATGTGCTTGATCCCATCCTGGGCATACAAGATCCCCGTACCGATAAAAGGATTGATTTTGTGGGAGGTATACGCGGATTACAGGAACTGGAAAAAAGAGTGAACAGCGGGGAGATGGCAGCAGCTTTCAGCTTGTACCCGGTAACCATCGAACAACTGTTCGATATTGCCGACAGCGGTAATGTAATGCCTCCCAAAAGCACCTGGTTTGAGCCGAAACTAAGGGATGGATTGTTGACGCATCTTATTTATCAATAAACAGCGCGTACCGGCATCCGGCGCCGATTCAAAATAATATTATGAAAAACGTACTGATCGCTTTCGTTGCTTTATTGTTGTTTCATGGTTCTTACGGACAACAAACTACTGCCCAGCAGCTACAGGAAACAGCCATGTCCATGATGCGGCAGGGAGATTTTACGAATGCTGTAACAGTCCTTGAAAAAGCCGTGGCGAAAGATCCCCAGAACCTCGAGTTGCTGAAAAATCTCTCCTATGCCAATTACCTTAAAAGGGATTTTGCAAAAGCAATAGAAGTAGCCAAACCACTGGTGCAGCGACCTGATGCCGATGAGCAAACTTTCCAGATACTGGGAATGAGTTACAAAAGCATTGCTGCATATAAAGATTGCGGCAAATTGTACAAAGAGGCTATCAAAAAATTCCCCAACAGCGGCGTCATCTATAACGAATACGGTGAGTTGTTGGAAATGGATAATAGCCTTGGCGATGCCATTGTAAAATGGGAAAAAGGCATCGTATCTGATCCCAATTACAGCAGTAATTATTACAATGCAGCACGCTATTACGCTAAAAAAGCCAAGTGGATCAGGGTGATATTATACGGAGAGCTCTTCCTGAACCTGGAAAGCTTTACACCCCGGACAGAAGATGTGAAAAAAGGATTATTGTTTGCATACGCGAATCTGTTCAAAGGGAATACCCTGCAGGATGCTGTTGCTGCGAAAGGTACCAGCAACTTTGAAAAAGAAGTGCTGAACACTTATGCTAAAACAATGGCGCTGGCGAAAGACGGCGTTAATATCGACAACCTGGTTACGATTAGGACCCGCTTCATCCTGGAATGGTTCCAGGGTAATAACAAACAACAGTATCCTTTCCGTTTGTTCGAGCAGGAACAATATCTTTTGCGGGAAGGAATTTTTGAAGCGTACAATCAATGGTTGTTCGGCGGAGTGATCAACGCAGATGCTTACCAGATATGGCAAAACAACCATCCAAAAGAATACAACGGTTTCAAATCATTCCAGGAGGGCCGCGTGTTTAAACTGCCGGCAGGACAATACTACATGAGCCATTAAGCTTTGTTATTTGTACTGTTTTGCCTAACTTACCCCTGGTGCATTTAAAGGCGCCGATTGTTATGACTGCGAAAAGATTGTTTGATTGCCTGGAGTACCAGTTACAACATTTTCCTAAAAAGGATATGCTGTCGGCAAAGGAGAACGGAGTATGGGTGTCTTATTCAACAGAAGAAGTAGTAGGTATTGTGAACAGGTTCAGCGCCGGCCTGTTACATTTGGGCGTGAGCGCCGGTGATATGACCGCCGAGAGCAGCGATAAGATCGCCATCATCAGTAATAACAGGCCCGAATGGCTGTTCGCCGATCTTGCAGTACAACAACTGGGCGCTATACTGGTGCCAGTATATCCTACCACCAACCCGGCTGAATTGGAATTTATACTGAACGACGCAGCGGTAAAATACATTTTCGTAGGCAATAAAGAACTGTATGAAAAAGCAAAATCGGTGGCGGGCCGTGTGCCTTCTATAAAAACCATTTACAGCTTTGACAAGATAGAAGGAGCTGAACATTGGAGTGCGGTAACAGAGCTCGCAAATGACGATCTGCTACAGGAAGTAGCGCGTATCAAAAAGAACATACCGGTATCGCAACTGGCTACCATCATTTATACATCGGGAACAACGGGTACACCCAAAGGCGTGATGTTGAGTCACCGTAATATCTATTCGAACCTGTATTATTCGAAAATAAGTTTCCCTTTTGAAGATGCACCTCAATATAAAGTGCTGAGCTTTCTGCCGCTCAACCATATTTTCGAAAAGATGGTCACCTACATCTATCTCTACAGCGGCATTGGCATTTATTATGCAGAGAGCATGGATACTATTGGAGACAATCTCCGCGAAGTAAAGCCTAATGGGTTTACCACAGTGCCGCGTTTGTTGGAGAAAGTGTTTGAGCGCATTATGAACAAAGGCAATGAGCTTACGGGCATCAAGCGTAAACTTTTTTTCTGGTCGGTAAGCCTGGCATCTCAATACGATAACAACAACAGCAGCGGGCCCTGGTATCGTTTGCAGTTGGCGCTTGCCAATAAGCTGGTCTTCAGCAAATGGCGCGAAGCGCTGGGGGGTAATGTTGCCTTCATTGTAACCGGAGGAGCGGCCTGCCAGGTAAAGCTATTGCGTATTTTCAATGCTGCCCGCATACCTGTCTATGAAGGGTATGGACCAACCGAGAACAGTCCGGTTATCGCGGTAAACCGGAAAGCAAAAGGTGGTAACCGCCTTGGAACAGTGGGGCCGGTGATAGAAGGAGTAACCCTTAAACTGGAAGAAGACGGTGAGATATGTGTAAGCGGCCCCAGTGTAATGGAAGGGTATTATAAACGACCCGATCTTACGGCCGAAACGGTGATAGACGGATGGTTGCATACCGGCGATATAGGCGTATTGGAAGAAGGCGGCTTCCTGCGAATCACCGACAGGAAAAAAGAATTGTTCAAAACCAGCGGAGGAAAATATGTTGCCCCACAACCCATTGAAAATAAACTCAAAGAAAGCCGTTTCATAGAACAGGTAATGGTGGTAGGCCCTGAACGTAAGTTCGTAGGCGCTTTGATCGTGCCAACTTTTGCAGCCCTGAAAGATTGGATGAAAGCAAATAATATTACTTTTACTACCAATGAGGCAGCGATACGTGAACCCCGTGTATTGGAAATGTATCAGAAACTGGTAGATCAGTACAATACCGGTTTCAACCACGTTGAACAAATCAAAAAATTTGAATTGCTGCCACATGAATGGACCATCGAAACAGGTGAGATGACACCCAAGCTGAGCCTGAAAAGAAAAGTGGTGATGGAAAAATTCAGAGAAGCGATCGAGCAGATTTATCGTTGACCCCGGTTTCCATTTAAATAGAGCATCTTCGTAAACTGCTATTAATCAGTTTAATAGCAAGCTGCATAGCGTGCTTTTGTTGTGCAATAAATCTTCTTGGCGCTTTTGCAAATCTTGGCGAAATTGTGTGAAGACCAATGCTGCGTATGACTAGAAATGCTGAAGCTGTTTCAGATGGTGCCGGTGAACTACGGTTCAGGATGCTGGTAGAGAATAGCATGGACATTATTATCCATGCCAATATACACAGGGAGATCACGTATATCAATCCAGCTGTAAAAAAGATCATGGGCTATGAAGTAGAAGAAGTAGTAGGAAAGCGATTACGTGACATGATCTATGAAGCAGACCTCAACCGGTTATTGGGTGAATTTGAAGAGGTCCTCCAATCACCGGGCAAGAGCTTCAAAAAAGAATATCGAGTCAAAAAAAAAGAGGGTGGTTTTGTTTGGGTGGAAGCTACGGTGGTTAACCTGTTGCACATGAAAGGTGTGGAGGGTATGATCATCAACCAGCGTGATATCACTGAAAAAAAAGAGAAAGAAGAAGAACTTTATAAAAGCAATGAGCGTTTTTTATACGTAGCCAGGGCAACCAACGACGCCATCTGGGACTGGGACCTTGAGTCGGATATTGTTACAAGAACAGGGCATGGATTGAAAACCAATTTCGGATATGATCCGGTAGAAGTTTCAAAAGACAAGGATTTCTGGATTAAGAAAGTGCATCCCGATGATCTCGAATCCATGCTGAATAAAAGGGCGCGGGCACTCAATGATTCGCAGGATGCTTATTGGGATGATGAGTACAGGATCATCAAGGCGGACGGGAGCTTTGCTTATATTTACGACAAGGGATATATCATACGCAATCAGGAAGGGAAGGCTATTCGCATGATCGGCGCCACGCAGGATATTACGAGAAGAAGGGCTGCAGAAGCGTTGCTTGGGGAATTGAACACACGCCTGAAAAAAAGGGCTGCGGAACTGACTACTTCAAATATTGAACTCGAACGGTTTGCGTATGTAGCTTCTCACGATTTACAGGAACCTTTGCGTATGGTAAGCAGCTTTTTACAGTTGTTCAGGAAAAAATACGAAGGGCAAATAGACGAAACGGCAGACAGGTACATCCATTATGCGCTGGATGGCGCTGAAAGGATGAAGAAATTGATCCTCGACCTGCTCACTTATTCCCGCGTAGGGTCGGATAAAAGCGGGTATGAGGAAGTAAATATGAATGAGTTGCTGAAAGATATTTACAACTTGTTCGAAAAAGAGATCAAGGAAACGAATGCACAAGTGGAAATAGGTAACCTGCCCATGATCAATGCGAATAAAACGCAGATGTTTCAATTGTTTCAGAACCTGGTAGGCAATGCATTGAAATACCATAGCAAGGAAATTCCTTCGATAAAAATAACATGCAAAGAGATGGAGAGCCAGTACCTGTTCAGTGTGAAAGACAATGGTATTGGTATTGATGCAGCACACTATGAGAAGATTTTCCAGCTGTTCCAACGCCTGCATAGTAAAGGCAGTTACAGCGGAACCGGTATAGGGTTGGCTATTTGTAAAAAGATCGCAGAAAGACATGGCGGCAGTATCTGGGTGGAATCGGGCAAAGAGAATGGCAGTTGTTTTTACCTGACCATCGGTAAATAATCTTCATCATTTCAATGAAATGAAAGGAAAGACATGGAATAGCAGAATAGTTTATGTTTTTTTGTAAGTTATTTTATACCTGTTTGTATGAGGAAAACTAAGGCCGTTCAAAATAACAGATGAGTATGTCTGATCATTACCTGCAAATGAACATACTTATTGTAGAGGATAACCCGGGAGACCTTTTCTTATTGGAAGAGTTGCTCGGTGCTACTTCGTTGCCTGTGGCCAGGCTCTTCAGGGTAACGAATGCGACACAAGCCATTTCAGTACTCCAACTGCAAAAGATCAACCTGGTGCTGCTCGACCTTACCCTGCCCGACAGCGATGGGCTGGAATCTTACAAGATCATCAACCAATATGCCGTTTCTATTCCCATCATTGTATTAACAGGTATGATAGATATGCACGTAGCGTTGGAAACTATGGCCAACGGCGCGCAGGATTACCTGATAAAAGGAGAGTTTGATGAGAAGCTGCTTTCCAAATCCATTCAATACAGCATAGAACGTAAGCGGAACCTGGAAAACCTGCGCGAAAGCAATGAGCGTTATGAATTTGTTACCAAGGCCACCAATGATATGGTGTGGGACTGGAACCTCGATACGAACGAGATTTATTGGGCCGGTGAAAACATCTACAAACTCTACGGATACCAGGTCACCGATTTTAAAACTTCGGCAGATTTCTGGGAGAAATGTATCCACCCCGACGACAGGCAGCGGGTCATAGATGGTTTGTTCAAATCCATCAGCAGTAATACACATTCCATCTGGCAGGATGAATTCCGTTTCAGGAAGGCCGATGGAACTTATGCGCACGTGGTTGACAAAGGATACCTGTTATATCATGGTCAAACACCACGCCGGATGATAGGCGCCATGCAGGACATCACAGACCGCAAACTGGCCGAACTCAAAGTCATCAACAGCGAGAGAAGATTCCGGTCGCTGGTGCAGAATGGATCAGATATGATCAAAATACTGGATGAAGATGGCCATTTCACTTTCTCAAGCCCTACGGTAGAAAAAGTGCTGGGTTATACGCCATCAACCCTGGTAGGCAGGAATTTATTCGATTTCATCCATCCGGATGATATGGCGTTTATACGCAAACGGTTCAAACAGATCAGCCAGCAGCCATCGCTTGAAATATCTTCCTTCCGGTTTAAGAATGCCGATGGGGAATGGCGCTGGTTGGAGGCTAAGCTTACCAATCTCATCGAGGATCCTTCTGTCAGGGGCATTGTGTCGAACTCGCGGGATGTGACCGAAAAGAAGCAGATGGAAAAAAAGCTGCAGGAAGAAAGGCAGATGAAGCAGAAGGAGATCACGGAAGCTGTTATACGCGAGCAGGAAAAAGAAAGATATGAGATCAGCAAAGAGCTGCACGACAATGTGAACCAGCAACTCACGGTTGCCATGATGTACCTCGCAACGGCATTGAAGGGAAGCGATAATCACCAGGAATTATTGAAACAATCTTCTGGTTTTATTTTCAACGCCATTGAAGAGATCCGGAAACTATCCAAGGCGCTCGTAACGCCGCTGATCAAAGATTTTGGTCTGGCCAAAGCCATCGACGGACTGGTAGAAGATATACTGGTGGCGAACCAGATGAGTATTGAATTTTTCTACGAATCTTTTTATGAGGAAGACATCAACTACGAGTTTAAGCTCAATATTTTCAGGATCGTGCAGGAGCAGATCAACAACATTATCAAGCATGCCAATGCGAACTGTGTTACTATTGAATTGTACAGGGATGATTTCATCCGCCTTTCCATTACCGATAACGGGAAGGGCTTCGACACCGCTGTAAAAAGAAAGGGAATCGGCATCAACAATATTTTTAGCCGCGTGGAATTATACAACGGCAGTATTGAATTGAAAAGCGCTCCCAACAAAGGATGCCAACTGCATATTGTTTTCCCTGCCGGAAGAGAAATACTAATTGAACCGCCTACTCAAACCGTTTAATCGGTTTTATTACGCCTGGCATCCAGGAATTTTTGCCGGATAATATCCTGCACCGGTTTCTGGTCGATCTTGCTTTCGAGCCAGGAAATGATATCGAGGTACATGAAGGCGCGACTTTCCAAACGATTTTTTTCGAGCGGTTTCAATGTTTGTAACAGCGTTTCGAATTGCGGTTTCAGCTGACGGGGCGTTAACCGGAAAGAGTTTCTCAAAAAAGCAAAAATCTTTTCTTCAACAGTGCTCAGGTTCTCCATCTTGGCCATGAAGCGGTAAACCGATTTCAACAGGTATTCCAGCAATTCAAAATTGCCCAACTCATAATGTGCAATCAGGTGAAGCAGGCGTGCATAACATTGCAGATCGGTGCGCAGGTCTACTTTAAGGTTGATGATCTTATTGAGGTAATCGATGCTTTTATCATGATCGCCGCTACCGAAATAGAGTGATGCTATTTTATAATAGAATACCAATATCCGGTGCCTGTCGAGATACAATTCGTATTCTTTGATCTTCTCTTCAATATAAGGAACCAGGTAGAGCCCCTCTGTAAAAGTGCCTTCCATGAAATGCTTGTTCAACTTGGCGGTTACCAGGTAAATGAAAGTTTGAATGAGGTTGTTCTGGTTGCCTTGAATCACAGGTGTTTCGATGAATTTTTCAAACACCTCGATAGACTCGTTGAATTTCTGGTAATTCCTGAGATCGAAATGTGCGCTCATGAGGTTGTGCATGCCCTTGATATAATGAGCAGTCTCTATTTCGATCATTTTGGGATCGTTATCGAAAATGTCTACCCATTTCTGGCAATAACGGTAATACATCAGAAAATCCTGGGTAATGAAGGCATACCAGCAGTAACACTGATAAAGATAGAGTCGTTCATAAAAGCCTTTGCAGGTCTGGCTATGTTGCAGTACATCCTGCTTGAAAAAAAGATCCAGCGCTGCCGTATCTTTTTCATTGCGGGCGTGCCCATTGCGGATATACCAACTGTACAATTGCAGGGAAAGATTAGACAGTTTGCCGATAACAGAAAGCCGCGCATTCACTTCTTCCACTTCGGCGCTGAGCCGCTCCGCCCGGTCTTGCATACTCCGGGTAATATGCAGCGATTCGATCTTTTTCTCTAAGAACAATACCTGCCCGATATAAGTGACCTGGTTATTGGTACGGGCCAGGTCTTTGATGCGATCGAGTATCCGCAGACTTTGGTGATACAACCCCTTGTTGTATAATAAACGGGCAAAATCGAGCTGCTCATGCAGCTGCAGGTCGATATTCTCTTCCTGTTTCAACAGGCGCAGGCTGGCCAGGAGTTCGTGATACAGGTGGGCTTTGAGATTGGAAAGCTGCTGTTTTTGAAGGGAAGGGTTCTTTTTCAGGAGGGCTTCCTCATCATATTGTTTCATCTTATCCAGGGCATCGAAAAGCTGCACAATCTTCAAATCACCACCCCCTCCGGCCGAAATCCGGTTCATATAGAGCTTGAAATTGCGTTTTTCAGACCTTTCGAGCGATTGAACCAGCTGGAAAAGTGCATCGGTAGAACGGTTGGGCATCGTAATTCATTTATACTAAAATCCAATACCAATAAGGGTTACAAGGCCCCGGGCACTGTTTACAGGATGTAAAATAACGCCAATTTTGAACTTATCGGCCTGTGATATCGCTCTAAATTCGAATAAAATAGAAAGATTCATGGCTGAAAAGGTGTACATTTTCGATACTACGCTCCGCGACGGAGAACAGGTGCCCGGCTGCAAACTCAATACCAAAGAGAAGCTGGAGCTGGCACTGAAGCTGGAGTCGTTGGGTGTAGACATCCTTGAAGCGGGCTTTCCCATCTCCAGTCCGGGAGATTTTGAATCTGTTGAACAAATAGCCAAAGCGATTACGAATGCAACGGTATGCGGACTGAGCCGCGCCGTGCAAAAAGATATTGAAGTGGCCGCTCAGGCGCTTAAATATGCGAAAAGACCAAGAATCCATACGGGTATTGGTACTTCGGATTTTCATATCAAATCTAAATTCAATGCCACCCGGGAAGAAATCCTGGAAAGAGCCGTGCAGGCCGTGAAATGGGCCAGGAATTTCACCGATGATGTGGAGTTTTATGCCGAAGATGCCGGACGTACCAATAATGAATACCTGGCACGTGTAATCGAAGCCGTGATCGCAGCCGGCGCCACCGTGGTGAATATTCCTGATACCACCGGGTATTGCCTGCCGCATCAATATGGCGAGAAGATCGCTTTTCTGAAAAATAACGTTTCCAATATCGATAGGGCCATTATTTCCTGTCATTGTCATAATGACCTGGGACTGGCCACCGCCAATTCCATTTCAGGTGTAATCAATGGCGCCCGCCAGATAGAATGTACCGTGAACGGATTGGGTGAACGCGCCGGAAATACTTCACTTGAAGAAGTAGTAATGGTGATCAAACAACACAAAGACCTGGGTTATTATACCAATATCCAGTCACAATTGCTGAACCCCATGAGTCACGATGTATCGGATATCATGCGTATGCCGGTTCAGCCCAATAAAGCCATTGTGGGTGCCAATGCATTCTCTCATTCTTCCGGCATTCACCAGGATGGCTTCCTGAAAGACGCACAGACCTACGAAATCATCAACCCAGAAGAAGTGGGCGCCGATGGCAGCAAGATTGTGCTGACCGCCCGCAGCGGACGCAGTGCCCTGGCACATCGACTTCAAAAATTGGGATACCAATATAACCGGAATGATATAGATGTACTATACCAGTCATTTCTACAGGTAGCAGACAGGAAAAAAGAAGTGGAGGAAGAAGACCTGCATCAACTTGCCAGCACTTATAAAGCTGCGCCGGCAACAATTTAGGATTTTCTCATATGTATAGTTTTAGTTAGTTCGCGTGGCATGTTCTCATGCCACGCCTTTATTCAAGATCAATCTCATGTCAAAAACATTATTCGATAAGATTTGGGAAAAGCATATTGTTAAGGAAGTGGAAGGTGGTCCCTCCGTGCTGTATATCGACAAACATTTCATCCATGAAGTGACCAGTCCGCAAGCTTTCAAAGGCCTCGAAAAAAGAGGTATCTCGCTTTTCCGCCCGCAGCAGATAGTGGCCACTGCCGATCATAATGTGCCTACGATCAACCAGCATTTGCCTATCAAAGATGAACTGTCGAGGTTACAGGTACAACAACTGAAAGAGAATTGTGCGCATCATGGCGTGGAGTTGTATGGGCTCGGACATCCTTACCAGGGCATTGTACACGTAATAGGACCTGAACTGGGTATTACACAGCCGGGCATGACCATTGTATGTGGCGATAGTCATACTTCTACGCATGGTGCATTCGGTGCTATTGCTTTTGGTATAGGAACCAGTGAAGTGGAAATGGTATTCGCATCGCAATGTCTGATGCAGAGCAAGCCCAAGCTGATGCGCATCAATATTGAAGGCGAACTGAATAAAGGCGTTGTTTCAAAAGACATCATCCTGCACATCATTGCACTGATCTCTGCGAGCGGTGGCACCGGCTATTTTGTTGAATATGCGGGTTCTGCTATTCGTTCACTTTCCATGGAAGCCCGCATGACCATTTGCAATATGAGTATTGAAATGGGCGCCCGTGGCGGTATGATCGCCCCCGATGAAACTACTTTCGCTTATATAAAAGGCCGCGAATTCGCACCCCAGGGAGAAGCCTGGGAAAAGAAACTGGCCGAATGGAAAACATTGTACAGCGATGCAGATGCTGTGTTCGATGAAGAATTGCATATCAATGCAGCGGATATAGAACCCATGATCACTTATGGTACCAATCCCGGACAAGGCATTGCCGTGAATGGTAAAATACCTTCAGGCAGCGATAATGCAAAAGCTTTGCAATATATGGGATTGGAAGCCGGCAAGCCCTTGCTGGGTATGCCTGTACAGCATGTATTCATTGGCAGTTGTACCAATTCCAGGATCGAAGACCTGCGCATGGTGGCTTCATTGATCAAGGGAAAAAGGAAGAGCGATAAAGTGCAGGTGATGATCGTTCCCGGATCACAGCAGGTATCCAAACAAGTAAAGGCAGAAGGGCTCGATAAAATATTTGAAGAAGCAGGTTTTGAGATCAGGCAGGCAGGATGCAGCGCCTGTTTGGGAATGAATGAAGACAAGATACCTGCCGGTGAATATTGCATCAGTACCAGTAACCGGAATTTCGAAGGCAGACAAGGCGCCGGCGCGCGTACGTTGCTGGCGAGTCCGCTTACAGCGGCAGCTGCTGCCATCACCGGTGTTGTAACAGATGTTAGGGAGTTAATCTAATCAAACAGAAGACATGCAGGCATTAAGTACCATACATAGCAGATTTGTTCCGTTGCAGATGGAAAACGTGGATACAGACCAGATCATTCCCGCCCGCTTTTTAAAAGCAACTACAAGGGATGGTTTTGGAAAGAACCTGTTTCGCGACTGGCGTTATGAGAACAATGATGAAGCAAAACCCAAAGCAGATTTCGTGCTCAACCAGCCGAAATACAGCGGCGAGATACTGGTAGCCGGTAAAAATTTCGGATGCGGCTCTTCACGCGAACATGCGGCATGGGCCATCCAGGATTATGGATTTAAAGTGGTGGTGTCGAGCTTCTTTGCCGACATCTTCAAGAATAACGCATTGAACAATGGCGTGCTGCCGGTGACGGTGAGCGAAAACTTCCTGCAAAAATTATTTGCACAAGGTGAAGCTGCTACAGTAACGGTTAACCTCGAACAGCAGACCATTACCATTGATGGTACGGGCGAACAGGAAAAGTTCGAGATCAACGCATACAAGAAAACATGCCTGCTCAACGGATACGATGACATCGATTTTCTGCTGAGCATTAAAAAAGATATTGAAGCATTTGAATTGCAACGATGAAAACAACTTCATTACAGGTAGAACATCTGACGGTTCAGTTGTCGGGTAAAACCATACTGAAAGATGTTTCTTTTGCTGTACATGAAGGAGAAGTGCTGGCAGTAGTGGGTAAATCGGGTAGCGGAAAATCTACATTGATCAAAGCGCTTTCGGGGCATTGTTTTAATCGTGGCGATATATCGTTCACGGCCCGCCACAATGGTGAGCCCCGTGTTGTGGCTATTACCCAACAACACAAATTCAAGAACCGCTCGAACGTTTCATCTTTTTACTACCAACAACGGTTCAATTCATCCGATGCAGAAGATACGGTATTGTTGAATGATGTGCTGCATCAGATGACTACGGATGATCAGGCCATTGCCGATACATTATCGTGGTTGGGTATTACCCACGTGCGATACACCCGTTTGATACAATTGTCGAACGGTGAACAAAAAAAATTACAACTGGCGAAAGCTTTGCTTCGGCAGGCCGATTGGCTGCTGTTTGACAATCCGTATACCGGACTCGATACGGCTTCCAGGCATTCGCTCAGTATGATCATGGAACAGTTGGCTGCAAAAGGAATTGGCATACTGCTGGTTACTACCGAATCGGAAATACCGCCTGCAGTAACCCATGTGGCTGTGCTGGAAAAAGGTTACCTGCAACCCAGGATAACACATCAGGCATTTGATCTGCATAAACCGGTAACAGCTACTGTTGCAAAGCAGGCTTTGCCTATTCAACAGGGTATACCGGAAGTTTATCGTTACGACAATTTTGCTACTGCCGTTAAAATGGTAAACACCAATGTAACCTACGGCAATAAAAAGATACTGCACAATATTAACTGGGAAGTGAAGCGTGGAGAATGCTGGCGCATAGCCGGTGGCAATGGAGCAGGTAAGTCTACCTTGCTGAGCCTGGTGAACGGCGATAACCCGCAGGCATTTGCCAATGAGATCTATTTGTTCGACAGGAGGAAAGGCAGTGGAGAAAGCATCTGGGATATCAAACAGAAGATCGGTTATGTATCACCCGAGTTACACCAGCATTTTGAGCCGGGCGCTACCTGCTTTGAAGTGGTTGCATCCGGTTTGTTCGATACAATCGGTTTGTTCAGGCAGCTCACCGGTCAACAGAAAAAGATCACCCTGCACTGGATGGAATTATTGCAACTAACAGATTTTGCCAACAGGCCGTTGTTGCAATTATCCAATGGAGAGCAAAGACTGGTATTGCTGGCGAGGGCCATGGTGAAGAACCCGCCGCTGTTGATACTGGATGAACCCTGCCAGGGGCTCGATGCCCAGATGGCAGCAGCATTTGTTGAGATGGTCAATGATATCTGTACAGTATTGAAGAAGACATTGATCTATGTAAGCCATTACAATGAAGAAGTGCCTTCATGTGTAACCAGGACATTATTATTGGAATCGGGAAAAATCGCAGCGTAAACTAAAACTAACAACCAAATAATTATACAGTATGGAAAAGAAGATAGCCGTTATATTGGGAGATGGGATCGGCCCGGAAGTAACGCAGCAGTCCATTAAAGTGCTGAATGCGATCGCGGATCGCTTCGGTCATTCTTTTGAATACAGTTATGGCATCATGGGCGCCGATGCGATCGACAAAACCGGCAACCCTTTGCCCGATGAAACTATTGATACCTGTTTGAAAAGCGATGCCATCCTTTTTGGCGCCATCGGTCACCCTAAATATGATAATGATCCTACTGCAAAAGTGAGGCCAGAACAGGGTTTGCTGAAGCTGAGAAAGGCGCTGCAATTGTATGCCAATATCCGTCCGGTTACGACTTATCGTGCGTTGCAACATTTATCGCCCCTGAAAGCCAAGCAAATGGAAGGGGTTGATTTTATTGTATTCCGTGAACTCACCGGTGGCATATATTTTGGTAAAAAAGAATTGAGTGAAGACCAATCGGCCGCGGTTGATGAATGCACTTATACAAAGGCAGAAATAGAAAGGGTATCACACCTGGCGTTTAAGTATGCACAGGGAAGAAAGAAAAAATTGACACTGGTGGACAAGGCGAATGTGCTGGAGACATCACGCTTGTGGCGTAAAGTGGTGCAAGAGATCGCCAAAGCGTATACAGACGTAGCAGTAGATTATATGTTCGTAGACAATGCTGCTATGCAGATCATCCTGAATCCCGCACAATTCGATGTGGTACTCACCGAGAATATGTTTGGCGATATCATCAGTGATGAAGCGAGTGTATTGAGTGGTTCGCTGGGATTGCTGCCATCGGCATCGGTAGGCAATACCGTGGCGCTGTTTGAACCAATACATGGTTCTTATCCGCAGGCTGCAGGAAAAGACATTGCCAATCCTTTGGGCTCTATTCTTTCTGCGGCCATGCTACTGGATCATTTCCAACTGGCGGAAGAGGCTGCTGCTGTAAGAGAAGCCGTTGATTGGACCCTGGCGAATGGATTTGTATCGAAAGACATTGATCCGGTAAACAATTACACCACTACGGCTATCGGTGACCTGATCACGGAACACATAGAAAGGAATGCAGATGCGAACAGGCGCAGCAACAATGCCTCGCTGAATCGCTCAACCATTATATAAACGAACGATCGTTATAGAACGATTGCACAATTTTTTTAAAAGTTCTTTGTTTTTTCAACAGGCGGGAGTATTTTTATAACCCCGGACTTAAGTCCGGGGCGACGAGTCCTCTATGTTCAAAGGCATCAACCATAATGTCAGCATCATCAACACAATTATTATTGTGGTTGTCATTATTGTACCTGCACTGAACGGAGGAGGAGCTCTTATATAAAAAAGAAAACATTGAAAATATAAAGCCCCGCCTCAAAATGCGGGGTTTTTTTATTCCTTGCCTTTTTGCCCCGGGCTTAAGCCCGGGGCAAAAAGGCAAAAAAAAAAGATTATGATGTTAAATAGATATTCAAAGACAATTACACAGGATGTAACACAGCCGGCGGCGCAAGCCATGCTGTATGGTATTGGCCTCACAGAAGAAGACCTGAAAAAAGCACAGGTAGGCGTTGTGAGCATGGGTTATGACGGCAATACCTGTAACATGCACCTGAACGACCTGGCCAAGCTGGTTAAACAAAGTGTGTGGGACAGCGAACTGGTAGGATTGATATTCAATACCATTGGCGTGAGCGATGGTATCAGTAATGGAACCGACGGCATGCGTTATTCCCTGGTGAGTCGCGATATCATTGCCGACTCCATCGAGGCGGTATGCGGCGCGCAGTATTATGATTCGGTGATCGCATTGCCAGGATGTGATAAGAATATGCCAGGGTCCATCATCGCTATGGGCAGATTGAACCGGCCGGCCATCATGGTGTACGGAGGAACCATCGCGCCCGGTCATTACAAAGGACAGGACCTGAACATCGTTTCTGCTTTTGAAGCATTGGGACAAAAAATAGCAGGACAATTGGATGAGGCTGATTTCAAAGGCATCGTTCAGCATTCATGTCCGGGTGCAGGCGCCTGTGGCGGTATGTACACAGCAAATACCATGGCTGCCGCTATTGAGGCATTGGGTATGAGCCTGCCTTATTCTTCTTCCAACCCCGCATTGAGCGAAGAGAAAAAACAGGAATGCCTGGCGGCAGGAAAAGCGATCCGTCACCTGATGGAAAAAGATATCAAACCAAGAGATATCATGACGCGTAAAGCATTTGAGAATGCGATGATCGTAATCATGGTATTGGGCGGCAGCACCAACGCCGTATTGCACCTGATAGCGATGGCCAAGAGTGTAAATGTAGCGTTAACACAGGATGATTTCCAGGCCATCAGCGACAGGATACCGGTTCTGGCCGATTTCAAGCCCAGTGGTAAATACCTCATGCAGGATCTGTATGAACATGGAGGAACACCTGCTGTAATGAAATATTTGTTGAACAAAGGATTGCTGCATGGAGATTGTTTAACAGTTACCGGAAAAACATTAGCCGAAAACCTGGCCGATGTACCCGAGATCGATTTTGAAAAACAGAAGATCATATTCCCGCTGGAGCATCCCATCAAAGCAACAGGGCATTTGCAAATATTATACGGTAACCTCGCAGAAGGCGGTAGTGTTGCAAAGATCAGCGGTAAGGAAGGGGAGCGTTTCGAAGGGCCGGCCCGTGTATTCGATGGAGAGCATGAGCTGATCAATGGCATCAACAGCGGAAAAATAAAACACGGTGATGTAGTAGTGATCCGTTATGTAGGCCCTAAGGGTGGACCCGGTATGCCGGAAATGCTGAAGCCTACATCTGCCATCATTGGTGCAGGATTGGGTAAGAGTGTGGCGTTGATTACAGATGGACGATTCAGCGGTGGCACACATGGATTTGTCGTCGGACACATCACACCCGAAGCGTACAACGGGGGATTGATAGCCATGGTAGAAGATGACGATATCATTGAACTGAATGTAGCTACCCGGTCCATGACCCTGAAAGTACCGGAGGATGTGATAGCCAAAAGAAGAGCAGCGTGGAAACGTCCATCGCTCAAAGCAGAGAAAGGAATATTATTCAAATATGCCCAGTGTGTGAAAGATGCCTCAGAAGGCTGCGTAACAGACGAAGCATAACCATCAACCCCTAATAATAAAGGAATGGAAGCAATAGATACCATCACAGCAGAGAAAGCAACACCCGCTAAAAAAGCGGTAACGCTTTCCGGTTCACAGGCAGTGCTTGAAGCATTGATCGCCGAAGGCGTGGATACCATTTTCGGTTATCCAGGCGGAGCCATCATGCCTATCTATGATGCCTTATACGATTATCACGATAAACTGAAACATATACTGGTAAGACACGAGCAGGGCGGTATACATGCAGGACAAGGCTATGCACGCTCTTCCGGGAAAGTGGGCGTGGTGTTCGCAACAAGCGGACCAGGCGCTACCAACCTGGTAACAGGACTGGCCGATGCACAGATCGACAGTACGCCGCTGGTATGTATAACCGGACAGGTGTTTGCACACTTGCTGGGTACCGATGCTTTCCAGGAAACAGATGTGATCAATATCACCACACCAGTTACCAAATGGAATTACCAGGTAACAGATGCAACGGAATTGCCTACTGTGTTAGCGAAAGCCTTTTACATTGCCAGGAGCGGAAGACCCGGACCCGTGCTGATTGATATCACCAAGAATGCGCAGTTGCAAAAATTTGAATATGCAGGATATGAAAAATGCGATCATATCCGCAGTTACCGGCCCAAGCCCATTGTGCGGAAAGAATATGTTGAAGAAGCGGCCAAGCTGATCAATGCAGCAGAGAAACCCTTTGTACTGTTTGGTCAGGGTGTGATATTGGGTAACGCAGAAGATGAATTCAGGGCTTTCATTGAGAAGTCAGGTATTCCTGCCGCATGGACCATTCTCGGATTGAGTGCATTGCCTACTGACCATCCATTAAATGTTGGCATGCTGGGCATGCATGGCAATTATGGTCCGAATGTACTTACCAATGATTGCGATGTGTTGATCGCCATAGGCATGCGCTTCGATGACCGTGTTACCGGCAGGCTCGATAAATATGCCAAGCAGGCGAAAGTGATCCACCTGGATATTGACCCCGCCGAGATAGATAAGAATGTAAAAGCTACTGTAGGTGTATGGGGCGATTGTAAAGAGACGTTGCCTATGCTGACCAAACTCGTGGAAGCAAAAAAACATACACAGTGGTTGGAAAGATTCAAAAATTACCAGCAGGAAGAGAATAAAGAAGTAATCGATCATGAATTGAATCCGGGTTCGGGAGAGATGACGATGGGTGAAGTGATGAAACATTTGAACGAGCTTACCCAGGGAGACGCCATCATTGTAACAGATGTGGGCCAGCACCAGATGGTGGGTTGCCGTTATGCAAAATTCAACCAGACAAGAAGTAATATCACTTCCGGTGGATTGGGCACGATGGGCTTTGCCCTGCCGGCAGCCATCGGCGCCAAATTCGGTGCACTGGATCGAACTGTAGTAGCGATCATTGGCGATGGAGGTGTTCAAATGACCATACAGGAACTGGGCACCATCATGCAAACAGAGCTCGATGTAAAAATACTGATCCTGAATAATGAGTTCCTGGGCATGGTAAGACAATGGCAGCAGCTCTTCCACGATAAACGCTATTCCTTTGTTGACATTGCGAGTCCTGATTATGTGACAGTAGCCAAAGGATATGGCATAGCTGGACAAAAAGTAACAGACAGGCAAAACCTGCGCGAGGCACTGGCCACCATGCTGAACCACCAGGGCTCTTATCTGTTGGAAGTAATGGTAGGAAAGGAGAACAATGTATTCCCCATGGTTCCGCAGGGATGCAGTGTAAGTGAAATACGTTTAAAATAAGCAACATGAACAAACAGGAATTCACCATAACAGTATACACGGAGAACCGCATCGGTTTGGTAAGCCGTATTGCGATCATGTTCTCCAGGAGGAAGATCAATATTGAAAGTCTGAATACTTCACCATCGGAAATAGAAGGCATTCACCGGTTCACCATCGTCATTGAAGAAACGGAAGAAGTGGTGCGCAAGCTGGTTCGCCAGGTAGAAAAGCAGGTAGAAGTATTGAAAGCCTATTACAATACCAACGATGAGATCGTTTGGCAGGAAATGGCTTTGTACAAAGTATCTACCGATGAGATCGCTGAAAAAATAAAAGTGGAAAGGCTGCTTCACAAATATGGGGCAAGAGCAATACTCATTCGTAAAGACTATACCATTTTCGAAACCAGTGGCCATCGCGAAGAGATAGACAAGTTGGTCAAAGTATTGGAACCCTGCGGACTGATCGAGTTTGTGAGAAGTGGAAGGGTAGCCATCATCAAAGGCAGCGATAGTTTTCACGCCAAGATCAAGGCATTTGAGAAAAGTGAGCCGGGAGAAACTGTGGTAGAAAATGAATTCCTCGATAAGCAGGACGAAGTATTCAGCATGTAACAAACAAAGTAAAAAGTAACAACCAATCATTTTAAAAACCAGAACAATGGCAAAATTAAACTTCGGTGGTGTAGAAGAGAACGTGATAACTCGCGAAGAGTTCCCCCTTGCAAAAGCACAGCAGGTGCTGAAAGATGAAGTGGTGGCAGTGATCGGCTACGGCGTACAGGGGCCAGGCCAGGCACTGAACCAGAAAGAAAACGGCGTCAACGTAATTGTTGGCCAGCGTAAAAATTCCAAGAGCTGGGATAAAGCGGTTCGCGACGGATTTGTACCGGGCGAATCATTGTTTGAGATAGAAGAAGCTTTGCAACGCGGAACCATTATCTGTTATTTGCTGAGCGATGCTGCCCAGATCAGCCTGTGGCCCACCGTTAAAAAACACCTGACACCAGGTAAAGCCCTGTATTTCTCACACGGCTTCGGTGTTACTTATAAAGACCAGACAGGCATCGTGCCACCGGCCGATGTAGACGTATTCCTGGTAGCTCCTAAAGGATCAGGTACCTCTCTGCGCAGGATGTTCCTGCAAGGGCGTGGTCTGAACAGCAGTTATGCCATCTTCCAGGATGCAACCGGTCGCGCTTTCGACAGAGTAGTAGCGCTGGGTATTGCCATCGGTAGCGGTTACCTGTTCGAGACAGATTTCAAAAAAGAAGTGTACAGCGATCTTACCGGTGAGCGCGGAACACTGATGGGCGCTATCCAGGGTATCTTCGCCGCACAATACGAAGTGTTGCGTTCAAAAGGACATACACCTTCTGAGGCATTCAACGAAACAGTAGAAGAGCTGACGCAGTCGCTGATGCCATTGGTTGCAGAGAACGGTATGGACTGGATGTATGCCAACTGTTCTACTACTGCACAGCGCGGCGCGCTCGACTGGTGGAAAAAATTCCGCGATGCTTCTCTGCCTGTGTTCAAAGAATTGTATGAAAGCGTAGCTACCGGTAAGGAAGCAGCCAAATCGATCGAGAGCAACAGTAAAGCAGATTACCGTGAAAAACTCGAAGAAGAATTGAAAGAACTGCGCGAAAGCGAAATGTGGCAGGCAGGTAAAACAGTAAGGAGCCTGCGCCCCGAAAACCAGAAAGTAGCAACAGAAGCGTAAGCTGCACATAAACACTACCGGTAGTTCAACTGCCGGTAGTGCCTTTTAATACAAGCACATGTCAACCATAACATCACATACCCTGAACTACCAGGCTGCTGCAGCGCGGTTGAAGCCGGTGGTGAACAGAACACCGCTGACCTTCAATCACAACCTGTCGCGCAAATACAGCTGCGAAGTTTATCTGAAAAGGGAAGACCTTCAGGTGGTTCGTTCATATAAACTGCGTGGAGCTTATAATATGATGAGCAGCCTTTCTGCGGATGAATTGCATCGCGGCGTAGTATGCGCCAGTGCAGGCAATCATGCACAGGGATTTGCATACAGTTGTAAGAAACTGAATGTGAAAGGAGTGGTGTTCATGCCCATCATCACACCCAACCAGAAAGTGAACCAGACCAAAATGTTCGGTGAAGGTTTTGTTCAGGTAAAGCTGGTAGGCGATACATTCGACGATTGTGCACAGGCGGCAAAGAAATATACCGTAGATCACCAGATGGTCTTTGTGCCACCCTTTGATGATATCCGTATCATAGAAGGACAAGCTACGGTAGGTATGGAAATACTGGAAGACCTACCAGCAGTGGATTATTTGTTTGTGCCGGTAGGTGGCGGCGGACTCAGTGCGGGTGTGGGCAGTTATTTTAAAACTTTCTCTCCCAAAACAAAAATCATCGGACTGGAGCCCGAAGGAGCACCTTCCATGAAAGAAGCATTGAAAGCCGGACATCCGGTTGTGCTGGATGATATTGAACGTTTCGTAGACGGCGCTGCGGTAAAAAAAGTGGGCGACCTCACATTCAGTATCTGCAAAGAAGTACTGGATGATATGCACCTGGTGCCGGAAGGAAAAGTTTGCTCCACCATCTTAAAATTATACAACGAAGATGCGATCGTAGCAGAGCCGGCCGGTGCGTTGTCTATTGCGGCGCTGGATGATTATGCTGCTGAGATCAAAGGGAAAAAAGTGGTATGCGTTGTAAGTGGCAGCAACAATGACATCGACCGTATGCAGGAGATCAAAGAACGATCGCTGCAATACGAAGGACTCAAACATTATTTCCTCATCAGCTTTGTTCAAAGACCGGGTGCACTGAAAGAATTTGTAAATCATGTATTGGGCCCCCATGATGATATTACGCGTTTTGAATATATGCAAAAGCATAATAAAGAAGCAGGACCTGCCCTGGTAGGTGTTGAATTGAAGTCCCGCTCGGATTATGATGTTTTGATGAAGAAAATGGACCAATACCACATCAATTATACCGAATTGAATAAAAATGACCATCTTTTTGGTTATCTTGTATAAATAATTAAAAAATAGTAGTATCTTTAGACATCTTTTAATAGAATGAAGCTGAAGCAGTCAAATATTCATCTCTCCGCACAAACAGGGCTCCTGTTTGGGACTGCTATCATTACTATTATTACGACCCTGTAAAGGGTTGTACATTTCCATATTACCTGCGGGCCGTTAAAAAGCTGTATCTGTAAAACAGAAGCATCGTATTCCATTTTCAAATCCATCCCAACAGGGATATTACACAAACAACATGAAGGTTTTAAAATTTGGCGGAAGTTCGGTGGCCAGTGCGGTCAACATGAACAAAGTCATTGATATAGTTCAGCAAGAAGCAAAAAAAGAACCCGTTATACTGGTGGTATCGGCCATGGGTGGTGTTACCGATGCTTTATTAAAAGCAGGTGATCTCTCATCAAAAGGCGATGAGGCATATAAAGCCCTCCTGAAAGAGCTGGAGCAAAAACATCTGGATGCAGTGCGATCGCTATTGCCCATCCAGCAACAAAGCGCTACGCTGAGCCTCATCAAACAACATTTCAACGACCTGGAGAGTGTGTGCGATGGGGTTTTTTTATTGCGCGAATTATCACCTCGCACCAAAGACAGGATTGTTGCTTATGGTGAATTGTTATCCTCGCTTACCATTGCAGCCAAACTGCAATCGCTGAATGCCCATTACCAGTGGGTAGATTCGAGGCAACTCATCACCACCAATTCCCATTTTGGAAATGCGGCGGTTGATTTTGTAGCTACGAATAGTAAAATGAAATGCTATTTCGAAGAGCATCAATACCAACTTTATATAGCGCCTGGTTTTATTGCGGCGGATGAAGCGCAGCAAACCACTACCCTGGGCAGGGGCGGTTCCGATTACACTGCTTCCATTTTTGCAGCGGCTTTAAATGCCTCTGTATTGGAAATATGGACCGATGTAAGTGGTATGATGACTGCCGATCCGCGGCTGGTACAGAATGCAAAACCCATCCAGCATATCTCTTACCAGGAAGCGATGGAGTTATCGCATTTTGGCGCCAAGATCATCTATCCGCCAACCATTCAACCGGTGATGTTGGCCAATATACCTGTATTTGTAAAGAACACATTCGAGCCCGACGCTTATGGTACATTGATTGAAAACGCCACTGCCGTTAACGGTGGAAGTTTCATCAGGGGTATCTCCAGCATCAACAACATCAGCCTGTTGAGCCTGGAAGGCGGTGGAATGGTAGGTATCCCCGGATTTTCAAAACGATTATTTGAAGCCCTGGCGAACGAACGTGTGAATGTGATATTGATTACCCAAAGTTCTTCAGAGCATTCCATCTGCGTAGGCATCAATGATGCAGATGCTACCCGCGCCAAACAAGTGATTGACCTGGCATTTGATTTTGAGATCAAAACTGGGAAAGTAGATCCGGTAAAAGTGGAATCGGGATTAGCCATACTGGCATTGGTGGGAGAGAAGATGAAGAGTCACCCTGGTGTGAGCGGAAAAATGTTTGGTGCGTTGGGCAGGAATGGTATCAACGTGCGCGCCATTGCACAAGGCTCATCGGAAAAAAATATTTCGGCAGTGATAGCGGCTTCGGATGTTAAAAAAGCCATCAACATCCTGCACGAGGAGTTTTTTGAAACTACCTATAAACAACTGAACCTTTTCATTGCAGGAGCGGGGAATGTAGGGAGCAAATTGCTGGATCAGTTGAAAAAACAAATGAGTTACCTGCAACAACACTTGCGCTTGCAAATAAGGGTAGTGGGATTGGCTAACAGCAAACGCGTTTTACTGAACGAAGACGGAATCGACCTGGAGAATTGGAAAGCACTGCTGCAAGACGCTACACCTGGTAATATACACGACCTGGTAACACGTATCAAGGCCAAAAACCTGCGCAACAGTGTGTTTGTAGATGTAACCGCCAATGCAGAAGTGGCTGGTGTATACGGATCATTGCTGGAAAAAAGTATTTCAGTGGTGGCTTGTAATAAGATCGCCTGTTCTTCTGCATACAGTTCTTACCAGCAATTGAAATCACTGGCCAGGGAATACAATGTGGCTTTCTTTTTTGAAACCAATGTAGGCGCCGGTTTGCCGGTAATTGGCACCCTGAACGATCTTTTGCGCAGTGGCGACCAGGTAAACAGGATTCAGGCGGTATTGTCGGGCACACTGAATTTTGTTTTCAATCATTACGATGGCAAGAAACCATTTGCACAAGTAGTAAGACAGGCGCAGGACGAAGGATATACAGAGCCCGATCCGAGACTCGACCTGGGTGGAACCGATGTAATGCGCAAGATCATGATCCTGGCAAGGGAATCGGGACAGGTGATAGAGATGGAAGACATTACCAACAATGGTTTCCTGCCCGTATCTTGTTTTGATGGCACCGTAGAAGATTTCTATGCAGAAATGGAGAAACAGGAAAAGCATTTTAAAGCTTTGTATGATGAAGCAGCTGCCAAAAAATGCAAACTCAAGTTTGTGGCCAGTTACCAGGATGGCAAGGCGTCGGTAGGCTTGCAGCACATACCTGCTGATTCTGATTTTTATCATCTCTATGGAAAAGACAACCTGGTGTTGTTCTATACAGAAAGGTATCCCGAGCAGCCGCTGGTGATCAAAGGCGCCGGCGCCGGAGCAGAGGTAACCGCATCCGGTGTATTTGCAGACATCATCCGTGTTGCCAAAGCATGAATGCTAAACCTATAACCATGAATGATCAACACATAACAATTCACGCACCGGCTACAGTTGCCAATATGGTCTGCGGTTTCGATGTACTGGGCTTTGCTGTGCATGAACCTTATGATGTGATGGATATTCGGTTCAGTGATCGTCCGGGAATCACCATCATTAATAAGGACGATTATTGTTTACCTACTGACCCGGAAAAAAATGTAGCAGGTGCAGCATTGCTGGCCATGCTGGAAGAAATAAAGGAACCGCTGGGTTTTGAATTGGGTATATGCAAACAGATCAAACCGGGCAGTGGCGTTGGTTCCAGTGCCGCCAGCGCCGCGGGTGCGGTAGTAGCGGCCAACCGTTTACTGAATGACCGGTTTTCCAAACAGGATCTTGTTCGTTTTGCAATGAACGGAGAAAAAGTGGCATCGGGTGTAAAACACGCCGATAATATTGCGCCGTGTATTTACGGTGGCGTAACATTGATCCGCTCTATTCATCCGCTTGATATTGTACCGCTTCAGGCGCCGCCCTTGTATGTAACCATTGTGCACCCGCAGATAGAAGTGCGCACGGCCGATGCCAGGGGCATTCTGAAACAGCAAGTGCAATTGAAAGATGCCATCCGGCAATGGGGCAATATCGCAGGACTGGTAGCGGGCTTACTGAAAAGCGATTATGACCTGATTGGCCGTTCGCTGGAAGATGTGTTGATAGAACCGGTACGCAGCATACTGATACCCGGTTTCGATACCATCAAGCAGGAAAGCAAAGAAGCCGGCGCATTGGGAGGAGGTATATCAGGATCCGGTCCTTCTATTTTCATGCTCAGTAAAGATGAAACCACCGCCCGCACGGTAGAGCAACAGATGCAACAGACCTATCAACGGTTGGGACTCGATCATCACACTTATGTAACCACCATCAATAACGAAGGCGTAAAATTTACCAGTTAATCATCATGCAATATTTCAGTTTAAATAAAACAGCGCCGGATGTAGATTTCAAAGAGGCTGCCGTACGTGGACAAGCGCCGGATAAAGGTTTGTACTTTCCACGCAGGATACCAACAGTTGAGAAAGAGATCATCAACAATATCACCAATTTTTCAAAAGAAGAACTGGCTTTCCGTATCATGCTTCCTTATGTTGGAACAGCCATACCGGAAAAAGTATTGTACCAGATCGTATCAGAGACCATTGATTTTCCTTTTCCATTGGTGCCCATCACAGAAAATATTTCTTCACTGGAGTTGTTTCACGGGCCTACCATGGCGTTCAAAGATGTAGGCGCCAGGTTTATGAGCAGGTGCCTGGGCTATTTTTCACGCGGACAGGATAAAAAAGTAACCGTACTGGTAGCCACTTCAGGCGATACAGGCGGTGCCGTAGCCAATGGCTTTCTTGGTGTGGAAGGCGTGGAAGTGATTATTTTGTATCCTTCGGGAAAAGTGAGTCCTGTGCAGGAATTGCAACTAACTACCTGCGGACAGAACATTACCGCATTGGAAGTGAAAGGTAGTTTCGACGATTGCCAGGCGATGGTGAAAGATGCATTCATGGATGCCGATCTGAACGCCCATTATTCGCTCACTTCCGCGAACTCTATTAATGTAGCCAGGTGGTTACCTCAACAATTGTATTATTTCTTCGCATATCAACAATGGCCCCACCAACAGGAGCTGCCGGTTGTTGCGGTACCCAGCGGAAATTTCGGTAACATCTGCGCGGGATTGCTGGCACAGGCAAGCGGATTACCGGTTAAGCATTTTATTGCGGCCTGCAATGTAAACGATGCCGTGCCCGAGTACCTGCGCACAGGTTCGTATCAACCTAAAAAAGCAGTGGCTACTGTTTCCAATGCGATGGATGTGGGCAGTCCGAGTAATTTCATCAGGGTGATGGAATTGTTTCACAACGATCATACGGATATTAGTAAGCATCTCTCGGGTTATACGGTCAGCGATGCAGTCACAGAACAAACGATCACTGGGGTGTTCAATCGCTATCACTATGTATTGGACCCGCATGGTGCGGTTGCTTATCATGCACTGGCAGATTACCTGTATACACACCCGGGAATGAAAGGAATCATACTGGAAACAGCCCATCCGGTGAAGTTTCCCGAAACCGTGTCGGCAGCTACCGGTAAAGAGGTAACGGTTCCCCCGGAAGCGCAATATTTGTTCAGCCGGAAAAAACAGCGTATTGTAATGGAACCTTCCTTCAGCGGACTGAAAGAATGGTTGTTGCAGCGATAATTTTTACAGGTTCGGAGGTCTTCTGTTATCAATATAAACATCCAGGTTAACGTAATGGCCCTTCACCTTTTTAAAGCTGGTGGTATCCAGGTATCCATAAGTTTTTACGATACTGGAAGAGTCGCTCAGCAAGTAGTTGATGATAATCCAACGGTCCGTATCCAGGGTAAGGGGATGCTTGACATTCAATGTACCATCGTGCGCATCGATATTCAGCTCGTAAGTGCCTTTTTTGTACTTTTTTCCCGGAATGAATTGCAGTCCGGGCTGAACGGTAGCGTTGGCCAGGACCTCTTTTGAATGTTCTGCTTTGCCAGACATCTGCACGGTCAGGTAGACCGGCTGCTGGTAAGCGTTCTCATTATTCACGATGATGTGTGCAGTAGGTCTGCTTGTACTACAGCCGAGCGAATAGAAAACAGGGAATAGTAATCCAAACCGAAACAGTGTTCTTCTCATCAGATATTGATTTTAAAATAAACGGGCAGGCAGTTCCCAAATATAATATATTGTAAAAATACGTAAATTAAAGTGATTTGGCTCTGCGCTTTTCAGAGATGACACAAATCACAGACCAAGCGTTGCTTCATAAGAACGCTGGTTGGAGGGGGAAAACGGATAAAAGTTTAAAAAGTACCTACCTGGGGTGGTTTATTTCCACCGTCTCATTCAGGTGATTTTGCCTGAATACCAGTTTCCAGAAACAATCCTGGTATTTTTTATTCACCTGCCAGAAACCCAGCGCATGGTACCGGCGTGAAGAAGTGCGCATCATGAGTTGGGGTGCATACATTACATGACCCAGTCGGCTGAGACGTGCACCCAGGTCTACATCATCTCCATAAAAAGTAAGTTCGGTATTGTAACCACCGGCCATTCTCAACGCACTGGCCCTGATGAAAGCATTGCCGCCAATCAATATGGCGCCCCGCTGCGCTACCTGTACCACTTCATTGGTCATGGGATAGGTAAGGCACTGCGTGATGATGGTGGCATAACGCATGAAGAAATTACCATCGAAATAATCATACGGACCGGTAACGGCTACCCGCTTGCTCCTGATCAGGTAACGCAGTCCTTTGCTGATCCAGTTGGGACCCGGAACGCAATCGGCATCTATTTGAGCAATGATGGAACCGGTGGCATGCAGGCGTGCGCATTCACGCGCATGATTAGTGCCCTGCTTCATCTCGTGTACGAGCTGGATAGATACGGGCGAACCGGCGTGTGTTGCGATGAATGTTTCTACCATTACCGCCGTACGATCGGTAGACGCATTATTGGCAACAATGATCTCTATATTGGGATAGTCCTGCTTCAGCAATGCGGCGAGTACATAACAAATGTATTTTTCCTCATTATAGGCGGGGATCAGTACCGATACTTTAGGAAGTGCAGGCTGTTTCATAGTTAAAATTTGGGAAGGATATAAAATTTCACATTGATTGTGATTTCATTGTTAGCTGCAGGTTATGTTTGGGTTATTTTGCCGCAGCTTTCTTAATTTGTGCCCATATCTTTTATCGTATGATACTACAGATCGATCTGTCCTTTCTGCACAACGCTTACCTGGAAGTAGTGGTAAGGGCAATAGCGGTATATATATTCATGATTATCGCCATAAGGATATTCGGGAAAAAAGAACTGGCCCAGTTGTCGGTGATCGACCTGGTGTTCATATTGCTCATCAGCAACGCGGTGCAAAATGCTATGGTTGGGCCGGATACTTCACTCGACGGGGGATTGGTAGCCGCGGGTTCTTTGTTTGCAGTGAATTATACCCTGAAGCGGATCCTGTATAAAAGCAAGAAACTCAGCAGCCTGTTACAGGGTGAAGCGATGCCGTTGATCTATAAAGGAGATGTCAATGAAGAAAATTGCAAAAAAGCAGAAATTACTATGGCAGAACTGGAAGCTGCTGTAAGAGAACATGGAGCCAAGGATATTGCACATGTAGACCTCGCGATGCTGGAAGTAGATGGTAACATCAGCGTGATCAGCGACGATTTCAAGAAACGCAGCATGTTAGCGCATCCCAGGCGGCACAAATTGAAAGGAAGGGTGATCAAAAATTAAAGGAGCCCCATGATAAAAAATACCAGTCCAACCAGGCTTATGACGAGACTGGATAGCCAGAGCGATTTTCTTTTCATCAAAATGGCAATGGCCGATATGGCAATGGCGATCTGAAATAAAGTAACCGAACGGGCAAGCATAACATGTTTTTCGAGGTGATTAACAGAACTGTGTTCCGCTTCTTCTGCACTTTTTTTGATCTCTTCCTGTTCCTGTGCATATTTACTGACGGCAGATGCATCCGCCATTCCGTTATTGGCCTGTAGTTTTTTAATCTCTCCTTTGATGCCCTTGGCCTGGAAATAAGACCATTGATCGGATGCTTTGATCTGGTCGATCAGGGCTTCATTGGAATGATGCCCGGCCATGAGACTGGAAAAGGCTGCAAATACGGCCATCAGTGCGGTTGAAATGGCTACATAACGGAACCAGCCGGCTTCGCCTACTTTTTCGTGTATGGTTTCGTGCAGGTGTTCAGTGGGTACTTCTATTTCTTCCATAGCGATTGATTGGATGTGTTAAGATAAATGGATTTCATAATAGAAAAAACGTTTTGAGGAGTTTTTAAGCCTGTCAAAGAAATGTTACCTTGTAGTATAATCAGCCAGGCCGCATGATATCCAATGATATGCTATCTATACTACAGCAGATGCGCCGGCATTTCGATACCGGTGTTACAAAGACTTATGATTTCCGGCGCAGGCAATTGTTAGCCTTAAAAAAAGCAATTGAAAACAGGGAGCAGGAACTATATGCGGCTTTGTATACCGATCTGAAGAAGAGTCCGGAAGAATGCTGGATCACTGAAATTGGTTTTGTATTGAGTGAATTGAAAAATGCCATCCACCACCTGCGATCCTGGATGCAAGCAGAGGCCAAACGCACTAACCTGCTCAATTTTCCCAGTAGTAGTCAGCTCGTGTATGAACCGTTGGGTGTGGTGTTGATCGTAGGCCCCTGGAATTATCCCCTGCAACTTTTATTTACTCCCCTTATAGGAGCTATAGCAGCTGGTAATTGTGTGATGTTGAAACCCAGTGAATTTGCGCCGGCCACATCGGCAGTGATGCAGGAGATCATCACCCATACATTTCCTCCGGAATACATAGGGTATACAACAGGTGATGGTGCCACAGTTATTCCGGTTATGATGAATGAATTCCGGTTTGATCATATTTTTTATACGGGAAGCACTGCAGTGGGTCGCATCCTGTATAAACTGGCCGCTACGCAACTCGTGCCGGTGACACTGGAATTAGGGGGGAAAAGTCCCTGTGTAGTGGAAGCAGATGCCAAAATTGCTGTTACCGCGAAGCGTATTGTGATGACCAAATTTTCCAACGCAGGACAGATGTGTGTAGCGCCCGATTATCTGCTGGTGCATCATGCAGTGAAGGATCAATTACTGGAAGCGATGAAACAAACCATCGGGCGATTCTTTACCGAAAGCCCGGAAACCTGTTATCATTATGGAAAGATCATCAATCAAAAACAATTCCATCGAATTATTGCATATCTGAAACAGGGTACGGTTGTGCATGGAGGAAGAACGGATGAAACTTCACTTTTTATAGAACCCACTATACTAGATCATGTAGCAATGGATGCGCCTGTAATGCAGGAAGAAATATTCGGGCCGGTATTGCCTGTTATTGGTTTCGATACTATGGAAGAAGCCAAAGCCATCATCAAAAAAAATCCCAACCCACTGGCTTTCTACATCTTCGCTTCCAATCCCGATAAAGAAAAGCAATGGGTACAGGAAATACCTGCAGGCGGTGTTTGCATTAACAATGCCAGCTGGCACCTGACCAACCACCATTTGCCTTTTGGCGGAAGAGGGTTTAGCGGAACAGGCGCTTACCACGGCAAATATTCGTTTGAAACATTCAGCCATCGCAAAGCTGTAATGAAAACACCTACCTGGTTCGACCCTGCCGTTAAATACCCTCCATTCAAGGGGAAGCTCAAATTGTTTAAATGGATAACGGGATAGTTGTATGAAAAAGCTGATCATCATACTGGTCATACTGGCTGTGGTATTGCTGCTGATCAAAAGAAAAGACATGAGCTGGCGACAGTCTGTTATGAAGACCTTTTATCCTTTGATCATGCTAAGGGGCAAATTGATGGGCAAGGGTCAGATACTTCGTAACCGAGCAGGGGTACAACCATCGGTTTCATTTTATTCACTGCAGATGGTTGCGAATAACGGGTCCCTGATAACATTCGATTCGTTCAAAGGAAAAAAGGTATTACTGGTGAACACAGCCAGCGATTGCGGCTATACCGGTCAGTACGAAGAGCTGGAAAACCTGCACAGGCAATATGGCGAACAACTGGTGGTGCTGGGTTTTCCGGCCAATGATTTCAAACACCAGGAAACGAAAGACGATGCAGCCATTGCGGCATTCTGTAAGATCAACTATGGCGTCAGTTTTCCGCTGATGAAGAAAAGTATGGTGATAAAAGGCAGTGAACAAAACGAGGTGTTCAACTGGTTATCTGATTCAACCAGGAATGGCTGGTGCAACCAGGCGCCTGTATGGAATTTCTGCAAATACATAATAGATGAAAACGGGACATTGTTGGCATTTTTCCCCAATACAGTTTCACCACTCGGTAAAGAACTGCTGTCGGTATTGCAATAATATCAAAGCGGACAATGCTGGTGATAATTCTCCAGCACGATGGGGTTGCGTTCTATCACATATCCTGCATAGTTTTCCTGCACTTCATCTAATACAGCTTCTACTTCTTCCATTGTTTTCAATACTACCAACCGGTTGCGGTATTCTTTGATGCCGGGCAATCCTTTTAAATAATTCGCATAGTGGCGGCGCATTTCGTTAATACCAACGATGGGGCCTTTCCACTCCAGCGATTTACGCAGGTGCTTGCGGCATACTTCCACTCGCTCATCTACAGTAGGCGGGTCCATCAACTCACCTGTTCTCACATAGTGTTTGATCTCGCGGAAGATCCAGGGATAACCGATCGCCGCCCTTCCGATCATAATACCATCTACCCCGTAACGGTTTTTATATTCCAGCGCTTTTTGCGGACTGTCGATATCTCCGTTTCCGAAAATAGGCATATGGATACGCGGATTGTTTTTTACGTTGGCGATCAGGGTCCAGTCGGCCTCGCCTTTATACATCTGCGAACGGGTACGGCCGTGGATGCTGAGGGCTTTAATGCCCACATCCTGCAATCGTTCGGCTACCTCTTCGATGTTTTTGGAGTTTTCATCCCATCCCAACCGGGTTTTAACAGTAACGGGCAAACGGGTAGCTTTCACCACTGCATCGGTGAGGCGAACCATGAGGTCGATATCTTTCAGCACACCTGCGCCGGCGCCTTTACCGGCCACTTTTTTTACCGGGCAGCCGAAATTGATATCCAGTATATCGGGGTTGGTTACATCCACAATTTTGGCTGCCAGTGCCAGGCTCTCTTCATCGCCGCCGAATATCTGTATGCCGATGGGGCGCTCATAATCGAATATATCGAGCTTCTGCCGGCTCTTGATGGCATCACGGATCAACCCTTCACTGCTGATGAATTCAGTATACATCAGGTCGGCCCCATTGTCTTTGCACACCACCCTGAACGGCGGATCGCTGACATCTTCCATGGGCGCCAGGAGGAGCGGAAACTCGGGCAGCACTATTTTATCTATCTTAACCATATCTTAGCCCGCAAATTTACGTTCTTATTCCCAACCGCATGAATCAAGAGCCAACGATCAGTTACCGCAGACAGTTTGTCATTTTACTGGCCCTTATTGGGGTATTCACGGTTATTGGTTCTTTTTTAATCATCATGCTGGCCAGTACGAACCTGAATGTCTCCATGACTCTGGTGCCGGAATTACTGAATAAATCAGAAAATGCGAACCTGGCGCGATGGCTGAATACATTGGCTACTTTTTTTATGTTTTTTATGCCGGCGTTCCTTTTTGCAAGGATCCTCAGCCGCAAACCGCTGGATTACCTTGGGTTCAACCGGCTAATGAATGGCAAACAAATAGGAATAGTAGTGGTACTTACACTGGCAGCCATGATCACGAGTGGCGCTTTGGGAGACCTGAACCAGCGTATTCCACTACCTGCAACATGGATGGCCAAAGCCAGGGCTATGGAAGATGCTTACAGAAGCACCATGATGTCTATGGCCATGATGAAAAATTTTAAAGAATACCTGCTGGTGTTGTTGGTCGTGGCTACTGCACCTGCCATATTCGAAGAAGTGTTGTTCCGAGGAACATTTCAGCAATTATTTATTGGCTGGACAAAAAACGCATGGATCGGGATCATCATCACCAGCATTGTCTTCAGTGTGATCCATATTTCTTATTTCGGATTTTTACCCAGGCTTGCATTGGGTATGGTGCTGGGTTTTATTTTTTATTATGGTAAAAATATCTGGCTCAATATTTTATTGCATTTTCTGAATAATGCACTGATCGTAACGGGCATATACCAGGATATAAAGCACGGACAATCTATCGAAAAAGCGATGGATGAGAATATGCCGATTTGGTGGATAGGATTATTCGGAATAGCCGGATTGCTCTTACTGTTCAGGCTTTTCAAAAAAGAAACCCGAAAAGTATTGGCTACACAATCACCGGTTGCAACTGATGAAAATAGTATAGAACAATGAAAGCCTGGAAGAAAATATTAACGCGCACCAGTTATGCCGAGGCGAGTATTATACAAGGTGTGCTGGAAGAGAACGAAGTGCCGGTTCAATTGCTGAATAAGCAGGACAGCAGTTACCCCATGTTCGGGTATATTGAAATATATGTTCCGGAACACCTGGTAGAAACGGCCAAAAAATTACTTGAAAAAAGCATGTTGAATTAATATCATTAAGACAGGATTGCGATGGCTTTGAATATAGAAACCTTTAAAACCCGTGCACTGACAGCAGTGGTATTTGTAGTGATCATGCTGGCGGGTCTCTTGTGGAATCAATGGAGTTTCCTGTTGCTTTTCAGTGTGATCCATTTCGGTTGCTGGACAGAATACCAGCGATTGGTGGCACAGATCGACCCGGTTTACGGGAGCATCACGCCTTTACACAAATACAGTATCATGATCATTGGCTGGTCATTGATGTTGTGGATGGCGGATGATACATTCAATACCGGCGGGAAAGTGATACACGAATGGGGCCGTGCGATTTTCCTCGTAGCGAGTACTGTTTTCCTGGCGGCAGAGATCGTATTTAAGAAGCAACTGAATCCCAAATTGATAGCGTATTCGCTGGCGGGATTGATTTATATATCGCTGAGCTGGGCGTTGATGATTCAATTGCGCGGGTTGATAGCTTACGATGTACTGGGCTCCCACGGATGGCTCCTGCCGGTGGTGATCATCACTTCCATCTGGGTCAATGATACCATGGCTTATATCGTGGGCTCTTTCATTGGAAGAACCCCTTTTTCTTCCATTTCACCCAAAAAAACCTGGGAAGGAACCTTGGGAGGAGCGTTGCTGGCCGTTGTGGCCATTGCCTGCCTGGGACATTATACCTGCGGACTCGATTGGAAACCGCTTCTATGGATATCGGCAGTGGCGGCCGTTACAGGTACGGCAGGAGATTTGCTGGAAAGTAAACTGAAAAGGCTGGCAGGTGTTAAAGATAGTGGCAGTATTATGCCCGGACACGGCGGCTTTCTCGACAGGTTCGATTCATTACTGCTGGCCACGCCTCTCGTTTGGCTGGTGGTGAAACTGATTCTTTAACCTACATTTGCCGTTCAATACGTTCCCAATGACCATTCATAGAGAAGGATACAAGACCATCGGCATTACGGCGCTCATTTTCGGGTTGTTGAACCTGGTCTCTTTCAGTTTTTTAAGCGCACATATACCCTGGTTGGCCATACTCATTTTTGTGGTTTCATTGGCGCTTTTTCTTTTCATCATTTCTTTTTTCCGCATACCTAACCGTCAACTGACCATCAATGAAAACCAGGTGATTTGTCCCGCTGATGGCAAAGTAGTGGTCATTGAAGAAGTAACTGACCAGGAATATTTTAAAGACAAACGCATACAGGTAAGCATTTTCATGAGCCCCGCCAATGTGCATGTGAACCGCAATCCTATGAGCGGAGAAGTGATCTATAACCAATACCATAAAGGGAAATACCTCGTGGCCTGGCATCCTAAATCGTCTACCGAGAATGAACGATGGAGTGTAGTGGTGAATAATCACCACGGTGCTATCCTGTATAAACAGATTGCCGGTGCACTGGCCAAGCGGATCTGTAATTATACCGGTGTGGGACAGCAGGTAAAACAGGGCGACGAATACGGCTTCATCAAATTCGGCAGCCGCGTAGATGTTTTATTACCCCTTGATGCCAAAGTAGAAGTGCAACTGAACCAGGTGGTGAAAGGCGGCGTTACCGTACTGGCTAGCTGGAACTGATATGATAACAATCAATATTGAGTCTTTACCGCTGATGGAAAGGCAACGGTGGTTACAGGTAGCCATCGCACCGAGACCTATTTGTTTTGCAAGCACGATAGATGCTTCGGGTAATGTAAACCTGAGTCCCTTTAGTTTTTTCAATCTTTTTTCTACCAATCCCGCAGTTGTTATTTTTTCTCCTTCGAGAAGGGCGCGGAATAATACTACCAAACACACTTTACAGCATATACTGGAAGTGCCCGAGTGCGTAATCAACATCGTGGATTACGACATGGTACAGCAAACCAGTTTATCCAGTTGCGAATATGCTAAAGGAGTAGATGAATTCATCAAAGCGGGTTTTCAGAAAACACCTGCTACTTTGGTAAAACCACCCATGGTAAAGGAAGCCAAAGTAAAACTGGAATGCAAAGTGCAGGAAGTGAAAAGCCTGGGCGAGCAGGGCGGGGCCGGGCAACTGGTGATAGCTGAAGTGCTGTGCATGCACGTTGATGAAAGTATATTGGATGAAGATGGAAAGATCGACCAGCGCAAACTGAAGCTGGTAGCGCGTTTGGGAGGCGATTGGTATTGCCGGGTAGATGAAACCAACCTGTTCAAAGTGCCCAAGCCCAATACAGAATTGGGAATAGGTATCGATAACCTGCCTCCGGGAATACGAAACAGTAGTTTTTTAACAGGTAACCACCTGGGCATGCTGGCGAATGTGCATACACTACCCGAAATAGATCCTGTTTTTTCCGATGACCGCTTGAAAGAGATTGTACAATATTATGCCGTGAACCCACAGGAGATGGAAAAAGAATTGCATCGCTATGCCGGGGCATTATTGAATGAGGGAAACATTGCCGCCGCCTGGCAGGTATTGTTGTACGGAGAAACAGCTTAAGTATATTTCTTGTAAATCAATGCTTTAATTGTTCTGTTAAGATTAAATATTAATTTAGTCAATTAAATTTGGCAATATAATTTTTTTATTATAGATTAGTATTGTTTTTCAAACCATATTAATTATATCTCCCCCCCATAGTAAGTTTGGTTTGATATATGCGTTCCGGTTTAACGATTTTAGTTCTCTAAGTAGTATTAATACAATTAAACAAATTGTTTTGTTTGGCTAATTGCCAATAGCAGTATTTATTGTATAAAACTGAAAATTAATTCAACAGAATTATCCATGTATTTTATGAAAACACAAAAGTAAAATAATCAATTTTGGCCAAATATTGATATGGGTATTATTTTCCGAAACCCATGCTGATTGCGAATAAGTAGGAAATTTTTAAACACTAAATTTTATGAAACAGCAAAGTATTGATTTGAAAAGAATGGAGCTTACTGCTCTTTCCGAAAATGAATTGATAACAACAAACGGAGGAAGCTTCTGGACTAAAGTTGCCGCTGTGCTAACAACAGGTACGGTCGGTACTATTTTAGCAGCAGCAGCAATAGATACTGCATATTCATTAGGCAGAGGCATAGTTGATGGTTGGAATGCATATCAACCGAGAAATTAAATTATTTTTCGATGTAGGTTATTTTAAAACTATGTTTTAATGAAGACTTCAAGCACTTTATTACGATTCATTTTCTTTCTACTAGCAATAGATAACGGATATTCATTGTACCAAGTTTTTCAAAACAGCAATTATGCAATATCAACTAAGATATTACTTATTGTATTTAGAGTTGCAATGATTATCTTTTTCATAATGCTAGTAATAAAAAAAAATAATAACACATAAAACAGAATGCTATGAAACAGGAATTAAACCTAAAAGGCTTCAAAGAAGTATATTACTATTATGGACCCGGCTGATGGAAGCATCTATAAGAAAACAACCGAAGATTTTTTAAATGAATGGTCAGGAATAATTATTTTATTACTGCCCGAAGAAGACTTTACAAAAACAAACTCCGTAACTACTAATTCTATTAGGTTTTGGCAGCTTATTCAGCCACACAAGGGTATTATGTTTCAGGCATTATTAGGTGCTATTGTTTACACAATTATGGGTTTAGCCACCTCAGTTTATGTGCAAAAAATCATAGACTTTGTAATTCCAGAAGGCAACCACCGGTTGTTAAATTTATTGAGTGTCACGATGATATTTTTATTGTTATTTCAAATGTTCATTGGTTGTTTTAAAACAATACTCGGCCTTCAGACAGGGCAATATATAGATGCCAGACTTATTTTAGGATATTATAAACATTTATTACAACTCCCTCAGCGTTTTTTTGATACGATGAGAGTTGGCGAAATTATTAGTCGCGTAAATGATGCAGTCAAGATCAGGATATTTATCAATGATATAGCGTCGAATATAATCGTGAATTGTTTAATTGTTAGTTTTTCTGTTTGCTTAATGTTTTTTTATTATTGGAAACTTGCAATTATTATTACCACAATAATCCCAATTTATTTATTAATTTATTGGATTAGTAATAAGGTTAATAAAAAATGGCAAAGAACGCTGATGGAGAATAGTGCCGATCTGGAGACTCAGCTAGTAGAAAGCTTAAATGCTATAGGAACAATCAAACGATTTGGGTTGGAATCTCACGCCAATATCAAAACAGAAAACAAATTCACTACTCTTTTGCAAAGTATCTACAAAAGCAGTATAAAAGGCATATATCTTGGTACAACATCTGACTTTGTGACCAAGATTTTTACAATTATAATTCTTTGGATGGGCTGTTACTATGTAATTAACCGTGAACTTACTCCAGGGGAGTTATTGTCGTTTTATGCTTTAATCGGATATTTTACAGGACCAGCAGCTTCTCTTATCAGTGCAAATAAGAATATGCAAGAAGCACTTATTGCTGCAGATCGTTTATTTGAGATTATAGACCTAGAAACAGAATCCTCGAATGAATCTAAAATAGACTTGACTCCAGAGCTTATCGGAGATATAAAATTTACAAATGTAAGTTTTAGATATGGAACCCGAAATGTTGTTTTTGAAGAACTTAATCTGGTTATAAAAAAAGGGCTGACAACAGCAATTATGGGTGAAAGTGGTAGCGGCAAGTCAACACTACTCTCTTTATTGCAAAATTTATATCAACCCAAAGAAGGGCATATTACTATTGGAGGAAATGACCTTAGATATATTAATAATAGAAGTTTGCGTGAGAGAATTGCAGTAGTGCCACAACAAGTTGATTTATTTGCAGGAACTATTATTGAAAACATAGCAGTTGGTGACTTCGAACCGGACATGCAGAGAATTTTAGCTTTATCACACTTGCTTGGTATTCAAGATTTTGTTGAGAAACTCCCTGCAACGTATGGAACAATTTTAAATGAAAATGGAGCTGACCTTTCGGGAGGACAGCGTCAGCGTTTAGCTATTGCGCGAGCAATATATCGAAACCCTGAAATTTTAATTTTAGATGAGGCAACTTCTTCTTTGGACCCTATAAGTGAAGAAAAGGTACAGGCGACATTAGAATGGTATAAACAACAAGGCAAAACAATCATTATTATAGCTCACAGACTTTCTACTATTCGAAATGCTGATCAAATCCTTTTATTGTGGGAAGGGAGGCTTGTCGAACAAGGAACACATGCTGATTTAATTAATTTGAGGGGTAATTATTTCTCCATGTGGCAGAATCTGACATTTAATTAAATCAAAAAGGATCAGCTGGACAAATTAAGCGATGTACTGGTAGATCAAATTCGATCCATTGATAATAAACGATTAATCCAAAAATCAGGAAGCAACTGCATGATCATATCGGGTTTATAGGAGTCAACTGTGCTCTATAAAATGGGTAGCAGATGGCGCAGATTACGTATTTGTGCGTACCAGCAATCTTGTAGAAAAGAATACCTTCATTTCTGAAGAAATTGAAAGGGATGGTATATCATTTTTCTGATGTGAGTAATAATTTTGAGTATATACAAATAGTATATACCTTTAGAAAAAGGTTATACTATGAAAACGCTTTCTCTCAAATTGGATGACGAAATATTTGATGAAACTGAGAAAATCACTTTCGAGCTTAAACTGGCAAGGAATCGTTATATCAACGATGCAGTAAGTCTTTATAATCTCTTTAATAAAAGAAAGCTATTAAAGAAAAAACTTGCAAAAGAATCGAAAACAGCAGCCAAAGACTCTTTAAGTATCTTACGGGAATTTGAAAAATTGAGTGATAAAGATTAAACAATACGACATTTGGCTTGCAGACCTGAACCCGTCAAAGGGTACGGAAGCGGGAAAAGTGCGCCCTGTTGTAATTATTCAAACCGATTTATTAAATGGCACGCATTTATCTACTCTTATTTGCCCTGTTACAACCAATGTGCAGCCGGAACTTGAGTTGTTAAGAGTACATCTTAAAAAGGGTCAGTTGGACAAGTTGAGCGATGTACTGATAGATCAAATCCGGTCCATTGATAATAAGCGATTGATCCAAAAATTAGGGAGACTTACCCCACATCAGGTTGATGAGTTGAAACGAAATATTGCTATCGTATTGGATTTATAATAGCCAATCGACGTTTATGCAATATGTATTCCCCACTCTTTATTCATCTTCCTTCCCAGTAATGTATTGGCCTCGGTATCATTCTTGAATTGTTCCTTCGCCGGATCCCAGATGAGTCTGCGGTTAAGACGATAGGCGATGTTGCCGATATTACATACGGATGCAGTGCGTTGTCCGATCTCCACATCACAGATAGGTTTGGTTCTTTTGCGCATGGCATCCAGAAAGTCTTTGTAATGATCTGTGCTATGATACACCTGCTTCTCCGAAGCGCCGATCACCCGGTCTTTCAGCGAAGCAGGATTTGTTTCCAGCTTACCGCGTTGAACTTTGATCTCTCCTTCGGTACCGATAAAATGAATGGCATTGTCCCATTCCCATTTTTCATGTGTCATGGTGATGCCGCCTGCATACTTATAAGTAAGGAATGGATGCTCCCCGTCATCGGGTGCAATGACTTCTACCGGGCCACTATGATCCATGTCCAGCGCCCATTGTACAATATCAAACATGTGTGCACCCCAATCGGTTACCATACCACCACCAAATTCGCGGTAATTGCGCCAGTTGGGATATACGTCTTTGGTTACAGGAGGCGCTAATTCTGCATTGAAAACAGAGGGCGTTGCATTCGGTCCCAGCCATTTGCTCCAGTCCAGTCCATCCGGTATTGGTTCTGCAGGAAGATCGTAAGGCTTTGGCGGAGGACCCACATTCACTTTTACCGATTTGATCTGCCCGATATATCCATTACGGATGAGTTCTGCCGTTTGCCTGAATTCAGACCAGGAGCGCTGCATGCTTCCTGTTTGAAACACACGGTTGTATTTACGGGCGGCGTTGACCATGGCCCTTCCTTCCTTTACGGTAAGCGCCATTGGTTTCTCGCAATAAATATCTTTCCCGGCTTCAGCTGCGCGCACTGCCATCGATGCATGCCAGTGATCGGGCGTAGCAATCACCACCGCATCCACCTCTTTACGGGCCAGCAATTCCCTGAAATCATTGTACACTGCTATATCGGCATAATTGCCCAGTTGAGGCATCTTAACATAGGTGTCTTTTATTTGCTTAAGCGTGAGATCGGCTTTGGCTTTGTACACTTCACTCAATGCCACAAAACGAACCTGTTCTGTCTTCAGAAAATAAGAAGACAATATTTTGCCTTGCTTACCTCCACCGATCAACCCCAGGTTGATCATATCGCTTGGAGCAGTATAAAGTAATCCTGTTTGACTTTTTCCGCCCAATACATGTCGCGGGAGGATCATAAAACCTACCAATGCTTTTGCAGTGTTACCCACAAATGCCCGGCGGGAAACATTATTTTTTCCTTCTTTTTTCATATGGCCATGGTTGATTAAGCGCTTGAGATTGAAAGATACAAATTTGGTATAAAACAGATACCGAAATTATAAAGCAGGATCACAATTATCGTTTGAATAGCATTAAAACAGAGCCAATCAGGGTTAAAAGGATCACCAGTTTCCGGTATTGCTCGTCTCGTATCCTGTCAACAATACGTAAACCCAGCCAAAAACCCAGGGCCAGCGCCGGAATGAGCACCAGGTCTGTTTGTAAGCTATGTATATTGATATTATGCCAGAAGAAGACCTGGAATGGCAATTTGAAAAGATTCATGAAGAGGAAGATCCAGGCTGCCGTACCAATAAAATCATTTTTTGGCATCCGCATGGCCAGGAAGTAAAGATTGGCAAATGCACCGGCCAGGTTTCCCAACATCGTAGTTAATCCTGCAGCCAGGCCTGTGCTTACAGCAAACATCGGATGTTGCGGCACCTGCGTTGATTTACGATATTCCATCAGCACAACAATCACGATGGTCAGCAAAATGATCGCTGCCATTATTTTACGAAAAAGGATTTCATTCATTTCCTTTCCTATATATACACCTATCAATATTCCTATTATCATCCAGGGAACCAATTTCCAAAAATGTTTCCACTGTGCGTGGCGATTATAATACCTTACCGCTGCAATATCTGCCAAACAAAGAAGTGGTAAAACAATTCCTGTAGATGATTTGCTTCCAAAAACAAACGCCATTAAAGTAACGCTCAACATATCTACTCCTTTCAGGCCGGCTTTGCTGAGCCCTATGATAAAAGAAGCCAGAAAGATCAGGAACCATTCGGTAAAAGAATAAAAGGAAAGTATACTAATCATTGAACATAGGGTGTTTGTTTACTACTAAGCGCTTTTCTTTGTCCTGACCATGTTCCACCAATAATTCAGCTTTAATACCAGCGCCCTGTTCTTTACAAAAAAAGGCGCCGGATAATAATTGTCGGTATAAACAATAAAAAGATCCGAAGCAGGTTGGTAACGCCATTGAAACCTTGCGTTAAAATTGATATTTTTTTGCTGTTCGTTGTATTGTAAATACGTGGTAAAAAATAATTTATTCGTCATGGTAATATCCACTTTTGGTCCGGCGAGAAAAAAAGCGGTATGTCCCCATGGCTGTGGTAAATGAAGGTCGTCATAGCTGGTGCTGAGCGCAAGACTTATATAAGGCTGAAAGCGATAACCTATTTCAGTATTCATGGTGAACCGTGTCCCATCGGCAAAATAACCACCGTACCGTAGGGCTATCGAATACGTAAATAATTGCTGGGGCTGGGATACCAGGTCAAGTCCCGCGGTGTTCCAGGTATGTTTTGTGCCTTTAGCAAGTGAATCTTTTCCTGTATTGGTTGGATCAAATGGTCTTAATAATTCAACATAATCATGTATAGCCGATCCTGTTAAAACAATACGGTTGCGGAAAGTGAGCTGGTAAGACAGCATGTTCTCATTGTCTGTCTGGTGAAACTGTTCATTGAAATAATAGGTAGTATTGGCTTGCAGGCCATGACTGAGTATATGGCCGCTCCGTGGGAAGAAATACCTGGTTACCTGGGGGCTGACTTTAATATATCCCGTTCTCGGTACATAACCCACTTCTGCATTGAAGCCATTGCCTACATATTCATGTTGCCAGAGTATGTTCCATTTTCGGCTGTTGTATAACAGGTGAGCTGCGTGCGCCATGCTGTTACCCTGTGCGCCGGGACTGAACGAGCGCATAACAAAGGCTTTGCCTGTCCACAGGTTACTGGAAGAAGCCAGGTTATATTCCAACCCAATATTCCTGTTGTATTGCGAATAGATTGTTTTGCCGGAATCATTACCAGGATGATAGTTCATAGATGTCTTATCAACATAGATCAACCCGATATTGGATCTTTTAAACACTTTCCGTTGCAGCGACACTACTGCAAAGTTCTGCGCCGGCAGCCCTTTTTCCTCCACTGCTGCTGTTTGAACGTCCATCAGGCCAAGGCGCCAGTCCTTGCTGAGTTTACCACTCAGGCGTGCACCTAAATTGATGGGCATACCCAGGCCAATCCGCCGGGAGAAAAAAGGACGGATGTTTGCATAGCCAAAATTGGCGAACAGGTCATTGTTCTCCAGGAAAAACTGCCTTTTTTCCGGGAAAAATAATTCAAACCGGCTAAGATTGGTTACCTGCTTGTCTACCTCCACCTGCGAAAAATCGGGATGAATGGTGAGATCTAGGTTGAGGGAAGACGTAACACCAATTTTTGCATCCACGCCCACTTCCTGTTTATATTCCGTCTTGCTTTGTGCTGAATAATCTTTGGATGCGCTGCTTAAAATATAAGGAATAACAGATACATTCATTCCCGGTGCGGGCGGCGGTTTGTCCCATACGAGTACGCCTGTATAAGCTAAGGAAGCAGTAGGGAATTGTCGTGGAATGGGTGTCCAGCTCGATTTTTCTGTTGTCTTCAGGTCATTGCGGCTGAAATTAATGCCCCATTCTGTTATTCCTTTTTTATACCGCATCGAAGTAAAAGGGATGGCGGCTTCAAAGATCCATTTGTCGTCATAATCCTTTACGGCGGATACCCATTTGTTATCCCAGTTCAGATCTACTTTTCCCCCTTCATACATAGAACCATCCCATTGCGCTCCCGCAGCATTGGCGCCAAAAGTGAAGCCGTTGGTTTGATCATCAAAAGGGTCTATGAAAAAAATAAAGTTGTCATTCTTCACAAAACTAAAATCTCTCCGGAGCGATTCTACCATATTCGGGCCTGGCAATGCTTTATTGCAAATGGCTATGATGTACAAATTGCGGCTGTCGTAGGTCATGCGGACTTCTGTGGTTACCCGCGCATAACTGGTATCCATGGGTAATACCATGGAAAAATGTGAGGCTGGTTCTGCCTGCAACCAGGCCTCATCCATCACACCATCGATCTTAATTGATGCATTTGTTTCACGGATATGTAAACGGTAAGTGGCATTTTTCTTCTGCGCAACAGATGACAATACAATAAATAACAGCAGGGTAGCAACAATAAAATTCTTCAATACTATTTATTTGAGGGTAGATAAGGGCGTAGTTACACGACGTAAAGGTTATCGGCAAATTTCTGACTGACGCTCGATTTCTTTCCATCCACTTCAATCTCCATCGTGCCATCGAAATCCTGGCGGGTCACTACTTTTATTTTACTGCTGAGTCCGAGCCCCACTTTCATTACATATTGCAGAAAAGAAGCACTGCCATCTTTTACGGTAACAAGCTTACAGGTTTTGCCAACAGGAACCTGCGTTAAAGTTTTCCGGGCCCTGGTTTTCATTTCTCCATTGGCATTCGGAATGGAGTCGCCGTGGGGATCGACTTCAGGGTAATTCAGGAATTTTTCCAGCTTTTCTATCAGTTTGGATGATTGGATATGCTCTAACTGTTCGGCCACTTCATGCACTTCATCCCAGGTGAATTCTAATTTTTCATACAGGAAAGTTTCCCAGAGCCGGTGCTTGCGTATGATCTGTATAGCCTGTTTTTTCCCGGTAGCGGTCAGTGAAGTCTTCCCGTATTTCTCATAGCTGATGAGTTTTTTCTCTTTCAGCTTTTTGAGCATATCATTGGCGGTAGCAGGTTTCACATTCAGTGTAGTTGCCAACTCGTTGGTTCCCGCCTCGGATTTACCGGTGATTTCCGACGTAAGGTGGAACAGTGCTTTGAGATAATTCTCTTCAGTATGCGATAGCATGAATTAAAGATAGAAAAGATTTCCCGGATTCAATTTGTTAGATTAACATAACTTTATATTTTTACCAACCGAACAACTAACCTGGTTATGAAGCCCATTTTATCCATATTGTTATTGCTTGCTTTTACTGCAAGTGCGCAAACAGGCAAAATCACCGGCAAGCTTTTGTCGGGAGGCAAAGCTGTTGAGCGGGCGAGCATTAGTCTTGCAGGAACTGCCTTCGGTGCATGGTCAGATAGTTTAGGTTCTTTTATGCTCTCACGCATACCTGCGGGTACGTACCAGCTGAGGGTTTCATGCCTGGGTTATGATGATGCAGAACAACAGGTACTGGTAAAAAGCAACAACAGCCTGACTTTGTGCATTTTTTTGACTGCCAATGATGTATTGCTCAATGATGTAGTGGTAACAGGTGTTTCCAGGGCAACACAGGCCCGGGAAAATCCGGTTGCTATTATGGGTATTTCTTCCCGTGCAATGGAACGTACCGCGGCATCTGATCTGATGGATGTACTGGCCAGGAATGTGCCTGGATTGCATACGGTGAAAACAGGCCCGAATGTTTCTAAACCTTCCATTCGTGGATTGGGTTATAATCGGGTACTTACGCTTTACGATGGCATTCGCCAGGAGGGGCAGCAATGGGGAGATGAGCATGGCATTGAAGTGGATGCTTATGATATCAACAGGGCAGAAGTGATCAAAGGGCCGGCCAGCCTGATGTACGGGTCTGATGCCCTCGCGGGTGTGATCAGTTTGTTTCCCTATATTCCTGATATAGATGATGGAAAACTGCATGGTAAAATCGTAAGCGAATACCAGTCGAACAACAACCTGGCGGGAAATGGGCTGCGCATAGGATACAGTGGACGAAAATTTTTATTTGTGTTAAGAGGCTCTTATCGTATGGCCAACAATTACCGCAATGCCATTGACAACAGGGTTTACAATACCAATTTTGACGAAAAGAACCTGTCGGCACTGGCTGGTTTTAAAACCAACAAAGGATATTCCCATTTTAATTTTACCCTGTACAACAACCTGCAAGGCATCCCGGATGGAAGCCGCGATTCGTTAACACGACAATTTACCAAACAGGTTCGGGAAGGAAACAATGATGACATCAAGAGCAGGCCGCTGATACCATACAATGAACTAAATACGTATCGGCTTTCACCACTCCATCAACGCATCGATCACTACCGGATATACACCCATCATTTTTACCAGTTAGGTAAAGGCAATGCAGATATTATTTTTTCACTGCAACAAAATATCAGGCGTGAATACAATCACCCCACCATGCCCAACCAGGCTGGAATGCATGTGCGGTTGAATACGTTGAACTATGGGTTGCGGTATGATGCACCCCGGTTGGGTAATATGGAGGTTACAGTGGGCATCAATGGAATGCTGCAACAGAACAAAAGTATTGATGCAACAGATTTTCCCATTCCCGATTATGCGCTGTACGACGGCGGCGCCTATTGGTATGCAAAATGGAAATCGGGGAAATGGGGTGTGAGTGGCGGAGTCCGGTACGATCTGAGACGGGTGCAATGGAAAGATTTTTTTGTCAGGAACAACGCTGCTGCGGGTTTCGATGAATATGTGGCATTACCGGATACGGCCAATGCTGTTTTACAGTTCCCGGCTTATGATAAAGTGTTCAAAGGAATATCAGCAAGTGTAGGGTTTACTTTTCAGGCTACCAGGGATATCGGACTCAAATTCAATATCGGCAGGGGTTACAGGGCTCCTAATATTACGGAAATGGCATCCAGCGGCCTGGATCCCGGTGCGCACATCATTTATCTTGGTAACCGGAATTTCGATCCCGAGTTTTCACTGGAAACAGACCTGGGCGCAAGCGCCAGGTTCAGCAATTTTTCAGCAGAGCTGAGTCTCTTCAACAATCATATCCAACATTATATTTACCTGACGATGCTTGCAGATAATAACGGAAACCCGATCACGGATGCACAGGGCAATAAAACATATCAATACCAGCAAGCAGCTGCGCAGTTGTATGGAATGGAAGCAGGTTTCTCCCTTCACCCGGTAAGACTCAGAGGATTTAGTTTCGATAACAATCTGTCGGTTGTCTATGGCTTCAACAAAAGCGAGATCTATGAAGGCAAAGGCGAACAGGGAGCTTATCTGCCGCTTATTCCGCCGTTGAAAATATGGAGCAGCATCACACAGAAAATAAAAACTGCATCAAAATGGTTTACATCCATTACACCTAAAGTAGAAGTTGAATGGGCTGCGAAACAAAACCGGTTTCTCGGATTGAATCATACAGAAACACCAACGCCTGGTTATGCTTTGTTACATATAGGCCTTACCGCAGACATCAGGTACTATAAAAGCCGGTCCATGCAACTATACATACAGGTAATGAATCTGCTGGATAAAGTATATCAATCCAACCTGAGCAGGCTGAAATATTTTGAATACTACAACCAATCACCCAACGGTCACAGCGGAATGTATAATATGGGCCGGAATATTTGCGTGAAACTGGCGCTGCCTTTCTGATAGACAGGATGAAACCGGCTGCTTATAAATGATTGTCATTCAATAATATAATCCCGTATTCAATGCCGTCTGGCACAATTAACGGATTAACTTAATGAAAGAACAGACAATAACACTATATTCGATAACAGAATTCTTAAATAAAAAACGTTCGAGTCATGAAAAAATTATGGGTATTGGCTATGGCTGCTTTCCTGGTAACAGGTACTGCTTTTGCACACGAAGGCAAAGACGGTAAAAAATGTGATAAATCCTGCTGCAAAAAAGGCGCTAATCGCTGCAGCAAAGACAAAAAAGAGACAAAAGAAGTAAAGCCCGCGGCTGCAAAAACAACTGTAAAGGCAGCACCGGCTAAAGCATAAGCCAACGAATTTAAAATAACAAAGGCCCCGCCATGGCAGGGCCTTTGTTATAAGATAGATTCCAGTTCCTTCAGGTGGTGAACAGTATAAGTAGGCTTTACATGCGGCACCACATTCAAATGATTCACAAAAATGGTATCCAAGCCGGCATTGATACCCCCCTGGATATCCGCATCGAGGTTGTCGCCGATCATAATACTTTCTTCTACGCCGGCACCGGTTTGTTCCAATGCATAATCGAAAATTTCTTTGTTGGGCTTGAGGCTGTTACTGCCTTCCGATGTGATCACCGCCTCAAAATATCCATCAAGTCCGGATTGTTTCAGCTTACTGTGCTGTACTTTCTCGAAGCCGTTGGTTACCAGGTGCAGGTGATAGTCCTTCGCTTTCAGGTATTCCAGTATTTCAACTGTATAAGGAAAAAGATTGGTCTTGCTGGGCAATAGCTCCAGGAATTGTTGCGATAAAGCGCGGGCAAGCAGTTCATCGGCGATCTTAAAATCGAGCATGGCCAGCCATACCCTTTTCCACCGCAGTTCTTCCTGCTTGATAAATCCTTTGGTGTACCTGTCCCACAAACGCTCATTATGATAAGAATAGCGTTCATAGAACGCATCGAAATCCGTGATGCCTCTTTCATGCAAGGCATTAGATTGATACAGATCCTTCAGTGTTTCCTTAGCATTGGTTTCAAAATCCCACAACGTATGATCCAGGTCAAAGAAAAGGTGACGGTATTTCATGGGGCAAAGGTATTAACTTCGGATTTTAAACGCGGCATTATGAACATCGTTATCACAGGTGCATCCAAAGGGATTGGAAAAGCAGTGGCTGAACAGTTTGCAGCAGCGGGAAATACTTTGTTCCTGTGCAGCAGGGGAGAAAAGCAACTGTATGATGCCGTAAGCGAACTGCAATCCCTTTATCCGCAAGCTACGATCAAAGCCCGCCCTGCCGATGTATCGGTGAAAGAAGAAGCGTGGGCTTTTGGCAACTGGTGCCTGGGCTTCGGAACACCGGATGTACTGGTGAACAATGCCGGCCATTTCATACCCGGATCGGTACACGATGAAGCCGATGGTCAGCTCGAAGCCATGTTACAATCTAATCTCTACAGTGCCTATCATCTCACCAGAACCCTGTTGCCCGCCATGATCAAAGCAAAATCGGGCCATATTTTTAATATGTGCTCCATCGCATCGTTGCATGCGTATGCCAACGGAGGCAGTTACAGCATCAGCAAATTTGCTTTATATGGTTTCAGCAAAAATCTGCGGGAAGAGTTGAAATCACATGGCATTAAAGTAACATCGGTGCATCCCGGCGCCACCATGAGCGCCAGTTGGGATGGTTTCAATATCGACCCCAAAAGAATCATGGAAGCAGCAGATGTTGCCAAAATGATCTATGCCGCTTCACAACTTTCTCCTATGGCAGTAGTGGAAGACATCGTATTAAGGCCCCAATTAGGCGACCTGTAACCAACTGTGCCTCAAAGATTGAGGAGGCCGGGTAACAATTCCATAACGACCGCATAACATGTACTTCATATAGTGGCGGGACCTTTGCTAAACCCCTTCCTGTATGGAAAGACGTTCGTTAGATGTGGTAGTGATGAGTGATCTGCACCTGGGCACCTATGGTTGTCACGCTACAGAGATTGTGAACTACCTCAAAAGTATCCACCCGCAAATACTGGTGTTGAATGGTGATGTCATTGATATATGGCAGTTCAACAAGCGCTATTTCCCCGTGCCGCATACACAGGTGATCAAAGAGATTATGAACCTGCTGAGCATGGGTACCCGGGTAATTTATATTACAGGTAACCACGATGAAATATTGCGCCGTTACAGTGATATGCAAATGGGTAATTTCCAGCTTACCGATAAAGTGGTGATGGAGATCAATGGCAAAATGACCTGGATATTTCATGGCGATGTGTTTGATGCTACCACGAAAGGCAGCGCCAAATTGCTGGCCAAACTGGGCGGTCACGGATATGATCTGCTGATCGTGCTCAACCGTTTCATCAACTGGTGCCTGAAGACAATGGGAAGAGAGAAAATGAGCTTCAGTAAGAAAGTAAAGAACAGTGTGAAAAAAGCGGTTGCCTGGATCGGCGATTTTGAACAAACCGCTGCAGAACTGGCCATAGAAAAGAAATACGATTATGTGATCTGCGGTCATATACACCAACCTCAGAAAAGAGAAGTGGTAACCAAAGACGGATCTGTAATGTACCTGAACAGTGGCGATTGGGTGGAAAACCTCACATCACTGGAATATTCCCAGAACGAGTGGAACATTTTCCACTACGATGAAAAGGAGTTCGCTGCCATGAAAGCGCCTGTAATCACCATGGAAAAGAAATTGCCGCAACTGAACGTGGTAACAGATGAAGTGGCTTTATTCATTCACTCTTTAGCTGCGCAGTCATGAAGATATTATATGCAGTACAGGCAACAGGCAATGGGCATATCAGCCGCGCAATGGAGTTGATGCCCTATCTCACTACTTACGGAGAAGTGGATGTTTTCCTCAGTGGCAGTAACAGCCATTTACAACCCAACTTGCCTGTTGCATACCGCAGTAATGGTGTGAGTTTGTTTTACGGTAATACCGGCGGACTCGATTACCGCCGCATCTGGTCAGCATTCAATTGCAAACGCATCTGGAAAGAAGCCCGCGACCTGCCGGTTGAACAATACGATATTGTACTGAATGATTTTGAAAGCATCACAGCCCTGGCCTGCCGCTTGAAAAAAGTACCCAGCATTGGCTTCGGACACCAGGCGAGTTTTCAGAGTAAACACACACCTCGCAGCAATAAAAAAGATATAGCAGGAGAATGGGTGCTGAAACAATATGCACCTTCCAAAGCATACCTGGGACTGCATTTCAAGCAATACGACGATTTCATCTGCTCACCGGTTATCAAGCAGGAGATACTGCAGGCAACACCTACCGATGAGGGACATATTACCGTTTACCTTTCGCATTATAGCGATGAAGTAGTGGTGCCGGCCTTACAACAGGTGAAGGATGTTCGCTTTGAAGTATTTTCAAAGAAGGTAAAAGAACGGGTGCAGAAAGGCAATGTTACCTTGTATCCCATCAGCAACGAAGGATTTACGCAAAGCCTCATTCATTCCCATGGTGTGATCACAGGCGCTGGATTTGAAACGCCGGCCGAAGCATTGTACCTGGGAAAAAAATTACTGGCCCTGCCTATCAAAGGACAATACGAACAATTGTGTAATGCCGCTGCACTGAAAGATTTCAACGCAGTAGTCATTGATAGCATCAAGCCTGACTTTTATTTCGAAGTGATGAAGTGGCTGGCAGGCGTACCTGTGAAGCCATTGCAGTTATCACATTCAACTTATGAGATCGTACAGAAAGCGATAGAAATGGGCCGTGAAATAACTACTTCTTCTTCGCAAGTATGGAGTGATCGCTCTCCTCTTTCACAATCGTATTCGTAAGCTTACCAATACCTTCAATCTCCATTTCCACCACATCGCCTGGCTGCAGCCATTGTTCGGGGTAATCGGGATTGTTCAGTTTGCCGGTGCCGTTGAGTTCGAGAAAACAACCGGTTCCCACTGTGCCGCTTCCAATCACATCACCCGGATGCAGGGTAACACCATAAGCGCATCGCTCAATAATTTCGGCGAAGGTCCAGTCCATATCGCCCACATTGCCATCGCTCACCTGAACACCATTGACCCAACATTTCATAGAGAGGTTCCAACTCTTACCGATATGCCCTTGCTTGGCGGGTATTTCATAATGTTCCAGTTCATCCAATGTTACTAAGCAGGGACCAATAACGGTAGAAAAATCTTTTCCTTTTGCAGGCCCCAGGTTGAGCAGCATTTCTTCCATCTGCAACCTTCTTGCACTCATATCATTCATGATCATGAGACCACCTATATAATGATCGGCTTTTTCGGCGGTGATATTTCTTCCCTGCCTGCAAATAACGATCGCCGCTTCCAGTTCAAAATCCAGTTTTTCAAAATGATCGGGCATGCACAGAATATCGCCCGGTCCCTGGATGCTATGATGATTGGTAAAATAAAAAATGGGGTATTGATCGAACTCGGGAACCATATCCACTTTGCGGTTCCTGCGCGCGGCGGCCACGTGCTGGCGAAATGCATAACCATCCCTGCATGATGTGGGAAAAGGTACCGGCGCCAGCAACTGGATAGAATCGAGCGCTATGGCTTTGTCTTTGCCCACCCTGCCATCGAGAATGGCTTTATTTACCTGCATGGCAACCGGGAACATATCATCCCAATAATGCAGGAACATGTTCATGCTGTTGGGCAGTTCGGGATGAACCAGGTCGCAATCGTATAAATAACCATCTGCTAAGAAAGCCAGTTGGTCGTGTCCGTCGTTGAGATAAGAAACAAGCTTCATGGAAACGCAATTGATCTGGCGAAAATAATGTAAAAAAACAGGCGGTTCTTGTTCCTGCAACAGTATCTTTAAGACGACATGCTTTATATGAAAAATATCTTTTGCATAGTGCTGCTGCTGTTAGGTGCTGTTGCTTTCAAGGAAAATGAACCGGCTGAATCATGGATCAGGATCAACCAACTCGGTTATACACCCAATGGGATCAAAGTGGCGGTATGGTGCGCTAAAACAAACCGGCTACCCGAAACGGCTGTGCTGATAGACAGCAGTACCCATGAGATTGTTTACTATTGTAAACTTTCCGCGGCTTATGGTGCGTATGGACCTTTTACACAAACCGTACGCATAGACTTTACCGGTTTCAGCAAAACTGGCAAGTATTTCATTAAAGCAGGTGATGCCATATCACCGGTGTTTCCCATTGATAAAAATGTATACAAAGGCGCCGCTGATTTTTGCCTGCGCTATATGCGCCAGCAACGCAGCGGTTTCAACCCGTTTTTGAAAGACAGCTGCCACACGCACGACGGCTACACATTGTATGGCCCTATACCCGATAGTACACATATCGATGTAACAGGAGGATGGCACGATGCAAGTGATTACCTGCAATACACCACTACTTCGGCCAACGCAGCCTATCACCTGCTCGCCGCTTACCGCGATTTTCCACAGGTATTTGGTGATACCAAACAGGCAAACGGGCTGGAAGGCGCCAATGGAGTAGCCGATGTGCTGGATGAAGCAAGATGGGGGATCGACTGGTTGCTGAAAATGAATCCGAAAGATGGATGGTTGTTCAATCAATTGGGAGACGACCGCGACCACAAGGGCATGCGCATTCCCAAAGAAGATACCAATTACTACGGCCGCGGGTTAGAGCGCCCGGTTTATTTCTGTTCGGGCAAGCCACAAGTGCGGGGTAAATTCATGAATGCCACAACAGGCATTGCTTCCACTGCCGGAAAATTTGCCAGCAGTTTTGCATTGGCTTCGCAATTATATGCAGGCAGTGACCGGGCTTTCTCAGAACGACTCTTGTATAAAGCGAAAAAAGCGTTCGAAGCCGGACAAAAACAGCCCGGCGTTTGCCAGACCGCATCGGTACGTTCACCTTATATCTATGCAGAAGGTAATTGGACGGATGATATGGAACTCGCTGCCGCAGCCTTACAAATGACAGATTCCGCCTTGCGGTATGCACGCGAAGAACCTGTTACACCCTGGCTCGGCGCCGACTCTGCAAACCACTACCAATGGTATCCTTTTGTGAATGTTGGTCATTATGAGCTGGCCAAACAATTGAATGGAAAAAATCGTGAAATACTGATCGATGATTACCGAAAAGGGATAGAGAAAGTCTGGCTGAAAGCCAACACCAATGCTTTTTTCAGGGCCATACCTTTTATCTGGTGCAGCAATAACCTCACCGTTGCATTCACAACACAATGCTATTGGTACCGTCAACTCACGAATGATGATACTTATGATGAACTGGAACAGGCTAACCTCGACTGGTTATTCGGCTGTAACCCCTGGGGCACCAGTATGGTATACGGATTGCCTGCCTGGGGAGATACGCCGGAAGATCCGCATTCCGCATTCACACACCTGAAAAATTACCTGATCGATGGCGGACTGGTAGATGGTCCGGTATATACCAGCATTTACAAAAGCCTGATTGGTATTCATTTGAATAATGCCGATGAATATGAAACTTTTCAAAGCGACCTGGCTGTTTACCATGATGACTATGGCGACTATAGTACAAATGAACCTACCATGGATGGAACGGCCTCATTGATCTATTTACTGGCGGCTAAAGAATCAGATACATTGAAAGATGATAAAGAAAGATGCGCAGGAACAGACCCGCGAAGAACAGACAAATTCTATAACCGGTTGAATGAACTGATCAATTATTTAAAGAAGGAAGGATATAGCTTTAAACGGATCGATCACCATTTTTCATCTTCCGGTATATTGTCTTCACGATGAAATTGCTGACGGGCCTGTAATTTCTGCTGCTGCCGTTCAACAATGAGTTCAGCAATGATCTTGCCGGCATCTTCTTGCGGGTGTTCGGATAATAATTTTTTCAGTTTTGCCTCACTGATATCCAGGCGGTAGAGCAGGTTGATCAAACCGGAAAAATCATCAGTGATCAATCGGTTGATGCGGGCTGCCAGCGCTGCAACATCCATCTGTTCCCATTCCAGTATTTCATAGGTGGCGGACATAACCCAAAGATAGACATTAATGCTGTTTCTTATAATGATTGACGCGCATCTCGTCTTCATCATCCATATCGGGTCCACGTTCAATTTTTCGCCAGTTGATGTCTTTATGATAACGGTTCATGGCTTGCTGTGGATCGAATATCCTTTTATCCGGCATCACAAAAGTATAAGGGGTATAATTGGGTTTTGTTGTAAAGAAATCGCTGAGCAATGAAGCGGTAGCATCGTACTGGTTTACATAAGAAACACCCAGGATATTGTAGATGGTTTTGAGGATCGATCCGAAGTTCGCATGCGTATGTGAAGTGTAACCTCTTTTCACATAAGGACCGGCCATCATCAGCACACTGCGGTGCGCATCGATATGATCAACACCTCCCTGGGGATCGTCTTCGGTGATGATCACCAACATGTTTTTCCAGTAAGGCGTGCGTGAGAGGAAATGCAGGATACGTCCTACTGCCAGGTCGTTATCTGCCATGTATGAATGCACATAAGGATAACCATCCTGCGGTCTTGGTCCGGCGCCATGATCGTTGGGGACCTGCATGGTGATGAGTTGCGGCATTTTTTCTTTTCCTTTCAGCCATTTTTTGGTGAACTCACTCTCGAACTGCTCCATGCGGAACTGATCGGGGATATTGGTGTTGAAACCTGCGTAATTATGACTGGTCCTGCTCCACAGTGCTTTTTGCATGGGTACCATCACACCATGTGCGGCGCCGGTAAGCGTATCATACCATTCTTCCCTTACATGCGCTGTTTCATTGGCTTCGCCAAAGTTGTAGAATGAAATATGATGCCGTTCCAATGCTTCCCATAAACCACCCGTCTCGGCATAATCTTCCGGATCCATACTGCCGGTAGAGCCTGGGAACCGGCGCCCGGGCGCTTTTGAAAAAATCTTCGCTGTTTTGTTAACACTTGAATTGGTTTCAACCCACTCATTGGGTATTACGCCCATCATCCAGTGATGGCCGTGGATAGAAGCATCGCTGTCGCAATAATAATTGTCGCTGAAAGCAAATTCAGTGGCGGCTTTGGCATGATTGGGCATTACCCTGGCCTTCGCCACTTTCAGCGTATCATTCTTTCCATACACATTCACATCTACACCAAATCTTGCCAGCGTGGTATCTCCTTTACCGCTTTTCAGTTGTCCGAATACTTCATCGTAAGACCTGTTTTCTTTGGTAATGTAAACGATGTATTTTATCGGGCTCTCACGGAGTGCGGGCAAAGGAGGCAAAGGATTTTTAACATCATCGGTAACAGCAACGGTTTGCATGGTATTGTCGATGGCCTGTTTGCTATATGCAGCCAACTGCTTGGTATCGGGCATGCGTATTTTCTGGAAAGTAGCCAGTTGTATATCACCAATATAAGTTCCCTGTACGGGTTTAATAAAACCCTTGCCGCCATTGGGACCTGCCCCCAGGCCACGGCAGCTGATCACATAGATTTCCTGTTCATCTTTCGATAACAGCACCCGTGTTGGTCCCCAGCCGGTTGGAATAAGTCCTTTTGTTTGACCGCTGGCAACATCGATCACCGCTACTGCATTAAAGCCAAGGAGCACTACATACAATGTTTTTTCATCACGACTCAATGTAAGGCCAAAGGGCAGCAACCCACGGTAATGATCAATGCGGTTATCTACTTTGATGGGGATATGATCCACGATCTTGTGATTCGCATAATCGATGACGGAAATGTTGTCGTTGGTTGCATTGGTTACATAAGCATAGCGGCTGCCTACAGCAATGGAGTTGGGACTGGCGCCACCTACTACTTCAGCTCCTTCTACCATCTGGCCAATCTGGTGGCCGGTTTTAAACCGGTCTATCACCTGGTTGCTGGCAAGATCAATGGTATAAACACTCATGGCTTCAGGTGCAGAAGGACTTCCCACACCAGGTATTTTCTCGCCATTGATCGTTGTGCCTTCGATGGATGCTGCGCTGTTATCGGCATACGGATGCCAGGGGATCATCGTACGCTCGTAATTCGTTTTATCAACCCCCTCGATCAACGGATAGGCGTACATACCCACATTGGCTACCATGGCCATTTTATTGCCTGGCGTTAATGCCAACCCGAATGGTAAACGGCCGGCGGGAATGGAAGCGGTGATCTTTTTACCAGCCAGGTCATATCGCACAAGACGAAAATTTGCCCTGTCCAGCACCAGGAGCTCATGATCCTGTTCATTCAATACCAGGTCTGAAGTAAAGCTGTCTTCAAAATCAATCCCATTGACCATTCCGTTCAATGAAAGAGAGTCGATACGCTGCAACTTTTCTATATCATATATGATCACAGCGCCATTATCACCTCCGCTGAGGTACACGGTTTTGGAGTCGTTGGCAAAAGCAACGCCCAGGAAAGAACCATTGGATAAAGGGGAGACGATTTTTTTATCGTAACTGGGTACCCTGGTAGCATCCAGGGAGCGCAGGTCTATGATGGTAAATACGCCATTGTGCAGTGTTACTGCTTTTTTCCCGTCGGGAGATAAGGCCATGCCAAAAGGGTCGTGCGTAATGCGGATCAGCTCGCCGGCCGGTGTTACCTGCCTGCCGCTTGGCAGTACAGACACTCCTTTTTCGGCGATTGTACAAAAGGCATTCCGGCCCGGTACCTGTAAAGTGTTTACAACTTGTGCCTGTGTTAACAGGAATGAAGAAACGAGAAGAAGAGACAGTAAATACTTTTTCATGTTGCAATTTAGCAGAAATATGATGCTGCAGCTTTTGCTGCAAGTTATCCTATGATTAATACTTTTCAATAACACCCAATCCGAATAAAGCGAAATCATATTTCACAGGATCCTGTGGGTCCAATGTATGCAGGTAGGCAGTCAATTCCATCGCCGCCTGCCAATCGATTTGTTTTCTTTCCAGGATATGGAAACGTTTGGCAACCCGGGCCACATGAAGATCGATAGGGCAAACCAGTTGCGCCGGCCTGATCTTTTTCCAGAGACCAAAATCAACGCCTTTGGTATCACTGCGAACCATCCATCGCAAAAACATATTGAGCCGTTTACAGGTAGAGCCTTTATAAGGAGTGGCAATGTGTTTTTTAGTACGGAGAGGCACATGCTCCAGCGAAAAAAAATATTCGTGAAAGTGGATCAGGTTGTTTTCTACAGTGGAAGAAGCTCCCTGATCAGGACCCATCAAAAAAGCATCTTCCAGAGAATCGTAACGGCTGTAATGGAATTGCAGAAATGCGATGAAATAAAGCAGGTCGGTGCTGTTGAAAGTCCGGTGCTTAAAGCCCAGCAATTTTTTCAGTTCAGCATCGCTATGATGAAGACAAAATTCATGTGGCCTGCGATCCATCAACTGCATCAATTCCCTTGATTTGCCGATGATGGTGGTTCTGTTACCCCAGGCGAATATGGAAGCGAAGAACCCGGCAATTTCTATATCCTGCTTTTTAGAAAAGTCGTGGGGAACGCAGATGGGATCATCTTTGATGAAAGCGGGCCTGTTGTACAGATCCGCTTTTTCATCAAAGAAAGCTTTTAATGAAGCAGGCTTCATAACCGGCAGTTTACCCGATGGCCTGGTTGAGATCGGCTATGAGATCGTCCACATCTTCTATACCCACACTCAGGCGGATAAGGCTGTCGCTGAGACCGTTTTTAATACGTTCTTCCCGCGGAATAGAAGCGTGGGTCATGGATGCGGGGTGATTGATCAGTGATTCAACACCTCCAAGGCTTTCGGCGAGTGCAAATACTTTGGTGCCGGCCAATACTTTTCTTGCTGTTTCCGCGCTGTCATCTTTCAATTCGAAACTCATCATACCACCGAAGCCACGCATTTGTTTGCCGGCAACAGCATAACCCGGATGATCGGTGAAACCGCACCAGTATACCTTGCCTACTTTGGGGTGATTGCGTAAGAAATGCGCTATCTTCTCGCCGTTCTCGCAATGACGCTGCATGCGTACGTGCAGGGTTTTGATGCCTCTTAATACGAGGAAACAGTCTTGCGGACCCGGAACGGCGCCGCAGCTTTTCTGTATGAAATACAATTGTTCTCTCAGGTTGGCATCATTCATCACCAGGCAGCCCTGTATCACATCGCTGTGTCCGCCCAGGTATTTGGTGGCAGAATGCATAACGATGTCTGCACCCAGGTCTAACGGATTCTGTAAGTAAGGCGATGCGAACGTGTTGTCTACGCAAAGCAGCACATTTGCTTTTTTAGCAATGGCCGCAACAGCCGCAATATCTGTAATGTTCATCAGCGGATTGGTGGGCGTTTCAATCCAGATGAGTTTGGTGGCGGGTGAAATGGCTTTGCTGATATTGGCAGCATCCGTAGTATCAACATAAGTGAAGCGGATGCCGAATTTGGCAAATACTTTGGTGAACAAGCGATAAGTGCCTCCATACATGTCGTTGGCAGCGATCACTTCGTCGCCGGGTGCCAGCAGTTTGATCACAGCATCGGTGGCAGCCACACCGCTGCTGAATGCCAGTCCATACTTCCCGTTCTCGATCTGTGCGTAAGCATCTTCCAGCGCTTTACGGGTAGGGTTTTGACTACGGGCATATTCATATCCTTTGTTTACGCCAGGGGCTTCCTGTACATAAGTAGAAGTCTGGTAAATGGGTGTCATGATGGCACCTGTGGAGGGGTCAGGCTCAGTGCCTGCATGTATGTATTTGGTTGCAAGTTTCATAAAACTAAATTAGTTCTTTTTTGGTGTGTTCTTTTTGGAAGGTTGCGGATTATCACCATTGAGGGTGATGGGCATTACAGCTTTGAGATTGTCCCATAAAATAATGAGATTGGCGCCGTTCCTGGCATCATCGAAATACATGGTGAAAGCTTCCACGACTTCGTTGTTGCGGCCCACTTCAATATCGGTTCTCAGCACATCTTTGCGGCTATCATAAGTAAAGCTGCCCCAGCAATAATTGTCGCGGTTGATGATGATGGTCCATTTGTTTTCGCTGGGAATGCAATACATGGTATACCTTCCTGCGGGCAGCAATTTACCCCCTATGCGTACATTCTTAAACAGTTCCAGCTCAGTAGATTCATTGGCACCCAAACGCCATAACTCATTGTATTTGATGATGCCGCCAAAGATGTCGCGGCCGCTTTTCAGGGGGCGGCTATAGATCAGTCGCGCTACCGGCTGGTCTTTGGCCTTACCACTCATCCTGAGGATAGGATAATTGTCTGGCCAATAACTCATATCCATAGGAGATTTGTCCAGTTCGGTAGGTTTCTGTTGTGCTTGGGAAGCAAAGGAACACACGATGAGCAGGCAGCCCAGTACAATCGATCTCATGTAGAAAATTTTGGCAAAGATAAATGGCTATTGCTTCATGAGAGCAACCAGGGTTTCTTTAGCAAAGTTTTTAACATCGGGGAAGAATTGCTGATAAGCCTCTCCGAGGCTGTGATAGTGGGTTTCAAATAATGCAAAAACATCATCCGACTCGGCCGTCAGGTAACGGGCCCTTGATGCCAGTCCCTTGAAACTTCTGCTGATGCCCCAGTCGAACCGGTAATTATAGAGCCAGTTCTGGCGGCTCATAAACGGAAGCATGCTGGCGAAACTTTCGGGAAGTACCGGCCGGGAAAGGAACAACTGGTCATACACTTCACCCGCGAACATACTCCAGTCTTTTTCCTGCATTTCTCCCGGATCCAATGCAAGAAAATGATCATATACAATATCCATAAAAGCACCGGCATAACGCCCTGCTGCGGGCTTGAGATATTGTTTGGCTTTTAAAGTGGCTGAATGCGAATCGGTAAAAGCATCGATGGCCCTATGCAGGCGGATGCCTTGCTGGATGCCGGGAGTATAATCGAACTGCTGCTTACCCTTTACAAAATCACTGATCATGTTCCCAATCAGGATATCGGGCTGGTGAAAAGAAAGGTATGCATGTGCGAGATAATTCATAGGAATATGAAGTTAGTTCTTTCCGTTCATCCCATCTGTTAACACACTGTTTACAATTTGATCCAGCGAACCGACATTTCCAGGTAATTGGCTGGATCGGCTGTAATGCTTTGCAGTATTGGATTACAGGTTATTGTTAACGATCCTTAACATTGGCATTAACACCGCTCATAACAATCGAAAGCAGAAAGCCGGTTACCGGTCATAATTGAAAAAAAAAGGGAAAAATGCAGGATACTTTTGACTTGCCATTGAGAGAAAAGCAAATCATTATATAAAAAAACTACCACCATGAAAAAATTATTCCTTGCAGTATTGATTGCTGCATCAATCGGAACCAGCGCATTCGCTGCCGATATTACACACCTGAATTATCGTGTTAAGTCTGCTTTCGAAGCAACATTCGCCGGTGCAACCAATGTTAGCTGGCACATCAATCCTCAATTCATTTCTTTTGCCTTTGAATTGAACAATGAAAAGATGGAAGCATTTTATTCATCCGACGGAGAGCAGATCGGTATGAGCCGCCACGTAAGTTTCGACAAACTGCCCGCATCTGCTGTTAAAAAGATCCAGAAGAATTACCCCGATTACCAGGTAAAAGAGGCCGTTAAAATGGATCTCAATGGCGAATCGAATTATTATGTATCACTCGAGAACGGAAACCTGAAGCGGATACTGGAAGTATCAGAGTTTGGCAGGGTTAGCTTATTTAGCAATAGGAAATAAACGAGGTTCGATTAGTTGGTTTACAGCCTGGCCATGCGCCGGGCTTTTTTATTGCAGGTAATCCCTGATGGCAATGAATTCCCCTTCTTCACGAAAATCTTTTATCAATTGCCATAAACGTTCGAGCAAGGGCGCACCACAAGGTTTCCGGGTATAAGCAGGCAGTCCATAATGACTGATATCGACAAATTCCCAGGGATGAAAATACAGGCACACATAGCCATCTTTCCGGAGGGTTTGTTTTACCAGTGTTTTGAAAAAAGGATAGGGGAAGTTTTTAAAGCTCAGCCAGAACAACGGGATGCGCAAATGCGGTGAGACCGATGTTGGCAGGCGGGTGAGCTCTTGGTCTGTATAAATGGTACGTGGCAGGTTGAGGTGGTTGTATCGACCAGGAATCCAGGTTGGGTTGATCGAAGAATCGTAGCGATAACCTGCTTTTTTTACTTCCTCTATATCCACTGCGCGCATTCTGGGCATGCGAAAACCAACTACTGATTGGCCGCTGATCTGCTCCAGTTGCTGTTTTGATTCAAGCAGGTGCTCATTGGAAAAATTGGAATGATAAAAACTGTGGGAAGCTATTTCATGCTTTGCGGCCAATGCACGGATGGCATCGGGATAATGCATGGCGAAATTTGCAGTGGTGAATAGCGTGGCGGTGATCTCTTCCTCATTCAAAACTGGCAGGATGGCATCCAAACCGGCTTTACCCATTTCCATTTGCGTGGCCGGGTCGATGGGAATTCCGTATTCCAGCGGCATATCAAATTCTTCTACATCGAAGCTCAATAATATGTATCGGGAAGGGTGTTGCATCATGTATGAGCGGGCTGTGAATTCAATTTGTCCATGCTGATATGCAGGAATTGTTTCCGCCAGATCTGTATCAATAAGACCAACCATAGCAGGAAACAGGGCAATGCCTTAAGCGAATATGGCCTTACAAAATGTTCCCGTACATAAGGAGTGAAAATATCGGAATAAGAGAAACTGGTGAGCAGCAGAGCGAAAATAAAAAAAGCAGTGGCCCACCTGGATGCAGATTGCAGAACGAACCAGATGCAGACAGCAGGAAATGCAATGATATAAGTGGGCGATTCTGCGCTGGTGGTAAATATTACGGTAGTGATCAGCACCGAGCAGAGCAGGTATAAGCGATAACGAACATCGTTGAAATATTTGAACTGCAGGTATTGGGATGCAAACAACAATACAGCAGGAACCGTAACGAAATAATTCCTGAGCGCCTGGTAATGAAAGATACGCCTGATCATACCCATCACCGAAATGTCCTGGAAATCATTGCGAATGTCCATACGCGCATTCCTGAGGTCTTTGAAACGCAGTTCGGTAAACCAATCCACATAAGATTGTGTAATGAATGCACGGGTAGATATCAGCATAGGAGCGAGGAAGAATACCACCGACCATACAATGGCCCATCCGATGAATTTGATCTTGTTCTTGCTGAAAAAGAAAAACGCAAATCCCACGACCCCATACAATTTGATAAAAGTGGCCAGCATGATGAAAAACAACGCCCAGGCTTCTTTCCCGCGGGTGATGAATACGAATCCCAGTATGATGAAAGCGCCGATCATGGCATTGCTCTGCATCCATTCTGCCGCGATCATCATTTCATGGGCAGAGAAAATGAGGATGGCATTTTTCCATTTTTCGGCAATGGGCAACATACGGATAGCTGCATACAGGATGGCTGTGTTCAACATCACCCATAATATCACGCCCAGCCAATTCGGCAGCAAAGCAAAAGGAGCAATGACCAGGCTGAAAACCGGGCCATAATGATTGTAATCCTGGTATTCGGCGGGATAGGCCAGGTAGAGGTTCTGCTGATGAATGGTATGTTCGAAGACTCCTTTAAAAATCAGATAATTGTTACCCGTACTCTTGGCATATTCCAGCACCACGCCTATGAAGGCCAGTCCGAACCAGAGTACGGTTGCAAAATTTCTGTTGTAAAGAATATTGGCGAAAAATGATTTGAAGGAACGATTGGTATCAGTAGGGGACATAGTATCAGGAAAGATTGGATTCTTTAACAATATAATGGGGGCGTTGTTTGCTTTGCATGAACAGCTTGCCAAGATAGAGACCTATAATACCCAGGATCATCAGTTGCAGTCCCCCAAAGAATGCAATGGTGGCGATGATGGAACTCCATCCTGAGATCGTATGGCCAAAATAATAACTATAACCGATATAGGGAATGTATAAGAGCGACAGCAATGAAAAGCTGAGACCCAGGTAAGTAGCAATGTACAGGGGTTTTGTGCTGAAAGAAGTGATGCCCCTGATGGCCAGTTTGGTCAGTTGCCGGGTATTGTATTTGGAACGGCCGCTGTGACGTTCTTCAGGTACATAAGGCAGTCCCTTCTGGGCAAAACCGATCCATTTGATCAGCCCCCTGAAAAAGGGCTCGTCTTCAGACATGGTATTTAAAATGTCTACCACTTTTTTGTCGAGCAGCCTGAAATCGGAAATACCATCTTCCAGTTCCAGGTCGGATAGGTTGTTAATAATACTATAGAACAGTCCCGAACTAACTTTATTCATTCTGCTGGCGTGCTCATTTTTGCTTTCACGGTAAGCATATACCACTTCATTGCCGTTTTCCCAATGTTCCAAAAAAGCAGGGATGAGTGTTGGCGGGTGCTGCAGGTCGGCATCCATGGTAATCACCGCATCTCCATGGGCTTTTGACAACCCGGCGCTGAGGGCGCTGTCTTTACCGAAATTGCGCGACAGCAGGATATAAGATACTTGCCGGTTAGCTGCAGCAAGCTGCCTGAGCACATTGGCCGATGCATCGGTACTGCCATCGTCGATGAAAATGATCTCAAAATCATAATCCAGTGCAGAGAAGACATGTGCAACCGCTTCCGTAACTTTTGGAATATTGGTTGCTTCGTTGAACGCTGGTATGACTATCGAGACCTTTTTTTTCATGAGCAGAGGATGGCAGGTAACAAAAATAGTTTCAAAAAAATTACTTTTGCCCCCTAAAATCGGAAATAATGAGTAAAGGACCTGTTTCGCAGTTTATTCAACACCATTACCGCCATTTCAATGCGGCGGCCCTGGTAGATGCTGCAAAGGGATATGAAGCCCATTTATTGGAAGGAGGGAAGATGCTCGTGAGCCTGGCCGGTGCCATGAGTACCGCTGAACTGGGCATCAGCCTGGCTGAAATGATCAGGCAGGATAAAATTGCCATCATCAGTTGTACCGGCGCCAACCTGGAAGAAGACGTGATGAACCTGGTAGCGCATAGCCATTACAAGCGCGTTCCCAATTACCGCGACCTAACGCCGCAGGATGAGTGGGATCTGCTGGAGAATCATTACAACCGCGTTACCGATACCTGTATCCCGGAAGAAGAGGCTTTCCGCAGATTGCAGAAACACCTGGTAAAACAATGGAAAGATGCAGAAGCGAAAGGTGAGCGTTATTTCCCACATGAATTCCTGTATAAAGCAGTATTGAGCGGAGAGCTGAAACAGTATTACGAGATCGATCCCAAAAACAGCTGGATTGTAGCGGCCGCAGAAAAAAACCTGCCGATTGTGGTTCCGGGATGGGAAGACAGTACCACCGGTAACATTTTTGCCAGTTATGTGATCAAGAACGAACTGAAAGCCAGTACCGTTAAAAGTGGTATTGAATACATGGTGATGCTTACAGAATGGTATCGCGCCAACAGCGGCGGCAAAGGCGTTGGTTTCTTCCAGATCGGCGGAGGTATTGCAGGCGATTTTCCTATCTGCGTAGTGCCCATGATGTACCAGGACCTGGAATGGCATGATGTTCCTTTCTGGAGTTATTTCTGCCAGATCAGCGATTCCACCACTTCTTATGGATCGTATTCAGGCGCCGTTCCCAATGAAAAGATCACCTGGGGCAAATTAGATATACATACACCCAAATACATTGTAGAGAGCGATGCTACCATCGTAGCGCCGTTGATCTTTGCTTATTTGCTGGGCTGGTAACAGCAAACCCTATTCAATAAAAAAGCCCATTCATTACGAACGGGCTTTTTTATTGAGAGCGGATATTATCTGCTCGGCATATTCAAAGGCGTATCGCGTTTCAGCATTTCATCTTTATTGGCAATGACCCACGCAGTGTGGAAGATCATCTTCACACGTTTTTCCATCAGATCAAAATTGATTTTCTCAATGGTATCGGTAGGCTGGTGGTAATCGGCCAGCAGCATGCCATCATAGAAGAACAATACCGGCACTCCTTTCTTGGCAAAATTGAAATGGTCGCTGCGGTAATAGATGAAGTTCCTGTCGTTCGGATCGTCGTATTTATAGTCGAGCGTCAGCTTGGTGTATTTGTTGTTCACCCCTTCATTGATCACGGGCAGGTCGCTGCTCAGTTTATCGTGACCAATCACATATACATAGTTCAGTGTATCGGCTGTTTTGCGCTCGGTGTCTATCCTGCCCACCATGTCAATATTGAGGTCGGCAGTAGTTTTATCAAGGGGGAAGATGGGATGCTCGGAGTAATAATCAGAACCCCATAATCCTTTTTCTTCACCGCTTACTGTCATGAACACAACAGTACGACGCGGGCCATCGCCTTTTTTAGCAGCAGCAGAAAAAGCTTCCGCCATCTGCATAACGCTTACAGTACCAGATCCATCGTCATCTGCGCCGTACCAGATCACATTGCCTTTTTTACCCAAATGGTCGTAGTGGCCAGTGATGAAGAGGTATTCATCTTTTTTATCTGTACCGGGAATGATACCTACCACATTACTGCTTTCGAGTGTTTCGGTGTGTTTGGTAACGGCGATGGCTACTTCTGCTACATAATTTCCTTTATTCACCTGCTTCAATTGATCTGAGGAAAGTTGGGAAGTCCTTCCCAGCAGGGCAGATGCCATTTCTTCCGAAATAGAAGCGCTGATGAAGCTGGCAGTATTGGGCTTCAGGTACATATTACCCTGGGTAGGTGTAGCAGTTGTAAGCGGAAAATTCTTTGTAACAACGAACAGGCCTATGGCTCCGTTTTTCTTTGCTGCATTGGTTTTCGCAAAAACAGAAGCGGGGTTTGCGTTGCGGGCGCGTGTACTATTGCCAACCGGAGCAGGGTTGGGGTCATCGGTGCCATCGAGCACCATCACTATTTTGCCGGTTACGTCGAGGTTGGCAAAATCGTTCCTGCTTTTGGCATCGTCTACAATACCATATCCTGCAAAAACAGTATTATGTTGTGTCCATTCGCCAGAAGCGATGGTGCCGATATTCAGTGTATAATCTTTATCCCAGTTGAATTGTCTGCCATTCACAGAAAAAGTTTGGGCAGTGATTTCATCTTTATAAACCGGGTAGGGCATCTGGTAAGCGTTGCCGTTACCAGGCTTCAGTCCCATTTTTTTAAAACGGGCTTCGATATAAGCAGCGGCTTTTTTTTGTCCGGGAGAAGCGGTCTCGCGTCCTTCCATTTCAGCGCTGGCGATCACGGTCAGTTTTTCTTTCAGACCTGATGCGGTAATCTTTTCAGCATATTTTTCAGGATCGGCATTGTTTTGGGCGTGGCCGGTCAAGACAAGGACCAGCAACCCAGGTACGAGTAAGTGTTTTCGCATATGGTAGTTTATTGTTAGGCACAAGCAATCTTGTTCACGCGGGTAGCGTGCCGTCCGCCCTCAAAAGGGGTAGACATAAAGTTCTCGATCATCTGCTGGGCAAGGGGCAGGGCCACAAAACGGGCAGGGATACAGATGATGTTGGCATTGTTGTGCATGCGGACAAGCCGGGCTACATCGTTCTCCCAACAGAGGCCGGCACGGATGTGCTGGTGTTTGTTGGCTGTGATGGCCACGCCATTGGCGCTGCCGCACAATAAAATGCCAAATGAAGATTCGCCGCTCTCAACGCTGGCGGCTGTTGGATGGGCAAAATCGGGATAGTCTACTGAATCAGTTGTATAAGTGCCGAAATCCTTCACTTCAAAGCCTTTATCGGCCAGCCATTTAACCAATACGGTCTTATATTCAACGCCGGCATGGTCGCTACCGATCGCAATCGGTTTCGAGGGGTCAAAAACAAAGCTCATGATCTCTTATCTTTTCTAAAGCAAAGTTACTCAATTATTAACTCCATTCGTCCTCCTGCTCGCGCTTCTGCTCTTCCTTGTAAACCCTTACAGAAAGAACGATGCTCAGCTCATACAGGAGATAAAGCGGCAGGAATACAATGGTTTGACTCATCCAGTCGGGACTGGGTGTAATAAAAGCTGCAATGATGAGGATGACCACAATAGCGTATTTCCGGGTTTTCTTCAGGAAAAAAGGCGTGATCAGTCCAATACGGGTAAGTGCATAAGCCAGTACCGGCAGCTCGAAAGCCAGTCCGCAGCCGAGGATGATATTGGTAAGGTTATCGAGATAATCGGAGAGGGTAGGGAAAGTAACCAAAGTGCCCTGTGTACCCAATTGGAAGCCGGCCAGGAAGTTAAAGGTAAAGGGGCCTAACAGGAAGAACCCGAAAGCAGCACCCAGGAAAAAGAAAAAGGATACCCAAAAGATCACAAAGCGGGTGGTGCGCAGTTCATTTTCTTTAAGGGCCGGTTTCACAAAACGCCAGAACTCCCAGAATATATAAGGGAAGGCCATAATAAATCCCAGGATGAACGACATGCTGATGCTGCCAATGAACTGGCCTCCAAAGGAGTTGCTTTGCATGTTCACTTTTACCGGGGGCATGCAGAGCGCATCGCCCATGTGGGCCCAATGGCTGAACTGGCAAAGTACCCGGTAGCTGATGAAATTAGGGTTGATGGGGCCAGTGATGATATAATCGAATATCCAGTTACGGTAAACGAATATTATTATTGCCATGATGAGGATGGCAATCACCGAACGGATGATATGCATCCGTAATTCCTCGAGGTGATCGATAAAGGTCATATCGGCCAATCCGCCACCCCTGTTTCTATCCAATAATGCCATTGCTTTGCTTTGACTGTTAAGAGTGGGCAAAGTTAAAGGGAAGCAGGATATATTACCGGAGTATTTTCATTTTAACCATTTCGATGCGGGTATCGCTTACATTGAGGATATCGAAACGGTAATCACCTATGATAATGGTCTCTTTCTGCTTGGGAATGGTTTCATGGGCATTGATGATGTATCCGCTCAGGGTCTCGGACTCGGAGACGGGGAACTCCATATCATATTTTTCATTCAGGTAATCGAGTTCGAGGCGGCCACTGAAAATGAATTCGTCATCGGCCAGCTTATTTTCCACGAATTCCTCCACATCGTATTCATCCTTGATCTCGCCAAAGATCTCTTCCAGCACATCTTCCATGGTAACGATCCCGGCCGTGCCGCCGAATTCATCTACCACCCAGGCAATGCTTTTTCTTTCTTTGGTGAATTTATTGATGAGGTCTGCGGCGCTCATGCTTTCGGGAACGGCCATGATGGGATGCAACACGCTTTGAATGGAATCGGGCTTCTTGAAGAGGTCTATCTGGTGCACATAGCCCAGGATATTATCTACGGTGTCGTCGTACACCACGAGTTTGCTCAGCCGGGTTTCTATGAACCGTTGCCGCAGTTTTTCCAGTGGTATGTTAACTTCAATGCCTTCGATCTCGGTTCTGGGAACCAGGCATTGCCTGATTTTTACGGTGGGCAGACTGAGGGCATTCTCAAAAAGCTCGGTATTGAGCTCCTGGTTGTCTTCATCCTGTTCTTTGGTTTGCTGGAAGAAATGTTCCAGGTCTACTTTGGTAAAAGCATCTGTTTTTTCGTTGACCCTTACATTGAAAATATACTTCAGTATCCATTGCGAAATCTCTACAAATGTGTTGGTCAACGGCTGAAATACCGAATGAAAGAACTGGGCAACGGGAGCGAAAAAACTCAGCAAGGCATCATTACGTGCCCGGAAGATGGCTTTGGGAATAAATTCACCGAACACCAGCACTACCAGGGAGGAAACCAGTGTATCGATGAAGAGTTTGAGGAATTCGTTTTTTACGTGCAGGGGATTCCAGGCGATACTTTTCAGGAAACCATCGAACAGTAACCCGTATATCACCAGGAATACATTGAGTCCTATCAGGCAGCTTCCAATGAATTTGGCAGGCTGCTCAATGAAGCTGGAAAGGATAAGCCCGCTTTTTTTTCCTTGCTTCTTTTTCAGTTCAATGCTCAGGCGGTTGGCCGTAACAAAGGCGATCTCGTAGCCGGCAAAAAAACCGATCAGTATGAGGGTCACTCCTATCCATATCAGGGTATAGAGTTCAGACATGCAGGAAAAATAGAACAAATATTCGGGATTGCAAAAGTGCCCCGTTGAAACGGAGCACGTACCGATTGTCTATAGTTTACATAACCGGCTTGTGAGATAGATGCACATGAGAAAAAAGCTATTTGAAGTCTACCGTACAGTTCTGGCATTTCATATCAACTTTCATTCCTTTGCCATCACCTACAGCAGCTGTGAATTTAGAAGGTGTGTCATTGCCTCCTCCCCAGGCGCCAACCTGGACTAAATTGATCCTGAACTGCTGATTTTTAGTATCACTGCTTGCAGCATATCCTGTTACTGGTTTTTCAGTTCCAGTTGTTGTGTTTTCCTTTGGCTCTTTGGCAGCTTTCTCTTCAACGACAGGTTTCTTTTCAAAATCGCCATAGACAGTGCTATATGCACCACTAAAGTCTATGGAAAAAGCTTTTATGTTACGAAGTGGTATCCTGATATCGGCATATTTATCATCTATTTTGACACGATTCACACTGGCCGCTACATCTTTGATCTTAAGATCGGCATTCTGTCCTTCCAGTTCCAGTGATTCTTTGAGGTGTGTGATCCTTAGGTTACCGTAATTCTTCCTGCCGCGCAATTCACCCACTTCTTCCACATCGTACTCGTCAACATTACTTCGTATGGAAAGGTTTTTAACAGCAGCCAATTCAATATTCGAATATTTGGAATCTATATCGAGCTGATCGATATTTTGGGCGCTGAAGCGCCCATTCATCAACTCTACTTCTGCGTTTTTCAAATTACCCAAATTGGCATTGGCATATTTGGAGCGGAGGATCAATTTGTTAATGTCTCCAACTTCCAGGTTGCCATTGCTGATATCAATGCTCGCCTCCGTAATACCATTAAAAAGCATCACATTGCCATATTTGTTTTCAATGTCTATTTTGGTTCCTGCAGGCATATAGATAATAAGATCACTTTTGGAGCTGTTTTTTTTCGTAGAGTTCGAATGTAGCCTTATGGACGTGATCTGGCCAGCCGATCCACTGCCAGATGTCATTGTTTCGGCACAATTGTTACAGCTGGAATAAGCGAAACCATAACCATAATTATTGCCGATACCTGATTTGATCTTAACAGATGAGCCCATCACTTTAAGCGAAATATTGGCCTTATCCAGCAGTTCTTCATCAGTAGGGGTATTATCTTTATCGTAATAATATGCAGTGGTGGTGAGCTTTACTTTCTGCTGATCCCAAGTTTTCACTTGCACTGAACGATAATTATTCTGAATATAAATTTCTCCGTTTTTAGGCATGGCTACTTCAGCGCTCACCTCTTTTGACAACGGTTCTGTTACAGGAATTTTGGATTTCCGGACTGCTACAGAAACATATTGTTTTTTTATGATGGTGTCAAGATTGCTGTTGATGGTTATACTGTTGTCATTGTCATACCGTTGTGCTGTTGCGGTACCCGCCAGGCTCAATGCGGCCAAAGCACATAATACCATTTGTTGATGATTATTTTTCATATAGGGGGTGTTTAGGAGATTTACATGTTCAGAAAATAAGTCTGCGTACTGTCTGCCGGAACACGCTCTTTTTTGAACCGGTTATTGAGTTTGTTCATTTCTATTTGTAATTGTTTCAGCATATTCAATTTTTGCTGGTATATATTGATGAGCTGGGTAATCAATTCATCATTAATGCCATTTTTAGCGATGTCTTCCTTGATCTGCTTTTCATCTTTTTCCATCTGTTTGAGTTGCACTTTGAAGTCGTTGAAATACGCGGGCGACTCGGCATAGATGGGTGTACTATTCAATTTGTTGCGTTGCAGGTTGATCACCTGGGTAAAGCTGGACTCGATATTGTGTACCAAACTGTAGTCAGGATCCGTTGCCGGTGGCAACGCCTTATGTTTAACTGAACGACCCACATGCTGCACAGACGGGTTCTGTTTATCATCGGAAGTAACAACCCGCAAATCCTGTTCTTCGATGGGTTGCTGTACTTCAACAGGACTGATCGCTTGTACCGGATTATTTTTATGTGTAGTTGCAACCGGATCAATGTGCATGTTTTTTGGGTGCAGCAAGTACCAGCTGCCGATACCGGCCATCAGTATAACACAGGCTGCCGCCATCCATTTCATAACCGGCATTATAACGGGCGTTTGAGCAGCGTTGGTAGTTCTTTCCTGTATCCGTTGCCATAACTCCTCGCCCGGCTCGTCGTGGTTGAGCTGGCTGGCATGTTCTTTCAAATATTTTTTCAATTCATCCATGAACCTGTATTTGCGCGGTGATGCGTTCTTTTAATAATTGTTTGGCCCTCCGATACTGGCTTTTGCTGGTAGATTCCGATATGGCCAGGCTTTCGGCAATCTCTTTATGGCTGTAATCTTCCAGTACATAAAGGTTGAATACCTGCCGGCAACCATCGGGCAAACCCTTGATCTCACGGTGTATGAGATCAAGGCTGATGCTGGTCCACCATTCGGAAGCATCATCAGCCGGCACATCATTCATCTGGTCATTCCATTCATTCCAACGGGTGTTTTTTTTGCTGAAACGGATGCATTCGTTTACCACAATGCGCTTTAACCAGCCGCCGAACTGCGCAGCCTCTCTCAATTGGTACATGCTGCGAAAGGCGATTACGAAAGCATCCTGTAGGATGTCCTCCGCATCGTTGAGATTGCCGGTCATACGCGTGCAGATGTTGAACATGGCTTTGCTGTACTGCTTGTACAATAAAGCCTGCGCCGCTGCATCACCTTTACTGGCCCTTCTCACAACAGCCGTTTGTATGTTATTTGCCTGTTCCAATCGGAAAATCCGTTTATAAGAGTGCAGGCTGGCGAAAAAGTTGGAAAGGCAGGTCGTTTTTATTTGAATGCGATCTGCTTTTTGTCTGCCGCCACCATTTTGTTGAGCGCTTCTTTAAATGCTGCAAATTCACTGGTGGGGACTTCTTCTGCCAGGTATTTTACTTCCCGTGTAGCAATGACCCTGTCGGGTTTGACTTCAAAATGCAGGCTATAATTGAGTGCAGGGCAGCTGTAGCTAACATTTTTAGGTGCTTCTTCTTTTTTGCCAAGGGCCATCTTATCGTTCACCAATATGTCAAGCAGTTGTTCGTTATAATGGTTGCTCAGGAAAGTTTCAAGCACTGTATCGGCTTTGCTCTTGTCTTTGTTTACATTGGCCTCGGGGTTGTATTTCATGTTGGCGAATGGAACATTGTCGGGATAGCGCTGATAGGCTTTTCCCAATTCTTTGATCAGTCCGTCGATATCGCTTCTTTTTACCAGCAATTCCAGTTGCTTGTACTCGGTATCTTCATTATCGCCATAAATTTCAATCCGTTTGTTCAGCAACCTCTTGGCTTCGGTTCTTTTATTCTCGGTTAACAATGATAGCGCCTGTTGAAAATGCTGCGCATGGGCAAGCGTCAGGGAACAGGTAAGTATGCACAGGATAAAGCATCTCATGTTGTAATCAGTGTTTAATCGTCTAAAATGAACCGGGTTTCCGAAAACAGAACGCGTCAGGAAAGATCCATTACCGGCTTGTTCTGTAATATTTTTTCAATCCGTTCAATTACTTCCGTGGTAAGCAATGGCAACGCCTCCAGCGCTTTCAGATTTTCTTCCAGTTGCGATGCTTTTGTAGCGCCCAGGATAGCGGTGGTTACATGCGGGTTGTGAATGGTCCAGGCAATGGCCAGGCTGGCAAGGGATACGCCGAGTTCATTGGCCAGGAGTAGCAATTGCTTCGCCTTTTCTATTTTGGCTTCCTGCACCCAGCGGTCTTTTAACCAGTCGAATCCTTCCAATGCCAGTCTCGATCCTTCCGGAATACCGTTGTTGTATTTGCCTGTAAGGAAACCGGCGGCGAGCGGACTCCAAATGGTAGTACCCAGTCCAACGTTCCTGAATACCGGCAGGTAATCCTGCTCCATCTTAAAACGTTCGAACATATTGTATTGCGGTTGCTCAACCGTAGGGGCGATGAGGTGATACTGTTGCGCTGCGCGATGGGCTTCCATGATCTCTGCACCGCTCCACTGGCTGGTGCCCCAATACAACACTTTGCCTTGTTGTATCAAGTTGTGCATGGTCCACACTACTTCTTCAATGGGTACAGCAGGGTCGGGACGGTGACAGAAATAAATATCCAGGTAATCTGTTTGCAGGCGTTGCAAGGCTTCGTGGCAGGCTTCTACCAGGTGTTTGCGGCTGAGGCCGGTCTGGTTGGGCTTGTTTTGTTTACCCCTCCATCCGAAATACGCTTTGGAAGAAAGGGTATAAGAGGTACGGTCCCAGTTTTTTTTCTTCAATACCCGGCCCATCATTTGCTCACTCTCGCCCAGGGCATATACTTCTGCATTGTCGAAAAAATTAATGCCGGCGTCATAAGCGAGTCCCATCAATTCATCGGCAATGCCATCGTTGATCTGTTTGTGGAAAGTTACCCAACTGCCATAGCTGAGCACACTGAGTTGTAGGCCGGTCTTGCCCATCCTGCGATATTCCATATTATTTGATTTATTTTATTCGTCATCCCGAGCGTAGTCGAGGGATTTGCTCGAAGTACCAGCAGGTCCTTCGACTCGCTTCGCTCGCTCAGGATGACGTTCTTCACCTCATCCATTCGCAATTTACTTTATTACGGTTTTACTTGTGTCTTTGGCCGTAGAAGTGCTGTCGGGAACAATGAAAAAGCTGCCGGGCTTGAGGTCGAACAGTGTGATGTTCGACAAATCCTGGTTGCAGCGGATACCTTTCAGTCCGATCAGTTTTTGGCGGGGGGTACGTTGACTGATGGTCACTTCTTTATCGGTATGGAACTGGCCGAGGGACTGGTCCCAGTAAAGTTCTTTGGCAAACAATGTATCTCCTTTGATATTGAACGCTACCACACTGTCTTTCAGGAATACTTTGTTTTCTCCTTCAAGGTAGCGCCCGTATTTGGCGCCGAGCTGACTTTCGATTACCAGGCTGTCATTATAAAAATCAACGTGCAGCGATTTAGGAAATTCGGCTTTGCGTGCGCTATCGCCCTGGAAACTTAACATCAGAGGTGCAATCAGCTTGGCCCGCATATGACCTCCTACACTCAGGTAACTTTCAATTTTGCGTCCTTCGTCAACGCCGGGCTTTCGCTTACCCAACGCTCTCACTTCATTCACATCATTTTCGCAGGCGAACATAAAAAAGCAGCCGGTGATCACGGCTGCTGTAATTAGTTTTTTATGTATCCTGCGATTAATCATACTTGCGTTTCTGGAACCAAATGTCGCTCAAACTAAGTCCGAAAGATAACTGAAAATAATTTTCTGTGATATTGTTAACACTGGACCCGCGTTTGCCAAACTCAAAGGCAGTATTGATGGTGGTGAACTGGTAGTCGTAAGAGCGCCATTTTTTTACCGGCAGGCCGGCGCCGAGGGAGACACCGAATTGTTTCAACCCATTGCCGTCGGGGTTCACGTAATCCTTACCGTAGTATACCCCTGCACGGTAATTGACATTGCTCCAGTAATTTTTTCCATTGATGGGATTCGGACAGAACTGTCCACCCACTTTCATCTGCCAGCTATTCACCAGTGGCTCGGTTTGTCCATAAAAACGGTATTGGGTCCATTGTGTAACAGCATATTCTGCACCGATCGACCACATTTCGAATGCACCTCTTACACCTGTGGTTGTTTTATGGAAAGTGATACCGCCTGCATAACTGAAAGGCAGGGTTATTTTGCCTTTGATATTCTTTACTTCGTAAATACTGTCGATGGTCACTTCGCCATTGGAAGTCTGCGTATAGGTCTGGCGGCCGATATCCTGCGAAGCAGATAATTGCTGCTTCAGGCTGGCAGTGGCTCCGAAACGGAGTGCATACTGATCGGTGGATTTTTTTTCTTTGAATTCTTTCTTGCTCAGCTTTATTTCATACTGCATACCGGCATCAAAGAAGAGGCCGTTGAAATGCGTATTGGTAAAAGAGTTCGACTGGTAATGGAAAACCGTATCGTTCACGAAAGCTTTTTTAGTAGAAATATCCTTGTTTCCGAAATGATAGCCCGCATTAAAACCGATGTTGAGCGATTTCCATTTTTTGCCTAATCCCACAAAAAACTGGTTCAATCCACCAGAGCCTTCATACACATTGACGAGGCTGTCGGTCCTGATCTGTTCAAAAGTGTGAACAGAATAATTGATCCTGGTAACAGGTCGCAGGCCAAAAGCCAGACCCCATCCTTTTTTGCGGTTCAGGGGCATTCCCACCACCACATAAGTAGGGATGAAATAGTTCGACTGGAAATGGCCCGAAGGATTATTGCTGCGCAACGTGCGGGAATCGATCATCAGCCCCAGGTCAAAAGAAGTCATGTACAGGTTCCCGTAAGTAGCGGGGTTGCTGAAGTTGACGGATTGCCCCACATTATTGTTCAGGCCATCTGCATAGGCAACACCCAGTCCACCCATGGAGCGGCTCACCACATTGGATCCGCTATAAATATTACCAAGTCCGTAACGTGCAAAGGGAGAATTCTCTTGTGCAACAGCACTAAGCAGGGTGGTTCCGGTTACTAATAGAGCCAGGCAAAGCCTGGCCACTGTTGTACTCACTGATCGCATAGAGGCCTTTAAAGATTAAATAAGGGTCGGCAAATATCCTGTTTTTTAGATGTGAGACAAAAAAACCCATATCACCCCCGGTTAACAGCACGTTAAAGTTGCTGTATTTCAATGCATAAGCATCAATTATTCCATCTATTTCTTTGGCCATTCCCAGTATCACACCGCTCAAAATATTGGTTTTGGTATCATAACCTATCAGCGGAAACCTGTTTTCAGGGCTTACCAGGGGCAGCAGAGCGGTTTGTTCGTGCATGGCCCTGAAACGCATATTGAGGCCGGGAGAGATGCTGCCTCCCAGGAATTCATGAACGGGGCTGATATAATTATAGGTGATGCAGGTACCCAGCCCGATGGCCAGGTTGTGCTGGTGCGGGAATAGTTGAACAGCCGCTGCACAAATGGCCAGCCTGTCGGCTCCAATGGTCTCGGGCTTGCCTACCGGTGAGGTGAAGGGCAATTGACTATGGTGGTCGAGCTTGTGGAATTGTGTATGTGCCGCCAGGAAAGTTTCCGTTTCAGCGTTATGCCTGATCACAGAAGAAAGGATCGATCGGGAAGGTTTGTATTTTTCTACCAGCGGGCGAATGGCATCGGGCGTATCGTTTTCCAATACCACTACTTCTTTGATCTCGTCGTTTTCAAATACGGCAGATTTGAAGCGGGTGTTCCCAAAATCGAAGCAGAGGGTTGTTGGCATAAGCGGGTATGTTACAGGTCAAAATTAAAGCCTTTCTTTGCCGTGACAATTTCGGACTATGAAAATTTCAGGTTTTACGATCATTCGCAATGCTGTGATGAACGACTACCCCATTGTAGAAGCAATTCGCTCTATTCTGCCGGTAGTGGATGAAATGATCGTATTGGTAGGAGATTCTTCTGATGATACATTGGGACTGATGCAGTCGATCAACGACCCCAAGATCCGCATACACCGGTCGGTCTGGGATTCCGGCTTACGCAGCGGCGGATCGGTACTGGCGGTTGAAACGAACAAGGCTTTTCAATTGATCGATCCCGAAAGTGATTGGGCTTTTTATATCCAGGGCGATGAAGTAGTGCACGAAAAATACCATCCGGCTATTAAAGAGGCTTGTATACGATATAAAGATGATAAAAGAGTAGAAGGATTGCTTTTCAAATACCTCCATTTTTATGGTACGTATGATTATGTGGGCGATAGCCGTAAATGGTACGATCACGAAGTACGTATCATCCGGAATGATAAAAAGATCGCCGCATATAAAGATGCGCAGGGGTTTCGCGTAGGTGAAAGGAAATTGTGGGTGAAACCGGCAGATGCTTATATCTATCACTATGGCTGGGTAAAGAGTCCTGAGCAAATGATGAAGAAGCAAAAAGAGATCAGCCAGTATTGGGATAGCAATGCCAACATACGATCGGTGATTACGAGCCCTGACTTTTATGATTTCAATGAATTCGATTCGTTACAACGCTTTTCGGATACCCATCCGGCGGTGATGGAAGACAGGATCGCGCGCAAGAACTGGCAGGTAGAATTGGATATTACCAGGAAGCGGTTTTCATTGAAAGACAGGCTCCTTTATTATTTTGAGCGGCTTACCGGCATCAGGCCGTTTGATTTCAGGAATTACCGGTTGTTGAAATAATAGGTCTATATTTAGAACTATGTGGGAGCAGTTCATAACAGGTGTGAGCCAGGGCGACTTTAAAGCACTTGCCAGAAGTATTTCCCTCGTGGAAAATGCGGTGAGTGGTTACGAGACGTTCCTGAGCCGGTTGCCTTCCGGAAAAACTGCCATAACAGGTATTACAGGCCCTCCCGGGGCCGGGAAAAGCACGCTGGTAGATGCGCTCATCGGTGCCTGGGTGGCGCAAGGGAAAAAAGTGGGTGTGCTTTGTGTTGATCCATCTTCCCCCTTTAACCTGGGTGCATTGCTGGGCGACAGGATTCGCATGAGTGAATGGTACCAGCATCCGCATGTTTTTATCCGTTCACTTGCTTCAAGGGGAGCGCTGGGGGGCCTTCATCCGCAAATGATTGAGATCACTGCATTGATGCAGGCCGCAGGATTTGATGAGATCATTGTTGAAACCGTGGGTGTTGGGCAAAGCGAGATTGAAGTAGCGGGACTGGCCGATACAACAGTAGTAGTAGTGGTGCCTGAAGCGGGAGATGAAGTACAGACCATGAAAGCAGGGCTTATGGAAATTGCAGATGTATTTGTGGTAAATAAAAGCGACAGGCCGGATGCCGATCTGTTTGTGAAAAACCTGAAACAAATGCTGGCGCCTGCATTTCAGCAGCGCGCATGGCAGGTACCTGTGATCAAAACAATCGCTTCGCAGAAAGAAGGCATAGATACCCTGATGGAAGCCATCGTGGCACACCAGCATACAGCACGTTTACTGGAAAGAAAATCGTGGTTATTTACTGAAAGGGCTTACCGGCTCATCCAAAAACACAGAATGGCATCCATTGACAAAGAAGAAATGCGGCGATCGGTTACAAGGGCTTTGGAAGAACCTGGTTTTAATTTATTTACTTTCGTTCAGCAATACCTGTAAATAGTACATGAATCCTGCAGCAGAATTACCATTGGTATCGGTAGTGATGGCCACTTATAACGGAGAACGATTCATAGGTGCACAGCTCAACAGCATCCTGGAACAAACTTATCCTAACCTGGAATTGATCATCGTAGATGATGGATCAACAGATGGTACGGCGAACCTGCTGAAGCAATATGCAGAACGGTTCAACAATATCAGGTTGTTCTTCAACGAACAGAACATCGGCTATGTACGCAATTTTGAAAAAGGTATGCTGTTGGCGGCCGGTGATTTCCTGGCGCTCAGTGATCAGGATGATATTTGGGATAAACAAAAGCTGCGCCTGCTGATGCAGGAAATAGGCGATCACCCGGTTGTGTACTGCAATTCCGAACTGATCGATTATAATGGCAACCTGACAGGGAAAAAATTATCGGATATTAAAAGGTTGGGCGATTTTGATGATTGCCTGAGTTTTCTGGTGGGCAATTCGGCGCCGGGACATGCGATGATCATCAGGAGAAGCCTGGTAAGAGCGTCGGTTCCATTGGCACCTATGATACCGCACGATCATTGGCTTGGGTTTGTGGCTACATTGACAGGCAAAATCAAATTCGTAGATAAGGTGCTGGTACAATACCGGCAGCACAATGCCAATGTGTTTGGCGCTGCGAAAGTGAAGGCGGAAGGAGAGCCGGTGCCGGCGAAAAAGAAAAAGCCTGGTAAAGAAACAGAACTGGCGCAAATCAGGGAACGGATGCGATTGCAGTATGAGAAATGTCCCGAGTCGCTGGTGAATGAAAAAAAGATACTGGCTGATGTGATGCAGTCGTATCAGGATTTTTCGTTGATGAACAATTTCAAAAGAATGATCTTATTTTTTCGATACAATCGCAGGATACTGGCGTATAAACGGCGAAACCAACTCAGGCGATGGCTGTTTTGCCTGAAAATGTTTTACAAGATCAAATAATTTACACCCGACCCATGCATAAGATCATACTCGATTGCGAAAGAATGAAATACCCTCATACGGGGTTATACCATTTCTGTTTGCAATTGGGTCGCTCGTTGCTGAAAGAAACTGTGGAGGAAGCGATTTCTTTTTTCATGCCTCGTAAATGCGGGCCTGTTTTTGGCAGTCACGCGCAATATATATACCAGCATGCTGTGCATAAATGGATATTGCCCGCTACCGGCAGATACAATGTGTGGCATGCAACGCACCAGGGCAGTCAATATTTTCCTGCTAACAGGAAGATACCTATTGTATTAACGGTACATGATTTGAATTTTTTAAAAGGAGACTTTAAATCGGTTACTAAAAGAAAAAATTACCTGCAGACGTTGCAGCATAAAATAGACCGGGCAGATCATATTACAACCATTTCACAATTTGTACTGGACGATTTGCATGCTCATGTTCAGTTGAATAACAAACCGGCAACGGTTATTTATAACGGATGCAATATCAATGCGGATATTTTGCCTGCTGCCCCACTTGTGCAACCTGGCAGCCCGTTTTTATTTACCATAGGAACAATTGTGGTAAAAAAGAATTTTCATGTATTGCCGGCGCTGCTGGTGAATAACAACAACCATTTAGTTATTGCGGGCATTGTGCAGAATGAAGCATATAAAAAGGAGATTATAGCAGCTGCGCAGAAGGCTGGTGTACTAAGCAGGGTACATTTTACAGGGCCGGTAACAGAAGCAGAAAAATATTGGTATTACCAGCATTGTGAAGCATTTGTATTTCCATCACTGGCAGAAGGGTTCGGCTTACCGGTGATAGAAGCCATGGCGTTTGGCAAGCCGGTGTTTTTATCAACACAGACTTCTTTACCCGAGATAGGAGGAGAAGATGCTTTTTATTTCAATGATTTTGATCCGGAGAATATGCGGGAAATTCTGCAAAGAGGAATGACTGTTTATTCAACAGATACGGGCTTGGTGGAAAGACTGAAAGCAAGGGCTTATTCATTCAACTGGCAACAAACGGCCCGTCAGTATATAGAGATCTACCGGGGATTGTATTGAAAATCCGGTCAGGCGTTATTTGTGCATGTTTTTCTCGTTCTTCCACCAGCGCATGCCTATATAACCCATGATGAGCAGCGGGGCCGCTGCTAAATAAATAATGGCAGAGTTGAGGGCTTTGGCCGGGCCTTCGCCCATTTGAGAAGCGGTTTTGGTACAAATGGAACACTGTGCCTGTAAATATCCTGCATTCAGCAGCAGCAATACCAAACACACCGCCAGTATCCATCCCTTCGTTTTCATAAAAACTCAGTGTTGTTTCGATGTTGAATAAAAAAGTTCTTTGAAATTATTGTCTGTATTGGGTTTCAGCGGATTTTGGAATGGAAACGATTTGAAATTTA
>PVEQ01000008.1 GCA_002973575.1 Sediminibacterium magnilacihabitans
TTTTGTTTGCTCACACTTACATATCCCTTTTCTTTTACCTTTTATTGTGTGCGACTTTTCCACATTCCCACATCTATTTTCTTACCGGACTATTGATTAATACATTAAATCAGAAATGGTCAAATCATAAATCAGCCATTTAATACAGCATCCGTACTTTGATGGTCTCTTTTACACCGCGCAACAATTCAAGCGCCTGCCTGGATAATTTCTTATCGATGTCCAATACCACATAGCCAATTTCATCATTGGTCTTGAGGTATTGTCCCACTATGTTGATGTTATTCTTAGACAGTGCAGTATTGATAGCGCTCAACACACCCGGCACGTTGTTATGGATATGCAGGATCCGATGCGATCCTTCCACCGGGGGCAATCCGATGGCGGGCACTGTATGCGATCCGTTGGTGATGCCCCTTTCGAGGTATTGGAATAATTTCAGGCTCACATCTTCACCAATATTCTCCTGCGCTTCTTCAGTAGAACCACCGATATGCGGTGTGAGGATCACATTGGGCAATCCCTGCATGGGCGATTCAAAACGATCACCATTCTTTTCGGGTTCCCAGGGATACACATCAATGGCAGCGCCTTTGATATCTCCTTCCTGGATGGCTACGCTGAGCGCTTTCAGGTCTACCACTTCTCCCCTTGCATAGTTGATGAGTATGGAACCTTTCTTGAAATTCTTGATGACGTTTTTATTGATCAGGTTGCGTGTCAGTGTTGTATCGGGAACATGCAATGAAATGATATCTGAATTAGCCACCAGTTCTTTCAGGCTCTTGGCAGCCTCTGCATTACCTAATGGCAGCTTTGTTTCGGTATCGTAAAAACGCACTTTCATACCCAGCGCTTCCGCCAGCACACTCAGTTGCGAACCGATATTACCATAACCTACAATACCCAGCGTTTTGCCGCGTAATTCATAACTGCCTTTTGCATCTTTCATCCAGATGCCTTCGTGTGCCGCCTTGTTCTTATCGGGTATACGGCGGATAAGCAGGATGCTGGCACCGATAACCAGTTCCGCCACGCTCCTGGTATTGCTATAGGGTGCATTGAATACCACCACGCCGGCCTTCGTAGCCGCTTTGAGGTCAACCTGGTTCACGCCAATGCAAAAACAGCCGATGGCCTGTAATTTCTTGGCCGCTTCCAATACTTTGGATGTAATGCGTGTTTTGGAGCGGATGCCAATCAGGTGAACGTCTTTGATCTCTCTGATCAGGTCTTCTTCGCTCAGGGCGCCGGTGAGCTTGCGTACATTCACATAACCATTTTGTTTGAACTGTGCTACCGCTTTGTCGCTAATGTTTTCCAGGAAGAGAATATTAATTTTTTCTTTGGGATAACTGGTGCTTGCTTGCTTGTTCATGTTCGCGAAAATAAATGTTATTTCTGTGACTACCATACGGATAATTTTCCACGGAAGTTGGCCGGAGCCTCGGCGGAGGCTATATTTGCGGCTTTAGTGTAAATTTTAGAATCTAATGTTGCGTACGATGGTCATTGCACTTCTTTCCACGTTGATGATGGCCTGTGGCTCTCCTGCTGCTAAAGAACCTGCAGTTGGAGGAGATACCGGGCATGTTCATACTGTTGTTCCCACCAATCATTTCAAACCGCTCACCAATAAGGAAAAAGAATATTATGCCAATGCCATAGAGCCCCTGTACCGCTCACTCCTGCTGCGCACCGGCTTCAATGGCAGCATCCTGCTGGCCAAGAACGGAGAAGTGGTGTTCGAGGATTATCATGGTCTCATCAATTTCAAAACAGGCGACAGCATCACCCCCAATACACCCTTCCACCTGGCATCGGTCTCTAAAACCTTTACCGCCACCGTGATACTGCGATTGATGGAACAGGGCAAGCTGTCACTCGATGATCATGTAGAGAAATACCTTCCGAACTTCCCATACAGCGGCATTACGATTAAAGACCTGCTCTCCCACCGGAGCGGACTGCCCAAGTACGATCATTTCATGACCGATGTGCGCACGGAGCCTTATCGCGTTAAAAACAGGCGCGGCAAATGGGTCACGCGTTACCGCAGTTTTAAAATAGCGCCACAGCTAACCGGTTTCGCTACCAATGAAATCGTATTGCAATACATGATCAATAACCGGCCGCCTATAGAAGCCTTACCCAACAGGCGTTATAGCTACTGCAATACCAATTATGCCATGCTGGCCCTGATCGTGGAAAAGATTACTTCCATCCCCTTCCCTCAATACATGCAAGACAGTGTATTTACGCCATTGGGGATGAAGAATACCTATGTATTTAATATCAAAGACACCGGTAACTATACCCCATCTTATACACCTGGCCGACGCCCTTACCCGATCGAAAAACTGGATTGTGTTTATGGCGATAAAAATGTGTACAGCACGGTGCGGGATCTTCTCGCGTGGGACCAGTCGCTGTACCAGGGCACGCTGGTAAGCCTCCCTACACTGGAGAAAGCCTACCAGCCTTACAGCAATGAACACAGGGGCATAAAGAATTATGGGCTGGGCTGGCACCTGTTGGTAAACCCATCCGAACCTACCATCGTTTACCATAATGGATGGTGGCACGGGAACAACGCCGTGTTCAAACGCCTGGTGCACGACAGCGCCACCGTGATCATCCTGGGCAATAAATTCAACCCGGCCATCTGGCGGGCGGGCAAAATGAGCTCCGTATTCACAGGCCATGCCGATACTACAGTATTGGAACAATAGCGGTTAACCCCTATTTTTGCTGACTTTTCAATAAACACTACCAAACCAGACTAAAACCTATTATGGACAATGCCTTGTTTTATGCCGTTCCGGCGATGGGAGTTGTGGGCCTTCTCTACACTTTCTTTAAATTCAATTGGGTTTCAAAGCAGGATGCGGGTAATGACCGCATGAAAGAGATCAGCACTTATATTGCCGAAGGGGCCATGGCCTTCCTGAAAGCGGAGTGGAAAATCCTGACTTATTTCGTCATCATTGTAGCCATATTGTTGGGCGTGATGGCCAGCAGCAATCCCCATTCACATTGGTCTATTGCCCTGGCCTTTGTACTGGGCGCCGTTTGCAGCGCCGTTGCCGGTTATATAGGCATGAAAGCCGCTACCAAGGCCAATGTGCGCACAGCCCAGGCTGCCCGCACCAGTTTATCCAAAGCGCTGAATGTATCGTTTACAGGCGGCGCAGTAATGGGATTGGGCGTTGCCGGTTTGGCTGTATTAGGACTGGGCGCTGTATACCTCATCCTGAAACAAACTTTTGCCCCCGGCGCTGCCGCCAATTCTGAAGATATGTTGCGTACCATTGAAGTGCTTACCGGCTTTTCATTGGGCGCTGAATCCATTGCCCTGTTTGCACGCGTAGGCGGCGGTATCTATACCAAGGCGGCCGATGTGGGCGCCGACCTGGTAGGTAAAGTAGAAGCCGGCATCCCCGAAGACGACCCCCGCAACCCTGCTACCATTGCCGATAATGTAGGCGATAATGTGGGTGATGTGGCCGGTATGGGCGCCGACCTGTTCGGATCTTATGTAGCTACCGTGCTGGCTACCATGGTACTGGGGCAGGAAACCATATCAACCGATAATTTTGGCGGATACGCCCCCATCCTGCTGCCCATGTTAATTGCAGGTGTGGGTATTTTGTTCTCTATCATCGGAACTTTCTTTGTACGCATCAGCGATACAGCGGGCATCAACACTTCCAGCGTACAGAAAGCCCTTAACATGGGTAACTGGGGATCGATCGTCCTCACTGCCATTGCCTGTGCAGGTCTTGTTTATTATATCCTGCCTGAAAACATGACTTTACGCGGACACGCTTTTACCCGCGACGGGGTACTGGGTGCCATCGTAGTAGGTCTGGCTGTGGGTACTTTAATGAGTATCATCACTGAATATTATACTGCCATGGGCAAACGCCCGGTAACATCTATCATCCGCCAGTCTTCTACCGGTCACGCTACCAATGTAATTGGAGGTCTGGCTGTAGGTATGGAGTCTACCTGCTTACCCATTTTGGTGCTGGCAGGTGGTATCTGGGGTTCTTATGAATGCGCCGGTTTATACGGTGTGGCCATTGCCGCTGCCGGTATGATGGCTACTACCGCCATGCAACTGGCCATCGACGCTTTTGGTCCGATTGCCGATAATGCCGGTGGTATCGCCGAAATGAGCGAGCTGCCCAAAGATGTGCGTGAAAAGACCGATGTGCTCGATGCAGTTGGTAATACTACCGCGGCCACTGGTAAAGGTTTTGCCATTGCTTCAGCTGCATTGACTGCCCTGGCCCTGTTTGCCGCTTTCGTAGGTGTAGCGGGCATCAAGGGTATTGATATTTATAAGGCGAAAGTGCTGGCCTCTCTTTTTGTGGGAGCCATGATACCCTTCATCTTCTCTTCATTAGCCATCCGCGCAGTTGGACAAGCCGCTATGGCCATGGTGGAAGAAGTACGCCGCCAGTTCCGCACCATCAAAGGAATCATGGAAGGAACAGGCAAGCCTGAATACGATAAATGTGTGGCCATTTCTACCGAGGCATCCATCAAAAAAATGATGTTGCCCGGCGCTATTGCCATCGTATCTCCTTTGATCATTGGTTTCCTGTTGGGCCCCGAGCCATTGGGCGGTTTCCTGGCAGGCGCTACTGTAAGCGGTGTGTTGATGGGTATGTTCCAGAACAATGCCGGTGGTGCATGGGACAACGCTAAAAAATCTTTCGAGAAAGGCGTAGAGATCAACGGCGAAACACACTATAAAAAATCAGAGCCGCATAAAGCATCTGTTACCGGAGATACTGTGGGTGATCCTTTCAAAGATACCTCCGGGCCTTCTATGAACATCCTCATCAAACTGATGTCGATCGTATCATTGGTAATTGCTCCTACCCTGGCGCAATTGCATAAATCCGATGCAGAGCAGCCTGCTACTACTGCTGTTAAACAAGTAACTACACCAAAAGCAGTTACACAGCATAACAACACTGTAGCGCTCAAATAAAATATTCCCGTTCAACAGAAAAGCCGTAGCATACCAATGTTGCGGCTTTTTTGCGTCAGGCCATTTCAGCAATATCACACAAAAGCTAAAACTGCGGCGAATACTATTTAAAAAGGTATTTTAAGACAAGACCAAGGAGGAGGCCGCAGTTCAAATTATGAGTTGACAGCATTTTAAAATTTTAGCCCCATCCCAATATAATCAGATCTTGATACCGGTATTTAGCCGTTTAACGAAATTTTATGCCCTTTTTTACGAATCAGGTCGTATATTGCTTACGAATAAAATCGTACAAATGGCTGTTTCAAAGAATATCAAGCCCACCGAAAGCGAGCTGGAAATATTGAGGGTATTATGGGATAAGGGCGCCGCCACCGTAAGAGAAGTGCATGAAGTACTGGCCGAACACAAAGACTCGGGCTATACCACCACGCTCAAACTCATGCAGATCATGTTCGAAAAAGGCATCGTAAAGCGCGACGACAGCAGTAAAACGCATATCTATCGCGCCAATATATCGCGTGAGAATACACAACAGCAATTTGTAGGAAAAATGATCCATTCCCTTTTTGGCGGTTCTTCTACCCAACTGGTGATGCAGGCATTGGGCAATCATGCACCCAGTAAAGAAGAATTGGAAGAAATTCAGAAAATGCTGGACAATCTTAAAAAACAATAGCGCTTATGCAACACCTCTTTCAATCTCCTTTTCTGCAGGCATTGGGTTATGCTATTGCCAACAGTTTATGGCAGGCTGCATTGGTGTGGTTGGTATTTGTGTTGCTGAACAGTGTGCTCAGACTCAATGCTGCCAACCGGTACAAGCTGGCTGTGGCCTCGCAGTTGTTGATATTGGTATGGTTCCTGGTTACTTTGCAGTTTTATACAACCCTCTGTAACAATATGGCCGCACAGGTGCCGTCGAATACAGACCGCTGGCAACAGGTAATGCTGAACAAAGACAGTAGCATACCTTCCCTTTTTATTGCTGCATTGATCAAAGCCGAGCAATGGCTCCCCTATTTATCGGTTGCCTACCTGGTGCTCATGTGTTTCTTATGCATTCGTTGGGTCATCGGTTACCGCAAAACGCAACTGATCCGCAACACAGGTCTCAGTAAAATGCCCGCACAGTGGCGCATCTTCACGTCCGACCTGGCATTACAATTGGGCATCAAAAGAAAAGTTCAGGTATTCCTGTCGGAAACTATTCATACCCCGCTTACCATTGGTTTTCTCAAACCGCTGATATTGATTCCGGTTGCGAGTATCAACCACCTCAGCGCAGAACAACTCGAAGCAGTGATCCTGCACGAAATGGCGCATATCAAACGTTACGATTACCTGCTCAATATCATTTTATCGATTGTGGAGATCAGTCTTTTCTTCAATCCTTTCACCCAATTATTGAGCAAACAGATACGCAAAGAAAGAGAGAACAGCTGCGACGATTGGGTGCTTCAGTTCCAGTACAATGCCGCTTCTTATGCAGAGGCATTATTACAAATAGCACGTTTGCAAACGGTACCCGCTGCTTTTGCGATGGCGGCTGCTAATCCCAAACACGATTTGTTGGGCCGTATCAAACGCATGATCGACCCACAAGAAAACCGCTTCAATTATCGCAGGCAATTGCTGGCTTTTGGTATGGTAACCCTCCTGCTCGCATCCATTGCCTGGTTCAATCCGAATAAAGGCTTTACACAATCTTCAACCGGCAGCAAGGCGTTTGTTAAAGCACCGCAAGCCCCCTTGCAACCCATTGCGGCTGAGCCGGTGGCCATACAGGTAAACAACCCGCTTTTCAACCCGGTATTTTTTCTTTCCGGGCCATTGAAAAAGAAAATAAGGAAAGACATGGAAGCGGCTGCCCTGGAAATACAATCTTCTTCAAAAGAAGTGGTAGCCGTTGCACCGGTGGTTTCAGCTGCATTGGAAACCGCTACGCAGCAACTCAATCAGCAGCTTCAACTGAGTAATTTACAACAGGAAGCCGCATCCAGGGAAATGGCCAAAGCTGCTTCATGGACAAAGCAGATCAACAATGTTGTGGATACCGCTGCGATCTTCGCATCCATCCGTAATATTCCAAAGAAAGAAGAACTTGACCGTACTTTCCGGAAAATGAAGGAAGACATCGAGAAAGCGCGCAAAGATTTATGCATTCAACTGTCTCAGCAGGAGGAAAAATTCAGTCAGTCACCTGAAGCAGCCAAAATGCAACATGAAATGGCACTGGCCCTGAAAGAGCTGGAGAAACTGAACCTCGATAAACTGGTGTCTGTTACCTTACAGCAAATAAAGATCCCCGAAATCATATTTGCATCCGATAAGAACAGGAAAGAAAAGCAAGTGATCCTTAAGGATAAGGCCGCCGATAATAAAAGCTCAACAGCCATCATCATGGAAGATCTCTGAAGATCACCATAAATGCCGCGGACACCAATCGCCGTAGTGGTTACCCAATAAAAATCCGATCATTATTTCGTGGGTTCCCTTGCTCACCGTATTCAGCTGCGAAGTTTGCAGGTCGTAAGAATAACCGATATTGATGCTGCGGTTGAGGTTGATGCCTGTCATGGCCGCATAACCATCTTTGTAACGGAATGAGCCGCCCAGCCAAATCAGGTCCTGGTACTGCAATTTGAAATTGATATCAAACCCAAGTGGCAAAGGCGTTACATAACGAACCAATGCCGAAGGCAGGAAACTGATATCGTCTGAAAGCTGCATGCGATAACCGGCACTGAAAAACAAATGCGGCAATAACTTCCCCTGGTCCAGGTAAACACGATTATCGGAAAAAGCAATCTGCTGCGGAACGATCTGTTGTGCCGCGATGCCCAGGAAATAATCTCTCGAATACAACCACAGTCCTGCACTGATATCTGGTTTGATGCGGTTGATCTGGCCGCTGCCGGCTACTGCCGGATCAACCGTAGTAGTACCGAAATTCAGTTTGCTCGCGTCCAGACTCATATTAGTAAAGCCTACAGAAACACCGCCGGCAATATTCGTGTGCGGAGAAAGACCTATATGGTAAGCGTAAGTGCCATAAGCGGCAAAGCGGTTCAGCGGTCCCGTTTTATCATTGAGCAAGGTAAATCCTATTCCATGATGCGGCTCGGCGGCGACGTAATCGCGCCAGTAAGCAGGGCCGCGCGGATTCTCTCCACTGGCATGAAAGCTGGTGGCAGTCTCCCTGTCGTAATCGCTTTTCGTAAGCGGCCCCTGTATGGTGAGATAAGTAGTCACCGGCGCATCCTGCAATCCCACCCATTGCATGCGGTGACTGGCTTTTACATCCCAATAATTTTCAATACCCGCCACGGCAGGATTGATGATGTAATTGTTCATGATGTACTGCGTATAATAAGGCCTTTGCTGGGCCCTGGCAGCAGCCATGCAACAAACCATACTCATCAATACAAATAGCTTTTTCCCGTTCATGCGCGTTATTTAATGATGGTTACCGATCCGGTAACAATTTTTCTTCCGTTTTTAGGATTGATGATATAATAATAAGTAGCCACCGGCAAAGGCTGTCCATTGTAAATACCATCCCATTCTTTATCATATCCCTGCGACCTGAAAACGAGCTGCCCGTAACGGTCATACACTTCTACCGTAGCGCCGGGATAGCTTTCCAGGTAACGGATCTTCCAGGTATCATTGATGCCATCGCCATTGGGCGAAAACGCATTGGGCACATCGATGCTCAACAACACTTTAATGAAACTGGTATCTGATACCGAACAGCCTCCCTTGCCGGTTAACACCAACTTGTACGTAATGTCCGACTTGGGTGTTGACTTCGGTGTCGAATCTGTATTGGACGTAAGATAAGTAGCCGGTGTCCATAAATATTGCAGGTTGGTTCCGTATACATATACCGGCCTGAGCGTAGCCGTGCCTCCTTCCAATACATTGATCTTCGAAGGCAGTTTTAATTTCGGATAAGGATCTACGACTACCTGCTGGATAGCCGTGTCGCTCACACATCCTTGCTGGTTGAAGAAATAATAACTGATGTTGAATGTTCCCGAATCGGTAAAACGTTTCAGCGGGTTTTGTAATGCAGAAACATCCCCACCCGAAAGCGTCCAGTTCCAGGATACGGCATTGCTTGTGATGCCATTGCCCTTATCGGTAAAACGGATCGTATCACCCATACAGGCTTCTGAAGGGCTGGCAATAAATGCGGCTTTCGGTTGCGGGTAGATCGTAGTCAGCATCTGCGTCAATGAATCGATGCATCCGTCTTTGGATGTTAGTTTCAGTTGCACAGGGTAAGGTCCCACTGCGCTGTAATGATGTGATGGGTTCTTTACCACCGCTGCCGTATTGTTGAAGGGATCTCCGAAATTCCACAAATAACTGAACAATGCCTGCGAGCCATCGGTAATGGTAGATTGATCGGTGAATTGTCCGTTGCCATCCGGCAAACATATTTTCGGCAATGCAAACGCAGGTTTGGGCAATGGGTTTACTTTCACCGATTGTGTGTTGGTGGTACTCACACAACCGCTGTCTGTTGACACCTGTAACGATACGGTATAAGTCTGCGCAACAGTATAGGTTACGCCAAAAGAAGTATTGTCGGACCTGTTCGCTGTGCTGCCGTTACCAAAATCCCATTTCCATTGGCGTATATTGGAATAATTGGCCAATGAACTGTCAACAAAAGAAACCGCGTTCTTCTCGCACTGCAAACTGCCTACATTCCATTTAGCTAAAGGCGAAGGCCATACGGTTATGTTCTGTGTGGCCAAGTCGCGACAACCTTTGTCAGACACTGCCAGGTATTGTATGGGATAAGTACCCACGCCTGCCTTTTTGGGATCGAACAGTCCGCTCGCAATATTGGTAATACCATTACCGCTGAAAGAAGGACTCCCCGCTGCATTCGATACGCTGTTGTTGTATGAAGCCTGTGTGATGAGCCTTGCAGATGCATCATAACAAATACCAGGCAATGTAGTGAGACTTACTTTCGGGCTTGCATTCAGTGTAATCGTTTGCGAAGCCTGGCTCCTGCAGGTAGAAGAAGTAGCGCCTGAATAAGCTTTGAGTACAATGGTAAAACTCTTCGAAGCGGGCGACTGGAAATTAGGATACAGATGCGTGTATTTTTTATATCGAACCGGTGTTGAATCCACTGTTTTCTGTGAAAGATCATTCTGATCCCAATAGATCTCTATAAAGCTCAGGTTGCCGAAATCAACAAAAGAATTATTGGTGATCTCCACCTGCCGGTTGCTGCACAATGCATTGCTGTTGCTCACTGAAAAATCTGCGGTGGGGTTACTACCATTCACTGTGAAGTTTTGAGTAATAGCAGTAGTACATCCATTGGAAGTAACCGTGAGATTCACTTTATAATAACCATAATTATTGTATCGTACCGATGGATTTTGTGCCGTACTGGTAGCTATGTTTGGTCCGGGTGTTACCAGAGGTGTTCCTGCATTGAATTGCCATTTATAAGTAAAGCCGGCAGCAGTACCATCTGCTACTTTTGACGTATCGGTGAATTGTGCCAGTGCATCGTTCAAACATATTTCGGGCATCACAAAACCGGGTACAGGATACGCGTGAATGGTAACAGGTGTTGCAGGTGTGAACAGATCGCTTTTACAGCCAGTGCTGCTAGTTACTTGCAGGGTAACATTTTTCTTTCCGTATGCCTGGTAATTGGTCGTTTGTTGTGCTCCTGTGCTTGCCGTCAAAGGCCCTGCCGCATTGTCGAGGTCCCAGGTCCATTGTGTAATGGTTCCTGTTTGTACTGTAGAGGCATCGGTATATGTAATGTTATCATTCACACAGGTAACGGCTGGATAGGTAAAACCGGCAACGGGTTTGGAAGAAAGGTTCACGGTATTGACCGTTTCCGTTGAACTGCATCCGATGCCGGAGACAGCTTTCAGTTTGATGGTATAACTGGCCGGCGTACTGTATTTTTTGGGAGTCAGTAAAGCAGTTGAATTATCCGCAGTAGTACCATCTCCAAAACTCCATAGCCAGCGGGTAACAGCGCCATTCGCGGTGGTGCTTTGGTCGGTAATATAAACCGAGTCTGTTACGCAGCCGCTTTGAGTGGTGGTAAATTGGGCCACCAGCAACGGATTCACACTAACGGGAATGGCAAACAACTGGCTGGTGCTGCCGCATCCATCGGGTGAGTTGGACGTGGTGTATACTTTAATCGTATCACGCAAAGCAGCTGTATTGGCCTTACTGAATGTATAATTCTGTTTGGTACTGTAGTAGTAAAGTGTTTGTCCGCTCGCAGCCACCGCACTGTCGTAAGCAGGTGCATTGGCAGGACCAATGGGCACATTCGGACTGATATTGGGCGCCGCAGAGAAATCCCACAAAATACTGCCTGGCTGAAAATTGAAAGGCACTGAAAACTGGAAGGCGGTATTGACACAAGTGACGGCTGAATCCACCACGCCATAAGGATTGCGGAACGAAGCCACTTGTGTAAAATCGCGGATATTGGTTCCTGCATTATACCCATAACTTTCCGCCGATCCAAAACCATAAGCAATGGCATTGAAGCCTGTATCAGCATACAAAGCATGTGGCCCTGAACCTACAGACATGATGGCGTAGGCATAGTTTGGATCCTGCGGATGCGGCTGGAAACTCGATGCCATGGAAGTTCCATCAAGTGTAAAACTGTTGACGCCTTCTTTTTTGATGATGACGTTGATATAACTCTGCAAGATCTTGTAGAGGGTGGCCGAATACAAAGTGATCTTGTTGATGGTTTGTTCTACCGGGCTGAGGTAGATCATTTCAGGATCACCATAAGGAAAGGTATTGGGATTACCCTCCTGTCCTTGTGTGGTACAATATTGCGCTACCAGTACGGGTTTATCTGATTCGATGAGATTGGGCGCTGCCGGATTATAACCAGGCAGGCTGCTGTTCTTGAATTGATAATAAAAGCCGTTGATCAGGGTGGATGAGGGTAAGGGCACACCATTCAGTTTAACAACAGTAGTTGGATCGGTTACACAAACCCGGAAGAAATTATTGGGTTGTGAGCCGGTTGGGGCAGTCAGGTAACGCTTACCCCAGGCCACCGCGGGAAATGCTTGCGCAAAGAGGTTGTCGGCCGTACCCGTTCCCGATCCTCCAATACTGATCTTACCAGAACCGGAAAATACCGCGATCTTTTTACATCCGCCGCTCCCATTACTGCTGATGGACCGTATCCTCGAACCGGTAAGGTCGGTACCCTGGTTGCCGCTGGTTGTTCCCATGACATTGTAGATCTGTCCCTGTTTCAAGGTAACGGTAAATGGCAGACCGGCAGGCTTCCCATTTTTATTGGCGGCCGTAGGCGTTATTTCAACCGTTGTATTGTCTTCCGTTGCCACAACGAAGAAGAAAGAATTGGCATAAGACTGATTGGACGATTGTGTATAATTCACCGAATAGTAATCCTTGCCCAGGGTATTGGTGGGAAACAATATAGATGCCCCCGAAACGCTCGCATTATAAATGTGTGCATAGGCCACTATAGGTGCATCGCTGGTGATATGAATGCCTGTATTATAAAGCCCGGCATCCGCTATCCGGCAATCCTGGCTTCCTGTTTTGGGAAGCGTATAAGAAACCGTTATCTGGTTTTTGGGTACAAAATAGGTTTGCTTATAGCCTACTGCAGGAACCTCAACTGTTACATTGGCGTCTTTGTCAGAAGTAAAATATAGTACCATATCCTGTGTGCCGCCGGTGATTACAGGCACCCCATTGGAACCAGCCATGCTTACATGATAGCCGTATCCCAACCAAAAATCCTTGCCTTTATTGGAATAGTCCTGCGTATAGGCCTTTAAAGCCAGGCAAACGAATAAAAGCAGCAGTCGGTGTTTGGTCATCGGCGGCTCAATGGTTCAGTTCATTAACAAAACTAAGCAGGGCAGATACAGTTCTTACACAGTAGGATATGTGGGACGGGTACTAAAATTAAGAGGAAAATCTATTCGGCTACTTTAAATCTTTGCTCCGGGGAAAAAATCGCTGTTTTGGAGCAGCAAGCGGGCTTGGGGTCCGGTACAACACAACAGGTCCAGGACCGACAAGTTGGGCTGGAACCCGATGCGGTCTTCAAACACCTGGGTGTACACAATGGGGTGAGGGCATCTCTCGGGCGACTGGAAATTTTTAGGCATGAAATACCCCCTCAGGTCAATGGCTCGCGGATCGATGGGATGGTCTGTTTCGCGGTCGAGGACTTCCCATGACTTTTCCAGTCCCGTTTGTTTGCGCACCCATTCCAGTATTTCCAGGTTCATGTCTGCCAAAAAAACCGGCTGTTTTTTGTAAAAAGCTTCCAGCCAATCGCGGTAAAATTCAAAGAAAGGGGAACGTCCATAACAGGATTCGATCGTTCGCCAATGCTGTAGTTGCCAGTCGGTAGCGTAACTGATCTTCACATCCTTCATCGGCTGGCGCTGCGACCTTCCTTTCTGCAGGGGTACCGATAAATGCACCAAACCATTGCTGCCTGCAACCACGCACCTGTTGCGAAAACTCATTTTTTGGTAGGTTTCGCATAGATCAATTTTTATATCTTTATTGAGAAACAAAATATTTATCCAATTAATTGTTGGAAAATATTGATTTTCAATGACTATTAGCCCATTATTGCCTATATTTACATTCATGGTGTTATAATCTATAATAGATACCTTTTACGACTAAAATAGCTGCGCTATTAACTCTAATTAAATAACTACAATTAATTGATTTTAAATTATTTGAATAGATTATTTGTTTACTAAAAAATTGAGTTTCAGAAAAACATGTTATTCACTCCATTTTTCTAACTTCTTTAGTACTGAAATAGCAAAAGTTTGGTGCTACGACATACCACTTCCCACAAATCAATTCCAATGGCTTTAGCGCATAAAGGTAAAAGAGGCACATCCTACTCTATTCCACATTCTCTTCACAGTTGACAGGGTTACGAAACTTTTTAGTGATGGGTTACCAGTGGCATTAACAATCCGGTCTTTTTGAAAAAACAGTTAAGACGGTCATTTATGTGGAAGTGCAGGAATACAGAGCCATCTGCTTCGATGGGTTGAAAAATAAAGGTCACTGGAGTGATATCGTAGCTGTTGTTCACGGAGGATGACAGGTTGTAACTTAAGATTTCATTTTGAGTGACTTGCCATAAGTTTGCTGCAAAACCGGTGTTTTGAAAAAGTTACGCCCCTTTGTTTTCCTGGTAGCCATCAGTTGCTTATTCGCTTGCGCAAAACCCCAGGCCTTTGATTATCGGGATATCAAAAATGTGAAAGTGGAGAGCGTGGGTTATGACCAGACAGCCCTTACGATGGACCTGGTGTACTACAACCCCAATCATTTTGGCGTTAACCTGCAAAAAGTAGATTGCGACGTTTATATTGATAACCGTTACCTGGGAAAATACCAGCTCGACACGTTAATGCATATCAGCCGTCTTTCAGAATTCACCCTTCCTTCCAAGATCATGGTAGACATGAAGACTGTTTTCAAAAACGCCCTTACTTTTCTTTTCAATAAAGAAGTACTGGTGAATGTAAAAGGAACTACCCGTGTAGGCAAAGCAGGTATCTATACCACCATCCCTTTCAACTACGAAGCCCGGCATAAAATCGAGCTTTTTTGAGCCTGTCCGAATTCGTAACTTTGCCGTCGCTAAAACTATAAAATACCTAACATGAGTCTTGGTTATTTCTCTTACCCCATGCCTGTCAATGAGCCCGTACTGTCGTATGCTCCGGGCAGCAATGAAAAGAACGCTTTGAAAAAGGCCCTCGCCGACCTGAAGAAAAAAGAACTGGATATCCCCATGTATATCGGCGGTAAAGCAATAAAAACAGGAAAGAAAATAGCCATCCACCCGCCGCATGAGATAGCCCATACCCTGGGCCATTTTCACATGGGTGAAGAAAAACATGTGAAGCAAGCCATCGACGCCGCGCTGAAAGCCAAGGAAGACTGGGCTGCCATGAGCTGGGAAAACAGGGCGCATATCTTTTTAAAAGCAGCCGATCTTTTGGCTACCAAGTACCGCTACCAGATGAATGCCTGCACCATGCTCGGGCAGAGCAAGAACGCTTACCAGGCCGAGATCGACAGCGCCTGTGAGCTGATCGACTTCTTACGTTTCAACGTACATTTCCTGAGCGAGATATATAAGCAACAACCTATTTCCGGTCCGGGTATGCACAACCGCCTCGAATGGCGCCCGCTGGAAGGGTTCGTGTTGGCCGTTACACCTTTCAACTTCACCGCCATCGGTGGTAACCTCCCCACTTCTGCAGCCATGTGCGGCAACGTGGTAGTATGGAAGCCTGCCAATACACAAATCTATTCTGCACAGATCTTTATGCGCATCCTCAAAGAAGCCGGCCTGCCCGACGGCGTGATCAACCTGATCTATGTAGACGGTCCTACTTTGGGTAAAGTATGTTTCAGTCACCGCGACTTTGCCGGTGTTCATTTCACGGGCTCTACCGGTGTTTTCAATTCCATGTGGAAGACCATCGGTGAAAACATTCCCAAATACCGCACGTATCCGCGCATCGTTGGCGAAACCGGCGGTAAGGATTTTGTGATCGCACATAAGAGCGCCGATGTAGATGCAGTGGTAACAGCGCTGGCCAGGGGCGCTTTTGAATTCCAGGGGCAGAAATGTTCTGCTGCTTCCCGCGCTTATTTGCCCAGCAACATCGCTGAACAGGTGAAGACCAAACTGGTGGCCGCCATTCAAAGCATGAAAATGGGATCGGTAGAAGATTTCAGCAACTTCATCAATGCGGTGATCAATGAGAAAGCTTTCAACAATATCGCCCGGTATATTGATAATGCTAAGAAAGACAAGAAGGCCAAGATACTGGTGGGCGGTAAATACGATAAAAAACACGGTTATTTTATAGAACCTACTGTTATTGAAACCACCGACCCCAAATATGCTTCTTTGTGTGAAGAGATATTCGGGCCCGTACTGACCATCTATACTTACGATGCCGACGAATTCGAAGCGGCCCTCGACCTGGTGGACAGTACTTCGCCCTATGCACTCACCGGCTCGATCCTTTCGCAGGACAGGGCTGCCGTGGAACTGGCCACCAACAAGCTGCGCAATGCCGCCGGTAATTTCTACATCAACGACAAGCCCACCGGTGCCGTGGTAGGCCAGCAGCCTTTTGGCGGCGCGCGCGCCTCCGGTACGAACGACAAGGCCGGCAGCATGCTGAACCTCTACCGTTGGCTGAGCGCCAGAACCATTAAAGAAACTTTTAATCCGCCGGTGAATTACGGCTATCCCTTTATGCAGGAAAGCTAAAGATGATTGAACCCCTAACTTCCTTATATTTGCCCCTCAAAATTTCGTATAGTGGCTACAAAATTCTCCAAAGAAACCTACCTGTACTGGTATGAGTTGATGCAACTGATCCGCCAGTTTGAACTGAAAGCGGAAGAAATGTATAAAATGGCCGGTAAGATCCGCGGCTTTTTCCATGCTTATGTTGGGCAGGAAGCCATTGCCGCCGGTTGCATGACCGCTACGCAGCAGGACGATCCGTTCATTACCGCTTACCGCGACCACGGTCTGGCCCTGGCCAAAGGCGTAGCGCCCAATGCCTGTATGGCAGAGCTCTACGGTAAAGCCACCGGCTGCGCCAAAGGAAAGGGCGGCAGTATGCACTTCTTCAGCCTGGAGCATCGTTTCTTCGGCGGCCACGGTATTGTAGGTGCACAGATCGGAACAGGCGCGGGACTGGCTTTTGCTGAAAAATACAAAGGCACCAATAACGTTGCGCTTTGCTTCTTTGGCGATGGCGCTGCCCGCCAGGGTATCCTGCACGAGACCTTTAACCTGGCCATGCTGTGGAAACTGCCGGTGATCTTCATCTGCGAGAATAACAACTATGCCATGGGTACTTCTGTAGAACGTACCAGCAACGTAATAGATATTTATAAACTGGCCGACGCTTACGAAATGCCGGCTGATATGGTAGATGGTATGACCCCTGAAAACGTGCACGAAGCCGTTGCCCGTGCCGTGAAAAGGGCCCGCCAGGGAGATGGTCCTACCCTGCTGGAACTGAAAACCTACCGTTATAAAGGGCATTCTATTTCCGATCCGCAGAAATACCGTTCCAAGGAGGAAGTAGATGAATACAAAGATCAGGACCCCATTACGAAAGTGAAAACCACCATCCTGTCTAATAAATACGCTTCTGAAGAAGAACTGAATGCGATCGATACCCGCATCGGTGCAGTGGTGGATGCCTCTGTTAAATTCGCCGAAGAAAGCCCCTGGCCCGATGAAAGCGAAGTACTGAAAGACGTGTACATTGACCAGCAGTATGAATTTATTGTTGACTAACTCTATCTTAATTACAAATCAATTTTTCCATGAGCGATAAGCACGAACACGAATTGAGTTCTGAACACCACGAATCACTGGTACGTCTGCAAAGCACCTGGCAACGCATCCAAAAGCCGGTGATGATTGCAGTAGCAGCCATCATTATCATTGGCGGCGGATGGTATGTTTACCAACAATACATCGTTAAACCCAAAGAAGAGAAAGCAGCTGAAGCGCTGTTCAAAGCCCAGGACTATTTCGCCAAAGACTCGCTGAACCTGGCGCTGAACGGCGATGGCCAATACAAAGGCGCATTATATGTGATCAATAATTTCAGTGGTACCAAAGCGGCTAACCTGGCGCATTATTATGCCGGCGTAAGCTACCTGCGTTTGGGCGATTTCAATAACGCTGTAAAGTACCTGAAAGATTTTTCTACCGGTGCCAAACAGATCCAGCTCATGGCTTATGGCTGCCTGGGTGATGCTTATGCAGAACTGAACAAGAAAGACGAAGCCATCGAGTCGTACAAAAAAGCAGCTTCCACTTTTGAGACCGATGAAAGCAATTCAGCAGAATACCTGTTTCGCGCAGCGCTGCTGTCTGAAACCACCGGTAAAACAAAAGAAGCGCTGGAACTGTACAAAGAATTGAAAGATAAATTTCCCCGTACCGATAAAGGTTTCCAGGCCGATAAATACATCTATCGCCTGAGTATTGATAAAAACGATTTCAGTGTAAAATAATGGCTACACCAGGAAATACCACATTGAACAAAGGCATCCCCTCCATCAAGGATGCCTTTGTTGTTATTGTTAAAACAGAATGGAACGCCCCCATCGTAAATAAACTGGAGGCCGGTGCAAAGAAAATTCTCAAAGCTCATGGCATCGATTGTAAAACCCTTATCGTGCCCGGCGCTTTTGAAATTTCTTTCGCTGTTAAGAACCATTACGCGTATGCGGCAACACCTCCCGACGCTTACATCACACTCGGCGCAGTGATCAGGGGCGATACGCCGCATTTCGATTATGTATGCAAGGCGGTGACCGATGGTGTGCTGGAACTAAACCTCATGCTCGACGCGCCTGTTATCTTTGGTATACTCACCGTAGATAATGAAGAACAAGCTAAGGAACGCATCGGTGGCAAGCACGGCCATAAAGGTGAAGAAGCGGCGGTTACCGCATTGAAGATGATTGCCCTTAACCGCAAACTAAAATAAACGCATGAACGTTCAAATCTTTGTACCCTGTTTTATTGACCAGCTTTACCCACAGGTAGCTTTTAATATGGTGAAGGTATTGGAGAAAGCAGGATGCAAAGTGCGTTACAACGATAACCAGACCTGTTGCGGCCAGCCTGCTTTCAACGCCGGTTTTTGGGGTGAAGCCAAAGAAGTATGCAGCAAATTCCTGAAAGATTTTGAAAGTGCCGATTATATTGTAGCGCCCAGCGCCAGTTGTATTGGGTTCGTGCGGAACTATTACGAAAAACTGTTTGAAAATACATCCCAGTCTTCGCGTGCAAAAAAGATCGGCAACCGCGCTTTTGAATTATCCGATTTCCTGGTGAATGTGTTGCAGGTAGATGACCTGGGCGCCAGCTTTCATGGCAAAGCCACTTACCACGACAGTTGCGCGGCACTGCGCGAATGCAAGCTCAAGCAGGAGCCCCGGCAATTGCTGAGCAAAGTAAAAGGTCTGGAACTGGTGGAGATGAATGATGTGGAAACCTGCTGCGGTTTCGGGGGCACTTTCGCCGTTAAGTTCGAACCCATCAGCATAGCCATGGGCGACCAGAAGATCGCCCATGCCGCTGCTACCGGCGCGGAATACCTCATCAGTACTGATATGAGCTGTCTCATGCACATCGATGGTTGCAACAAACACAAAAACGCAGGTTTACAAGTATTACACCTGGCTGATGTGCTGGCTAGTGGATGGTAATTTTATTTATTTTTATTGTATGAACTACTGGCTGATAAAATCAGAACCCTTCAAATACAGTTGGGAGCAGTTTGTCAAAGACGGACAAACATTTTGGGATGGCGTACGCAATTATGCCGCACGCAATCACCTGCGCACGATGAAGAAAGGCGACCTGGTCTTTTGGTACCACAGTAATGAAGGCACCGAGATCGTAGGTATTGCCAAAGTAATAAAAGAAGCCTACCAGGATCCCACCACTACAGAAGAAGCATGGGTAGCGGTAGACTTCAAACCGCACAAAAAACTGAAAAAACCGGTAACCCTCGTACAAATCAAGGCCGACAAACGTTTGGCCAATATGGCGCTCGTGCGTTTGGGGCGTTTATCGGTTCAACCTGTTACTGATGCCGAATGGGCCATCATAATGGAAATGGCCGGAGAAAAACCATAATAGCTCCGAAGGTTACAGGTACGCTTTCCCCGTTTGTTAAATTATGTTCAAACTTGACGAGCTGTTCATTGCTACGCGGGTAACACAATAATTTAGCCCTATGACTGCTGTAACCAAAAGAATACTTACCCTGTTTTGTTTCTTCTTCACTTTTTCATGGAATGTTGCTAATGCACAGGAGCGATTCACTGTCAGTGGCATTATCAAAGATAAAAGTACAGGTGAAGTACTCATCGGCGCAGCAGTAAAAATAGAAGAACTGAATACCGGCACCACTACCAATGCTTACGGTTTTTATGCCATCAGCGTTAAGCCGGGAACTTATTCGCTGAATGTGAGCTTCCAGGGTTACCAGCTCTTTTCACAAAAAACAACACTACACGCCGATCTGCGTAACGATATAGAATTAATGCCCGTGAGCACGGTGTTGAATGAAGTAGTGGTCTCTTCCAAAAGAAAGAACGAGCACATAGCCAAACCGGTTATGGGTGTTGAAAAACTGAACCTCTCTGAGATTAACCTCTTGCCGGTATTATTGGGTGAAAGAGATGTGCTCAAAAGTATTCAACTGCTTCCCGGCATTAAATCGGCCGGTGAAGGCAGCAGCGGTTTTTTTGTGCGCGGTGGAAGCGCCGATCAAAACCTGATCCTGCTCGATGAAGCGCCGGTGTACAATGCTTCTCACCTGCTCGGCTTCTTTTCTACCTTCAATTCCGATGCGATTAAAGACGTGAGCGTTTACAAGGGCAGTATGCCTGCCCAATACGGTGGGCGGTTGTCGTCTGTGGTAGACATCAAAATGAAAGACGGGAACAGTAAGGACTACAATGTAAGCGGTGGCCTCGGGCTGATCTCTTCCCGCATCAACATAGAAGGGCCTATCGTAAAAGACAAAGGCTCTTTTATTATCAGCGCCAGGCGCACGTATGCCGATCAGTTCCTGAAGCTCTCCAGGGATACGACTGTTAACAACAACAAGCTCTATTTCTACGACCTCAACCTCAAGGCGAATTATATGCTGGGCAAGCGCGACCGTCTCTACCTCTCGGGCTATTTCGGCAGGGATGTGTTGGGTTTTGCCGAAACATTCAAAAGCGATTGGGGTAATACCACCGGCACTTTGCGATGGAACCATATTTTCAGCAGGAACCTCTTTTCCAATACATCGCTCATCTACAGCAATTACAATTATGTGATCAAGATCAAATCGGGCAAGCAATTGCTCACCATCAACTCTAAAATAGAAGACCTCAACTTCAAACAGGATTTTGATCTTTTCCTGAACAATAACAACAAATTGAAATTCGGGGCCAACGCCATCCTGCATACCAATTCTCCTGGCAGGGTTACATCAGACGATTCTGCATTTACAGGCAATAAAGTGCAAAACAAAAAATCACTCGAATCGGCCGTTTATTTTTCTCATGAGATCAAAGCCAGCGAGCGGCTCAACCTGATTTACGGGTTGCGGTTATCGAACCTGACCGTGCTGGGCCCCGGTAATTTTTATACTTATGATACGGCAGGCAACACTACCGACACGATGCGTTACGGTCCCGGAGCTACCGTTGTCAGCTATTGGAACCTCGAGCCCCGCATATCGGCCAGTTACCAGTTGAATGAACGGCGTTCCATCAAAGCTTCTTATACGCGCAATGTGCAGAACCTGCATTTTTTAAGCAATACCACCACCAGCAGTCCTACCGACCTCTGGTTGCCCAGCACCAACAATGTTCAACCCGAAACAGCCGATCAGTTTGCCATTGGTTATTATCAAACCTCAGCGAACGATCAATACGAACTGACGGTTGAAACTTATTACAAATGGATGCAGCACCAGATCGACTATAAAAGCGGAGCCTTACTCAGGGCCAATGATAATGTTGAAAACCAGTTATTGTACGGTGTGGGCAGGGCTTATGGTATTGAATGGTTGCTCCGAAAAAAATATGGCAGGCTGAGTGGCTGGGTGGGCTATACCCTCTCCAAAACGGAACGCCGCTTCGACCAGATCAACAACGGACAATATTTCCCGGCCAGGCAGGATATTACCCATGATATTTCGTTGGTGGGTATTTATAAATTATCTGACCGATGGACACTCTCTGGCACCTGGGTATACAACACCGGCAACGCCGTTACTTTTCCTTCCGGCAAATACCATGTAAACGGACAAACCGTTTTCGTATACACCGAACGCAACGGATATCGCATGCCGCCCTATCACCGCCTGGATATAGCTGCTACTGTTGAAAACAAGAAAAACAAGAGCAGGCGTTATCAAAGCAGTTGGACCTTCGGTATATACAACCTGTATGGTCGTGAGAATGCCTATACCATTACTTTCCAGGATGATCCCGATCACCCGGAAAAAACACAGGCTTTACGAACGGCTTTGTTCAAATTCATTCCGAGTATTACCTGGAATTTTAAATTCTGATGATCACATGTCAACCCTTACAAAATATACATACCGCCTGTTGATACTGTCGCTCCTTTTTGCTTCCTGTAAAAAAGTGATCGATGTTAATTTAAACAACGCGCCTTCGCAGGTTGTGATTGAAGGGATCGTGAACAACCAGGGGCCTGCCAGTGTCACCATCACCCGGTCGGTCAGGTTCAGCGACAATAACAGCTTCCCTCCTGTTTCGGGTGCGGTTGTAAAGATCCGGGACAATGCCGGCAACAGCTATCAATTGCTCGAAACAACCCCGGGTGTTTATACGCACCCCAATGCTGTTGGTGTTCCGGGCAGGACTTACTCCTTACAGGCCATCATCAACCAGGTTAGTTATACCGCCGGCTCTACCATGCCCTACCCGGTAAATTTCGATACGCTGACGGCCGACCAGTTGGCTTTCGGTAATAAAGTGCTCAAAGTGGTTCGCCCATGGTTCAGGGATCCTGACACGCTGGGTAACAATTACCAGTTTGTAGAATACGTGAACAGGGCGCTGGTACAGAACATCTACACCTGGAACGATTACATCAACAATGGCGGCGTTTATTACAGGCCACTGATCTACCAGGCAGAAGACAACCATCGTGATATTGCATCAGGCGATACTGTTACTGTTGAAATGAGGTGTATCGACAAAGCCGTTTTTACGTATATGCGTGCATTGGCCGATCTGAACACCAATAATATTACGCCTGCCAATCCGCCCAGCAACCTGTCTAACGGCGCATTGGGTTATTTCAGTGCGCATACCAGCCAGGTGAAGTCGGTGAAGATCCCTTAAAGGTTGTTACCTGAAATCAAACCACAACACCCCATGAACAGGGTCGGCGCTTAGTTTATTTTTTTCGCTTTGCGGACCCATCTTTTCATTGGCTGGCTTGAATTTGGTGCCAATAGGACTGATGGTTTGCAGAAATCCCAGCTCTCCATTGGGAAATTCCGGCACAACATTGTTGTTCAGCGGCGCGTCTTTGGGTCGCTTCGGTTTGCCCATTTGCAGGAATGTATTTTCATTCTCCGTAAAAACAGTAAACGGCGCTTCTTTGTTTTCTATGACTGCCCAACTCCATGCAGCATGGTACCCTTTGAATTCAGGATAGTCCCAGGTTTCACCGGTTACTGCATTGTTGTATGCTTTATGCCATACGCCCATCTGCATGCCCTTCATCCTGTTTTTCCATACCCGGTAAGGTCCCCTGCCCAGCCATTTCATTCCTGTTATTTTTTCTTCAGGGTAATTGAATGTAATGCCTGAAAAATTCACTTCACCGGTCTGCACATACGTGTATTCCAGTTTCACCGGTTGTCCGGGATGGAAGGTCCACCGTACATGCAATGAGGCATCGCCCGAATAGGTACATGCTACAATATGACTGTTGGCAGAATCGCGGTGTGTCAATTCATCCAGCCTGCAATCAACTCCGGCCAGCACCGGTCCGCCTGACAGTGATATTACCGTATTCCCTTTTATCACCCGGTGCAGGAGCCCTGTTCTTTTGTTGAAATAATAATTGATGTGATCGCTGCTGACAACGAGCGAACTGTCTGCATCTTTTGTTTTAACAGCCGAAGCATTCACTGCAGGCCTCAACAAGCTGTCGGCCGTTTGTTGAGGTGTTCGTAATAACCAGCTCCAGGTAAAAATTTCACGATAATTGGGGTCATACGCTGTTAAGTAAAGGGCATCCGCTTTGCTTTTTGCAGCAGGCAAATGCAAATCCAGCACGCCTTTTTTTCCCGGCTTCAAAGAAGAAATGGTTGTCTGTCCCTCTGCTATTACTTTAGAGAGGGTTGTTGCATCTTTGGGTGATGGGAAAGAAAGCAGTTTCCATTCAAACCTGCATTGGTTGAGGTTGGTAAACATATACCTGTTTTCTATATCGAGCTTGTCATTAAAACCGGGTTTGTTCAACCGGGGAGCAATATAAACGGGCGACCATATTTCTTTGATCGTATAAAAGCTGGCCTCCTTTTCACGATGCGGTCCTAGTATACCATCAGGTGCATGGTTTCCATCTGTATCATAAACACCGTTCTTATCTGTTCTCACCACTCCTTCATCGAGCAATGCCCAGAGGAAGCCTCCTGCGCTGCGCGGGTGGCGTAACATCAGGTTCCAGTAATCGTCGAGCCCTGCACCCAATCCGCCATCGTATAAGCCATGCAGGAATTCAGTTGGAAAGAATATCTCTTCTCCTTTTTCTGCAGAAGCCTGTATATACTGGTAATCGGGATAATGCTTGGTATCTGTGCTGCCGAATTGCTGCCAGGGATGGATCACTATACGTTTTTGCGGATCATACAACTTGAAATCATCGTCAATCGCCGTATTCCAGCCACCTTCATTTCCATTATCCCAGACTACAACGGAAGGATGGTTTACATCTCTTACAACCATCTCCTTTACCAGTCTTTTGGCAGTAGCAGTGTCGTAAGATTTTTGCCAACCATTCAGTTCATCCAACACGAACAAACCCAGCGAGTCGCAGAGATAAAGAAATTGCTGGTCTGGCGGATAATGCGACATGCGAACCGCATTCATGTTCATTTCTTTCATCAGCCTGATGTCCATCAGGTGTACATCCCTGCTCAACGCCCTGCCGCTTTCAGGCCAGAAGCTGTGCCGGTCGGCCCCTTTGAACATGACTTTCGCACCATTTACATAAATGCCCTCTTTGGGCTTCACTTCAACCGTTCTGAAACCGAACGATTGTTTTACCTGGTGAATAACATTTTTGGTATCCTTGATCGTTACCAGCACCCGGTACAGATTCGGGAACTCCGGGCTCCACTGCAAGGGATGGTCAATCTTTATATGCAGGGATGTTTTTTCCTTATCGCCTTTCACCTTTTTAGAAAAAAGTTTACCAACATGTTCTCCGCTCAGCTTTTGAATCTGTGCTTCAATAACCTGTCCTTCGTGTGCATACGCATGATATACATCCATATTAAAAGCGCCATCGGCTTTTGCATCTATTGCAACTCTTTCAATGAATGTTTCGGGAACAATTTCCAGGTACACAGGACGGTAAATACCGCCGAATACCCAATAATCGCCGTTGCGTTCTGCTTTGTTCACAGATGCATTGGCCGACATTTTACTCACGCGTACTTCGAGCAGGTTGCTTTCCCCTGGTTTGATGAGCGAAGTGATATCGTATTTAAATTGGTAAAAACTTCCCTGGTGTACAGCGCCGGCCAAATGTCCGTTGATCTTGACTTCTGTATCGGTCATGGAGCCTTCGAATACAATGAAAACCCTTTTCTCTTTCTTCAACGCCGGAACCTTGAAGGCATGCTTATATAACCCTTCTTCGTCTGCTTTTACTTTATCGTGTCCGTAATTATATACACCAAAACCTTGCAGCTCCCAGTTGGAAGGCACTGCAATCTTTTTCCACTTTCCGCTGTTCATACCGCCGGTACAAAAGAAATCCCATTGAACAGTATGATCTTTATCGGTGCCAGACAAATACTGGATAATGGTTTCCTGCGCAGATGCGGTACAATATCCGCCCAGGCAGAGCAAGAAAAGAAAAAAATAATTTTTCATGATAATTCAAATAGATCTTTTATCAATTTGCCAGTATCCGTGAAGAGCGAGTGCGGCTCCCAGGGCAGAAGCCTGTGCCAATACAGACGCAACAACCACGGCATGCGGAAAAGCACGAGCCAGCAAGTGCATAAAGGTACTATTTTGTGCGAAGCCGCCTTCCACTAATAAGCGTATAGGGTCTTTTTCCGGATGCACATTTCTTATCACGGCCGCTTGTTCTTCCACCAATTCAAAAACTAGTTGGTGATAAGCGGCAACAAAACTATCTGTTTGTTTGGGTGTCCAATGCAAATCAAAAACAACTTGTTTGTATGCGCCTGACTGCACACCAAAATCTTTTTCCAGTTCAGCCGCTTGTTCTTCATGCTTACGGCCCAATAGCAGTCTTCCCGCTTTCACGGGACGGCCTTCATACGTGAGATAACACAGCATATCTGAAGACAGTTCCGCCGCAGTCAACGATCTATCGTTGAAAGGATTGAGTGTTACTGACCAGGTGCCGGTTGATACCAGCACAAAAGGTTCTTCTGCCTTGATCAAATAAGGAAGCAATGCAGCAGAACTGTCGTGCAATCCAACACCAACATGCAGCGGGCGTTCACGGTATTGTATTTGAATAGCGGCTTGACTGGGATAAATAGGCGGCAGCTTACTGGTAATATTTTCTTCCTGTACCCATGGGTGATAATCCTGCCGCTGAAAATCCCACAGCGCTGTATGACAACCCAGGCTGGTCATTTCACTGCAACATTCTTTGGTAAAAAGATAACTCAACCATTGCGGCAGGTGCAGTGTTTGATGTACATCGGCAAAAACAGACGGCTGTTCTTTTTTCAACCGGTAGAGTTGTAAACCCGTATTCAGGCTACCGGTTAAAGGCGCTCCGGTAGCAAGTGACAGGGCTCGCTCGCCTCCATAAGTACTGCAAAATTCCTGTAATAATGTTGCAGGATATGGCTTGAGGTAATTGTACAATGGTATCAAAGGTTTTCCCGTTTCATCCAAATGCACAATGCTGGCGCCATAGCCCGAAAAATTCAAAGCTTGTATATTGAAATCCGGATGATCGAAAGCCTGATCGAATATTTCCTGCATCCACTTCGCCAGTAGATACAGGTCTTCCGAAGGATAACCATCCGCATCTGTTGTTTCTTCCAGTTGCACAGCCCGTTCATACACAACCTCATAGTTCCTGTCGAAGAGAAAGAATTTTTTATTGGTCCGGCCAATATCAAATACGGCAATTACTGGAAGCGGTTTCATAGACCGGTTGTATGGGCATGGTAACCACGTTGTGCAATGAGTGCTTTGCGTACGCCGGCCTGCCTGAACAAGTCAAGCGGACGCAGTGCGCCGCCTGAACGTAATCTCGCTTCTGCAACCAGCGGCCGCAGATCGGTGCGGTAAACTTCCTGTAAGATTTCTTGTGCGGCTGCCACGTCGTTATTCTCCTGTGCCTGGCGCAGCGCTGCCTGGTCTACCAGCAATGCCTGTGCATAAGCCAGTCGTATGGCTTCTACCGATTGCAGCAGGTCTTCCAGCGGGTCTTTAACATTATGCGAAGCATCGATCATCCATCCCAAATCAGCAGCATGGTTCATACCTCGCGCATCCATGCCTTCCACCAGCTCGTTGAAAATAAGGAAGAGTTGATAGGGATTGATAGAACCTACGGTGAGGTCATCATCGCCATATTTGGAATCATTGAAATGGAAACCTGCCAGTTTTCCTTCCATCAGTAACAGCGAAACGATTTGTTCAATGTTCGCATTTGGTAAATGATGACCGAGATCAACCAATGTATAGGCTTGCGGACCGAGTTTGCTGGCATAGAGATAGGATTGTCCCCAATCGCCTACCGTCATAGAATAAAAATTGGGTTCGAATGCTTTGTATTCAACGAACATTTTCCAGTCTTTCGGCAATGCCGCATATATCTCCTGCAAGCTTTCCAATGTACGCTGGAATGCTTTCCTGAAGTTCAACTGACCCGGAAAGCAGGAACCATCCGATAACCAAACGGTGAGCGCTTGTGAGCCGAGGGCTTCACCGTGACGGATCACTTCCATATTGTGTTCAATAGCTTGCCTGCGCACCTGCTCATTCAGGTGTTGCAGTGATCCGAACTTATAAGAATGTGCTTGACCGGGCTGGTCCTGGAAAGTATTGGAGTTCACTGCATCGAAGCGAAGTCCGTGTGAAGATGCCAGTTCCCTGATCGCTTTCGGGTTACTAGGTATATCCCAGGGAATGTGCAATGATATAGCGCCACTACCCTGGTTCAACCTGTGCAGCAAAGCCACGTCTTCAATTTTTTCTTCGAGGCTGCGCGGCTCGCCGCCACCCGGAAATCTTCCGAAACGCGTACCGCCGGTACCTAATGCCCAGGAAGGAATTGCTACCTGAAAATCCTGCACCAATTTAATTACGCGTTCAGGATCGGCAATACGGTCTTTCAGCGCTGCCAGCGCTTTTGCATGTTGCGCATAATGAGTTTCATTGTGTGCCGTTATTGCGGCTTTGTGGACAAGCATTGTTCTATCGTTTAGCAATCTTTATCAAATATCAAACCTTATTCATCACCAGCCATTCTATCAGCGTAAAAATCCTGCGGCAACGCCTCCATCAACATTCAATACATTGCCTGTTGATTTGTTCAGCAAGCCGCTTACCAGTACATAGCAGGCATTGGCAATATCTTCGGGCAGGATGGCTTCTCCCAGCAAAGTACGCTTGGCATAATAAGCAGGTAATTCTTCTACACTGATGCCATAAGCTTTTGCGCGCCCTTCGGCCCAGCCGCCGGCCCAGATATTGGAATCGGCGATCACCGCATCGGGATTCACGATGTTCACACGTATTTTTTCTGCACCCAGTTCAGCCGCCAACAGGCGTGAAAGATGTGCCTGCGCCGCTTTGGCCGAGCCATAACCGGCGTTATTGGGTCCGGCTACTACGGCGTTCTTCGATACAATATTGATGATATCGCCGCCCATTGCCTGTTTGCGCAGGATGTCTACTGCAACTTGCGATACCAGGAATTGTCCTTTTACCAATATATCATAGAGTTTGTCCCAATCGGCTACTGTATGATCTGCCAATGGTTTGGAAATACTGATGCCGGCATTGTTTACGATGATATCAACGCCTCCGAAAGCCAGCACAGCTTGCTGCATGGCATTGTGTATTTGTGCGGCATCTGTTACATTGAGCAATCCTGCCGCCACGGCATCTTTTCCGAAAGCCTGTTCAAATTCTGCTTTCGCGCCTTGCAATCTTTCTTCATTCACATCATTGATGAAAACACAGGCGCCTTCTGCTGCAAACTTTCTTGCAATGGCTTTGCCTATGCCTCCTGCACTGCCTGTTACCAACGCTACACGCCCGGAGAGCGCTTTGGGTTTGGGCATGCGCTGCAACTTGGCTTCTTCCAGTAACCAGTATTCTATATCAAAAGCTTCCTGCCTGGGCAATGAAGTGTAGCTCGATATCGCTTCTGCGCCACGCATGACGTTGATGGCGTTGATATAAAATTCTGCGGCAACGCGCGCTGTCTGTTTGTCTTTCGCAAAAGTGAACATGCCTACACCCGGATATAATATTACTACCGGGTTGGGATCGCGCATAGCGGGACTATTATCGTGCTTGCATTTGTTATAATAATCTGCATACATGCTGCGATATGATTTGAACAGTGGCAGCAATTGTTGCTTTAATGCAGCGGCATCTGAAAGATTGGCGCCCGGTTGCAGGTTCAATACCAGCGGACTGATCTTGGTACGCAGGAAATGATCGGGGCAGCTGGTACCCATCGGCGCCAAACGGTCGAGGTCGTTGGAGTCGATGAATTGCAATACGCGGTCGTCGTCTGTAAAATGTCCCACCATTTTTGTATGGCTGGAACAAAACCCGCGCAGCAAAGGCGCGAGCGAGGCTGCCTGTTGCAGGCGCTGCTCTTTGGGTAGTGCTGTTATTTTTTCTCCGCCGAATACAGATCCATTCTTTTGAATATTTTCTTCGATATAAGCGGCACAACGTTCCACTACTTCCAATGTGTTCACATAACTTTCATAAGCCGTATCGCCCCAGGTGAACAGCCCGTGCGAGCCCAGCATGATGCCGCGGATACCAGGATTTTGTTCCAGGCATTGACGCAGTTGCAGGCCCAGGTCGAACCCCGGCCGTTGCCAATCTACCCAGCCGATGGTTCCGCCAAACAGTTCCTGCGTAATGCGTTTGCCATCTTTGGCAGCCGCTATGGCAATGGCTGCATCGGGATGCAGGTGATCGATGTGTTTGAAAGGAAGAAAACCATGCAATGGTGTATCGATGGATGGCGCTTTGGAAGCGAGGTCGTAGATGCAGTGGTTGAATAATTCCACCATTTCATCTTCGTGCGCGCGGCCACGGTATACATTTTCCAGGCTGCGTAAGCGATCTACATACAATGCCGCGAGGCCGCTTTTCTTCAGCGTGCCCAGGTCGCCACCAGATCCCTTCACCCACATAATTTCTTTCATTTCACCCGTGAGCGGGTCTTTCGCCATGGCTTTGCATGATGTATTGCCTCCGCCATAGTTGGTTAAACGAAGATCTGCACCCAATAAATTAGAGCGATAAATGAGCAGGGCCACTTCATCACCTGCGAGCGCAGCGGCTTCACGCTCGTCCCATAAATAGTTTACGTATTTGAATTGCATTTTCATCTATTTGATTGAATTACCATACCCTACTACCAATACCGAAGCGATGATGGTAGCGATGCCTATCGCAATGGTTCGTTTGGTGGGCCCATGGGTACCTTTCCATTCTTTCGACAGGATACCCCACATATTGGCTATGAGTATGATAAAAGACATGTGTAATATCCAGGAGCTGGCGCCATTACCCATTTTGCTTTCTCCCATACCGTAGAAGAAAAACTGCAGGAACCAGGTGACACCGCCAAGTGCGCACAACAAATAATTTTTCAGCAAAGGCGTTGCACGATTGATATAATCACCAAAGCTTTTGTTGCGTGCATTGAGTACCATACACCAGATGAAATTAGTGGTAAGCCCACCCCACAATATAACCACAAATACCACATTATTTCTGAACAGGAACTCCCCTGTTTCAGCGGGATTGGCCGTCTTCCACAACTGGTTGGCCACAATAGCCATGCTGCTGCCGGCTTCTATACCAAAGCTGAAGCAGGCGCTGAGCACACCCGATATAATGGCCAGTGTTAATCCGCGTGTGATGTTGAATTCACTGCCGGAAGCATCTGTTTTCGCATGCCCCATTTCCTCATCTTTCATACTGCCCGCTTTGCCGCAAATGATGATGCCAATGATACAAAGTACCAATCCTGCCAGTACCCATTGTCCCCAGGTATGCGTGAACAGATCGGCAATGGTATCTTTTCCCGGTTGCGGGTTGAAATAATAATAGACAGATGGCACCAGGGAGCCGAAGACCGAACAGAGCCCGAGAATGATAGAGCTGCCCAATGCCACGCCCAGGTAACGGACACCCAGACCGTATGTGAGTCCGCCGATACCCCAAAGTAGCCCCATCAGGTAAGTAGAGCCGATCACCGGCTTAGGCGCCTGCCTGATGATACCTACAAATCCGGGGATGGTGAGCCAGGCTGCCACGAGCGGGGCGATGGTCCAGGAGAAGATCCCTCCCACGATCCAGAAGCTTTCCCAACTCCAGCCTTTTACCTTTTTAAAAGGCATGTAAAAACTACCTGAGGCGAACCCGCCTAAAAAATGGAATAATACTCCGGCAAGCGTAATCAGCATCATATAAGCAAATCTATTTCTCCTCTCTTAACCGGCCATCATGTCCTGTCCTGCACCCACAAATTCCATGATTCGTAACCCCATTTTCCCGATTTTGATAGTGACGGCTTTTGAATTCAGACAACTTTGCGCAAAATTTTAGTCAAAAGAACACAATGAAAGGATTAATTGCAACAGCATTATTGATTTTGAGTGGTTTGACCGGTTTTGCGCAGCAGGACAGCGCCCGGACCCTGAAACACGTAACCATCACCGGTTACCGCACCGTCAATGGCGTGGGCCACATGATGGATGTAAAGGAAGGTATTATCTATGCCGGGAAGAAGAATGAAGTTATTATTACTGATAGTCTGGATGCCAATAAGGCCATCAACAATACCCGCCAGATCCTGGGAAGGATTCCCGGGCTCAATATTGTAGAAACAGAAAGCAGTGGTTTTACGGCCAATGGTATTGCCACCCGCGGTCTCAACCCCACGCAAAGCATAGAAATGAATACCCGTCAGAATGGCTATAATATCAGCTCCGATATTTATGGTTATAATGAAGCGTATTACTTGCCCCCCATGGAAGCGGTCAACCGTATTGAAATGGTGCGCGGTGCGGCATCGTTGCAGTTCGGTTCGCAGTTCGGGGGCCTGGTTAACTATGTTATCAAAAATGCACCAGCCGACAAGCCCGCTGAATTCAATACTTCACTTACCGTTGGCAGCTATGGCCTATTCAATTCTTTCAATTCATTCGGCGGAACGTATAAGAAATGGAGCTATTATGGCTTCCTTCAATACCGCAATATGCAAGGCTACCGGGCCAATAGCGACCAGTGGCAGTTCTCCGGCTTTGGTAAAGTACAGTACGCCGCTTCCGACAAAGTGAAAGTGGGTGTGGAATATTCCTTATTGCGTAACCAGGTACACATGCCGGGAGGTCTTACTGACAGCATGTTCCAGGCCAATCCCAAGACTTCTACCCGCGCGCGCAACTGGTTGAAAAGCCCCTGGAATATTGTAACGGCTTATCTCGATTATAACCCGTCTGAAAAAACAACCATCAGCTTCAAATCATCTTATTTATTCAGCAACCGTTCGCTTGTTTGGCGGAATGAAGACGGAGGTCCGGAAGCGCTTGATGTGATTGATCCTGCTACCAATGCTTTTGTTCCCCGGGAAGTGGGCACTGAAGACATGCACAATACCACAACAGAATTCAGGATATCTCACCGTTATGCTTTAGGTAATAACGAATCTGTACTGGCAGGCGGACTCCGCTACAGTTATGCATGGTTCAACAGGAAAGGTGGCGGTGAAGGCACTACCGCCAGCGATTTTGACCTGCACATTAATGGTGACTGGGGATACAATCTTGATTTTACCACTACCAACATCGCTCCTTTCGTAGAAAATATTTTTAAGGTAGCGGATAACTTTACCGTTACACCTGGTTTCCGTTTTGAATACCTGCACAGTACCGCTAAAGGATATAAAGTTGACGGGTTGGATAAGATGGTGGCCAATCAAAGCCGGAACCGTTATTTTCCGCTTTTCGGATTGGGTCTTGAATACAAACCCACACACAATACAAGCCTGTATGGAAACATCAGCCAGGCTTACCGTCCGATCGATTATAGCCAATTGGAGCCATTTGGGGTTACTTCTAAAATAGATCCGAACCTGAAAGATGCATCGGGATTCAATGCCGACCTGGGATACCGTGGTACGGTTAAGAATTTCCTGAATTTCGATATCAGCGGCTTCTACCTGCTTTACAACAACCGCATCGGTGTAGTACTGAAAACAGATAATCGGGGAAATCAATATTCCTATCGTACCAATATTGCCAACAGTGTGCACAAGGGTATTGAAAGCTATATAGAATTCAACCTCCTGAAATACCTGAACCCTGCTTCTAAAAACGGCATAAGTATTTTTAACTCGCTCGCTTTCATCGATGCAAAATATACTTCCGGTGAATTCAATGGCAAGCGCGTGGAAGCTTCTGCTAAAACAATTAACCGACTGGGTATTATTTACAGCAGTCCCCGTTTCTCCGGTACTTTCCAGTTTAACCGTACGGGCGATGCCTATGGAGATGCATCAAACGTAGTGCGCAGCAGCGATCCCATTGCAGGATACATTCCCGCTTATACTGTGCTTGATGTAAGCGCTACTTATAAGATCTGCAACTATGCAATCAAAGCAGGTATCAATAACCTGGCCGATAAAGCATATTTTACCCGCCGTACAGACGAGTATCCAGGTCCCGGTATCATTCCTGCAATTGGAAGGAGCTTTTATATTGGTGTAGCGGTAAAATTGTAATGGATGCAGCAAAAATGAAAGCCTGATCTATTATTTTTGTAAAAAAGAAGCATGAAGTACCCGTTTTTCCTCCTCCTTACCAGCCTGTTCTTGTTGGGGAATATGGCGATAGCACAAAACAACGAACCCTGGACCAGCAGCCAGTTAATGGCGCCGGCCTTTCTTGCCGAAAAGATCACCAGCAACCAGACCAATGGTATGCTTGTTTTATGCGTGGGCCCCGGCGCCCTGATCAAGGGATCGGTGAATATTGGCGCTGCGCATGAAGCGGGTAATATTCAAAAATTAAAAGACTATTTAAAAGGGGTAAAAAAAGACACGGAAGTGATCATTTATTGCGGCTGTTGTCCGTTCGATAAATGTCCGAATATCCGGCCCGCCTTTGCTGCATTAAAGGAAATGGGATTCAAAAATGCGCGGCTGCTCGATCTGCCTAAGAATATCAAAGCAGATTGGCTGGATAAAAATTATCCAGCTGCCAGCAACAGCAATCACAATTGATCTATCAGATTGTTTAATTCAATCCCCCATGCCCTTTATATAACCTGATTGGCTTATCTAATTTCACCTTCAATACGGTTACATATTTATCTGCAACTGAATCTGGTACTGTGATATAAACCAGGCCGGGTACAGGGCTCCAGGAAATCTTTCCTACCACTTTAGACTGCAGCTTGGTGCCATTGCCGAGTACGGTTACTTCTTCTATTTTATTGCTGAGCCCTTTGATCATCACCTGGCCGTTTACTTTTCCGTGCAGGAACAGGTACAAAGTAGTAGCGTCTTTGGACAATGTAGAGGGCCCGTAAAAATGGCCTTGTGGCAATCCGCCGACTGTATTAAAAATGGCTTCTTCGTGTTTTTTATTCCATGCTCCCAACTCTTTCAGCAAATGAATTTGTTCTTCCGGAATGGCGCCATCTTCTTTTGGTCCCATATCGAGCAACAGGTTGCCGCCATTCGATATCACATCTGCAAAAATAGTGATCACCTCATAGGGTGTTTTCCAGTTATTGTCGTGATGAAAACCCCAGTTATCATTGCTGGTCATGCACAGCTCCCACCAGTTATAGCCCGGACGCGAAACGGGAAAATTTTGTTCCGGTGTTTCATAATCGCCATAGCCCTGGAGCCTTCCATTAATGATTGACTTTGGATTGCCCGACAAAATGATCGTCCTTACTTTTTGTGACTCCCACTCTTCGGCACTGTGTTCCCAATCTCCATCAAACCACCAGAGATCGGGACGGAATGTGTCGGATATTTCTTTGATCTGTCCCTGGAAAAAAGCGCGGAAACGGTTCCATCGGTCATAATCCTTTGATACCGTATACCTCGAACTGTCTTTCAGGAAGCCGGGATAGTTATCAGAACTCCAGTCAATCAGTGAATAATACGCGCCACATTTGATATTGCGCTTGCGCAATTCTTCGAAGAAAGGTTTCACCATATCTTTTTTAGCAGGCGTTTGCTTCACAATGCTGAGGTTACTCAGCTTGGTGTCGTACATGGCTACTCCATCGTGGTGCTTGGTGGTAATAACTGCGTAACGGGCGCCACTCTCCTGGATCAGGCTGGCCCAGAAAGCAGGATCGTATTTTTTCAAAGTGAAGCCCTGCAGTTGTTTCATATAATCTGCATAGCTGATCTTTTTATTATGAAAACTCCAGGATTCGTCGATACCGTTGACTGCATAAATACCTGCATGAATGAATATGCCCAGCTTGGCATCGCCAAACCATTGCATCTTGTCGTGAATTTCTTTAGGGTCGATGTTTTTTTGAGCAAACCCTGCCTGTATACAAACAAACAGGCAAACCATTGTAATAAGCTGCTTCATGCGTGATCGTAGATTAGATAATTTAATGTCAATTGATTTTTAGTAAAATGTGTACTCACTGATTATGAAAGGGGCTAAATTAATTACTTTCATTCATCACGCAGCATTTCCTTAGCGCTAAGACTGAACAAGGAATAAATCAGACAAACGATTGCGTTGACCTGACTGAGTACTTTCAGGGTGTCGACTATTTTACTTGAAATATTTCCCGCAACCGTATGTCGTTGCTGGAACTACCGATCATGATGCGGAACTGCCCTGGTTCAATTACTTCTTTCATGTTTATGTTCAACATAGTGAGCATATCGGGTGTAATGTTGAAACGGATTTCTTTTTCTTCTCCCTTGTCAAAGCTTACCCGTTGAAATGCTTTCAGTTCTTTAACAGGCCTTGCCACGGATGCCAGTTCATCGTGCAGGTATAATTGCACCACTTCATCAGATTTATAATTACCTGTGTTTTTCAGTTTAAAGCTGAGCGACAATGTTTCTCCTGTTTTGATCACATGTTTCGCCAACCGGAGATCCGAATAGGTAAAACTTGTGTAACTCAACCCGAATCCAAACGGAAACAGCGGCATTCCGGTAAGGTTGTTGTAATCGTCGCCGCGGCCGGTAGGTTTGTGGTTATAAACCAGGGGCAATTGCGCTTCCGACACCGGGAATGTAATGGGCAGTTTACCCGAAGGCGACCGGTCTCCGAATAAAATAGCCGCCACTGCATCTCCGCCTGCTTCGCCCGGATACCACACATCCAATACACCGTTCACTTTATCCAGCCAGTTATGCATAGTAACAGCGCTGCCACCTACCAGCAATACCACAACCCGTTTACCAGAAGCAGCTACACGCTGTATCATTTCTTCCTGCAAGCCCGGCAACGCCAGTGAAGCCCTGTCCCTGAACTCTCCTTCTTCAATACCAGCAACCACTACTGCTATATCAGCGCCGGCTGCTGCATTCACTGCTTGCTGTATCTTGTATTCGCTGCTGTCTTGCACACCTGCATTCCAAATAAGGTGTAACCGTGCATTACCAGCCGGTTCAAAATATTCTACCCTGATATCGTAAGCTTTTTCTTTTTCAAAATGAAAATTGGCCAGCCTGGTAGAATAGCTTTGTTTTTGCCAGTTATCGATGATAAGTTGGTTGTTGATGAACAAACGGTATCCATCATTGCCGTCGATACCAATGTTCACATTACCCGTTACAGGTGATTGTATTTTTCCTGTCCATCTTGCAGAGAAAAAATCATAATTGATCTTTGCGGGATCGGGGGAGAACAAGGTCCATTGAAAATTGATGGATGCATCCACTCTTGATAATGCCGGCGTTCCTTGTAAACTGATGTCGTTGAAATAATCTGCTGATAGTCCTGCTACCCTTTTGCCGTTTTGTATGGTAAATAAACAACTGTCCGGAACGATCGTCCATGGTTGATGTTGCCTTCCGGGTCCGGGTGCATACACTACCTGCCAATTATTTCCGGCTCTTTCCTGTATACCTGCCAGGATGGATTGCTTATGAATACCGGGGCCGCTGTAACCACCCAGCCGCGCTTCGGCAGCGTCTGTACCAAGCACCGCAATTTTTTTGATGGATGTGGTAAAAGGCAATACCTGGTGATCGTTCTTCAGCAGCACCATTGAACGGATGGCTGCTTCTTTGGCCAGTTCTCTGTGTTGCTGGATGCTCCACTGCTCCAGCATCGATGCATCTGCATAAGGCTTTTCAAAAAGACCCAGTTCGAATTTCGCCCTTAATACCCTGGCTACGGCGCTATCAATGGCGCCCGGTCTCATGCTCTTATCGAGAAAATGTTTTTCAAACAATTGATGGTGTTCATACGCAGTCTGAAAGATCACATCCAATCCGTTCTCAATAGCCTGCTTGCCAGCTTCTGCATAATCTGCTGCCGTAAAATGTAATACATTGGCGCCACCGGTGGCTCCGGCATCGGACAACACAAATCCTTTGAACCCCCAATCTTTCCTGAGTTTTTTATTCAGCAACCAGTCGTTGGCAGAACAGGGCGAACCATCCAGCGAATTGTAAGCCGTCATGATACTCCTGGCGCCTCCTTTCTGTATCACCGCTTTGAAGGGAACAAAATAAGTTTCTTCGAGCAGCCTTTCATTATAATGGATCGGGTAACTATCCCGACCACCTTCGCCATGATTCACCGCAAAATGTTTGGGATTGGTGATGATACCTCTTTGTTCAAATGCCTTTACAAAAGCTACACCCATGGCTGCCGAGAGCTCCGGGTCTTCTCCATAAGTCTCTTCCACCCTTCCCCAGCGCACATCGGTGGCCAGGTTAACCACAGGTGAAAGAATATGGCGAATACCCCTCGATTTTGTTTCATTGGCAATGGCAGCAGCCACTTTGTTCATCAATATGGTATCCCAGGTAGCTGCCAGGGCAATCGCTTGGGGGAAAGCAGTGGCTTCATCCCGTATAAGACCATGTAATGCTTCATCAAAAGCAATGATGGGAATGCCCAGTCTTGTTTGTTCTACAAAATACTTCTGTATACTGTTGATCTTTTGAAGGGTTTGTTGCGCGGTTTGTCCGGATTGATAATTCAACAGCTGCGCAGCAGCCCCATGCTGTTGCTGTACTGTATTTACCTGGAAACCAAAAATGCCGTTCTTATATTTTGAAGGATCATTACCCAGGTCGCCCGGTATCATGAACAGTTGCCAGAATTTTTCTTCCGGCGTCATACGCTTCAGCAAGTCCTTTACACGTACTTCTATGGGAAGACGGGCGTTCTTATAAGCCGAAACCGTTTGTGCAATGGAAGGGTTGGCCAGGGTCAGGCAAAGCAGGAGAAATATGGTTATTTTTTGCATACAACTTTTAATAATACACTTATTATCCGAATGGACTGTAAATTGCAGCAGCTTTTCTGATTTTCAACCAGGATTCTTCTATTTATCGGGAAAATTATTTCTTCAGCAATGGCAGGTTCCTTGTTGAACAGGCGGGCATTTAACCGAACCGTAGCTGCAATACACACAGCAGTCGCCCGCCTTGGGTTGCAGGCTTTGTTGGCAGTTTTCACATACATAGAAATACTGGCATGCATCGGTGGGCATGGTTTCTTCTTTTTGATGTCCGCAGTGGGGACAAGTAATGATAGATTGCAATTGTGCCGCAGTATTTGACATACGATGAGATTTTGTTTCCAGCTGTTATTTGCCGGATGATGGAGAAATTACTTTGTAGCCTGTTTCATTTTCTATGGCATCAGCCAGTTGTTGCAACGATATACGCGTACTATCGAATTGGATTGTTACAGTGCCCTTGGGATAAGAAGTGTGAACCTGTTGCACGCCTTTCTTTTCCAACAAAGTATTGTTCACATGCCCTTCGCAGGCTTCACAGTCCATACCCTCTAAGTGTAATACGGCCTGTTGCTGGTTGGGTAAATAATTCGCTGCCTGTTGTTGCGGGATTTGCGGTTGCAAATATTTTGCATAATAGGGAAAGGCTGACAGCAAAAGGGAAACCACCGCAACGATCCAAAGAAAAGATTTTGATTGCAAAAAACTGCGCTTTGTTTCGCATGCACATTCGTCTTTCGCTTTTGGTTTATATGCCTGGTAAAAAGCAAACCCCAGGATCAATACCGTTGCCACCAAGAGGTAAGGTCTGAGCGGTGCAGCCCAGCTGAATGCGGCAACAGCGCTGCCGGTACCGCTTATAATGGCCAGTGCAGGTACAATACAGCATAACGATGATGTCAGCGCCAGCACCAGTCCGGAACCAAGCAGTATCTTATTGTTTTTTTCGTTGCTCATATTGCCACTGCTTTTACATTCAACTGATTGATGATCTTAAAGATAGGATACCTGTAAAATGTTTAGCTTATCCGCCAGAAAAATCGTTATACATCATTAAACGTAATTAAATTTAGCAACACATTTTTTATGAAGAGATTACCATACCTGTTATTAATCGGCAGTTGCCTGGCGCAGTATATAGGATTTACGCAATCTTATCTACCTGAAAGGCATGACAATAAAACGAAGATCAGACCAGTGGCTGAATTAAAAGCCTATGCGTTCAACCTGGCAGCTGTTCAATTGCTGGATGGCAGTCCTTTCAGGCAGGCACTGAAGGCGGATAGTGGTTATATATTGGCCTTGAAGCCAGACAGGTTATTGTATCGCTTTTATAAAAATGCCGGGCTGGCTCCCAAAGACTCCATTTATGGCGGCTGGGAAAACGCCGGACTCTCTGGTCATACCCTCGGGCATTATTTATCGGCCTGTGCCATGATGTATGCTTCCACCGGCAATAAAGCATTCAAAGACCGTATCAATTATATTGTACATGAGTTGGCTAAATGCCAGGCGGCACGTGAAACAGGTTATGTAGGCGCCATACCGAATGAAGATTCCCTGTGGTACAAAGTGCAGCATGGCATCATTAAATCGGGTGGTTTCGATTTGAATGGCGCCTGGAGTCCCTGGTACACGGTGCATAAAATAATGGCAGGTTTGGTAGATGCCTATCTCTATGCAGGTAACAAACAGGCTTTGAAGATTGTGACCAGAATAGCCGACTGGACGGGCACCATCGTTAACGGCCTTACCAATGAACAACGGCAGAAAATGCTGCGGTGCGAATATGGCGGCATGAATGATGTACTGGCAACCCTCTACAGCCTCAGCGGTCAGAAAAAATACCTTGATCTCTCCTATCAATTTTATGATGATTTTGTAATGCAACCACTAGCGGAAGGAAAAGAAGATCCGTTGGCAGGCAAACATTCCAATACCAATATCCCCAAGCTGATCGGCAGCGCCAGGCAGTATGAACTCACCAACAACAATGCAGATCATACCATTGCTTCCAGGGGATGGAACATACTGGTGCACGGTCACACGTATGTAAATGGCGGCAACGGCAATTATGAATACCTGGGCGCAGCCAATAAACTCAATGACGCGTTGAGCGATAACAACACAGAAACCTGCTGTACCTACAATATGCTGAAATTGACCGGCCACCTGTTTTGCTGGCAGCCGAACAGCCAACTGATCGATTATGCTGAACGCGCTTTGTATAACGATATCCTGGCTTCTCAAAATCCAAACACTGCCATGACGCTGTACTTCGAACCTTTGCGCATGGGCGGCAAAAAACAATTCAGCGATTCTTTCAACACCTTTACCTGTTGTGTGGGAAGCGGCATGGAAAACCATTCCAAATACGGTGAGAACATTTATTTCGAAGGAGTTGACGGCAGTTTGTATGTAAACCTGTTCATCCCTTCTCAATTAAACTGGAAGGATAAACAACGGATCATTACACAAAACACCAACTATCCCCAAAATGCGTCCACCTCATTAACCATCACCACACACAAACCAGCCGATTTTACCATCCGCATCAGGCAACCATGGTGGGCCACCAGCGGCGCAACAATAACCGTCAACGATCAATCGATTGAAGTAAAGCCAGATTCAACAGGCTACCTGGCCGTTCATCGAACATGGCATAACAACGACCGGCTGAACATTCATTTCTCCATGCACTTATACACAGAAAGCATGCCCGATAATGCCAACCGGGTAGCCATTCTATACGGGCCACTGCTGCTCGCAGGCAACCTGGGTGATACCATGCCCGATCCGGTATATGGCACACCGGTACTCCTCACCGATAACCACCAGGTAAGCGATTGGGTAGTACAGAATAGCCAGCAGCCATTATCATTCCGCACCAATGGCACAGGGAAACCATTCGACGTAACACTTACACCATTTTATCAAAACATCCATAACCATTACAGTGTTTATTGGGATTATTTTACCAATGCCGAATGGAATACCCGTCAGGCCGACTATGAAGCGGAAAAGAAAAAACAACAGGAAATAGAAGCCCAAACCATCGATATCATGCGGCTTGGTGAAATGCAACCGGAACGTGATCATCATTTACAGGCAAGCGAGCAATCTTATGCAAGCGATGCATTGGGAAGAACCGGCAGGGAAGCGCGCAGCAACGGATTTTTTTCATTCGATATGACCGTGGCCCCCCATCAAACCAATGCATTATTGTGCACTTATATTGGCGACGATAAAAACCGATCATTCGACATTTTAATAGATGGAGTGAAAATTGCCGCTGTTGAATTAAAAGGCCGCACACCAGGTAAATTCTTCACCGAAGAATACCCGATACCTGAATCATTGACAAAAAACAAGAACAAGATCATTGTAAGGGTACAAGCCACCAATGGCAAGACCGCCGGCAGAATATTCGGCTGCAGAACCATCAGGAAATAAAAGATCAGTCGCGGCTTTGAAAATAAGCAGCCATTCGTGCAAGCATTTCAAGGTATCCCGCCTGGTCAAGCAGGGTCTTGACCTGCTTTGTGCCAATCAGTCCCTGCTCATCCCGCTGGTGGTCCCAGACCGCATCAAGGTATTTTTTGAATAACTGCATATAAGTCTGCTGTTTGTCAATCTTATATAATTCAACATATCCTCTCATCAAAACAGCATTGAACCAGTAATTGCCGGGCAGGAGTCCGTCTTTGAAGAAATAACGCGCCGATTGCTCGGCAATGGATTTAGCTTGTGATAAATATTGATCCTTCCCTGTTAATTGATACAACAAAACAGCGCTTTGCAACATGGTGCCGGTGTTGTACGTGTACTTTCGCTCATCGATTTTTCCGGATGGCAATTTCAAAGCATCAAAATACAAACCATCGGGTGACTGCAGGCGTGCATTTACCCAGTTATAAAGCAGGATGGCCGTATCGATGTATTTCTTTTCATGGGTTGATCTGTAGAGCTGCAGCGCCAGCAAAATGCCCGGGCCATTGGAACAGGTATTCTTGCTGTTGTTATGAAACTCCTGCCAATACATGCCTCCTCCTGAAACAGTATCATAACCCGTAAGCATGAACCGGTAAATTGTTGTAGCCATTTGCAGGTATGTTGGCTTTTTTGTTCGCTGATACGCATCCGTATAGGCCAACCCAATCCATTGGTTGTCATCATAAAACCGGTCGCCTCCCCCATCTCCTGCTACATAAGAGTCATAACCTGCACTGGGCGGTTTGGAAGAACTGTAATACTGCGCGATAGCCCGGTCTACCGGCCCCATGTAATCTGTAGCATGATCCAATACTTCCATTTCATTGGCCGCCTGAACCAATGCGCACAAAGGCCACAGGTAGGAATAAGGCTTTTCATCTTTCCTCAATACTGTTTTTTCTTTGAACAACTGTTTCGAGCTGTCGTAAAATTGTTTGTAAATATGATCGTGCACTACCCCGGCACGTTGCAAGTATATGGCTGAAGAATCTTGCGCATGAACGGAAGTCAGGCCCAATAAAACGATAAGCATCCCGAAGATGCTTATCGTTTTAAAAATAATTGTTTGATTGTTCCGCATCGGGAATATCCTATTTTATTTTTTGTTCCAGCATTTTCATGAAATATCCACCCACCACACTTCTTGCCTGGAAGCCTACCTGTTTGCCATTGGTGGTTTCATGCCAGTCACTCAACGGAACGCGAGTGGGACTTTCCGCTGCATAACGCAACAGCGGAAGCATGAACTGTTCAAAATCGTGGCGGTTATTGGCCAGTGTAGCAGTCCACATGATCCAGTCCGACTTGGTATAGGTTCTGCGGCTATCCAGTGGCAATCCGTAGGTTTGTTGCTTGCCCAGGTAGTAACGTATTTCTTTTTCAAAAACCGATTCGGGGAAAATATGCATTCCCAATACCTTATCCCAAACCAGGTTGTATTTCTGGCTCCAGGTACCCTGCTTCTCAAAAGCCAACGTATAATGATCGCCGTCGTTTGCCAGCTGCATCCATCGTGGTGCCATGGCCAATGCACTGTCGCGGAACCTGCGGGCCACATCGGGGTATCCCAGCTTTTCGGCCAGCATAGCATAGCCGGCGATGCCCAATATAGCTTTCACTGAAAGATTCGCATTACGGGCCAGGTGCCCTGCAAAATCATCGGTACATAATTGTGTTGCAGGGTCGAAGCCTTCTTTAAGCAGGTAATTAGCCCAGGTGGTAAGGGTTGCCCAATGTTTTTTAGCATAATCGGCATTGCCTTCCATCTTGGCAATCGCTGTTGTTAACAAGAGCATGTTGCCACTTTCTTCTACCGGCATTCCTTCTCCGTATACCTGTCCGTTTGCTAACGGGTAAGTACCCAGGTCATGCGCTGCATAAGGTTTTGTGTATTTACCACTTTCGCTGAAATAAAAGATACCATTCAGCATACCTTTCATCAGTTCAGGATTATAGATCAGGAACAAAGGCGCCGAAGGATAGGTAACGTCTACCGTATTGATACAACCGTTGCTGAAATTTTCTTTGGAAAAGAACAGTAGTTCGCCTTGCGGACTTCTTACCAGCTTATGCGCAGCGATACTCTGGCGATACGCGAGCTTGCACAACTGTGCATAGGTTTCTCCACCGGCAGCAACAGCATCGGCATGCAGCTGATCGTCGAACCTGGTACATTGTTCCAGTATTTCCTGATGATCGGCATACGCTTGTGTCAATTGCTTTTCGATGGTTTGTGAAGGATCGTTCTTCCACCATGGCTTCAGGTTGTCGTGAAAATACTGGATGGAATAAATATCATCATATCCCAATAAAATCGTTTTTGTTTTAGCCGTACTGCCTACTTTTCCCAATGGCAATACCGTATTCAATACCAGGTTAGTGCCTGTAGTAACCGTAGTTGCTGTTTCTTTTTTGAGGAAAGAAGGTATGGCTGCTTTTGCAGTGGTAATGTATTGTTTCGCAGCATCAGATTCAGGTACTGCTACATAGATATAGCCCCAGTCGATACGAAGGTCATCGCCTTTTTTCGCTAAAACCGGTTGCGCCACGCTGCCTGCTTTCTGAAGCAACAATGAACCGGCATGGTATTGTTCTGCTTTTACTTCCTGTGCAGGTGTATTAACAGCAATATTGGTTGAAGCGCCGAAATACAGCTCCGCCGTATGCACTTTACCATCGTTCGATTGCACGGTAAAATCTACATAAGAAACCGGTCTTGCAAGCAGGTCGAGGTTATTGAGTAAAAGCGGTGAGGTAAAACGAAGCGAGAGGTCAACCCCGCCACACTTGAAACGGTAAGCAGTCTGCGTTGCTTTTACTACAACAGATTGTTGAATGGCTTTGGCCACTGTCGCAGCATTAACAGGCGCCTGTTCGCGCACGATGCCGGCATCCAGTGATTGTCCGCCTGCTGTGTTTTCAATATGAATGGCTAATACGTTTTTACCAGCTTGTAAAACATGCGCCGCTTCGCGGATGGGAATATAAATGTATTTGGCTGTCCATCCTTTGGTAGTGAATATCTGCTTGCCATTAAGATACACACTGATATTATCATCGTGCTGCAACTTCAGGAATACATTGTCGAGTGAAGTTTTGCCGAGTGTAAATGTGCGACGCACCCACAAATCGCGGCTTAACCATTTTGTTTTGGCCACGCTGGGGTTATCGCCGAAAGCGCCGGCACCGGTTTTCCACTGGCGGTCGTCAAAACCTGCATTCATCCAATCAGCCGCAGGCATTTCTTCGGTGTATTTGGAACTATAGTTCTGTTCATCGGCTGTGGGAAGAATGGATTGATAAGATTTGCCTTCGTTTCCCAGAAAACGATAGGCTTGTCCGTCTACTTTGATGATACCCAGTAACGGTTGCTCCGCTCCTGTCCAGTGCCTGGTATGGCCTCCATTCAGTGTATCGTTGGCTGACCATATACTGAAATAAGGATCATGCGTAATCAGGGGATAGGCAGGCGCTTTTTCGGTCTGCGCCAGGATTTGACCGTAAACACTCAACAAGCAAAAAAATAAGAATAGCTTTTTCATAATGATTTAATTAATTTACAGGGGTCAGTGCCTGCCAAATAAGTTACACTGATGGGGTGTAAAGAAAAAGTATCTGAAGATATACTGTTATTCCCTGTATTTCATAACTTTTGCAAATTGTAACATCATTCTGCGATATTGCCATGCAACCAACCATTCTGCTTGTTGATGATGAGGAAGAGATACTGGAGTTCCTCACCCGTATATTAAAATCGAAATATACCATACTGACCGCCACTAATGGGAAAGAAGCCCTTGAAATCCTCGAATCCACGCCTGTACAACTGGTAGTGAGCGATGTAATGATGCCGGAAATCGACGGGTTCGCCCTTTGCAAAGCCATCAAATCAGATATCGGCCATGCGCATATTCCCATTGTGTTGCTCACCGCAAAGAATACCATCCAGTCGAAAGTGGAAGGATTGGAAATCGGCGCCGATGCCTATATTGAAAAACCTTTCTCCCGGGAACACTTGCTGGCACAAATTTCCAGCCTGATCAACAATCGCAATATGATCAAGGAATATTTTGCAAGTTCCCCGCTGGTGCATATCCGGAGCATTGCCCATACCAAGACCGATGAACGTTTTTTGGAAATGCTGAATGATACGATCTACCAGAATATCGAAGACGAAGACCTGGACGTGAATAAACTGGCGAAGATCATGAACATGAGTCGTGTTTCTCTGTACCGTAAGATCAAATCTATTTCCGACCTCACGCCTGTTGAACTGATCAATATCACACGGCTCAAGCGCGCGGCTGAATTGCTGTCTACCGGCGAGTACCGTATCTACGAGATTGCCGCCATGGTAGGCTTCAGTTCGCAAAGTAATTTCTCGCGTTATTTTCTGAAGCAATTTGGCATGACGCCCACTAATTATATGCTTTCCAAACAGGAGCCAGTTAAAAAAGGATAAGTCTTGTACTTATTTTCTGGTAATCAGTTTTGCAGCGATGAAACGGCCCAGCATGGCGCCTTCTTTCACCCCGTTCTCAATAGAAGGCATATAATGAATGCCGCCATAAAAACGGCTGATGGCTGCTTCCCTCGCGGCTGCTTCAAAAGAAGAAAAATTGCGTGCAGGCAACCCGAATTCCATTTCCGAAGCATCCAAAAATTCGAATGATTGTCCGAATAGTTTGTTAAGTATGGTGGCGGCAGCCATAGACACTACACTGTGCCCGCTGGTGTATTCAGGAAAAGGCGGCGTTTGCAGCAACGGTGTCCATGCTTCGTCGATGAACCGGTTGATGAAAGTTTCGGGTCGCACTACCCTGCTGCGGTATTTTTCATCCCAGCAACTGATGAATGCATCGTTGATGGTTACAGCCACCCATGCATAGGCTTCGAGCGTTTGTAATACACCGGCCTGCATTTTTTCACAGGCGATACGGGTGATGTTGATCCAATGTCCGCCGGGAGATATTTTTTTAGTGGCAAACATCACGTGCCCGCGTACATTCAGGTTGAACGGATTACAATCCCAGAACTTAGCGATATCAATTTGTTCCGGCGTTAACTGCAAACCCGCTTTGTAAACAGTCACCGCATTTTTATAAAACACACTACCTGTATCCGCTGCATAAGTTACTGCGGGCGCCGGTTTGAAAGCCTGCGCCGAATCCACCACCATGGTTCTTAATTTATTCCAGTTCGGTTCAATGGCTTTCATATAAGCCGGCGGTGTAGGCTTCCATGAAGCATCATCCTCAGTAACCGTATACTGAGGCAATGATTTGCTTTCGCGGTAATGGTCTTTCGCTGCCCAGGCAAGTATATGTGCTGCAACCGCATCGCCATAAACCAATGATTGTTGTAATTGATCTTCTGTTATTCCCCGTTTGCGAAATTCCTGTATGCTTTGTAAACGGAAACGCTCGATGCTGTCTTCTGAAATAACCAGTGCTTTTGCAGTGACCAACATGGCTTCTACCGCAGCCACTGTAAAATCGCAGGGCTTACCCAATGCCGGTGATGGCGCGGGTTGCAGACTGTGTAATTGCCCGGCCAGGCTTAAGTATCGCTGATCGGCAGGAACAGCAGCTTCATAACCGGCAACGCTTACATACGCATAAATGCGACTGGCCACCGGTGGTGAATAGATATCATGCACCATGATATCCGTTACCGCTTTCAATGCGCGATGAACCGGTTCGGCGTCACGCAATACACCTCCCGTAGCGGCTTTGCCAGGCATATACGCGAACAGGCTCATGATTATGATAAGGGTAATCGATTTCATAACACAGTCCTTTTCTTCCCCCTGAAATTGGTAACAACCATTTTTTTTATGTGTGCATCAACAGGAATTTTTCTGGATGACTGCGACAAAAAAGTAGAGCCATAATAAAATTCCATGTATTGCCTGTGACCATCCTGCCAGGTGATCTCCGCAGCGAAATCATCGGAATGCAATGATACCCATTGCATTGTTTTATGTACAGCAGGGTTTTCTGCGAACACCATCACACTATCCTGGTTTTGCGTAGCTATGAACAGATCATTCTTACCACCGTGAACAACCGCCATGCCTTTTCCATCGCCATCTACAAAGAAACCACTTTCTGCAGGTGACAATGGTGTAAACTGTCCTTTGCCATCACCCAGCAAACAAAGGCCTATGAACGCATCATGCCGGCCACTAAAGGGTTCCATGCCATAATCATTACCAGTCATCAGCAAATCGAGGTTGCCATCGCCATTGATATCCCTGGCCAACATGCCATATACCGGCGCCTGTTGCGCTTGCAGTGGCAAAGGATGTATTTCAAATTTTCCGTTCCCTTTGTTTTCAATGAAACTGCTGCGCATATCGGTAGCAGTTAGCTTTACTGCGTCTTTCAGGTCTTCTGCCCGCCAGATATTATTGAGCGTTGCCAGTCCATAGCTCGCATAAGAAGGAAAGCGTTTACGCATAGACACCACTTGCGAAGAAAGATCGTCTTTGGTGGCCATGGGGAATGGTTTTCTTGAACTATCCGTTGCTTTGCCATAACAAAATACCATGGGGTCGATGGAGCCGTTATTGTCTAAATCTTTCGCCAATAAAGTCATTGGCTCGGTTAAAGTAGCTGTATAGTTGGAATTGAGGCCCAGGTTACCTGCTATATAATCAATATCTCCATCATTGTCGAAATCGCCTGCTACGAGACTATTCCACCAACCAAGATGTTGTTCGATGCCAGTATTGGTCAATCGCTCAAACCCTTTTCCTGTGTTCCGGAAAAAGACCACCGGCATCCATTCGCCGGTTACTACCAAATCTATTTTACCATCGTTATCGAAATCGGTCCACAATGCATCAGTCACCATTCCTATGTTTTGTAATCCCGGACACAAAGCTTCTGTTTCATCTTTAAATTTACCTCCATGATTCACCAATATCATACTTCTCGGCGCCAGCGGATAAGCGCCTGAACGCACCCTGCCTCCAACAAAAAGATCCAGGTCGCCATCTCCGTCTATATCTGCCGCCCTTACACAAGAACCATTGGCAGAATCGGCAGGCAACGCATCGGCGCTCCTGGTAAATCTTCCTTTACCATCGTTCAAAAATAAACGGTCGTTGCTGATGGCATGATTGGGTGGTATTTCATAAGAACCACTCACCAGGTAGAGATCGAGGTCGTTGTCGTTATCTGCATCGAACAAAAGCACACCCATATCTTCATAGAGCTCACTCTCAGCATGTTTGAAACGGGTGCTGTCGGGAACAAATTTTCCCGGTGACTGTTGCATATAAAAAATACCCGGATGACCCGAAGTGCCTCCGAAATAAATATCATCGAAACCATTGCCATCTATATCACCCACAGCCATCCCCGGTCCATACTGACTTAGCTTATGCGGCAGCGTGACCTGTATGTTATAATCGACAAAATCCCTTTCTACGGGTTTGTATAAAATATTGGTTTTGTTTTCTGCATGCACCAGCAAAGGCTGTGCTGTCTTCGTAGGCGAGCGAACAGGCGCGGTGGCATTGGCATGATCAACGGTGATGATCTGGTTGGCCTCCACTCCTTTCAATACCTGTTGTTTACCATCCGGCCACACTACCAATAATGAATCCAATGCAGTGATGACGCCGAGTCCGAAATGCGCCCGCGGATCATGTGTGGAAAGATAGCCGCGTGCAGGATGATGTTCATAGAGCTGCTGTGTTCCTTTGGAATACAGTCGTAGCGCCGTTCCCATGCCATCGCGGTTCTTTTGGTCGCCGGCAATTTTTATTGTCAACCAATGTTTATGCTCTTGTGTGCGGTCATTGTTCTGCCAGTTCTCATATACGAAAGCTGTGTCATTGATGTTATTGATCACCACATCCAGGTCGCCATCGTTATCCAGATCAACATATACAGCGCCATTGGAAAAAGAAGGTTGAGTGAATCCCCAGTTTTCAGAACGGTTCTCAAAAACATATCCACCCTTATTCCTGAATGCATAGTTGGCCAGCTTTACAATAGGCAGTGCATCTGTCATGGCCAGTGTATAAGCGCCGCCCTTGCCACCCTGTCCGTTGTTATATGATACATAATCGAGATCGGTAACATCCCGCGGCAATCCATTGGTGATGACCAAATCGCGGAAACCATCGTTGTCGAAATCGGCTACCAGCGGGCACCAGCTCCAATCGGTTTCGTACACACCCGAAAGAAAGGCTACATCATTGAATACAGGATGTTTGCCGGGAACCGGACCACTATTCAACTGCAACACGTTCCGCACATATTGATGTGTGTATCCGTATTTGGCGCTGTTGGTATAGTTGTAATATTCATTACCGCTGAGCATTCTTTTCTTACGCTGATTGTCTTCCGGCAACATTTCCAATGAAATGAGATCGATATATCCATCGTTGTTGATGTCAACCGCATCGGTGCCCATGGCATTCCATGCCGTGTGTTTGAAATATTCTCCCAACCGGTCGGTGAAAGTGCCGTTCTTGTTGTTGATATAACAATGATCGTTGGAAACAAAATCATTGGCCACATAAATATCGGGCCATCCATCTTGGTTCAGGTCTGCAATGCAGGCAGCATGCCCCCATCCTTCAATTAAAATACCTGCTTCCTTCGAAACATTGGTGAATGTTCCATTGCCGTTGTTGCGATAAAGCCTGTCGGTATTACGCGCGCTGCCATCTTTTACTTTAGGACGGAATTTAATAGGCGTTTTCGGATCATATAATTCATTCGTCACCAGGTACATATCCAGGTCGCCATCTTTGTCGTAATCGAAAAAATAAGCCTGGGTGCTGAATCCTGTATCGGCAAGCTTCCATGCTTCCGCCATTTCTTTGAATACCGGCACACCATTTTTATCAGGGCCCTGGTTGATATAGAGTAAATTTCTTCTGAGCTTCGGATCTTTTTGAAATGACCCGCATACATAAATATCCGGCCATCCATCGTTATTGATGTCTACCACGGAAACACCGGTACACCAATGTCCCTGTCCGTCTACACCCGCTTCCTTTGTAATGTCGGTGAATTGCAGGTGGCCTTTGTTCAGGTACAGCCGGTTACTCACCATATTGCCCGCGAAATAAATATCCATCAATCCATCGCGATTGAAATCACCGATGCCAACACCGCCACCATTGTACAGGTTGGCCTGCCGGAGAATGTTGATGGAATCACTTTCTGTAAGTTGGTTCTTGAAATCAATACCAGTGGCAGTTGGCGATAATAAACGGAACAGGGTTCCCGGTTGCTGGGCAGAACAAAGCAGTCCTTGCATTGCCAGTATAGCTACCAGGCAACCCAGCACATAATACCTGCTCCTTTTTGCTCGCATCTTGCACACTTTATATTAAAACGATCACCTATCGCTAACCGTACCCGAAGGAAGCGGAAGCAACACACCATCAGCTATGGGTTCTCCGAAAGAAGGATTGCCATCCCGTTTCCATGAAAAACGCTGCGCACGTGGGGAGCGCGACTTACCACATCCCTCACCTGGTTTACTATTCGCATGGTAAAGAATATAATTTTCTTTACCGTTGGGCGACATAAAAAAAGAACAATGTCCGGTTGCATAGACCTGGTTTTTCAGTGATTGTTGAAAAACAGGTTGCGCAGATTTCTTCCATGAAGAAGGTTGCATCAGATCGGAACCGGATTTTGCCCTGAGCATACCCAACGAATAGGTATCCATCCAGCAGGCGCTCGCTGAATAAACCAGGAAAAGATCTTTACCGTGTTTCAGTAATTCAGGCCCTTCATTTACATAGAGGTGTGTAGTCTTGCCCTGCTCCTTGATCTCTCCATTTTTTTCCCAGTCGTACTCGGGTGCAGAAAGCATTACCCGTTCTCCTTCTGTTGTCCATGGATTTTTCATCCTGGAAATAAAAATATCCTGCTCGCCGTTTTTCTCGCCCTGCCATCCGCTCCAGATCAGGTAGAGTTGTCCATGATCTTCAAAGACAGAACCGTCAATAGCCCATTTGTCGCCAGGGGTTTTCAGTTCTCCTTTCATGATCCATTGCCCCTGTAATGGATCGGCAGATGCATTTTCCAATACATACAACCGGTGTTGGTAATTATCACCATTATCTGCAGCGAAATAAACATACCATTTGCCTTGCAGGAAATGTATCTCCGGCGCCCAGATATCGCGCGACATAGGACCGGTAGCGGGAGGCGTCCATATCACAGCAGAAGCCGCGCGGGACAATGCAGTGATATCTTTCGTCTTCCATAACCGGAGGTCGCGGCCGGTAGTATGCATGTAATAATACATCCCATCTTTATACAGGCACCAGGGATCGGGGCCTGACGTCAGCAGCGGGTTCATGAAACCTTTCTGTGCGGAAACAGCTGCCGGACAGAAAAATAACAGCATGATGCTTACCCAACATATATTTCTTGCGGTAATGACTTTCATAGCTGGTTATTCATGTATCTTATACAAAGCCATATTCACTTCATGCAAACGCTGCAAAGGCATTTTCAGCACTTTCCTGTCGTAGGTCATGAATCCATTTACTTCTATTTCCACGTCTGTTGTTTGTGTGTACACTGCAGCCGATAATCCTGCCTTGATCAGTTCCTGTAATTTATCTGTGAGTGTGAGGTACCGTTGAAATAATTCTTCCCGGTTTTTAAAACTCTGGTAACCCCAGTTCTTAGATGATTGCCAGGTATGCCCTTCCATTGGAAGTCCCAATCCACCGAACTCTCCCAATACCAACGCCTGTCGTGAGCCAAAAACATCGGGCCTTGGCATGGCAGGATCGGGATAGTTGTGCAGATCGATGATATGTCCTACCGTATAAAAATTCCCACCACTCGCACTGTTCACCAATCGCGACGGATCTTTTTGCATGGTCTCTTTAGCGATCTCTACGGTATTGAATTGTCCCCATGCTTCATTGAATGGTACCCATACCACAATACAGGGGAAAGGATACAATGCATCCATGATATGGTTCCATTCTCTATGATAAATAGCAATGGATTCAGGCGTTCTGTCTTTATCTGTAGCCCTGCCAAGCACGCCGGGTCTGTTTTCCCAGTGATTTCCCAGGTCGCCGCTGGGCATATCCTGCCATACCAGTATGCCTAATTGATCGCAGTAATAATACCAGCGGGCGGGCTCTACTTTTACGTGCTTGCGTATCATGTTAAAGCCCATGGCCTTTGTCTGCAGCAGATCGTATTTCAGCGCTGCATCGGTAGGTGCGGTGTAGAGACCATCGGGCCACCAGCCCTGATCGAGCGGACCGTACTGAAAACAGAACTTGTTGTTCAGCATCATCTTTTGTATACCGTGACTGTCGGGCGCAATGGAAATTTTACGCATCGCAAAATAACCTTTCACCTGGTCGATGAGCTTGCTCTTTCTAAGAATCGAAACCTGCAGATCGTACAGAAACGGATGATCGGGCGACCATGTTTTGGGGTCAGGTATGTGGAGCGTAATATTTGTCTCCGATCCTGTATACTCCGCTATTTTTTCTTTGTTATTCCATGCCGATACCAACAGTTGATCGCCTGGCTGCAATGTTTCAATTGCAGCGTTGATGGTAACAGTTGCTTTATCCAAATCCGGTGTTGACCGCAATGCCGTGATATAGGTTTCAGGCACCGTTTCCAGCCATACTGTTTGCCATATACCTGTTACCGGTGTGTACCAAATGCCTGCGGGCTTTTTCACCTGCTTGCCGCGGGGTTGCGGACCATCATCGCTGGGGTCCCAAACACGCACGGCCAGTTCCTGTTTTGATCCTTTTATCAATGCAGATGAAATGTCTACCGTAAAAGGATCGTATCCGCCTTCGTGACTGCCTATTTCTTTTCCATTCACATAGATGGTAGCCTGCCAATCTACCGCACCAAAATGCAACAGCGTACGCTGCTTGTTTTTAGGATTGGTGAGTTGCAACACGGTATGATACCATAAGATGCTGTCTTTACCCACGGTTTTTCCCGCACCGGATAATGACGATTCTACTGCAAACGGCACGAGTAGCTTGCCCTGGTATGTTGCAGGAATATTTTGCCCTGCTGTTTTTGGCAAGATGGCATAATCCCACAACCCATTCAGGTTGGTCCATTGTTCACGCTGCAATTGTGGCCTGGGATAGGCATCCAATACATGTTTGGGATCTACACTGTCGGCCCAGGGTGTTGCAATAGTCCCCGGCACCCGCTTCCAGGCGTTTTGTGCATGAAGGGAAAGAAAGGCAAAAAAGAAAACGGAAATAAAAAAACTACGCTTCATTGAGTTAATATGTTACTATCATTATCGGTGAAAAAATCAAAGCCTCCACGCCGGCGATCTTCACGCCAATCCGTGCCTGTACAAAGTTCTGTCCCAACCCCGAAGGAACCGCCACACTCAACGAAATATTATTCGGATCGGTGATGGCCGCGCCGCTGATGCTGGCGCTGGCTACATTGTTGGCTCCTGAAACAAAAGCGGTATTGTTGATATACAAGGTTACCCTTTCAATCGCTTTTGCATTTGCATCGGTTATAATTTTCTCCACTTTGCATGTTGCTTTTACTGTGCCGCCACCACCACTGAACGCGGCATTACGTATCATATAATACGGCATTACTTCAATGTTCAGGTTCTGGCTTCCCGCCAAACTGATGTTCAGTGTATCGGGATCGCCGGCCGGGGTTTTCTTCCAGAAGAAGGGACCCTGTCCGTTTGGTATGATGAATTTATAATTTCCGGCGAACAATACCATATTCATGGTACCATTCTGACTGAATGTTCCGCCGATCGGGCCTACTTTACCAAAACCGAATTGATACAACTGGAAAGACACACGGTTGTATTCCACGCGGATGGTATCGCCTTTATAAGTCAGCGCGCCGTTCAATTGTGAACTCGGTGGTGTATAATTATCCTTCTTGCAGGATAATATCCCACACATGCTGACACAAAGTATATAGAAAAGGAATTTATTTTTCATACTACTGATTTATTAAATGAAACTTACTGGTTGGGTTGCCTGATGATCTTCGGGTTAGCGGCAATCACATCATCACCAATGCGCGAATAGTAATTACCCATGAGGAAGAGGTTGGCGCCGGTTACAGGTCCTGGCAATGTTTCTTTGAATACCCATTTGCCATCATTGGGTCCACCCGGATCGTAATACCTGTAAGGCCAGAGTCCCCAGGGCTGTGTGCTTCTTTTGTTCGCTGTTCCGATATTGGCTTTCAGATCGGCAAGGCCGGTAGGCGTTCCATCCCATATCTGGTTAGCCAAACGCCAGCGTTTCATATCATACAATACATGTCCTTCGAAAGCCAGCTCTACCCTGCGCTCATGTACAATACGGTCAAAGCTCATATCGGTAGGCAGCAACGGCGTAGTGAGGCCGGCCCTTGCCCTTACCAGGTTCATATAACCGGCAGCAAGATCGGTGCGGCCCAGTTCAAATGCCGCTTCAGCAGCATTGAGCAACACTTCTGCATAACGGTAACGCACAAATGCCACATCACTTCCCCTTCCCCTTCTTCCCGAACCTGTAGTAGGATCAAGCCATTTGCGGATATAAAAACCGGTTTGTGTTCTCAGTTCCAATCCGCTCACCGGACCATCCTTACCCACCACCTGTACAGGCGTTGTACTGCCAGGCAACGGTTTGAGATTAACGGCATCATTACTGCTGATGATGCTGCCATTGGCCAGTTGATAGCCCGCCCATATATCTACCACACCGGTCTTAAATACAGTTCCCGGCAACAACACGGTTCCTGCTAAACGTGCATCACGGCCGGCAAAAATATCCTGTACATTGCTGTAGAATAGCTGGCTGCCTGTAGCATCGGTGGTAGGCAGCGGCGCATAAGTGTTATCTAATTTTTCGAACGACTCTACCAGGTTCAAAGAAGGGTTGAGTCGGCCTGCATCATAACCTTCATCGGACAATGAGAAGGGTTGATCATTGGTAGTGAACGGATGCGTTTTACCGCTGTTCACTTTATAGTCTTCCAGGAAGATGGTTTCCTGGTTCACGCTGGTCTTATCGAGAAAAATGGCAGCGAAATTATCAGAAAGGTTGGGCAGTACTTTGTACAATTTATAATTACCAGCCTGGCCACTGATGATCTCTTGTGCAGCTGCCAGCGCCCTGGTATAATAATCATTCGCTTTGGAAGCTGCTATGCCCACTTCTCCACCGGAAAGCATTACCTGCGGCGTTTTGGCGCCATACTTGGCAATAGAACCTGCATAAAGCGCGGCCCTCGCTTCCATAGCCAATGCAGCAGCTTTTGTTGCCCTTGATTTTTCAGAAGGATCGGAAGGCAGACTGTTCTTAATGGCTTCTGCTTCGCTGATGACAAAATCATAAATATCCGATTCTTTGGCCCTGGGATATTGCAGATAAGTAGGATCGCCTTTCAGGTCATATACCAGTGGCTGCAAAATCAGCGGTACGCCGCCTATTCTTTTAGCGAGTTCAAAATAAAAATTCGCTCTCAGGAAACGGCCTTCTGCCATGAACCGTGCTTTGTCAGACGGCGCCAATTTGGTAGAAGCGCTGTCGCGCTGGATGAACAGGTTGAGGTCGCGTATATACGCATAACTGCCTGACCAGTTCACGCCCCAGGAACCAAAATCCCAACCGGTACGTTGAACGATATAATAACTGCCGTTTTCGGAAGGGAAGCTTTCACTGAAATCTGTAAAGCTCGACCAGCCGTTTCTGAAACTGGAGAAATCGAGTTGCCGGTTGTACAGGTCGCCCACAATAGAAAGCACGAGGGCGGGATCAGAAAAAGCCAGGTCTTGCGGTATGACCTGTGTAGGCGGTATGTTCAGGAAGTCATCGTCTTTTTTGCATCCTGCCATCGTGAGCAGGGATGCAGCCAATAAGATGGAAATAAGCTTTTTCATTACAAATGTTTTATGATCGAATTAGTTAAAAAGTAAGGTTCACTCCTACATTATATACCCTGCTCTGCGGGAACTGCAATCCATTGTCGTCGATCACTTCCGGATCGATACCATATTGTTTCAGGTTGTCGATGGAAAACAGGTTATAAACGTTTGCATAAAACCTTGCTCTTTGCAGTCCTGCTTTTTTCACGAGTGATGTTGGCATTGTATAACCAAATTCCACTGTTCTGGCCCTGATCTGTGTTACGTTGTGCAACCAGAAGGTAGAGTTGGCGTTGTAATCGCTGTGGCCCGTGCCGGGGTTCAGTCTTGTGGGCGGATATTTTCCGGGTATCCACGAACTGGTAGGATCCAGCGAATTCGAATGATGCCACCTGTCTGTGAAAATGGTATTCAGGTTGCCATTGTTCTGGAATGCCCAGCGCATTTCCCAGTTCTGGTACCAGGTGTAACCAGAAGCGCCGGAAAAATCGGCATGGAAATCAAAATGATTATAGGCCAATGCAAAGTTGAATCCGAAATTGATATTGGGCTGTGTTCCATAACCATAACTAATGGGGCGCATATCGTACTGGTCTATCTTACCATCGCCATTCCAGTCTTTGTATATGAGGTCACCGGGCAATAAGGTTTTGTTGCCCTTTCCATCGATGTTCACAGGATAATGATTGATCTGGTCCTGTGAAGTGAACTGTCCTACAACCGTATATCCCCAGCCGATATTGGTGAAACGCCCTTCGGAAGAATTCCGGTATTGATCCCATGAGTTGAGGAAGAGCGGGTTATAAGACTGCAGGAATTCAGAGCGCGTATAAGAAATATTACCACCCACACTAATGTTCACCGCATTGATCTTTCCTGTATAAGCGATCGACAATTCTTCACCATACTGCGCATCGCTGTTCAGGTTAGCCAAAGGCAAACTGTATCCCAGTTCCTGCGGAACGATCACATCGTTCTTGCTCGCAGGCAGGCCCGTGCGTTTGCGATAGAAATAATCGATACTACCGGTGAGTTTTCCTTTCAGCAATACGAAGTCAAGACCCAGATCGGTAATGCGGCTTTTCAACCAGGTAATATTGGTAGTGGGTATGCCTTTGTCTCTCGATACAGTGAGGGCGTTACCATCGATGATAGCGGTTCCCTGGTTGTAATTGTATCCCGGCAGGTAAGCATAAGGTGCTACGATGGGAGAACCATTGGGATTATCATCACCCAATATGCCATAAGAAGCCCTCAGCTTGAGGTCGGAAAGAATGTTCTTGTTGTTGTGCAAGAGGTTCCTGAAGAAAGGCTCTTCTGTAATACGCCATCCAACAGAACCTCCGGGGAAATAACCCACGCGGTAGCCGGGAGCGAAAAGATAAGAAGCATCACGTCTGCCCGACAATTCCAGGTAATAACGGTTGGCGTAGTTATAGTTCAATCGCACGATATAACCAACGCGCGCTTGTTTGTCGTCACTGTCCTGGTAAGTATCGGCAGTGGGGAAATAAATCAATGGCAGGTTATTGGATACCGGTGAAGCGTGTATCCAGTTGCGCGTGCGTTGTGATTTCAGTCGCTCTGCAACCATGGTAGCGCCAATGGTATGATCTCCAAAAGTGTTGTTATAGCTGATCTGTCCCTGCATGGTGGTATTGATCTGTTTGATCTGTTCCCTTTCGCGCCATGGGTTGGTGCTGCCACCGGTAACATTATAACTTGAGTCGGTGGGATTGAATGTATACGCGTTGTAGGTAAACTCGTGGTTATTGAGCAAATAATCGGCTATATAATAAGAATACAAGCCCCTGAGAGTTAATCCTTTCACACCGGGCACTTCATAATCTGCATGAAAATTCGCCTGCAATACGCGCCAGTCGCTACGGAACTTGCCCGACAAGCGCTCATTCAAAAATGCATAGTTGGTTTCTGTATGGCCGATATTATTCAGGTAAGCGGGATTGTCATTGGCATAAGGTCTTTCCAGCGGCGTGTTGCGAAGCACTGCAAATCGTGCCAGCCAATAGTCATCCAGACCAGGCACGCCGGGGTTCTCCCTGCTCTCGATCCTTCCGTTCACATCCATTCCTACTTTAAATCCACTGGCCAGTTTTGCCGTGATATTGGATTGGATATTGGTACGCATGAACTGGTATTCTTTACCCAGTACGGAATTCTGGTAAAAGTTCGTTGCGGAAACATAATAATTTACTTTATCAGATCCTCCGTTGATATTGACATTGATTGAATTCTGCGGAGCGAAATCATTGCTCATGATAAATTTCCGCCAGTCGAAGCTGCGGTATTGCAGCCCGGCGCTTGCACCCTGTTTGTATTTATCCAGTTCGGCCTGGGTAATATTGGTGCTGCCAAAACTATTCACCTGTGCTTCTGCGAGGTAAGACATGTAGTCATACGAATTGTTCAGCACTTTGGGAAAGCGGAACCATTGTTGCCAGCCTGAGTAAGCATCTATGTTCACATTGTTCTTGCCAGTGGCGCCTCGCTTGGTGGTAACTACTACTACACCATTTGCCGCACGCACACCATAGATCGCAGCAGAAGCATCTTTTAATATGGAGATGCTTTCGATATCATTGGGGGCCAGGTTATTGAACTGGCCTTCATCCTGTTGAATACCATCAATTACATATAATGGGGTACCCATGTTTCGTATCTGGATATTTGCAGATGAGCCGGGCCGTCCATCCGGCATTCTGAAAGTAACACCAGGTAATTTACCGGCGAGTGTGGTACTCACTGTAGCACCACCATGCACACGGTCGATATCCTTGGTGGTGATGGTGGCAATAGAACCGGTGGTGGCCGATCTTTTTTGTGTACCATAACCTACCACTACCACATCGCTCAGGCCTGATATATCCGTTACCATCGTAACATCATACACCGCACTGCTACCCAACATTCGTGTAACGGGTTTCATGCCTACATAAGAAAATACCAACTTCTTGTCTTTGTCGGTTACCCTGATCTGGTAAACACCCAATGCATTGGTAACTGCCGACCGCTTAGACATGTCGGTAGCAACCGTAACGCCTTGCAGTGGTTTGTTTCCGGCGGAGTCTACTACCCTTCCGGTTAGCAACGTTTGCGATTGAGCCGTAAAAAAGCAGCCCAGCAGGAACAGCAACAATAGCTGTTTTTTTCCGTGCACTGTACCACGGCGTGGCGGCCATCCGCGGCCTGCAAAAGAAGATTCGAGAGGCCAATTTTTCATAATGCAAGTTTAATTTTTAGATATAGGTTTTCGGTTGATGGGTTTGCTACTCTGTTGTGCCTTTGGCTACCGGAAATGCGGAAATTCGCAACCGCGCAGCGCCCATAGGCACCAGTGTAATTTGTTCTTTTGCACTGTGCACTATTACCGGGCTCGCCGGAAGCGTGTCGCACAAACCATATTTATCTATTCCCCAGCCAGGGATCTTTCTTCCGCAAGTCTGTATTTCAATCGGCACCGTTTCCTGGCTGAATGGAAAATCGTTTCGTGGCCACGGTTTATGTTTAACAGTGAACAAAGTATTGGGATTACCCTCTCCCAGGCAGAGGCCATAGTTCCAACTGCCTGCGGGAAATATTTCGTAAGAAGGCCATTGTTTGCTATCGGCATGCTGCTGCCACCGCGAATCAGCAATAGCTGATACACGGCTGTCGCGTTGCTTGTACCGTTCGGGAATTTTCAGTGAAAATGTAAGCGGACCGTAATTGATGCTCACACTATTCTTATTGGCTGTCCAGGTATGGATAGCTAATTTCCTGGGAAGCACAATCGTTACACGGTCTCCTTTCTGCCAGTTCTTTTCAATCCGCGTGAATGTCGACGGCAACGATTCATGCGATTGCAATTTTCCATTGATGAATACCTGCGCGCCATTACACCAGGCAGGAATGCGCAAATACAAAGGAAAATGCGCAGGTGCAGTAGGATGCACCTGCAGTTGGATGGTGTCTTCGAAAGGATATTTCGTCTGCTCTGTGATTGTTACCTTGTTATTGTTTCCTACCCTTGCCGTAACACTGGCGCTGTTGTACAGGATAGCAGCAAGACCATTATCAGGCGTAGCCATCCATAAATGCTCGGCATAATAAGGCCAGCCCTGTGTATGGTTGTGCTGGCAGCAACGGCTGCTGAAGGGGTTCATCATCAGGAAGGGGCCTTCGTTCTGTATACCCGGACTATGATTTTTCATATCACTCATTACCATATTCGGCGCTGTGAGGTAACGGAGACTTTTGAAATCGGGCATCACTGCCGCCGGGTAAGTGTTGAAGGCCACATCTTCGCAATGATCTGCCCAGAAAGGATCTCCGGTGATACCGGTGAGCATTTCATCACTAGCCATCTGCTCTACCATACCACAGGTTTCCACTGCCTGGCGAGGGTCAGTATACCCGGGGCGGGCGTTTTCGTCCGCACCAAACATACCCCCGGGTACCTGACCATATAATGTCCTCACCAGGTTAAAATCGTTATAGGTGGCTTTGAGCAAACTGCTGTCGCCTTTTTGCATAAAATAAGTGGCGGGCTCGCGAAAGCCCTGCGCAATGTTTACGTTGTGCCAGTTGGGAAGTTTATGCCGGGCAGTCCAGTTATCGGTGCGTGCGTGTATGCGGTTGGCCAGGTTGAGCAACCACTGTTCGCCGGTACGGTTGTACAGCCAATAGATACTGTATAGATTATCGCCACCGCGACTCTTTTCCCAATAACGCGTGAGCATTTGGTCATCGGGGATAGACGCTTCCCATTGGAAATATTTTTTCATGAAAGGAATAACGCGCTGATCGCCGGAATATTCATAGTAAGATTGTAAGCACCAAAGCATGATCATATTGGGCCAGCTATCGGGCGCTGCCTGCTTACCGTTCTGCTTTCTATCATCATATCCTGGTCCGAAAAAACCATCGGCGCGTTGGCTTTGCATGGCTTTGTTGAGCCACGACCTGGTCTCACGGATCATAGCTGTATCGCTCAGCAGGTATGCCAGATCGCCATAGCCTTTTAACCAGTAAGGCACTTCTTCCCAGCCATGGTCTCCCTGTCCTGTTCCGCTGAACCAGGCATTATTGTTTTTATCCAGCCAGGCGCTGATCTGGCCGAGCTTCCCTGTTAAACCATTGCGTTGCAGTTCAAGGTATTTCCTGATCCATCCGGCAGGCTTGATGCTGCCGATTGGCAGTTTGATGAAATGCAGCGGCTGCAAGGGCGCGCGGTTAGCTGTATAATATTTATTAGTGGCAACAACGGGAGTGGTTTTAACGCTGCTGATGCGTATGTCACCATCATTGGAGGATATGAATGAAGTAGTTATCGCAAATAGAACAGCAGAAGCAGCATAGTTCAACTTCATGGCAAAGCATCTTGTTAGGTTGTGAAGAAAACAAGAAAACAAGATTTTGAAAATTCCCTCCGTATCATAAACTATTCATTTTGTTACAACTTTTTTTGATGTTGTAACAGAGAGATAAAATTCACCGCATGCCATGCAAAAACGATATATTGCAAGTACTCATGCGTTGCTGTATTGCCTTTTGTATTATGTTGATTGCCCTGGTTTCGTTGCCAGGCATAACACCTGCACAGCCATATTATTTCAGGCACTACCAGGTAGAAGATGGCTTATCGAACAATACTGTTCTTTGTGGCAGGCAAGACAAAACAGGCTTTCTGTGGTTCGGAACAAAAGACGGGTTGAACCGTTTCGACGGCTACCGGTTCCGGAGATTCAACCCGCAAAATCCCGTTTCCCAACATCCCATCACTTATAACCCTATCACAGGCTTGTTCGTAGACCAGGACGGAAGCATGTATGTTGGAGCTGATGGAGGTCTCTATCTCTATCACGCCGATGAAGAGCGTCTTTCTGTTTTAATTGATTCAATTCGTTTTGTACACAATATCCTGGCTGATACCCGTCATAACTTATGGTTCATTGCCGACGGCGCCATTTGCCATTTCAATACCGTTACAAAAAAAATGCAGCGGCTTCCGCATCCCAACCACGCTTATATAACTTCATTAGACCTCGACGCAGAAGGCAACTTATGGTGTGCTACAGCAACGGGGTTTGTTGAAAAATACAATGAGAGCACAGGTAGTTTTATTGCCTACAATGTATTTAGTCATTCCAAACCCGTTGCTACAGGCTTGCTTCAGAAAATACTGATCGGGGGTAATAAAATGTATATCGGCAGTTATGAACAGGGAATCAAAGAGTTCGACCTGCCATCAAAAACATATAAAGACCTTCTTATTTATAATGAGGATAAAACAAATGTTATTGTACGGGATATCCTGCAGGTATCCATGAATGAGTATTGGTTTGCAACTGAATCGGGCATCTTTATCTGGAAAACAAATACCCAGACTTTTACACACCTGAAAAAAAGATTCCTGGATCCTTACTCACTTTCCGACAATGCTTTATATGCATTGTGCAAGGATCGTGAAGGGGGTGTATGGGCTGGCAGTTATTTTGGCGGCGTAAATTATTGGTCTGCCGCCAATACTTTTTTTCAGAAATTCTTCCCCGATAATACATTCACCAGCATCAGCGGCAGGGCCGTGCGGGAAATCTGCGAAGACAAGAACGGTAATATCTGGATTGGTACAGAAGATGCAGGTATCAGCAAGATCAACCCGCAAACCGGCGCTATACGACAGTTTGAGCCCGATGGCACAAAGAATACCATCTCCTACAGAAATATACACGGGCTTTTTATAGATGATAGTCTTTTGTGGATCGGCACATTTGAACATGGGATCGATGTGATGGATATCCGTACAGAGAAGGTGATCAAACATTTTTCGGCAGGCCCCAAAGCAACCGACATCAAAAGCAATTTTATTTATTGTTTCCTCAGGCATTCCCGAAATGACCTGTACATGGGTACCACCAACGGGGTATATTTATTTAGCCCCCGGTCGGAAACATTTCAAAGGCCGCCGGAATTGGCGGGTGCACATAATGTCAGGTCAGTTATTGAAGACCACAATGGCGTTATATGGGCTGCGGCTTTTGGGCAGGGTGTTTTCTGGTTTAACACCCTTACCCGTAAGAGTGGACAGGTACAATCCATGGCAAGCAATACCAACAGCCTGTCTGACAATAATGTGAATGCACTTTTTGAAGACAGTGCAGGAAATCTCTGGTTTGCTACAGAAGGTGGTGGTTTGTGCAAGTTGGACACTAACAGAAAAAAGTTTACCCGTTACTCCATCCGGGACGGGTTGCCCAGTGACTTTGTTTTCAAAGTCATTGAAGACAATAACCATTATATCTGGATTACCACTTCCAAAGGGCTCGTTAATATGAATCCTTCTACCGGCGAAATGAATGTGTATACAAAAGCGAATGGCCTGCTCACAGATCAGTTCAATTATCATTCCGGGTATAAAGACAAAAACGGCAAACTTTATTTTGGCAGTGTAAATGGCCTGATCGCTTTCCAACCAAAACGCATGCCGTCCGATTCATCACAGTTGCATGTATACATCACTTCTATCCAGGTACAGAATAAAGAAATTCCGGTTGATCCGCAAAATGGCATACTGAAGAAATCACCCATTGTTACCGATAAAATAACACTTCCTTATTTTCAAACATCTGTCAGTTTTGATTTCTCAGCGCTTAGTTATGTGGCGCCCGGAACCGTGCAATACGCCTATATGCTTGAGGGGCTCGATAAAGAATGGACCTACCTGAATACTAATCGCAAAGTATATTTTACTAACCTGTCACCCGGCACTTACATATTCAGGGTAAAAGCCACGCACAACCATTTGTGGAACACGCCTGAAACAAAAATGGTCATACACATCAATTCGCCGCTTTGGGCTACACCTTATGCGTATGCATTTTATTTCCTTATACTCGGACTGTTATCCTGGTACCTGATCATTACTTATCACAACCGGCAAAAAGTAAAGAGGGAAAAAGAGATGTACGAATCGAAGATGGCGTTCTTTACCAATGTGGCGCATGAAATACGCACGCCACTTACGCTGATCAAAGGGCCGCTTGAAAACATGCTCGATCGCCTGCCGCAGATTGAAGATGAAGAAACCCGGGAAGACCTCGTTACCATGGACAGAAATACCACACGGCTTACCGAACTGGTTACCCAGATACTCGATTTCAGGCAAACAGAGCAAAAGGGATTCAGCCTGGAATTCAGTACAGTGAACCTTTCCAGGCTCTTACAGGAAATGTTCACCAATTTCAAACCATTGGTTAAAAAGAAGCACCTGTCTTATACTTTAAGTGTACCCGAAAACACCATTGAAATCCAGGCAGATGAAGATGCTTTGAGAAAGATCATCAGCAACCTGTTGAGCAATGCCATCAAATATGCAGATAAAATAGTAAAGCTGCGGCTTTTCCGGGATGATGTGCCTGCCGGGAAACTGATCCTGGAAATAGAAAACGATGGTTACCCCATTCCTGCAGAAATAAGGGAAAAAATATTCGAGCCCTTCTACAGGGTAAAAGAAACCGCCAGGCAAAAAGGCACAGGCATTGGCCTTACACTTGCCCGATCTTTAACAGAACTGCATGGCGGCAGGCTTTACCTGAAGGATCATAAAGGATCAACAAATATCTTTGTGTTGGAAATCCCTTTGCATTCATCAAAAAGAAACCGTACTGAGTAATGAAGCAACATCATTATACAACAAGCATCCAATGGACAGGCAATAATGGTTCCGGCACGGATCATTATCGTAATTACGAGCGAAGCCATACCATCAGTGTTGAAGGAAAAGCGGCCATTGCAGCTTCATCCGATCCTTCGTTCCGGGGTGATAAAACAAAATACAATCCGGAAGAATTATTAGTGGCGTCAATATCGTCCTGCCACATGTTGTGGTATCTTCACCTCTGTTCGGAAGCCGGGGTAATAGTAACAGATTATACAGATAATGCTACCGGCATCATGGCAGAAACAGCTGATGGCGGCGGGCATTTTGTTGAAGTTATACTGCATCCCACTGTAACAGTAAAAGAGGCATCCATGATTGGCAAAGCGAACGGGTTACATGAAAAGGCCCACAAGCTTTGTTTTATTGCCAATTCGGTCAACTTCCCCGTAAAACATCAACCGGTAACCAAAGTAGTATAAGATTCGCCAACAGTCCTTATTTCAAACTAAGCTCAATAACCGGTATCTCATAAGGAGGTTTGGCCTTGGGAAGTTTTAACACTAGATCCGTTGTATTATCTCCTGCTTTAAATGGCACTTCAGAATCATCATTCAAGAGCTGCGCATAGCTGATCTTACCGTTATAATTGGGCAATACCAATTCCCCGTTATCGGGATAATGGAAAAGATGCAAGTATAATTTTTTTGTGTCGGGATTATAAGTCAACCGGTCATCCATCGATGCAGGTAAATTGTATTCGTCCGGCGGAAAAGTGCAATGATAAATAGACGGATGGTGTTCATGCATCCAATAGCCCAGGCTGTCTAACGCATGGGTGGCGCGGTAATCGAATTCGCCGCGTGCAGTAGGACCTACATTCAAAATGAGATTGCCGCCGTTTGCTGCAGCAGTGATCAATAAGTCGAGCAGCTGGCGCTGGTTTTTCCATGAATGTTCATCACGGTAATATCCCCATGAACCGGAAAATGTTTGGCAGGTTTCCCAATATTTTCCTTTGTACTTGAGCAGTTCAGCTGGTTTTACCTGTTCAGGAGTTTCAAAGTCGCCGCCATCTGCATAACCGTCCTGGTCGAGTCCCAGCCTGTTATTGACCAGGATACCCGGTTGTAATTTCCTAACCATTTTGATCAGATCCACAGCACCCCAATCTTGCGGATGCTTGCCATGCTTAGCGTCTTTACCCCAGGTCCAATCCAGCCAGAGAATATCGATCTTACCATAGTTGGTCATCAGTTCAGCCACCTGGTTTTTCAGGTATTGCCTGTACCTGGCCATATCGCGGTTTTTATTAAAACTGCTGTATACTTCTTCTTTTTCTTTCTCGCCCAGGTTATCGGCGGGTCTTTGCGGATGCGCATCGTCTACCGTATAATCCGGGTGATGCCAGTCGAGCAATGAATAATAGAAACCAACTTTAATTCCTTCTGCTCGGAAGGCAGCTACAAATTCTTTTACCAGATCGCGATGCGCTTTTGTATTAGTGGCTTTATAATTTGTGTATTTTGAATCGAACAAACAAAACCCGTCGTGGTGCTTGGTAGTAAGCACTGCATATTGCATCCCGGCCTGTTTGGCTTCTTTCGCCCATTTTTTAGGATCGAACTCATCCGGGTTAAAGTGGTCGAAATATTTTTGGTATTGTTCGTTTGTAAGTCTTTCATTATGCTTTACCCATTCGTGCCGGGCTGGCAGGGCATATATCCCCCAATGAATGAACATTCCAAAACGGGCATCGGTCCACCATTTGAGGCGCTCGGCTTTTTGTGCGGCTGTTTCATTAAATATTTTCTTGTCTTGCGAGGAAACATGCTGTACTAAACAGCTTAATAGCAATAAAAACAGAAAGGCTTTTTTCATTGACGTGCATTTCACCCAAAATATAAAAACAATTCTGTACAACAAAATCGGTTTTATATCACCAATAAAGTGATGCCGTCAAAATATGGTGTAATTGCGTATAAATACCTGATCTCAGCAACGGTATTGGTCGTTAGGTTTGACCCGGCTGAAGCTATCAGGTTTATAAAAAACAAAAACCCGATTGCATTGACAGGTAATCAAAAAATGGTTTACCATTAAAAAGCCTCATCTCACTATGACAGAAGCTGAAATATTCTTTACCAAGCTGATTGAAAAAATTCCCAATGCCCAAGCCGGAAAAATGTTTGGCGCTTTATGCATGAAAATGCCCAATAGAAAATCAGGTGCCATGTTCTGGAAAGACCACATCGTTGTGAAAAGGAATAAATACCTGATTTTGTTAAGGGCCAAAGAATCAACTTAGCAAGCTAAAGTAAAAGCCATCTTTTAAGCAATCTTTTGACCACCCGGAGTGTATATCGTATCTTTACACGTAACAAATCATTACCACTATGGTCAAGCACAAACGCGGCATCAAGCCAGAGCACCCAGGCGCCATTTTGAAAGAGCTCTTCCTGGACGAGCTGAACATTTCTGTTACCGAATTTGCCGATAAGATCGGTGTTACACGGGTTACCGTGAGCCGGCTGATCAACGGTCACCAGGGAATCACCGCTGAAATGGCTATCCGCTTATCGAAGGCATTTCGCAACACTCCGGAACTGTGGCTTAACCTGCAGCGCAATTTCGACCTATGGGAAGCTGAACATAACAAAGTCATAGAAGTTGAAGCCATTGCCTATTAAATTAAACACCCAATCCTATATATAATGATCCTTTCTATACAGCACAAAGGTTTAAGGGATTTCTGGATGAAAGGCAACGGGGCCAGGCTGCCAACGGACCAACTACGCAAAATCAAGCTGATTCTGGACATCTTAGATGCAGCAGAAACGATAGAAGCTGTCGACTTCCCAGGCGCCCGCCTGCATGCCCTGAAAGGTGATTTAAAAGGGTTCTGGTCCGTTACAGAAAAAACAAATTGGAGGATCATTTTTAAGTTCGAAGAAGGTAACGCTTACCTGGTTGATTACCTCGACTATCATTAACCTTATATCAGAATACCTCGCCTAAATTCAGGAATAATCCGCTTGACCCGTGCAGACCAAAGCCATAATCGATGCAGACATTCGTTCTCGAAAATTTATTGAATTTGATGCGCAACCCGGCGCCATAACCAGGCTGGGCCACTTCAAAACGGTTGGTGGCCATCTCTGAATAAGACTGTGCATTGGCAAACACCACCCCTCCTATTAATCCGTTGCGGCTAATACCAAAACGGTATTCGGCTTCGAGGTCTACCATGTTACGGCTGCGAAAACGGCTCTGTACATATCCTCTGCCTGTATTGCTGTATGTGTCCCAACCAGTGCTGGGCAAATCGAGATAAGGCGGATGTCCGCCCAGAGTAAACAGGTTGTACGACCAGAAAGCCAATATATTCCTGGAGCCACTGATGGGGTGAAGGTATTTGCGCACATCGATCAGCAGGCTGTTGTAATTCTCATCACTCCCTATCCATTGCATATTTTGGCGGAACACGATATTGCTATAAAAGCTGGGATCCGGATTGATAGAGTTCCTCCGCGTGTCGTATAAAAGATCGAGCGACAAGCCCGATGAACGGGAACTGGATGCCAATCCATATCGCTGGAAATCGGTTATTACCCCCACGGGAGGCGTTAGTTCTTTGATATTGTAATGATTATCGAGTTGGTAACCCAATCCTGCATACAGGTCATTCCCTATTTTTCGTAGGGCGAATTGGTAAAAACGGATATAGTCGTAATCTAGTTTATAACCATTTTCTGATTTTGTATAACCGCCGAGTCCGTACGTGTTTTCCGGATATTTAAGGAATCGCCAATCGCCGATAAAATTATACAGGTTCCCTTTTGTCCAGATACTCGATTGCAGCGGAACCACAAACTGCTGCTTCTGGGTGAACATCGGCGCCACCAGTATAGATGATATGTTGGCATCTGCCTGGTCGGTGGTATAGAAAGCAATATTACCCGTTACGTTGAAGGACAAACCCGTTTGCAACGAATATTCTATTGCAGGGGATCCCGACAGGTGCAATTTGCCGCTATGCTTCTGGCCGGCTGGTCCACGTTTCGATGCGTCTTTTTTCAATACGCCCAGAAGGATGTCGATCACGTCTTTTTCGGCCACCGTATCTGCATGCGGCGCATTGCCGGCAGTATCCTGCGCCACGGAAGAAGTTGTAAGAACCATTATAAAGGCGAAAAAAATACTGGATAAAAAAATACTTATCTGCTTCAAGGTGCCGGGGCTTTATTGCTGGAATGGTTGTTCGTGCAACTAAAATATTAAAAATTACCGAGCCGGTGATTTTTAAAAAAACTTAATTTCTTTTGTTTTAGCATGCCGAAGGCTTTTTAGTATATTTATCTGGAAAGATGAAAGGTGCGTGTTCTTACGCACCATATACCCGCCAACGCAGGCAATATGCAAGAATTGTACAAAAGAAAAAAAGCTGTTATACAAACCTTGTGCCTGCTTGCACTTTTCGGTATGTATCATTTACCTGCCTTCCCCAAAAATAATGATGCATCTCTGCCCATCGATACCCTGATCATCCGTATACCATCGGTCATGCGCAGCGATGAAACTGCTGCCAGGCACATGATTGCAGCGCTTGAAAAAAAAATCGCTCCAGGCACAACTGAACCGGGGCATTGCCATGCCATTGCTGGTTGGTTTTATTGGTTCGCAAGCCCGTCATTTTATCCTGGTGCTGCACTATACACAAACAAACGGTTCTTATCGTTACCTGGTTTATGACCCCTGGGAAGGGCGTTGTGCTTATGTGGACGAATACGCTATCCGCAATAACTCATTCAATCCGCTGCTGGCGCAATGGAATATCCGGGTGGGTTATTATTTTCCGGCGGCATAAGACACTAAAAATAGCTTAAATTGCCACACAAACAAGAACGCTTCCCCGCAAAATATGGCCGAACAGGTTACGATAAAAGATATCGCACGATTGCTGAATATCTCACCTTCCACGGTGTCCAGGGCATTGAAATCGAGCCATGAGATCAACAAAGAAACACAAAGACTGGTAAAAGAAACCGCCGAGCGGCTTCATTACCGTCCGAATATGGCCGCCCTGAGCCTGGTGAAAGCCAAGACCAAAACCATCGGTGTCATTGTTCCCAACCTGGGGTATTATGTTTTTTCCACCGCATTGCAGGGCATCGAAGACGCCGCTTCCAAAAGAGGATATACGGTGATCGCCTGCCAGTCGATGGAGCTGTACGAACGCGAGATAAAGAATACGCAGGATATGATGCGCAGCAGTGTGGATGGTATCATTTTATCACTGGCACAGCATACCAGAGACTACCGGCATATACTGGAATTGCAGCAAAGCGGTATGCCTGTGGTATTGTTTGATCGTATTGCCGATGAGTTGAACACTTCAAAAGTGATCGTTGATAATATGGCCGGCTCTTTCGGCGCCGTTGAACACCTCATTAAAATGGGTTGCCGCCGCATTGCTTATATCGGAGGCCCTTCGGAATTATCCATCAGCAGCCGCCGCAAAGAAGGCTACCGGCTCGCATTGGTAAAATACCATATCCCCATCGATGAACAATTGGTGGTGTATTGTGAATTCAACCACGAGAAAAGTGTGAAAGCAATCACACAACTGCTTAAGCTGAAGAACCCGCCCGATGGTATTTTTACTTGCAGCGACCGGCAGGCCATTGCAGCCATGGTGGCGGCACAGGCAAAGAAACTGCGCATTCCGGAAGACATTGCTATTGTGGGATTCAATGATGAACCGATCGTATCTATCATGTCGCCCGCCCTTTCGAGTGTGCGGCAACCGGCTTTTGAAATGGGACAAATGGCTGCAGGGCTACTGATCGACCAGATTGAACAAGGTAAATCATTCACCCCGCAAACCAAATTGTACACTACCAAACTTGTTAAGCGGGCTTCATCGAAAAGGAAATAACGCTTAGCGGAGATGTTGAACTTCCAGTTTATCCATATCGGTATAATCCTGGTTCTCTCCTGCCATTCCCCATATAAATGAATAGGACGCCGTTCCGGCTCCCGCATGTATGCTCCACTCGGGCGATACAACCGCCTGGTGGTTGTGCATGAATAAATGTCTTGTTTCTGTGGGCTCGCCCATGAGGTGCAATACCACCTGCTCTTCCGGCACGTCGAAATAGAAATACACTTCGTTGCGCCGCAAGTGTGTATGCGGCGGGATGGAGTTCCATACGCTGCCATTCAATAACTCCGTGAATCCCATCACCAACTGGCAGCTTTGTACGCGGCCCGGTAAAATATACTGGTAGATCTTGCGGTAATTGGAAGTCAGCGCATCGCCCAGCGTCAGCGGCGTGATGTCTGCTTTACGGATATGTGTTGTAGGATAAGCTGCAGCAGCCAATGCAGAATTGATATAGAACAAAGCGGGTGACTGTGCATCTGCACTCGCAAATACAACAGATTGCTTGCCTTTGCCTATATAAAGACCATCTTTATTGTCCAGTTGATACGATTCGCCATCAACAGTTACCGTTCCTTTGCCGCCTACATTGATGATGCCAATCTCCCTTCTTTCAAGAAAATAATCGGCTTTGGTGAGCTCATGAAAAGCAGGCAGGCTCAGTTTTTCCTGAACAGGTTTTACACCCAGCACAATAAAACGGTCCTGCATGGAATAAGTAGCAGTGATGGTATCTTTCTCAAATACTTTCTCTACAAGGAAAGCATTCCGCAACTGTGCGGTATCCATTTTCTTCACTTCCTCGGCGCTGCAGGAAGCCTGGTAACGAAACGAATGTGACATACCGCAAAGTACACCAATAAACCAGATTCGCACCCTTTCAGATACCGCAAACGTTTCCGGTGTCAATAACCTGGCGGGTTGTACCTTTAACCCATGCATTTGCTCTCCGTATCTTCCCTCTATAAGCAACAAGGCAGTTTTGCATTAAAGGATATTTCTTTTCAGCAATTACCCTTCCAAAAGATCGCTATCGCCGGGGAAACGGGTTCCGGTAAAAGCACGCTGCTTAAGATCATAGCGGGACTGGTACAGCCCGATGGCGGGCAGGTATTGTTTGAAGGAAAGCGTGTAACAGGTCCTCTTGAACAACTGGTTCCGGGTCACCCCGGCATTGCTTATCTCTCGCAGCATTATGAGTTACGCAACAACTACCGCATGGAAGAGTTGCTGGAATATGCCAACAAGTTACCGGAAGAAAAAGCACAGGCATTGTACCGGCTCTGCCGCATCGATCACCTGCTGAAAAGAAAGAATGATCAATTATCGGGCGGAGAGAAACAACGCATTGCATTGGCAAAGCTGCTGACCCAAACGCCCAGGTTGTTGTTACTCGATGAACCCTTCTCCAACCTCGACCCCATTCACAAAAACATATTAAAGCGCGTATTGGAAGATATTGGCAAAGAATGGCAAATCACTTGCCTGCTCACTTCCCACGATCCGCTCGACACCTTATCCTGGGCCGATGAGATCATTGCCATGAAAGATGGGCAGATCGTACAACAAGCGCCAGCAGAAGAAATATACCGTAACCCTCTAAACGATTATATAGCCGGGCTCTTTGGCAGTTACAACAGGTTCGACAAAACCGATGTTGTACTGTTCCCTTCGTTAAGTGCCTTGCCCATGAATGGGAAACCCCTTTACCTGCGCCCCGAACAATTCCGCATAGTAACTGCTGCTGATGCCGATGCCGTGAAAGGCGCCATACAACAGATCAGTTTTTGGGGAAGTTATTATGAAATACAGGTGCTCATAGGTCACAAGCAGGTAGTAGTAAAAACCATGCAGCCGCCAGACCCGCAACAGGAATGGCTTTACCTCTCGCTTTGAGTTTTTAATTTGTTCAGTATCTCCAGCATGCGGCTGGCTTCCTGCCAATCGTATTGCAAACCATCGGCTTTTTCAGGAGCAAGTTGCTGGTAATAACGCAACTGTTCCTGTAAATCTTTTTTCAAAGAAGCCGTTACTTTCTGAATCAGCCGCGTGTCACCGGCACGATAACATGCATCGAGAAAATACATCGACTGCCGGTTGTGATCATTCCCCCTCGACACCATTCCGTAAGGAAAATTGTGTTCGTTTATCATCGTATCTGCCTTTTCCAATATTTTGATGGCATCCTGTTTCCGGTTTTTCCCGCAGAGATCGATGGCCAGCTCTGCCATGGTACGACGGAGTAAGTTGAGCTGAAGGCGGTTTGGTTCATCAAAATAAACACCGGGTATTTGCGCATTACCCGAATTAAAATGATGCAAAACAATATCCATGGCGCGATCGGTATTGATGGGTGATTGAAGTACTGGTACTAACTGATACACCATGCCTTCCTTGCGCAAATAATTGCCAAAACCCAGGTTATCGTAAGGTCCGGAAAAACAGATGGGTCGCTTCCATTGGTTGGCGGCAATGATATTCAATATGGCCAGATCGTTCTTGTACAGGTATCTCTTCGTAATTTCGAAACGCATCTCTTTTTGTACACTGTCCGTTGCGTTCACTGTTCCATTCGCACGTACCAATTGTTCATTAACCGGAACCGAAAAACGGGTCACCGGTAAATTAACATATCCCCTGTTATCGAGGTGACTATCATCTCCTAAATAATTTTTCATTACATCATACAGATCGTAATACCTGTCTTGCGGAAAACCTGGCTGTGGCTGACAAATGGCCACATTTCGTTTTTCACCCAGTATCTGGTCTTTGGTCCAGATCACATCTACCGGCGCGCTCTGGTTGATCTTGTAACGTAACTGGTTGATGCACCAGTCGGCACTGATCAATGTAGTGATCACTACCCTTACATCGGGCCGGATGCCTTCCACTTCCTGCGCATACCATAATGGATAGGTATCGTTATCGGCAAAAGTGAATAAGATAGCATTAGGCGGACAACTCTCCAGGTAATTGCGCGCCATATCACGCGCCAATTGCTTTTGGCTCCTGTCGTGATCGTCCCACTCCTGCTGCGCCATCAACGCAGGAATACCCAGTAGTAATAAAATGGCGCCCAACGCAAGCGATTTACCATAACGTTGTTGCTTCAGCGCTTTATCGGTAAAATACAAGACTCCCAATCCAATCCAAATGGCAAACGCATAGAATGAACCCACATAAGCATAATCCCTTTCGCGGGGCTGCATACCCGATTGGTTGATGTACAATACAATACCTATCCCGGTAACCATAAAAAGCATCATCACCACAATAGCATGTTCGCTGTTCTTCTTGAAATGATAGAGCATGCCTATCAATCCCAATATCAAAGGCAGGGCAAATAATTTGTTGTTGGCTTTGTTGTATTTCAGGCTATCAGGCATTGCGGACTGGTCTCCATAAAAAATATGATCGATGAAAGGTATGCCGGTAATCCAGTTGCCATCACGCACATTGTCTGTAAACAATCCCTGCGCATCGTTTTGCCGGCCACTGAAGTTCCAAAGGAAATAGCGCCAGTACATATAGTAGTTCTGGTAACGGAGAAAAAATGAAAGATTGTCTACAAAACCAGGACTGCTATCATAACTGCCGTCTTTCAGTTTACGTGCACCCATGAACTGGGCGTAATAATCTGCGTGCGACTGTTCGTTGCTCATGTCCCACATGCGCGGAAAGATCATCTGGTCTTCCTGTGCGAATACAGGATATTCATTCTTGCCCACTTCTACATATTGCCCATGATTACCCTTGCCGTATTTTGTTGATCCTTCTTTGTAATCGATAGGACGGGCGGTGAATTTTTGTCCGTATAAAAGCGGAAAATCGCCGTATTGCTCTCTTCCCAGGTAACCATATAGGCTCATGGGGTTATCTACATTGAACATATCCACACCAGGATCTGCATTGCTGCGTATCATGGTGGTAACATAAGGGCTGTATCCAAACAATATAAACACCATGCACCAGAGTCCCAGGTTGAGCATGGACCATTTCTTTTTATTGGCATAACGCAAAGCGGCCCACACGCCCACTGCTACCAGTATAAAGAAAAAAGTAAATCCCGAAAAGAATGGCAACCCCAGTGAATTCACAAAGAACAGATCGAAACTGCCGGCAGCTTTGATGGAATACTGGATAACGCCTATCTGTACAAACAATTCCACTGCACAGCTTAGCAATAGGAAAACATATACGCTGCCAAAAAAGGCTTTTTGTTTTTTACCTATCCATTCTGCCAGGTACAGGCCTGCGATTACCAATAACGTACCGAGAAAAAACAAGCCGGCTACTGTTCCATCGAATGATTGTCCGTCTGGTGTTTCACGTTGTGCCATGAACAAAGCCCCCAGTGTGGCCGCTATGCCGCCTATGCATACGATCCACAGAAAATATTTTTTAACCAGGCGATATTCAAACCGGTCTTTCCTTCTGAAATAATATACCATTACAATGGCCGGTATGTCCAGTATACTCAACAGGTGTACACCGATGGACATACCGATGAGGAAGAAAATAAAAACGATCCACCTGTCGGCCTGCGGCTCATCGGCTCTCTCTTCCCATTTGCAAATGCACCAGAATACAATAGCTGTAAAAAAAGAACTCATGGCATATACTTCCCCTTCCACGGCGCTGAACCAGAACGAATCGGAAAAAGTAAAAGCCAGGGCGCCCACTACCCCCGCGCCCATAATGGAAATGAGCTGCGTGTTGTTAAGCGTTGGGGAATTACGCAACAATAATCTTTTGGCCATATGCGTGATGGTCCAGAATAAGAAAAGGATGGTGAACCCGCTGGCCAGCGCGCTCATGCAGTTGACGGCTTTGGCAGCATTGAGCGGATGATCTCCGAATGCCACAATGAACAACCTGCCCAAGAGCACGAACAGCGGCGCGCCCGGCGGATGCGGTATCTGCACTTTGAAACAGCAGCTTACAAATTCGCCGCAATCCCAAAAACTACCTCCTGCTTCTATTGTAAGCAGGTACACCATACAGGCGATCAGGCACACGACCCACCCTGTGATATTATTCACTGTTTTAAAATTCATTCCGGATTTTGTTTGTGTTAAAGAAACCCCTGTTTAATGCCCCCTGTTTATGATCTTTTCTTGTTTGATGAGGGTTTGGTCTTTTGCTTTCTGATCGTATCCGTTTCCCTGCGCCAACCTTACCTGTTGCATACCGGCATTCGCAATATGAATGGCTATTTCAACAGCAAAACGTTGCGGCGAAAGCGTGGTATCGATCGTGAACCGGATGGCATTACCCGGCAAGTTGGCATATCCGTGTTGTTCCAATAATGTCTTGAGCCTGTCTTTTTCTTTGCTCATCAATCCCAGGCTCAACGCAGCGCCAGGTTTGAGCAGGCAATTCCGTTGATCTTCTTTGACGATGGTTTCCACACGCGCATCGTTGATACGATAAGTGAGTGATGATAAATTGTATTGTTCCCCATCTGCTTTTTTGATGCTGTGTTTACCTGATGTTTGCCCGAAAGCAACTGCCAGCATCACGATCAGGGGCAGTACCACAGCGAATTTCAGCAGGTGAATACCGGCCGTACGATCGCGGTTCATCATTTCTATCCTTTTTTTCAACGAAGGGAAGAGAAAGGGACTGGCCAGTTGAAATCCATGGTTCTCCCTCGCTACTTTTAAAAGCAGGTATTGGTACCCTTTACGGTTATGCCCCTCCTGCAACACCTGCTCATCTGCAATGAATTCCAGGTTTTGCTTGGCCGCCTGCCTGATGAGCCAGGCGAATGGATTGAACCAGTTGATGATGCATATCCATTCCATCAGCAGTACGTCTATCGTATGCTTTTGTTGTACATGCACCAGTTCGTGACGGATGATCTTTTCAAATTCTTCTTCATTGTACAAATGCCTGTTCAGGTAAACGTGGTTGCCGAATGAAAAGGGCGACTGTTCGTTGGGTAACTGGTAAAATGCATATTGCCCTTCATGCAGTAACGGCGCAGAACGACGCAATTTTTTCAATGAAATCAATTGTATCAGCATCCGCACCAGCATAACCAGTGATCCTGCCAGGAATACCGGCAGTATTACCTCCCACAAAGCCATGTGCTCCGGCGCAGCTGATGCCGTTGCGATGGCGGCCTGGTCTTTCTCCAGCGAAAACTGCCTGATGAATGTAACTGCCGCCGAAGGCTGGTCAGACATCAGCGCATCTACCGGTAACAACGGAATGATAAAAGCCAGCGAAGTAGCCAGCAAAAGAAAATACCGGTTCCATTTATAGTACGTCAGCGGACGCAGCAACCAATAATAAAACAGGTACACCACTCCCAAACAGAGTGAGGCTTTGATCAGGTAATCAAACAACTGTGACATAATCGCTGTTTTGACTTTTGATTTTATTTCTTCTCAATCATTTCAATGAGCTCCTGCAATTCTTTTGGTTTGAGCTTTTTTTGTTTGATGAAAAAGCTGACCATGTCCTTATAGGAATTATTGAAATAACTTTTTGCAAAACCCTGCATGAGCTTTTGCTTATAAATTTCTTCTGATACCTGCGGGGTATAGAGATAGGTATTCCCCATCAGCCGGCTGCCTACATAACCTTTCTTCTCCAGGTTTTTGATGGTGGAAGCCAGGGTAGTATACGGCGGTTTGGGGTCTGGCATGTATTCTAGGAATGCCTTGGTGGTATTCTCGCCTGCGCTCCAGATAGCCTGCATCACTTCTTCTTCCTGTTTGGTTAATTTTTCCATACCCTGCAAATTACGATTGTTTCGTAAATCTACGAAATTTTCGTAAACATCAAAATCTTTTTAACTTTCTTTTCACCCGTCATCCTGAGCGAGCGAAGAACGTCATCCTGAGCGAGCGAAGCGAGTCGAAGGACCTGCTGAACAATCGGGCAGATCCCTCGGCTGCGCTCGGGATGACGAACGCAAGGCGCTCGGGATGACGTACGAGAGGCGCTCGGGATGACGATGTGTTTTAGTATTTTCGTGTAAGACAGACTGTAGACCTATGGACGTTAAAATTGAGCCCAGTTGGAAGGAGGTATTGAAACAGGAATTCACCAAGCCTTATTTCCTGCAGGTGACCACCCACCTGAAAACAGAAAGAGCTACCGGCGCGGTGATCTATCCGCCCGGCTCCCTCATTTTCAATGCATTCGAACAAACACCTTTCGATCAGCTTAAAGTGGTAATACTTGGCCAGGACCCTTATCACGGGCCGGGACAGGCGCATGGACTCAGCTTTTCCGTTCCCGATGGCGTTCATCCCCCGCCTTCACTGGTTAACATTTATAAAGAGTTGAACCGCGACATCGGCATGCCCATCCCTTCCACCGGCAATCTTACCAAATGGGCAAAACAGGGTGTATTATTATTGAACGCGGTATTAACCGTGCGTGCCAATGAACCTGCCAGCCATTCCAAGATTGGGTGGATGGATTTTACCGATGCAGTCATCCGTAAGATATCGCAGGAGAAAAAAGGGGTTGTGTTTTTATTATGGGGCCGCTTTGCACAGGAAAAACAGGTATTGATCGATGAGACCAAACACTCGGTGCTCAAGGCAGCACACCCATCGCCATTCAGCGCCGACAAAGGTTTTTTTGGCTGCAAACATTTCAGCAGAACCAATGAAATATTGACCAAAGAAGGATTGGAACCTATTGACTGGAATCCCGCATGATGATCTTATCGTAATATTGTCATTCATGAGTACGCATTCAAAGAAAAACAGGTATCCGTTTTACATACAGGTATTCGCCCGCATCTGGGCCGCCTGGGCATTGGTATTGTTTATCATCACCATGTTCATGGCCATGGTCTTTTACCTTCCCTGCTTTTTCCTGCAAGAACCTCTCAAAGCCAGGTGGCACAGGCGTGTATCCAGGGGATGGATGCGTGTATTCCTGTTTTTGATCGGCTGTCCTTTGAAAGTAAAAGGGGAATCACAATTTCAAAAAGGGCAGAATTATATCGTGGTATGCAACCACAACAGCCTCATGGATGTACCGGTAAGCACACCGTTTATGCCACAGGCCAATAAAACCATTGCCAAAAAAAGCTTTACACGCGTTCCTGTATTCGGATGGATCTATTCTTTCGGCAGCGTGCTGGTAGATCGCAACAATGATGAGAGCCGCCGCAAAAGCTATGAAGCCATGAAGCAGGTGTTGCAAACCGGTCTCGATATGGTCATTTATCCTGAAGGAACGCGCAACAAAACCGGGAACCCGTTGAAAAGTTTTTATGATGGCGCTTTCAAATTATCCGTCGACACCGGCAAACCCATCATCCCTGCCATACTCTTGTATACCGGTAAAGTATTACCCGCAGATCAATTTTTCTTCCTCCTGCCCCATCACCTCGAAATGCATTTCCTGCCCCCGGTGCAATCTGCAAACAATGATGCAAAAGCATTGAAAGAACAGGTATTTCAACAGATGTGGCAATACCTCGAATCGCAAGGAAATCAATAACTGGAGAAACTACGGCTGCGGTTGATGCGCAGATCGCGCAGGATGCCCGACTTGGGATTGAGGGTGATATTGAAGGAACGGTACAATCCGATGGGCGTTACGTTGATAGACATTTGCCAACAGTGCATTTCACGGCTGATGAACATGCTGAACGACTGCAACTTCGCAGTAGAAAAATCATAATAACCCGTGGCGCCCATTTTCCATTTCTCCGTAAGACTGAAATCGCCATTGAAATTGGCGCTGGAATAGGTCTTGGTCTCAAATCCCGAATAATCACTCTTCAACACATTGTTGAATGTGAGTGAATAAGACAATGAAAGCGACCAGGGAATATCAAAGTCGGTGAATTCTGCCGGATTGGCCCTGGCAAACTGTAACTGCCGCTGCTGTTCATCGGGTGTCATGAAAGGATCCACCGGAATATTTTTATCTTTTTCTTTGGTATCTTTTCCATCTCTTGTTTTACTCTGGAACTGTGTAGCGATGGCCAGGTTACCCGATGTAAGCCTGCCGAATTTAAATTTCGTAGGATCCAGTATCAGCCGGTTAACACGATAGCCTCTGTTGTCGATGGCATAAGGATCGAGGATGGCGCCTGCGGTTACGTTGATCTTTTCAAACAAAGTGCTTCTCGCATAAATATTGATGTTGCTCAGCGCAAAGCTATCTGCCATCAGATTATAGGAAGAGTTGAAACCGAAACCATCAATGAGTTTTACTTTACGCGTTGCCTTACCCGTACTGTCTTTTTTATCCTTCACTTTCATCTCCAACAGGTTATCCACCCCAAAAGAGATACCTCCGAATGTTCCTTCCCCAAAAGGTCCTATGACACCTCCATCGAATTGCGAAACGCGTATCTGCCTGCCCGTTGAATCGATCCGCAGGTTATAAAAATATTTCGAAGCCATATCAGGCTTATAATTCAGCGAAATGGTGGGCCTGATCTCGTGCCTAATACCTATTATATTGCTATGAGGTCCGAACTTATACGTACCGAATATGCGGGTGCTGGCACTCAGTCCAAAACTCATTTGCCTTGCCGTATACAATCCTTTTTGTATCGCGGTATCTACCTTCTGCCTGGAAGTATTCCAATGGCGCAGGATGCGCTGGCCATACCATCTTTCCTCATACGACACACTGGGACTGATCGTTACAGGTCCCAATGAGGGCAATGATAAACTGATGGGCAGGCTATGCTGCGCGCCCCATTGCAGGGTATCGAGCATGCGCCTGAAATTGAAATTGGTATCGTAAAAAGATAATTGGTTGATGAAGTTACCACTGTAACCAATACCTATTTTCTCATACCATTTTCCCGTGCCTACCTGGTCTTTTTTCTGGAAGGGATAAAAAGTAACCACGTTCACGTTGGCCGTAGGCAGGTTGAGGTTCACCAATCGCGTTACACTGTTCTGGTTGTGATTGGCATTGAGTGAAATGTTCACTTTACCATTCCAGTCTTTCGAGTAACTGATAGAAGAGTTCAACTGGTTCTGGAAATTCTGGAAAGGATTGTTCAGCAATGTCTGGTTGAAGCGCGTACTACCGAAGTTCACATTGGCACTGAACGAGGTTCCCGGCCGCGCCCGGCTGTCGCGCGAATGGCTCCAGTTGATCATGAATGAATGTGAAGAACTGAATTCTTCTGCGCTGCTACCAGACCGGTTCAGGCTCTTCGTATTCTGAAAAGTGAGGTTCACACTCCCCGTAAAATGGTATCGTTGGATGTATTTAGAATTCAGGTTCAGGTTCCATCCCCCATACGAATACAGGTTGGCCCTGGTAGTGAGGTCAACATAATCGTTGATCACTTTATAATAACCCAGTCCCTCCAATCCCAATCCAAAATCTTCACTGGCCGTAAACGCCGGCGCCAATATACCCGAATGGCGCCCCCTGTATAAAGGGAAGAGGCCAAAGGGAATACCAATGGGTACCGGCACGCCTTCGAATTCTGCAAATGCGGGTCCGGATACACCGAGTTTGTTGTTGATGATCTTCATCTTCCTTGTACGGAACGCAAAATGCGGTGTATCGAGGTTACAGGTGGTGAGGCGGGCCCAGCCGGCAAATGCCTCGTCGGGGCTTACCTTTTTCAGCACCCTCGCATTCACAAACAATTCCCCTTCCTGCAAAAAAGTATTCTTAACCTGCCCCTTTCCTGTTTTGAGGTTGAAAAAAATAGAATCACTCACCGTTTTCATATCACTCTGCAGGAAAAGCGGTTTACTCAACGGGTTACCACTGCTATCGCGCGAGCCGAATGCTTTCACTGTCTGCGTTTGCTGGTCAAACCCAATGGTAGCCGCTTCCAACTGCATGTCTTTATAATCGGTCTTGGCCTTTCCATACAAATAGAAAGCTTTGGTATCTACTACCAGCACGCCTGAATCTTCTGCACTGTATTTGACGGGCGCATCCAGCGAATCTTTGGATATCTTCAATGAATCTATATGCCGGGAGGTGCTGTCTGTTTTTTTCTTAATCGTTGTATCGGCAACACCCTTTGTGGTATCAGGCCGGGGCGCAGTAGTATCGGCATTCCAAAAAAGTTGGTGAACGGCGGCAGGGCCTCCCGATACGGGCTGAATAAATATTAATATGAGCAAATATCCGGCTACAACAATAGACAGCCAGGTTTTTACGTTAATTTTACAGCGTTTGCACATATTCACGTGGGCAAAAATAGTGTCAAATTGGTGGAAATAGAATTCTAAAAAAAATCCTTTAACGTATTGATATGATGCGTAGTAGATATGCTGCTTTGGTTTTGTTAAGTTTCGGTGCACTGGTGTTATCGTCTTTTTCTCTCTCCAATGGTAGTAAACCCTACCAGAAACAGGTTTTAAGAAGAATTGTGATTGATCCGGGTCATGGGGGGCATGATAATGGGGCCCGCGGCCGCTATTCCAATGAAAAAGACATTGCCCTGGCCGTTGCCCTCAAGCTCGAGCAGGTATTGCATGATGAATTGCCCGATGTGGATGTAGTGCTCACACGCAGGTCCGATGTTTATCATTCCGTGGTAACCAAAGCCAGTATTGCCAACCAGGCCAAAGGCGATCTCTTCGTATGTATCCATGCCAATTCCGCAGACCCCATCACACACAAGGAATTGGAAGGTCATAAAACCGAAACCTACTACAAAGGCAAGGGAAAGAAAAGAAAAAAATACACCCGCAGAGTGCCCGTATATCATTACTGGCATACCCCCAGTCCGGTAAAAGGCACGGAGACCTTTATTTACGGAGTAGGTAAAACCGAGCAACGAAAAGAAGCTGCCAGTGAAGGGCTGGATGAATCACTGGATAGCATTTCACTCAAAGAGATCAAAGCCCTGGAAGAGCAGGATGCCAATGATCCCACCAAACGCATGCTGGCTTCCGTGATGACCCAGCAGTATTTCCAGCGCAGCGCCAAGCTGGCCCTCACCATCGAAAATCAATTCCAGCAAGTCGGTCGCATCAGCCGCGAAGCGAAGCAAAGACAAAAAGGTATCTGGGTATTACAAGCAGTTTCTATGCCCGCCGTACTGGTAGAAACAGGGTTTATTTCCAATCCGGAAGAAGAAGATTACCTGAACAGCGCTGCGGGACAACAGGAGATCGCAGACGTTATCACCCGGTCTATCAAAATCTATAAATCCTCACTGGAAAAGCAGTTGCGATCAACGGGCAGCAACAGTACACAGCAGAAATAGGGCACTTACGGAAGAACCCTTAGTTTTGCATGATATGAAGATATCGAATGAAACCAAGGTGGGTGCCCTGACCGCTATAGCCATCACCTTATTGATCCTTGGCTTTAACTTCCTCAAAGGCAAGACCCTGTTCAAGACCGGCAATCTCATCTATGCCAAATACGCAGATACCAAGGGCATTATGGTATCCAACCCCGTTTTCGTCAACGGCTACCAGGTAGGATCGGTTTATGATATTGAAAATGCCGATGAAAGCCTTTCCTCCATCATTGTTGCCATCAAGCTGAAAAGCAGTTACAATATTCCCACCAACTCCGTTGCTTCTATCAAAGACAACCCGCTGGGCCCCGCCAGTATCAACATCAAGCTGGGAGATGGCCACCAATACCTGCATTCGGGAGATACGGTACTGACCGCTTCTTCAGCTGGATTATTGGGTGATGTGATGACCAAACTGGGCCCCGTGAGCGAACAGATCAAGAGCACTGTTCATTCACTCGATAGCGTACTTAAGAACATCAATGCCATTTTCGATCCCAATACCAAGCATAACCTGCAGGACGTGATCGCCAACATTAACAAAACCACAGCGAGCCTGGTGGTATCTTCGGCGTCTATTCAATCCATGCTTAACCAGCAGTCAGGCTCTATTGCGGCATCTATGAACAATATAAACAGCTTCACCAAAAACCTGGCCGATAACAACGACAAAGTCACCCACCTGCTGGGCAATATGGAGAAGACTACCGATAACCTGGCCAAAGCAGATATCAGCGGTACGGTAGATAAGCTCAAGACTTCTGTTGAGAACCTCAACAGTATCCTCACCAAGATCAATTCGGCAGACGGTTCTTTTGGTAAGTTGATGAACGATAAAGCGCTGTACAATAACCTCACCAATACGGTGAGGAGCGCCAATATTTTGCTGGATGATCTGCGCTCGCATCCCAAACGCTATGTAAATATTTCCGTTTTCGGAAAGAAAGATAAATCCAGACCACTGACTGCCCCCCTGCCCATTGATTCTTCAAGGCAACAACCATGAGCAGTGGACGATATATCATCATTGGCTTTCTACTATCATGCTCCCTGGTAGCGGGCGCGCAGCGTACTACAACCACTGATACTGCTGCCGTAGGCACCACGCTGGTGATCTTAAAGGCCGACCGGTATAATTATATCAAGAAAGATACGGCCAATGCTTTTGCCTCTCTCGGCGGACATGTGGAAGTAAAGCAGGATAAAACACTATTCTATGCAGATAGTGCCGTGATCAACCTGCTCAATAATACCATGGAAGCTTTCGGCAATGTGCACATCAATGATGCCGATAGCGTGCATACTTATGCCCAGTACATGCGTTACCAGGGCAAGGAACGCAAAGCCTTCCTGCAGAAAAAAGTAAGGCTCACCGATAGTAAAAGCACATTAACTACCGATGAACTGGAATACGATGCCGCTGTTAAGATCGGCACCTATCTCAAAAGCGGTAAACTGGTGAATAAAAAAACAGTACTCACCAGTACGGAAGGATATTATTATGGCGATACCAAAGATGTGATCTTCAAAAGGAATGTGGTGCTCATTGATCCGGAATACAAGGTCTATACCGATACGCTGCAATACAATACCAATACCGAGATCTCAACGTTTACGAGTCCTACTACCATTTACAATGAAAAGCGGATCATCAAAACACGGAATGGTATTTTCGACAAGAAGAATAAAAAGAGCACCCTCTATGAACGTTCTTTCATAGACGACAGCACCTATACCGCCACGGCCGACGATATGGCTTTTGATGATTCTACCGGCATGGGCGAATTGAGGGGGAATGCAGTATTGCGTGGCAAGGATTCAACCGAAGGAGCCGATATCATTGCCAACAATATCAAAATCAATAAGAAAAACAATTCGGCGCTGGCCACAGAGAAACCTTTGTTGCTGCTCAAACAAAAACGCGATACCATTTTTGTAACCGCCACCCTTTTGTATACCGCACGCCTCTCCGACCTTGTCAAGACCCGCCCGGTGCCATCGGTGCGCGACAGCACGGCGCCTTTAACGGTTGCCGGCAAGCCCGATAGCAGCAGCGATAAATTCTTTGAAGCGTACAACAACGTGAAGATCTTTTCCGATTCGTTGCAGGCCGTAGGCGACAGTCTTTTTTATTCGTTACAGGATTCTGTGTTCCGGCTTTTCAAAGAACCCATTGTGTGGGCAAAAGAGAACCAGATCACCGGTGATACGATCTATCTCTACCTCAAAAATAAAAAGCCGGAGCGTTTGTATGTGTTCAACAACGGCATGGCCCTGAGCCGGGTAGACAGTACCGAGTATTATCAGCAGATCAAAGGATACACCATCAATGCGCTGTTCGAAGATGGAAAAATTAATTTTTTGCAAGCCAAAGGCTATGCAGAGAATGTCTATTACGCGCAGGACGATCAGCATCGCCTGGCTGGTGTGAACAAAAGCAGTTCAGATATGATCAAAGCGTATTTCTCAGATGGTAAACTGAAGCAGGTGAAACTGCTGAATAAGGTGGAAGGCACCATGTACCCGATGTTGCAGGTGAATCACGATCAACTCAAGCTGCGCAATTTCCATTGGTACGATGCCAGGAGACCCAAGAGCAAATTCGATATCTTAGCGAATTAATCCTACGTATACGTGCTGGCCAAACTCATTCATCCTTTCCGGAAGTTCGTGAACGATAGCCGCGCTATCGGTATTACATTATTGGCTTGTACAGCCATATCGCTCATAGCTGCCAACAGTGGTTTCTGGAGTGATGGGTATGTTGATGGTTGGTCCGCCGGCTTCAACGGCTCTGCTGAGCATCACCTGCACATAGGCTTTTTATCCCTTCCCAATTCTCCCCTGCTCGTGATCAATGATGCACTCATGGCTTTGTTCTTTTTCCTGGCCGGGATGGAGATCAAACGCGAACTGGTATGCGGGGAACTGGCATCCATCAAAAAATCACTGTTGCCTGTATTTGGTGCTGTGGGTGGTATGTTAGTACCTGCGCTATTTTTTGCACTCTTTAACAAGGGAACTACACTCATCAATGGCTGGGCCATTCCTACGGCAACAGATATTGCATTTACCTTGGGTATCACTTCTTTGTTAGGCAAGCGGGTGCCGGTAGCGTTGAAAATATTCCTGACCGCGCTGGCCATCATCGATGACCTGGGCGCCATTATTGTCATTGCCTTTTTTTACGGAGGCCAGCTGCAGGCCGGATACCTGTTGATCTGCCTGCTGGCAGTGGGGCTTTTATGGTTGCTCAATTACCGGAAAGTGCCTTTCGGTTGGATGCATTGGATACTGGGCATCCTGCTCTGGTATGCGATGTTCAATTCGGGCATTCATGCTACGGTAGCCGGTGTTGTTTTTGCATTGATGGTTCCCATTCAACAATTAGAACGGTTGGAATTGAAGTTTCACCTGCCCGTTTATTTTATTGTTATGCCACTATTTGCGCTGGCTAATACAGCAATAAGGCTTCCCGAAAATAGCTTGCACACTTTATCGGGAAGCCTTAGCTGGGGTATCATTACCGGCCTTTGCATTGGCAAACCATTGGGCATCTGCGCTGCCTGTTATTTGCTGGTGCGAAAAAAATGGGCGGTACTGCCTTCTGTAACCAATTGGTATCAACTGATGGGTGGATGTATGCTGGCAGGCATCGGTTTTACCATGAGCATTTTCATCGCTACACTGGCATTTGATGACAATAACGTTCAGGATATTGCTAAAATATCCGTTCTCATCGCATCACTGCTGGCTATGGTTGCAGGATATGTTTGGCTTTTTAATTCTCCTCCTTCTCCTGCATCAGGTAAGCCTTGATGAATCCATCCAGTTCTCCGTCCATCACCGGCCCAACATTACCCACTTCATAATCGGTACGATGGTCTTTGATCATTTTATAGGGATGGAATACATAGCTGCGTATCTGGCTGCCCCACTCGATCTTCTTTTTGCCGGCATTAGCTGCATCTACTGCTTCCTGTCGTTTACGCAATTCTTCTTCGTACAAACGACTTTTTAACATCTTCAATGCCAATTCACGGTTCTCTCCTTGTGTACGTGCCTGCTGGCATTCTACAATGATGCCGCTGGGTATGTGCTTCAGCCGGACAGCCGTTTCAACTTTGTTAACGTTTTGTCCGCCGCTGCCACCGCTGCGATAAAAAGCCCATTCCAGGTCTCCGGGGTTCACGTTGATTTCGATGCTGTCATCTATCAACGGGTAAACAAATACAGAAGCGAAAGAAGTATGTCTTCGGGCATTGCTGTCGAACGGGGAAATACGCACCAGCCGGTGCACGCCACTTTCTGCTTTTAAGAAGCCATAAGCAAAATCGCCGTCGAATTGTAAAGTGGCGCTTTTGATACCAGCGCCATCACCTTCCTGTAAATCCAGTTCAGTAACTTTCCAGCCTTGTTTTTCGCCATACATCAGGTACATGCGCATAAGCATCTGCGCCCAATCCTGGCTTTCAGTACCACCTGCGCCGGGGTTAATCTGCAGGATAGCAGGCAACTCATCTTCCGGCCTGTTGAGTGTACTTTTAAATTCGGCCTCTTCTATTCTTTCCAGTGCGGATTCATAAGCCAGTTTGGTTTCTTCTTCACTGGCGTCTCCTCCCTTCCAGAAATCGAACAATACGGCAAAATCTTCCACAGCAGTTTCTACCTGCTTATAGAGTTTCAACCAGTATTCATTTACTTTGATCTCTTTCATAATGGCCGTAGCCCTGGCGTTATCATCCCAAAAGCCCGGCGAAAGGGAAAGTTGTCGATCTGTTTCTACTTTGTATGTGCGGTTCTCGACGTCAAAGAAACCTCCTCAGGACAAGCACGCGGTCCCTCATAAGTTTAATCTGTTCTTGTGTCATGCGGCGAAAATAGAGGAAATTTTTGATTTATTATGATCGTCATCCTGAGCGAGCGAAGCGAGTCGAAGGACCTGCTGAACACTCGGGCAGATCCCTCGGCTACGCTCGGGATGACGATCATAATAATAAAACCACTTGCCTCGTAAGCCGGATTCTGTTTCTAAACCATCATTTATCTGGCCGCAACATTACTGTTGCGATCTTGCTGCCTACCCTGGAACTCAGACGGGCCGTCTTCAAACGTTCCTATACATGGCATTACAGCACCCAAGGTTTACCCTCTCATACTGTTACCAGCATGGGATGTGAGCTCTTACCTCACATTTTCACCTTTACTCCGTTTGAATGGAGCAGTTATTTTCTGTGGCACTATCTCTTCCCGTTCTGCAACGGGAGCCGGCTGTTCACCGGTGGGTTGCCCTTCGCTGTCCGGACTTTCCTTTCCGCTGTACGGAACGATGGTTCGGGCAAGTGGAAGTACAAAGGTACAGAATCTAATGCTGAATGCTGAACGCCTAAGGCTTAACGCTATAGATTGGGATGGCTGGAAAAAGGTGCCTGATTTAATATTGAAAGAATATTTCGGTGGCGCCGTAGCCAAAACGCGGGTCGTACTGGTTGATGAAATGTTTCACTTCCCGCCTGCTTTTCAGCAGGTCGTGTATCTCATCGCGCAGCTTGCCGGTACCTACGCCGTGTATAATGATCAGTGAAGGTTGCCGGTGCGCTATCGCCAGTTCATACCATTTTTCAAATTCTTTTAACTGAATGGTGATGATCTCAAAATTACTGAGCTGTTTCCAGTCGTTCGTGAGTTTTTCTATGTGCAGGTCTACCACCGAACGGGCGGGCGGCAGGTACTGGCGCGCTTTGGATGCATCGTATACTTTATATCCTTTGGCAGCCAGGCTGCTCCATTCGGGTTTATCGTCTTCCACCTGGTCGGGATAAGTATCGAATAAAGGATAAGAAATCACCGGCTCATTTTTTTCTTTCAGCTCTTCTATTTTCCGGAATAGTTGTTTGGTCTTGAGTTTGAGCTGTTTTTCAAAATGCGATGCTTTTCTTTTCTCCGGTTTTGCCAGGGAAAAATCTATGCTGAAAGAAGGACTGTCGTTCACTGCTTCGAAAGGAATATCGTGCAGGTAAAAGTCGTGGAAAGCCAGTACTTCATTTTCCAGTTCAAAATTCGTTTCGTTAAAGAACTGTTGTTTGTAAACAAACCGATAGGCTTTGTCCGTTCTGTTCACCAGGTATATTTTCAGCAATTCCACTACTTCGTCGTTGAAATCGTCCAGCGCGAATTTGGGAACCAGTGTGAGCCATACGCCGTTGGCCACTTGTATCTGGTTGGGTTGCGGCTTTTCTTTGGGTACCTGGTCGATATAAGTTTTGGGTGCCTGCTTTTTTTCCGGTACCAGTTTTTTTTCAGTGAACCGTTTAAAATAAGGGAAATCGATCTGGTCCATATAAGCAGGGAATTTCACGCCCCTTACTTCAATGAGCACCATTTTATCATTCATGACCTCTATCACTTTTCCTTCCTCGTTGGAGTGAAGCACAATGATCTCGTCGCCTACCTGGTATTTCATGCGACAAAATTAATGAATCTACCCCTGCTGCGCAGCAAGCACGCTGTTGCGCCGTCCGTAAAAGAAATAAATGAGCAGTCCCAGCCCCATCCAGGCAAAAAAACATTCCCAGCTTACAATAGGTATCTCTATCATCAGGTACAGGCAGGATAACACACCCATGATAGGAATGAATGAATAATTCCTGATGAAAGTAAGCACGGCGAGTATTACCGCAATCAATAGAAATACCAGGAATAGTATTTCCTGGTATCCCTCATCTCCAAAGTGTTGAACAGAACTGAAAAACCGGTCGCGGAAAAGATAGATGAAAAGCGCCATCAATAAAGGGATCAGGAATTTGCCATTGATATAGGGCAGTTTGAATTTACCTGTTCTTTCCGTTTGCGGAGGTAATAACAGTACACCACCGGAAACGAGTACAAATGCGAACAAAGTGCCGATGCTGGTGAGGTTGGTCATCAGCTCCGATTCAGCGAACAGGGCTCCGGTACCCACGATCAACCCGGTAATGATGGTTGCGAATGAAGGGGTTTGGTATTTTGGGTGTATCTTCTGAAAACGTTTGGGCAACAATCCATCGCGGCTCATGGTCATCCATATCCTGGGCTGTCCCAGTTGAAAAACCAGCAACACAGAGGTAGTGGCCACTACAGCGCTTACCGATACAATCTTTTCGATCCATGGTGCACGGTGTTTGAATACAAAAGCCAGCGGGTCGCTCACGCCCATGAAATGATCGTAATGTTCCATACCTGTTAACACCATAGCGATGAGGATATACAATACGGTACAAATGATGAGCGAATAGATCATACCCCTGGGTATATCACGTTGCGGGTTCTTACATTCTTCGGCTGTTGTAGAGATGGCATCGAAACCGATATACGCATAAAACACAGCTGATACGCCTTTTAACACACCGGTGAAACCATTGGGCATAAAGGGCTTCCAGTTATTGGTATCTACAAAAAAAGCTCCCGCAATGATCACAAAAATGATCACCGCTACTTTAAAGATCACCATGTAGTTGGCAGACTCCTTGCTTTCTTTGATGCCTATATAGGTAAGCCAGGTAATGAAACCCACTACAAAGAAAGCAGGCAGGTTGAAAAATATATGCCAGCCGCCCAATACCGGTGCATTGTTATATGCCTGTACAACAAATTGATAATTCTTCAGTTGGTCCGGCGTAAGTGTTGCGCCAGATGCCAGCGCTTGCGAAGCCGTATGAAAAGCAGTACTGGCCGTTTTAGGATCCACCAATAACCAGTCGGGCAAATGGACATGAAAAACATTCACCAGCAGGTTATTGAAATAACCGCTCCAGGAAATGGCCACCACCACATTACCAATGGCATATTCCAGTATCAGTGCCCAGCCGATGATCCATGCCACCAGTTCACCGAAAGTCACATAAGAATATGTATAGGCACTTCCGGCAACAGGTACACGGCTCGCAAATTCGGCATAACACAAAGCAGAGAAGCCGCAAGTGACGGCTGTAATGACGAACAGAAGAGAAATACCCGGTCCTCCATTATAAGCCGCACCACCAATGGTAGAGAATACACCAGCCCCTACCACGGCGGCAATACCCAGGAAAGTAAGGTCTCTCACCCCTAACACTTTTTTCAGGTGGCCGCTGTGGCCATCGCCTTCACCGGCATTGGCTTCGGCCATGATCTTGCTGATCGATTTTTTTCTGAACAAAGAAGAAAGTGGCATAAGCAGTCGTTGGTTTGAATGAAGAGTTAGTATTCGCGATGGATAAGAAATTCGGCCAGGTCGCGCAAAGGCTTTTTACGGGCGCTTACCACCGCAATGGCATCGAGGTGGTGCAGTGCGGTTTGCAGATATTGGTCTTTGAGCTTCGTAGCCCATGCATCTACATTACTAGCCCTGAAAAGTTGCAGTACCTGCTGTACTTTATCGGGCGGATTCTCCTGCATCAGTTCTTGTAATTGTTTCCGTTGTTCAGGCGAAGCCGTTTCCAATGCATGCAGCAACAGGAATGTTTTTTTGTTTTGCCTGATATCGCCGCCCACTTCTTTACCGAATTTTTCAGGGTCGCCAAATGCGTCGAGGTAATCATCCTGTACCTGGAAAGCGATGCCCAGGTTTTTGCCAAATTCATACATATGCTGACAATTGCCTTCGCTGGCGCCGCCCAAAACGGCGCCTGTTTGCAGGCTGGTTGCCAGCAGCACCGAAGTCTTCAGCGTAATCATGTGGATATAGTCGTTGAGCGGCACCGATGGCGCTTTTTCAAAATCCATATCGAGTTGTTGCCCTTCACACACTTCCCTGGCGGTTTTATTGAACAGTTGCAATATCCTTGGCAGGTATTGAGTTTGCACACTGCTCAATTGTTCATAAGCCCTGATCATCATCACATCACCCGCCAGCAGAGCCGTGCTCTCACCGTATTTCACGTGTACGGTTTCCATTCCCCTGCGCAAGGGGGCGGCGTCCATGATATCATCGTGTATGAGTGTAAAATTATGGAAGAGCTCAATGGCAGTGGCCACTGCCCAGCTGTCAGGTTGTATGGCGTCAAATAACTCATTGCCCATCAGGCACATCACCGGCCTGATGCGTTTCCCCCCGCGGGATAGAAAATATTCTCCCGGCTCATAGAGTGTAGCAGGTGCGGGCGGAAAGTGCTTCCTGGTAAAAAAAGTCTCAAAAGAATCAACCAGTTCCTTGAATGTATGCATGGCGCAAACCTAACTATAATAACTTAAAATGGTTAATACATTAATTTTTATCAAACTATAAATACATATTGCATTTTGGCATGATTTTGTATGCTACCTAAAAAACAAGTTATGAAGAAATTATTATTGGCAGTAGCAGTGCTATTTGCGGCAGTAGCTGTACATGCACAAAGTGAGGGTTCCACGTATAGAACAGCTTTAGGTTTGAAGGTATATCCTGGCGCTGTAACGATTAAACATTTTATACAGAATAACAGGGCACTGGAAGGTCTGGGTTACTTCAACAATGATGGTTTCCGCCTTACCGGTCTCTACGAAGTACATGGCGATTTCAATGGGGCGCCCGGATTGAAATGGTACATTGGAGGCGGTGGCCACGTTGGTTTCTGGAGTGATAGCTGGAAACAAGCTTATCCTTACCGTAACAGCGGTACCGCCATTGGTGTAGATGGTGTACTGGGTCTTGACTATAAGATTACCGGCGCGCCCATTAACCTTAGCTTCGACTGGCAACCGTCTTTCAACTTCATCGGCTACAATTATTTTGAAAGCGGATGGGGTGGACTGGCAGTTCGTTATACTTTCTAACAATGAATAACAGCTTACACTAAAATAAAAGGCAGCTTTAAAAAACGCTGCCTTTTATTTTTTCTATAGAGATTAGCATCAGCCAAGTTTGAAAAGGCTGTCTACGAATTCGTGTTTATCGAAGATGATGAGGTCATCTATTTTTTCTCCTACGCCAATGTATTTGACCGGTATTTTAAATTGGTTGGCAATGGCCAATACCACGCCCCCTTTGGCCGTGCCATCGAGCTTGGTAATGGAAATAGCAGATACATCTGTAGTAGCAATGAATTGTTTGGCTTGTTCTACTGCGTTTTGTCCGGTTGAACCATCCAGCACGAGCATCACTTCATGCGGCGCCTGCGGAATAAGTTTTTGAATCACTCGTCTGATCTTACTCAACTCGTCCATGAGGTGGGCTTTGTTGTGTAATCGACCTGCTGTATCAATGATGGCTACGTCTGCATTTTTGGCAATGGCGCTTTGCACAGTATCGTAAGCAACAGCGCTGGGATCTGAGCCCATGGCCTGTTTTACAATAGATACGCCTACCCGTTCGCTCCAGATGGTGAGCTGGTCTACTGCTGCGGCCCTGAAAGTATCGGCAGCGCCCAGGATCACCTGTTTGCCGGCTTTCTTGTAATTGTGCGCCAGCTTGCCAATAGTGGTGGTTTTACCAACGCCGTTCACACCCACTACCAATATCACATAAGGTTTCTTGCCTTCAGGTATCTCAAAGTCTTTGTAGTCCTGCTCAGGCGCATCTACCAGTATGGCTTCTATTTCCTGTTGCAGCAGGTTGTTGAGTTCAGCGGTATTTACATATTTATCCTGCTTTACTCTTTTTTCAATGCGTTCGATGATCTGTACGGTGGTTTCAATACCTACATCGGCGCTCACGAGCGCTTCTTCCAGGTTATCGAGCACTTCTTCATCTACCGTGCTTTTACCTGCGATGGCTTTGGTGATCCTGGAAAAGAAACCTTCCTTGGTCTTTTGCAGACCCTGGTCGAGGCTTTCTTTTTCTTTTTTACCGAATAGTTTTCCGAGAATTCCCATATCAATTTATTTTTTTATCGTCATCCCGAGCGCAGCCGAGGGATCTGTCCGAGTGTTCAACAGGTCCTTCGACTCGCTTCGCTCGCTCAGGATGACGTGCACTAAATACAAAAAGCCTTCCGTTGGCTCGGAAAGCTTTTAATATCGTTGATACCCGATCAATTATTTTGATGACAGGAAATCTTTTACTTTGTCTTTGTGGACAATCGTCTCTTTAAAAGTATAAGCACCTGACTTGGGGCTGCGGATAGCCTTGATCACTTTAGTCCAGTTCTTAGCTTCAGCGGCTGCCTTCTGGTCTTTTACTTTCGCGTTTTTAGAAGCTGCTTTTGCCATGGTTATTTGATTTCTTTATGAACGGTTACTTTTTTCAGAATGGGGTTGAACTTTTTCAGCTCCATGCGCTCAGGAGTGTTCTTTTTGTTTTTAACGGTGATGTAACGGCTTGTACCGGGCTGACCGCTGGTCTTGTGCTCTGTACATTCCAGGATTACCTGCACCCTATTACCTTTCTTTGCCATTGTAGGTAGTTTACTTTGTTAATTGTTAGATTTTAGCTCCCTGGGCTCTCATTGCTTTGATCACCGTAGCCAAACCATTTTTGTTGATCGTTCTCAAAGCATCAGTTGAAACCTTAAGGGTAACCCAACGGTCTTCCTCAGCAAAAAAGAAACGTTTTTTCTGTAAATTAGGTAAGAACCGGCGCTTGGTCTTAATGTTTGAGTGAGAAACAGTGTGACCACCAATCGGCTTCTTTCCGGTAACCTGACATACTCTTGCCATGACTCTATTTTTTTCGGGACGGCAAAGGTAATGAAATACCCCAGATTTTCAATAGAAAAAGTTCCTTTTTTTAATATTTTCTCAACAGGGTGGTAGAAATACCATTTGGAAAATCTGCTAACCATTGATTATCCACATTTCCTGCCGCCGTAATAATATTCCGGACAATGCAAATCCGGAATATTATTATTGATAATGAACCCTTTAGCATAAAGCGGCCAATGCCTCTCCTTTCTTTAGTTGCAGTATGGCCACTTTAGGGTCTACATCCACCGTATCGTGGTCAAAATTGAGCTTAATACGCCATTTTTGTAAAGTAGCCGCTCCAATGATGGCCTCCTCGCTCAAATTGGGAACTACCAGAAATTCATCACTCAACAATATGTCGTGAATAAAGAAATCAAGTGTAATTCTCTCTTTGATCTCAATAAAATGGCCGTTACTGGCAGTCCCTAAACGTTTTACGCGTGAAAAAGCAGCAGCTCCGCCTAATTGTGCAACAAAAGACGAATTAATACAAGACAGGTTGGCTCCGCTGTCAAATAGCGTTACTAAACGGGCATCTCCTTTGGTCCCTTCATACAATAAGGGCAATTTAATTACTGACATAGCAATCGGTTTTAAGGTAAAATTAAGCACTCGCTCATAAAAAAAGCCGCTTCACAGCGGCTTTGGGAAAATTTTCGGCAAATACCTAACACTTTCCTATCAGGAAGCATACATTTCTTCACGCAATTCTTTCACACGCTTGTCATCCAGGTACTCATCAAACGTCATCAGCCTGTCGATAATACCCTTAGGGGTGAGCTCAATCACACGGTTAGCCACCGTTTGCATGAAAGTATGGTCGTGCGAAGTAAGCAATACCACACCAGGGAAAGTATTACATCCATCGTTGAAGCTCTGGATACTTTCCAGGTCGAGGTGGTTGGTAGGCTGATCCAGCGTAACTACGTTGGGGTTCTGCAGCATCATTCGGCTCACCATACAACGCACTTTCTCTCCCCCGCTCAGCACATTGGTTTTCTTCATGATGTCGTCTCCGCTGAACAGCATCTTGCCCAGGAAGCCGCGAATAAATGGCTCATCGGCATCGGTTACATGTGAAGGCACGAACTGGCGCAGCCAGTCCATCAGGTTCAGTCCCTGTGTAAAGAACTCACTGTTCTCCAACGGCAAGTAAGCCCTGGTAATAGTGGTGCCCCACTCATACTTACCGGCATCTGCTTTTGCATTGTCGTTGATGATCTCAAAGAAACTGGTAACCGCCGAAGGGTCGCGGCTAAGGAAAGCGATCTTATCGCCTTTGTTGATGTCAAAAGTTACTTTATCGAACAACACCCTGCCGTCTACGGTCTTCTTCAGGTTCTCTACATTCAGTATCTGGTTACCCACTTCACGGAGGGGTTGGAAAATGATACCGGGGTATTTACGGTTAGATGGTTCGATCTCTTCAATGGTAAGCTTCTCCAAAGCCTTCTTACGCGAAGTAGCCTGTTTACTCTTAGAAGCATTGGCCGAGAATCGGGCAATAAAGTCGAGCAATGCCTGGCGCTTCTCCTCGGTTTTCTTGTTTTTGTCGTTGATCTGTCGGCTCATCAGTTGCGATGATTCGTACCAGAACGTATAGTTACCAGTAAACACTTTGATCTTGGCACGGTCTACATCGGCCACATGGGTACATACCGTATCTAAAAAGTGTCGGTCGTGACTCACCACCAGTACAATATTTTCATAATCGGCCAGGAAGTTCTCCAGCCAGCCGATGGTTTCTATGTCCAGTCCGTTCGTAGGCTCATCGAGCAGCAAGATATCGGGGTTACCGAAAAGCGATTGTGCCAGCAGCACCCGCACTTTCATGTTGGAAGGAATATCTTTCATCAGGCTGCCATGCATCTCGTCTTTGATGCCCAGGCTGCTCAGCAAAGTAGCCGCGTCGCTTTCTGCCGTATACCCGCCCATCTCACCAAATTCCGCTTCCAGCTCGCCTGCGCGGATACCATCTTCCTCCGAAAAATCGGCCTTGGCATAAATGGCTTCGCGCTCATGCATTACTTCCCACATTTTTTTGTGGCCCATCAGCACCGTATTCAATACGGTGTAGTCATCGAACTCGAAATGGTTCTGCTTCAGGAATGACATCCTTTCTCCGGGCGTAATTTCTACAGATCCCTTGTTGGGTTCTATCTCCCCGCTCAGTATCTTCAAAAAAGTAGACTTACCGGCCCCGTTGGCTCCAATTACTCCATAACAGTTGCCCTTGATGAAATTGATGTTCACCTCATCGAACAATACCCTTTTACCATAAGCCAGGGTGATATTTCTTGCGCTGATCATTGCTTGCTTGATTTTTCCGGCGGCAAAATTAAGGGTTCACGGCCATAATCAATATCTTTAGCCATAACTTAACCCGTCATGAAAACGTTTGCTCACCTGTGCCTGCTGGCTCTTTGCCTCAGCCTGATGGCCTGCCGCAACAACCAGCCCGGTCAGCGCCTCGCCAAAGCCAGCCGCGAAAACAAAAACGGATGGATCTATGTACACCTGGAAGGTAGTCCCGCCGATATCGGCTACCAGCACGGTTATTTATTGAGTGATGATATTGATACCTCCATACAGGCTGTCAGTTACCTGCTGGCGCACGATACGCAGAAGGACTGGAGCTTCTATCGCAGCTGTGCCAGGGATTTTCTCTGGCCCCACCTCGACCGTGAATACAAAGACGAGATCAACGGCATTGTAGAAGGCTTGCAGGCACAGCACAAAAACTACGACAGTCTCGACATCACCGCATTGAATGCCGTTGAAGAACTGGCTTTTTATTATGTTCCTTCTTTGATGGAACAGGCGAAAGCCGGCAGTGGCAACAACAAAGCCCCCGGTAATTGCAGCGCTTTCATCGCCACCGGCAGTTATACCAAAGATGGTAAAATCGTTATAGGGCATAATAACTGGACCGAATACATCATTGGACAACACTGGAATGTGATTGCCGATATTGTTCCTGCCAAAGGCAATCATATATTGATGGATTGTATGCCCGGTTTCATCCACAGCGGCGACGACTTCCTCATCACCAACAACGGATTACTCATCACCGAAACCACCATCACCCAGTTCAAAGGCTTTGACACCACTGGCATCCCCGAATTTATGCGGGCGCGTAAAGCAGCGCAATACAGCAACAGCATTGACGATGTGGTAAGGATATTCACTACCGGTAACAATGGCGGATACGCGAACGACTGGCTCATTGGCGATACCAAGACCAATGAAGTGGCCAAACTGGAGCTGGGATTGAAACATTACCGTGTATGGCGCTCAAAAGATACGGCCATCATCGGTTCCAATTTCCCCAGTGATGAACAGTTGATCAAAGACGAAACCACATTCAACGTGAACGACTCAACCACTTCACCCAATGGCCGCAAATTGCGCATGGAACAATTGGTGCTGGACCTCAAAGGCAAGCTCGATATCGGCACTGCCCAAACACTGGAAGCCGATCACTTCGATGCCACACAGGGAAGAAAAGCCAGTAACAAATGCGTGGTATGCGGACATATCGATGAAGATGCCAAAGGTTGCAGCGAATGGGACCTTGCTCCTTACTATCCCATGGGCGCTGTACAAGGAAAAGTGACCACCGCCGCCTTGGCAGGCAAGATGCAACTCTGGGCGCATATGGGGCATCCGTGCGGACAAGACTTCATTGGTGAAACCTTTTACAAAGCGCACCCCGAATACGCATGGCAATCGAAGTACCTGAAAAACCTGCGCGCTTATCCCTGGACTTTATTCTCTGCAAAATGACCAAACACTGCTCTATGACAAAAACGCTTTTTACTGCCTTCTGCCTGGGGCTGGCTACGCTTGTGCAGTCACAGCCGCTATCGGGCACAGCTATCGACAGCCTGGTGCAACGTTCCATGAAAGCCTTCAACGTGCCGGGCATTGCCGTATCGGTGATCAAAGACGGCAAAGTAATTCATTGCAAAGGTTACGGCGTTCGTTCGCTGAACACCATGCAAAAAGTGGATGAGAACACCCTGTTCGGCATTGCTTCCAACAGCAAAGCATTCACTGCTGCTGCATTGGGCATACTGGTTGACGAGAAAAAATTGAAATGGGATGATAAAGTACGCGATTATATTCCCGAATTCAAATTGTATAGTCCCTTCGTAACCGAAGAATTCACCATACGCGACCTGCTCACGCACCGGAGCGGAATGGGCCTCGGCGCCGGCGACCTGATGTTCTTTCCCGATTCCAGTGATTTTACCCTGAAAGATATTTTATACAATCTCCGTTTTCTGAAACCTGTTTCCAGCTTCCGTACCAAATACGATTACGATAACAACCTGTACATCGTTGCAGGCGAAGTGGTGCACCGGGTGAGTGGCAAAAGCTGGGACGATTTTGTAACCGAACGCATATTAACGCCCCTGGGTATGACGCATACGGCTACTTCGTTTGAAAGGCTCCAAGACAAATCGAATGTGATCGATGGCCATGCACCGGTGGACGGCAAAGTGCAGGTGATCGCACGCAACACCATCCGGGAAAGCCAGGCCGCGGGCGGCATCAATTCCAGTGTTGCGGACCTGAATAAATGGGTATTAACGCAACTCTCACATGGCAAATATGGCGATCAGCAATTGTTTTCAGATATGGTGCATGAAGAAATGTGGACGCCGCAAACCATCATCCCCGTTCGCAATCCCGGCCCCTATAACACGCATTTTGCCTCTTATGGGTTGGGATTTTTCATCAGCGATGTAAAAGGATACAAACAGCTTAGCCACACAGGCGGGCTCGAAGGCATGGTAACACAAATTACCATGATACCCGAACTGAACCTTGGCATCATTGTATTGACCAACCAACAGGAAGGTGGCGCTTTCTCATCTATTACCAACCAGATCAAAGATGCTTATTTCAATATCAGTGGAACCGACCGCGTGAAAGAATATGCCGCTTCGCGGAACCAGATGCTTGCTTCGGCCAATCACCTGACCGATTCTATCTGGCATGAGATTGAAGTTACACAAAAAGGCAGTAATGGTAAGATGGATTTCAATCAGTATGCCGGTACTTACCGCGATGTATGGTTTGGGGATGTGATGATATCTGTTAAGAATGGCAAATACTGGTTCGATTCTAAGCGCTCTCCTAAATTAACCGGTGAACTCTTCCCTTATAAAGGCAACAGTTTTGTAGTGAAGTGGCGCGACAGGAGTATGGATGCCGATGCTTTTGTAAACTTTGGCCTCGACGTCAATGGAAAAGGCGCTAGCATTACCATGAAACCGATATCACCGCTGACTGATTTTAGTTTTGATTTCCAGGACCTGGAGTTTCATAAGATTAATTAATTCGTTCTTTACTCAGAACATTTTACATCGTCATCCCGAACATTTTACATCGTCATCCCGAGCAACGTCACCCTGAGCGAGCGAAGCGAGTCGAAGGGGCAGCCGAGGGATCTACCCGAGTGTTCAGCAGGTCCTTCGACTCGCTTCGCTCGCTCAGGATGACGTTCAGGGCATTACCATTCTGCTCTTGCTGAGGGGCTCGCTTCCAAACCAGTGAATTGAGATGCCTGGTACTTGTAATACGCAGTGATAGCAATCATCGCTGCATTATCGGTGCAGTATTCGAACTTAGGAATGAAGGTTTGCCATTTGTGTTTAACGCCCAGCTCCTGCAAAGCAGTCCGCAGGCCGCTGTTGGCACTTACACCACCGGCAATGCATACTTGCTTTACGCCGGTTTCCTGCACCGCTTTTTTCACCTTCTTCAATAAAATATTGATGATGGTATGTTGCACAGAAGCGCATAGATCATGCAGGTTTTGTTCTATGAAGCCCGGCTCCTGCTTTTGCAAAAAGTACAATACCGATGTTTTGAGTCCGCTGAAACTGAAATCCAGTTCGGGTATCTGCGGCTCGGCAAATTTGAAACGCAATGGGTCTCCCAACTTAGCGTATTTATCTATCAATGGGCCGCCAGGATATGGAAGTCCCAACAGTTTGGCTGTTTTATCGAACGCTTCTCCTGCTGCATCATCGATCGTTTCACCGATCACTTCCAGTTCCAGCGGACTTTTCGCCAATACGATCTGTGTATGTCCGCCACTCACCGTAAGACACAAAAAAGGAAAAGACGGCCGGTTCTCATCGATCAGGTTGGCCAGTACATGCGCCTGCATGTGGTGCACACCAATCAATGGTTTATTCAGCGATAAAGCCAGCGACTTGGCAAATTGGGTACCAACCAGCAGGCTGCCAATCAGGCCAGGCGCCTGGGTAAAAGCAACAGCATCTATGCTGGTTAAGTCAGGCGCGCCAGGAAAAGCAGTTTGCAAGGCCGAATGCACAACGGGTACGATGTTCTGCATGTGCGCGCGGCTGGCCAATTCCGGTACTACCCCACCGTATTTTTCGTGTACGGTTTGATTGGCAATATGGTTGGACAATATCTTTCCATCCACACATATTGCGGCAGATGTTTCATCGCAGGAAGATTCTATGGCGAGTATGGTAACCGGGCGCATGAAAAGTTAAAAGTTAAAACGCAAAAGTAATAAATGCCTGTTCATCCTGTGCATAAAACAGGGATCACATTAACTTGCAGGTTATATGAACCAGCTGCGCATACATTACTTACAGCATGTGCCTTTTGAAGGACCCGGTTATATTGAAACCTGGGCAAACAGCCATCATCATACACTTAGCTCCACACATTTGTTTGAAGATTTTCACTTCCCTTCATTGGATGCGTTCGACTGGCTTGTCATTATGGGTGGTCCGATGGGTGTTTATGAAGCAGCTAAATTCTCCTGGCTAAAAAAGGAAAAAGAATGGATACTGTCTGCCATTGAAGCAGGCAAAACGGTGATAGGCATTTGCCTGGGCGCGCAATTGATTGCAGCCGCCCTGGGCGCCAAAGTTTATCCGAACAAACAAAAAGAGATCGGATGGTTCCCTGTTTCATTAACAGCAGCCGCACAAACCCATGCGTTGTTCAAAGACTTCCCGCATTCATTTACGGTCTTTCATTGGCATGGCGATACGTTCGACCTGCCCAACCAGGCGCTGCACCTGATGCAAACAGGCGCTTGTGCCAACCAGGCATTCATTTATCAAAACAAAGTGATCGGATTGCAATTTCACCTGGAAGCCATGCCCCGCAACCTGCGACACATGATCGATCATGGAAGGGAGGAACTCGTACCGGGTGATTTTGTGCAGACCGGCGATGATATCCTTCATAAAGCCGATCAATGCAATTTGACCAATCAATTGTTGGCAAATTTGCTGGATAAATTAGTTGCTGCTTTCCCGCTTACTTAGTCCGGATGGCCACCACCGCATCCATGCGTGCTGCAATAGATGCCGGGATGATGCCGGAAATAATACCCAAAATGATACAAATGCTCAGGGCAAGCGCAATAATATTAGGTGCGATATAAATGGGAAAAGGAAGAATATTGCTCAATACCAACGACAGCACCCATACCAGCCCCAAACCAATCAATCCGCCGATGATGCACAAAAAGGCACTCTCTAACAGGAATTCAGTGAGTATGGTACTGCGTTTGGCGCCGATGGCTTTTTTCAGTCCAATCTGACTGGTCCTTTCCCGAACGGTTACAAACATGATATTGGCCACCCCAAATGCTCCTACGATCAGGCTAAGACCCGCAATAGCCCATCCACCGGCACTAACCTGGCCGAAGAATCCTTTTACCTGTTCGCTGAACGTAGCCACATCGTTACAAGAGAAATTGTCCTCATCGGCTGGACTCAACTTCCGTATCTGCCGCATCACCCCTACCAGTTCATCTGCCAACGCTGAAGAAACCACATTATTTTTCCCCTGCACCATGATGAACGGATTGCTGTAATCGGGATTATACACGCTGGTAAAATAGCGGTAAGAAACAATAAATGCCTTGTCATAGTCGAACCCGCCAACAAAACTTTGACCCTGTTTTTTGATCACTCCTACCACGGTAACCCTTTTGCCGTTATAGGAAATTTCGGCCCCTACTGCTTTTTCAGGGTTATGGAAGAGCTCTTCAGCCACCTGGTACCCTACAACAGTAGTGGGCGTGCCGCGCAGGAACTCCGCATCGTTGAGGTAACGGCCATAGGCGATATCGATGGTTTGGATATTGGTGAATTCCTCGGTTACACCGTAAATGTTTACGCTGTTCAATTGTTCTTCCTGGTACAATACGGTTACATTATTCGAAACGAACATAGAGGCATTGGCCGCCAGCTGACTTTTGACCTTGATGAATTTCATCTCTTCAATCTTCGGAGGCGGGCGCTTGATGTATTTCCACCAGGGGTAAGTGCCACCCTCCCCGCCGCCATAATTCCACTTGTCTATATAGATGGTATTGCTGCCAAAAGATTTGATGTCGTTCTGCACCTTGCGTTCCAGGCTGTCTACCGTAGCCAGCACGCCGATGATACAGAAAATACCAATGGTAATCCCGAACAGCGAAAGAAAGGTACGGAGCTTGTTCACCCGCAATTCCTGCATGGCCATGCGGAAACTATTCCATAAGATGCTTAATAATTTAAACATATTCCAAATGTAACCCGCTAATATTACTTGCGGAACTATTTTTATGTGGACGGTTTCTGTTTCTGGCTTACTTTTGCACCGATTACTTCAAACACAAACTAGCAGTATGACCTGGAAACAAGTCTTCACCTCTTCCATCGGAAAGAAACTGGTCATGGGTTTCACCGGTATTTTCCTCATCCTTTTCCTGATTGTTCACGTTGGATTGAATGCCACCATTTGGGCGAATGACGATGGCGAAATGTTTAACAAAGCGGCCCATTTTATGGGGGCTACCGTGGTTCCGAGGGTGTTGGAAGTAGGACTTTTCCTTGGCTTCTTTTTGCATATTATTCAGGGATTTATGCTTACTGCCCAGAATAAAAGCAAACGCCCGGTGGGTTATGCGGTAGACTATGGCAATAACGGCAGCAAATGGTACAGCCGCAGCATGGGCATCCTCGGTACCCTGGTGTTGTTGTTCCTCATCATGCACATTTATCATTTCTGGACGCCCAGCCGTTTGGGAGGTTGGTTTCAAATTCACGAACTCACCACCGTTACCTATAATGGCCAGGAATACCACAATCTTTTTAACGAAATGAAGATGGTGTTCACCAACCCGCTGATCGTGGTATTGTATATACTCGGTTGTTTGTCCCTGGCCTATCACCTGGCACATGGTTTCCAGAGCGCCTTCAGAACCCTGGGTGTACACAACAAAAGATACAACAACATGCTCACCGGCATCGGTTATGGTTTCTCCATCATCGTGCCCCTGGCTTTTGCCATGATGCCTGTTAGTTTTTATTTCAACTGGATCTGATGACGGGCCAAGACCTGTGAGCCCTTCACATATAGACAGCAACTGATTAAACCAATAAACTCTCTCGTATGTTTGATGCGAAAATTCCGGCCGGCGCTTTAGATGAAAAATGGAGCGATTACAAAGGCCATTGTAAATTGGTGAACCCTGCCAACAAACGCAAGTTGGAAATCATTGTTATTGGTACCGGGCTGGCCGGCGCATCTGCCGCCGCATCGCTCGGTGAAATGGGTTATAAAGTAAAAGCATTCTGCTTCCAGGATTCTCCCCGCCGTGCGCACTCTATTGCGGCACAGGGAGGTATCAATGCAGCCAAGAACTACCAGAATGACGGAGACAGTGTGTTCCGTCTTTTTTATGATACGATCAAGGGTGGCGACTACCGCTCCCGCGAAGCCAATGTACACCGCCTCGCCGAAGTGAGCGCCAATATCATTGACCAGTGTGTGGCACAGGGCGTACCCTTTGCACGCGAATATGGCGGATTGCTGAGCAACCGTTCATTTGGTGGTACACAGGTACAGCGTACTTTTTACGCAGCCGGACAAACAGGCCAGCAATTGCTGATCGGCGCTTACCAAGCGCTCGAAAGACAAGTGGCGCTGGGTACGGTGAAAATGTACAGTCGCCATGAAATGCTGGAGATCGTGAAGATCGACGGCAAAGCACGTGGCATCATTGCCCGCGACCTGGTAACCGGTAAACTGGAAAGGCATTTCGGTCACGCCGTATTGCTTTGCTCAGGTGGTTATGGTAACGTTTTCTATTTATCAACCAATGCCATGGGCAGCAACGTAACTGCCGCATGGAAAGCACATAAACAAGGAGCTCTTTTCGGCAACCCTTGCTTCACACAAATACACCCTACCTGTATACCAGTGAGCGGCGACCACCAGTCGAAACTGACCCTCATGTCAGAATCGCTGCGTAACGATGGCCGTATATGGGTGCCCAAAGAAAAAGGCGATAACCGCAAACCCAGCGATATCCCCGAAGACCAAAGAGATTATTACCTGGAGAGAAGATACCCTGCTTTTGGTAACCTGGTTCCACGCGACGTGGCATCGAGGGCTGCCAAAGAAAGATGTGATGAAGGATACGGTGTAGGTTCTTCCAAACAAGCCGTGTACCTCGATTTCGCTTCAGCTATTGAACGCTATGGCCGTACCGAAGCCAACAAACATGGCGATGACCATGCCAGCCTGGAGCACATCATTGCATTGGGTAAAGAAGTAGTGAAAGAAAAATACGGTAACCTTTTCGACATGTACGAAAAGATCACCGGTGAAAACCCTTATGAAGTGCCGATGCGTATTTACCCTGCGGTACACTATACCATGGGTGGATTATGGGTTGACTATGAACTGCAGACTTCCGTTCCCGGCTTGTATGCTTTAGGAGAAGCCAACTTCAGCGACCACGGCGCCAACCGCCTGGGAGCATCAGCGCTGATGCAGGGCCTGGCAGATGGCTATTTCGTCATTCCTTATACCATTGGTAACTACCTGGCCGAAGAGATATACAGCAAAGCGGTGGGTACCGATCACCCTGCATTCGTGGAAGCAGAGAAAACTGTATCGGATCGCATTCACCAGTTGATGAACATCAAAGGAAAGCAATCTGTTGAAAGCTTCCACAAGCGCCTGGGTAAGATCATGTGGGAGAAATGCGGTATGGCGCGCAACAGCCAGGGACTCACAGAAGCCATCAGCGAAATACAGACGTTGAAGAAAGAATTCTGGAGCGACCTGCGCATCCCTGGTGATATTAATGAAATGAACCCCGAGCTGGACAAAGCCAACCGTGTAGCGGATTTCATTGAGTTGGGCGAACTGATGTGTAAAGATGCTTTGCTACGGAATGAAAGCTGCGGCGGCCATTTCCGTGAAGAGTACCAGACACCCGATGGAGAAGCCCTGCGCGATGATGCCAACTACATGTATGTAGCGGCATGGGAATACAAGGGCGATCATAACTGGGACCTCCACAAAGAGCCGCTCCATTATGAAGTGATTAAACCTACTCAACGTAACTATAAATAATTCGGCAATTTGGCAATCAGGTAATTCGACAATGTAAGGAAGAATGCAGAATCAGGCTGAAAATATCATTCTTAAAAAGACCATTGAGTTTTCACTCAATGTGATTGAGTATGTTGAATTGCTGGAAGAAAAGAAGAAATACGTTATTGCCAAACAATTATTAAGATCTGCTACTTCCATTGGTGCATCAGTACATGAAGCGCAGAACGCAGAGAGTAAAGCAGATTTTATACATAAATTTAAAATTGCAGCCAAAGAAGCTGAGGAAACCCAATACTGGTTGACGCTTTGTCAGGAAGCTAAAACTTACCCCAGCTGTGACGATTTAATGTATCTGTTGCATGAAATAGATAAAATAATTACAAAAATTATTTCTACAAGCAAAACAAAAGAATTGTCGAATTAACTAATTATCGAATTGTCAAATTGAATCACATGGAACATTATAGTATGAATCTGAACCTGAAGGTTTGGAGACAAAAGAACAACAGCGAGAAAGGCGGTTTTAAGATGTACCGGGTGGAAAACATTTCTTCTGAAATGAGCTTCCTGGAAATGTTCGACGTGCTGAACGAGCAACTGGTTCATGGCGGCGAAGAGCCTATTGCATTCGACCATGACTGCCGCGAAGGTATTTGTGGTACCTGTTCTATGTATATCAATGGTAAGCCGCACGGTCCCTGGCAGGCCAATACTACCTGTCAGCTGCACATGCGCGCTTTCAAAGACGGCGATACCATTGTAGTGGAGCCCTGGCGTGCAGGCGCTTTCCCTGTGATCAAAGATTTGATGGTAGACCGCAGCGCTTTCGACCGCATCATACAAGCTGGTGGTTATATCAGTGTGAATACCGGTAATGCCGTAGATGGCAATGCCATTCCTATTGCCAAAGACAAAGCCGATGCTTCTTTTGCAGCAGCTATGTGTATTGGTTGCGGAGCTTGTGTGGCCGCTTGTAAAAACAGTTCGGCCATGTTGTTCCTCAGCGCTAAGGTATCGCACCTGGCATTGCTGCCACAGGGAGAACCGGAGCGCAAGAGCCGTGTACTGGATATGGTGGCGCAGATGGATAAAGAAGGATTCGGCGCTTGTACCAACACCGGCGCTTGTGAAGCGACTTGTCCGAAAGAGATTTCGCTTAGCAATATCGCCCGCCTCAACCAGGAATACCTGGTGGCAAGTCTCACTGCAAACAAATAAATACACTTTGCACTACCATAAAAATAAAAAGCCGCATAATTCTTATGCGGCTTTTTATTTTTGACCATCACTGATCTGATTATGGCCAATACTTATTTCGGTTTCAAGGAATTTATGGTTTACCAGGAGCACTGTGCTATGAAAGTATGCACCGATGCGTGTTTATTCGGTGCCTGGCTGGCCGATAAAGTACAAACAGGCGCTCTTGGCGAAATCAAGAGCGCGCTGGACATTGGCCTCGGAACAGGTGTATTGAGTCTGATGCTGGCGCAGAAATGTGACGCCGTTATTGACGGGGTGGAGATAGACGAACTTACCATCCGGCAAGCGCTGAGTAATTTCCGTACCAGTCCCTGGGAAAAAAGACTGAATGTTTTTCATCAAACCATACAACGGTTCATGCCGGCACAATCGTATAACCTGGTATTTTCCAATCCTCCTTTCTTTGAACAACACCTGAAAAGCAGCGACAGTAAAAGAAACCTTGCTTTACACAGCGAAGAACTGAAGCTGGATGAATTGGTTACCTCTGCAGACCGCTTATTGAAACCTACCGGGCACTTTGCCGTATTGCTTTCTTATGCAAAAACAGCAGCATTCATTCGCATGGCGGGCGATCATGGATTATTCCTGCACGATGCCGTGACCGTTAAACAAACGCCTGCACACCAGCCTTTCAGGTCCATGCTGCTTTTTGGTAAAACGCAGGTCAGCGCCCCCGGCTCAACTACCATAACCATTAAAGAGGGGGATGAATACACAGCGCCATTCGCCACGCTGCTGGAAGATTATTACATTAATCTCTGATCAGTGGGCAGCATAATCGCTCAGGTACATAAAGCCTGATGTCAATTGTCCCTTTTGCAAGATGGTGGCCTTTTCAATAAGCGCGCTCCCACCCTTTCTCACATCATCGAGCACATATTTAATTAACTGTTCGCCAAAAAATTTGCTGGCATCGCGGGGTAATTCGTTGGGAAGGTTACCTACTGCCATCACATCTACACTTCCCAGGAGGTAAGGCACAGTTTTGGCGCCTGTACGCTTGTCTACACCGTATACGGGCGATTCAATGGTGGCGTCGCCCAAGTTGCAGGGTACACTCCCATTTTTATCGTCAGTGATATCAGCGATTGTTTGCAAGCGGAAATCGGGCCGTTGCAGGTCTTCCATGGAAAAAAGGCGTGGTATCTGCTGGTCCCAGTAAATACCATTCATCAAAATATCGGTATGCGCCAGGTATTGATTAAATACGCACTCGTAGGAATCGGGGTGGGTATGGAATTCAGTTCTGTCATAAGTGCCATTTTGCCGGTTGTGGTAAAGATCGGTGCCTTTGAGGTGAACATATACCGGATAATCGAATTCCTGGCGCAGGTATTCGGCAGGTTCAGCTTCCTGTACATCGAGCAGGTTCATGATTTCCAGGATACCATGCGCCACGCGGCCTGTTCCGGTTACGGCAATTTTAATATTTGGCAGTTTCATACCGAAATAGGTATGGATGAGTTCGCGGTAGTCATGCACTTCCCTTACCCTGCCCAATTGGTACGCGCCGGTACGGTTGCCGTAGGCCATAATGCCGTTGTGCGCGCCCACGATGCCGGCAAAAAAGCCGAAGCCAATGATGCGCTGACCGTCTTTGTGTTCCAGGCATTCGTAATCGATGAGGGTAATGTGCCGGTCAACCATGGCATGCATCAGCGGCTGGTTATAGGCTTGTTTTTTCTTCGTATGGGAGAAGAAAAAGTAGGTTTTATTGTCGATCAGCATGTTCACCGGCACTTCCTTGATGCCGAATAAAACATCGCAGGCCGAGAGGTCTTCCGTTACTTCGATGCCCGCCTGCCGGTACTCTTCATCGCTGAAACAGCGGTGGGGCGAAGATTGTACCAATATGGACAGGCCGGAAAAATGTTTCACCAGCCATTTGCACTGGCCCGGCGTAAGCGCCACCCGGTTATCCGAAGGAACTTTTCCCTCTCTAATAAGTCCGATGACAAGCATTGGTTTACATTTGCAGGCAAGATAAGAGATATGAATTATTTCGAGTTATTTGATATCCCGGTGGCTTTGCAGGTGCCTTCAGCAGGACTCAGTGACAAATACTTTGCCCTGCAGAAAAAATACCATCCCGACCGCTTTGCGCAGGCGCCGGAAGCCGATCAATTGGAGGCCCTGGAACTGTCTTCCCAGGTAAACAAGGGCTTCAGGATATTGAAGAACCCGGAAGAAACCATACGTTATGTGTTACAGTTGAAAGGTTTATTGCAGGAGGAGGAGAAATACGAGCTATCGCCCGCTTTTCTCATGGAAATGATGGAGTTGAATGAGCTGGTTATGGAAGCCGATGGAGATGCCGGTGCGCTACAATCCGTAACCAGTGCAATTGATCAGTTAAAAAAAGATATCTATGAACCTGTTAAAAAAATTATGGCAAATTATCAGGAGGGTGTTACTTCCGAAGAAGAGTTGTTGCAAGTGAAGGAATACTATTTTAAAAAAAAGTACCTGGACAGGTTAACATCATCCCGGGCATAACTTACACGTCATCCCGAGCGCAGCCGAGGGATCTTTCAAAAGATTTTGCTCATACCAATTCCTTACGTAATATTGCACCCCATTCCCAAGCCCAGATGGCGGAACTGGTAGACGCGCTAGACTCAAAATCTGGTTATCGCAAGGTAGTGCAGGTTCGATTCCTGTTCTGGGCACTCAAACAAAATATGAAAAGGTTGTAAATCACTGATTTGCAGCCTTTTTTGTTTTTAAGGTCTGTCGATTTCTACCTCATTTTACCGCATTCTCCCACTATTGTTGACAGAAAAATGACAGACCAAATGACAGACTTTTTTGGGAGGAAAAATGCTTCTAAAACAGCTACCCACCAAGCATTACAATCACGCCGAAATTCACGCCTGTATGGCATTTCATCAACTTGCTATGACAGATTGCCGGTGACGAAAGCGCAGTGCGATCCGAGTAGCTTTTCAAATTATTTTCTGTCTGTTTTTGACAGACTTTTCCCGCTTTTTACCGGCGGAAAAAAAACGTGTTCGCAACTCCATAATAAGTGGCGTGAATTGCACGATGAGGTACACAGATTGAACGGAGATTATATGACCTTTAAAAACGTGCAGTTATGAATTTGTTGAAGATTCCGAATAAAAAAGGAGATAAAATATTCTTCTATTATGATCTGGGGCGGGAAAAAGGTCAACGACCTTCTACCGGCATTTTTATTTACAAGCGTCCAAAAGACCAAGTGCAAAAAAATCACAATGTGGAAGCACTGAAATTGCTGGAAATTAAAAAGGGACAAGCCATTATAGAACAACAAGCCATCGGCACCCCGTATATTCCCCAACATAAGTTTAAGGCCAATTTCCTGGATTTTTATGAAGAATACGTGAAGAACCACAAGTCTGAGGATAACAGGCACCTGCCATGCAGCCTTGCAAAGTTCAAGAAGTTCATAGGCAGGGATTTTATCGCTCCGAAGGAAATAACGGAGGATTTTTGTAAGCGGTTCCGAAAATATCTTTTAGACTGTTTAACTGGCGAAACACCTCAAAACTATTTTGCCCGGTTTAAATGGGTGGTCAATGCCGCGACAAAAGAAAAATACTTCCTTGAAAATCCCGCGGAAAATGTAAGTGCTACCGCTAATCCATCGGTAGCGCTAAAAGAAATTATTGAAGTGGAAGATTATCTTGCCTTGCTGACTACTCCTTGCCACAATGAAGAAATCAGTCAGGCGTTTATTTTTTGTCTTTACACGGGTTTGCGTTGGATAGATGTTTCGCAATTGAAATGGGCGGATGTCAAGGACAGTTCATTAACAACAAGATTAATCCAAAGCAAAACCGGACATCCTGTTGTTATCACCCTGCATCCGATTGCGCAAAAGATTTTGAAAGTACAAAAAAATAAAGCGACGAATAATGCCACAGTTCCCGAATTAGTATTTGCGCTGCCAACTGCAAATGGAGCCAACAAAATGTTAGGGATATGGGCAACTGATGCTGGGCTAAATAAAGCAATAACCTGGTCATGTGCCCGGCTAAGTTTTTCTGTTCTCTTGCAAGATAAAAATGTTGACAGCGCAACAGTGGCATATTTGTTAGGTCACACTACCACCAAGCAGGTAAACAGAGTTTATAAGCGGCATCGTCCAAAAGATCAGCAGGCAACTATCAGCAAGCTTCCATCGCCGGACGCCCTGCCCTATTTCTTAACCTTAGGCGACTGAAAACTTATCGCATTCAGCAAAGGGGAAGATTCACCTGACATCATTTTGTCAAGATCTTCCCTTTTATAATAACCACTGTTATTCTTAAATAAAAGAAACTCCTCACACCGCTTTGCCAGTTGTGTTCTTCCCAGATTACAATATATCTGCGCTTCTTCAGGTTTCAAATAAGGTTTGAAACACAAAGCAATAGCTTTCATCATTATTCTTTCGTCACCTCTTTCCATAACTATTAGCTATATAATTCTAGAATCTTCACTAAACAGCAATACAATTATTTTCGCACTCAGTATGAAATGCTACACGTTAGCAATACATTTTTCGGCATTTCGCTCGATAGTTTTCCTTTAATAGAGTACAAGTTGACCACCTACGCCATGTAGATCACGTTCTTATAATCTCTTCCCTTTTGAATTTCTTACACGATTTTTCGGCAGAAGGCTTTCTCCAGCTTTCTTTTTTGAAAGAAGTGGATTGTCTGATTTTACTTTCTTCGATAGCAATTTTTCTGAACCTGAGTTCATTGAAGGCTTTGATTCTACAATGGGCAATTTCATCACCTTCCCGATACGGTCGAGGACAATTCCTTTAATTGATTTTGCAAGTTCAAATAACTCCCTTGCCTCATCAATTGTTGGAAGTTCTGCAGAGTGTGGATACCTGATTACAACGGCAAACGTATCCAGTCTTTTTTCATCGATTGAATCAAAAACTCCGTCGAACTTACCGCATTCAACCAAGAGGTAAGAAATATTATGGGTACGCTCCGGCTCAATTCCGTTTGCTACAAGAAAAGCTTTCAGATTTTTTTCTACAGATTGCTGGCAGTGAAAGCACGCAGTATCCAATATATAGGGTTCAATTTCAATCAGTCGCTGTGCACTAACGAGATCATGTTCGGCTATTTCCAGCCAGTCACGTATATATTTTTCTGTTTCCGGAGTCATAGGAAAACACCTTCGCGGAAGGCAGTTTGAATAATGTGTCCTGGGAGTTGTTGATCAATCTTTGCCTCACCTTCACTTTTCATTAATACGTCTACCGGAGCATGGATTGCCCTGACGAGATCCCGGTTGAGTTTGGCAAGAATATTCAGTCTCTTCTCACGGTCCATCTTCTTTTTAGTGATGACAAGGAGATCATAATCACTTTGTGTATCTGCTGTACCTTTCGCTTGTGAGCCAAACAAAAGGATACGCGAATCCGGCAGCGCGGAAAACACTGTAGTGCGAATAATATTATAAGTCTCTTCTTTTGTCATGCCAGATCGGATTTGAATCCGGGACGAAGTTAATAAATATTGTTTTCTTTATTATTGAACTTATTATCAAGCATTTAATTCCCAAAACAGATGTCAATACACCTCCTGCACCAATTTCTTCACATCTTGCTTATTATAATAAAGGGTCCCTCCGACCTTTTTCACACGTATTTTCCGTGCAATCCGCAGTGACACTAGCTTATTTACCGAACATCCAAGAATCAGCCTCACATGCTTAGTCTTATACCCTTCCGGTGATTCCGGTATTTGCCGCATCGCCTCACTGATTAACTGACGCAAATCAGCAAGCAACCCATTTCTAAAAACAAGAAGGTCATCCTTCGTTACAATATCAATTCCCATATTGCCTCCTTATAGCTTGTTGAATTTAATGGTGCTGTTCCCTCCAAAATCCGGATGGTATTGAATATAACCAAAGACATCCAGGTCATGAATAACGCGGTCATAGGTTGAACGGGCGCTTATTTTCGCCAGTTGCATGATCCTCGTCCGATTGAGCAGAAGAAGATCACAGGCTCCGGCAGCCTGAAACTCACTCAGCATGGCCAGGTATACGCTGATGTGCGCAGTGGTGATCCGGGGATCATCCTCAATCGTCTCAAAAAACGCGGTCAAGCTCATTGCTTAAACAGGCCGGGCTTACGGTTTGCCTTTGTTCGTTTGGTAAGTAGTTTGCCGCCCTTCGCCCCGGTATCTGTTGGTACCCCACGATCACTTTTTATCAGTAGTTTGCGTTCAGCGTTGATCCTTTTTTCCATCCAGCGGCTCTGAAGGAAGCGGTGCGCCTCGTCAAAACGGATGGGCGCCTGGTCCACCATAAGATAGAACCGCTGGGCCAGTTCGTACTGTGATTTCAAGGCAGCCAGTTGCGGAATCATCACTTCAAGAGCAGTTCCGGCCCAGTGCCTGAAACGAAATACACCATCCGTATCAATCTCAATGATTTGTTGGAAGAGTTCCCCAGCCCTTGTCGCATTAATATCTACCCCATTCAAACCAGCCTCACGCGCCATCCACAATCGCTCCCAGTTAATTGTGCCCATGGCCTCGTCGAGTACCTCCATGCCTGCTGGAACCGAAGGCTTTTGCTTAAGCACCGCTGTATAGTAGATGCAGTCATAGAGTCCACGGTCCCCTTTGGTACAATGGATCCAAAACTCACAGGGCACATCCGCAATGGACATGGCATGTCTGATTTCAAACTGTGCCGGCGAGAAGCAGGCATAGGCCGCAAGCCGGCTCCGGATCGAAGGCTCGCAACCCAATGATTCCAACCGGGTCGCGAGCTGCTCTATGTTTTTCTCGCTCATATCCCACGTTTATGCGATGCCCTGACTTTTCCCCTGGCGCACGCGATTTTTAGGAAGAAGATTATGCTCATTTACTTTTGGAGGGAGCAGATCTTTTTTTTTATTGACAGTGGCCGCTCCCTCTTCAGCCAAAGTTGTAGGTTGCTCTTGTTTCTTTGTGGGTTGCGTCTCCTCGGCATTGTGCCCCGTCATTTGCTCACCGGCTTTCATTGCTGTTCCTTCTGCTTCTCGTTTCTGGTCCACCGGCGCCTTGCCATACCTCGTTTCCTGCTTCGCGCCCGGAACAAAAAGTTTGCTGCCTTCCTCCCCATACATTTTCAGCGTTTTATATTTTGGGTCAGCAGTGATCTGTACAGGTATTTCCTTTCCTCCTTTCAGCAAGGTGGCAGCCGTTAGGTCACCACGCTGCAAAGACCGTATTAAGTCTTCCATCTTTTCCGGGTTACCCATTTCTTTGAGCTCCAGTCTGCTGATGGCGTCTTTCAGGTCAAATCCGTAATGCTGGTTGAAATACTGCATTTTATTGTTACCGTACTCATCACGTTCGCCGAAATCCAGTTTTAGCCAGGCTTTATAACGGTCACCTTCTTTCGGCGTCACTTCTTTGTACACGCTTCGTCCGTTCAGCAAGTTATTCGCCTCGCGCAAATCGATGCTTTGCCCCTTGTTGTTGATGAAGAAAGTTTGCGTTGCGTGAATTGTCTGACTCTTCAGAGTGGCCTCATACTTGTTGAAGAAATACATGTCATTGCCTTCCTGCGAGGACTTCGCAAAATGCAGGACAAACGACAATTGATCTTTTCCTAATGTCTGGTTGTCCTGCAATTGGAAAACTGCCTTCCCCTCTCTCATGTTCTTTTCGAGCTCGGGAAATACTGCTTCGGTGAATCCTGCACTTTTTAATTGGTTTTGCAGGTACTCAAGATTTTTCTGTGTCATAGGAATTGTTTTATGTTGATGATTAATTAACGATGGTGCTATTTTTCCGGATAATACATCAGGTATCTGTTTTTCCATAGGCCCACCTGACCAGTGCCGCTCCATGATTTGTTTCGCCCACTCATGCCCGCGCTCGTTGAATGTGGACACAACGGAAAGCTGTTCAAGCAGGTAGTCAAGTGTGGAGTGCTCTATTTTTGCCTCTATGTTTTCAAATGCGGCACTATCCACACCCAAGTCAGGAAACACTAGGTTCCAGTCATAACTGTCCATCAATTGCTCTAATTCTGCCGCCTTGTAATTGAACTGTACATCGCCGTAGTAGCTTAAGACCTTTTCATCATCGATCTCAATACTCGAAAATGATCTTCCCTGACGGAGTTCATCCCGTGCATGGTCACGCACATAAGTCAGGAGTGCTTCCACTGGCAGCAGTGTAACCTCCTTTTCCTGTCCGTGGTTAAACCACTGAAAATCTGCCGCTTTGTTAGCCGAGTCAAAATAATTAAGATCGTATACGGAAAGAAGTTGTATCTCACTGTCGAAGGCAAGCCAATCTTTACCATCCTGTAGTGCGTTGGCAAGTGACTGAACGATCCGGGGTATATGCGCTGAAGTAATATGCATAGTAAACTATTTAAGCAGTGTTGCGTTAATAAGAAATTTGTTAGGGACGCTTACAAGGAGTTGTCTGCTACTACCCTTTTCTTGTACAAGAATCTGCAATGCCTGGCCCCGAGTAAGATCCGTTTTAGGGAGAATGATCACGAGCAGCCCGGATTGTCTCTCGCGTACAACTGGTACTTCCATTTCTGTCAGCAGGATGGATACATCACGGGATTGTACTGCGCGCCTTTTACTAGAACGTCCGCCTGCTACCGCCGCTTGAACGCCGCCAATCTCATAACCAAGTGATGATTGATTACTGATACGCAGTTTAAGTGCGATCTGTTCACCATTCGTATAGATACCCGGAACATGTAAAACCACATTTCCAGCCGCATACTTGATTCCATGCAAGCTGCTGCCTGCCTGTTTCGCACGTAGTGCGAAGGCCGTGAGCAAAGTATCCTTCAGGATATTGTCGTGAATGCCCAGATCAATCGTCAATATTTTTGGTGAAAGGGCGTACCATACCAGGAATGAATACAATTTGCCATCGGAAGTAATCACAGTTAGGTTGGTGGTATCGGCAAACGCGGAATCAGCCTTTACGCGAAGAACAGTAGCCGTTGATTTTTGAACGATGATTCGTTCACTGCCGCGGTCAACGGAATGAATGGATGAAGGGAAAATCAGGCTGACGGTTCTGTTAGCAGTCACTTCGAGATTCCTGGTGGGCATCGTGGATTGACCTGCCGCAACAAGACCAGACATCAGTAATGATATGACTGCAATGATTTTCATTTTATAAGCCGTGGTTATCCTGAAGCAATACTTTGTATCCCGCTGTGATGGTCACCCGCACCTGTTTGACTTTTTTTGACAGCAGGCTCTTCGCCGCATTAATACCCGTAGCGGCAGCCTGCGTTTTCAGGGAAAAATCCAACCCGGCAAGTCCGGTCGATTGAATGGCATGGTCCGCCGATTCTTTGAGTACATCTGTTTGCAAAGAGCCGGGCACATAAATGCCTTCGATGCCATCCATATCATAAACCGACAGTGACACCGGTATCAGGTTATCTTTCCAGCGAATGGAAGATATCTGTATGCGTAATCGTTCGCCGGCGAGGTTAGCTACGCCAAACACCGGGGTACCGGCAGGCAGTCGCGTGCCGTTGACAGCAATGGGCATGCTCAATTCCAATCTGACCACAGCGCCATTTTGCGCCACCTGACTGGTCATCATGACCGCAGGAATGACAGAGCCAGCGGCGGCTCCTTTTTCATCACCATAAAATGAACTCGTCTTTTTCGCAGAACTTGACTTGCCGAAAAAAGTTTCCTGGCTTTCCTCCGTTGCGGATACGGTAGTTCCTTGCTGCTCGCGAGTAGTAGCCATTGCTTTTCCAGGTCGCTGAACCTCTAAAAGCTTATCTAGTGTGGCATTGATGGCGTCCATTTCAGGATCGCGGGCCGGCTCCTCCGTCGCACGTTTTAGCGGATGAGTCTTTAGGGATGGTACTTGTTCTGTTACAACATAATCATCCCTTTTGACTTCAGTCAATTGCCGGCGAATTTGCTTGATCTTTCCGGCAAGAGCTTCGTCATCATCGGAGGGCGCGGAAGCCCCTGTCCTTACATGATTAATGTTACCTGAACTAGTCTGATCATTACCACCCCTGTTCGGGTCCATTCTCAAACGCTCCATGCGCTTCATGGAATCTTGAGAAGCCACTGCATAGAAACTAAGTTTATCCCTTAGCGAATCTTTTTTTAAGCGTGCTGGCGGCAGCAGGGTATTCAATCCTCCCCTTTTTAGTTCCACATAGTCCGATCCCCCGCCTCGGGCAAAAATCAACCAGATCACGCCGCAAAACACGACCAGCATCAGCACTACAAAACTGGCAAATCTGACTTTCGCTTTTTCAATTTTGAACTGTCTCATCTCTCTTCAATTTTTAAATCCTTGTTTTCGAGTGTTTCCCATTTTTCAATCAGGAATCCGTGTGGGTTGTGATCACTTCTCGCAACGCTGCGTAAATAGCCCTGGGTTATGAGGCTGCGGGTGACACTGCTGGTAGACCGGATGATCAGCAGCGTAGCGTAACACCTAAAGGCAAAGGGTTCCATGGTGGTATTCACCTGTACGCTGTCCACAGTGATCTGTTGACTCACATTTCCAGAGATCACACCGGCGATGTACCCGGACTCTGCGAGGTCATCATACTGCTTCTTGGCAGAACCATCTGACAGATACAGTGCTTTTCTGATGGTGTTCGCAATTGCTTTTTCATCTGGGTCAAGCGAAAAAAAAAGCTCGTGAAATCGGGCAACATGGTCCCTCGCTTCCACGGCAATATTTTCCCTGCGACTGACAGCGAAGACTTCCGCCGCCCGTCCGTTGCTTAGGACATAAACTTTCTCCTGAGCATTCGCAGAAAGAACTGCATTCTGATACAGGGCGTACAAACTAACACATACACTGCCCGACACGACCAGAAGCATCAACAAGCGCATGGCACGAAAAGCCGTATCAATATTTTGCGTAGGCTTGAACATTTATTTTCCTGTTAGTTTGTCTTTGAAATAGCCGTTGGATACACCGTTATCAGTCATGCTGTTGCTCATACGGGAAGCTTGGTCACCAAAACTATCGGCACTGATACTGGAGCTCGCGGCGTTAGATGTTGCTTTACCCGCAGTACTAACAACAGAACTCACTTTATGCAGCAATGCATTACCACCACCCGCATTCACGATGTAGCCAGCCACAGAAGGCACCGTACAATAACCTACGATTGCGATCAGCAGAAAAGCCATATAGGCCCAGTCTGTCATAGTGAGAGGTTGACCGGGGATGGGCACGCTAAACGTATTACCCGCAATCATGTTCTCCTGCACTTTGGCGATGATGGCACCGAAGAGGTTGGCCACCGGCAACCACAAAAAGACATTGATATAACGTGCCAGCCATACCGTGACTAGGTGCTGAAAACCATCGTAAATGGAAAGTCCAAACACGATCGGCCCAATAATAGCCAGCACGATCAGATAAAACGTACGAATGGTGTTGATGAGCAGTGCAATCGTCTGAAAGACAAATTCCAACACCTGTTGGATGGCGGCCCTGATCCAGTTGGCAGGATTGAGTGCACCTAAGCCTGAAGTACTATTGTCTTGTAACTGCAGGTATCGGTAGATTGCTTCGTTCGATCCTTTGACCATCTGCGCAGTTCCTTTGACAGTGGGTTGCAGGACACCATTGATCAGATCGATCACCGAGGGAAAGACCAGGATGCAAAAGCCCAGGACAAAAGGGCGCATCAGACCATATACATCAATGGGCTCTGCGCCAGCAATGCTTCTCCAGACGCGTGAGCCGATATACCAGAGTGCCCCAAATCCACCAATCAGCCGAGCCGATCCAATGAGTCCCTTGCACATCGGCATCATATCTTTGTACAATTGGTCCAATATGAATTGCAAGCCTTCTCCATTAGAGATGCTTTGCGCACTCGCTAGCAGTGGCAAACCAACAACACATAATAACCCGACACACTTTTTCATACACTTCATTTCTATCTATTGTCCATACAATCGCCGCATGGCTTGCACATCTCTTTTCTGTTGCGCTCTGCGAACCGCCACTGATGTTTGATCTTTCACCAATTGTCTTAAAGCCGCGAGCTGAACATCGGATTTCGCCGCCAGCCCTTCGATCGCCGACAAGCGCTCTGCATCACTCATCCGTAAAGCTTCCGGCTTGGTTAGTAGTTGTAACTGGTCCAGTTGATCCGACACTGCTTCCGCAATCTTCTGGTAAGTACGCTGTATATCTGTTAGCTCTTGCACTGTAAACAAACCCAGGGGCCGCATCTGTTCTAACCACCGCCGGTACTCCTGCTCGATCAATCCATGATTGGCGAACAGTCTCTGTAAAGCAGGGCTGCTTTTTACTCTCTCACTGACCTGCAAAAGCCCGTCCAGATAAGCATGGTGCAGGTCGTAATTACCCCTCGCCGCATCGCGAACGCTATTATAGCCCTTGGTAAGGGTTTGATAACCTTGCTTCATTTGTTGGAGCATCAGCTTCAGCTGTGCAAGTTTTTCCAGGTTCAGTTTCAGCTGCTCCATCTCCTGTGATTGAGAGAACCCGGCTACCGAGAGCAACTGAATCACCATTAGCGTTATGATCTTTTTCATTGGATACCGTGTAAGCGTTTGACAAATTGCAGATCGGCCCGCATACGGGTTTGATTGGCGATGATGTCCAGTTGTTGCCGGTTAAGCGCTTGAATACTCGTCAGGCAATGACCCATCGCCTCTTTGAGGGTTTGTATCATACAGAGTCGTTCGCCGTCTTTCATGGAGAGCGAACTGGTGAGCACGGTCTGCAAGGTTTGTAGTATCTCCATGCTCGTATTTAGGAGTGCATCATACTGTGGCTTGACATTGACCTCTTTACCCAGTCTGCCGTATTCCAGGACAACCTCTTTCTGCATCGAGAGTATCTTCTTTACCTGTGCGCTACCAGCGATCACTGGCTTTACTCGCCGCAGTTCTGAAAAATACCCGTCATAAAGCGTAACCAATTGGTGCTGCCAGCCCGTGATCTCTGCGAGTTTTGTTTTCGACAGCGCCTGCTCTGCCGCCTGCGCTGCTTGTTGCATGACGAGCGTCTCATTTTGCAGTTTCTGGACTTTCAGGTCAATCGCTTTGATAGCTTTGCTGATGATAAGCGACACCGGATCGAAGGATTGTGCATCCAGTGTGCCGGCCATAAGACACCCCAACACGATCAATACTGCATATTTTTTCATGGTTGCTTTTTTAATTGGTTAATGATTTGATCCCCGCTTCCATACTGCCGCAGTTTTCGGCAGCCAGGCTTACCCGCAGTTTTTCTCTTTCCTCCGTGGTGTAAGCCAGGTATTCTTCCGGAGATACTTCCACACGGTACACTTTACTGATCTTTCCGCCAAGCGAGATAAAAACTTCCTTGTATTTTCTAATCGGATCGTTGGCTTTATTAACGGAGAGCACAAGTGCTTTTTGCTTGTCTGTCAGGCCCAATAATTTCTGAATATCATCGAACCGGTTTTCATACTTAGACTGGTCCAGCAGAATAATGCAGTCGCTATTATTGATAATGGTTTCCTTAACGATGGGAGAAGAGATAACATCGTCAATTTCTTGGGTTACTATGATCGCTTCGCCCGAGAACTTTCGCATCGTCTTATACCTTTCTTTCAGGTAATTTGCCATTGTATCCTTCATGAACTGTTTCCAGGCTTCTTCAATCAGCAGTTCTTTCAGCACACCTGGGAGCTGCCGCATCTTGGAAACAAACATTTCCATGACGATGATGGCAACAACCGGGTAAAGGATCGGGTGATCTTTGATATTATCCATTTCGAAAACAATGAACCGTTTGTGAACCAGGTCTAGGTTTTCTGTGGCATTCAACAGAAAGTCAAACTCACCTCCTTTATAAAAAGGGCGTAGCACATACAAGAAGTTATGAACATCGAAATCTTTTTCCCTTACATGGTCTCTTTCCAGAATTGCTACATACTCGTCCGCCAAGAATTCATAGAAGCTGTTAAAGCAGGCAAACTTTATATTGGTGTCATAGTATATTTTCAATGCTTTTGACAATGCCACGTATTCTGTTCTGGTAAAAGGGTCATTCTCTTTTTTCCAAAGCGTGAGCAGAAGGGATTTGATACTTTCTTTTTTCTCTGTATCAAGCACTTCTCTATCCCCGACATAAAAAGGATTAAATGTGATCGGTTTTTCTTCGGTGTAGGTGAAATAATATCCACCAACGAGATTGCAAAGTCCCCGGTAGGAATGCCCTACATCTACAATTACGATATGGGCGCCCTGCTCATAGTAGGAACGCAAAAAATGATTAGTAAAAAAGGATTTTCCACTCCCGGAGGGACCAAGTATGAATTTGTTCCGATTGCTGATAACCCCCCTCCGCATGGGTTCATCCGACAAGTCCACGTGCAGAGGTCTTCCGCTGAGCCGGTCGCCCAGTCTGATCCCGACAGGGCTCTCTGAACTTTGATAGTTCGTCTCCAGGTTCAAAAAAGAGCAAGCCTGATGTGAGAAGGTTGTGAAGGTTTCATTGCTGGGCAGATCGCCGGCATTGCCTGGAATACCCGCCCAATAAATCTGGGGTGCGCCGACCGTTTCTATTTTGGGTGTGGCATCAAGTTGCGCGAATGCCGCACTGCATTGGTTGCGTATTTCCTGTACTCGGGTAGTATCTTCCGTCCAGGCCAGCACATTGAAATGTGCCCGGACGATGGTTCTTTGCTCTGCTATCGCCTCGTTTAAAAACAGATCCACCGCTTCGCGTGCATAAGCGTTCTCCCTGGCATAAGTGCAAAGTGCTTGCAAGCGCTTTTTCCTGGCTTCTAGTTGCTTGATAATTGACGCGCTGTCTTCGATAAAAAAATACTGGTTGTAAATATGATCACAACCCAGGAGTTGTCCCAGTGGTGAGGCGAAGCCGATCGGAAATTTGACGGTGTCTGTTCCATACTTTTCATAATCCATCCTGGAGCCACAGTAGCCCGGCAGATCATCTGTACTGGCAAGGGTAAACAGCTCGCAGTGCTTCTCTCCTACCTGGATGCCTTTGTCAAATGCAAGATCACGCAGCACCCCATCTTCGCTTAACAGCAAATACCGGTTCACCAGCTTGACAAGTTCTTCCCCGACCATTCGCTTCACTGCAACAAAACCACTGTCACACAACAATCGAACGAACTGTGAGCAAATGCCCTCGAAGGTCTTGGCAAAAGCAGGATCGATGGTCTCCACCGGAACGATGTGCTTGCGCAGCAATGTAGAACCTAGTGAACTGGCCGACTTCCGATTCCGGGGTCGCAGGGTTAGCATAAGGTAACACTGGTGTGCGAGGTAAGGCCGTTCATGAAAGAAGCGTTCACTGCTGAGCGGCAAAAAAGAATGGTCCTTCTCAAAATCACCGGCAAATCTTTCCTGCACATACCAATCCTGCTTATGCAACACACAACCTTCCGGCAATACCTTCCCCGCTTTTACCCAGGTCTGGTGGAAAGCCTCGTATTCAGCGTTGGAGAGTGTAAAGATCTCCGGCAATTCCAGTTGATAGCAGATGGTCAGATCCCCCATTTTGGAAAGAATCATGTCCTGCTCGACGCCATACAGTGGTAATATGTCTTGTAAATTTTTCATTGAAATAGTTTATTGCATCGAACAATTTTCGTTGTTGCCCTGGATGCCATCACCTTCATCCATCCCTGCGCTCCGTAGCGATTGTTCAACCGATAAACCGAAGCAAACAAACCTCCTCCGAGTAGCAACACAAGAACCAAACAAATCATCAGTGGTACACTCGTGAGATACAAGAGCACAAAAAGCAGCAGCAAGCAGACAAGTCCTGCAGCCAACCAGGCTATCCATTGCCCTTTGAGTCCTTTGAAGACGATAGGCCTATTAACCCCTTTGTTGATAGAGTAGACGCTACTCATATACCAAAGAATGCCCGGATCACGGTGGTGACTACGACGAGGAATACACAGGAGCCAAACCAAGCCGCGGCGACTTTACCGGTATCATGGTCTCCTGCATTCCATTTGTTGAAGACTTTGACCGCACCGATCAGTCCCACGATCGCGCCCACTGCATACATCAGTTGCGTGCCCGACTGGAAATAGCTGCGCACTTTCTGGTTGGCATCCTGGATACCGGCATTACCATCCTGCGCGCGAAGGGCGATTACGTAAAATACAAGAACAACTGTCCATCCAATTTTCGTACTCCACTGTTTCATAACGCACATTTGAAATTCATAGGAAGTCATGCCGGCCGCCTCATTCACCCACGCACCTGTTTCTCCTGCTCACCGGCGGCCGGACATGACCGGTTACACAATTTGTCTTTCTGAAGACAAAGCTATTCCTGGATAAAAGGGAGATTGATTCAACAGATGAATGGAAAGGCAAATAATAATTAAACAGGTTAATCGAATGGGCAGTACTTGGATGCCAATACGCATTGCTTGGCAAATGAACACCAAGAGGATCTCATGGTTGATCGTAGTAAACTCACTACAATTAGGAGAAAAAATCTACTCACTATGGAATACCACTCATCTTACATTCGTTGTAAAAATCATTCTATGACAACATTAAAAATTGAAGTCTATTTTCAACAGGAATCAAACGGTAACATTCCAACGCTGATTCCTTTAAGCAGGGCGAGCGCTTATTTAACAGAAAAACAGCTGCTCCCGAATGTAGGCGATGAGATGGCTATCCACATGGAGGATGCTTTAAGAATTGGTATAACGGATCCGTTGGATATACAGCGGATTCAAACGGTATTCATGCGCAGATTTAACGACGCCACGGCGGACGTCGCGATTTTTGTCCGTTATAAGGCTCGATGACACTGCTAGCGTTTCAACCGGTTTTTCTTACCAGCCTTTGCCTTTTTCGGCATCAACGACTTGTTAGGGCTGAGTTTCTGTCTTTGGCTGCATTCTACTAGCTCTGTCTTAATAATTTCCCAGTGCTTACCACGACTACAGATAGGATCAGGCTCCATATCGGCCTTGCTGAAATTGGTGAAATTCTCAATAATTGCCGGGCGGTCGTGGGTGTATTCATAACGTTGAGCATGCAACTCAATCATCTGTATCACTGAATAGGAATCAAGTAATTCGTGAATATCCCAAAAATCTTTCTTTCGGGCAATGCCCTGAACAACATCAATTTTCATCGCGACGATATCATCTATGGTAGCCATTCGGATATCGTCTTGCAATAGCTGGGGCTGGAGGAAGGCATCGGAGCAATAATACACATCCAGTTTAACATGGTCAGTCTCACTTTGTCCAACGAGGAAACCGCGTCCCATGCCCGCATTTCCTTTCCCGGAGATTGCCACGTATGGATAGTGCTCGGATAGATAGCTTTCGATTTTATCAAAATCAATAGACCCATATGCTGCGTCCGTAAACAGATCGATATCTACTGACTGGCGGTGTCCCAAATATAAGCTAAGTGCAGTTCCACCGACCAGACGAAACGGTTCAAAAACCGGCTCTTTCATTAATCTTTCAAGTAGCTCCTTTAATTTAACCGCAACCGTTTCCCAATACAACTTAGGCATGCTGTTTCATTTTATTTACTGGCTTCCGCCGCTTCAGCATTTTAATATTGGTAAGTTCCTCCTCTACTACCTGTTTTCCATAAAGTCGCATTAATTCCTCTTTTTCGCTTGCACTACCCCTTTCAAAAACCCTTTCGATAACAAAGCGACGGTGTTCATTCCAATCAATTTGTTTAGCATCAACATCCCAAAAAATGCCGGGTCTGAATTTTGACAGATCTGGTTTAATGAGGGTACGTTGCTTACGTTTTTCTTGTTTGATATCGTAAAATATTTGCAGCGTCATCAAGAAGCCCTCTTCCAGTCCAAGGGCTTTCTCAATACGCAAAGCAAGTGGTGTGTTCATGGATCGGATCCCTTTCGTAATTGCATGAAGCGTCTGCGGGTATTCATCTATCGATAACGCAAAACGACTCATAGGAATCAGCCTTTTTCGCAGTTCCCTTTTTAAATAAGCACCCGGGTGCAGTCCTTTTAAAGTCTCCATCTTTTCCATATTCAAATATAAGCAATTTTATTTAAACAAAATTGCTTATTTCATCATTTTCCGCCCTGTCCTGTAGTAGGAAACGCAGGCTGGCGTCACCCCGATATAAGCCGCTAGCATCCTGTCAGTCAGCCGGGACTGATCGGCCATCCAGGGAAAAAGCCGGCCGATGCGCTGCAGCCGCTCCCTGGGCGGGCACAGCAAAAGCCCCACATGGGCCTCAGAAAGGCTGTAATACCGTTGGAGGATCTCCCGCACATGAACATTCAGCGCCACATATTTCTCCAGGAGGTGAAGCAAATCTTGATGACGCACGTAATACAGCTTACAAGGCTCCACTGCACGGATGGAAAACGGCGAAGGGCTTTGATTAAAATAACTCTGCGCACAGAGCAGGATATCGTTTTCGCGGTGAAACCAGGCCGCCACTTCTTTGGAGCCGCTCTCAAAATATACCTTGACCAGTCCCTTTTCTATAAAGCCGAGTTTATCGCAGACCGCCCCCTCCTGTAACCACACCTGTCCTTTGCGCAGGTCCTTCTCCCGAAGACGATTGAGCAGTGCAGCCTGCGCCTCCGGCGCGAGCGGGCAGATCCCGTTCAGGTATGCAAAAAATGAAAGCATAAAATCTATTCGAAATTTCCGATGTTAATAACCAGCGTTAAACCAAAACCATGTTGATAGGGAGACAAATTTCCAGATGGGCCATACGGTACGAGATAATGAACATCGAGCCCCCAGCTTTGATCATTGACAAAGCCTTTATAACCCACGCCCAGTGAGACGAATTTCCGGTTACCCCTGTCCGCGTGTTCCCAACTGAGACCACCACGCAAAAAGAACTGCTCATCGAATGCCCATTCAATACCACCTGTTAATCGCAGTCCCTTCCAGTCATCTTTGAGTAGTCGGGTGGCGTCAAGAGTCATCATCCATTGGTTATTCGCCTGTGTCACCGTTGAATACGCGACGCCAATACCGGCAGTGGTGGGCAGGTTAATATTAGGTCCAACATTGCTGAGAACAGCACCAATTTGCAATGTCCGTAAAGAGCCCACGTCGATCCTTCCATAATAACCTATATCACCGCAGACACTATATACATTCACCGGCGATGGACCGAACTGGTTTTGTCCGATGAATTTGAGTTGAACAGAAAGTGCATGATCAGTAGCCACCTGCAGTGCATAAGCTGCACCGAGATTAAAATCCCTGGACCGATAACTGGCCAGTGTTGCTCCATTGTCATCCCGCACATCAATCTGTCCCATGTCCAGGTAATTCAGGTTTATGCCGAGAGCGCTGGTTTCGCCCAAACTCGCAGTATAGTCAGCACCCAGCATCCGGGTGTCTTTGCTAATCCCTGCCAGCCAGGGCATGTAAGAAATAGAGGCCTGGTGAAAATGTTGGGTAAAAGCTGTAATAGCTGGATTATATAAAAGGGATTGGCTACCGCTGGCGGATGCAATACCTGTTTCACCCATACCCATACCGCGACTGCTGGCTTTAACGGCCAGGCTGGGAAAGCGCGTCACCAGTGGTTGCGCAAATGCTTCACCAAAACATGCGGTGATCAATAGTATAGATAGCAACCACTTCATTGAACAACAATTTTCTGGTACACGGTGTCGGATACTTGCCCGAGATCATCGGTTACAGCCAAACCAACGACCTGCTCTCCTTTCGCATGGAATATCCATCTGAACACGGGCTGGTTAGAGCCCATCCATTGCCCGTTGATTGAAAAATCATAGTGCGTAATAAGGCCGTCCGGCTTACTGGAAACAGAAGCATCAATCACACAGGGGAAGCTTTGCAGCTGTGTCTGTAGCTCAGCCCACCAGCTAAAACGCGCAACGGGTGGTTGATTGACACTGCATTTCACAGGCACGGTTCTTTGAATCGCTCGTCCCAATCGATCGGTTAAAAGAAAATCAAGCCCGTACATACCCGGCGCATCCGCAAAAACAAAAACCTGGATACTGTCCATGAGAGGCAGTGACTGACCTGGCTTGATGTCATTACCCAGGTACATCAAATGCACGCTCGAACAAGTATCGTCGCGCAACAGGTTCAATTGGTGATCCGGGTCCTTACAGTAAATAGTAAGCCTCCCGTGATCAGTCCAAAGTACATTCGTAGCATCACGCTCGCGAATCTGCACCGTATCTTTGTTGAAGGACAGCTCCTGCTTCGGCGCGCTTGTCTTGATAGCTTCATATTTATTGCTGCATCCAATGATTAAAAGCAGCATCCATCCACACAAAATCATTTCTTTCATCACTTAGTATTTATACAGTTTATCAAAATGTTTTTCTCCGTTGTAAACAGCAGTCATAAAATAAACCACGCCCGCCGTCAGTTGCTCCACGCCTTCCAGGTTGAACAGGTTCTCTCCCGCTGCGCCGCTTTTCATCCAGCTCCTGATCTTCCTGCCATCCGCACTGAATAAATCAATGCGCACTTCTTGCTTTCTTTTCAGTACCACCGATACTTTTAAGTAATCATGAAAAGGAATCGGGAACACATTCCAGTCCTTGACACTGCCCGCTACGAACAGCGGCTGTTTAGGTACAGCGGGTTCGGGCAGCACTCGCAGCCAGGTGGAAAAATGCGTCACACAGTTTCGCGCGCTGACGGCGTCCACTTGCACCAGCACAGAATCCCCCGTTTTGTAATAGCGCTGCCGGATAGTACTGTCGGTCGTCACCGCCTGGTTACCATCTCCAAAATCCCAATGAAAAGAACTGGCGTTTGATATAGCAGCAGTAAACACCACTTCGCCGCCATAATTGGTTATCCGTTTACCCACTTTGATCTCTCCGGCCGGATACTCAGTATCATCTGCTGTAACAGTCACCTGCGTACTGTCAAAGCATCCTTCCCGCATCACCCACACCTGATACTGCCCGGCCTCCGCGAAAAAATTATTGTCACGGCTATAGAGATTCCTAGGCACTGGTTTATCCGGTGGATCAGTCCACCTCCATATAGAAAAGTGCTGGTCACGGTTATTTACTGTTAGTAATGTTTTACCACCCTCACATACTTTCTTGTATCCGAGGATTTGCGGAGTCGGAACAGAGCCGATGGTGATGGTAACAGTATCGGAGAGGCTTGCAGCATTGCAACCATCCGCGCTGGTAGAACGCACAGAGAAATGACCTGCTTTGGTATTGACAATCGTATCGGCAGTAGACGATTTAAGTGCAGTGCCATTCAAATACCACTGATAAGTATTGCCTTCAGTCCAGTTCAGGATTTTGAGCACGCCACTCGAACCGTTGCACAGATGCGGGTCCGCTGTTGTGATAACCGCGCGCTCGGGTTGTGGGTGCACGGTCACCGTTATCGATCCGACCGCAGATGCACTACACGCAGTCGAACTGCCGTCTTGCACACTCACCAGACTATAAGTGAAATTACCCGCTGCACCAGTAGGCACACCAAGCGTCACGCTGCTACCGGTGCTGGTGCTGATGGTTTGGTTAGCACCTCCATTGATGCGATAAGTAAATGTATAGGGTGCAGCACCACCGGCGCCGGTAAAGCTGACTAAGGGCGACGCGCTGTTTTGACAAACAGCCGTGCTGCCACTAATAGATGCACTGGGTAGTGGATTGACCCTAACAACCGCCGATCCACTCACCACACTACTGCAAGCCGTACTGCTGCCATCTTTTACACTGATGAGCGTATAAGTGAAAGTTCCGGCAGTGGTGGTAGCTACTGCAACACTGGCCGTGTTACCACTACTCGTAATAGTTTGACTGGCGCCACCGTTAATCGAATAGGTGAAGATATAAGGCGCGACACCACCCGAACCACTGAAGCTGACCACTGGTGACGCGCTGTTCTGACAAACCGTAGCAGTACCACTGATAACAGCAGTAGGCAGTGCATTCACCGTAACCGTCGCCGTGCCGCTGACTGCGTTGGCGCAGACAGCAGCACTTGCATCTTTGACACTCTTCAGGTTGTAAACAAAGACCCCTGGCGTATTTGTTGGCGCGGGCAGACTGACGCTATTGCCGCTGGTCGTTGTGATGAATTGATCAGCGCCCCCACCTATCGTATAAACAAAAGTGTAAGGTGCGACACCCCCAGCGCCAGTGAATGTGATAACCGGTTGGTTGGCGTTCTGGCAAACAGCAACAGTGCCGGCAATGGTTGCGGTGGGCAGAGCATTTACTGTTATGTTCGCCGATCCTGATGCAACATTACTACAGGCCGTACTGCTACCATCTTGAACGCTTACCAGTGTATAAGTATAAACACCCGGTGTGCTCGTAGACACCGGCTGCAACACACTATTGCCGGTAGAAGTCGCAATGGTCAATGCGGAACCACCATTCACCCGGTAAGTGAACATGTAGGGCGCCGTACCTCCACTGCCGCTAAAGCTAACTGCTGGTGATGCGGCATTTTGACAAACCGTAGTAGTGCCGCTGATGACAGCAGTCGGCAAAGGATTCACAACCACTATAGCCGTACCACCCACCGCATTACTGCAAGCCGTACTGCTGGACTCCTGCACACTGATGAGCCGATAAATATAACTGCCAGCAGTTGTTGTGCTAACAGCGACGCCAATACTGTTACCGGAACTGGTGGAAATGGTCTGTGCCGTACCATTTCCAATCTGATACGTAAAAGTGTAAGGAGCCGTACCACCGCTGCCGCTGAACACAATCGTTGGCGAAGCCGCTTGCTGGCAAACAGTCGCAGCTCCCGAAACAGTTGCGTTGGGCAAACTACGAACGGTGGTGGTCAGCGGACTGGAAGGCGTCTGGCATCCATTACCATCGGTTGCCGTAACCGTGTAACTGCCCGCCGTGCTCACATGAATACTGCTACCCGTTTCTCCCGTATTCCACGTATAAGATACCCCGCCACTGGCGCTGAGCGTAACACCCCCACCCTGGCAAAACACCGTAGACCCCGAAGGACTGATCACAGGAGCCGTCACCGTATAATAACCCACCGTCACGCTGCCGGATAAAGCTGTGCAACCTTCCTTGGTAACGGTCACAGAATAACTGCCCGGCCCGACACTGATGGTTTGTGTAGTGGCACCGGTATTCCAATGGTAACTATCATAACCTGCACCGGCGTCCAGGGTCTTCATCATACCCGGACAGATCTGAAACGAGCTTCCCGGAAGCGGCGTGGGACAATTGCCCGTTGTAACGACGACTGGATTCGAGTTCGAACTGTTGCCGCAATTGTTTTTGTCATACGCATAATAAGTACCTGCTGTACTCGTGGTCATCGTAGCGCCAGTGGTACCATTCGACCAGGTGATCTGCGAGCCGGTTGCAGTGAAGCTGGCAGATGCTCCATTGCAAAGCAGCACGTTGTTAGAGGGTGATACAACCGGCGCGGGGGGAACATTGCCGGTTGTAATGGCAACAGTAGCACTATTGTTACTGTTACCGCACCCATTAGATTCATATGCATAATAACTGCCTGTGCCATTCACTGAGATCGCATTACCCGACTGACCCGTGTTCCAGTAAATAGTCCCGCCCGCAGAAGGCGAACTGCTGAGTGTTGTGGACGATCCGTTACATAGGAATGTCCCGTTACTGCTAGACACCGATGGCGTGGAAGGCGTACGCCCTACAGTAATCGATACCGAATTACTGTTACCACTCGTACCACAACTGTTCGTCTGGTAAGCATAGTAAGTGCCTGCACTACTCACGGTAATGCTGCTGCCGGTCTGACCTGTATTCCAGGTAACAGTTCCGGTGACATTAGATGCGGTGATCGTAGCAGCACTGCCATTACAAAGCAGCGTCGCATTAGCGCTGACAGTAGGAGCAGCCGGCGCGGCGTCCGTGCTAATCACGATGGTATTACTGTTCCCGCTCGTTCCGCAACTACCAGTCTGATAAGCGTAGTAACTGCCTGCACTACTCACCGTAATGCTGTTGCCCGTTTGTCCATTGCTCCAGGTAACAGGGCCACTGGCGCCAGTTGCAGTGAGTGTCGTAGTCGCTCCGTTGCAAAGCAAACTACCATTACTGCTACTGATAGATGGCGCCGCAGGCGTATTACCCGTTGTAACCACAACTGTATTACTCGCACTGCTGGTGCCGCAGCTATTGGAAGCAGTGGCATAATAACTGCCTGCTGCATTGACGGTAATACTGCTGCCTGTTGCCGCAGTATTCCAGGTGATTGCACCTGCGCCCGAAGCTGTAAGTGTTGTCGTCGCACCATTACAAAGCAGTGTGCCGTTGCTGCTGCTCACTGAAGGAGCAGCGGGTGTTGCGGCTGTCGTAACAGAAACCGTGTTACTGTTTGGCCCCTGCCCGCAGCTGTTCACTTCCCAACAGTAATAATTTCCTGCAGTACTTACCGTAATACTGCTACCCGTGGCTCCCGTATTCCAGTAAAGTGTTCCGCCTGCAGTCGGACTCGCGCTGAGCACGGTGGACGCTCCGTTGCAAAGCAACGTCCCGCCCGAACTGGTAACAGATGGTGCCGTCGGAACGGAACTTGCACTGAGGGCAACCGTGTTGGACTGAACCGATTGACAGATATCCCTGACCACCGCATAATAATTGCCGGGCTGGTTGGTTGATAAACTGCCTGTTGCATCACCGGTGACCAGCAGGGTTCCATCTTTATACCAGTCGTATAAGAAACCATACGGCGCGTAATTAGGGCTCGATGTGATTTTGCTCGACGATCCACTGCAAATAGTCGCGGGAGAAGCAGAGATCACCGGGCCGCTCAGCGTAACAGCATTGGTGTACAACAGCGGCACGGAGTACTGCGTCTTGGTGGAGTTCGTTGTGGTGTTATTAAACTCATCCATCCCGACGATGTCAACAGCCAGTTGCTGTCCGGTGTTATTATTCGGGAAAGCAGCGTACGGTACATCAATATCAATCCACAGCGTAGCCGGAAAATACCGCGTGCTGCCGGCGAAGCTGATTTGAGCGCCGTTAAAATAACTGGGATCAACATTGGTATAGTTGGTGGAGAAAATGCCGCCCGACTCAGAACAGATAAAATACCCGATGGTATTATAATACCCGGCGGATGGATTGTAATAATAGAAATTAAAGATAATACCCTTGAACTGGGTGCTCGTAAAAGAAGTCACTTTGCCCGTGATCCGGACACTCTGAGAAGTCGTGCAGTAGTTAAAGCGTGCAACCGTTTGGGAGACCGTGTAACTTCCCTGTGTATGAGCAGCGATGGCGCATAGCAGAAGCCACCACGTGATAAAAATGGTTTTCATGGATATTGGATTTTAAAAGCGCTCAGAAAGAGGGGAACAAATACGAAAGGCCGATCCCAAAGCTGTTGCGAAGAGAACCGAGCTTGGTATTGAAAAGAAGTTTTTGTTGGGTGAACACGTTCAGCCGGAAGACGTCCGAAATAAAACACTCGCCCGACAACTCGCACGCGGCGCCGTAGTTCATACGGCCGGACGCCCGCAGATCTTTATACACCCAGGGATCATGCTCAATCTGCCAGGTCGCACCCAGCCCTGCCCGCCAGCCCCACAGGAGCAAAGCGTCGGTGTTTCGGGAGCTGGCATATTCTGTGAGCAGATCAGCTCCGTAGCATGCGTAGTTCAGCGAATGGTTCCTGGACCGCTCCGCAAATCCGGCGAGTGTAAAGTTGATGGTGCTGTTGGTCCAGTGCTCATAGCGAAGAGAAAGATGATCCGCGGGTGTCAGGCTATGCCCCAATCTGATACCAAAGGATTGACCGCTTGCAGTCACACTCCACAAAATCAAAACCCACATTACAAACGTCTTCATGGTGTACTCATTTTAATACACCAAAGCTAGCGCGGCAAAATTGCGCTGAAAAGGTGGGGACTACTCTAATACCGGTGGTTTCTACTCTATGTTAATAGAGCGCAACTCGAAGATATTCCATTATTTATGACCAGGTAACGATGCTCAATGCTCAATCGCCGCCGTTAGCTTTCTGGCTCCATTCATACCAGGGGGCGCTGTCGATCCTTACATCCACAAGAATTCCAGAAATTTCAATCCGGATTATACAACCCGTTTCTAATGGCATAAATAACCACCCCTGCCGGTGATCGCACATTCAGTTTCTCGTAGACCCTTGCACGGTTATTTTCGATGGTCCGGATAGACAAACATAAATCAAACGCCATCTCCGGATTCGTCTTTTCTTCACAGATCATCCGGATGATCTTCAGTTCGATATCAGTGAACTGTGGATTGGGTGCTGTTGCGTAAGGATTAAAAGAGCTCTTGCTCAAAAGCCGTAACATCTTGGTGTTCGTTGTTAAGCAAAAATAAGGATAGCCCTTGATCAGCTGATCCAGGGCAGTAAACAGATCCTTCTGGGGCATGTTTTTGGTAATATAACCATTGGCGCCTGCCTGCAAAGCCTCTATGATGGATAAATCGTTGTCATAGCTGGATAAAACAAGACAATGCGTAGGGGGACTGATCCGCTTGATCTCCTCCACCGCCCTGGCACCACTGAGAATCGGCATACGAAGATCCGTAATGACAATATGCGGGAGATGCGTTTTAACCTTTCTGACGAGTTCTTCCCCATTGTACGCCTCGTCTACCACTTCGTAAACGTCCTGGTCGTTGAAAAACGCTTTTAATCCGCCTACATAAATCTCGTGATCATCTGCAATGATTACTTTAATGGAATAGTTTTCAGACATCCTTTGCAAGCATTTTTTTAATCGGTACCTGGATTTTCCATATAGTAAGTCCCTGTTTCGAATAACTGATGTCAATCGCAGCGTCAATCACTTCAGCCCTGTTTTTAATATTCTGAAGTCCGTTACCCGCCACGGTCAACCGGCCGGCAGGCCAACTGAATCGCTTACCGTCATTTTCTATTTCCACCATCAGCCACTTGGTGCTATAATAGGCTTTGAACCTGATAAGACCGGCTCCTGCATGTTTCAATATATTCGTCAGCACCTCCTTCACGATAAGAAAAAGATGCATGGAGGGAACCATGTCCAGATTTTTGTTGTTCAACCTTACCTCATAGTTTAGTTTGCCCACGTGAAGCGCCCGCATGTCTTCCAGCAGATCGGCCAGCGCGAGCTCGAGCCCCTGCGAGTGTAACAGCGGCGGCGCCCAACCATACACAATCTCTTTTAATTTCTGACGTTGTGCGTCAAGCAGGTGAATCATTCGCTGCTGGTTTTCTTCAAAATTAACCGAATCGGTCTTTTGAAGCAGGATCGCAATAGTTGCCAGGTTACTTCCGACCTCATCATGCAGATCAGCGCTCAGCCTTCCCCTCTCTTTATCTACCCATTCAATTTCCCGTTGCAATCTTTGCTTGTAACTGCGTATCCGGTAGTCAAGCAGTCGATACAGCGAAACAATAAACAGCAGCAATAGTACCGTGAAGAAAGCCAGGCTGATGATCAGATAGATATTATGGGTCGATGTTTGGGTATCCATAGGATGGCGAACATGAAAATCAGGTTAGCAATCAGGTTAACAATACTCAATATTAGCCACAATTGCATATAAAACGAAATATGCAAACCCACTGAAACAACGTAGAAGCAGCGCAGGAAGGCGCTATACGCAAAAAAAACAAACAGCCCGATCCCAAGCAACAGATCCGTCTTTCGGTAAGCTGTGATGCGATCACTAAAAACGGTCAGATTAATATGCTCAATGCTCAACCAACTGATGGTAAGGCAGGCGAAGATTCGGAAGTAACTATTATCATCCCTGATGCTATGCAAATAAAAGTTATCCAGGAGCCAGATGACAACGCCCGTCAGAACGTATAAAAGGCGCCAGGATAACTTTTGCGGTGTAACGCGAAAAAACAACCAGAGTAATAAACCGTATTCCAAGAGTGAATAGATATTGGAATTAACTATGTTGCTTTGATGATTTCGGATCAGGTAAAAGCTCAGCCATTCATTGGCGGCGCCAAGGGTAAGGTAAAACGCGAACGGCATGTACCTGTTTCCTATCCGGCGTATATGAAATAAGATCGCGACAAGCGGAATGCCAATGGAGGCAGCCGAAACAATCGTAACAACCCAATAATAAGTCATAGGCTTATTGGTTTAACGGGGAAGTCGGCGGGCAAATCGGCGGGCAATGGAATGCATCCTCCAGTAGAATACCGTTATCATTAGCTGGTAAGTCTTGCAGTTGCGCTGGAAGCATATCTCTTCCCAGCGCATCTACTCCTACCAATACCGAACAGATCTGGCCGTTTTCCTTTCTTCCCAAATATAAGCGAAGTGAGGTACATGCAGGTTGGTTCAGCAAAACCAGCACAGAGGCTGCTTCATAGGTTTCGCAAATAGGCAAATCCGGGCCTGGTCGTTCGCGAAAACGTTTGGTAAAATCAATGGCCGCCTGGAGCGTAATTTGATGTGTAAGCATATAAAATGATTTAGGATTGCAACATAAGGGCAATTAAAGGCCTGGGCAATGTGGTAACTACTCTATTAATGGTGGTAACTACTCTATTTAGTCTCTTTGGTTTGATCTTTGGATAAAAGAACCCATCCGCGAGAGATTTTTAGGCCATGGAAATCCGTTTGAATCAACGACCGATACATTTGTCCGACGCCATCCCGCCGGGTTGGGAGCAGTACCACCTGCCGGGCGCCCGCCGGCAGGCCTGGGAAGATTCGGCTGGCTTGATCTTTGTCCAAACAGTGCAGTTGCAAAATCATTATTTCAAACACCTGATGATTACACCGGGCGGTCATCATTCATTATGCATAGACAGCAAGGCAGAAGGACT
>PVEQ01000009.1 GCA_002973575.1 Sediminibacterium magnilacihabitans
GTAAATGGTTTGACTTCACCCGCTTCAAAGAAGCAATGCTGCATCAGCCATTAGCGGATTGGATCGCCTGGCCCTTAATATACACGTTGCCGGTCTTAGAGCTCGCCATCGCACTGGGACTATTGTCCGATAGATTCAGAAAAGCGGCCTTGTTAGGCTCCTCTTGCCTGCTGGCGGTTTTCACTGCTTATGCCGCCCTCATCCTGCTGGGCGGGTTCAACAGGATTCCCTGCAGTTGCGGTGCAGTTATCAGCGGTATGGGCTGGAAAGCACATCTTGTATTCAACACATCATTTTTAATACTAAACGCCTATGGTGTACATCTTTTAAAAAAACTTGACGCTTACCATCAGTGATCGTAAGCGCCAAGGGTTGGTCGGCCAAAAGACCGTTGAATAGTACTTATTTCAAAACCAAAGTTTTTTAAGGTAATCTTTTTTTGATTCAAAAAAAGGCCACAAAATGCAAATCAAACTTTTTTCAAAAGCAAACCTGGTTGCTGTAGCCGCACTGTTGATGGCAACCGTAACCATGTCGTTCAAACTCTCCGGTCCAATGCGCGGCAATCTGCCTACCGATTATCATTACAAGATCGCCAGCACCAATATTGATGACCTGAGAAATATCGGCAACTGGGAAGTTGGTACCGGTACCGATTGCAACACAGGATCAGATGTCCCCTGTGTGATTCCTTACACTGCAAGCCCGTCGGAACCAACCTTCCAGGATTTTCTGAACAACCGCACGCTGGATCAGTTAAAAGCAGCCGCTTCATCTCAAAAGATATCTCAGTAATAAAGCGGTAACCCTATCTCGGGTTTTGCTGCATACCGGAGATAGCAATAACGTCTTCCGGAACAGGAAGCGCAAATCTTGGGTCATTAGGGGGCAAACTATACTTAGCAGCGCCAATCGTTCGCTGAAGGGTAATGTTTGCCCCTTCCTTATTGAGTCTTTTTACGTCCATCCACCGGAGTCCCCTCATGAGCAGTTCTTTCCTTCTTTCAGTAAGGATAAATTGAAGCGCCTGTTTTTTATCACTAAACTGCGATCCCGTATAACCCGTTATCCGGTACTTCAACAACCCATCCATATCTTTTCCCGCCGTTATCAGATCTTCATTCCTGGCAGAACATTCGGCGTGTGTCAGCAACATTTCATCGGTGGCCGGCCCGCAGAAAAGAGCCGGATTCCCATTGTAACTTCCCCGGAAGCCCACAGAGCCATCCGGGTTGGGCCTGAAGAACAATTGCTTTCTTACATCATTAATGCCATAAGCGCTGTATAGCTCGTTAACGATTTTTGCTTTGACTATGCTTAAAGGCCGGGGTGGCGGCGCCGTACTGCTGTAAATCACCTCGCTGTTAAACGGCGGTAATGGATAAGTTTTAGAGGCGGATAAACTGCTGTAATCCAAAATACCATTTTTTATTTTTAAGCAGGAATCGGCATACTTCAGCGCTTCGTTGTATTTTCTCATCCATAAATAGGTCCTTGCAAGCAATCCATGGGCAGCAGCCTTTGAAGCCCGCATTGCGTGGAGTGGTTGTTCGGGGAGCAGCGATGCGGCGGCCTGTAAACCGGTTGTAATTTCACTGTACGTTTCACGAAGGGATGCGCGTACCGACTGCTCGTTAAAATCCGTTGTATTTCGCAACGGTAAACCCAGGTCTGCGCCTGAACTGCTGGAATCATAGGCAAGACAGAAAACAGCCGCTAATTGCAGATAAGCCTTTGCTTTGATGAACAGCGCCTGTCCTTTAACGTTATCCCATATTGCTGCGTTATCCTTACCCCTTTTGATATCGCCTATCTTTTCCAGCACAGTGTTGGCATAATAAACCAGCGAGAATCCATTCGACCAGTCATTAAATGCATAGTCAAACAAATAATCGTTCGCCCAGGTGTACATTCTTCTGTCTCCCTGATTGGGCATGGCCATCCAGTCATTTTCTGTCAGGTAGTAATCATCAGCGCTTACCTCGCCCGAAAGTATATCCCGGCTATTGATCGTTCCGTAATTATCCATCAACGCTTGCAAATCTTCCAGCGTATGGGGAATAGCAAGCGTGCTGTCTGATTTTTTATCGAGAAATTTTTTACAGCCGGATAACGGAAGCAATATCATCCCAATGATGATCGTGGTGCTGAATACCGAATGAATATATTTTGACATAATAGTTGAGTTTAAAAAGTTCCTTTAATACCTATCGTAACACTTGTTGGCTCCGGGATACTGCCCATAAAGTAGTCTGGGTCTAACCCGTCTTTATTAGACCGCCACAGGATGCCGATATTATTGACGTTGAAATGCAGACTGATCCTCTTCAGCGGCAATCCGCTCCTTATCCAGTCGTAGGAAAGCGCAATGTATTTGAGGCGGATATGATCCCCTTTGTCAATCAGCGCTTCAGAATTCGTATAAAAACGGTCGCGGCTGCTGTTAGCAGGATAGACCATCGAAGGGACATTCGTCGTACGCTCATCTCCGGGCTGTTGCCACCGGTTGGAGAAATCGGCATGCCCCATTTTGTAGGCAAACAGTGAAGTGTAATTGATTGAGCTTTTCTTGAAGTAATGCCCGAATTTTCCCATCAACCGAAACGTTAGCGATACATTTTTCCAGCTCACGGTATTCCCCAGGGTGGCTATCATCCGCGGCGTAGCAGGACCGTTATATTGCAGGTCGGTAACCTGCACGGAAGAACCAGCCAGCGCCGTATAGTCTTTGCTAATGGCTCCCTTAAAATATCCCCGCGGGTCGCCGGTTGCAGGGTCAAGCCCCGCCCATGGGTAAGAAAAAATGGAATAAACCGGCTTCCCCTTCAGCCCCGCAATCTGTGCTCCGCCGTTAAGAAAGCTGCTTGCATCGTTTGAGCTCAGGTAGTAGTCCGTCACTTTGTCCTGGTAATAGTTAATATTCAAATCCGAATACCATTTCACTGCCCTGTTCATATTGATGCTACTCAGCGAAATGTCTACGCCCGATGCGCTCATGGAAGCAACATTCTTTAAAATAGTAAATGCCGCCACACTGGTATAATCCACCGGCACGGTTCCAAAAAGATCAGCGCCTTTTTTCTGGTAGTATTCCACGCTGCCCGTCAGGATGTCGGATTTCAGTTTAAAGTCGATGCCCAAATTCAGGGTGGCTACTTTTTCCCACTTCAAATTGGGATTGGGAAAGTTTTCAAACCTCGCATATGGAAGCAAAGTATAGGGTGATACGCCATTATATATGATTGTTGTAACGGCAGCTCTGCGTGTATCCACATTGCCGCTGTATCCATAAGTAGCGCGGAGTTTTAAGAATGGCAATAACCGGCTATGGTAAAAGCGTTCGCGGGACATGGTCCAGGAAAATCCGGATGACCACAGCAGGTTCCATTTTTCATTGGCATGCACACCGAAAAGATTAGAAGCATCTTTACGCCCGCTGGCGGAAAAACTGTACCGGCTATTGAGTGTGTACGCAGCATTGGCGTATAAAGAAACAAACCGGTTAGATGATTGCCTGTTTGCCGACGGATCAAGGATAAAATCGGGGCCACCGCCAAACCACGAGGTAAAGGGCCGCGTATAGTCAACCGATCCATGTGTAAGTAAATCTTCATCAAAGCCGTATAAACGATAGTTGCCGCCCACTGATGAGATATCTCTCATTTCAGCGCCCGCAATGGCCGACACACTGTGCCTGCTCCAGGTATTTTGATAGTTCAACTGTTCCCTCACCTGGTGAGAACTGATCACATTGTTCGATTGATCCCTGATCGCCCCCACCGGGATATGACGTACAAAAGCACCGGTGGCGTCAATTTCAGAAAAACGGTTTATCAGGTTTCTTGTAAAATAGCTGTTCAGCCCCTGGATGTTTGTGATATCGGTTGACTGTCTTCCATATTGGTATTTTATTTCTGCCGAAAGTGTTTTGAAGATCTGATACCCCAAATCAAGATTGGCTGTGATGTCCTGGCGCGTGGCCGTCATGTGCTGAAACAAATAGTCTTCCGCCGGGTAATAGTTCCAGTTCAGCAGCCTTCCTCCCCCGGCGCTGTCAATATAGGGTTGCCGGTAGTCCTTCATAATGGAAAGCGGCGCACCACCTTCATCCCGGAACCGGGCGTAGGGATATAAGGCACCGCTGGCGGTGGAAATGCTTCCGTAACCGGGCCTGCCGTTGGTTTGTGATGCCAGCGTATAAAGCAACGAAGTGGTGAATGTCCATTTTTTAAATGGTTTGTACGTATGGCTAAAGCGAAGGTTGATACGGCTATCTTTTGCATCCAGATTGCTGATGTTGCGGTCAACACCGGAAGAAAATATCCAGCTATGATGGGAGCCTCCACCCGAAAGATTCAAAAAATACTGCTGGTTAAAAGCCTTACGGTACACATACTTCGCAAATTCGTTTCTTACATCGATCTTACGGAGCGCAGCGGTTTTTTGCTGGTAGTCATCCGCCGTGATGGCTCCGTTTTCTTTTTGTATCAGCAGCTCAATAACCGGTGTGAGGGCCGGCCTGTCTGGAGAATTGATCCAGAAATTGTAATAACCTTTCTTATACAATAACTCCTCCACATCAATAAAATCCGAAGGACTAATCGGTTTCAGATAAAAAAGATCGGGCTTCGCAGTTGTCGTCAGGTTGGCGCTGAAATCTATTTGCAGCGGCTTGTTAAAGCTTCCCTTTTTGGTGGTAATAACAATGACGCCGTTTCCGGCCCTTGTTCCCCATATGGAGGCCGCTGCGGCATCTTTCAGGATGGTGATGCTTTCTACCATATTCGGGTTAATGTTTGCCAGGTCGCCCTCGTAGGGAAAATTATCTACGATAACCAGCGGATCGGTCATACCCTTGATAGTGCTCATGCCCCGCACCATATTGCGTTGCTGCCCGTTCTGTCCCCTGTAAACGGAATAGCCGTTAGCGATCGCTTCCAGCCTGTCCATCACGTTGGTGGTTACCTGTTGATTGAACAGTTGCTCGCCGATCGTGGTAAAAGACCCGGTGGCGCGTTCTTTGGGAAGTTTTTGGTAGCCGGTTGACACGGTAACTTCTGAAAGCAAGGCGGTCCGTGGTTCCAATAAAATGTCTATATGCTTCGGATAAGGAGCCCTGTAGGTTTTTTCCCAGGTAGTGTACCCGGAGAAAGACAGTTTTAAGGTAAAGCTGTCTTTATGTACAGCGATGCGGAAATTCCCCTGGTCGTCGGTGAGGGTGTTTTTTGTTTCATATTGTACGGTGGCGCCGGTTAACGGCAAGCCTGTTGCGTAGGACAACACGGTTCCCGTAACGGATACCTGCCCGCTCGTGATGCTGCATACAAAGAGGCAGCAGGCTGTTATGATACAGTAGATTCTCATTGGTAGTTTTTAAAAGTTTAAAAAAATGGGTCACTGGCGCCCTGGTCATTGAGCGTCCTTATCAGCTAAAACAAATACACGCATTGGTCTTTTGCCGGTAACTATTTCCAAACCGTATGCTTGCAGTTTCTTTTTGATTAATTTAAAATCCAACGGTTCATGCAAGGGTAAATCCAGCTTGCCGCTGAAACCGGAAGCATTCACCACCGGCAGTTTAACAGCTTCGGACTGGTTTAATATTTTCACCACTTTTTCGATGGCAACCCCGGTGGCGGATGTTCTAACCGACGCCCCGCTTTTTTGAATAATGAAGCAGGGGATTGTTTTCGTTTCAATGCTTCCATGATAGGCCGAGTAGCGATTTAAATCCTGGAGCATGTACGCAAATAAATTGCGGGCAGCCTTTACGGGAACGATCAAATCATAATTGTAAAAGTTTCGGACTTCATTATTGGGATCAGTGAAAGACATCTGGACTGCGGCTGTATCTTTTACTGTAAGGATGAGCAGCTTCCGGTTGTATGTCAATCCCGCTTTTTCAAACAGCGGAAATACGGCAGCTTCGTAAAGCTCAAGTATTTCCAGATTGGTAACGGCCCTGCCCCTTAATATTTCTCCGTATCTTCTGTATCGGTTGCCACTTGGCAGGCCGACATATCGTCCCTTATAGAAAATAGAGTAACATGAGTTGCTGTCCAGTTCAATATCTCCGCCAAGAAACAATGGCTTTTCACCATTCAGTTCAACTTTGTTAATAATGCCATTGGCGGTTTCGGCAAGCGCAGATTTTATATTTGGCGAAGTGATTTCTTCAGGCCCCGATTGCACCAGGAAACGTCCTCCGGGACTTATCCAGATACAATGGGGTATTGTTCTGTGATGAAAGTAGGTGCCGAGCGTTGTATCGGCTACAACCGATGCTGTGTTTGTCTGTTTGAGGATAGCGTTTGTTTTGAGGAAATCCGAAATTTTATCCCGCCCTTCCGTTGTGACAGGCAGTACCACCATATTGTCTTGAAATTGTTCCTGCAACTGGTGCACCCTCGGCATGGCCTTGATACAGGCGCCGCACCAGGTAGCCCAGAAATCCAGTATGATCAACTTGCCTTTATAATCGGCAAGCCTGATGGTTTTCTTTCCCTGTGGGTGGTTTACGACTTGTAATGTTTGATGCCAAAGTGCATCGGGTATGGTGTCACCGATGGTCAGTTTAAATGGCCCCAGCTCATTGACAGAGTCGGGGCGTTTGCCCTTAACCAGGTACACGCTCACATCAGCCAGTGGTTGAAAGGGAGTCACGGCTGAGTGGGTAATACCGGAAAGGGTGCGGGAGAGATAATTCGTTCGGGCTTGGCTTTGCCATGGGCAAAGCAATAGCAGTAAGCAAAAGTAGCGCATATTTTTGCAGTTAGGTAAGTGAGGAAATGGATGACTAAAATGAACGGGACCGCCCTACTATACCGGGTTTTTCGGCTTCTTTGCGTATTGGGATTTCAGGCGCGAGAGCGCTGCACCCTGGGGGGAGATTAGGATGATCCTGCTGGTTTTTCGGAAGTCTTTTGTAAAGGGGCAGACTTTAAAATGATAGCGAGGAAATGAAATGCCTTCTTTTTGAGCGCGAAGATGCCTTTTAACAAAATGGCACAAAACAGTGTCCAGTGCCTCTTTGTGAAAAAGGCCCTTTCGTATCAGCGTTTCTAAGTTAATATGTAAGGTCATGGCACGCATTTGAAGGATATAGCTACATAGATGGTGATTTAATGCACTCGTTTATAAACGCTTCCTCATAGGTGATTGTTCAGGGTTAATGTTTTTTCCACTTTTGATTATGCCCAATAGGCAAGTGGATAAAACGAAAGTCGATCTCTTTGTGATTGAAAAAGTCAAGGAAAAAAGGCTCGGACTGGGTATGTCCCAGGCTGATCTGGCTTATGCCCTTGACATGTCTGTTGGCTTCATTGGTAAGATTGAGAGCCCCAATTATCCTACCCATTACAATGTCAAACACCTCAATGATCTGGCAAAGGTGTTGAAATGCAGCCCCCAGGATTTTTTACCTAAGAAGCCATTGTAATCTTTCTGCTTCGGCAAACAAACGTTATTCTAAAGCTAAAATAGAATAATTTCTATTAATCACCAACAGGAAAGTGCAAAAAGGAAGAAAAAATTGCTTCTGTTATGGTTAACAGTTCCTTTCCTGCCAGCTCAGAGAAATTTACCTTCGTTCTGATCTTTCCTGTGATACTGGCCTCAATCTTGGCGATCTCCAGTTTTTCCCGTCTTGCTGGATGACGAGGTTTATTTACCGATACAAAAAATGACTTGGGCTGATTCTAGTGGGTTTCAGGGGAATTAGTCCAGGAATAGTAACTGGTTTCAATCAAGCAGACAGTATTATTCTGTAGGTGTTTAAAACGATGTATTTCTATTTGAATATCCTTAAGTAATCATCAAAAACATACACTTTCTTCCTCTGCCCTCCAGTAATTTCTTTTAATATTTCTAGTCGCTCCAATTCCTTTATAAGCAAGTATGCTGATGGAAGGGATATTTCAGCAATTCCAGCAACCTTTTCAGCATTAACTATAGGCTTATGATATAACTGATTAATTACTTTCTGGGCATTTGCGGCTCTACTACCTAAGGTTTGTACCTTTCCTTCAACTTGTTTTTGTAATCCCAAAATGTTGTCGAATGTCGCAATACCATTTTTCGCTGTTTCAATGATTCCTACCAGAAAGAACTTCAACCATTGATCTATATCATTCCGCTCCCTTGCTCTCATTAAATTATCATAATAATGTGTTCTGTTTCTTTCCAAAAAATCTGACAAGTACAATATTGGCTTACGAAGTATTCCTTTGCTCACTAAATATAATGGTATCATTAATCTTCCAACACGGCCATTACCATCTAAGAAAGGGTGGATTGTTTCAAATTGATAATGAACAATTCCAATTTTCAGCAATTCTGGTAAGTATTTGGAGTCATCATGAACAAACTTTTCTATATCTGCCATCAACTCCTGAATACTTGTATGTATCGGTGGAACGAAAATAGCGTCATTGATACTGGCTCCTCCTATCCAATTCTGGCTTGATCGAAATTCTCCAGGTTGTTTTTTGGAGCCACGCACACCCTGCATTAATACCTTATGCGTTTCCCTTATCAAACGTGATGAAAATGGCAATTGATCTAAAGCTTTTACAGCAACATCCATTGCATTGATATAATTCTGTACCTCTTCCCAATCATCCCTTTTGTCTAACGGAACATCTTCCTTGTCTAATAGCGCCTCTTCGATATCCGTTTGCGTACCCTCAATCTTGCTGCTTTGTGTCGCCTCTTTCAGAACATGCATGCTTATAAACAGTTCTATATTAGGAATATAATTAGAATACATATCCAATCTTCCTAATTCACGATCTGCTTGACTTAGCAATTGCAGAATTTCCATATTATCAACATACCATTGCCTATCGACAAAATCTGGCTGAAAACTTTTATAATATCCTTGGTTTATATAGTTTCCGGATTTAAAATCTTTCATTTTACAGGATTCTTAAATAAAGGTACCCCTTATTTAAGATTTTGCCATTTTTCTTAAATAAGAAGATTTTAATTATCGATTTTATCCATTTTTCTAAATAGCAACCAAATTATTAAGAAAAGTTTAAATACAATCCTTTATTTTGCTATTGATTATGAGCCATTTAGACAAAGTATAGAACATGCTTAAAACTGTCTAACCAACTTTTCTGTCAGAGTTGTAACAGAATAGTAACGAATATCCGGCTACTAAAGGCAAGAAAGGGCAACAAAAGGCAAATGGAATCTGTTGATAATCAATGTAAACCCAGTAGAACGTGGGTGAATAGTGAAGGGGCTACTTGCCGATGCAAAACTTGGAAAAGATAAAATCCAACTGATCTTCATTGGTGATTTGTCCGGTAATTGTACCCAGGTAGTGAAGGCTCTGCCGAATATCCAAGGCCAGCAAATCGCCAGGTACATGGGAATCAAGGCCTTGTTGTACATCTTTCAGAGCGGAGGCGAGTTTTTGTAAAGCCTCATAATGGCGGGCATTGGTTACAATGGTAGCTTCGGTGTGGATATCACCGCTAATGGTACGGGCAACCAGGGACTTTTTGAGCGCATCTACTCCATTGTTCGCTTTCGCTGAAATATAAATGGCATCAGGAAAATTAGTAAATGCAGAAGAAGCCTGCACGTTTACATCTGCTTTATTGCCCACCAATAAATAAGGTATAGCCTCCTGCCTGAACTGCTGCACAATGACTTCCAATTCAGCAACAGTAGTATTATTCACATCAAAGAGATACAACACAATATCAGCCGCCCGCATTTTCTCCAGGCTCTTTTCTACACCAATGCTTTCAATTACATCATGCGTATGCTCGCGGATGCCGGCGGTATCAATCAAGCGGAACAGTATGCCATCGATATTCAGCACTTCTTCCACCGTATCGCGCGTAGTGCCTGCGATATCGCTTACAATGGCGCGGTTCTCGTTCAGTAAAGTATTCAGTAAAGTAGACTTGCCAGCATTGGGCTTGCCGATGATGGCCACCTGCACTCCGTTGCGGATCACATTGCCCAACTGGAATGAGTGCAGTAACTTCTGCACCGCCAGTGACAGTGTCCCAATCAATTCATTGAGCTGTGAGCGATCGGCGAACTCCACATCTTCTTGCGAAAAATCGAGTTCCAATTCTATCATTGCAGAAAAACGAATGAGCTGTTCCCGCAGCTCAGAAAGGTCTGAAGAGAACCCACCTCGCATATTGTGCAAAGCCGCTTTGCGGCTGGCTTCGGTATTGCTTGCGATGAGATCGGCTACTGCTTCGGCCTGGGCCAGGTCGAGCTTACCGTTTAAGAAAGCACGCTGCGTGAACTCACCCGGCTTGGCCAGGCGCACACCGTGCGAAACAATGGCCTGTATAATCTTTTCCTGCACAAAGGGAGAACCGTGGCTGCTGATCTCTATCACGTCTTCACCCGTATAAGAACGCGGATTTTTAAAGAGAGAGATCACCACTTCATCCAACACAGTAGCGCCGGTTTTAAGCAACCCAACATGCAGCGTATGCGAAGGCTGCTGCTGCAGGTCTTTGGAAGGGAACAATACATTCACCACTTCAATGGCTTTCTTACCACTAACCCTTATCACGCCAATGGCGCCGATACCCGGAGGGGTAGCCAGCGCCACGATCGTATCGTCCCAGCCCATTAATTGTTGACTCATGAATGGCTCTCTTTTGCCCAAAAGTAAAACAAATTCGGGTGGGCCCTCTTTCACTTAGTTTCCATCATACACATCAAATGCAATCGACTGGCAGTGGCGGTATGCCACTTTAATTCCATTCTGCTCTGCCGGTACCCAATCAGGCCCTTTCAGTATTACCCGCAACGCTTCTTCTTTTGTACCATAGCCCGGATCGTTCTCTGCTTTTACGTCGCTGATCTTTCCAAACCTGTCTACCACAAAAGAAATGATCACGGTGTACTTCGCAGGAGGAGCGCCATTGGAAACAGGCACATCGCTGTTGAGGTTGCGCTCGAGGTATTTGCGCCAGGCTTGTTCGCCCCCGTTGAATGAAGCCGGTATTTGTACCGAATAGAAGATCTTGTCCAAATCTTCGTCCTTACCCTTTGGTGCAACTACCACACCGGTACCTTTTGCTTCCACTGGCGGCGCTACAACATTATCATCCTTCGTTCCTTCCACATTCATCGTTCCAATCTTGGTGTCTTCCAGCACCGCCATATCTTTCATCTCATCTTCAGGCTTCACCTGGTCATCCTGTACAATCTTGGGCACCACATACTGCGTGGTAGCCACTTTCTGCTGCTCGGGCTTCAGCGGCTTGATTTCTTCCGGCTTGGGTTCATCTTGTTTGATGTTCTCCAACACCACTGTGGGGCCAACGATCAGCACCGCATCGCTTTTCTTTTTTGCATGTGCCCAGATAGAGCCAGCAATAAAAAGCATGCATACGAGTGTGGTGCCTCCCAATGCATAGGTAATCCGTTTGTTGTAAGTTTTGCGCAGGTCATAAGCGCCATAGGCTTTGTTGCGTCCCTCGAACAACAGGTCGAGAAAATCGGCAGCGAGAATGTCTTTCTTTTCCATGATGTGTAGGTTTTTAAATGGGACGCCGCCTCAAAAAAATTCCACACCCGAAAAATTCCATAAACATTTCGCAAAAAATCATAAAAAAATCTCCCGTATTGCTACGGGAGATTTATATACTCGTTCGTAAGAATTAGAAAGATTACTCTTCTGCTACCACGAATGTGATACCCTGCTTGTGGCGGTAGATCACATTACGTCCGTTTTGCACGGCAGGCTTCCAGCTGGGGCCTTTCTTAATTACACGTACCGCTTCGTCTTTGGTGCCATAGCCGGGGTCGTTCTCAGCTTTTACATCGCTGATATTACCCGCTTTGTCTACGGTAAAGGAAACGTACACTGTGTATTTGCCGGGAGGCGCTCCTTGCTCTACAGGCAAATCCCTGTTCAGGTTACGCTCCAGGTATTTGGTCCAGCCGGCAATACCACCGGGGAATTCAGCGGGTATCTGTACTACGGTAAATACTTTATCGTAGTCTTCTTCCTGCTTGGGAGCCGCTACCACACCGGTACCCTTGGCTTCAACGGGCGGCGCTACGATTCCCTCATCCTTGGTACCTTCCTGGTTGATGGTACCGATCTTGGTGTCTTGCAGTTTTTCTACTTCTTTGATCTCTTCTTCGGGTTTCACCTCTTCATCCTTCACAATCTTGGGAGGAGTGAACTTGGTGATCTCCACTTTCGGGGGCTCCTGCTTGGGCGGAGGAGGCGGTGGCGGCGGCTCAGGCTTTTTCTCTTCCTGCACCTTCTCCAGCTGCACATCCGCCTGCACTACCAGAGAAGTGGTCTTCTTCTTGGTAGAGTTGGCAATAATGGAACCCGCGAGAAACAGCAAACAAACAGCTACAGTAGCCACGAGTGCAGTCACCATCCTTTTATTGTAGGTCCTGCGCAGCTCGTAAGCCCCGTAATCTTTGTTCCTGCCATCGAATATAATATCGAGTATATCCGCGGATAAAATTTTGTTTACGTCCATTATTATGGATTTTTTAAAGTAATGTTTAGTTTGATGCTGTTGCAGCGCCGGCTTTCTCCGATGCTACCACCAGCTTCTCTTCCACGTCGGTGATATCCACCAACGCATAACGCTTCAGCACGTCGATGGTCATCTCATCCAGGATATCCACCACGTTCCGGTAGGTACATTCTGAAGATGGCTTCAGGATGATCACCAGGTCCTTCTCAGGCGTGCGCGATTTTTTGTCGAGCAACACGTTACGGATCTCTTTGAAATTAGATGACTTGAAGTTGGAACCGTTGTTAGTCAACTCTCCTTCGTAGTAAAAAACGTTATTGTCTTTTCCCAGGAGAAGGGTGATAACACCGGACTGCTTCGCCTTATTTTGGTCTTCCGGCTTATCGGCGTCTTTCGGTAAAAAGAGCCTCATGGCCGTAGGCTGACTCATCGTAGTGGTGAAGATGAAGAAAGTAATGAGCAGGAAGCCCAGATCCACCATGGGCGTCAGGTCAACCCTGGTAGACAGCTTCTTCCCTTTCTTGACCCCGGGGCCTTTTTTATGGCCACCGCCACTCGAGGTATCCATTTCTGCCATTGCGGTAGATTTTTTTAGTTAATAATAGTTCGCGGCAGACACTTAGTCTGAACGCTTCTCTCCTTTCATAACACTCTTATACAATTCAGACCCCTGGGGTACATTCTGCGGGTTGGTTACCATTTGGAACTTCAGGATGTCGTTTTTCTTGAATGCATCCACCACCCCTTTAAAAGCGGGGTATTTGGCTGCATTATCGCCCTTCACCAGGTAAGCCGGCGCGGTTTGCCCCATATAAGCATCACTTACCAGGCGCATCCAGGTGGTCATTTCATTATTGGTGGAATCCTTCGCAGGAATACCCGGTAACGCCGCACCTTTACGCTGGTCGCTCGGTATTGCCAGGAATGATTTCAGGCCCGCAAGCGGCGCTCCGATGAAATCAGCGGCGGCAAAAGCCTTCACGTCCAGGCCCAGGTTCTTGGTGGTATTCAAGGTATTCGCTATGGTTTCTTTCTTTTGTTTATCATCCATCGAAAGAAATACCTTCCCGTCCTTGTCGATCGTTATCAGCACAAAATTCTTATCGGGGGCAACCTTGGCAGCCACCGAGTTAGGGGTGGTTACCGTAATGGCTTCAGCCGGCTTGAACTTTGTTGTTAAGATGAAGAACGACAACAGCAGGAAAGCCACGTCACACATCGCCGTCATGTCGATGATGGTACTCTTCCGTGGTAATTTGGCTCTACCCATTGTTAATTATTTATATTGATTATCACTAATTAAGATTCAAAATGCTCCGTTTTCCATACAAATTCCTGAGGAAATTATTCCTAAGGTTATTTGTAGTTGGCAGCGAAACTTTGAGTCAGTGTGAAACCAGATTCGTCAATACCATAAGTGATGGCATCGATACGGGTAGTGAATACGTTGTACATGATGATCGCTACAGCTGAAGTACCGATACCCAGGGCGGTGTTGAACAACGCTTCTGAGATACCTTTCGACAGTTCGCGGGCAGCGTCTCCACCACCTTCATCACCCAGTGCAGAGAACGATTTGATCATACCCAATACGGTACCGAGCAGACCCAGCAGGGTTGATACAGACGCCAGGGTTGACAGGAACACCAGGTTCTTTTCCAGCATAGGCAGTTCCAGCGCAGTAGCTTCTTCTACTTCTTTCTGGATGTTCAGTACTTTCTGGTCGGTGCTCAGTTCTGCATTGCTGATCATCTCTTTGTATTTTTTCAGACCAGCCTTCATTACATTACCTACAGAACCTTTTTGCTTGTCGCACTCAGCAATGGCTTTGTCCACATCTTTATTAGCAAGATGGAACTGCACTTTGCGAACGAACTCGGCAATATTACCGGAACCGGCAGCTTTGGTGATGGTAGTGAGCCTTTCGATAGCGAAAGTCAGTACAATGAAGAAACAACCGATCAGGATAGGAACGATGATACCACCTTCATACATTTTGGCAAATGTAGCAGAGGCTTTAGGTCCTTTGTGCTGTGGCCAGAAACCACCAGAAAGATCGGGTTGTGTAAAGTTACTCGGAGCACCCAACACAAAACGCCAGATGGTATATCCCAGAGCAATACATAAAATTGGCGCAAGCCATGAAATTGTGTTGGAGCCTTTCTTCGGTTGAGCGGAAGATGAGCTTTTTACAACAGCTGTTGCGATTGGTTTTGTCTCAGCCATGATTCGATTGTTTTTGTTTTTTAGAAATTACAGTTGATTTAAAAAAAAATGTCCTCGCAATTCTAATGAAAAAAGTTTTGAAATGACAAAACATTCGTTCAAAAGTTTCCTAAGGGGCCTCCAAATTAGCGGTTTTCCCGAAAACCACAAATTTGATCTTCCGGGGGCATTATCCCGTTATTCAACCACTCATCCATTTCTTCACCTTAAAATTCCATTATATGGAATACTCGGCTATATTTAGCGGTCATTCTAAAACATTTATAGACATACTATTATGAGAAAACATTTTACCACCGTTTCTGCGCTGTTATTTGCTGTAGCGGCTTTGGCACAGCAACATCCAGACACAACCCGTACCAAAGCTGGTCCGCCCGCAGTAGCGCCGGTCATCCCCAAACCCGGTCCAAAGCCTTATAAGGACATCATTACCGACAAAGCCATCACCCAAAAAGGGCTGTTCACTGTTCATAAAGTAGACGATAAATTTTATTTCGAGATCCCCGAAAACCTGCTGGGCAGCGAGATCCTGGCCGTTACTCGCCTGGTGAAAGTTCCCGGCGGCGCCCGTAAATATGGCGGGGAAGAGATCAACCAGCAATCGCTCACATTCGAGAAAGGTCCTAATAACAATATCTTCATCAGGGTGGTAACCCTGATCAGCTCGGCCGATTCAACCAATGTGATTTCCAAAGCTGTTAAAAATTCTTACCTCGATCCCATCGCCGCTGCATTCGATATCAAATCGCTGGGAAAAGATTCTTCCGGTTATGTGATCGACGTGACAGATTTTTTCAAAGGCGATAACCAGATCGTGGGCCTCGACCCCAACGATAAAAGGCAGTTCGGTCTCACCGGTCTCATGCCCGACAGGTCGTACATACAAAGCATCAACACCTACCCCATCAATACAGAGATCCGTACGGTGAAGACTTTCGGCGCGATGGCTCCTTCGCCCACGGGTATGCCATCCCCTTTCCCTACGCCTTCATTACCGGCCGCACGCAACGCGGGCGTTATTACCATAGAACTGAATACTTCTATGATATTGCTGCCCAAAGTGCCTATGCACCGCCGCCTCTTCGATTCGCGCGTGGGTTTCTTTGCCGATGATTTCACCGTGTACAGCGATGACCAGCAGAAAGTAGACAACCAGACTTTCGCCGTTCGCTGGCGCCTGGAGCCCAAGCCCGAAGACATGGAGAAATACAAGCGCGGAGAGCTCGTAGAACCTGCCAAACAGATCGTGTACTATATCGATCCTGCCACACCCAAACAATGGAGGCCATACCTGATTGCCGGTATCAACGACTGGCAGAAAGCTTTTGAAAAAGCCGGTTTTAAAAATGCCATCGTTGGTAAAGAATGGCCCGAGAACGATACCACCATGAGCCTGGAAGATGCGCGCTATTCTGTAATCCGTTATTTCGCTTCCGATATAGAGAACGCTTATGGTCCGCAAGTGCACGACCCCCGCAGTGGTGAGATCCTCGAGAGCCATATCGGCTGGTACCACAATGTGATGAAGCTGGTGCACGACTGGTACATGGTACAAGCCGCTGCCGTAGATCCCAAAGCCCGTAAAATGAAATTCGATGATGAACTGATGGGCCAGCTCATCCGCTTTGTATCGAGCCACGAAGTGGGACATACCCTGGGGCTGCGTCACAATATGGGCAGCAGCAGCAAAACCCCTGTGGAGAACCTGCGCAACAAAGCATGGCTGGAAGCCAACGGACATACCGCTTCTATCATGGACTATGCCCGATTCAACTACGTAGCGCAGCCTGAAGACAATATCTCTGAAGCGGGTCTCTTCCCACGCATTGGCGATTACGACAAATGGGCCATTGAATGGGGCTACCGCTATACCGGCGAAGGCGATGTGGAGAAAGACAAGCGCATCAACAACAAGTGGATCGTTAATCGCCTGGGCGCCAATCCCCGCTTGTGGTTTGGCGGTGAATCGTACAATACAGACCCGCGTGCGCAAATGGAAGACCTGGGCGATAACAGCGTTAAAGCCAGCGAATATGGTATCAAAAACCTCAAGCGTGTAATAGCCGGACTGCCCGAATGGACCAAAGAAGAAGCCGATCGATACGAGAACCTGTCAGACATGTACATGCAGGTAGTAGGCCAGTTCAGTCGCTATACCGGCCATGTGCTCAAAAACGTAGGTGGCGTGTACGAGACTTTCAAAAGCATAGAACAACCCGGCGATGTGTACGAAGCCACACCCAAAGCCATCCAGAAAACTGCGGTGGCTTACCTGAACAAAGAAGTGTTTGAAACACCCAACTGGCTGCTCGATAAAAATATCCTCAATAAGATCGCTTCACCTGTTGCCAATGAAAGGGTGCAGACCATCCAGGTGAATGCCCTCAACGGTTTGCTCGATGGCGCCCGGCTGTACCGCATGGTGATCGCAGGCAACCGTTACGGAGTGGCCAACACCTACGGCATCGATGAAATGATCGACGATGTTAAAAAAGGTGTGTGGAGTGAATTGAGCTCGCACAAACCCATCGACGCTTATCGCCGCAATTTGCAGAAAGCTTATGCCGATAAACTGATCAGCCTGCTGAATCCGAATGTTATCACTGCAATAACCGGCCTCACTTCATCCGGCGTTCAGATAACCACAACAGAAACCAAGAATACCGATGTAACATCTGTTGCGAGAGGACAGCTCAAGGCTTTACAAGCCGAGATCAACGCTGCTATTCCCGGCACCGGAGATCGTATGAGCAAGTATCATTTGCAGGATGTGTCTGAAAGGATCAAACATGCATTGGATCCCAAGCAATAAATATCTGATCAGAACGTCATCCTGAGCACCCCTCGCTTCGTCATCCTGAGCGTTCTTCGATCGTCATCCCGAGCGCAGCCGAGGGATCTGACCGAATGTTCAGCAGGTCCTTCGACTCGCTTCGCTCGCTCAGGATGACGAAGCGAGGGGTACCCGGGATGACGTTCAATAACCGGACATTTCTTTATATTGTGTAAAATATAACCGATGCTTGAACCATGGCGCACCGGCAAGGTGATTAAAATTGAAAATGCCAATTCTTCTACCCGCCGCTTCTGGATTGAAATTCCCGATGCCGCTTCTTTCGATTTCAAACCGGGCCAGTTCGTTACGCTCGACCTGCCCATACACGAAAAGAAAAACAAAAGATGGCGCAGCTACTCCATCGCTTCTGCACCGGACGGCACCAATATTATTGAACTGGTGATCGTTTTGCTCGAAGGCGGCCTGGGCACCAATTATCTTTTCAACGAAATACATGAAGGCAGTGAGCTGGTGCTGCGCGGACCTCAGGGTGTTTTTACCCTGCCCGATCCGCTGGAGAAAGACCTGTTCCTGATCTGTACCGGCACCGGTGTGGCCCCCTTCCGTTCCATGGCGCATTACCTGCACAAGCATAAAATAACACACGGCGAAATCCACCTCATTTTCGGCTGCCGCAAATTCAGCGACTGCCTGTATCGCGAGGAGCTGGAACAATTACAAAAAGACGAGCGTCATTTTTATTATCACCCTGTTTTCTCCCGCGAAGAAAATGTGGGTGATGGCGCTTATAAAGGCTATGTGCACGCCGTGTACGAATCCATCCTACAACAAAACAAACGCCCCGCCAATTTCTACTTATGCGGCTGGAAGAACATGATCGACGAAGCCAAGCAACGGATCGTGGCAATGGGGTATGAGAAGAAAGACATCCACCAAGAGCTGTATGGATAAATAGCTCCGTCATCCTGAGCGAGCGAAGCGAGTCGAAGGACCTGCTTCACATTCGGGCAGATCCCTCGACTCGCTTCGCTCGCTCGGGATGACGTTATGTTTATAAAGCGGCTTGCACGATTTCTTTAACCTTCGAAATGGGTATTCGCTCCTGCAACATAGAATCGCGGTGGCGAATGGTTACCGTGCTGTCTTCCTTAGTTTGATGATCGATGGTTACGCAGAAAGGCGTACCAATAGCATCCTGTCTCCTGTAACGTTTACCGATAGCGTCTTTTTCCTCGTAGAAACATTTGAAATGCTGCTTGCATTCATTCATCAGCTCACGCGCGATCTCGGGGAGACCGTCTTTTTTCACCAGCGGCAGGATGGCCAGTTTATTGGGGGCGATCTTAGCCGGGATGCGCATCACCACGCGGCTGTCGGCAGTGCCGTCTTCTTTGGTGAGGGTTTCTTCTTCGTAAGACTGGCTTAAGATGAGCAGGAACATGCGGTCTAACCCGATGGATGTTTCGATCACATAAGGGATATAGTTGCCATAGGGCTTGCCGGTAGCTTCGTCTATATCGTTATCGAAATACTGCTGTTTCTTTTTACTGTACTCCTGGTGGTTTTTCAGGTCGAAATCGGTGCGGCTGTGGATGCCTTCCACTTCTTTGAAACCAAAAGGGAATTCATATTCAATGTCCAGCGCAGCATCTGCATAATGCGCCAGCTTCACGTGGTCGTGGTAACGGTATTTTTCGGCCGGTATGCCCAGGCTCAGGTGCCATTGCAGGCGGGTCTCTTTCCAATAGTTATACCATTCTTTCTGTGTGCCGGGGCGGATGAAGAACTGCATCTCCATCTGCTCAAATTCACGCATGCGGAAAATGAACTGGCGGGCCACGATCTCGTTACGGAAAGCCTTACCTGTTTGTGCAATGCCGAAAGGAATTTTCATCCGGGCGGTTTTTTGCACGTTGAGGAAGTTCACAAAAATACCCTGTGCGGTTTCGGGGCGCAGGTAAATGGTGTCGGCCTCTCCGGCTACAGAACCCAGTTGGGTAGAGAACATCAGGTTGAACTGGCGGATATCGGTCCAGTTGCCGGTACCACTGATGGCACAGACAATCTGTTGATCGGCGATCAGTTGTTTGAGCGCGGCAAAATCTTCTGCCGCCAGCAAACGGTCCATTTCAGCGATCAATGCGTCGGCTTCTTTTTCGGCGCCTTTCTCACGCAACGCATCGGCCCTGGCTTCCAACAGGTGGTCTACCCGGTAGCGCTTCTGGCTGTCTTTGTTATCGATCATGGGGTCGCTGAAATTATCTACGTGACCGCTCGCTTTCCAGGTAGTAGGATGCATAAAAATGGCGGCATCCACCCCTACGATGTTCTCGTGCAGTTGGGTCATGCTCTTCCACCAGTAGTCGCGGAGGTTTTTCTTCAGCTCACATCCATTCGGACCATAATCGTAAACGGCGCTGAGGCCGTCGTAAATTTCACTACTGGGAAATACAAAGCCATACTCTTTGGCGTGGGAAATAATTGCCTGGAATTTGTTCTCTTGTTGCGTGCTCATAACGCAGCAAAAATATGGGTTTTAGCCTTACTGCAATTTCTCATTATCCTTATGCCTGTTAGCATCGCGGATATGCTTCTTCTCGAAATTCTTTTGCAACGCGGCGGTGAGGTCCACCCCTGTTTGATTGGCCAGGCAGATGAGCACCCAGAGTACATCGGCCATCTCATCGGCGATATCACGGCCTTTATCAGACTCTTTGAAGGATTGTTCGCCGTATTGCCGCACCATCAACCGGCTCAGTTCCCCCACTTCTTCCATGAGAATACCCAGGTTGGTGAGTTCGTTGAAATAACGCACCCCCACTGTTTTGATCCAGCTGTCTACCTGTTGTTGTGCCTCCAGGATTGTCATAATGCAATGTTTTAAGTTTTTTCTTTCGTCATCCTGAGCATTCACGATCGTCATCCCGAGCGCAGCCGAGGGATCTGCCCGAATATTCAGCAGCTCCTTCGACTCGCTTCGCTCGCTCAGGATGACGACCTTAGGACGACGTAGAAAATTATTCTTTATTTTTCGAATCGATTACAATGGTCACAGGTCCGTCGTTCAGCAACCGCACTTTCATGTCGGCGCCGAAGATGCCGGCCTGGATTTTTTTGCCGAGGTCGGTCTCCAGTTGTTTGATCATCTTTTCATACATCGGTATCGCCGTTTCCGGTTTAGATGCTTTGATATAAGAAGGCCTGTTGCCTTTCTTGGTGCTGGCGTGCAGCGTAAACTGGCTCACCAGCAACACATCGCCATTCACTTCTTTGATACCCAGGTTCATCACGCCGTTCTCGTCATTGAAAATGCGCAGGTTCACGACCTTGTTGCTGAGCCATTGGATGTCTTCCTCCGTATCAGCATCTTCTATTCCCATCAATACCAATAATCCTGTTCCGATAGCGCCGGTGATTTGTTCGTTTACCGTTACCGATGCCTCCGTTACGCGCTGGATCACAATTCTCATAGCTGTTACCGATTTTTATGCGAACTTTATTTTGATGAAGATAGACATTACACCGGAGATACAGTTTCAGACCGCCCGCAGTGGCGGCAAAGGCGGACAGAACGTGAACAAAGTGGAGACCATGGTGGAGGGCAGGTGGAATATCGATGCATCATCGCTGTTCTCTGCCGAACAAAAAGAACAGATCAGGGAACGGCTGCAGAACAAGATCACCGATGAAGGTTTGTTGCTGGTGAAATCGCAAACCGAAAGATCGCAACTGGGCAATAAACAGGAAGTGATTCGCAAAATGCACCAGTTGCTGGCTTCGGCGCTGGTGAAGAAAAAGATCCGCCGGCCTACACGTCCTACCAGGGCTTCCAAAGAAAAAAGGCTGGATACCAAGAAACGCAATACTTTCAACAAAGACATGCGCAAAAAGATCAACCGCAACGATTACTGATGAACCGCTTTGCCAAATACATTGCTTTTACCGGTTGCCTGGCCCTGTTGTTGTCTTTTACCGGCAAACATCCTCAGGAGCCTCATGTAGTAACCTTACGCTTTCATTCCGTAATAGGTAATCATTCGCTGGAACTCGGCCGTTCTTATGTGAATGCGCTGGGAGATACCATTGCGGTGCAACGGTTCAAATACTATGTATCCAACATCATTATCACTGATGCGGTTGGCAAGGATGTGTATTTATTTCCCCGGCGTTATTACCTGGTAGATGCAGAAGACAGCGCTTCTCAATCTATCCAACTAAAGATACCTGCACTACCCTTGAAGCAAGTACGCTTTACGTTGGGTGTCGACAGCATCCGCAATGTATCGGGCGTACAAACCGGTGCACTTGATCCGCTGCATGGTATGTTCTGGACCTGGAACAGCGGGTACATCATGGCTAAGCTGGAAGGCGTATCCAGCAGTGCGCACGTACCGGGACAACGATTCACTTATCATGTGGGTGGCTTCAAAGCGGCGGACAATACTGCAAGAGTTATTACACTGGACCTGCCTCCAGGCACTGCACCGGTTGATGAGATCAACATTGCGGCCGATATCAATGCATGGTTCAAAGGCGGCTTTTTACTTAAGATTGGGGAGCATCCGATATGTCATAGTCCGGGTGGATTGGCCGTACAAATTGCCGATAATTACAAGGGCATGTTTTCCATTTCATCTGTTCGTTAATGAGGTTTTGCAAGACCATATGGGTAGTAGTGTTGTTATTGGTTACAGGCATCGCATGGGTTGCAGCCGATAATGCTTATTTCAGGCCCAGGCCTGTGAAGTTTACAGTACCGGCCGGGTGGCCGCAACCTGTCTATGATTTTAAAAGCAACCCGCTCACACAGGAAGGCATTGCACTGGGCCGCGAACTGTTTTACGACGGCCGGCTGAGCAAAGACGGTAATTTTTCCTGCGGTAGCTGTCACCAGCAGTTCGGCGCTTTCGACACTTACGATCACAACCTCAGTCACGGGTTTGATAACTCTTTTACTACGCGCAATGCGCCGGGCCTCTTCAACCTGGCCTGGCAGAAGGAATTCATGTGGGATGGCGGCATCAACCACCTCGACCTGCAACCCCTGGCGCCCCTCACGGCACCCAATGAAATGGCGGAAACCCTGGAGAACGTGATGGCCAAACTCAAAGCCGATAAAAAATACCGGGCTATGTTCAAAGCCGCTTTCGGCGATGAAACCATCAATACCCAGCGCATGAACAAAGCCATCAGTCAGTTCGTGCTCACGCTGGTGAGCAGCAACAGCAAATATGATAAGGTAAAACGTGGCGAAGCCAGTTTCATCTTACCGGAACAACTGGGCTATGATATCTTCAAAAAGAAATGCAACAGCTGCCACACCGAGCCGCTGTTTACCGACTTTTCTTACCGTAATACCGGCCTCAAAGCAGACCCTTACCTCAACGATGTTGGCAGGATGAAGATCACCGGCAACCCGGCCGACTCGCTCAAATTCAGGGTGCCCAGCCTGCGCAATGTGGCCCGCACTTTTCCCTATGGGCACGATGGACGCTTCTTTTCACTCTCCAGTGTGTTTGAACACTACCGCAATGGGATGACGGTGATGCACAATACCGATTCATTGCTGCAACACAAGCTGGCCTTGTCGAATTTCGAGATCGGACAGCTCACGGCTTTTCTCTATACCCTCACCGATTCCAGCTTCCTTACCAACCCGCGTTTTGCTCCGCCCGGTAGTGAAAACATTGGTAAAGCACCAGTTGATATACATCTGTAAGGCTCTGTTTCGTTACTTTGCATTTCCGTCATCCCGAGCGAGGTCGTCATCCTGAGCGAACGAAGTGAGTCGAAGGACCTGCTGAAAACTTCATGAGATCCCTCGGCTACGCTCGGGATGACGTGCAATAAAAGAATATCCATTGAGTGGCATAAAGAAATTAGCGGGACAAACTATCTGGTACGGGCTCAGCTCCATTGCGGCCCGTTTCATCAGTTATTTACTCACGCCTTTACTTACTTATTCCAGTTTTATAAAAACGGCTGACTTCGGAAGGCAGAGTCTTTTGTATTCGGCCATACCGGTATTGAGCGTGATCTTCACCTATGGTTTTGAAACAGCTTATTTCCGGTTTTCAAGCAGAGAGGAATACAAGAAGAGCATTTACAGTACCTCTTTTTTGTCCATCTTCGTCAGCACCATTTTGCTTTCGCTGGCGCTCTGGCAATTCCGTACACCGTTTGAAAAGATCACCGGCTTTACCGATGTGCCGCTGATCATCCAGCTTACCATTTTCATCATCGCCATTGATACCCTGAGTCGTATCCCTTTTGCCAAACTGCGTCAGGAAGACCGGCCCATGAAATATGCGTTCGTGAACATTACGGGTATCCTCTGTAATATTTTGCTGGTGTGGTTTTTTGTGAATTATTGTCCGGCTAAGTATGAACAAAACCCAAACAGTTGGGTAGGCCTTTTCTTCGACCCCGATCGCAACCCCATCGTATATGTGGTATTAGCCAATCTTATTCAAAGTATTCTCACCTTGCTCCTACTCTCGAAAGAGATTCGCATGGTAAAACTACAGTTCGATACCCGCCTTTGGAAAGAGATGATGGTATATGCTTTGCCATTGCTGATCGTCGGCCTGGGTGGCATTGTAAATGAAACTTTCGACAGGCTTATGCTCAAAGCATGGCTTCCCGGAACCGAAATATACCGCGAGGAGCAGGTAGGTATCTACAACGCCTGTTATAAACTTTCGTTGCTCATTACTTTATTTATACAGGCTTTTCGCATGGGCGCCGAGCCGTTTTTCTTCAAACAGGCAGAGGCACAGAACCCGCAACGCACTTATGCGCGTGTAATGAAATTCTTTGTGATTGTGATCACTTTCATGTTCCTGGCGGTGAGTCTCTTCCTGCCAATTTGGGAGAAACTGATTGGTCCGCAATACCGCGTTGGAGTGAAAATTGTACCCATTCTTTTATTGGCCAATATGTTCCTGGGCATTTATTATAACCTCACCATCTGGTTCAAGCTGAGCAATAAAACCATTGCAGGCACTTATATTACGCTTACGGGAACAGCCATCACGCTTGCGTTCAATTATTTTCTCATCCCGCACATCAGTTATATGGCGGGCGCCTGGGCTACTTTCCTTTGTTATGGTACTATGATGGTGATCTGTTATCAATGGGGACAAAAAGAATACCGCATTCCCTACGCCACTAAAAAGCTGATGGCGTACATAGTGATGGTGGTGTTGCTGTTCTTCCTGCACAAAGGCGTTACCCTGCTCTATCCGAAAATCTGGTTCCAACTCATGTTGGGATTGTTATTGTTGGGCGCGTATGGCTGGTTCATTTTACAAGTAGAGAAAAAAGAATTCCAGAAATTACCTGTCATTGGTAAATACATCCATTAATTCACCCGTCATCCCGAGCGTTGTTCGATCGTCATCCCGAGCGCAGCCGAGGGATCTGACCGAGTGTTCAGCAGGTCCTTCAACTCGCTTCGCTCGCTCAGGATGACGTACCTTTGCATTACAATTCAAAAGGAGTACACATGGCAGAAGATCTCAGCATTGCACAGGGCACCAAACAGGAACAATACGAGTCGCTGATTCCCCAGATCAAAGGCTTGCTGGAAGGTGAGCCCGACCAGGTGGCCAACCTGGCCAATGTAGCCGCTGCACTGAAAGAACAGTTCGGTTGGTTCTGGGTAGGGTTTTACCTGGTGAAGGGCGATGAGCTGGTACTCGGGCCTTTCCAGGGACCCGTAGCCTGCACGCGCATCCGCAAAGGACGTGGCGTTTGTGGTACCAGTTGGGCACAAGCCAGTACCCTCATTGTACCCGATGTAGAAAAATTTCCGGGGCATATTGCCTGCAGCAGTTTATCCAAATCAGAGATCGTAGTGCCGTTGTTTAAAGGCGATGAAGTGATGGGTGTGCTCGATGTAGACAGCGATGAACTGGACCAGTTCGATGAGACCGACAGGCATTTCCTTGAGTCCATCGTGGCCCTGATTCCCTGATCAAAAAACCATTTCGCATTTATTTCTTACCTTTGCGCCATTCATATACGCTTTCTACGCGACTTAGATTTCCTTCCGTGACAAAGTTCATCAAGTCAGAATAACGGACAAGGTATATACCACCTGATACCATTTTGGGTGTTTTTACAATAAATTTCATTCCATTGACATTTGATCAATTAGGCCTTATTGAGCCTATTCTTAAAGCCCTTCAGACCGAAGGTTACACAGAACCTACTCCCATCCAGGAGCAATCTATTCCCATTGTATTGCAGCGCAAAGACCTTTTAGGTTGTGCCCAAACAGGTACCGGCAAGACTGCCGCTTTCGCCATTCCTGTATTACAGTTATTACATGAAGACAGGAAAGCGGGCAATCACAACAAGGGTATCAAAGCGTTGATACTTACACCTACACGCGAGTTGGCCATACAGATCGACGAAAGTTTCGCGGCTTATGGACGCCATACAGGGTTGAAACATACGGTGATATTTGGCGGTGTATCGCAGGTACCGCAGGTGAGCACATTAAAACATGGCGTGGATATCCTGATCGCTACACCGGGCAGGCTGCTGGACCTGATAGAGCAGCAATTCATCAACCTCAGCCAACTGCAAATATTTGTACTGGATGAAGCGGATCGCATGCTGGACATGGGTTTTATTCACGACGTAAAAAAAGTGATTGCCAAAATACCGGCTAAAAGACAGACCCTTTTCTTCTCTGCTACCATGCCTCCCGAGATTGCTTCACTGGCTAATACCATTCTGAAGCATCCATCGAAAGTGGAAGTAACACCGGTATCATCCACCGCAGAAACCATTCAGCAGTCTGTTTATTTTGTTGAAAAAGAGAACAAGCGTTTATTGCTGAAACACCTGTTGCTGGATGCATCCATCAAATCGGTGTTGGTATTCGCACGCACCAAACACGGAGCAGATAAAGTGGCGAAGGACCTGCACAAAGCAGGCATCAAAGCCGAAGCCATTCACGGTAACAAATCGCAGAATGCACGACAGCGGGCATTGACCAATTTCAAGAGCGGCGAAACCCGCATACTGGTAGCTACCGATATTGCAGCGAGGGGTATTGATGTAGACAATCTCTCGCATGTGATCAACTTCGAATTACCGAATGTTCCCGAAACCTATGTACACCGGATCGGACGTACAGGCAGGGCTGGCGCGGCGGGCATTGCTTTTTCCTTCTGCGATGAGGAAGAAAAAGCTTACCTGAAAGACATCCAGAAACTGATTGGCATGAACATCGCGGTTGTTACAGACCAGCCTTATGCCATGCGCAATACTTCACTTCAAGAGGCAAAAAAACCAGCGCCGGCGCAGAACGAACATCGGCCGCAGCGCAGGTCTTTCAGGGGTGGCGACAGCAGGCGATACAGCGGCAATAACCAGCAATGGAGGCAGCATTAACATACTGTGGCGGCAAAAATATTTCGCCTAATTTAGTTGTATGACTAAGCGAACTGTTTATTGCTTGCTGGCATGTCTTTTCTCAATGCAGATACATGCCCAGACTGCTGATTATTTTCCCACGGCACAACAATGGGAACGCAGAACACCTGCTGCGCTGCAATTGAAGGAAGCCGGTATTTCCAAAGCCATTCAACTGGCCCGGGCGGGTGAGAGCAAGAACCCCCGCAATATGGAGATCAACCATTACCGCACGTTTGGTAAAGAACCATTTGGGGAAGGCATTGGTCCTTTTGCCGAACGTGGCGAGCCTACTGGTGTGAGTGGGGCGGCCATTGGGGTGGTGGCATGTTTATCAACGCGTATGATATGGCGCGGTTTGGATTGCTGACCCTGCACAAAGGCAACTGGAACGGCAAACAATTGCTGAGCAAGCAATGGATTCAGCAGGCGTTGACGCCTACACCTGTTAAGACAGACTACGGGTACATGAACTTTTTCCTCAATACCGATAAAAAATTCCTGCCAAGTGCACCCGCTACTGCTTTTGCGCACCTGGGCAACGGTAACAATGTGATCTATGTAGACCCCGAGCACAACCTGGTTGTAGTGATGCGCTGGATTGAAAGAAATGCAATGGATAACGTGGTGAAAGCCGTATTGGAAGCATTGCCCAACTAACAACTAAAACCCCTACTTTTGCGTCCCGGTGGGAGATCATTCTCACTTTTTGCGGATGTGGCGAAATTGGCAGACGCACTAGACTTAGGATCTAGCGCCTTACGGCATGTAGGTTCGACTCCTATCATCCGCACCGATAGACTTTCAATCTCTTACACAAGACCCGCTTCGGTGGGTTTTGTGTTTTTAATACAATCCTAGATTCCCAATCGCCGGTATCGTTCATTGAGCACGTTCAGGTAAGCATCTTTCATTTCCCGGGACAGGAATGAGCGCTCGATCCAATCAAGTGCAAGCGCGCGTTTTCTTCCGAACCGACGGAATACACTCGTCACTTGTCGGGTATTTAACCCCAACCCTTGCCCAAGCCGTTCGAAATGTTCCCTGTGCAACTTCTTCTTTTTTCCTTCCAGTGTCAAAGCCAGTTCTTCACTGTCAACAGGGTTGGCGATGCAGACATTGAGCAGGTCATAAGCAGGCGCAAGCTGCCATTGCCCTTGCGTATGGATCAGCGAAAAATTCTTTAGGTGCATATCGTTGTTGCCGGTTAGGAAACTGAAGACTGCAATCTCGAAAAAATACAATTGATCCAGCAACGTGTTATCAGAATAGGTGTTGATCGCCTTACCTATTTTTTCCATAGATCCCTTGTATTTGTCTACAGCTTCCAGGAGTTGGAACATATCTAGCATGTGGATCTTTTTACCTTTTTCCGTACGATCGATCCGCCGGGTGATGTATGACAATTCTCCTGTTTTTAACCGTATCAGGCTTGAAGGCACCACCCGGATATCAAAAGCCGCTGCGATGCGCATTGTTAGGTGTTCGTTTTGTGGCATTTCGGGATAATGCTCGGATGGAGGTTTGAAAATATAATTACCGCCCAATGCACCTACAACCGTCAACCGATTATATCCGCCTTCGGCAAGGGACTGCCGTACAAGGGTCAGCGAAAGTTTAGGTTGAACACCTGGTACGGCAATGCTTCTTGCTACTACCTGTTGTGCCAGCGAAGACATATCATCCAGTGTATAGTCGAACTGCGGCGCATCCTTTGTTCCGAAAAAATTGCTACTGCAATGGGCATGAAAATCACCCTCCGCTTCCGGCGGTAGTTCCTCATAACAATATAGACAACGCTTATTCATTGTTGAGTTCGATCGGTTGAATACTGACAGCGCCTATGCAATTCCTGCAACAGGCCAGCAAGAGACCCATGCGGTCATTGGGATTGAGCTTCCAGTTTTTGCTTGCAATATCCAGCAACCAGCCTTCTGGTATCAGGCCTTCAAAAAAAGCGAACAGGCGGTTAGAAACATAGGGCTCCGCTTGAAGTGGCATGGTAAGCGTGATGGGTGCCGCCGCCGTTAATGCCAGGTAAGCCCGGTCATAGCGAAAGATATATTCTCCCTCATCCGTCTCTGTGAGCGTTCCAGCCATGATGGTACCATATAGTACGGCCGCTTTTCTCATGTCGCTGGGTTTTCATTTTTTTCAGGCAGGTTACCGAGCTCACGGCTGCTGACCGGGGCCAGTTCATGCCCAAACATTTTAAGTACCTGGTTCACTTTTTCTAACTGGAGGGTCTCTTTCCCCTGCTCGATTTTGCGCACAACAGTAAGGGCTACGCCCGAGCGTTCGGCGAACTCCTGCTGGCTCATCCCCGTCTGCTTACGCCTGCGTTTGACAAATTCAGCTAGTCGCTCCATTTTTGTATTTATATGCTTAAAGATATAATAGTGTAAAAATAGCAATAATTATATTCAATTACATATAAAAATAAATAAAACCAACTTTTATATCTAATTACATATAAAGTGTAGATAATTACAGCAAATCCATACTGAAGTATTTGTTTGATTTTTAAGTAGTTTTAGCGCATTTGACGCCCATCATCTAAACCGCCTTCAACCAATTGCATCCAGTGAAACAATCCTTATTGCGATCTCTTGCTATTATCTTCATCTTATCACTCCATTTAGATAAGACTGTCGCTCAAAAAACAGCCAATCGTCCCAATGTGATCTTCATTTTGGCAGATGACCTCGGCTATGGCGACCTGGGTTGTTACGGGCAACCATTGATCGCAACACCTCATATCGACCAGCTTGCCGCTTCCGGCATGCGGTTTACGCAGTTCTATTCGGGCACATCGGTATGCGCTCCTTCGCGCGCTTCATTAATGACCGGCCTGCATACAGGTCATACACCGATACGCGGCAACCGTGAAGTGAAGCCTGAAGGCCAGTGGCCTATTCCCGACAGTACTTATACCATGGCCGAAATGTTTAAAAAAGCCGGCTATACCACCGGTGATTTCGGCAAATGGGGATTGGGTTATGTTGGCTCTGAAGGCGATCCAGTGAAACAGGGTTTTGATCGTTTCTTCGGATACAATTGCCAGGCGCAGGCGCACAATTATTTTCCGGGTCATTTATGGGATAACGATACAAAAATCGATCTGCCCAATACCCCCGGCAAGCAGCCTGCCTATGCTGGTGACCTCATACAACAAAAAACCCTTTCTTTTATAGACGACAACAAGTCCCGCCCTTTCTTTCTCTATCTTTCTTATACATTGCCACATGCAGCCCTTCAACTGCCCGCAGGCGACAGTTTGTTTGAATGGTATAAGCACAAATTCAACGAGCAGCCTGTAGCCATCAAAGCATGGAATGGAATTGGCTACCAGCCCCAGGCATACCCGCATGCAGCTTATGCGGCAATGGTAGCGAAGCTCGACAACTATGTGGGTGAAGTGATGGCGAAGCTGAAAGCCTTACACATTGACGAGAACACGCTGGTGATCTTCAGCAGCGATAACGGTCCGCATGCAGAAGGCGGCAACGACCCCACTTTCTTCAACAGTAGCGGTGGGTTCAGGGGCATCAAAAGAGATCTGTATGAAGGAGGCATGCGGGAACCTATGATCGCAAGATGGCCGGGGATGATCAAAGCAGGAGAGACATCTGGCTTCGTAGGCGCTTTCTGGGATTTCTTCCCAACATTCGCGGCCCTGGCAGGCGTGCCGGTAACAGATAAGATAGATGGTATTTCGATTTTGCCAACACTGCTGAACAAAGGCCGGCAGCAACAGCATGAATACCTCTACTGGGAATTCCATGAGAACGGAGGCCGGCAGGCCATCCGGATGGGTAACTGGAAAGCAGTGAAGTATCGCGTAAAAGAAGATAAAAACGCCCGCTGGGAACTGTACGATCTTGCCGCCGATGCACATGAAACGCATGACATAGCAGCACAACATCCGGATATGGCAAAAAAGATCAGCGGGTTGGCAAAGCATGCACACACGCATTCCACAATAGATGAATGGAATTTTTAGCATTATTATCATCAATAGCATATCTCATGAAACGACTTGTCATTTTTCAATCGAAAAACAGCTTGTTTTTCCTGCTGCCTTTGCTTTTCTTGTGCAGCAGTTACCACCAGCCATTGCCAGGCGCCGGCAAAGGGGATACACCTCCTAACATCATCATCATTTTGATGGATGATATGGGCTATGGCGACCTGGAATGTTATGGAGGTTTTCCTTATCACACGCCCCATATCAACCAATTTGCTGCGCAGGGCATGCGTTTCACTAATTATTATGCAGCCCAGGCGGTGTGCAGCGCTTCAAGGGCAGGCTTGCTGACTGGCTGTTATCCCAATCGCTTAGGTATTTCAGGGGCATTGAATCCATGGAGTACCAAAGCGCTGAACCCCTCCGAAGAGACCATTGCAGAATTGGTGAAAGCCAAAGGATACAGAACAGGAATAATAGGAAAATGGCATTTAGGAGATAAAGAACCATTCCTCCCATTACAGCAGGGTTTTGACGAATTTCTCGGATTGCCTTATTCGAATGATATGTGGCCGATCAACTATGATGGCAAACCCATTACAGACACCACAGACTGGAAATCTAAATACCCGCCCCTGCCCTTATACGAAGGCAATAAAAAAATAAGAGTAATCAATACACTGGAAGACCAGTCTTTATTAACTACTCTCTATACAGAACGGGCTGTACAGTTCATCAAACAAAACAAACAACGCCCCTTCTTTTTATACCTGGCACATGCCATGGTACATGTACCTATTGCTGCCTCTGCCAAGTTCAGGGGCAAAAGCGGTGCCGGTCTGTTTGGAGATGTAATGGAAGAAGTAGACTGGTCTATTGGAACCGTTATGAAAACATTGGAAGAGCAAGGCCTCACCAAAAACACACTGGTTATTTTTACCAGCGATAATGGACCCTGGCTCACTTTCGGTAACCATGCCGGCAATTCAGGCGCGCTGCGCGAAGGCAAGGGAACAGCCTGGGATGGCGGTTTGAAAGTGCCCTGCATCATTCGCTGGCCTGGCAAAATTGCAGCAGGCGCCATCTGTAATAATATGGTAGCTGCCATGGACATATTGCCCACTGTGGTGAATATTTGCGGAGCCGCTAAGCCTGCTAAAAAGATCGACGGAGTAGATATTAAATCTCTGCTCTTTCAACAGCAGGGAGCCAATCCACGCGATGAGTTTGTTTATTATTACGACAACAACAGTCTTAAAGCCATCCGGAAAGGTCAATGGAAACTCACTTTCCCTTGCATATCACAGACCTACAAAAAATTATCTGCTATTGGCAACGATGGCTGGCCCGGCAAATACGCCAAAGATTCGGTGCAACTGGCATTGTACGATCTGAGAACAGATCCGGGAGAAACACTGGACGTACAGGAAAAACACAAAGACATTGTAGCACAGTTGAGTGCCCTTGCAGATCAATACAGGAAAGAACTGGGTGATGACCTGACAAAACAAACCGGCTCAGGCGTAAGACCTGCAGCAGTAGTAAACCGAAAATAGCAGGCAGAGGTTAGGAACCTGGTCTCTAAATTTCTCCAAATTTTGACAGTACTTTAGTGTTAAAATTGGCAGATGAAGTTATTGGTGGTAGAGGATGAACACACACTGCTGCAAAGTATTCTGGAATATTTTACGCAGGAAGAATTCCTTTGCGAAGGGTCTGCCACCCATGCCGACGCACTTAATAAAATAGAAGATTTCAGTTACGACTGCATTATTCTCGACATCAACCTGCCGGATGGCAATGGCCTCCGCTTGCTGCAACACCTGCGCAAGCAAAAAAAAGACGATGCCGTGATCATCATTTCTGCGCGGGATTCCTTGCAGGATAAGATCACAGGGCTCGACTACGGGGCCGATGACTATATTACCAAACCCTTTCACCTCTCGGAACTCAACGCGAGGGTAAAAGCGCTGTTGCGCCGCAAATATGTGCATGGTACTGATACACTGGAGCTGGGCAACCTGCAAATAGAACTTTTTTCACGTACCGCCAGTTGCGGCCAGCAAAAATTATCGCTTACCAAAAGTGAGTTCGATCTGCTGGCTTACCTGATGAATAACCCTAACCGCGTAGTAAGCAGGCAGGCCATCGCAGAGCATATTTACGGAGACCAGTCGGACAATATGCCTTCTTTCGATTTTGTTTATTCGCAGATAAAAAACCTCAAAAGAAAACTGAAGGAAAAAGGATGCGATGACCTGATACAAACCGTATACGGACTAGGCTATAAATTATCGTTATGAGCAAACCGTTGCTGCAAAGAAATACCCGCTACCTGCTCACATGGCTGCCCGTCGTGTTGCTGTTCTGCTCTTTTTTATTTTATGTGATGTTACGCATGCAGGCTCATCACATGCAGGAAAAGCAACTGCTGCTTAAACAAGAAAATGTCTGGAAAACTTTTGTAGCCAACAAGGGCAATATTGAAAAGCATATCATCGGAGAATACGATATCGTTGAAGCAACGCAGCCTGTTGCATTGAATGCATCCAGGGATACTCTCGTTTATTACGCCGATGAAAAGAAGTCTCTTCCTTTTGAGATCCTCACCGGTCGCATGCAGTGGAACAATACTTCTTATAACCTTACCACTTATGTTTCATCAACAGAAATATCCCACCTCATCATCAAGGTATTCATTACGGAGGCATTTATTTTATTGCTGCTGCTGGTTGCCATCGTAATACTGAACCGGAAAAGTTCAAAGTTGTTGTGGAAGCCATTTTTTTCTACCCTGCATGCAGCAAACAATTATGATATCGCCCGCAACCAGCCGCTTGCATTGGCCACTCATACGGGTACAACCGAATTCGACGAATTGAATGGAAGCATGATCAGTTTCGTCAATAATGCCAATACGGCTTATTTCAATCAGAAACAGTTTGTAGAAAATGCTTCGCATGAAATGCAAACGCCGCTGGCCATCATACGTTCAAAACTGGAATTGCTCATCAACCAACCCGGCCTTACGGAAAAGAGCGCATCTATGCTGCAGGATATTACAGAAGCCAATGACCACCTGAGCCAGATGAACCGCAACCTGCTTTTATTGTCCAAGATCGAGAACAACCAGTTTCCCGATGCCGGCCCAGTAGATGTTTCGCAAATGCTCCGTCATTTACTGAATAGCTTCCAGGAGCATTATGAATATTTCCCGGCGCTCACCTGCAACATTGAAGACCATGTTGTATTACAGGCAAACAGATCATTGATAGAAATACTCCTCTCCAATCTTGTCAACAATGCCATCATACACAATAAGGAGAATGGAGAAATGAATGTTACCCTTTCCTCATCCTATCTCCTCATACAAAACACAGGGCCCAAACCGGATATTGATCCGATGGAACTGTTTGAGCGATTTAAAAAAGGTTCTTATCAAACCAAAACAACAGGACTGGGACTGTCGCTGGTGAAACAAATTGTGTTGTTGTATCAATATCAAATCAGCTATCAATACCTGGATGGATGGCATATGATAAAAGTAACTTTTCGGTAAATCTGGCATCTAAATTTCTCCAAAATCCTGCAATAGCTTTACGTTTCGTTTAAATCACCCGGTTCAATGAATAAGAGATACCGCATGATATATGGATTAGTGCCTGTTTTCACTTCGTTGATCTGCTCTGGTGTTGCAGCACAAAAAACTGCCGACACCCTTTTACACCTGAAAGACGCCGTGCAGATGGCGGAGAGCAGATACCACCTCTTAGCGGCAGGTCGGTATGAAACAGAAGCCGCCAGCCAAAATGTAGCCGTTGCCAAATACAGCAGGTTACCTTCTATCGATGCTACCTACCAGGCCGGCTTTGCTACAGCCAATAACCTCATCGGCGTATTTTATCCGAATGGTCTAGTGCCCATGACAGGTCCGCCTTCTGCAAACAATAATTATAGTCCCGCTGCGAGCAGCGCCGCCAGCGTTTTATTGAACTGGCAGGCATCTACATTTGGAGAACGCAATGCCAAAATCAATCTTTCCGAGGCTGAAGCACGCAGCCAGGAAGCCAATTACAAGCAGAACTTATTCAACCACACCATCAATGTCATCAGCAAATACCTCGATGTATTGCTGGCGGAGGACATGGTAGCTATACACCTGCACAACATTGAAAGGGTGCAGGCCAGCCTGCAGCAAAGCAGGGTATTGGCGCATACCGGCATCAAGCCGGGCGTGGATACCGCGCTTTTCTTATCGGAACTTTCCAAAGCGAAAGTTGACCGGCTAAATGCGCAAAAACAATTAGAGACACAACAATGGTTACTGGCGCAACTCATCGTAACAGACACGTTGCCGGTACCGGCAGATATCGGCTTCCTGGATCGGCTCCCCCCATCCTTTTCGGGAACCGATTCCGCTTTTTCCAATCACCCGCTCATTCAATATGCACAGAGCCAGGTATTGCTGAACAATTCAAAAGAAGCGGTGCTGAAAAAATCGTACCTGCCCAAACTGAATGTGTGGGGCACTGCTTTTGCACGGGGGTCGGGCTTCCTGGCAGATGGTTCCGTTAAAACCTGGGACGGACTGGGCCTTAGCCGGTATAATTATGGCGCCGGGCTACAACTGGCTTTCCCCATTATGAAGTATGGTGAAGTGAAGCGGCAATTGCAACAACAAAACTTACTTATCAAAGCCGCCGAAGAAAGATTGATGGAAAATAAATCGGCGCTCTCTACCCGCCAGCACATTGCCAATACTACTTTTCAGAACAGCCTGGCCGTAGCTGCCGAAACAATACAGCAGCACAAATCGAGCCTGTATGCTTTCAATGCCATGCAGGTGCGGTACAATACCGGGCTGGTGAATTTTGCCGACTTGGTACAAGCGCAGTATAACCTGTTAAAAGCAGAGCTGGACGTTAAGCAGGCTTATTGGGATGCCTGGAAAGCCTTATTACTACAGGCTGCGGTAAAAGGAGATCTGTCTATTTTTTTAAATGAAACCAGGTAATACCATGCTTCGTCTCATACAATTTGCACTTCGTAAGCCTGTTACCATCATTGTGCTGGTATTCGGCATGATGTTGTTTTCCATTCTGGCTATTCGAAAATCGGCTATCGATATTTTCCCGGCTGTTAATGCGCCTACTATTTATGTGGCGCAAACTTATGGCGGGTTATCGCCCCAGCAGATGGAAGGTTTCATCACTTCTTATTATGAATACCACTTTCTTTATATCACCGGCATCAAAGCGGTAGAGAGTAAATCGATCCAGGGTTTATCACTGATCAAATTACAGTTCCACGAAGGCACCAATATGGCAGCGGCGATGGCTGAAGTGGTTTCTTATGCCACGCGTGCCCGCTCATTCATGCCGCCGGGTACATTGCCTCCGTTTATCATGCGGTATGATGCCGGGTCGGTACCGGTTGGTCAGCTCGTGTTCAGCAGCAGCACCCGTTCACTGAATGAGATACAGGACCTGGCGCTGTTCAAAGTACGGCCGATGTTTGCTTCCCTTTCCGGGGTATCCGCTCCTCCGCCCTTTGGTGGTAACCAGCGAACCATTGTAGTAAAAGCCGACCCCGACAGGTTAAGGAGTTATAATATCACGGCAGATGAACTGGTTACTGCCATTGCAAAAAACAACCCCATCCTCCCCGCCGGCAACATCCGCGTAGCCGATAAAGCCATCATCACTGCTTCAAACAGTGTAGCGGATAATTTCAAAGAACTCGAAAATGTAACTGTCAGGGATGTCAATGGCACCCCTATATTGGTGCGGGACCTGGCCAGTGTTGACAACGGCGCAGATATTACCGCAGGATATGCGCTGATCAATGGCAAACGTTCCGTGTACATACCGGTTACCAAAAGAGCCGATGCCTCTACCTGGGATGTGGTACAATCTATCAAGAAAGCCATGCCCGATATGCAGGCCGCGATACCAGGCGATATTAAAGTGTCGTACGAATTCGACCAATCGGGCTATGTGGTCAACTCATTGCGAAGCCTTTTGTTTGAAGGATTACTGGGCGCTTTGCTTACGGGACTGATGGTGTGGCTGTTCCTGAAAGATTTACGCAGCGCTTTTATTGTCATCATCAACATTCCACTGGCACTGCTTACATCGGTGGTATGCCTTTACCTCACCGGACAAACCATCAATATCATGACCCTGGGCGGTCTCGCCCTGGCAGTAGGTATCCTGGTAGATGAATCCACGGTAACGATTGAAAACATTCACCACCATGTGGAGATGGGCAAGTCGAGGTCGCGGGCCATATGGGATGCCTGCGGAGAGATAGCCATACCCAAATTGTTGATATTGCTCAGTATACTGGCCGTGTTTGTACCCGCACTGTTCATGTCGGGCGTGCCCAGGTCAATGTTTATGCCGCTTTCCATGGCAGTGGCTTTTGCCATGATCGCTTCATTTCTCTTATCACAAACACTGGTACCGGTATTATCTAACTGGATCATGAAAGCCGGTCATGCAGCGGCAAGTGAAGGTTTGTTTGAAAAATTAAAACAACGCCTTGTATCGGGTATTCAAACAACAAGTGCGGTTGTCGTTCCTGTTGTGATCATTGTTTTATTGTTACTCGCATTTATTGGTTACAGGAATGCAGGAACGGAGATCTTCCCTAAAGTAGATGCCGGACAAATGCAGGTACGGTTAAGGATGCCCGTTGGTACAAGAATTGAACGGACAGAAGATGCAACTAAAAAAGTATTGAACATCATCGATAGCCTGGCTGGCAAGAAAAACGTATCCATTACATCGGCTTTTGTAGGACTACAAGGACAATCGTATGCCATCAATCCCATCTTCCTCTATACAAGCGGTCCGCATGAATCTGTTATCAAAGTAAACCTTGTTCAGCATGCAAACATCAGCATTGAAACACTGAAAGAACAATTGCGTGCTGCCGTTACCAAAACCGATTCCGGCATATTGCTTTCTTTCGAACCGGCCGACCTGGTAGACCAGGTGATGAGTATGGGCGCCAATAACCCGGTTGAAATAGTGGTGCAGGGAAAAAACATACAACAGAGCAGGGATATTGCCAACAAACTCAAACAATCGCTGCATACTGTTCCTTACCTGCGCGATGTACAGGTATCACAGCCGCTCGATTATCCAACCATACAAATCAATTACGACAGGCTCAGGCTGGGCCAGATGGGCTTGAACCTGGAGCAGGCCGGCAGATCGGTGACCGAAGGTTCATCATCCAGTCGCCTGGTACAACCCGTGTACTGGCTCGATAAATCATCCGGCAACTCTTACCAGGTACAGGTAGAATATCCGCAGCTGGCCATGAACAGTCCGGAACAAGTAGAACAGATACCTGTAGGAAAAGCAGGCGATCGCAATATTTACCTGAGGGATATCGCCGATTGGAAAAAAGGAAACTCCATTGGCGAATATGATCGCATCAACCAGCAACGTTTCATCACACTCACAGCAAATATCTACAAGGAAGACCTGGGCAATACCATCAAAGAAGTAAATGGCGCTATCAAAAAGTTGGGAGCGTTACCACAGGGTGTAAAAGTGTATCTCCGCGGGCAGTCCGACATATTAACGCAGATCAACACTGAATTATCTACCGGTTTGTTGTTGGCAGTTGTGGTGATTTGCCTGATGCTGACCGCTTATTTCCAGTCTTTCAAAACAGCATTGGTGGTGCTGTCTGTTCTTCCCGGCGTACTGGCCGGTTCATTATTACTGTTATGGCTCACAGGTAATACGGTGAACATCCAGTCGTTCATGGGAGCCATCATGGCAATAGGTGTAGCCGTATCGAATGCCATCCTGCTGGTATCGAAAGCAGAGCAACTGCGTCAACTGCCCGATCATAATATGAGCGTGGGGGCACAGGCTGCATTCAACCGCTTCCGTCCGATTATCATGACCAGCATTGCAATGATTGCCGGTATGCTGCCCATGTCGCTGGGACTGGGCGATACCGGTAAACAAACGGCTCCATTGGGTATTGCAGTAGTAGGAGGATTATTGTTCAGCGTTTTCACCAGTCTTTGGTTGGTACCCATTGTATACGACCGATTGACCGGCCGTAAAAAACCGGTTCCTGTATCACTTGATCCCACCGATGAAAATTCCATTCATTATGACAAGAGTAAATAAACATACGATAGGAATGAAATACCTTATTCCCGCTGTTTTGTTGAGCGCTGCGGCGGCTTGTAACCAACCGCAGGAAGCAGCCGGCATACCTAAAGAAGATGCCAAAACCGATACGGTAAAAGTGTTGGTACTCTCCTTGGATTCTGCAAAAAAAGCCATTTCGCTGCCCGGCGAATTATTACCTTATGAGAACGCGCAGGTAAGATCTAAAATACAAGGATATGTACGCCAGCTTTCTGTAGACATTGGTTCCAAAGTAAATAAAGGACAGGTGCTGGCATTGATCGATGCACCGGAAATAAACACCCGTGTGCTTGAACTGAATGAAAAAGTAAAAGCGGCGATGGCCCGTTATCATGCCAGCAAAGATTATTTCGATCGCATTGCACTTGCTTCCAAATCAGATGGTGTAATAGCTCCTCTGGAACTGGAGAGGATCAAAAACCAAATGATGGCCGACAGTTCTGAATACAATGCAGCAGTGTTGGCGGCAAAGTCTTACCGGCAGGTGGGCAATTACCTGGCCATCATTGCTCCTTATAACGGCACTATCACCAAAAGGAATGTAGTAGTAGGTTCTTTCGTAGGAAACCCTGCCGACAAACCCCTATTTGAGTTGGAAAACAATGGCAAATTAAGATTGCAGGTAGCCGTTCCCGAAGTGTATACCAACGCTGGATTATTCAACAATACCGGGGAATTGACCACCTGTTCTTTACCCGATAAAAAATTCAAAGCCGCACTCATGCGCAAATCGGGTAGCATCAGCAGTGATACACGCAGCGAATTGTGGGAATTTGAAATTCCCAACACCACAGGAGAACTCAAAGCAGGTGGTTACGCAGATGTGAAACTTCAATTCGTAAGAAGCGGCCGGTCATTGACAGCACCTGTATCTGCGATTGTTACTACACAGGAAAGAAAATTTGTGATCAAAGTAACAGGTAATACTGTTCACTGGGTAGATGTAAGGGCCGGCTTCAACATGGGTGATAAGCAGGAACTTTTTGGTGATATCAAAGCTGGTGATACCCTGGTTGCAAAAGCCAGTGAAGAACTGAAGGATGGCACAAAGATTATTACCAAACGTTAACGGATTTTTTTATTGTGCCATTGATATGTATCCGTTGAACTGGATGGCTTGCCGGTTATTGCTGGTGACCTGTACCGAAGCGCTGCCATTTGAGAAAACCGTGAGGTTCAATTGCTGATTATCGTCTACATCGTTGGGTTTGATGATGATGTTCCAACCACCCTTTTTGCGTTCTTCTACTTTGTAATCAAATTTTATAGACGTGAACTGAACACCTCCTCCCATTAAATTAAGCGGTGCCGAGTAAGCCCTTCCAAAATAAGGCAGGTAAGCCACTACACTGTCTCTCGTAATCCGGAGATCATAACCGGGTGTCAACATCCGCATGCTTCCCCGCATGGGTAATGCCGTTTCGGCTATGAACGTAAATCGCCTGTCCTGTATTTTCTTTTTTATAAGCGCCTCTTTTGCAGCCTGCTTTTCCTGTTTCGATTGCTGCGCAGAAGCGCTATTATTTATTACAAACATTAGCATCAGCAACAATGCCGCAATCTTTAGAAGATGCTTAAACATAGTGCAACTATTTAATAGTAACTCCTTTGAATAAATTTACTGAATATTATGCAGAATTTGCGATTTATCAAGCATGCGAACCTGTTAACAAAGTCAAGAAATTAGCACGATTTATCATATAAAACCCGGGGAAATTTATTACCTTTAGACATGCGAAAAATTGCAGCTGTAGCACATAAAAGACCAGTAAAAGGTTTTGAAGAAAAAGAAGAAGATCTGCAATACTGGTTGTCTCGCAGCCCGCAAGAAAGGGTCGCTGCTGTTACGATGCTGATCAAGCAGACTTTAAAGCCTGGTCAGACGATGGACCGCACTTTTGCTAGTCGGCGTAAAATGCATTCATGATACTTGAAAAAGACTTCGAAGACTTTATTAGACTATTGAACCAACACCATGTTGACTATATGGTAGTGGGATGATATGCATTAGCATTTCATCGGATATCCTCCATTACGTATTGATATTCTTAATGAAATTGACGGCTTAAGTTTCGAAGAGGCAAAGAAGAATATGCAAGTCATCCTTCTTGAAGATGATTTAAGTATTCATTATATAGGGTTACAAGATTTTATTCGAAACAAAATGGCCGCTGGAAGAGCCCAGGATTTGGCTGATATAAAAGAAATCCGAAAAGAGAAATAAGAACTGTTCATTTTAATGATGATGCATTTCCGGGCTGGATCCTTTCTTCAATATGAATTCACTGTGCAACAGGTAGGCTCCACTGACCACTACTTTATCGCCTGGTTTGAGTCCGTCGGTGATCTCAACCCTGTCGGCATTTTCTGCACCCAGGGTTACTTCCCGCGGTTCGAATTGCCCATCGTTTACTGCTACCCATACATGATTGGTTTGTCCGTTGCGTATCACAGCATCAACTGGCAATACCATATCTTTCTTTCCGCTGCTGCGCGGCGCGATGACCAGGGCCTGCATACCAGGTTGCCACCGGCCTCCTTTATTTTCAATGGTGCCACGCACCTGCAATAACTGTGTTCCGGCCGGTAAAGCCGGTTGTGTAAAATTAATTTTCACTTGCTGTGGCTCCTGCTCAAAGCCCGGTATGATCACCTGTACATTTTCGCCCGGTTTGATGAGTGACGCTTCATTGGGGTACAGGTCTGCTTCCACCCATAACTGCTCATAGTTTTCCAGTTGCATGATCATGCCGCCTTCGGCAACATATTGTCCTTGTGTAATATCCAGTGTTGATACGGCACCCGATGCCGGGGCAGTATAAAGGATATATGGATGTGTTTGTTTGGATTGCAACAGCTTATCTATATCGTTGGCCGACTGGCCATACAACAACAGCTTTTGTCTGGCTCCTTCCGCCATTTTTACTAACCGGTTGTTATTGGGAAAAGCAGCTGCCTGTGCACCCGCTACCAGCAATTCCTGTTGCAGTGTGAGCAATTGTTCTGAATAGATCTCATAAAGCGGTTGTCCTTTTGTAACATGAACACCGGTTTCTTTCACGAATAATTTTTCTATTCTCCCGGCCACCCGGCTGCTGATGACAGTTGTTTGTTGTGGATCTACTACCAGCCGGCCGTTCAGTCTTACAGCGTCGCTGAAAGTAGCGGATCCAATTTCGGCTACCCGTATATTGGCCAGGGTTTGCTGCGTTTTATTAAGTGTGAGCGAGGGGGTCTGGTTGTCCTTATCGAAGGGCACCAGGTCCATTCCGCAAATGGGACAGGTACCCGGATGATGTTGCACAATCTGCGGATGCATGGAGCAGGTATAGGTAAGCTGCTGAACGGCTGTAGTAACGGGCTGTTCTTTTTTCCCCTTGCAGGATTCAAAAACAAAAAGTGGGAACAACACTATGAATAAGAGAACAAATTTTTTCATGGGGTTTGTTTTTGTGTTTGAGGTATGAAGCCTTCACTGTCTACCAAATAATAAGCATTGGCAGCAACCTGCCAGTTGCCGATCTCATCCAGCACTTCTATTTGTCTATCTGCCTTTATACCCGTTTGAATGTATACAGGCGTAAATACCGGTCCTTCTTTTTTGAACAATACCATTTGATGATTCCCCATATCCAACACTGCTTCCTGTGGCAGCCAGTAATGCGATCCGGTGACGATGGTCATTTCAGCGGTAAGCTGCTGACCGGGCTTAAGATTCCTTGGCACCTGGTATACCCTTGCTTGTGTGAAGTTTTGTCCCGATCCCAATACAGGCCGCACCAGACCGATCTTTCCAGTATAACTGAGATTGGGATTGCTGCTCGGGTAATACGACAACTCCTTTCCTTTTGCAATAGACGCCGCCTGTGCAGGGCTAAAAGAAAAATCTGCTACCAGCGCCTGGTTGGTATAAATGGTAAACAGTGTTTGTCCCGTTGTAACGTACTGCCCTTCACGGGTAGCAATAGCTGAATTGGCAGGTGCGGATTGCTCCAGTATGTATCCGCTGGCATTTGCATATACCGGTATGCTGTAAACAGGATTGCCTGAACGGGCAATGGTTTCTATCTGCGCTTCTGTTATGCCCAGTAATCGCAGTCGTTGCCTGGCGGACTGAACGAGCTGATCTTCTCCATTTGTTCTTACCAGCAAAATCAATTCTCTCTGCGCCGCTACCAGGTCGGGCGAATAAATGGTTAATACCAGTTGTCCTTTTTGTACAGGCTGGTAATTGTATTTGACATATAATTTTTCAATCCTTCCCCCCACCCTTGCCGAAAGGCTGGTATTCTCCCTGGTATCATAGCCTACCACGCCCTGTACTTTTACTGTAATTGCTTTAGTGGTTTTAGCAGGTGTGAGCACCTGCACTTTGGAAAGTACTTCTTCATTTACAGGCCTGATCAAATGCGAGATACCGGTATCTGCAACAACGGAACGCATGGCTGTATGCGCATGGTGTTCGTGGCCCTTGATATCAGCCGGTTGTTTGCAGGCAAATGCCAGCAGCAGCATCCAACCTGGTATCCGGTATTTATTGATATTCTTCTTTTTCATGGCTGACGATCATTTGATACAATTTCAATTTTTCATCCAATACATTCATCCGCATCATAATCAACGATTCCCAATCGCTCAATACAGTAGTAACAGTTTGCTTATTTTCTTCGTAAGACTGGAAATCGGCATCGAACACTTTTTGCAAAGCAGGAATGATCCTGTTTTCAAAATTGCTGATACGTTGCTGCGTTGCAATGATCTCGTATTGCATACCAATCAACATGCTATGTGTTTCGTTTAGCATCGCCTCTCTTTCCTTTTGCATGGACGCCACATTGTATTGTACGGCCCTGGTTTCCTGTTTATACATTTTACTGCTCCATGGCACAATGGGAATGGATACCATTCCCATGACACTGAAAGCCTGCGGCATCATACCCGCCAAAGGCGACATATGATCGAACTGTATTTTGAAATTGGGCCTCTTTTCCAGTTCCATGCTCCGGATATTCAATTTCAGGCTATTGATAGCAGCATCTATCTGTACAATGTCTTTTCGTTTACCTGCAAGCAAAGCGGTATCATGCAACTGTTCTTTGTATTCAGGAATAGCTGTTGTATCAATACTGAACATATAATCCCCGGTCTGGTTCATCAAGCCGTTGAGCCAGGCCCTGCTCTTCGCAATTTCACTTTCATACATTTTTATCATATTCCGGTTCTCTTCTATCCTTGCATCGGCTTTGAAGATGCTGCTGAGTTGTGATTGGTTATACGGGTACCGTACTTCTTCCATCTTTTTCATCACCAGTATCAACCGTTCTGTTTCTCCCGCTACTTTGATCTTTTCTGTATTCACCAACCAGGTATAGTACAGGCTTTTGGCCCTGGCCCTGAAATCGTTCAGCGTAATATCTCTCCCGGCACTGGCAATAGCACCTTGCGAAGCGATGTATTCTTTTTTTGCTTTCAGTTTAGCGGCATTGGGTATATCCTGTTCTACACGCAACATCAGTTGCCCTTTATCCCGGGGCTCCATCACAGACTGCAACGGATAAGGCGTCATGAAAGTACCAGCACCTACCATCGGCGCCGTCCAGGCTGTTGCTGCTTCTGCACTTGATTGATATGCTTGCGCTTTCAACGCATAAGATTGTAGCCGTACATTCTGCTTGTCGATGCGTTGCAGGATGCTGTCGAGTGTTAATACCGGCGCCTGCTGTGCGTGGGAGAACAAGGGGAATGCCGTAGCAACGGCTAATATGTATTTAGTGATTCGTTGCATATACTTCGAGTTTACCGTATTTGCGCAATTCATATTCTTTGGTGAGTAAAAAGATCAGGGGTGTTACCAGCAATATATGTGTTGATGAAGTGAGTACGCCGCCGATCATGGGCAGCACAATGGGTTTCATTACATCTGTGCCCACGCCTGTAGCCCATATTACCGGCACCAGTCCGAACAGCGATACACAAACCGTCATGAGTTTGGGCCGGAGACGTTTGGCGGCGCCTATGATCACATACGCTGTCAGATCGGCCCGCGTAATAGATTCACTGCTGTTACCTTTAGCTTTGATTAACTGGTTCATGGCATCGTTCAGGTAGATGACCATCACAATTCCTGTTTCCACTGCAATGCCAAACAACGCGATGAACCCTACTGCAACAGCAACGGAGAGATGAACCTGGTAGAGGTATATGGCATAAGCGCCACCTATCAGTGCAAAAGGAACTGTAATCAGGCTGAGGAATGCTTCGCGGATAGAATGAAAAGCAAAATAGAGTGAAAGAAAAATCACCACCAGTACAATCGGGGCGATCCATAATAATGTTCGCTGGCCCCGGATCAGGTTCTCGTACTGTCCGCTCCATTCCAGGAAATACCCTTCGGGAAGGATATCTTTTGATGCATTGATCTTTTGGATGGCTTCCTGTACGGTGCTGCCCAGGTCTCGCTCGCGTACATTGAACAGCACGGCGCCCCGGAGCAACGCATTTTCCGAACTGATCATGGGCGGCCCTTCCTCCAATGCCACATCCGCTACTTCACCTAATGCTACAGTGCCGGACGATGGACTCATCAACGGTATGCGCCTGATGCGTTCGAGGCTGTTGCGGTAATCCTGCGCCAGCCTTACGCTGATGTTGAATCGCTTTCTCCCCTCAATGGTCTGCGCAACAGGCGCTCCGCCAATGGCCGATTCCACCGTTTGGTTCACATCATCTACATTCAGTCCGTACCGGCTCAACGCTTCGCGGTTTATATGTATGTTGAGGTACTTGCCTCCTGTAATGGGCTCCACATACAGGTCCTGGATACCCGGCGTTCCTTCCAATACTTTTTTTACCCGTTCACTTACCGAAGAGATCGTATCCAGTTTTTGTCCGAATACTTTGATACCCACATCAGTGCGGATACCGGTAGACAACATATTGATGCGGTTGATGATGGGTTGCGTCCACCCGTTCACCACACCAGGGATCTGCAACTTGTTATCCAATTCATGGATGATATCTTTTTTAGTAATGCCTTTACGCCATGCCGTTTTTGGTTTGAGCACAATGATGGTCTCTATCATGCTGATGGGAGAGTTATCTGTAGCAGTACTGGCCCTTCCTGCTTTACCTAATACTTTACCTACTTCCGGAACCGATTTGATCAGTTTGTCCTGCACCTGCAAAATGCGTTTGATCTCCGTGTTGCTCACATCGGGCAATGTAACCGGCATGAACAGGATGCTTTGTTCATCGAGCGGTGGCATGAATTCAGAACCAAGACTTTTAAGCAGGGGAATGGTAATAATCAATGCAATGATATTGATGGCAATAGTGGTTTTACGCCACTTCAACACCCAACGAATGATGGGCGTATAAATCTTTTCCAGCAAGCGGTTCACCGGGTTCTTGTGCTCCGGCCTGAACCTGCCCTTCATGAAAAAAGAGATCAGCACCGGCGCCAATGTGATCACCAATAATGCATCAACGATCATGATGAAGGTCTTGGTGAAAGCCAGCGGATGGAATAGTTTGCCTTCCTGTCCTGTGAGCATGAATACAGGAAGAAAAGAAGTGATGATGATAACCGTAGCAAAGAAAACACCCCGGCTTACCTGCTTGCTGCTTTGTTCAATGGTAGCCATCCTTTCTTCTTCGCTGATCCAGCTTTCTTTTTTCCTGAATGGGTTGAATCGTTGTTTCATGATGGAGTACATTAAGATTGTGCAGATGATTGTTTTTGCCAGGCTTCGTATTTCTCTGCCAGGTGTTTATAAGCGTTTTCACTCATGATGATGCCGTTATCCACGATCACGCCGATAGCGAGTGCAATACCGGTGAGCGACATGATATTGGAACTGATACCAAAAGCATTGAGCAGGATAAAACTGGCGGCCAGTGTAATGGGTATCTGTATGATGATGCTGAGCGCACTCCTCCAGTGGAACAGGAACACCAATACCACCAACGATACCACGATCATCTCTTCGATCAATGTTCGTTTTACACTGTCTACCGATTCTTTGATCAGTTCTCCGCGATCGTAAATGATATCGAACTTCACACCCGGTGGCAGGCCTTTGGCAACCTCTTTCATTTTCGCTTTCACTTTATCGATCACCGCCGCGGCATTCTCTCCGTATCGCATCACCACAATACCGCCTACCCGTTCTCCTTCTCCATTCTGATCGAAAATACCCAGCCGGCTTTCACCGGTCATTTGAACCGAGGCCAGGTCAGATACACGTACCGGTATACCGTTCTGATTAGCAATAGCCAGGTTCTCTATTTCCTGGGTGGAACGCAGGTAGCCATCTGCTTTAATGATATAACCCATATCGCTCATCTCGAATTTTCTTCCCCCGCTCTCGTTGTTGTTCGATTTAACGGCATTGATCACATCTGAAATGCGCAGTTTGTAATAGAGGAGCTTATCGGGGTTAACCGTTACCTGGTATTGCTTTTGGAAGCCGCCGAAAGAAGCGATTTCGCTAACGCCCGATACATTCTGCAACGCAAATTTTACATACCAGTCCTGCAACGCACGTTGCTCGCCCAGGTCTATACCAGGCGCATCAAGCGTGTACCAGAGCACATGTCCCACGCCTGTTCCATCGGGGCCTAGTTGTGGTGTTACGCCCTGCGGCAGGGAGCGGCTTACGGTGCTGAGTCTTTCCAGTACCCGCTCACGCGCCCAGTAGATGTCTGCATTGTCTTCGAAGATCACATAGATAAAACTCATGCCGAACATGGAACTCGCGCGCACATATTTGATGCGTGGCAATCCCTGCAAGTTGGTTACCAATGGATAGGTAACCTGGTCTTCGATCAGTTGCGGCGCCCGGCCCATCCATTCGGTGAAAACGATCACCTGGTTTTCAGACAGGTCGGGAATGGCATCGATGGGATTTTTCTTCACGGAAAAATAGCCCCATACAAACAAACCGGCCGAGAGCAACAGCACAATAAAGCGGTTGCGCAAACTCCATTCAATGATTCGATGTACCATAGCGTTAGCTTAAAGTTTTTGAAACTTCATCCTTAGGTCGTCATCCTGAGCGAGCGCAGCGAGTCGAAGCACGTCATCCTGAGCGAGCGCAGCGAGTCGAAGCACGTCATCCTGAGCGAGCGCAGCGAGTCGAAGGAGCTGCTGAACACTCGGTCAGATCCCTCGACTGCGCTCGGGATGACGACGCAAGGGTGCTCGGGATGACGACGCAAAATGCGCTCGGGATGACGGAAGAAAATTTTACTTACTCTTCTTACTGGTCTTCTTACGATCGTACTGGCAACAGTCGGGCAGTTGATTGTACGATTTATCGTCCGCTGTAAACTTCTCTGTATCGTATCCAACATCTGCAATCTTTTTCTGAATTGCATCCATGCTCACTTTGGAAGCATCATAGGTTACCGACATGATCTTGGTGTCTTTGTTCCAGCTGGCCTTACTAACGCCATCTACAGCCGCCGCTTTATCGATGCGCTTTTTGCACATCTCGCAATTGCCATACACTTTAAAGGTTTCTGTTTTAGACTGGGCGAATGCCGCCATAGCGAATACGCTGAACGCTGCTGCGAGCAGTACTTTGATCTTTTTCATGTTTATCGTTTTAATAAATAAGGAATAATGTATTGATTGATTTGATCGTCATCCCGAGCGCATTTTGCGTCGTCGTCCCGAGCGCAGCCGAGGGATCTGACCGAGTGTTCAGCAGCTCCTTCGACTCGCTGCGCTCGCTCAGGATGACGACTGCAAATGCCTATAGCCGGGCATGTAGTAATGCCTGGCTCTAATAACCATTACGAAATCAAATTCTGAAATTGCTGTTCAGCAAATAGATGGGCTGAACAATGCCTCGGGGAGGGGCATGGGAAACAGGGTAAGCAACCACTGCGCTGAACAAATGTTCAGCAGGTTGAAAAGTCCATTGTACCGGCAATGCAACGCTGGCGGCTTGCAATGCTGTATAAGCTTGCTCTGCCAGCTTCTGGTCGTTGACCTGTGTTAGTTTCTTTTGCTCGTCGCGGCAGCAGTTGTTTTTCTTACCGGCCTTCTTCTTCATGCCGCAGGAAGAGCATTTGTCCAACTGCGAATGATGCCAGATACCCGCTTCCACCAGCTTGCCCATGCAGTAATGCAACTGCACGGTGGCTCCGGAAGCAGAAACCAGGTAGAAAACAGATACTATGGCTACGATGAGCTTTTTCACAAGACAAAGCTATCACTATTTTTTACAATTGGTATGTCAATCCTTTTATAAAATTTCCGTCCGGGTTTATATAATAAGTCGGGCCCGGTAAATGCCGGGCCCGATCTGATAGATATAACATGAGAGGCTGTTATTTGGCTTTCCTGATGTAGATATTGCCGTTCATATTCTTCATCATCACTTCCGGTCCGCCGCCATTGATCTTTCCATATACCCATTCGTCCATACTGATCTTGTATAAGCCCGACTGGCTGCTCTTGTCTCGCTTGGGTTGGCTTTTATCGATGTCCATATCGAAATCGCTGTACACTTCACCTTGGTCTGATTTCACTTTGAAGTTGGCCTTGGTACTGGCAGGGAAGGTAACATCTACATTTCCATTGAGTGTTGTGAAAGCCATCGGCGCCTTGCCTTCTACTGAATTGAATGTAACCGTCACAGCGCCATTCACCGTATTGGCCACCACATTGCCCGAAACGTTGGTCATTTTGATGCTCCCGTTCACATTACTGATCTCCATTTCTCCTTTCAGGTTGCTCACTTCTATATTGCCATTGTTTACGGTAGACAATTTCAGTGTTACATCCTGCGGGATCTTCAGTTCATAATTCAGCGTACGCATAGGGTTATCGGATTCAATACGCACAGTGTTGTTATCTTCTTTTGCTTTCACTTCAAAACCATTGCCAAGGGGTATCTTTTTCATTCCCGCCCCTTTCTCACTTCCTTCCTTTTCTTTCCTGCTCTTCGATTCAGGCGTCACATCAATAATCACTTCTTTGCCTGTGTAGCCTGTGATTTTGATAGATCCGCTCACCTGGTTCAGTTTTAATGTATAGGGTTTGCCGGGATTGCTCAATGGTACCGTCAGTTGTTCTTTTGCATCGGACTGTGCAAAGAGATGTGTGCCGGTAGCCAACAGCATCATTCCCAATACCGCTACTTTCATCTTTTTCATACCTGTTTGTTTAAGATTGCTTTTTAATATAAACATTACCGTTTAATGTTTCAAATTTGAATAGTGCTCCTCCCGAACCAATGCGGATGGAAGAGCGTTTGTTTAGTTTATACACCGTTCCGTTTCCGCGATGTTCTTCATTACGGCTTACACTGGCCGGCAATACTGTATTATCGAAATCGGTGTAGAAATCACCATGCATGCTTTTGAATTGCAGATCGCCTGAGAAACCGGGCTGATAATTTACTTTGATATTACCGTTGATCGTATTATAGGTAGAAGCTGCCATAGGATTCGAAGCGTACCCCACTTCCACATCGCCATTAACTGTTCCCGCCACCGTGGTTCCTTTCACATGTATGAGCTGAACGCCACCATTGACATTGTGCACTTTCAGTTTATTTCCCGCAATATCTTTCACTGTAACTTCTCCCTGGTTAACAGTAGACACATCGAGGTTCATCTGCATGGGTACTTTTATGGTGAAGTTGACATTGTAATGGTAGTCGATACGATGGTATCCGTTATTATTCCGCCAGCGGTCGGGCCTTGAGTCGAACGGACTGGTAATGTATACCACAACACTATCACCCACTTGCTCGAACCCCAGTTTGAATTCTTTTTTTCCTTCTTCCAGTGTTTCTTTATCATCTGCGCTGATCACCTGGTCTGCTTCTATTTGTACCTGGTTGCCTGCATAGCCTTCCACTTTCACAGAGCCGTTGACGTTGTAAACCGCCAGCACCGCCGGAGTATTTCCTTGCTGAACCGGGAAGCTCTTGCTGATATGCGTTTTTTCTTTGAGGTCCTGTGCTGCAGCCGGCTGCACCAGGCATAAGAGTAGCGCTCCTTGTACAAAGGATGTCCATTTTGTTTTCATATATAGGGTTTGAATCGTTTAACTGAGCTTGAGCAGGCTCTGTTGTATTTTGTTTTTAATGGCTTCGTTGGTATCTTCTTTGTGCAATAGCTTCTGCAATGGCTTCACAGAACGCTTTTCCTGTAATTTCACCATCACATCGGCCAGCGCCGATTGCACCAATGGCGATTCCTGCTGAACGATAGACTGTACCAATCCTTCCCGTACAAAAGGATCCACTGCCAGGTTCGCCAATGCTTCCAGCGTGATAAGCCGCACATTTACATTGGGATCGTTGTTGAGTGTGGTGAGCAATGCTTCGGCTACTTTATGATCTACTTTTTTGGCTTCATTCACATACTCTACTGCACGCATGCGCTCTGAAGCCGATGGATTCTCAAGCAAAGAGAGTGTCATCATGTTGCGCATCTCCTGCATCTGTTTCGACAATTGGCTGATCTGTTCATTGTTGCCGCTGAAGCTGCGATGCGTGATGTATCCTATACCAAATGCCAGCAACACCAGGGCTATGCCATAACCCAATTGCAAGCGCGGTTGTATATGCCAAAGATCTTTGAGGCGTTGCAAGAATGCATGTAATCGCCGGGGCTTCTCACGCAGCGAAGCTTTGTAATTATCGAGCATGGCATCGAAATCTGGGCGCATGCCCGCTGGCGCTTCCGGTGCAGGCACTTCACCCATCAGGTTCCACAATTGTTCGTTTTCTTTATCGTAATTAGATTTCATGCACAATTTTTTTCGGTTGATACTTTCAAATAATGTTCTCTCAACTGGTTCAATGCCCTGAACACCCTTACTTTCACCGCCCCTTCCGTAATATGCAGCAAATGGGCGATCTCGCTGTATTTCAACTCCTGGTAACGACAGAGGATCAGTAATTCCCGGTCCTGCCCGTTCAACTGGTCCATCGCCATCGCCAATGCCTGGAGTTCCTGTTTCTTTTCTATCCGTTCATCGGCCAGGACGCCGCCTACCAGGTCTTGCTGCATCTCATCTGCCAGATATGTATGTACACCTTTGCGTTTCACTTCCCGGTGGTGGTCGCGTAATACATTCCTGGCGATATGATACATCCAGGTAACAAAGGGCCCCGATCCGGTAAATGTGTGGCGCGACTTCAGCATCTTGAAAAAAACGGTCTGCACCAGGTCCTTGCTCTGTTCACCCTGCCGCAGCATCTGTACGAAAAAGCTGTAGAGCGCACGGTGGTGCCTTTCAAAGAGCAGGCCCATTTTGTCCAGGTCGCCCTCTTTCACCTTGAACATCAGTGCGTTATCTGTCAATGTAATCGTACTCAAGCTGTTGGCGGTTGTGTTGATTGCTAGTATAAACCCAAGTTAACGGAAAAGGTTACAGGATTTCTAAGGTTTAGTATAGAGGGCCGCTGTTACTACCTTATTTGTTGTCTTTAAAGTACTTCGAAATATTAAAAATGAAAGCCGCAGATATAAATATTCATTTGATTGACAGCTATTTCGGTTTACTGAAAAACCTGAATAGTGATGCCAAACTAGAGTTGATCACCCGACTGTCCGATTCCATGAAAATGTCCAAAAAAGTAAAGGGCAAGTCACTAAAATCACTTTATGGAGCATTCTTATCCGAACAGTCCGCCGACGAATTGATTGATGATATCAAAAAAGCAAGGACGTTTACACGCAAAAGAGCAGAATGGTGAAGAAATGCCTCTTAGACACCAATATCTGCATTTACTTTCTGAAAGGGCAATTTGATTTAGACGAAAAGATTGAAACGGTAGGCATTGAGAATTGTTTTGTTTCAGAATTGTATCGGAAGACTGGACTTCCTAAAGCGTAATACAGCCTTCAAGATAATTAGGGTATTACATAATATTATTTTTTAAATTGACCTGCTCTTTCCACTGCATTCACACAATTTCTTATAATCCCTTACCTTTGCAGCCCAAATTTCAAGCATTAAAAACATCAACATGGCAAGTGTTACGCGCGAGAACATTGGTTTGCTGAACGACAAGCTGACCGTGAACCTGAGCAAAGAAGATTATTATAACGGCTTTGAACAGAGCCTGAAGAAATATGCCAAAACCGCCAATATCCCTGGATTCCGTAAAGGAATGGTGCCGGCCGGACTGGTAAAGAAAATGTATGGTCAGAGTGTGTTTACCGACGAAGTACTGCGCAGCGTGGAGAAAGAACTGAACGCTTATCTCGGCAAAGAGCAACTGGAGATCTTCGCCCAGCCCCTGCCGCTCGACAATGATGCACGTGCACTGGACATGAACAACCCATCTGACTACGCATTTGCTTTTGAGATTGGCCTGAAACCCGCGTTTGACCTGGATGTGAAAAAAATAAAAGTCACCCGTTACAATGTTACGGTAACCGATGAAATGGTACAGGAAGAGATCGAGCGCCAGCAGGTGCGCAACGGTAAAATGACCGAGCCAGAAGAAGTAACCGGTGATGACAATGTATTGAATGTAAAATTTGTTGAAAGCGATAAAGACGGTAATCCTGTAGAAGGTGGCATCAACAAAGACAATTCTTTGCTGGTGAAATACTTTAAGGAAAGCTTCCGCAAAAAGCTGACTGGTAAAAAGAAAGACGATTTTGTAGTGTTGCAGCCTTCCAAAGCTTTTGAAGACAAAGAAAAAGAAGCCATCCTGGCCGACCTGGGATTGACCAATGAAGATGGTGATAAATATTTCAAACTGGAAATCACCAAAGTTGGGCTGGTAGAGAAATCCGAACTCAATGAAGCATTCTTCCTGGCTGCTTTCCCTAACAAAGAGATTAAAACAGAAGAAGAGTTTCGTGCAGAAGTGAAAAAAGAGATCGAAGCTTATTATGCACAGCAATCACGTAACCAGATACACGACCAGATCTACCACCACCTGGTAGACCATACTACCATGGAGTTCCCCGAGAGCTTCCTGAAACGCTGGTTGCAGACCGGTGGCGAGCAACCCAAGACTGCCGAAGAGGCAGAGCAGGACTATCCTACTTTCGCTAATCAGTTGAAATGGACCCTGGTAAGCAGCAAAGTGATCCAGGACAATAAAATTGAAGTGTTACCCGATGATATCCGCGACTTCGCTAAACAACAACTGTTCAGCTATATGGGCGGTCAGCTGACAGCTTTAGGCGACAGTCAGCAATGGGTGGAAGACTATGCCAATCGCATGATGCAGGACAGGAAGTTTGTGGAAGACAGCTACCACCGCATCAGCACCGACAAAATGTTCAGCCTGCTGGAAAACCAGGTAAGCGCCAAAGAAGAAGCCATTAGCGCCGAAGCTTTTGCCGAGAAACTGCACCACCATCACCACTAACCTGGTAATGGGTTGATAACGATAAACGGGAAACCGGGCCTTCAGGCCCGGTTTTTTCATATGGCGGAACTGACTGATTGTCGCAATTCATCCTTTGCACAATATTTGACGGTCATAAATCACTTATCTTCAAAGCGAAAATTAGCTAAATATGAACCTTGGAAAAGAATTTGAGCAATACGCGGTAAAACACAGGGGCATCAGCAGCGGTACCCTGCACAATTACCAACAACACCACGTGACCAACCTCACACCTTATATTATTGAAGAAAGGCCTTTGAATGTGGCCAGCATGGATGTCTTCAGCCGGTTGATGATGGACCGCATCATTTTTCTCGGTGAAGGCATCAACGATTATGTAGCCAATATCGTTACCGCACAATTGCTGTTCCTGGAAAGTACCGACAGAAGCAGGGATATCCAGATGTACATCAACAGTCCCGGTGGCAGCGTTTATGCAGGACTCGGCATTTACGATACCATGCAATTCATTGGTCCGGATGTAGCAACCATCTGTACAGGCATGGCGGCCAGCATGGGACAGGTATTGCTCTGCGCAGGCGTTAAAGGCAAACGCACCGCGCTCAAACACAGTCGTATTATGATGCACCAGCCCAGCGGCGCTATCGGCGGACAGGCTTCCGATATCGAGATCACTGCGCGGGAGATCAAAAAAGTAAAGCAGGAACTCTATGCCATCACCGCACACCACACCGGCAAAACACCGGAGATCATTGCCAAAGACAGCGATCGTGATTTCTGGATGACTGCAGAAGATGCAAAAGCATATGGACTGGTAGACGAAGTATTGCTCACCAATCCAAGAAAAGAAAGGAAAGACTAATCATTAGCAAAACATCAATACAATATCATTATGACGCATACAAAATACATTGTGAACCCTTTCAGAATGGATGAGGAAGAAGAGAACGAACCGAAGAATGGTAAAGAAGAGCATGGTTTCATGGCGAAGAAAATGGAGAAACTGTTCTTTGAAAAAAGAGCGGTTTATCTCTGGGGTGTGGTAGACGACAGATCGGCCAAAGACATCGTAGGTAAACTGTTGTTGCTGGATGCCGACAAACCCGGCGAAGAGATCAAGTTTTATATTAACAGTCCGGGTGGTAGTGTTACCAGCGGCATGGTTATGTACGATACCATTAAGTTGATAGAAAGTCCCGTTTCCACCATTTGTATGGGACTGGCCGCCAGCATGGGCTCTATCCTGCTGAGTGCAGGGGTCAAAGGCAAGCGATCCATTTATCCGCATGGCGAAGTGATGATCCACCAGCCCAGCCTGGGTGGTTATTACCAGGCTACCAGCGCCGATATTGAGATCCAGGCCGAACAAATGCGTAAAACCAAGGAAATTGGCGCCAAAATACTGGCCGAGAACTGCGGCAAAAAGGTAGACCAGATCATGCGTGATTTTGACCGTGACTACTGGATGAATGCCAAGGAAGCCGTGGCTTACGGTATAGTAGATACTGTTTTATAGCGCCTTTTAGTACCTTTGCAACAGATTGCTGCTGAAACCTGTCTATGTAAGGAAGTCAGTGCGAAAGAAGAAAACCAGCAAAAAATGGCTAAACAGACTCATTTACATTGTTCATTTTGTGGGCGTAGCCGCGATGAGGTAAAGATCCTTATTGCCGGCCAGGAAGGTCATATCTGTGAAAATTGCGTGGAGCATGCACAGGAGATCATTGCGCAGGAGTTAAACCTGAAACAGGAGAGCAATGCAACCAATTCGGGCTTTAAGCTGAATGTGCGTCGCCCGGCAGAAATTAAAAAATTCCTCGACGAATATGTGATCGGTCAGCACGATGCCAAAAGGGTATTGTCTGTTGCCGTTTACAACCACTTCAAAAGGGTTACCAATAAAAACCAGACCGATGAAGTGGAGATCGAAAAGAGCAACATCATCATGGTGGGCGAAACAGGTACCGGTAAAACCTTACTGGCCAAAACCATTGCCCGCTTGTTGAATGTTCCCTTTGCCATCGTGGATGCTACGGTATTTACCGAAGCCGGTTATGTAGGTGAAGACGTAGAAAGCATGCTCACCCGTCTGTTGCAGAACTGCAATTACGATGTAGCTGCTGCAGAAAGAGGTATTGTATATGTGGATGAGATAGACAAGATCGCCCGCAAAGGAGATAATCCTTCCATCACCCGCGATGTAAGCGGAGAAGGTGTACAACAGGGATTGTTGAAGATGCTCGAAGGCACTGAAGTGCTGGTTCCTCCGCAAGGCGGGCGTAAACATCCCGAGCAAAAGATGATCAAGGTAGATACCAGGAACATACTCTTTATTTGTGGAGGTGCATTCGATGGTATTGATAAAGTGATTGCCCGCCGTGTGAACACCAATGCCATTGGTTTCAGCGTGAACAAAGAAGAGCAGGAAATGCAGCGCAAAAACCTGTTACAGTTCGTAAACGCTACCGACCTTAAGAGCTTTGGCCTGATACCTGAATTGCTGGGTCGTTTGCCGGTAGTTACCCACCTCGATCCGCTCGACGAAGAAACGCTGAGAAGCATTCTCACCGAGCCAAAGAACTCATTGATCAAACAATACACCCGTTTGTTTGAACTGGAAAATATTGCGTTGAAGATAGACGATGGAGTACTGGACTTTATGGTGAAGAAAGCGCTCGAATATAAACTGGGCGCCCGCGGTTTACGCAGCATCTGTGAGAGCATCCTCACTGATGCCATGTTTGAACTGCCTGGAACCGATACCAAAAAACTGCATATCACGCTTGATTATGCAAAGCGTATGTTTGGTAAGAGTAAAATGGGTATACTCAAAGTAGCTTAAATAATGACTCACAACTAGCAACTCTATGAACGAATTAATTCAACGCCTCACTGCAGAAGCCGGACTAAGCCCTGAGCAAGCTCAGAAAGCTATTGAAACCATCGCCGGGTTTGTAAAAGAAAAATTTCCCATGCTGGGTGGGGCGGTAGACCAGATCTTTGCCGCTGGCAGTAAAGACAATCAATAAAAATCTTTTTGCCTTTGTTTGCCCCGGGCTTAAGCCCGGGGCAAACAAAGGCAAAAAAGAAAATTATCTTACCTGGACTTACAAACCCAGGGCTTCTCTAGCAATTACTATTTTTTGTATTTCTGAAGTTCCTTCGCCAATAGTGCAGAGCTTGGCATCGCGGTAATATTTCTCTACAGGAAAATCTTTGGTATAACCATAACCGCCAAATACCTGCACCGCATCGGTAGCCACTTTAACCGCTGTTTCACTCGCATAATACTTGGCCATGGCGCTTTGCTTCGTCACTTTTTCATGCCGCTCCTTGAGATCGCAGCATTGCGCTACCAGCAACTCTGCCGCCATGATCTCCGTAGCCATATCGGCGAGTTTGAAACTGATACCCTGGAAGTTCGCGATCGGCTGATCGAACTGGTGACGTTCCTGCGCATATTGCCTGGCCGCTTCATACGCGCCTTTGGCAATCCCTACAGATAAAGCTGCAATGGAAATACGTCCGCCATCCAGTATGGTCAATGCCTGCCTGAACCCATCACCTACATCACCCAGTCGATGTGAATCGGGAATACGGCAGTTCTCAAAAATCATTTCGGCCGTTTCACTGGCACGCATGCCCAACTTATTTTCTTTTTTCCCGCCTGTAAAACCCGGCGTACCTCTCTCTACCACAAAAGCTGTTGCGTTGGAACGGGCACGTGGTTCGCCCGTGCGGCAAACGACCACTGCCAGGTGACTGCTTCTGCCATGTGTGATCCAGTTCTTGGTACCGTTCAATATCCAATGATCGCCATCTTTTACGGCCGTAGTTTTCATGTTACCGGCATCACTGCCTGTATTGGGCTCGGTGAGCCCCCAGGCCCCTATCCATTCTGCAGTTGCCAGCTTAGGCAACCATTGCTTTTTTTGTTCTTCCGAGCCAAAGCTGAGGATATGATTGGTGCAAAGTGAATTATGCGCCGCCACACTCAATCCAATAGAGCCGCATACTTTGGCAATCTCCTGTATCACGGCATTGTATTCAAAATATCCCAGCCCGACACCGCCATATTGTTCTGGTACCAGCACCCCCATCATACCCAGTTTGCCCAATGATTGCAGTACTTCCAATGGAAAATGCTGTTGTTCATCCCATTCCATCACATAAGGCCTGATCTCCCGTGCAGCGAAGTCCCGCGCTGCACGGGCCACTTCTAGTGTAACCTCACTCGGCTGAAAGTTCATATCCTGTTTTTTTAAATAGACGGAGGCTGCCTTTACCGAGCAATCGAATTCGGGCAGCCTCCTTTATAAACAAAACTACCGTTTGTTAGTATTTAAAACAAAAATAGCCCTTTTCGGTTCGCCACCAAATAATCTTTCACCACGTCAATGCAGGGTATCCATCTGCAGGTATGGCTTCAGTTGCCGGAATACAGAATCAGACAATCCATAAGTTTTCCCTACCTGTTCTACTGCGTTAAATCTACCCAATTTCTCCCTGAAACGCACTAACCGGTTGGCCAGTACTTCCCCGATACCTGGCAATGTTTTCCATTCTTCCACAGTAGCTTTATTCACGTCGATGTTGTGCAACAGTTTTCCCGGCTTGGAGACAACAACGATTTCTTTTTCCTGCTTTGAAGACAAAGCTGAAAGCCGCACATAAGGAAGTAATATTTCTGCTTCTGCCGGTGTCAGTCCCCATATTTTACGGATATCATTTGCCTGCCGAAACCGGCCGCCTTTCTCCCGGTAATTCAAAATCGTTTTCACTGTCCGATCCCGCAATCCCAGCGCCTTCCATTCTTCTGCAGTGATCGTATTCGGATTGAAATAAAAAAGCTTTCGTGGCGCCGGCTTACCTACTATTACATTCGCCAATACCGAATCTTTTGCAGGAACCGGAATCGACGCAGGCGGCGATACGTCCTTCCTGAAAAAATACGGCAATGCAAGGAAAATGCCCGTAAGCGTTAATAACACCACTACTGCTATACGTTCTTTTTTACTGAAACTGAAATAATCGCTGCGTAATTTTTTCATGCATACAAAGCAAATGCATGCAGCCGCTATGCCGATCAGGTGTTTATACCCAATTTAGATATGCAGCTCCAGCCCGTCATAAGCCAGGCGTATGTTCGGGGGCAATTCTTTGTTAACGGCTTCGTGTGTACCCAACTGGTGACTGATATGCGTGAAGTAAGCCTGCGGCACGCCTAGTTCCTGTGAGAGGTCCACCGCTTCATCGAGCGTGAAATGCGAGATATGCGCTTCTTTGCGCAGTGCGTTCAACACCAACACCGATGAGCCCTTGATCTTTTCTTTGGATGCAGGCGCTATCTTATTCGCATCGGTGATATAAGTGAAGGGACCAAAGCGAAAACCATACACCGGCATTTTATGGTGCATCACTTCAATAGGAATGACTTCAATATCCCCAATGGTGAAAGGCACATCCTCGATGGTGATCATGTTCAGTTCCGGCACGCCCGGGTAGCGGGTATCGGCAAAAGCATAATAGAAATCGCGGTAGATGGCTTCGGCGGTTTGCGGACTTGCATATATATCCATCGCCCTGTGGGTAAAGAAATTGAAAGCCCGTACATCGTCCAGTCCCGCTAAATGATCCCTGTGCGAATGCGTGAACAATATTGCATCGAGGTGGTTGGTATGCGTGCGTAACATCTGGTAGCGAAAATCGGGCGTGGTATCTACCACAATAGCTGTAGTGGGTGATTGAACCATTATGCTGCTCCGGAGGCGTTTATCGTGCGGGTCGGGTGAAGTGCAAACGGCGCAGGTACATCCGATCATGGGCACACCCGTACTCGTTCCTGTTCCCAAAAAAGTAATCGTCAGTGGTACATGACTACTCACGCGGTTTCCAGTTTCTTTACTGCTTCTTCGTAAAGCTTCTGCGACTCAAGGGTCAATTTATCGAAATCGATGGGAAGTTGCGGGATCAGTTCCAATAAAGTATTGATGCGCCCTTCCACGTTGAGAAACTTGTTCAGCACCACCACTTTTTTCGCTTCCAGCACACACCATCCGCTTTGAAAAGTGCCCCTTTCATAACGGAGTACATAACCACTCTCTCCCAACACGGCTTCCAGTTTCGTTAATGTCGTTTGCGTATACTTCATAATAAGCAAATATACCGAAACTGCCACCCACGGCGGGTGCCGGATGGCAGTAGTTATTCACATCTTCAGCCCTTGCTCACCATTTTAACAATGGGCACGATCATTTCCTCCAGGCTTACCCCGCCGTGCTGGAAAGTATTGCGGTAATAGTTCACATAATGGTTGTAATTATTGGGATAACAGAGGTATCCATCCTCCCTTGCAAAAATGAATGAAGAATTCACCGTAGGTACCGGTAAGCCGGCCTCCCGCGGGTCACGGAAGGCCAATACATCTTTGGCTTCAAAAGCGAGGTTCCGGCCGTGCTTGTATCGCAGGTTGGTAGTGGTTTGCTTATCGCCCACCACTTTATGCGCCGTCTTTACCCGCACGCTGCCATGGTCGGTGGCCAGCACCAGTTTCACATCCTTATCAGCTACTTTTTTCAGCGCCTGGTGCAACGGGCTGTGCTCAAACCAGCTGCGCGTGATACTCCGGTAACTCGCTTCATCGCTGGCCAACTCCTTCAACACTTCCATCTCCGTGCGTGCGTGGCTCAGCATGTCTACGAAATTATACACAATGATGTTGAGATCGTTTTCGAGCAGGTTGTGTATGTTGTTCACCAGTTGTTGTCCATCCTGGTGATGTAAAATTTTGTGGTAACTGAAGCGGATGTCTTCACGCTTCATCCGCTTCAACTGTGCACGGAAGAATTCTTCTTCAAACAGGTTCTTGCCTCCTTCATCATCATCATTACGCCATTGTTCAGAAAACAGTTTTTCTATTTCTACCGGCATCAGTCCCGCGAAAATGGCATTGCGGCAATACTGCGTGGCTGTAGGCAGAATAGAATAAAAAGTTTCTTCTTCTAAAATGCGGAAGTTCTCTGCAAAGATGGGTTGGATGGCTTTCCACTGATCGAAACGCAGGTTATCGATGAGGATGAAAAACACAGGCTTCCCTTTTTCCAGGTGCGGCAACACTTTGAAACGGAACAACTGGTTGCTCATGATGGGCGCCGAAGTGGCTTTCGGATCTACCCAGGAACTGTAATGTTTGCTCACGTATTTGAAGAACGCGGCATTGGCTTCCTGTTTCTGCGATTGCAGTATTTCGCGCATTTCGGGACTATCACTCTTTTCCATTTCCAGCTCCCAGTACACGAGTTTTTTATAAATGTCCATCCAGCCATTGTAATCCGGATCATCATTCAATGCCATAAATAATTCACGGAATTGTTGCTGGTACGCAGTGGTCGTTTTTTCGGCCACCAGTCTTTTGTTGTCGATGATTTTTTTCAGACTCAGCAATACCTGGTTGGGGTTCACCGGCTTGATCAGGTAATCGCTGATCTGGCTGCCAATGGCTTCATCCATCAGGTTCTCTGTTTCATTCTTGGTGATGAGCACTACGGGAATGCTCATATTCACTTCTTTGATACCTGATAAGGTTTCCAATCCGGAGATACCAGGCATGGTTTCATCCAGTAGTACTACATCTACTAAATTGTCTTTTACATATTCGATGCCATCGAACCCATTGGTAAGGGTTTGCACTTCATAGCCTTTGTGTTCCAGGAACATTTTCTGGGACTGCAGACTCTCGATTTCATCGTCTATCCATAAAATTTTGGCGATAGGCATAGGGAATTGGGATTTTAATGCGAAAACTGTCTGTAAATCTATTTCAATTCTGCCCGATCGGGGTTCTCTTTGTACTTTTGCTTCTGGCATCTGCCAGGATTTAACAATTCAACAACAGGCATGGCGGCTATCCAGCGGAAGATCATCAACGACCCGGTATATGGTTTTATCACCATCAATCACCCATTGATCTTTTCTATCATTTCACATCCTTATTACCAGCGCCTGCGACGCATCAAACAAATGGCCATGGCCCAACTTGTGTACCCGGGGGCCGTGCATACCCGCCTTCATCACTCGCTGGGCGCTTATCACCTCATGAACAATGCAGTGATCGAGCTTAAAAGCAAGGGAGTGGATATCAGCCCGGAAGAAGAAGTGGCTGTAAAAGCAGCCATCCTGCTCCACGATGTGGGACATGGCCCCTATTCACATGCCCTGGAACAGGTGTTGGTTCCCGATGTGCACCACGAGCAGCTTTCCTTACAGATCATGCATACGCTGAATGAAACATTCAACGGTGAGCTGACCCTGGCCATAGAAATTTTTACCGATCAATACCGCAAGCCTTTTTTGCATCAGCTCATCAGCGGACAACTCGATGTAGACCGCATGGATTACCTCACGCGCGACAGTTTTTATTCCGGTGTGAGTGAGGGCGTGATTGGTTATGATCGCATTTTAAAAATGCTGGTGGTACACGATGGTCAACTGATGATCGAAGAAAAAGGCATTTACAGCGTGGAGAAATTCCTGGTAGCCCGCCGGCAGATGTACTGGCAGGTGTACCTGCACAAAACCGTGCTGGCTGCCGAAAAAATGCTGGTGAAGATATTGGAAAGGGTGCGGGCCATTTACCGGCCGGGAGATGATGCCCTCTATACCCAATCGGCTGTTGACTTTTTCCTGGGTGAATTCAATGGGGTGATGAATGCAGCGGCACTGGACAAATTCTGCTCGCTCGATGATCACGACATCATGCACGCCATCAAACGATGGAGCCTGCATCCCGATAAGGCATTGTCATTACTCTGCCACGGCATGCTCGACCGGCAACTGTATAAGACCAGGATACAGACCGCTCCTTTTGAACCTGCTTATATTGCCAGCCAGCTGGAACAGATAAGCAAACGCTTCCATATCAGCGCCGAAGAAAGCAGTTACCTCTGTTTTACCGGCGAAGCCACTAATACCCTTTACAAGACCATCGACGAAAAAATAAACATATTGTTCAAGGATGGATCGGTACGGGATATTTCGGAGGTGGATAATGCGCTCATCCATCAAAATCTTTCCGCCCCGGTTAAAAAAAATTACATTTGCCTGTTCAGATAGCTCGAACCTTGCCGCTGAATCCATAAACCCTATCTCTATATGCAGTTTACCGCCGCACAAATAGCATTGATTATCAATGGCAAACTGGAGGGTAATGCCGATGCCCAGGTGGGTAGTTTCGGAAAAATAGAAGAGGCCCGCGCGGGCCAGCTTTCCTTCCTTGCCAACCCTAAATACGAAGAATACCTATACCAGACACGGGCATCCATTGTGATCGTGAACGAATCACTGGAACTGAAGCAGGCGGTGAACGCCACCCTGATCCGTGTTCCCGATGCTTATTCCGCTTTTGCTACCCTGCTGGCCAAATATCAGGAGCTGATGACCCAGCAATTGATTGGTATCCAGCAGCCCAGTTATATTGCTCCTTCTGCCAAAATGGGCGACAACATATTCGTAGCGGCCTTCGTGCATATTGGTGAGAATGTACACATTGGCAACAATGTAAAACTGTTCCCGGGCGTGGTATTGGGCAATAATGTACAGGTAGGCGACAACTGCATTTTGCATGCAGGGGTGAAGATCTATCACGACTGTGTTATTGGTAATAACGTTACCATCCATGCCGGAACCATCATTGGAAGCGATGGATTCGGTTTTGCGCCACAGGAAGACGGCAGTTTTAAAAAAGTGCCACAGATAGGCAATGTAGTAGTGGAAGACTGCGTGGAAATCGGCGCCAATGCTACCATCGACAGGGCTACCATGGGTTCTACCATCATCCGCTCGGGCGCTAAACTGGATAACCTCATACAGATAGCACACAATGTGGAAGTAGGCAATAACACGGTTATTGCAGCGCAGTCAGGCGTGAGCGGCAGCACCAAGCTGGGTAAGAATGTGATGATGGGCGGCCAGTCAGGCATCGCAGGCCACCTGAACATTGCCGATGGAGCGCGCATCAACGGACAAAGCGGGGTAACCAAATCGATCAAAGAACCCAATACCGCTGTTACCGGCACCCCTGCCTATGAATACGCCAGTACCATCCGCAGCCAGGCCATCAGCCGCAACCTCCCTCAACTGGAAAAAAGGGTAAAAGAACTCGAAAAACTGGTACAACAGTTGCTCGCTGAACGTGTTAATGTGCCTTAAGGTACATTAAACGCTTATGAAGTACTATTTTTGCGGACTATGGATAATCATTTCAACCCGGATAAGCAACATACCCTTAATAGCTCTATCAATATCAGCGGTACCGGATTACATACCGGAATTACCGTTGATATGACCCTCAAACCAGCCAATCCCGGCTTTGGTATCCAGTTCCAGCGTATTGATCTTCCTAACCAGCCCATCATCAAAGCCGATTGCGACCTGGTAACCGATACCAGTCGCGGTACCACTTTGCAAGTGGGCGATGCCAAAGTGAGCACGGTGGAGCATGTACTGGCGGCCCTGGTAGGTATGGGTATTGATAATACTTTGATTGAACTCAACGGCCCCGAGATCCCCATCATGGATGGCAGTTCCGGTCCGTTTATAGAATTGATTGCCGAAACAGGGGTGGTAGAACAGGAAGCCACCAAAGCATGGTACAGTCTCGATGAGAATATTTATCATTACGATGAAGCCAAGCGCGTTGAAATGGTAGCCCTTCCTTCGATCGACTACCAGATAACCACCCTCATCGATTTCAACAGCCCGGTATTAGGTACCCAACATGCCGGACTGAAAACCATCAAAGATTTCAAAACAGAAATAGCGCCCTGTCGCACTTTTTGTTTCCTGCATGAGCTGGAAATGTTGCTCGACAACGACCTCATCAAAGGTGGCGATATCAATAACGCCATCGTGGTGGTAGACAAGCCGGTGACTGATGAAGAAATGGGCCGGCTGGCCAAAGTGTTCAAGCGCGATAAGATAGAAGTGAAGAGTGAAGGTTATCTCAATAACCTGGAGCTGCGTTTCCCCAATGAACCTGCCCGTCACAAGCTGCTCGACGTAGTAGGTGATCTGGCACTGATCGGTTATCCCATCAAAGCGCGGATCATTGCGAACAGGCCCGGCCACAGTACCAACGTGGAGTTTGCGAAAAAGATCAAACAATACATCAAAAAGAATAAGCACGTTAAGAATGTGCCGGTGTACGATCATACCATGCCGCCTGTTTTCACGCTGGAAAAGATCGAGAAAACCTTACCACACCGCCACCCTTTCCTGCTGGTGGATAAGATCATTGAACTTACCGATACTTATATAGTGGGGGTGAAGAATGTTACGTTCAATGAATGGTTCTTCCCCGGACATTTTCCCGGCAACCCTGTTATGCCGGGTGTATTGCAGATAGAAGCGCTGGCGCAAACCGGTGGTATCCTCTGCATCAATTCCATGCCGGAAGGACAATACGATACTTATTTCCTGAAAATAGACAATTGCAAATTCAAACAGATGGTAAGACCAGGTGATACCATGGTATTAAAAATGGAATTTGCAGGACCCATCCGCAGAGGTATTTGTGAAATGAGGGGAACTGTTTATGTGGGAGGTAAGGTAGCCACTGAAGCCGACCTGGTGGCACAGGTAGTGAAACGCCCTTAATGGTTTTATCAAATTTTTAAATCTGCCCTGCCCAAAACAAGAAGCAACAATAATGACCCATCCTTATACTTACATCGACCCTAATGCCAAGATCGCTCCTAATGTGAAAATAGATCCTTTCACTGTGATACATGGTGATGTGCAGATCGGAGAAGGCACCTGGATTGGAAGCAATGTTACCATCATGGATGGGTCGAGGATTGGAAAGAACTCCCGTATTTTTCCCGGCGCTGTGATCGGCGGTATTCCGCAGGACCTGAAATTCAGCGGTGAAAAAACAACGGCCGAGGTAGGCGACAATACTACCATACGTGAATTCGTGACCATCAACCGCGGCACTACCGACCGCTGGAAAACCAGGGTAGGCAACAATTGCCTTATCATGGCTTACAGTCATATTGCGCACGACTGCAACATCGGCGATAACTGTATACTCAGCAACAGCGTTCAGCTCGCAGGCCATGTGGTAATGGGCGACTGGGCGTGGATTGCCGGTGTGAGTGCGGTTCACCAGTTCGTCAACATTGGTCAGCACGCTTATATTGCCGGTGGTAGTCTTGTTAGTAAAGACGTACCTCCTTATATCAAAGCTGTACGCACCCCGCTCAGTTATGGTGGTGTAAACAGCGTAGGCCTCAAGCGCCGCGGCTTTGAACTGGAACGCATCAACCATATACTGGATATCTACCGCATTATTTTCAACAAGGGTTTCAATACCACACAGGCGCTCGAATTCATTGAAGAAGAAGTGACCGCCAGCGATGAGCGCGACGAGATCGTAACGTTTATCCGGGAAAGCGGAAGGGGTATCATCAAACGCTATGTAAAAGGCGGTAGCGACGAAGACTAACGTTAGAAAACAGCAAATACAGATATGATCATTGAATTATCCAATGCTGGAAAAAGGTTTAACCGGGATTGGATATTTCGTGGCGTCAACTACCGGTTCGAGACCGGTAATGCTTATGCGATTACCGGCGCTAACGGAAGTGGTAAAAGTACCTTGCTGCAATCCATTGCCGGAAGCATCACCCTCAGCACCGGCAATTGCGTTTATACACAGCAGAACAAAAGCATAGCCGGTGAAACCATCTACCAGCAACTGGCCATGGCAGCACCCTACCTGGAATTGATAGAAGAAATGACGGCGCTGGAATTTCTTTCTTTTCATGCGTCTTTCAAACCCATGGCACTGGATGCAGCAACGATACTGGACAAAGTGGAATTACCACACGCGTCACACAAACAGATCCGCTATTACAGTAGTGGCATGAAACAACGTATCAAACTGGCGCAGGCTTTTTTTTCCGATGTTCCGCTGCTGTTGCTCGACGAGCCTTGTACCAATCTCGACAAGGCCGGCTATGCATTATATCACAGGTTGATTGGCGAATATGCCGGTAACAAACTCGTTATTGTAAGTAGTAACGATCCACTGGAATATGATTTTTGTAATGAGCGGTTGCAGATGTCTGATTACAAGTAGATCAGTGGTTCTTTTCCCATTCAAAATAAAAAGTGCTGCCTTCGTCTTTCACCGAGTCGACCCAGATCTTTCCTCCCTGCCCTTCTACCAATACTTTCAAGAGATTCAATCCGATGCCCGTGCTGCTGTCGCGCGAAGAATGATGCGCCGTCGTTTCAAATAATTTAAATATCCGTTCCTGGTCGTTATCAGCGATGCCCGGTCCGTTGTCTTTGACATAGAATTCTACCCAATGGCCTTTGTCAGACGCGCCTATTTCGATGAGTCCTTTTTCTTTGTCGTTGTATTTGATGGCGTTGCTCAGCAGGTTCTGGAATACTTGTTGCAAGCCGATCTTATGGGTATTGATCACAGGCAAGGGTTCCCGTATGTTAATAGTCATCTGATCAGGTGGGAACAGGAGCGCCACTACTTCCCGCACCAACTCGCTGGTGTTTACTTTCTCGATTGCATGATTTGCCAGACTGGTACGTGAATGTTCCAGCAAGGAAGCGATCATATTCGATAAGCGTCCGGATGCGCCATGCAACAGGTCAATGTTTTCTTTTAGTTCGGGATTGGCTATTACCAGTTCGTCTTCCCTGATCAGTTCCATCAGGAGCATCATGGAAGAAAGGGGTGATTTGAGGTCATGGGAAACTATGTAAACAAATTGTTCCAGTTGTTTATTGATCCGTTTGAGTTCCGAGAGGGTAGACTTTAGTTCTACCTGGTGCAAATACAGTTGTTCGAATACATTCACTTTAGCCCTTACCACGTTAATATCGAGTGGCTTGGGTAGATAATCAACAGCACCTTCTTCAAAACCTTTCAGTATAAAATGTTCTTCCCTGCTCAAAGCCGTTACAAAGATGATAGAGATATCTTTTGTTTTTGTATTCGATTTGAGAATACGTGCCACTTCAAACCCATCCATATCAGGCATCTGTACATCGAGCATGATCAGGCCGATATTTTCGTGTTTCAAGACCTGTCGCAAAGCCTCATTGCCCGATTGCGCTTTGATGAAGCGCCGTCCGGGTTGTATGAGTAACTCTTCCAGTGAGATCAGGTTTTCCGGCCGGTCGTCTACCAACAGGATAGTGAATGCTTGCAAGGTTTCTTTTGATTGCATATTTCAAAACATAAAATAGTTATTGCTTCCAGAATATTTTAACTCCCGCATCAAACATTTCAAAGCATTCCTGCAGAAAATAAGCTGGAACTCGTTGAAAGAGCCGTCCGTATCCGTTTTCTTATCGTACATCAATTTCTGTAATCGCCTGCGCAAAGATGCTTTGGTATAATTCGAAAAATCGTACCTATACTGCCGGTACAGCAGGTCGAGTACGGTCTTTATCTCTGTATGGGTTATCTGCAGTTTGGATAGCATATTATTTGGTTAACCAAACCCGCATGAGTGAAAGCAGTTTTTGCATATCCAATGGTTTGGCTATGTAATCCGATGCACCTGCTGCAATACATTTTTCCCTGTCGCCCACCATGGCTTTAGCGGTAACCGCTATGATGGGAAGTGTCAATTTCAAATCGTTCCTGATCAATTTCATCGCTTCATAGCCATCCATTTCCGGCATCATGATGTCCATCAACACCAGGTCAATGTCTTTATGTTTTTTCAATTGGTCGAGCGACTCTTTACCGTCACTGGCAATGACCACTTCCATCTGGTTCGATTCCAGCACTGTACTCAATGCAAATACATTGCGCATATCATCGTCTACCACCAATATCTTTTTTTGTTGCAGGGAAACATTCGCAGCAACGGAAGTGTGCACAGCCGGCGTTGTTTTATGGTCTAACTCATGCATTTTATACAGGAACAACTCAAGCTCATCGATCAGCCTGCTGCTGGCTGTTCCGGAATGCCTTACAATAACATCCGATATTTTCCGCAATTGCAGTTCTTCTTCCGAGCTGATGTCCTCATCGAGGTAAATGATCAGTGGCAGTTCCTTGTTATGCAGTTGTTCGCTCATCTGCTGTGCTGCATGGATATTGATGCTTTGCTCTACATTCACAATCACGCAATCGTACTTGCCAGCTGCAATCTTCTCAGCAGCCGATTGTATTGAGCGTACCTGCTCAAAGGAAACCTGGTGGTCTTTTTCCCTGAACAGGTGCTCAAGTCTTTCTTCATGGAAATGATTGTCAGATACGATCAGTATTTTTTTCTCGTCCGCATCAATGTGTTTGGATATCAATCCGAAAGCCTGCTCCAGGCCTTCCATATCTACCGGCTTTTTCAGGTAAGCCAGTACGCCGGCATGTTTGAGCCTGTTATCATCAAAAGCAGAAATGATGTGAACAGGAATATCTTTCAGTTCGGCATTTGCTTTGAATTTTTTAAGCAGGGTCCATCCATCCATAACCGGCAACTGGATATCGAGTATGATGGCCTTTGGTTTGAATTGCTTGGCATATAAGAACCCAATATCACCTCTCAATGCCATGATCACTTTGTATCCTTTCGCACGGGCGAAATCGCGGGTGATGGTTGCGAAATTCACATCATCTTCTATGATGAGCATCACTTTATCATCTGGACCGATATGGGCCTTATCGTCTTCCAGTTGAGACTCCTCACTGGCTTCATAAGCCTTCAACAGCGCTACTTCTTCAGGAACTTTTTCTTCGTTTTTCATTTCAAATACGCGCGGAAGCGTCAAGGTAAAAGTGCTTCCTTTCCCTTCTTCGCTGAACACTTCAATTTTACCGCCCAGCAGTCTTACCAGCTCTTTGCTGATCGACAATCCCAATCCGGTACCACCGTATTTCCTGCTCGTAGAACCGTCTGCCTGCTGGAAAGCTTCGAAGATCAGTTGTTGTTTATCATCTGATATGCCTATACCTGTGTCTGATACACTGATCTCCAGCCAATCTTTCTGGAACTGGTTCTTGTTTCCGATAGCAACCGAAATAGATCCGCCTGCCGGAGTAAACTTGAAGGCATTGGAGAGCAGGTTTTTCAATACCTGTTCCAGTTTTTGTTTATCGGAACGGATTTGTTTAGGCGCTGTTTTAGCCATCTCAATGCTCAGCTGCACTTTTTTCTCCGAAGCCACTACTTTGAACAGTTGTTCCAGGTCTGACTTTACATCCTCCAATTCTACATCTTCTATTTCCAGCTCTATTTTACCCGCTTCGATCTTCGACAGGTCCAGTATGTTGTTGATCAGCGCCAGCAGGTCTTTACCCGATTTACCAATGATCATAGCGTATTCTACCTGCTTGTTGGTAAGGTTACCATCTTTATTATCGGACATCAGCTTGGCCAGTATCAGGATGCTATTTAATGGGGTTCTCAGTTCGTGCGACATATTGGCCAGGAATTCCGATTTATACCGGCTCGATGCTTCCAGTTCTTTTGCTTTGACCGACAGGTTTTTCCTGGCTTCTTCTATTAAGTTGTTGCGCTCATTCAGTTCAATATTGACCTGCTTGAGCTCGTTTTCCTGCGCTCGTAGTTCTTCTTCAGAAGCCAGCAACTCTTCGGTTTGCCGGCTCAATTCGTCGTTGGCTTGCTGTAATTCTTCCTGTTGCTCCTGCACTTCCTGTAAAAGGGTCTCTATTTTATCGCGGGCCTGGGCAGAGTTGATGGCAGTTCCCAGCATATCGCCAATATTATTCAGAAAGGTTTGTTGAAGCGGTGTGAAATTATCGAAACAACCCAGTTCAATCAATCCTTTCAACTCTCCATTTACCCATAAGGGAACACACATGATCTGCCCGTTACCGGTGATCTCGCCCAAACCGGTAACCACCCGCCAATAAGAAGGAGGGATATGTTTGATGAGACTGGGCATTTTCTGCATGGCGGCATTTCCTACAATGCCTTCGCCCAGTTTGAATTTTTTGATGGAAGCCCTTCCTACAGATACGGCAGACACCATCTCCAGCTCCTGCTCTTCTTCTTTGAAAAAATAAATAGCGCCGGCAGGCACTTCCAGGTATTCAACAAGTGCATGAATGATTTTATCAGCCAGCACCTGTGTGGACTCAACCCATTGTATCCTGTTGTTCACATAACTGAAGCCCTCGAGTGTCCAGTTTTTATCGTATGCCACCTGGTTGAGTTTTTCCATTTCATCCAGGTTGCTTTGCAGTGTTTTACTCGCCTTGTAACGGCTCCTGAGTACTTGCAGGATGGAATTAACCAGTAGCAATACAACCAGCAACAGTATAGCGACCCCAACATACAGGATCGTTCTTGTTTGCCGGTTGTATTGGATTACTTCATTTTCTCTCATCAACAGTATCCTTTGCTCTTCTCCTTGCGTCAACTCGAACTGTGCGTATACATCATCCAGTCTTTTTTCTTCTTCTACCAATAATCGCACTTCAGCTTCTTTTCCGGCATTCAGATTCACTTTCCCTTCATGAGCCCAATAAGTCAATACATGGGATATCAGGGCATCGAGGCGTTGTACATTCCGAGTCTGTACTGCATCGTCGGAAACCATTTCTGCCAGTTGGTCCAATTGCGTTGGGATAGTAGTACTTACTTTCTCCCAGGGTTCCATATAATGGTAGTTGCCGGTTGCCCAGTAAAGCCTGCGCGCGCTCTTCAGTTGGGATATTTCGTGGCGGATCTGTCTTACCAAATTGATCACCTTATTGGAATGGGTCACCAATGTTGTTTCCTTTTCTTCCCGTTGCATGGAAGTAATGGAAACATATCCTACTATCAGCACGAGTAAAACGGCTATACCCAGGCCTAAGTATAATTTAAACGGCATTGATCTAAACATAGAGGAAAAATACTTCAAATAATAAAAAGAGCCCTTTAAAGGGCTCTTTTTATTATGATTCTTCCTGTTTCGTTTAGAATACCGGGTCAGCCGGCGTATTCGCATTACTGTCCCTTTCACGGAAAGGATAAGGGAACAGGTTGCGTTTACGTTCACTGGTGGGTCTTCCAAAACGCCGCATATCTTCCAGCTTCATACCCGAGAGGTATAACTCAATACAACGGTTCCGGTATATCTGCAGCAACAGGTCGGCCGCCGTTACAGGCGCTACCGGGGGAAGGTCTGCCCCTATACCCAACGCATCATTAGCCGGCTTCTTGGTAACCACCTTGTTCAACTCAACGATACCATTGACCAGGTCGGGGGTCGATTGGCGGGCATAAGCTTCTGCCTTGATGAGGCTTATTTCACCCGGGTAATACAATGGTATGGCCGTAGTGGCGCTGTTCCAGAAGCCATTGAGACGGAAACGTGGATTGATGGTAGCATTGATGGTAGTATAGAATGGAACCCGCTTATCGCTCAGATCAGGCGCAACGGAAGCAGGCAACCCCAACGTGGAATCTACCGGCTGATACACGTTATTGGTAGAAGTAACTGCATTGAAAACCGGATTCGGATTGGCCGCTTCAAAATTAAAGACCGATTTTTTACTCAGATCCACCATGTTGGCGGCAGCTAATGCACCGGTATAATTATTACTGAACAACTGGTACCTGGCTTTGAGTGCGTAAAGGGTATTTACAATGTCAACGCCCGCAGGTAAATCGGTAAGAAAAGTGTTGCTGATCGCGTTGGCATTGATGGTAGTGATCGCTTTGTCGATCGCAGCGATAGCGCGTGCATAACCTGTCATGCGATCAGAGAAAGTAGCATTGTTGATGCCAATGGTATCGGGTACTTTCTCCCAATAACCAGCCATACATCCGATAGAGAGCGCTTTCAGGATCGAAGCATAGCCGATCAGTCCGCTGGCATATCCTTTATCACTCAACTGTGAGGCGGCAGTGATCACATTATTGGCATCGTAAATCACTTTAGACGCCGATGTCCATACATTACCCAACAAACCATTGGTACCATCCACTGCCGTGCCGCCGGTTGAAAACTGCAGTTCGGAAGTATTACCCGGATTGAGCAGGAAAGTTTCATTGGTAACCAATCCTGTTGCATCAGACATCCCGTAAGCTACGTTCGCCGTATATGTTTTTTGAATACCAACGACTACGCCAACCAATCCCTTTGCCGAACTCAATACCTGTGTTGACGTAGCCGCATTGGGGTTTGTATAATCTTTTTTACAACCCGTTGCCTGGATCAATAAGGCTGCAAGGCTGCTGTATATGGTAATGTGAATTATCTTTTTCATGTAATTAGTTTTTAGGAATTAAAATTTTGCCTGTATACCAAAACTGAAAGTCCTGGGTATGGGCGTTGAACCAAAATCAATTCCTCTGAGAATGGTACTTTGTCCGCCGGCATTTACTTCCGGATCGTATCCGTTGTAATGATCCCAACTGATCAGGTTACGGCCGCTGAGGCTGAGGCTCAGGTCGCTGAAACATTTCACCTTACCGAGATGATATGCCAGCGATACCTCGCGCAGTTTGGTAAACGATCCATCATCGATGCGCCATTGTTCAATGGCATAAATGCTGCTGACATAACCTCGTGGAAGAAGACCTCTTTGTTCCTGTTCTGCGACTTTACCATTACCTACACCCTGCCTGGTACGGAAATCGGCATTGAAAACATTTATACCATGCACCACATCTACCTGCACGCGCAGGCTGAGTTTTTTATAAGAGAACTCATTCACCAGGCTTCCTGTATAATCCGGGTTGGGATTACCGATCACTTTACGCAGCACACTTCCCACAGGCAACCCGGTTGTTGCATCTCTTCCCGTAGTATAGCTCAACACGGAATGCTGTGTGCCTCTTTCTGTTTGAGGGAAACCACTGCCGTTCTTTACCAATGCACCATTGGGGTCTGTTGCAAAGAAGGTTCCGTAAAAAACACCGATCGGCTGCCCCTGAATAATGGCAACGGGTGCACCTGCATTGGTGCTGAGCAGTATCAACGCCTGGCCAATGCTCACCGCCTTGTTACGGTTATGGTTAAAGATAGCGGTCAGGTCCCAGTTAAAATCTTTCTTCACAACAGGTTTGCCGGTCAGCACCAACTCATATCCTTTATTTTCCAAAGAGCCGAAATTATCACGCAGACTGGAGAAGCCCGAAGTAGGTGCAATAAAACGATCGATCAACAGGTCCTTTACTTTCTTGTTGTAAACATTCACTGTAAGGCCCAGCCTTCCTGAAAAGAAAGAAAGGTCCATACCCAGTTCTGTTTCTTCCTGCCGCTCGGGTTTTATATTTTCATTGGCCAGCACCGATTGTGAATTCAAAGCGGTCCTGCCCAGGTAAGAAGAAGGCAGGTAAGTATTGAAGCGGTCATACGCACCTATCCCGGTGAGGTTACCGCTTTGTCCGTAAGCCAACCGCAGTTTCATCAGGTTCCACCATTTGGATACGCCCCATTTGTTCCAATAATCGGCGCCCGACAATACATAGCTTCCACTGGCTTTATAGTAAGTCTGGTTGCGTTGGTTTTCACCAAACACAGAAGATCCGTCTACCCGAACCGCGCCTGTTACAAAGAACTGGTTACGGTATTTGAAATTTTGTTGTATGTATGTTCCGTATACCGATAATTCCGATCTGCTATCTACTCCATCCATCTTCGTGCTCACACCGCTAACGGTTTGCACAAAAGGCGCCAACCCGCGACCCTGTAAGAGGGAATAGCTGTTCTTCTCGTATTGCTGAGAGAAACCCACTTGTGTTACAGAATTGATCTTAGGGGTGATATCAATATTATAAGTGGCATTGAGATCGTGGTTGATGGCAAAGAAATTATCGTTGCCGGTGCTCGCATACCCATTCAAAGTAGCATCGAGTGATGGGCCGCCGCCGTAGAAAGCCGTATTTACATTATAGGCAAACGGCGGGATATAAGTAGTACCGTTTTGCGTATAATTGTCGATACCCATGGTATAGTCTACCGTAAGCCTTTTAATGGGCTTCAATTTCAGTCCCAGATTTGCAATGATGCGGTTGGTGGTTTGTTTTTGTTTGATGTCTTCTATCACCGAAACCGGGTTAACACGTCCTCTTTCACCCACAGCCTGTATATTGCCCAATGCGTCCCTGGCCCAGATGTTGTGAAAATTACCAATGATGGTAACTGAGTTGGTGGGTGAGAAAAACGAGTTGCCATCGGGTTTTTCATTGGATGTACTGTTGATATAATTCAGTCCGATGTTAAAAGTCGCCCATTTGTTCAGCACCTGGTCGATATTACTGCGAAAGCTGAACCGTTGGTAATCGGTATTACGCACGATGCCCTGGTTGAAAAAATAAGCGCCCGATACATAGTATTTGGTTTTGTCGGTACCACCGCTCACCGAAACATTGTTATCGGTTCCGCCGGCATTCCTGAAAATATAATCCTGGTAATCGTAACGCGTTACAGGTGTAGTATTGGTGAGTGTTGGAATGAGCACATCCTGTGTTTGTGCACCAGGTCCATCGGTAGGTCCACCGAATTTGGTGGGCGATTGGTTCACGTCGAGCTTCTTGCGGAGACTACTCGAAATATAACTGGTAGAGAAACTAACTTTCGGTGCGCCGCTCTTACCTTTTTTAGTGAATATCTGCACCACACCTGCGTTAGCCCGGCTACCATAGATGGCAGCTGCAGCAGCTCCGTTCAGCACTTCTATCCGCTCAATGTCTTCGGGGTTGATATCTGTGAGCCTGCTTTGGCCAATCGATCCCACAAAATTACCGCCATCGTAATTGCCCGACGTATTGGTTACGCGGGTAGTGGCGTTGTTTACAATCACACCATCAACAATGTACAAAGGATCAGAACCGGATGAGATAGAGCTGATACCTCTCAGCCGTACCGACAACCCACCTGCCGGATCGCCGGAGTTCTGCGATATCTGCGCACCCGCTGTTTTTCCTTGCAGTGCTGCCAGTACATTACCGGTAGCGCCTTTGGTGAGTTCGTCTGCCGAAACCGAACTGATATAACTACCCAGTTGTCTCCTGGTGGTTCCCTGGGATGTACCGGTAACAATCACTTCATCGAGTTTGCCAATGTCTTCATTCAGTTCTGCGTTGAGGGTATAATTATTATTGCTTTCTGAAACAGTAAGCAATATTTCCTGGGGAAGATATCCAGTACTTGAAAATACCACTGTATGTTTTCCCGGTTTCAATGGTGCGGAAAAATGATAAGCGCCACTGTTATCGGTAGCAATACCGTTGCTGGTTCCTTTGATAACAACCGAGGCCGCTTCAATACCGGCGCCTCTTTTGTTGGTTACCTTGCCGCTGATGCGAACCTGCGCGTAAGTGACTGACGTCACCAGGCACAGCAGTAGCAACACGCAGGGCATGGCCCGTTTGCCTGAAAGTGTGATGTTCATAATTATTGCAGTGTTTAAGTTTACAAAAGTTTAACCCCGGCTGCCACAAAACCTTCGAATAAAGGATTGCCAGGCCCTGAATCCGTAATGATGGTGTCTATCTCATCCAGTCCGCATACCGCAAAACGCTGGCGTGTATTGATCTTTTCAGTGATCGACAAGACCACCGTTTTCTTCGAGGCTTTGATCATGGACTGCTTTACCTGCACCACTTCCCAATCATTGTCAGACACACCTGCACCGTCTATCGCGTTGATGCCCAGAAAACACAAGTCGGCTTTGATACTGTTTATTCTGGAAATGGCTTCTCCTCCAACCGCTATCTGTGAACTTTTGGATATCCTGTCACCCATGAAAATGACCTGTATGTTCGGATGTTGCGCATATTCATAAGCGGCAGGAATGCTCCCCGTAAAAAAAGTGGCCTGCAGGCCCGCCGGCAATATCCGCGCCATTTCTACAACAGTGGTGCCGCCCGTGGTAAGGATAAACATATCATGCTGCACCAGCGATACCGCTTTTTCGGCAATGATCTTTTTACCATCGGCTTTGTATACATCGAATCGCAAAAAAGAGCTATGGAAAGACTTGGATAAAGCTCCTCCATACACTTTGACGATCTTGTCCAGCTCTGCCAACTCGTTCAGGTCACGGCGGATAGTATCTTCGGATACATTAATTTCAATACCCAGATCGGAGGATAATACCCTGTTATGGAGGTCGATTTTTCTCAGGATATAAGCCTGTCGTTCTGTTTTCAGCATAGTAGTATGGTAATTGGGCTTTTAAAAATAATGCATAATAGCGCGTAAACACAAAAAAAATATGCAAATTAGCGCATAAAATATGCGTTTTTTAGCGTAAAAAATAGGCAAATGAATCCAAATATTAAGAAACTATATCATATAGCAGGAAAGGAAGAGCGTCTTATCCTCGGACTGATGAGTGGCACTTCTGTAGACGGACTGGACCTGGCATTATGCCGCTTTTCGGGTAGCGGTCTCCATACCAATATTGCATTGCAGGCATTCCAGACCATTCCTTACGAAAACGGGTTCAGGGAAGAGATCAGATCGGTTTTTTCGAAGCGTTCGGTGGACCTGGAAAAAGTATGCGTGCTCAATGCATGGGTGGCGCAGGAACATGCACGGCTGGTAAACCGGTGTTTACAGGAATGGCAAATAAACGCAGCGCAGGTAGACCTGCTGGCGAGTCATGGGCAAACCATCTACCATGCACCTAAATTGCTGCACCCGCAAGACCAGTTTGGCAATGCCACTTTACAGATCGGCGATGGAGATCATTTAGCAGTGGGCACCGGCATTATTACCATCAGTGATTTCAGGCAGAAGCATATTGCTGCCGGCGGAGAAGGCGCTCCACTGGCGGTTTTCGGCGATTACCTGATATTCAGCAGTGATACTGAAGACCGCATCATGCTGAATATCGGCGGTATTGCCAATTTTACCTACCTGCCCTCGAACCGCAATGCCACTGAAGTATTCTGCAGCGATATAGGAGCAGGTAATACAATGATGGACGCATACATACAACAACATTTTCCCGGTCATCATTTCGATGAAAATGCGAACATCGCCAGGCAGGGTAATATTCACCAGGGGCTTTTGCACGAGTTAAAGCAACATATATTCTTTGCCTTGGAATTTCCTAAAACCATCGGTCCCGAATTATTCAACCTGCTCTATCTCAACAGTGCGATGAGCCGCGCCGGCGTTGACCATCTTTCGCATGCAGATACCATGGCAACACTCAATCGTTTTTCTGCGGATATGATCGTAGATGCCCTGCGTCGCTGTATGCGTAACAAAGCGTATGTTGTGTATGTAAGCGGTGGTGGCATGCACAACCCTTTGCTCATGCAACACATGCAGGAACAATTGCCTGGTATTATTTTCAGGAATACGAGTGAACTTCATATCCATCCCGATGCAAAAGAAGCGGTATTGTTTGCTGTACTGGCCAACGAAACGGTTTGTGGCGGGCAAACACAGATGGGTTCCCTGCAAAACGGAATTCCCCATGTAAGCATGGGGAAGATCAGCTTTCCGTCTTAGTTTAAATTAGTTTCCTACTACCAGTATCTGGAAGCTGCCTGGTTTCATCTTAGGCCTTCCTGTTGCTCCCGGAGCCTGCGCTTCGAAATCTGCAGCGGGAAGGTAGAGCTTGTGTGTAGCTTCATCCAGTGCAATGGTGCGGGCGCTTTTTTTAGTAGGTATGTTCGCTGTTACAGTGAATTGATCTTTTGAACCTTCATGTATTACCGTAATGGTTCCTTCGCCATTCGATGTATAGATGTTATGTAATTGAGGGTCGAAGCAGTCGCCATCACAACCATCGCCAATAGGCAATTTGGCAACGATTGCTCCATTCTCTGCATTCATCACAACCAATAATTTATTATCGCCGCAAGCTGCGAACAATCTTTTGGTTTTTGTGTCGATGGCCAAACCGGTTGGCGCTTCACCTGGCAATAAAGACCAGTGTGCTTCTGCTTTGTAAGTGTTCGCATTCACCACTACGATCTCATTTTTATCTTCCACATTCACATATATTTTTCCTGCCTCATTACTCACTGCAGTTTCTGGTTTTCCTCCTACGGGAACAGTAGCCACCACTTTATCGGTTGCGGGATCGATGAATGTAAGGTCCTTGCTTCTTCCATTGCAGATCACTATTTTTTTGCTATGTGCATCGTAAAATATAGCATCGGGGTTTTCACCTGTTTTTACCGTGCCTGTAACAGCGAGGGTTTTCAGGTTGAAGACAGTGGCGTTACCTGCTCTTCCGTTGCTGGTATAGCCTTTGTTCAAAGCAGGTACAAATGCAATACCATGCACGCCTTCTGTGTTGGGAATATAACCCAGTGAATCGCCCGTTTGTTTGTCGAGCACATTCACCTGTGTACCATGTGAAACAAAAACCTTGTTCGAATTGGGTTGAATGGCAATGTAATCCCATCCGCCATTACTGGCAATATGGTAAGTGGAAAGGATATGAAGGTTTTTGCCAGCCTGGGCATTGGCCGCTTGCTGAAAAGTGGCCAGGGTTATCATTCCGATAACCGTTGCTTTTGCCAGTGATTGTTTCATGGTTGTATTAATTTAGTTGAAGCATAAAATAAATACACCTTTCTGAAGCAATTCTGAAGCCGCTTATTTGATCAGTACCAGCGTGCCGGCAATGATGAGCAGGGCGCCGGCCAGTACCCGCGCAGTCATTACTTCTTTTAGAAAAACGGCGGATAAGATGATGGTGAGCGCGATACTCAGTTTATCTACCGGCGCTACCTGTGAAACCTTTCCCATTTGTAATGCTTTGAAATAGAATACCCACGACAAGCCGGTGGTGATACCTGATATCACCAGGAACAAAAGATTTTGCCTGGACAAAGTAGTGATCCCCTTGGTTTCATTCCGGGCCAGTACAATACCCCAGGCCACCAGCAATATAACCACCGTGCGGATGGCAGTAGCCAGGTTGGAATTCATGTTACTGACGCCTATCTTGGCAAAAATGGCCGTCAATGCCGCAAACAAGGCGGATAATAATGCATAGACCCACCACATATTATTCGATTTGAATAGTAAGTTAAACAGTTTCATCCTTTTTGTTCCGGGCCGGCTCAGATTTTTTGCGGCGTCTTATAATACCGTAGCCTGATGAGACTGGGTAATACAATCAGCAACAAAGGCAATGCTGCAATAAAGCCGCCGATCACTGCAATGGCCAATGGCTGGTGCAATTGCGCACCTGTGCCAATGCCCAGTGCAATAGGCATCAATGCTATAATGGCTCCTAATGCTGTCATCAGCTTGGGCCGCAGCCTGGTGGAAATAGAATAGATCAGTGATTCATTCACATTATGTGTATGTTTATACGATTCTCTGAACTGCAAAAAAGTAAAGATGGCATTTTCACCTATGATACCTACGATCATTACCAAGCCTGTGTAGCTGCCTACATTCAGCGCTGTATGTGTGAAATAAAGTCCCATGTAACTACCCGATATGCCCAATACAGCAATCAGCAGAATGATGAGCGAAATCCAGAAATCCTTGAACAGGAACAGGATCACGCCGAATACCAGCAGGCTTGCTGTGATCAATATCACCAGCAACTCTTTGAATGATTGCTGTTGTTCTGCATAAGATCCGCCGTATACGATAGCGTATCCTTGTGGTAATGATAACTGGCGTCCCACTGCCTGTTGGATGTCTTTGATCACACTTCCCAGGTCGCGCCCTTCCAGCCGGGCTGTTACCACACCCATCGACTGAAGATCCTGCCTTTGTATCTCTGCTTCGCCTGTGTTCAGGGCAACAGATGCAAGTGAATGAATGGGTTTCAGTTTTCCATTCGGCAGGAATACCGGTATTTTATGCATATCATCTACACTTAACCGCCTGCTTCCGGGATATAACAAACGGATATTGGTGAACTGCTCTTTGTCGTACACAGTGCCCACCGTGTTTCCTTCCAGTGAAGTTTGTAACTGGTATTGCAAGCTCGCAGGTGTAATACCAAACTGCGCCAGTTGTGTGGAGTTAGGTGTAACATCAATAGACGGGCCCGCGATCACGATGCCATCGAATACATCGGCGGTACCGCCCACTTTTCCCACAATGCCCGCTACCTGTTTGGACAACTGCTGCAATTTGAGCTGGTCGTTACCAAATATTTTCACTTCAACGGGTTGCACGGAGGTTATCAGGTCGCCCAGCATATCACCGATCACCTGTCCGAAATCAACACGCAGTGCAGGTTGTGTGGCTTCTATTTTTTTTCTGATATCGCTGATCACGTCTTCGGTTGACCGGTCTCTCGTTTTCTTTAACTGTATCAGGTAATCGCCGCGATTGGGTTCGGTGATGAAGAAGCCCATCTGCGTACCGGTTCGCCTGGAATACGCTGCTACTTCGGGCTGTTTTACCAGTATTTTTTCCACTTCATGCAATATCCGGTCCGTTTCTTCTAACGAAGTACCGGGCGGAGAACTGTAATCCAGCACAATACTGCCTTCATCCATCTCTGGCAGGAAACCCGTTTCCAGCCTGGGAAAAATATAAAGGACAGATGCTGCCAGCATAACCACGATCACAAGACTCAGGTAAGGCCTGGTAATAAAAAAGCCCACCCATCGCTGGTTCTTCACCGAATGTGGTTTGATCTTTCGTTGATTGGCGCTCACCTCAAAAGGATTTCGTGTAAACAGCAGGTAGATCACCGGGAGTATGAGCCAGGTAACAAAGAAAGAGCAGATCAATGTGATAATCATCGTGTCTGTCATCACTTTAAAATAAGCGCCTGCTACGCCGCTCATCAATACAAACGGAAGAAATATAACAATCGTGCTGAGCGAAGAACCCACCATTGCGGGGAGCAGGTAGTGAATAGCTTTTTGCACCAGCGGTCCGCTGGGCTCTTCCGGATGTTCTTCATGCGTCCGGTGTATTTGTTCCATTACCACAATGGCATCGTCAATGATCAAACCGATGGCTGCAGCTATGGCGCCAAGTGTCATGATGTTCAGGGTTTGACCCGTTGCATACAATACAATCAGGGTAAGCAACAAAGTAACGGGTATGGTGAAGAGAATGACCGTACTGGCTTTCAGCGATCGCAGGAAAATGATTGCCACGAATATGGCCAGCGCCAGCCCTATCCACAAACTATCTGTTACACTTTTAATGGAGTCTTTTACAAAATCGGCCTGTATATAATAAGGTTGTATCGATACATCACGCGGAAGAATTTTTTGCAACGCTTTGAGCTTGGCATCCATTTTATCAGACAGGTCTACCAGGTTGGCATTCGGTTGTTTGATCACTGCCAATAAGATGCCGTCATGTCCGTTGGCGTTGATCTTGATATACTCTTTGGCTTCCTGTATCTGCACATCGGCAATATCTTTCAGCAACACGATCCGTTTGCCGTTGTTACTGATCACCAGGTTCGACAATTGCTCTTTCGAACTCACAGAAGCATCGGTAACAGTGAGGTACAGCAACCGGTAATCGGACAAATAACCGTTCGACTTAATAAAATTCGTTTGGTTCAATGATGTGGCAACCATATCGGGTGTAATACCCAATGTGCTCATCTTTTGTACATTCAGTACCAGCCAGTATTCTTTCATCTTACCGCCAATGACCCTGATCTCCGATACACCTTCTACCTGCGATAAAAAAGGTTTGATGGTGTACATGGCCAGCAGCTTCATGTCTATCGGCGACCGCGTTTTACTTTCCAGTGAATAGCCGATAACCGGCAGGATGGAAGGGTTCATCCGCTCAACGGATATCTGTATATCCGGCGGCAGGTTATTGCGTATCTCGTTGATCTTTGATTCGATGCGTTGCTGGCTGATATCGATATTGGCCTTCCAGTCCATAAAAGCCGATATCTCACAACTACCCCTGCTGGTAGTACTCCTGATGCTTTGCAGATCGGGCACCTGTTTCACCGCATTTTCCAATTGCCGGGTAACCGTGATCATCATTTTCTTTACCGGTTGCTGGCCGGCATCTGCGATGATCTTGATCTTGGGAAAAGTAATTTCAGGGAAAAGCGCAGTCTGCATTTTACTGTAAACAAACATTCCTCCCAGCAGGATGATCACCATGATCACACTGAGCGGATTCTTATAGCTGATGAAAAAACTGCGCATACAAACTGTTATTTAACGATGGAGACTTTTGCGGTATCGGGTAACCCGTAATTACCAGTAAGCAACACTTTATCGGCTGGTGATAAGTGCGGAGCGATGATCTCCACCCGGTCTGCATTCTCCATTCCTTTCTGCACCGGCACTTTTACCGCCGTAACACTGTCGATCATTTTCATGATCCAAAAATGACTTTGTACCTCATCGGTCAGCACAGCAGCTTTGGGAAGCGAGGTAATATTTCCTTTCGCCGATTTCACCAGGCTCACTTTGGCTATCAGGTTTTCGGGAATGGATTTATTGGTATTCACTTTGATCACATAACTCTGCGTTTGCGAAACTGCATCTACAGCAGGCATGGCGTTAGCAACATAACCATCCAGCACGGTGCCATCGGGCAACCGCAACTTGAGGTTCTTGTTCGCGGCCAGGTATGGTTTTAATTCATAAGGAAGGTCGAGCAGAAAAACAAAACTCCTGGTATCGGTAATCACTGCCAGTTGTTCATTGTCCTGCACATAATCTCCTGCCTGGTAATTGAGTTGTGTGATATAACCGCTGCCGGGCGATTTGATGTGCATGTTACCGGTAAAATGCAAAGTGCTGTCGAGTATCCTGATCGTATTGCCCAGGGTTTGCGATTCTTTTGTTTTGAGTACAAAAAGCTCCTGTCCTTTTTCAACATAACTGCCCAGGCGTGCATTCACTGTTTGCAAATAACCGTTGGTATTCGCTTTGATATAGGTTTTGAGTTGAAAAGCCGATACGGCATTTACTTCCACCGTTTCCTCCATCGTGCCAACGGTAACGCTTGTAACAGTAGCCGGTGTACCTTCTGCTACCGCAGGGGCTTCAGCCGGTGCATCTTTTTTATCCTCTTTACCCTGCTGGGCATGGCAGCCTGCCGTTAAGGCAACGATCAACATCAAATGAACAATTCTATGACGCATCTTGATTAGGTTTTTCTGTTCCAGTAATTGATCTGGTTAATCAATTGAAGTTTATAGATCATATTCTGGGTGCTGCTGTTCCTGGCTGCGAGGTAATTGCCAATGGCAATGATATAATCCGACATTCGCACATCGCCGGTTTCCAGTAATTTCCTGTTGGCTTCTATCAGCGCCTGGGTATACCTGATCTGGGTACTGGTTTGATTGATGAGCTCCTGCGCCGACCGCAGCTGTTGCAGCAATTGCAGTAACTGCTGATCGAATTGCGTTTTATAAAACTGCTGGTATTGCTGCCTGGTTTGTTGCGCAATAGCGATCTTATCATGCTGCATTTTTTTCTGCTTGCCATCGTAAATGGGAACAGAAAGGTTAATGCCAAAACTGGTTCCGAAATTCTTATACGGGTTCACTGCAAAAGTACTGGAATGACCGGCATCGGCATACAAACTCAATTTAGGTTTGTACGAAAAATCGATCTGTGCATCGCTGTTCTTCAGCTTCAGGCTATCCAATCTGAATTGCTGATAAAAGACCGTCTGTTCAATTTCCGGAGGAGGCGCCAGGCTGATGTTCGGCGCTGGGACAGCAACAAAACCGGTATCCTGTAAGCCACTCAGGTAATTCAATGATGCAAACTCATTCTGGAACTGCACCTTGAGTTGATTGAGCTGCAGTTGTTGTTGCTGCATGGTCACCAGGAAACTGAGGTAATCGGTCTGCCTGTAAATATTTCGTTCAGTGAGTTTTTTCAAGATGGCCTCTTCACTACCCAATAACTCCAATACTTCTTTATTGAAGCTGTATTGCAGGTAAATACCGTAAGCCACAATATACTGGCTGGTAATCGCTTTCCTGATATCCTGCTCTGTCACTTTTCCGGATATGGCGAGTGATTCTTTTGCCAATCGAATGGCCTCGTATTGGTTTTGCAGGTTCTCTTTACCCACCAATCTTTTATTGACCGTGATCAATTGGCTGAATGTGCCCCCATTGGTAATGGCATTATCATATCCCCACCCATTAATAGAAGGAGCATAAGAATTGTTGCTGATACCCATTACCTGTGGCTTGTACCCGGCATTGATGCGCATACTGTCGATAGCAGTACTGCGCGACTGGTTCCTGAGATCATTCAACAACGGACTCTTTTGGATGCCCGACCCAATATAATAATCCAGGTCTTTCGACTGAGCAGAAAGATTACGATAACCAGCTATCAGCATGATTACCAAAAGGCCTTGTATGATCTTCTCCCGCATTGCCTAATTTATTTAAAATTTATCCCATTTTACTGCAAATCTCACAGCCAATTCTGTCAAAAATCTGAAGGCCTGTCTGAGTTGCTGAAAAAAATGGTAAATACATGTTGTTGATGGGTGTACTGATAAGTGATCCGGTGATGCGCAAGCTCACACACCTGTTTAATAATCGAAAGGCCCAACCCATTGCCATCCGGCCCTGTTCCGGATTGACGGAAAAAACGGTTGAACAATTTTGAAGTATCCAGTGCAGGTAATGAAGAAGTATTGGCAATGGAAAATCCCTCATGGTTCAATATAATGGCAATATGTCCGCCGGCTATATTATAACGTATGCTGTTGTTCAACAGGTTGCTGATCACAATATCTGCCAGGTGTTCGTGAAACACCGTAGCAACCGGAACAATGCTTAGTGACACTTTCAGGTTCTGCCCCGTGATCAGTTCCTGCCATTCGTTCAGTTTCTGCTGTAACAGTTCATCCCACCGCACTTCCTGGTTCAGTTCAAAACGGCCATGTTCAATCTTTGCCAGCAGCAGCAATGACTGGTTCAGCTTCGCCAGCTTACCCACCGATTGCTCGATACTGGCAATGGATGCAGCATGCCGGTGCAACAACTGTTCATCCTGCATCAGGGCATCTGTATGCGTAGCAATAACGGCCAAAGGTGTTTGCATTTCGTGAGCGGCATTGCCTGTAAATTCTTTCAACACCTGGTATTCATGCTGCGCTCTTTCCGTCATATTACTTACGCTGGTATTCAGCAATGTAAATTCTTCAACGCCTGTTCCGGGAAGACGCAATGCTTTGTCCTGCGTAAGCTGGTATTCTTTGATGGTGTCGATCGTATGATAAAAAGGTTGCCATAATTTTTTGAGGAGGGTTCGATTGATGAGATTACCTGCCAATAGTATGAGGGCGATCATCACAATGGCGATCAATATGATCAGCTTGATCATATCATCGGTACCCTCCTGCGATTTATAAATGGATATCTCATACGGTTCATCGTGTACCTGTAGCGTGAACTGTATTTTCCTCAACCACTCTTTTCCATGTTCGTGCGGATTGATCCCTTTTTCCGTTGTAAATACCATCCGTTCCAATGGATGTGCTGTTCTGCGCACAACCGACCACTGGTCTTTTGTGTTAAGCATTTCCGGCAGCTCATGGTGCTCATTCAGGTATTGGAGAATTTCTGCTCTTTCAGTCCTCAGCACGTCATCGAGTTGCCTGATCATCACATAGCGCAACGTTAAATAGAACGCAAAGCTGCCTGCCATGAAAATGATCACAGAAGTGGTGATGGCGATCCGGTTATACTTTGTAAACAGTTTCATTGCACCGAAAATTTATAGCCCATCCCGTAAACGCTCCGTATATAATCGCCAGTGCCTGCCTGTATCATTTTCCTGCGCAGGTTTTTGATATGTGTGTAGATGAAATCGTGGTTATCGGCTATGTCCATATCATCGCCCCACAAATGTTCAGCGATAGCGTTTTTCGAAAGTATCCGGTTCTTATTGATCACAAAATAGAGCAGCAGTTCGTATTCTTTTCTCGTAAGTATCAATGGGTCATTGTTAACAGTAACCGTTTTCCCTTTTATATCTATGCAGATCTCTTGAAACTGCATCTGGTTATTACCCTGCTGGTTTTTTCGCCTGATGATGGCAGCAATGCGCACACTCAATTCCGGCAAATGAAAGGGCTTGGTGAGGTAATCATCGGCGCCCAGTTGTATGCCCGTGATCTTATCATCCAATTCATTCCTGGCCGAGATAATGATCACTCCGTCTGCGCTCTTGTTGGCTTTCAGCTGTTCCAGCAACTGCAAGCCGTTGCCTCCGGGCAGCATAATATCCAATACTATACAATCATAGTTATGCCGCTCTATTTTTTCAAGCGCATCGGCATACCGTGTCACCGACTCACAGAGGTATTGTTGCTGTGTAAGGTAATCCACCATGCTCTTGTTCAGAGAGGGCTCGTCTTCTATGATCAGTATTTTCAAAACCAGTTCGTTTGAACAAAGTAAATACCCGATACTGAGCAAAAACTGAAGAAACGGCTACAGGAAATCATCTGCTGCCCGGTACGCTTTCACAAGCGCCAGTTCCCCTTCTTTTCCCGGCAGCGCATTTCCATGCTCCATGCCCAGCACCCCCTTGTATCCTTTGTTATAGATATGCTTGAAGATATTGTGGTAATTCATTTCTCCTGTGCCGGGCTCTTTCCGTCCGGGATTATCGCCAATCTGGAAATAACCGATCTCATCCCATACTTTATTGATATTGCTGATGATATTCCCTTCATTCCGTTGCATGTGGTACATATCGAAAAGTATCTTACAGGCCGGGCTGTTGACGGCTTTACAAATCGCATAGGTCTGGTCTGTATGCCGTAAAAAAAGATCAGGCGTATCGCTCAGGGGTTCCAGTACCATTACCAGTCCATGCGGTTCCAGTACTTCTGCTCCCCTGCGCAGTGTTTCTATTACATTGGCCGTTTGAATGCCTTCCGGCAGGTTGCGATCGTAATTGCCCGGCACCACGGTGATCCATTTAGCACGGCAGCGTTTAGCCACATCTATTGAAGTTTTGCAGTATTCAATGAACTTATCACGCCATTCTTTTTTTCCGCTGCACATGGAAGTTTGCAAGGGCCAGTTGTCGAACACATTCACGAATACGCCCATGGTCATGCCCAGCTTCTCGAGTGTGTCGCCGATCTTTTGCTGCATCTCGGGACTGCGGTTCATCATACCATTGTCTTCAATGGCCCGGAAACCCAGGTTGTACGCGAATTTGATCTGGTCGATAAAATCGTTACCGGCATGGTTACGGAACATGCCGTCGTGGATACCATAATTACAATGGAAGGGGTTTTCTTCCAACGGCTGGTTGGTATTGTTTTTTTTCTCGGAGGCAAACATTTCACTGGTAGTGAGCAAAGCGCCGCTTGCCAGCAAACCCTGTTGCATAAATTTTCTGCGAAGCATGGGATGGATATTTGTTGCTAAATTTACCGGAAACTTTATAATTACAAAACTTCCGGTTGTTTTTATCAAAGCTATATGTTTCAAAAGTTTTCTTATACACAACCTAAAATGGGTTCTCCTTTCCGGATTGTTTTTTTTGCAGATGATGAACAAAAGACCCATGAGCTGGCGGATTCCTGCTTTGAGCTGGTAGACAAATACAACATGATCTTCAGTGATTACGATGACAATAGTGAGTTGAGTAAACTCTGCGCTCATGCCGGCAATGGCTGGCAGCCGGTTTCCCCGCCCATGATGGATTTGCTGCTCAAAGCTTCCAAAGCATGGGAGCAAAGCAAGAAGACCTACGATATCACGGCCGGACCGCTCACCAAATGCTGGCGGCAGGCAAGAAAAGATAAAAAACTTCCCAACGACACACTTATCCGGGAGAAATGGTTGCTTACCGGGTTCGATAAAGTGCAGATCGACACAACCAAACAGGCTATCAACCTCACCCTCAAAGGCATGGAGCTCGATTTCGGAGGTATTGCCAAAGGGTATATTGCCAGGGAAGTGCTGCAATTGTTGACGCAATCAGGTATCCGGCAGGCATTGGTAGATGCGGGCGGCGATATGGTTATGAGTGATGCGCCACCCGGTAAAAATGGATGGATCGTGGGTATTACCATTCCGGAGCATACGGCATTGCTGATGCCGAAAAAATTATCGCTCCGTCATGCAGCCGTAACTACTTCGGGCGATGCTTATCAATACATCGTTCACAACGGAAAAAAATATTCACATATCATCGATCCCCGCACCGGCTATGCCATTACCGAACAAAAGAATGTGACCGTGGTGGCAACCGATGCGTCTCAGGCCGACTGGCTGGCCACCGCCTGTAGCATATTGCCGGTACCTGAAGCAAGAGCGCTGGCAACGAGCCTGGAAGCTTCTTTTCTCATCACTGAATTGAAAGAAGGAAAAATCATTACCCATATTGCCGGCCGTTTCCCTGATTTTTGGCACCATAGCTAACAATTGTTCGTGAAATAATTGACTATCTTGAACGGCCTTAAAAAACGATTTTGCGAACCATATCATCATGAATTCAGGAAAAGACAGAACCAAGCAAACAAAATTCCTGGTATTGGGCATACTTTCTTATTTGCCCGCCAGCACACAAAACAATATCGTTGCATTCAAACCTTATGAACAGCCTGTTCCGGGTTCTTTACTTAAGTTTAAAATGGTGCCAATACCCCAGGGTGAATTTTCACTGGGTAGTCCGGCTACCGAAGCGCACCGGCATAGCGATGAAGGTCCGCAGCATACAATAGGTGTTTCTGCTTTCTGGATCGGCGTGTACGAAGTAACCCGTGATGAGTTCGATGTGTTCCTCAAAGACGAGACCACCAGTCAGAATTCAGATGTGGACGCTGTTACCAGGCCCAGTCCGCAGTACATCGATTTCAGCCTGGGCATGGGCAAGGAAGGTGGCTTTCCGGCCAACAGTATGTCGCAATACTGTGCACTCATGTATTGCAAGTGGTTGTACCAGAAAACCGGCATCTTCTATCGGCTGCCTTCCGAAGCCGAATGGGAATACGCTTGCCGTGCGGGCAGCAATACCGCTTATTATTATGGTAATGATGCAGGCAAGATGAAAGATTATGCCTGGTTCAAAGAGAACAGTGATGATAAATTTCATAAAGTGGGACAAAAACTGCCCAATGCCTGGGGTATCTATGATATGCTGGGCAATGTGATGGAATGGACCCTCGATCATTACGAAGGGGATTACTATCAACATATCAACAACCAGGAAAAAGATCCCCTTGAAAAGCCGAACGAATCGGTGTATCCGAAATCTTTGAAAGGCGGGGGTTATGACACAGAAGCGGATGCATTACGCAGCGCTACGCGTTTCAAATCAGATCCGTCGTGGAACCGCCGCGATCCGCAGATACCCAAAAGTAAATGGTGGCTCACCGATGCGGCCGCAGTGGGTTTCCGTATTGTGCGGCCATTGCAGCAACCCACACCTGAACAAGCAGCAACCTTTTTTAAAACTTATCTTTCACAATAACCATCATCCTTTAAAAATTGCTATATGAACAACGATGCTTACCTGAACTCACGAAGAAAATTTGTTAAACAAACAGCTACACTGGCCGGCGCCATGATGGCTGCTCCATTGCTTTCCAATGCCAATTTTTTCTCCGGCTCCGACAATGCTATTAAAATAGTGTTGATCGGTTGCGGAGGCCGCGGCACCGGTGCCGCCATGCAGGCACTCATGAGCAAACAAAATGTGCAACTGGTGGCCATGGCCGATGCTTTCCGGGATAACCTCGACAGGTGTTTGAACAACCTCATCAAAACTGCCGAATCATCCGGCAACAAAGCCATCAAAGACCGTATCACCGTGCCGGAAGAAAGAAAATTCACCGGCTTCGATGCTTATCTCAAAGCCATTCCATTGGCCGATGTGGTGATACTGGCCACCCCTCCCGGTTTCCGTCCCATTCATTTTGATGAAGCCATCAAACAGAACAAACACGTGTTCATGGAAAAGCCGGTGGCTACCGATCCGGCAGGTGTGCAAAAAGTACTGGCCACCGCTGCCATTGCAAAACAAAAGAAACTGAATGTGGTGGTAGGCCTGCAAAGGCGTTACCAGAACTCTTACCGCGAACTGTTCAAGCGTAAAGATGAAATAGGCGATATCGTTTCTATGCAGGCCTGGTGGAACAATGATGGCGTATGGGTGAGGCCCCGCAAACCTGAGCAGACAGAAATGGAATACCAGATGCGTAACTGGTATTATTTCGTATGGCTTTGCGGCGACCATATTACCGAGCAGCATATCCATAACCTCGATGTGATCAACTGGTTCAAAGAAGGTTACCCGGTGAAAGCCCAGGGTATGGGTGGCCGCCAGGTACGCAAGGGAAAAGACAATGGAGAAATTTTCGATCATCACTATGTTGAATTCGAATACGCCGATGGCTCTTTATTGAACAGCCAGTGCCGGCATATTCCCGGCACCATGAGTCGCGTGGATGAATTATTAGTGGGCACCAAAGGTCGTATCCGTTGTGGCGCCGGCAGGATCACCGATGCAAAAGGCAATACCATTTACCAGTTCGACAGGAAAACAGAAAACAATCCTTACCAGACCGAGCACGATGAACTGTTTGCGGCCATCGCCAAAGGCGAATACAAATTTGCCGATGCAGAAAATGGCGCGAAAAGCAGCATGACTTCCATCCTGGGAAGAATGGCTACTTACAGCGGCCAGGTCATTGAATGGGATAAGGCGTTGAATTCAGGATTGGATCTTCACCCCAAAGTATATGATTTCGCCGCCACACCTCCTGTATTGCCCAATGCAGATGGATTTTATCCCGTTGCCATTCCCGGCGTAACCAAATACAGTTAAATAGTAAAACCGACTATGAAAAAAATAAGCATACTGGTATTGTTTGCCATCCTTTCCTTTCATCATGCACAGGCACAGGCTGTTCCCATCTTCAATGGAAAAGACATCAACAACTGGACCATTCACGGAACAGAGAAATGGTACGTAGATCATGGTGAACTGATTTGCGAAAGCGGACCGGATAAACAATACGGATACTTGTCTACCAACAAAGCGTATAAGAATTTCACATTAACGGTAGAATTCAAACAGGAAGCCAATGGCAACAGCGGCGTATTCTTCCGTTCTTCTATCGAAGGCACCAAGATCAGCGGCTGGCAGGCCGAAGTGGCGCCTCCCAACCTGCACACCGGCGGCATCTATGAATCTTATGGACGTGGCTGGCTTATCAAACCCAAACCGGAAGATGAGCAATGGCTGAAGATGGGTGAGTGGAACACGATGAAAGTGACTGCCATTGGCGATGAGGTTACCACCTGGCTCAACGGCCACGAGATGATCCACATCAAAGATGAAAAAATAGGCAAAGGCGAAGGATTCATTGCGTTGCAAATCCACGACGGTGGCGGCATCAAAGTGAAGTGGCGAAACCTGAAAATCGAAGAATTCAAATAATTCCTTCGTATCCATGAGTTTGGCATTGTTTACCCTCATTTTACTCTTAGGCGCTTTTTGTGCCGGCATGTTGGGGGCGCTCACCGGGCTTGGTGGCGGCGTAGTATTGATACCATTGATAACATTGGGCTTTGGCTATGATATCCGTTATGCCATCGGCACATCGTTGATTGCATCTATTGCCACTTCTTCTGGTGCCGCTGCCGCCTACATCAAAGAAGGTATCACCAATATACGCATTGGCATGTTCCTGGAAATTGCCACTACCTCTGGAGCGATCATTGGCGCAGCAGTAGCTATACTGATCCCCACGCATTTTGTTGCCATGCTGTTTGGATTGGTACTCTTGTTCTCTGCTGTGATGACCCTGCACAAGCAGGAAGAACATATCGCCGTCAATTCTCCTTTTGCAGCCAAACTAAAAATGGGCGGAACTTATCCTTCAAAACAAGGAATGGTAAGTTATGGCGTCCGGAATGTATTCGGAGGATATTTAATCATGACACTTGCAGGTATTCTTTCCGGCATCCTGGGCATTGGCTCCGGCGCGGTTAAGGTAGTGGCTATGGACATCATGATGCGCGTACCTTTTAAAGTATCTACCACCACCAGTAATTTCATGGTGGGCGTTACCACGGCGGCGAGCGCAGTTGTTTACCTGCAAAGAGGATATATACAACCGGGTCTTGCATTGCCGGCGATCATCGGTGTTTTACTGGGCGCCATGGCGGGATCAAAGATATTGATGAATGCACAGGTTAAATGGTTGCGCATATTATTCAGCATCGTTATTGGATTAATGGCTTTTGAAATGATCTATAACGGCATTACACATAAACTATGAACTGGTTTTCTTCTCAATACTGGCAGCAACGCGATATGGAGCACATGATCGGCAAATGGCTGCGCGCAGGCGTGTTCCTTTCAGCAACAGTAGCGTTATTGGGAGGCATATTGTATTTACAACAGGTTCACGAAATACCCGATTATAAAACATTTCACGGTGCAGCAGCGCAGTTCAGGCATTTACCCGGCATCCTGCATGGAGTGGCTGCATTCGATGGCGCTTCCATCATACAACTGGCAGTTGTATTGCTGATTGCAACACCCATTTTAAGGATTGCATTCTCTGTGCTGGCCTTCGCCATTGAAAAAGACAAACGCTATGTGATCATCTCACTGATCGTTTTATGCATCATCCTCTTTGGCATGTTCAGCGGCCTGGGTGGCTAATTTAACACCTCGTTAATAAACACTTGGCAATGTTTTTGGTCTTCTAGTATTTATTAATCACTCAAAATTGGAAGATCATGAAAAGCCCAGTGTATAGTATCCAGCATTTGCTCAAAAGGAAACTCAATATCTACCCGGTTTCAATTTCCGACAAAACCGATCTTCAGAAAGACCTCGGCATGACCGATTGGGAGAAAGCTTATTTGCTGAATGCCGTTGAACAAAACTGGCATATCCATATATCCGACAACGATGCAGCCAATATTGCAAACCTCGGTCAATTGATGGCCATCGTACGCCAACAATACCTCCCTCCAAAAAACTAACACAGCACCATTTATTTTTTTGCAGGGAAATGATTTGTCCTGGTTATAAAATATACCGTACCTTTAATCATCAGATGATATGATGATTAGTGCAAACCCCCGTTAAAAAATATTGTCTCAGCGATGAAGTAGCCTCCAAGCTGCAACAGCAGATCGCCTCGGGAAAATACAAGGCTGGCGATCAGCTGCCTACCGAGCCGGAGCTGATGGAGCTTTTTGGCGTTGGCCGTTCCACCATACGCGAAGCCATCCGGTTACTCGTTAATTCCAGGCTGCTGCGTGTACGGCAGGGACTGGGTACTTTCGTTGATTTACAGCACGGAACCTGTATTCCCTGGTATGAACGCCTGCAAAATGCAAAAGGTCCCGACTTACAAGAAGTAAGGCAACTGCTGGAATTGAAAATCGCCGAAAAAGCAGCGCTCAACCGAACGCAGAAAGACATTACCCAGATGACCCGGTTCCTCAAAAAAAGATACGAAGCTGCTGTCAACAATGAGATTGCCGCTTGTATCGCAGCCGATATCCAATTTCATATCAGCATTGCAGAAGCTACCAAAAACGATATACTGGCAGACCTCTACAAAACCATTGCTGCTCAAATCGAAAAGTCTTTCCAGGAAGTCTTCAGCGACACCAGTGCATTCCTGAATGTACATGAAGCGCATGCCGACCTCCTGCAAAATATTATTGATAAGGACCCGAAAAAATCCTGGCAATGTGCCGCGAAGATTACCGGACAGCCGGTTCAATAACATAAAATAATTAGAGAAACCCTCCATACTAAACCCAAACGATCTGCGCGCCTTCGAAAATTGAAGTCACAATTCTTTTGCATGAATCATTCTACTCATCGCAGCGGTAAAGCTGCCTGTTATTTTATTATCGCTTTTGTATGCTGTATCAATACAGTCGTTGCACAGCAGCCTGTTTTATGGCTTTCAGATGCCATCAAAACCGGACTGGGCAATTACCAGTCCATACAGGCCAAACAACATTACCTGCAGGCTTCCAGCGCCCTGGTACAAAACGTTAAGAACGATTATCTGCCCAATGTCATTGCCGGATTGCAACAAAACTACGGTAGCATCAATGGACAGTTTGGCCCGATGGCACCCGCTGTAACAGGCGTTGCTTCAGCAGGGCCATCTTACAGCAAACAGAGTTGGGCGGCCGCTTTCGGAGCGCTCTACGTGATCAATACCAACTGGGAAGCGTTCAGCTTTGGCAGAAAGCAGTCGAGGATCGATGCTGCCAATGCACAGGTCAAAAGAGATTCTGCAGACCTCTTGCAGGAACAGTTCATTCAAAGTGTAAAGATCAGTTCTGCTTATCTCAACCTGCTCATTGCACAAAGATTTATCCTGAACGCACAATCCAACCTCGACAGGGCCAATGCCATCAGGAAAGTAGTGATGGCCAGGACCTTATCGGGCCTCAATCCCGGTGTGGATTCTTCTATTGCCAATGCAGAAGTATCAAGGGCTACACTCGCTTTGATCGATGCTACTGGTAACGAACAGCAACTGCGTAATCAACTGGCACAGTTACTCAACACCAGCCCCGCGCCCTTTGTACTGGACAGCGCTTTTCTCAAAAATATGCCTGCTGCTTACCATACCGATTTCGATGTTCGTCAAAATCCACAGGCACAGTTTTTTGCCAGTCGTATTACGCAAAGCAGTTTATCAGAAACAGCCATCCGCAAAACCATATTGCCTGGTGTGAACCTGTTTGGCATCTTCCAAAGCAGGGGATCTGGTTTCGATTATAATTATACCCCGGATTATCCCGACAGGTATTCGAAAAGTTATTTTAGCGGCATCAACCCTTCTCGCAGCAATTATGTTGCAGGTTTGTCTGTTTCCTGGAACTTGATGAGTCCATCCAAGATCAAACACCAGGCAGCAGCACAGCATTTCATTACCCAGGCTTATCAATCGGAATACGACCTGGTGAATACACAATTGAAAGACCAACTGATCCTTTCCGATCAGCGCATTGAAAACGCCCTGCAGGCTTGCAACGAAGTGCCCCGGCAATACAAAGCGGCATCGGATGCTTATTTACAGAAAAGCGTTTTGTATAAAAACGGACTGGCCAATATTGTAGACCTCCAGCAAGCATTGTATGCAGTAAATAAAGCGGAAACAGATATCGGCGTGGCTTTCATCAATGTATGGCAGGCCTTGCTGTTAAAGGCAGCAGCCTCGGGTGATTTTGATTTATTCCTGAAACAGGTAAAATAATAGTTAGTATGAACATGATCCGTTTTGCACTGCGTAAACCGATCAGCATCATGGTGCTGGTTGCAGGATTGTTTTTCTTTGGTATCAAAGCCGTGAACAGCATCAAGATCGATATATTTCCCAAGCTCGATTTGCCTGTTATGTACCTGGCCCACCCTTTTGGCGGTTATACGCCCGACCAGATGGAAGCGCTTTTTGGCAAGCAATATATCAACATCCTTTCTTATGTCAATGGTATCAAAACTGTTGAGACCAAAAACATCCAGGGATTAACGCTCATCAAGATCACTTTTTATCCCGGCACCAATATGGCGCAGGCTTCTGCGGAATTGAGCGCCAGCGCCAACCGTATACAAGCCATCTTCCCGCAGGGATCGCAGCCGCCTTTCATCATCCGTTTCGATGCTTCCACTTTACCGGTTGGACAACTGGTACTGCGCAGTAATGTGCGTACCAACAACGAGCTGATGGACATGGCCAACGTTTATGTGCGCGCCTCATTCACTGCCATACCCGGCCTGCTTTCCTCGCCTCCTTTTGGCGGTAACGTAAGAACCATCGTTGTTAAAGTGGATCCTACCTTGTTGCGGTCACATAACCTCACGCCCGATCAATTGGTGGAAGCCCTGAAGGTGAACAACCAGACAACTCCTTCCGGCAATATTCGCATCGGCGATACCAATTATCTTTCTCCCACCAATACGCTAATTAAAACAGTGAAAGATTTTGAGAACATTCCTTTATTCAAAGGTGGTGTGCAGAATCTTTACCTGCGTGATGTAGCTACAGTAGAAGACGACGCCGACGTAACAGTGGGATATGCTTTGGTAAACGGCAAACGCTCTGTTTACCTCAGTATTGCAAAAAGCGGAGATGCATCTACCTGGGAAGTGGTTCAGAAACTGAAACAAGCGCTCCCCAGATTACAATCGCAATTACCGGAAGATGTTACATTGTCGTACGAGTTCGATCAGTCTACTTATGTGATCAATTCCGTGAAAAGCCTGTTGAGTGAAGGCGCCATCGGAGCTATTCTTACCGGTTTGATGGTATTGTTATTCCTCGGCGATAGCAGGGGTGCATTGATCGTGATCCTCACGATTCCTACATCCATCATATCTGGTGTTTTGTTCCTGAATCTTTTCGGGCAAACCATCAATATCATGACGTTGAGCGGATTGGCATTGGCAATTGGTATATTGGTGGATGAGAGTACGGTAACCATCGAGAACATTCACCAACACTTCGATATGGGCAAGCCCAAGGCGCTGGCCATCTGGGATGCCTGTAAAGAAATCGCATTCCCTAAGCTGTTAATCCTTTTCTGCATCCTTGCAGTATTCGCGCCGGCATTTACCATGAGCGGCATTCCCGGTTCATTGTTCCTGCCTTTGGCGCTGGCCATTGGTTTTTCCATGATCGTATCTTATTTCCTGGCGCAGACATTCGTGCCCATCATGGCCAACTGGATCATGAAAAGTCACAAAGCCGGCAAAAAGAAAAAAGGCAGGCTTTCTGAAGATGAAGCCCAGTTCAAAACATCGGCACTCACAAAAGAATCGGAGAAAGATACCTGGGATCAGAAAAAAGTACTCATCGAACAATGCGAGAGCGGTGATAAAAAATCATTGACACGTTTTGAAAAATTCAGGAACCGTTTCATCCGTTTCAGCGAACGATTGATGCCTTATCGCAAACCCATTACCATTGCTTACGTGCTCGTTATCTCCGGCCTGGCCTGGTGGATGCTCTCTTCTATAGGCAGGGATGTATTACCCAAAGTAAACAGTGGTCAGTTCCAGGTGCGTTTACGTGCACCCGAAGGAACCAGGGCAGAACGTACAGAAGAAAAGACCATCAAGGTGCTCAATATCATCAAGTCTATTATGGGAGATGAAAACATCAATGTTACTTCTGCTTTTGTTGGTCAGCATCCTTCACAGTTTTCTACCAGCCCTATTTATCTTTTCATGCCTGGTCCGCATGAAGCCGTTATACAAGTAAGTCTTAAAGAAGGTTACAGAACCAATCTCGATGAATTGAAAGACAAGATCCGCGAGCGGATGAAACAGGAAGTACCGGATGTACAGCCATCTTTTGAACCGATTGAGTTAACTGAAAAGATATTGAGCCAGGGCTCTCCTACGCCTATCGAAGTAAGGGTATCGGGCAGAAATAAAAAGACCAATGAACTCTATTCTGCAAAGATCATCGATCGCCTGAAAGAGATCAGTTACCTGCGCGATGTACAGTTGAGCCAATCTACTAAGTATCCTACTATTAATGTAAACGTTGACCGTATAAAAGCTGCGCAGTTGGGTCTCGATATGAATGATGTATCAAGGTCCCTCATCACCTCCACTTCTTCATCCCGCTTCACTGATAAAAATATCTGGATGGACGAGAAAGCCGGATACAGTTACAGTGTACAGGTGGAGGTTCCGGAAAGTAAAATGGCCAGCACCAATGATCTCAAGGAAATCGCATTGCAAAAGAATGCTGCCCGGCCTGTATTAGGCGATGTGGCTACGGTAGCCACTGGTACTGCCTACGGCGAGAACGACAACCTGGGCGCTATGCCTGCCTTGTCTGTAACAGCCAATGTTCACAAAACAGACCTCGGCGCTGCATCGAACGATGTAAAAAAAGCCATCGCTTCATTGGGTGAATTACCGCGTGGATTGAGCATAGAACCGATCGGTTTGAGTACTACCCTCACCGAAACGCTGGACAGCCTGCAATCTGGATTGATTGTAGCTATTGTGGTAATCTTCCTCATGCTGGCCGCCAACTTCCAGTCTTTCAAGGTATCATTGGTGGTGTTGGCCACTGTGCCGGCTGTATTGCTGGGCTCTTTGTCGCTATTGATGTTAACGGGTTCAACACTGAACCTGCAGTCGTATATGGGCATCATCATGTCGGTAGGCGTTTCTATTTCCAACTCCGTACTGCTGATTACCAATGCCGAACAGTTGCGCAAACACAATGGCAACGCATTCTTATCGGCCAAAGAAGCGGCAGCGCTGCGACTGCGCCCCATATTGATGACAGCATTGGCCATGGTGGTAGGCATGATACCCATGGCCAGCGGTTTAGGTGAAGCAGGCGATCAATCGGCGCCGCTGGGAAGAGCGGTGATCGGCGGATTGATCGCTTCTACATTCGCTGCGTTGTTCATATTGCCCGTGATATTTGCATGGGCGCAGGAAAAATCGGGCACACAATCTGTTTCACTGGATCCGGAAGACAAAGAAAGCAAACACTATATCCGTTCACTTTTCGATAACCGTACAAAACATGCGTAAAACATTCAACAAACTATATCCATCACTGGCAGCGGGTCTTTCGTTCCTGATCGTAGCCGGTTGTAACTCAGGTGAGGCAAAGAAAGAAAAAGAAACACATGCGGTGGCGCCTCCGGCCGCAGAAGTTGTGCTGGTACAAAAACAGCAGTTAACCGCGTCGCTTCAGATGCCCGGTGAGCTGGTTGCTTTTCAGCAGGTAGATATCTATGCCAAAGTGAGCAGCTTTGTAAAAAAGATACATGCCGATGTGGGAACGCAGGTAACCCAGGGTCAGTTACTGGCCACTATGGAAGCGCCCGAGATCGGTTCTCAATTATCGGGGGCCGAATCAAAGCTCAAATCTTTCGAAGCCATCTACCTCGCCAGTAAAGCGAACTATGAAAGGCTGTTGGAAACAAGCAAAACACCGGGAACCATTTCTCCCAACGACCTCGATCTGGCATTGGCCCGGCAGAAGTCTGATTATGCACAACTGCAGGCTGCCAAAGCAGCTTATCATGAAGTTACTGCCAACAAAGACTATCTCGAAATAAGGGCTCCTTTCAACGGCATCATTACAGCGCGCAATGTAAACCCAGGCGCTTATGTAGGCCCTTCAGGTAAAGGATCAGAACTGCCGATGTTTACCTTACAGGAACAGAAAAAACTACGTCTTGTGATCGCTGTTCCCGAAGCATACAGCAGTTACCTGCACGACAACAGCGAGGTGAAATTCTCTGTGAAAGCATTCCCCGGCCAGGTGTTCAGTGCAAAAGTGAACCGTCTCGCAGGTGCGCTCGATACCAAGCTCCGTTCGCAAAGGATTGAAATGGATGTATTGAATCCAGATAAAAAATTATTGCCCGGCATGATTGCGGATGTCAACCTTCCGCTGAATAACAAAGACAGCAGCCTCACGGCGCCTAAATCAGCTGTACTCAATGCCACTACCGGCACTTTTGTGATCAGGGTGAACGGCAACAAAGCAGAATGGGTACCGGTTCAAAAGGGCAACGAAGTAAATGGCAATGTTGAATTATTCGGAAAGCTTAACGCCGGTGATACCCTCATCAAAGCGGCGAATGAAGAGATCAGGGATCATTCAACGGTGCATATACAATTGAAGAATTAAATCTAAGCCCGTCATCCTGAGCGAGCGAAGCGAGTCGAAGGATCTGCTGAATGTTCGATGAGGTCCTTCGACTCGCTTCGCTCGCTCAGGATGACGGCACAATGATTTTATCTTCTGCTCGCAATGAGCAGGTTCAAATCAGTGTATTTGAGATCGAATTTCTGGCTGATGTAAAAATCGGTGAGCGCTCCTTTGAACATATAGATGCCCTCGCGGAGGTTGAAATTGTGCCAAACCATTTCTTCCAATCCTCCCTCGTCGCTCACTTCCAGTATCAATGGCATCAACACATTGCTGATGGCCTGGCTGGCGGTACGCGCAAATCCGCTGGGGATATTAGGTACACAATAATGGATCACATCGTGTTTGATGAAAGTGGGGTTTTCATAACTGGTCAGCTCGCTGGTTTCAAAACAACCGCCACGATCAATGGCCACATCAATGATGATACTGCCTTTGCGCATCGCCGCTACCATGGCTTCTGTTACTACTACAGGAGCACGGCCATATTCATTGCTGAGGGCGCCCACGGCCACTTCGCAGGTTTTTAATTGCTTCGATAAAATGCGCGGTTCCAGCACGGAAGTCCAGATGCGTTGCCCCAGGTTGTTCTGCAATTGTTTCAAGCGATACACATCACTATCGAACACTTTCACAGAAGCGCCCAGTGCCAGTGCATTGCGTGTAGCAAATTCACCAACGATCCCTGCGCCGATGATCACTACTTTGGTGGGTGGTATACCGCTGATACCTCCCAGCAATACGCCCTTACCGTTATTGAAACTGCTCAAATATTGTCCTGCAATCAGCATCACCGCACTACCGGCGATCTCACTCATGCTGCGCACGATGGGATAAGTACCGCTGTCGTCTTTGAAATTCTCAAAGCTGAGCGCAGTAACCCTTTTCTCCATCATCTTTTCAATATACTCTTTTTTAAGCGCAGATAAGTGTATGGGGGAGATGACGGTCTGGTTCATCTGCAACAGCGGCATGTCTTCTTCCACCGGGGGGGCGCTTTTCACCAGGATGGGGCATTTGAAAATATCGGCCCGGTCGTACACAATACGGGCGCCCATCTCTGAATAATCTTTATCGGAATAATTACTACCCTCGCCCGCTTTGTGTTCTACAGCCACCTGGTTACCATTCGCCACCAATACCCCTACCGCATCGGGCGTTAATGCAATCCGGTTTTCCTGGAAAGCGATCTCTTTGGGGATGCCGATATTGAGTTTAGCGCCCTGTGGTTTTACATCGAGCACTTCTTCCAGGGGTTCATAAGTGATAGAGGGACTGATTGCAGGTTTTGAAGTTGCCATAAAAAGACAATGCGGGCTGGGTTTAAGTGAGTATAGGTAAAGTTAACTTTTTTAATGGAGAGTTTCAGGGCTTTCCTGGAGGCTGTATATCCGGCGGGTGCCTTCGTTTAGCACTTCCAGCACAATATGCAGGGTATCATCGGGTAATAATCCGGCCGCTTTATCAGGCCATTCCACCAGGCAAAGGGCGTTGCTATACAACTGGTCTTCTATTCCGGCCTGTATGGCTTCTTCTTCATCTTTCAACCGGTACCAGTCCATATGGTAGATGGTTCCCGCCACCGGACTCCGGTATTCATTTACAATAGCGAAAGTGGGACTGCCTATCGCATCTTTCACGCCCAACTCTTCACACAAAGCATGAATGAAAGTGGTCTTTCCCGATCCCATAGCAGCATGGAATGCCCATACCCTTTTCTGTTTACCTTCTTTCCATGCGAGCTTTGCCGCCTGCCTGATCTGTTCCAGGCTAAAAATAGCATCCATGATGCAAAGATAGACCCAGGCTCCATCTATGCAACATAGATGTAGAAATAGTTCCTTTATCGAAACAACAGCCCCATTCAGTTGTGGTAAATTTGCAGGGTAATTTTAATTAAGACCGTTATGGAAAAAGTGAACTGGAAAGTAGAAGGCATGAGTTGCACCAACTGCGCCCTCACGGTAGATAAATTCTTACAGGGCAAAGGCATGCAGCAGGTGAAAGTGAATTTTGTAGGGGGCGATGTGAGCTTTGAGATCGGTAATGGTACTTCTAAGCAGGAATTGGAGAAAGGCATTGAAGGATTGGGATACCATGTATTGAATGGCGAGGGTGCAAAGAGTAAAGGCAGCAAGAAATTATTCAGGAATCATTTGCAGCGTTTTACCTGGTGTATCATTTTCACTTCGCCGCTGATGTTGCACATGATACCGGGCATTCATATTCATTTCCTGATGAATCCTTATGTACAATTGGCGCTTACCATACCGGTGTTTGTGATAGGCATGGATTTTTTCGGACGAAGCGCTATTAAAAGTTTGTTGAAAGGGATACCCAATATGAATGTGCTCATTGCACTGGGTTCGATCGCAGCGTTTGTGTACAGTTTGTATGGCACGCTGACCGGACAAGCAGAGCAATATCTTTTTTACGAAACTGCCGCAGCGATCATTACCCTGGTATTCTTGGGCAACTGGCTGGAAGATAAATCTGTTGAGACCACACAGGCGGCGCTGAAAAAATTAGCGGTAAGCCAGAAAGTGATGGCCAACATGATCGCTTACGATGAGCAACACCAGGAGCATATTTTTCCGGTAGAGAGCATCAGTCTTAAAGTGGGCGATCTCGTACTCATCAAAAGCGGCGAGCCTGTTCCAATGGATTCCAAAATATTATGGGGAGAAGCCAATGTCAACGAAGCCATTGTTACCGGTGAAAGCATCCCGGTTGAGAAAAAAATGAATGACCTGCTGATCGGTGGCAGCGTTGTAGAATCGGGCACGCTCAAAGCTTATATCACTGCAGTAGGAGAAGATACCGTACTGGCCAATATTTTAAAACTCGTTCGCGAAGCACAAACTGAAAAGCCACCTGTTCAACAACTGGCCGATAAGATCAGTGCCATTTTCGTTCCTACGGTATTAAGTATTGCTTTGCTGGCATTTTTGGGTAACTATTTCTTCGGACATCAACCTTTCAGCAGCAGTTTGCTGAGAAGCATTGCCGTATTGGTTATTGCCTGTCCCTGTGCAATGGGACTGGCCACACCTGCAGCCATTGCAGTGGGGTTGGGACGTGCGGCGCGCAATGGTGTACTGTTTAAAAATGCGCGTAGTCTTGAGCTATTCAAGAGCATCCGCCAGGTGGTCTTTGATAAGACCGGAACGCTTACTACCGGTCAGTTTATAATTGCCGGCTTTCATGCAACAGGTGATGCTGATGATTTTAAACGCATCGTTTTTTCATTGGAAAAATATTCCAATCACCCCATTGCCCGTGCCATCACCAAAGAATGGAAAGTAAAAGACGATATACGTTGGAGTAAAATAGAAGAGATAAAGGGACTGGGCATGCAGGCAACGGATAAGGAAGGTAACCAGTACCTGGCCGGATCATATAAAGCCGCTGCTGCACATACGGGCGACGACAAGCACAATATCTATCTGCTTCGCAATAATGAATTATTGGGATGGATAGATGTGAGCGATGAGATCAGGCCCGAAGCGGCATCGGTAATTGCGGCCCTGAAAGCCAGGGGCATGACCACCATATTGCTCAGTGGTGATCGTAAAGAAAAATGCGAGCAGGTTGCCGCACAGCTTGGCATTGACCAGGTCATCGCAGAACAAACACCGCAGCAGAAGCTCGATCAGATATCGGCTTTCAACGCAAAAGCGCCTACTGCCATGGTGGGTGATGGTATCAACGATGCGCCGGCACTGGCCAAAGCTACCGTAGGTATCTCTTTGAGCGATGCTTCGCATGTAGCTATGCAAAGCGCACAGGTGGTGTTGATGAATCACGGGCTGAAAAACCTGCCGCTGGCATTGGGATTGGGCAGGCATACTTATATTACCATCAAGGAAAACCTGTTCTGGGCTTTCGCTTATAACATAGTAGCCATACCAGTTGCAGCGCTGGGCTTTTTAAATCCTACCTTCGGAGCATTGGTCATGGGACTCAGCGATGTAGTACTGGCCATCAATTCTGTAAGACTCAATTTTAAAAAGGTTGCGTGATCATGCAAACGCCGCTTTCTGTTCTGCAACATTACTGGCGGTATAATGGTTTCCGTCCTATGCAGGAGGAGATCATACATTCCGTGCTGGATGGCAATCCTACCCTGGCATTGCTGCCTACTGGCGGGGGCAAATCTATTTGCTTCCAGGTGCCGGGCATGCTCATAGATGGGCTCTGTGTTGTGATCAGTCCGCTTATTGCACTGATGCGCGACCAGGTAGACAACCTGCTGCAAAGAGATATTCCCGCAGTGGCCATACACAGCGGATTGGATCAGGCAGCTGTGAGGCGGGTTTTGCGGCATGCAGTACATGGCGAATATAAATTTCTCTATTTATCGCCTGAAAGATTGGAATCGACTCTTTTCAAGGAATACTTACCGGCACTTGACATTGGATTGGTTGTAGTGGATGAAGCCCATTGTATTTCCCAGTGGGGTTATGATTTTCGGCCGCCTTATTTGCGCATCGCGAACTTATTGGATGAATTGCCTGATGTACCGGTGATAGCCCTTACAGCTTCAGCAACACCGTTGGTACAAGACGATATCATCGACAAATTAAAATTCCGACAGCCAAAAATTTTCAGGCAGTCTTTTGAACGGCCCAATTTATCATACAGTTGCTTCCAGGCCGATAGCAAGTTCAATAAACTCATGGATGTGTTGCAGAAAGTGCCTGGCAGCAGCATTGTGTATGTGAACAGCCGCAGGCTCACCAAAGAGCTCGCTTACTTGCTGCAATTACAGGGTATCAGCGCCGATCATTACCACGCCGGATTACCGCAGGAAGACAGAGAAAATAAACAGCAACTTTGGATCGAGGGTAACTTGAGGGTGATGGTATGCACCAATGCTTTTGGCATGGGCATCGATAAACCCGATGTACGTTCTGTGATTCATTACACCATACCGGAATGCCTGGAAAATTATTACCAGGAAGCAGGAAGGGCCGGAAGAGATGGGGCAAAGTCTTATGCAGTGCTTTTGTACCAGCAGGAAGACAAAGAACAGTTGGAATCCATGCCCGATAAACGTTTCCCACCCATTGCCGTGATCAAAGAAATTTACCAGTCACTGGCAGATTATTTACAGATACCGGTTGGGTTGGGAGAAGGCAATTATTATGATTTTGATTTCACCACTTTTACGCGCAATTTCAACCTCGATCCGTTATTGGTGATGAATACGTTGAAAGTGCTGGAACTGGAGGGCCATCTCAGTTTTGAGGAAACCATTTTTCTACCCACGCAGGTAGCCTTCACTGCTTCCAGGGAATTGCTTGAAGCATTTGAAACTGCGCATCCCGAACTGGATCCGCTTATTAAAGTCTTGCTACGCACTTATGAAGGCATTATCGACAACCGCGTATCTGTTTTCGAAAAACAGATTGCCCGTCTATGTCGTTTGAGTATTGACGAAGTGCATTGTCAATTATTGCAGTTGAAAGCTTACGGCATCATCGAATACCTGCCGCAAAAAGAAACGCCGCAGATCCATTACCTGCTCAACCGCGCACCCGCGCAATACCTTCACATAGACCAGGACACCTACCTGCTCCGCAAACAACAATATACCGATCGTGTGAAGCAAATGTTGCAGTACACAGCATTGTCTGAAGCTTGCCGGAGCCAGTTCATCGCCCGCTATTTTGGAGATACAGCTGTTCACGACTGTGGTATTTGCGACAATTGCCTCGACCAGAAAAAGAAACCGATTACACCCGCAGAATTTAAACAGATAAAGACGGCCATTCGGGAACAACTACAAAACGGTATAATAACCACCCCTCTTTTATTAAAGTCATTGCATCAATGGAACCAGGAAAAGATCTGGTCTGTTCTCGAATTCCTCCAGAGCGAACGGATTATTGTTATAGATGAAGGGGGAAAAATTATGAATTTCAGATGATTTAAATGGGCATACTTCTAGGTAGCTTTTAAGAAGCCTGAATAAAGCATGATTATCATATCGGGCAAACAATTCTACTGTTTCATGAATTCAATGATCTTATCCCTCTCCTTGTTGCTGAGTAGTGCGCGGCTTTGCATGTGTAAACCGATGGTTTCCCATTGTTCCGGCGAGAAAGTGGATGGAGAAGGGGTATTGTGACAACGCTGACAGTTTTCTGTCCACAATTGTGCCCCCGATTTGGCTGCCACTTTCTGACTCACTTTGCAGCTATTCATGAACAACGTCATAACGGATACAAAGGAAAGTATGACTACAACGGTTTGTGTTTTTCTTAATGGAAGCTTTTTCATGGCTATTCATTTTTATAGTTGAATAGAGAATTGAACAAATAAAGTGTTGGTAGTTGTTTTGCCGGTAAACGCGCCTAAATCTTTGCTGGCAGTACTGTTACCCGTGTAGGACTCGTACGTTACTTTAAAAACAGTTCTCCAGTTTAACCAATAACTCAGCCCAACCGTTACAGCATGCTGGTCACTTCCAAAAGTGGAATTACCAGGCGTATTATACATAGTGTACCTTCCCGCAGCTTCTAAATTCTTTATAAAACTGTTGACATTGACCGGCCGTATAGAACATTGTGCAAAAGACGATACAGTGTGATTATTGAATGTATAAGTCTTCGTAGTATCAACCGGGTTTATATAATTTACATTGCTGACATTCTGAATATTGTATTGTGCTTTTATATTCAGCAAAACAGGATTGAAATTCTTTACGTAGTTTAAGTCAAAAGCATAAGCGTTTCCTTTCGCATCCTGTGTCACACTTCCCGGAGTGCCTACTTTTCCGAACATACCCGATACGCCTACCTCTAATGAAGCGTTGGAAAATGGAAGTAAGCCCACGCGGGCAGTTACGGTCTTGCCATTGTTATTATCTGTAATATTTCCACTCGTTAAAGTTCCATCCGGGTGTAGCTGGCTGCCATTGGTTAGGGCAATATCATAATTCATTTTCATGTCGCCTAAAGGGAATCCTCCTTCAGCTTCAATACCATAATCTGTTGGCGTCATACCCGCTATCCCCATTGGGTCTGTAGCTAATTTGTTGATCCATCCGGCCGCTAATCTTTTAGCGTAAGACCCAAAGGGTAAAACGAAATATCCCGCCCGCAAGATCAATCCGGGTGCAGCAAACCAGGATACATCGGCCCAGTTTACACTTAATCCATTGTTGTTGAAGGATGGCTCAAATTCCAGTAAGAAATTTTTCCCATGCCGCCATAAAAACATGGGGCTGAATTCATAGTGGTTTGCATCCGGGAAGCTATTGCCTTTTGAAACAGCAGAAATACCATTCAATGTATTGGTGGTTTTATAACTTGAAAATCCAATTGAGGTAAGTCCAGCTACCATAAAATGATCTTCTCCCGATCTTTTCTCAGCAACTTTTTTCTCAAGTGCTGCAATCCTGTCGAGCAAAGAAGAATCAACTACCGTTTGTTGCGCACCGGCTTTATTTTGAAAGAAGGTAATCCATGAGAAACAAATGAATATTTTCAATAGTAAGTATTGCTTTTTCATAAAATAAATTGTTTATAATGAAGCCTGTTACAAGGCATCAATCCGGATGCATCGTTGCCATAGCTAATGTTTAGACCCTTTAGATAATGTTCGGATATAGGCCACCAACTCCCATCGCTGCTTTTCCGTGAAAGCAGATTTGTATTGAGGCATCGGTGTTCTCCCTTCACTTATTTTATAGAATATATCTCCGTCAGTTTCACGCAGCATGATGATGGAACTATGATCGGCAGGCTTAGGATTTAGTGCAGCCGCTGCCGGGCCGTCTCCTTTACCTTTGCCTCCATGGCAAGGGGCGCAATTGGCTGTATATAAAGTTCTCCCCTCCTTTATTGCTGCCTGGTTATCGGCCATGGGATTATTGAGATTGATATATTCTTTGGGAACAAGCCAGGGTTTTGATTGTGCTGATAATTGACATAAAGGGATAATAGAAGCGAATAGCACAACCATTATCAATTGAGCAGGTTTACTGCATGATGATCGGATATCCATAAACAATGTTTTTAAATCTGAAGAATGATTGTTCACGAAAACCGATATCAAAATTATAGTACGTATTGCTGCAGGTATATGATTGAAGTCAGCCGGGCGAATGATTTAAATTAACAGGTAGCTTATTAAAAAAAGAAGCACCCATTTGTCCGGGCGCTACTTCTTTTAATAAGCTATCTCTTTAGTATTTGTTGTGCGGCCTTGTTAATTGGCTATTTGTCAGCCCCATCGTTCTTTGCACGGGTAATAGCATAATTACCAATATTCGTTCCTACTTGCAACCCAACAGCACAATCTGACCGGTAGTGTATACCACCTGCCATCCCTGAAAAAGACGCTTCCTGTGCCATCGCAGTATAAGCAGCGGCCCTTTCCGTTACAATGTATCCTAAGATCGTGGCGGCTGCTCCGCTGAAAGTAGAGTGCCCGGAGATATAAGCAGGGAAATTGGGTATACCGGTTAATGTTTTAATGGCCGGGTTCATCTGTGTGGGCCTTGGATTGAAATAATAATACTTGGTATTCCAGCATACAATAGCTGCATCCATCAGGCTCATGTTCAGTAATGCCATATCCCTCGCCCATCTTACTTCACTGAAATTTTTATTGATAAAATCTTCTGCGGCTATCGCATCCCAATGACCAGGAGGTGTATAAGTTCCTACCCCATCTGCCCAAAATTGCACAATCCTTATGTTTTCACGTGCAGGGTTCGTTATCAGCTCATGTATCTCTTCTGTTTCCTGTTTCATTTGCGCACTGGAAGTAGATGGCGGAGGGGGGGCCTCAATGCGCTGACAGTAGCGGTATCGAACAGGAAGGGCGTTACTTTTCCGAACAATGGTAACATGGGCGGCCGTTTCGGCACTTCCAGGCTATACCAGGGAGTCTCTCCCTTTGCAGTAGCAGTTGTTTCCAGGTTCGACCAGTCAGCCGGCGTACCCACTGCTTTTCCAGCATTATCCGTACGCGCCCTGGCAATAAACACTTGTGCCACCTGCCTTCCCAATGCTTCACCGGCAACGATATCGCTTCTCGTTGCCGCACCCGCCATGATGGTAGCGGTTTCCTGCTCAGAGGCTTTTGCTTGTATAAAAGCAATTTCAGTGGGGAACAACAACTTCATCATTTCTGCTGTAACGCCTGCCAACACTGCAGCTTCAGAAGGATAAGAAGGCAGGTCTGTCTGTGATACTTTACTGATGATCGTATTATCTGTTTTATAAGGCGCGGGGCGGTTGTATAGTTTTTTATAGTACCAACAAGCTACCAATGCATCGTATTGCGCTGCGCTGATATAAGCATAGGCCCTTGCTGCATATGGCGGATTGGCGAAGGGAAACAACGGATAGGCAAATGGGTTAGCAGCACTGGGTATCGGATACGTACCATCGGCATTCTGGTATGGTGGAAGATTGTATTTGGCTACCAGTTCTCGCATCAATTCATTCCATCGCAACACACCCCCGGCAGCCCAGTACCTGATGCGGACTTCCTGATCGCCCGTGAGGTTTTTCTGGTATCCTTTGATCTCATTCAGCTCGGCAACAGGGTTAGCAGCAATAGTATGGAAGCAAGCTGTTTCAATACTTTGTTAAGATAATGAAAAAAATAAAACTCAACGAAAAAGGAGCATCAGCTACCTGATCTGTTAGCAATACATAAATATATATTACCGAGTTGGCTACTAAATCACATAATTCAGAAAATGTAAATAATTGACATATAATATGTTGTGAATTTTACGTGAGAACAATCAAATTAGTTGATGATAACCGTCAATATTAAGGACATGCTTCCGGAATAGATTTGTAGAACAAAATTTACGGATATGCGAGAAGATATTATGGGGCTCACCACATTACACGATCTCATAGATTTCGATGCCCGGAAATTGAACGGTGCTGAAAGACAATTGGAAAATATATTGCCTGATTGGATAAATAAAGCAAGTTCGCTGTCTCTTAAAAATGTATTGCAGCAATATCTCGACTTTGTCAGGGACAATATTCAAAAGATAAAAACCTTTATCGCTGAAGAAAAGATCGGATCGCTTTCCTGCACTAACACTATCATGCAAGCATTTATTTTGGAAACTAGGGAAAAAATGAGCAATTGCAACAACACCGAAATACGGGATGCTTGTTTGCTTTCAAGTATACAGGGCATCAATCATTACAAAATCAATATGTATGGCACTGTTGCTGCATTCGCAAAAGATCTTGGAAATGAAAAATCAGCAGTCGTTTTTCACCAGGCGAAGTTGAATGAAGAGCAAATTGATAAGATGCTCTCAAAACAGGCTGAACAGGCCATCAATATGAATGCAGCCAATCCTATTTTATTGTCAAATAAGAATCGCTGATCGATCTTATTAATTGTTATTTGTGTACAATTTTTTGGATTTAAAATATATAAAATGCTGGGTGAATTAAGCAAGGAAAAAATAGAAAACATACTTTCCAGCCAGGTGGTGGGCAGGCTAGCCTGCAGTGACGGTAATCAACCTTATATTACACCGGTGACTTACATCTTCGATGGAAAATATATTTACGGACAAAGCAACGAAGGGAAGAAATTAAGCATACTCCGGAAAAATCCGAATGTCTGTTTTGAAGTAGATGTGGTAACAGACATGAGAAACTGGCAAAGTGTAATTATTTATGGAAAATTTGAAGAACTGAAAGATGAAATGGCCAGGAACGCCAGGGCTGTTCTTTTTGAAAAAGTGTTTTCATTAATGACCAGCAGCACCATTCATCCTCATGAACATGGGGTAATATCAGCAGTTGACGATAGTAACCGGGTTAAGTACGTAATGTATAGAATTGAGATTTCGAAAATAACCAGCAGATTTGAAAAACAGTAAATATTAAACTTCACCATATGAAAGAGTCAGCAATTTACCCTGGTGAATATATCCTGCTTCCTGAACTGGAAGTTTTTTTACTTGATACTAAACCAGCGGCTCCGGCGAATGTGACAGTGCCTCCGATCAATATGACTGAGACCGAAGACTGCTTTAACATAGAAATATCTTTGCCTGGAGTAAAAAGAGAAGATATATTCATTCATATGCACAACAATACATTGTTTTTGCTTGTATTGATGAAAAAGATAACAAAAGAAAAGAATGAGAGGTCGAGGATGCACGAATTTGACTCCAATACCTTGAAACGCCATATTCCGTTGCCTTCTAATGTAGACCCGGGATTCATGAGTGCGGAATACAGGCAGGGCATCCTGCAGCTCTATATTCCCAAAACTACCCAACAACCGACAGATAAGGATACGCAGGTGATTGTTTATTGAATGCATCTCTGTATAGACAGTTATTTTCACTGATGAATCTCATCATATGCACTGATGGAAATCGTTTGCTGTGCGTTTTCGGAAAAATAAATTTGTTCTGTAATTATCCATTCAATAATCAAAATATAAAATTATGGGAACACAAACACTTGCAAGGCAATCAGAAAGAAAGCCTTCATTATTTGATGATTTTTTCAAACCATGGAATGAATGGTTTGGCAATGGTGGTTCATGGGGTCGTACGATGGATGTCCCCGCAGTGAATATTTCCGAACAAAAAGACGAATATCTGGTATCGCTGGCCGCTCCCGGCATGAAAAAAGATGATTTCAAAATTGATGTTGATGGCAACATCCTCACCATCAGTTCCGAAAAAGAGGAAAGCAGGGAAGAAAAAGAAAAGAAATTTACCAGGAAGGAATACAGTTATTCGTCGTTTAGCCGCAGCTTCACGTTGCCGGATGAAGTTAACAAGGAAAAGATCGAAGCAAAGTATGAAGATGGAATTCTTAAAGTTTCCCTGCCTCACAGAGAGGGGGCAAAAATGCCACAGGCGAAACATATCGCTGTGAAATAAGCCTGCTACTGTACGGCTTAGAGCCCTGTCTCTCAGGGTGGCGGGGCTTCTTATATTAACATTTATTGTATGACAGAACTAGATCTCTGGTTGGATTCTTATGATGATATTTATTCTGATTTTGACAGCCGGCATTACCTCAAACGAAGAATATCAGAAGATTTCCTGTATGAATTGCGCAGAGAAATGAAATACAAGGAACATAACGCTGAAGGCCTGTTCCTTTTGCTACCGCAGGAACAAAGGGATGAGGAATCAGAAAAAGTTATTGTAAGCAGCCTTGGCGATTTTTTCAGGCGCCAATTTCTGTTTCATCAGTACAAATGCCGGGGTAAACTGAGAAATGGCATTTTAACCCTATTAAGTGGGATAATGATCATTCTTCTTAATTCCTGGACCGATTTTCCTCTTTCTCCTTCCCATGTCATTGTTAGTATTAAAGCCCTGCTGGAACCAGCCGGCTGGTTTTTAATTTGGGCCTCTTTTGATTTTCTTTTTTATGATTTTACAAGGCTAAAAAATGAAAGGGATTTCTACAAGCTGTTAAGTAAAATACATATTTATTTTAAATCGGCCTGAGTCAATTTGTTTTCAATATCTAGTTATTAGAAAAATAATAACGCTGTGAAATTCAGGGTAATCATATTCATCATTTTACTGTCGAGCTATACGTCCTATTCGCAAATTACTCCGGACAGGCTGCGAAATTTTATTTTTAACGGGCAATCCACTCCCGGATCGATCCCCCCGTATCCGGCTGAAGTCATAACATTTTACGAAAAACTGGGCTTTAAAACGGCATGGATACAACAAGAAAATATTGAGGATAGAAATTTTTTGTTAACCGTGCTTAAGCAGTCGGCAAATTGGGGCCTGCAAGATGAATACTATGCGTCTGACTTCCTTGAAGAATTTTGTAATGGGCATCTTTTATTACGAAATGCCGATGATTCTATGCAAAGAGAAATCAGAATTACCGGCATAGCTATTCATTTTTACAGGAGCATTGCATTCGGCAATATCATGCCACAACTTCGTTACGACGGGCTTGACTATCAGCCCGCATGCTATGATATTCCAGTATTATTAGCCAATGCCATTAAGACGAAGTCTATACAACTATTAAAAGAGCAGCTTACCCCACCTCTGGTCGAGGTTAATACCCTGGAAAATAAAATAAAACAACTCAATGCCAGGATGTCTGAAGGCGATTTTAAAGAGGTGGTCATAGCGTCCAATAAGGTTAATTCAAATAATACTGCGCTGGTACTTAAACTCTATCAATTGGCAATTTTGGATTCTGTCAGTACCCATCTGCCTGAAACTTCATTGAAAAAAGCAATCCGGGAGGCGCAACGCCAGTTTAATTTATTATCCGATGGGATGCTTAGCTCAACTATTTTGGAACAATTGAACGTGCCGCTGTACAAAAGATTACAACAACTCAGCCTCTCCATTAATTATTACCGATGGCTGTATTGCCTTATCCAGGGCCGGACAGTAATTGTTGTAAATATCCCAGCCGCATATATGAATGTATACCGGGACAACCGGTCCATCCTGGAAATGAGAATGGTACTTGGAAAAACGTCTACCCCAACCCCAACGCTGGCAAGCAGGATCAACAAAGTGATTCTGTATCCTTATTGGCATGTTCCATTTAGTATTGTTGCCAAAGAGCTATTGCCCCTGATCAAGGCAAATCCTGCATTCATTCATGTCGGTAATTTCCAGGTATTGAACAGTGCGGGGAAAATCATGAACCCTTACAACATAAAATGGCAGGCTTTAAACGTCAAAAATTTCCCATATACCATTCGCCAAAGTACCGGATGCGATAATGCCTTGGGGCTGCTAAAACTGGAGTTTTATAGTCCTTTCGGTGTTTATTTACATGATACTCCATTCAAAAGTGCCTTCATGCTGAATAAAAGGTATTTCAGTCATGGGTGCCTGAGGATGGAAAATCCCATGGAACTGGGTCGGCTTGTTTTAAAAGCCCATCATTTGGCAATTGATACACTTGAACAGAAAGGCTGTCTCATAAACCATTCCCCAATAGCCGTACCTGCAGATGACCCCATGCCCGTGATTGTATGGTATAACCCGGCAGGGTGCGATTCAACCGGCAGAGTCCGGTTTTACGAAGACATTTATAGAAAATTTCATTGGGAAGAAAAATCAGCAAAAAAATTAGTTGAATAAATTTTCAAGTTTCTCTTGATTAAGAATACTGATTCGACCATCATGTATATCGATCAGCTTTTCATTTTTGAAATCACTGAGCGTTCTTATGAGAGACTCTGTAGCAGTGCCTGCCAAAGTAGCCAGGTTTTCACGGCTGAGGTCAATGTCGAAATTATCGTTGCTATTTTTCCTATATTTTGCCTGGATCAGCAAAAGCGCATCTGCAACCTTTTTCCGGAGGGAATTGTAGGCGAGGTTTAAAAGTTGGCTTTCTTTTTCCGAAATGTTCTTCGCTAATAACTGAATAAATTTTCTGGCAATTTCAGGGTTCTTGTTAATTAATTCGTCGAAATCCTCTTTGGGTATTACTGCCAGTTCCGCTTCCTCCAACGTCTCAGCAGTATCCTTATAGACAGATTTCTCTAAAAGAGCAACATGCCCAACAAAATCCCCGGTACTGAACAGATCGGTTACCAGCTCTTTGCCATCCTTATTGGTTTTATATGCCTTTACTTTTCCCTTTACAATATAATATAGCCGGTTGGGATGATTGCCTTCAGAATAGACAGTTTGTCTTTTCTTATACCGGTTGATATCCCTGCCCTCAGTGAATGCCATCAATTCCTTTTTGCCGGATGATGCTTCAAGAAGCTGCCTGATGCCGATCATGTCCGCATTGAATTCCTGTTTCAATAAATCCAGCTTCTTGATACGGCTACTGACTGCATTCAATAGTTCTGTCCCATCAAATGGTTTTATAAGGTAATCGTCTGCCCCTAGTTCCATTCCTTTCCGAAAGTCGTCACGCTCAGCCTTGGCAGTGAGAAAGATAAATGGCGTATTCTTGATTTTCTCATTATTTTGAATAGCATGAAGCACTCCATATCCATCAAGCTCAGGCATCATAATATCGCAAATAATTAAGTCTGGCTTATTTTCGATCGCTTTAATTACTCCTATTTTTCCGTTTTCAGCCGTAATCACCATATAATTTGACAATTCCAATATTTCTGAAGTATTACTTCTGATATCTTCGTTGTCTTCAATGATTAATATCTTTTTCATGATGATTGGTTTTTGCGTTAAAGATTAGTATAAACTCTGTACCTTCCTGCAATTCGCTTTTACATTCGATAGAGCCATTCATCAATTCCACATATTTAGATACGATGTGCAACCCAAGGCCTGTTCCCTGTATACCGGTAACATTGGTTCCCCGGAAAAACCTTTCCATCAAATGCTTTTGATCATCATTCGAAATGCCAATACCCCGATCTTTTATTGAGAAAACAAAATGATGATCATCGGAATATGTCTTGATGCTGATAAAACTTGCTTCCGGCGAAAATTTGCTGGCATTCGAAACCAGGTTCATGATAATATGTTTCAGCAAAGAGGGATCTAATAAAACCATAGGGTTGCCATCATGATCATAATCAAGTACCTGCCCTTTCTTCAGGTTGTTTTTTATTTCTTCCATTACCGATTCGACCAGTTGTTGAATATCAAATTCAGCATATTTAACATGAATTTTTCCTTCTTCAATTTTATCAACGCTTAAAAAATCGTTTAAGATGTCGTTCAACATATTTGCAGATGAAATAATACGCTTCAGGTGCCTGTCCCGCTTTGGCTGTTCATTGTCAGCATTGTATTGCTCTAATAAATAGACCGATGAGAGTATGGTGCTTAAAGGAGTTCGAAATTCATGAGAAGCCATAGAGACAAACCGGGATTTAAGTTCACTCAACTCCTTCTCTTTTTCCAGCAATCCGGAAAGCTCTTCCTTAGACAATTCCAATTGTTGTATAGCGGTTTTGAGTTCTTTTGTTCGTTGTTCAACAGTTCCTTCTAATTCATCATTGAGCTTTTTAATTTCTATTTCTGTCTTTTTTCGGATAGAGATATCGCTCACAAAAGCTATGATGCAGTGTTCGCCGTCTCTTATATAGTTGCTCAGGCTTACTTCCACAGGGAATTCGGTTCCATCTTTTTTAACCGCAAATAAATCCATGCCAACTCCCATAGGCCTGTTCTTCGGATGGGCTCTATATTGATCTCTGTGCTGTAAATGTTTAGCATGATACCTTGTTGGAATGAGCATCTCTATCTTTTTATTTAATACGTCCTCTTTACTGTAACCAAAAAGCATTAAAGCAAACAGGTTAATATTGATAATCTCTCCACGGCTATTTATTTCTATTATACCCATGCTGGCGTGCTCCAGTAATGCATCGAATCTTTGCTTATCCTGCGTAATCATTCGTTCGGTTTCTTTTACACTATTAATTTTGTCAATTACAACGATATAATAAATACTTTCCTTATTCTTAAATAGCCTGATCGACAGTTCTCCCCAAAACGGCCGCCCTTTTTTAGATATATATTCTGCCTGCTCACAAAAAAAAACCTTCCTTCTCTGCTATGGTAATACGGTTTTTTACCTCATCATCTGTAAGTTCGATTTTCCTGAGTTGATTTATTTGCATCATATCCATTTTGCCAGGCGGATCAACTTCAAACAACCTAAACCAGGCGTCATTACGAAATATGATTTTTGCAGTATCTTTTTCTACAATGGCGGCGCCTTCTTTTATACTATTACACAGTGTTATCAAGAAATCATTTCTTGCAATTTTCATACTGGGAGCCGGGGCTTGCATACAGGCATTTATTTAGTGTCGACAGCGGTGAAAGCACCACCAAATTACTCAACTACAATAAATAATCCTATGCTGATTACCTCCTCCAATGACCCCTTGATAAAAGATTAAATACCAATCATTTAAAAAAGAAAAAAGTATACCATAGGCAAGAATTCATTTCCCAAACCAGTTCATTACCTTTTTCTGCCTTAGTCTCTCTTTTTCCTTGCGGAGATCACTGGTATTTTTAACCTTCTTCATCACTTCCTTTATTGGACAATTGTTTTAATATTGCATTCATAATGTGGGACTGAAGCAGTTGTTCTTTGACGGCCCAAACAACCAGTCCTGCTAAAAAATACAAGCCTGCAACAATAAGGAATCCACAATATAACTGCCCAGTCCATTTACCTAAAGCAAAAGCCAGCGCAATACTTATAAAGACGACAAGAAGCAGGTACAGAATCGAAACTATTGCAACAGCAATAAAAGCTGCTACCATCCCGGACGCCTCTCAATTTAACGGCATTTATGCGGTTATTGATATACTCTTTTATGTGACCGGTCAGATCATCGGCTTTTCAAACATTTAACCCACTTTAATGTTTAATAAAAGGATTATTGATTTCAGGATGATGGTATTGATACAGATACAAGCTATCTATCGGTTGGCGCATATTAAATGACAATACTCATGAGGGCTCATGATCATCATCATATTCAAAGACAGATTATTGTGTAAGAAGTAAATATAAACGATCGGCATCTCTCTTGTGGCACAACTCGGTTCCGGGGTTCATGGTGGCAGCGGTGCCACAAGCTACGCCATATTGCAATGCCTGTTTCAGACTGCTTCTATTTGCCAGACTGTACACGATACCGGCAACCATACTATCGCCGGCCCCTACAGTACTTTTTACCTTCACCTGGGGAGGCGTTACACTATAGGTCTCATCCCGAGTAACCAGGATAGCTCCGTCTCTACCCAGTGAAACTACGATCACCTCGCATTGGTATTGCCGAATAACCTCCTTTGCTGTTTTTTCAACCTGGTCAATTTTGATTTTGGGTACTCCAACCAATGTACCTAGCTCAGCTAAATTTGGTTTGATCAGGTAAGCGCCCAGGGTAACGGCTTCTTTTAATGCATCTCCGGATACATCAACAATAAGTTTTGCGTTTTTCTTTTTAGCACTTCGTGCTAACTCTGCAAAAACATTAGCGGAAACACCTGGTGGCAGACTCCCGCTTAGAACAATAAAGCGAACATCCGCCGTTTCATTCAGGGCATTAAGGCATTGTTTCCACTCGTTCTTGCTCAATTTTCCGGCAGGCATACCCAACCGGTACTGATTGCCCGTACCCTCATCCTTGATGATGAAATTCTCTCTTGTTTCATTAGCAGTATCGATAATAACGGTATGAATGTTTTCTTTTTCAAGGAGGTGAGCAAGAAATTTACCTGTACAGCCGCCAGACGGTAATATGCAGGTTGCATTTCCTCCTATCTTTTTTATCGCCCTCGCTACATTGATACCTCCTCCGCCAGGCTCCAGTTTTATTTTTGAGCAACGTAGTTTATTCTCAGGAATTAAGGCGGGAATTGATACGCTTTTGTCTATACAGGGGCTGAAAGTAATGGTAACTATGAAAGACATAAAGATCAAATTGCTTTGAGCCTTAATTCATGTTTATTGATTTTCCCTTTTTTCCAGCAATCGATATTATAAAAGGTGGTTGCTGCAATATTGGCCAGCGCTTCGTTTGTCGCAAACGCCTGGTGTGGAGTAATGAGTACATTGGGCATATCCAGTAATTTCTTCAACAGAGGATCTTCCAGGTTTTTTCCTGAAAGATCATTAAAAAAGAGGCCCCTTTCATTTTCATATACATCGGCTCCATAGTAACCTATCTGACCGCTCTCTAATCCTGCAATAACATCGGCCGTATTCACGCAACCACCACGGCAGGTATTTATAAGCATGACGCCGCGTTGCATGAGGTCAATGAATTTCTTATTGATTAAATATTTTGTCTGGGGTGTAAGACAAGTGTGGATGCTGATGATATTAGATTCACTGCATAACCTCTGAAGAGAAACGTACTCAAATCCATATTGTAGTTTCAGTTTTTCGTTCTCCAGGATGTCGTGTGCCAATAGATGACATCCAAATCCATGCAATATTTTAATCAGTACACCGCCGATTTTACCAACCCCGATGACACCGATGGTTTTGTTGTGCAGATCAAATCCTATCAGGTCAGAAATAGTGAAATTATGCAGATGCACTTGCCTGTCTGAAAGAATAATTCTTCTGTTCAGAGATAACATCAGCGCAACAGTATGTTCGGCAATAGCATATGGAGAATAGTCGGGTACATTAGCTACTCGTATTCCCAATTCCGTCGCTTTCTTCAAATCTATGTTGTCGTGCCCGGCAGCACGGATAGCAATAAATTTTACTCCGTTTTGATGCAATCTTTTCAATACATCCGCGGAGCCGTCGTCTGCTGTAAAAACACTAACTGTATCATAGCCATCCGCTTCATCGGCAGTTTTCAACGATAATGGCGTTTCTGTAAATGAAATATCATTATGAAGCAGATTAGCCTTTAATAGATAAGACTGCTCGAAATCTTTTGTGCTGTAAAAAAGTGTTCTCATTTTAACGGATTCTATTCATGAATGGCCACAACAGGTACATGCGTATGAAGTACGAGTCGTTTTGAATGGCTGTATTGAAATATTTTACTGATAAGACCGTGTTTTTTGGGAATGATGATGAGTAAATCAAGCTTGTTCATTTCTGCAAATTCAGCAATTCCCTGCTCAACGGCCGGTTTATTGATGAAATGGTACTTAGGATGCATCTCGCCAAGCATTTCCTGCAACAGGCCGGACTCCGCTATGGTTTCAGAGCTGAGTGCCTCTTTGGTTTTATCGCTTACATGCAATACATGCAGTTCTGCCTGGAATTCTTCAACCCATTTCTGGATCTCTTTTACTCGCACTGATTCTATCACTTCTCTGAAATCGCAGGCGAGCCCGATTTTCCTGATGTTTTTGAATTTTACCAACGGTGGCACAATCAATAGTGGCCATCGCACCTGCTCTAGGGCGCCGGTTGTTTTGCCGCCAAATAAAAAGCGCTCGATTCCGTTGGCGGTTCCTGCTCCCATCACTACGGCAAATGGCTTAATGGTTGCACAATAAGTTGTTAACTTGGAAAGCACACTACCCATCTCTATTTCATTATGGATAATTGTTTTTCCTCCTGTTCGGACTAATAATTTTTCCTTGAGCTTCTCCATCTCCTGTTGTACCTCCTCTTCCATTAGTTCAGTGCTATAGGGAGGCATAGGTACTTCTCCTACAGGTATGGGGATGGAATAAACGTGAAACAGCGTCAACCGGGCGCTAAGCATGCAAGCCATGTCGGCTGCATAGTCCACAGCATTAAGGGAAACCGGTGAAAAATCGGTCGGAGCAATAATCGTTCTCATATTAATAAAATTTAATAAGTGCAATATGATGGTAATCTTTCAACAGGTCATTATCTACAAACTCCACATCGCCGCCGTGTTCAAGCACTGCTTGTATTACTTCATCTACTGCATCCTTGATGGTTGAAAATTTATTATAGGGTTTAGATGGCATATAGATGGCCCCATTACTGCTGCCACGCTGCGCCGCACACATATAGTCCTTTTCAACCACGAGCAAACGTCCATTCCGGCCCCTGGCTTCCTTCCATACCTCTCTTATTCCAATGCCTAATTTCTTTCTGCCGGCAGCGTCTTCTAACTGATTCAACAAGTCTTTTTGAATTATTCTTTGCCAATCTTCCATATATGGCTTGAGGACCCCTGCCAGCTCCTGTACCGGGGTATCTTCATAATTTCCATGTATATATTGAACAACGGCTTTTGAGTGCCTGGTGAGGCTTTTAAAATGCCCCGATATCCTTTTAGGGCCTAACAAAAAAAGAGGTAGTCGGTAGGCATTGAGGATTAACTCCAGCGTATTATCGATATGATGGAGGAACTTATCCATCACTATTTCTTTACGGCTGGAAGCGTCTGAAAAATTTGCCACCTTTTCCGGAATGTCATTTATATAGGCGTATATCGATTCAGGAGCGTCTGATAAGATTTTGACAAGCGTATTAGATTTGCCTAAAAACACCTTGCTTTGCTTGCCACTGATAATCAAAACAAGGTATTGACGCAACTGCTTTTTGCTGTATACCAGGTCGCGTATTTCAAAAGAATCGCTGACGATAACTTTTTGCATAACAGGTATAGCGAGGTATAATACTTTCTCAAATACAGGCGATAGATATAGAGCAATACTTTTTTTGTTTGTACTGAAATTCAAATTGGCTATCAATGTTTTTAGTTTATCCATCATTAACTCAACCATTTCGGCGGGATAATTATTCTTCAGCTCCTGTTCCACTTTATCGGTAGCAAGTTTCAATGAATATGTCAATTCAGATTTCGCGTTCATTCTAGGATCAAAGGGCAAAATAATTGACACGGCTGGACGATAATAAATCGCTCCCATTACTTCGCTTAGTGCTGGTGTCATAACAGGATTCATAGTATACGGTTTAAGAAAACAAAGCTAACCTTGGGCATCCCCTGAAATCATGACCAGCATCATCAAAATATTTGATTGTTCTCAGGTAATAATATTCGGCAACAGTAAAACTTTCGCCGAGATAGTCATTACATGACAAAGATTAGCCATTAAGCTGCACCTGGTCAGCTTTTATGATATCACCTATTGGTAGTTTTGGAACGCTAATCAAAATAATATGAGAAAGATATTAATAGCATTTGACGGAGTGCATTACTCAGATTCTGCTCTTTCATTTGCCGCCAAACTAAATGAAAAGGCGCAGGTGCTGATTACCGGTGCCTTTTTGCCCCAAACGAATATTGCTAATTTGTGGCTTTATTTTGGAACTGGTGTATCAGGGAAGGAATTGCTTTCCCTGGCTGGGGAGGATGAAAAGGAAGCAATACAAAAAAATATTACTCGTTTCGAACATTATTGTATTGATCATGGAATTGAATACAGGGTTCACAAGGATTATTTAGATTTCGCTATTCCGGAATTAATAAAAGAATCACGGTTTGCAGATCTCCTGATCATCAGCAGTGAATCTTTTTATGCAAGCATAAAAAATGAGCCGAATGAATACTTGGAAGAAACCCTGCATGATATTGAATGCCCGATCATCCTTGTCCCGGATCAATTTGAATTTCCCGCTTGTAATATTCTTGCTTATGACGGAGGGGAATCTTCTGTGCATGCTATTAAACAATTTTCCTACCTTTTGCCGGAACTAACAAGCAATGAAACAATGCTGGTTTGCGCAAATGATAATGTAAACGAGCCGCTGCCAGATGAACTGAACATGGCTGAATTAGCTGCCCGGCATTTTAGCAGTTTCAGTTTGCTCAAATTTGAACCGGACCCCAAAAAATACTTTAATACATGGCTGAGTGAAGAGAAAGCTGCTATTCTTGTAAGTGGCGCTTACGGACGGTCATCTTTATATCGTTTGTTTCATAAAAGCTTTATTGCAGAAACCATAAAAGAGCATCAAATCCCGATTTTCATTGCACATAAATAATATGGACAATTTCCCCATTTCTTCATTGCCGATAGAACAATTGTATATCGAGCTGCAATCTTCTGCAGATGGTCTCACAGCAGAACAGGCTTCAAAACGAAATAGAGAAAGACTTAAATCAGATAAACCCGAAACCAGGTTCAGAAGGGAGTTACGGATATTGCTTCGACAGTTTCTTAACCCATTAGTGCTGCTATTGGCGATTGCAGTGATTCTGGCTGCCATTTTAGGCGAATCATCAGATGCATTCATCATCCTTTTTATTCTTATGATAACCGGCCTGGTGGGATTCTGGCAGGAAGCAAATGCCGGACGTGCTTTTGATAAGTTGCGCAAAATGATTGAGAACAAGCATGATGTTTTGAGGGAAGGCCGGGAAATTCAGGTAACATCGCAGCAAATTGCATCTGGCGACATTTTGTTGCTTAAGGCTGGCGATATTATTCCGGCAGATTGCAGGATTGTTGAAAGTAACGAGCTTCATGTTAATGAAAGCACATTGACAGGAGAGTCTTACCCGGTTGAAAAAATGATTGGAGAAGTGCCGGATAATGCCTCTTTGACAAAAAAACATAATTGTTTATGGCAGGGGACTAATGTAGTGAGCGGAACTGCCAAAGCATTGGTAGTGCAAACAGGAAACCAGACTTATTTTGGGAAGATGGCACGTAGCCTTGCACAAACCCCTGAAACAGCATTTGAAAAAGGCATCAGGCGTTTCGGTTATTTTCTTTTACACATCACTGTTATTCTTTCACTTGTAATATTGATAGCCAATCTGTACTTTAAAAGGCCTCTGTTTGGCTCTGTTCTGTTTTCTCTTTCCCTGGCCGTTGGCATGGCGCCGGAACTACTGCCCGCTATAATGACTTTCGTTATGTCGGCCGGGGCGCGGCGAATGATGAAGAAAAAAGTTATTGTAAAAAAGCTGTCTTCCATCTTCAACTTTGGGGAAGTGAACATATTATGTACCGACAAAACAGGTACAATTACAGAAGGAAATATAAAAGTAAAAGGCATAGTTGGCATAAATGGAAAAACAAATAACCAAATACAGGTTTATGCATGGTTAAATGCCTCTCTTCAGAATGGATTTACCAACCCTATTGACGAGGCTATTAGCTCATTAAACTTTAATCTGCCAGGATATGATAAGATCAACGAAGTACCATATGATTTCATACGCAAACGACTTAGTGTTGCAGTTGAGTACAATACCCGGCGTTTTTTTATTACAAAAGGGGCCTTTGTTAATGTACTGGATGTATGCAGTCAGTTCCAATCAGAAGATTTGCAGGTAAAGCCGCTTGATGATTCAATCCGTCAAAAGATTGAACAACAGTTTGTCTTTTACAGCAAACAGGGTTATAGGACACTGGGACTTGCCTATAAGGAATTAATCGGCAACAAAGTGAGCCGGCAAGACGAACAGCAGATGACCTTTCTTGGGTATATTTTGCTGGAAGACCCTCTAAAAGAAACCACACAGTCATCTATCGAAAGATTAAAACAATTACAGATCAAAACCAAAATCATTACCGGTGATAATCAGCATGTTGCACTGAATATCGCCCGAGAAATTGGGATTGAAAATCAGATCATTCTCTCTGGCGAAGAAATGAACAGTCTCTCGCCCGAATCCTTAATGGTTAAAGTGGTAGAAATTGACGTTTTTGCAGAAATTGAGCCACAGCAGAAAGAGCTTATTATTAAGGCATTACAGAAATCTAAGTTCACTGTAGCTTATATTGGCGATGGTATCAATGATGTAGCTGCCATCAACGCCGCAGACATTGGCATTTCAACGAATAATGCAGTTGATATTGCAAAGGAGGCAGCTGATTTTGTCTTATTGGATAAGGACCTGGGCGTAATTGCCGATGGTATTGATGAGGGAAGAAAGTCCTTTGTCAATTCGATGAAATATATTTTCATTAATACCGGCGCTACATTCGGCAATATGCTCGGCCTGGCCGGAGCTTCTTTATTATTACCTTTTCTGCCTATGCTGCCCAAGCAAATCCTGCTTATTAATCTGCTCACCGATGTCCCTTTTCTAACCATAGCTTCCGACAACGTGGATGCTCAACAATTGGAAAAGCCCGGCAGTTGGGATATTAAAATGATCCGGAATTTTATGATCATCTTCGGCTTGCACAGCACTATATTCGACTTCCTTACCTTTTACGTCTTATATGTTCATTTAAAGCTTACAGACATTGCATTTCAGACCGGCTGGTTTTGGGAGTCAACCATTACCCAACTATTGATTACATTCATTATCCGCACCCGAAAACCCCTTTTTAAAAGTGAGCCGGGGCGGTTATTGCTCATAACAAGTATTATATCCTTAGCTATTACTATCTTACTCCCCATTTCACCTTTTGCCGGAATGTTGGGTTTTGTTGCTGGCAACTCTCAACAGCTATTATTCCTGTTTATTATCCTGGTAGCTTTTGTTGTAACTGGAGAGATAACAAAAATCATTTTCTTCAGATTCGGCAGTAATAACAGGCCTATAAAGCAGACTTAACCAGATCTGGTAGTTTATGTTCGTTTGCCAACTCAATTTCGTCCCTACCTTCTCTTAATTCAGGCGGAATATATTTCATACCAAACCGTTCATAAATACCTTGTTCGGTTTTGCCTGCTAGCTTTTCACCGGTTTTTACATCAAACAATCCATATTCATTGAGTTTCCATCCCTTCTCCTTTGCCAATAATCTTAATTTGAGGGTATGCTCTTTGGAGCCTGTGAAATACAGTAAGGCTGCTCCATACTCATCCACTTGTACAAGTCTTATGTCTACCTGTATATGGTTCTGCTTCAACAGAAAACTTACTTTAGTGTCGCCGCTTACCAGTATTCTTTCAATCTGTTCAATTTCTTTGATTCTATTTGTGATTCTTTTCCAATCCTGTTTTTGCACACAAATCACCATATCGATATCACCTATTGTCTTCTTTCCTCTTCTCAGGCTTCCTGCCAGATCAGCCTTTACTATCCCATTTATTTTTTGGATTGTTTCAAGCAATTTAGTTCCTGCTTTCAGTCCGGTTGACAGCGGCACTCTTTCTTGTCCGGTCTTATATAGTTTCAAACCCCTCATCAGGTTTTCTAGTTTCTTTTCTCCTAATCCCTTGGCACCTTTCAATTTTCCGGATTCAATGGCCAAAATCAGGTCTTCTTTATTGCTTATATCGAAGTTTTCATGAAGTAGTTTTACAGTAGCAGGGCCAAAACTTGATATATTCATCAATTCCAACAGGCCTTCAGGGACTTCCCTCTTTAACCTTTCAAAGGCTGCAATTTTTCCAGTTTCCAGGTATTCAATAATCTTTTCTGCTATGCTGCTGCCAATATTATTGAGCCGATTCAACGATTTCACATTGGCAGCATATATGCTTATATCATCTTTCAGGCTTTGGATGGTGCCCGACGCATTTTCATAAGCTGTTGAACGAAACCGTTGTTCGGGTCCCAAATACCGATAGCAGCCTGCCATTTGATGAAAGATATCAGCCAATTCCTGGTTGCGGGTTTTATTTGTCACAATCTGCCGCATCATTCAAGTACAGGACTCTGTAGTCTTTTAAATTCGCAGGTCATTTTCCACGCTGATAACGCCAGGGGCGTTCCACGCAGCAAGCTCCGCATCTTCTTTTTCGGCAAGTGAACGGACTTTTCCGCTAAGAACAACCTTGCTGCCGATAGTTTGCACAATTATGTTTTCAGCATCAACAGTGGCGCTTCTGTAAAGCGCTTCAATTATTTTTTGGTGAACACCAGAAGCAGTAAGCTTTGGTTTTATTGTTATCAGGTTCAAAACTGATTTTACACCGGTCAAATTTTCGATCGTTGATTTAACATTTGTGCGCTGGTACTCCCATTCCACCTCGCCTTCCAGTTGAACAACCCCATTTTCCACTTTTATTTTGATCTTCTCTTCCTGTATATTGGAATTCCATTTGAGTGCATTCAACACTGCTTCGGCGATTTCGGAATCGGATTTCTGAAATGAAGGAAAAACACGCAACTGGATATCTTCAGCTACTGCTTTTACGCCGGAAATTTTTTTTACATCTTTTTCAGCAGCCATTTTTTTTGCGTAGCTGTTAACTTGCCCGGAAAGAGTTACAATTCCGTTCTTAACAGTTACGCCGATCTCGGCTGCATTGAGGGAAGGGTCCCATTTCAACTCTTCCATTACATCTTTTTGAATTTGAATATCAGTTTTCATAAGTAAAATATTTGAATGATTTAATGTTTATTATTTCGGAAAAATTATTTCCGAATTGTAACAAATGTATTCTAGTATTCATTTTTCCTTAATGACGTCAATTACATAATAGGGTGATATTCGTCATTGATTTAGCCGAATATCAGCGCTACCTTACTTCATGATTTTATTCACTCATCAGTAAAAAGAAATTCTATGTCAATCTTAAAAGTTATTGAAGTAATGACTGACTCCAGTAAAAGTTGGGAAGATGCCGCGCAAAAAGCAATTACCGAAGCGGGTAAAACGCTGAACAATATCCGGTCCATTTATGTTAAGGATCATAGCGCAACTGTAAACAAGAATAAAATTGTAGACTACCGAATCACCGCCAAAATCAGCTTTGAGATTGAAAAGAAACATGGGTAATAAAGCAGGCTATTATTAGAATTAAATTGTAGCTCTGTTTTATTCCTTATTTAATATGAGCAATAAACAAGGGCACCTGTAATTCCTTCATGATCATGTCAGCCATGCTGGGACGTAACCAATTACTTATCATTCCCCTGCTATAGGCTCCTAGTACCACAAGGGTATGATTGCCAGCCCGTTTCAGATAGGTATGAATTTTTGTTTCAGCTGAACCCTTCAAAATGGTATAAGATACTTCTGAGAAATGACGTTTCATAAACTCTTTCATCAATGCATTGTCTGGTAAATGCAAACTGTCATTTGTCCCTTTCACACTGACAACTTCAGTCGGTTTCTGTTTTAATGATGCTAGTATGTAACTGAACATTTTTATAGCATAAACAGACGATGCTTCCCCATTATAGAGTAGGACAACCTTATCGATTGGCTCAAAATGATGAGGCACCATTAACACAGGGCACTTTGTTTGACTGAGCAGATCGTTAATAAATTCACTGGGAATCTTTTCGGTATAAGCCGTTAAAGTTTCGGTATTATCTATCATTAACAGATCGGCATAAATGCTCTCGTGCAACAGCTCCTGTATGGCTGCGTTCCGGTCATGATGTACTGTATATTGCAATCCCGCATCCTGGCAGGCGATTTCAAATTTTTCAACCGCTTCCCTTCTAGTTGCTACGTCCTTTTCTTCTAGCTTCTTTTGTTTTGCATGGTAATTCTTATTTTCTGTAATAAGATTGTATATTTTGTAACTGTGATGCATAAAATCATCTAAAAAAACCCCAACGAGGTGAGCATTACTTTGATTGGCAAGCTCAATAGCATAATCTCTTACACTTTCCGAGAATCTCAAACCATCAAACGCAACAATAAATTTTTTCATAGTCCCGGTTTTTTTAATGAAAATATCAGGCATCAATGATGTGCAATAAAGATGGGCTGAGATGTGCCTTTTATTAAAAGCTCTGCCCGGCTATGTTTAAAGAATTGCGATAAGGTATTCCTGCCATAGGCTCCCATCACCAGAAAAATATTTTTTCTGGTGAGCAGATAATCAAACAAAGCCGTGTTGGTATCTCCTTTCAATGCCTCGAAATGCAGATTGCCATAATGATCTTTTAACCATTCGGAAAATATATACTTGTCCCGGTCTTCCCACTTACCGGATTCATTGACTTGTATTATCGATACTTTTATTTCATGCAATTGAGGTAAGAGATAAGTAAATTGTTTGATAGCAAACACAGATGAGGCAGAGTCATTGTATGTAAAGACAACCTCATTGATTCCGTCGAAACTTTCCGGGGCTATCACTACAGGGCATTCGGCCTTTTGCAAAATATCTTTTACAAATTCAGTTGGACTGCCTTCATACCGTTTATTGAATGAAGTTTCGGCGTCAACGACAACCAAATCTGCAAACCTGCTTTCTTCAATCAATTCGTCAGCAGGCACACCTCTGTCTCTATGTACCCGGCATGTGATTTTTTCTCCTGTACATTTTTGCTTGAAAAGAGTGATATTTTTTTCTATTGCCTCTGCCCGTATTCTATATTCGGAAGATCTTTCATCTGCATGCCATTCCCGGTAGGGAGCGCCTGGTATTTCTTTCAGTGCAAATTCATGTTGTGCAACAATATTTTCAAGAAAGATTCCAGTGATTTTAGACTTTGTTAACCGTGCCAGATAGCAGGCAAATTCGATGGCATTTTTGTCTGGATTTGCAGCTTCAATGGCCAGCAGGATCTTCTCCATATTTTTTTTTTGTAAAACTATAGATACGAAACTCCAGGACGTATGACAGGTATTAGGGAATAAGGTGATTGTGGTCAATCAAACCGGTCAAGGTTCATCACTTTAGTCCACGCTGCCACAAAATCTTTCACAAATTTCTCTCCTGCATCGGCGCTTGCATATACTTCGGCTAAAGCTCTTAATTCTGATTGTGAACCAAAGACCAGGTCGGCGCGCGTAGCTGTCCATTTTAATGCACCGGTTTTCCTGTCTTTCCCTTCAAACAACTCCTGGTGTTCATCTTTAGCATTCCAAACAGTGTTCATATCGAGCAGGTTTACAAAGAAATCATTGCTCAATACTTCTTTACGGCTGGTAAATACGCCATGCGCAGAACCATCAGCATTTGTATTCAATACACGCAAACCCCCAATAAGTACCGTCATTTCAGGAGGGGTCAATGTGAGCAGTTGCGCTTTATCAACCAACAAAGCTTCTGTTGATACAGAAAACTTTGTTTTCAGATAATTACGGAAGCCATCTGCCATCGGCTCTAATACTGCAAAAGACGCCACATCTGTTTGCTCCTGCAAAGCATCCATACGCCCCGGTGTGAAAGGAACTTTTATAGTATAACCTGCATCTTTTGCGGCTTTCTCCACACCTGTGCAGCCGGCTAATACAATCATATCCGCGATGGAAATCTTCTTACCATCTTTTTGTGCAGCATTGAAATCCTTTTGGATCGTTGTTAATTTGTCCAGCACCTTTGATAATTGCGCAGGATTATTGACAGCCCAGGATAGCTGTGGCGCAAAACGGATACGCGCACCATTGGCGCCGCCACGCTTGTCGGAGCCACGAAAGGTTGATGCAGAAGCCCAAGCTGTTGAGACCAGTTGGGAAACAGATAAGCCCGAATGCAAAATGGTACCCTTTATTGCTTCAACATCGCTTTCGTCTATCAATTTATGATCTACTGCTGGAATGGGATCCTGCCAGATCAATTCTTCACGGGGAACATCAGGACCTAAATACCTTGCACGAGGCCCCATATCCCTGTGTGTTAATTTAAACCAGGCCCTTGCAAATGCATCGGCAAACTGATCGGGGTTTTCCATAAACCGCCTGGCTATTTTCTCATACACAGGGTCCATCCGTAGCGACAGATCTGTTGTAAGCATTTTCGGTAAATGCTTTTTATTCGCATCAAATGCATCCGGAATCGTTGCCCCTGCACCTTTCGCTACCCATTGATGCGCACCTGCCGGGCTTTTTTCCAATTCCCATTCATAGCCAAATAAATTCCAGAAGAAATTATTACTCCATTTTGTTGGTGTGGTTGTCCATATTAATTCTAATCCGCTTGTGATGGCATCTGCGCCTTTTCCAGTACCGAATTTGCTTGCCCATCCCAGGCCCTGTTCTTCTATGCTAGCCGCTTCCGGTGCAGCGCCTACAAGCGCTGCATCGCCTGCGCCATGCGTTTTTCCAAATGAATGTCCGCCTGCAATCAATGCAACGGTTTCTTCATCATTCATTGCCATGCGCGCAAATGTTTCCCGGATGTCTTTTGCTGCCGCAACCGGATCAGGGTTGCCATCGGGTCCTTCCGGGTTCACATAGATCAGTCCCATTTGTACGGCAGCCAGTGGGTTTTCCAACTCGCGTTCTCCGCTGTAACGGCTGTTAGGCCCACCACTTAATTCCAGCCATTTCTTTTCATTTCCCCAATACACATCTTCTTCAGGTTCCCATACATCTTCACGTCCGCCAGCGAAGCCAAAAGTTTTGAATCCCATTGATTCCAGGGCAATATTTCCTGCAAGGATCATCAGATCGGCCCAGGAAATTTTGCTTCCGTATTTTAATTTGACAGGAAGCAGCAGACGGCGTGCTTTATCCAGGTTACCGTTATCGGGCCATGAATTAAGCGGGGCAAAACGTTGCTGACCCGCGCCCGCACCACCACGTCCATCGCCGGTTCTGTAAGTGCCCGCGCTGTGCCAGGCCATGCGAATAAAGAATGGACCATAATGGCCGAAATCAGCGGGCCACCAGTCCTGCGAATCTGTCATCAAAGCATGCAGGTCTTTCTTCACCGCTTCCAGGTCAAGGCTTTTAAACGCTTCGGCATAATTGAAATCCTTATCCATAGGATTGGATAACGCAGCATGCTGGCGAAGGGTGTTTAATTTTAACTGGTTGGGCCACCAGTCGCTGTTCTTTGTTCCGCTATTGCCTGTGTTTTGCTTTTTTAAAGTCCCGTTATGAAACGGGCATTTGCTGATATCGCCGTGCATGTTTTCCATATTTTACAATTTTCGTGGTGAGTGATTGATTGTTCAGCAATACGCTGTATTGCTGATAGCGTAACAAACTTATGATTCCTGAGGCATAAATTCAATCGATTAAATCTATACTATGATCGATTAAATCTATACTATGATAGATCAATGGTTCGGTAAAAATTTAAGCAGCTATACGTCCAATATCAAGGCATTGGTGGTATAGCTTGTTTATTTTCCTACAATTCAGGTCTAAATCTA
>PVEQ01000010.1 GCA_002973575.1 Sediminibacterium magnilacihabitans
CTTCCATGGCCATTTTACACTGGATCAACTATCTTAATGGCAGAAAAATCGCTCAAATCAAACATGCTCTCAGTTTCTAATAGCACAACACGTTATTCATTAATTTTCAAATAACCTCTAAAACCTGATTGCATCAAGTATGAAAAACTCACGTCGTTCATTCATCCGTAATGGATTTGGCAGTGCATTGGCTACTGCCGTTTTACCCGCCGTTCGTATCAGCAACAACAACGAAGTTGCTGTACAGCCGAAACCGCGTATCAAGCTCAGTATCTCTTCTTATTCGTATTGGCATTTCAAAGGAGAAAAATTCCCTGTTGAAAAAGTAATTGATGAAGCAGCAAAACTGGGAGTGGAAGGCATCGATATCCTACACAGGCAGATGAACGGTACCGACGCCAAATACATCAACGAACTGAAACGGCGTGCCTATAATAACGGCATTGCATTCACCTGTCTTTCTATTCACCAGGGATTTGTAACACCCGATAAAAAGGAATGGCAAAAAAATATCGATAATACAAAAGAATGGATTGAGCTCTCTGCAAAAATGGGTGTACCCTGCATGCGGCTCAATTCGGGCAGATGGGGTACTACCGCATCATTCGATGAACTGATGAAAAACCGTGGTATAGAACCTATTCTTCCCGGTTATACAGAAGACGACGGCTTCAAATGGTGCATAGAAGCCATTCAACAATGCATTCCCACAGCCGAACAGCACGGTGTTGTGCTGGCGCTGGAAAACCATTGGGGCCTCTGCTCCACTCCCGAAGGTATGCTGCGTATTAAAAAAGCCATCGACTCACCCTGGTTGGGCCTCTTAATGGATACAGGTAATTTCCTGGAAAATCCTTATTCCAAACTAGAAATGATTGCACCCCAGGCCGTTTTCGTTCAGGCTAAAACCTATTATGGAGGGGGCGAATGGTACACACTCGATCTCGACTACGATCGCATCATTTCCATACTCAACAATGTAAACTATCACGGCTATCTTTCGCTCGAATACGAAGGAAAAGAAGATGCCGCTACCGCTGTGCCTAAAAGTATTGCAATGCTGAGAAAAGCGATGAAAGAGTAAGCCTCCTCATCGCCTTCTCCGATGAAAAAGAACAGTCCTTTCTCAATATTGCCATGTTATATAACGTGTTCGGCAAACTTCTTACTATGGTAGAGGTAGGGAACAAGAAAGGAAATGCTTGCGCCGGTAATAGCAGTCACACCCATCAGCAAACCCCTGAACTGCACAGAAACCGATTCGATAGGAGAACGCTGAACACCTGCTGCTTTCCAAAGCAAAAACAAGGAAAGCACTGTAAACAGCACAATAAATACAACGCCACCCCCTTTGATCGTTTTCCTGAATACCTGGTACAACATGCCGCAGACAACCAATATTACATTGCAAGCAAAAATGATAGAAGCCACATTGATGATGGCCGAAAGCGTAAATCCTGTATTATACCTGTAAATAAAATCATACACCAAACAACACAGCGTTGTTGCAAGCCCCGCAAACAAACCCGTGAAAACCGATTTCGAAAAAGGCGTTTGCTCATAATTGTAATCCATAAAACTTGTTTTATTATGATAAAAATTAATTTCTTTAGCGGTTTTCTTCCGGCAGGCGCAAAATTATTGTAAATAATATGTTTTTAGTCATTTTAAAATCTAAATAATAGTAAAAAAATGGTATATACAATATTTCATAAAACCCGTATTTGTATATAATCTTTGTATCATTGCTATATGCAAGTGAGTTCCTGTAATATTTCAGATTGTTTTCTCTGCAGCTCCTGCCTGCCCGAATGGAAGGCCCTGGTAGAAGTAAAAAAAACGACCCTGCGTTTCAAAAAAGGAGCGCAAATATTTGGTGAAGGCGGGAAAGTGACCGGTATCTATTTCCTGTATTCCGGGTCGGTAAAAGTGCATAAAGAATGGGGGGAGCAAAAAGAACTGATCATCCGTTTTGCAAAAAAAGGAGATATCCTGGGGCACCGGGGTATGGGAAGCGATCCGATATACCCGATCTCTGCAACAGCATTGGAAGATGTGAAACTCTGTTTTATTGATAATGCTTTCTGGGAAGCAACCATGAAAAGCAATCACGCGCTTACCCATAAGCTGGTACAGTTTTATGCGGTTGAACTACAGCAAGCCGAAAAACGCATGCGCAACCTGGCGTTGATGGAAGTAAATGCAAGGATTGCCGATGCACTGCTGGAAATGAAAGAAATATGGGGTGTTAACAGCGAAGGTTATATTTCGGTTCCTGTGGCCAGGCGCGATATAGCCGCTTATGCCGGCACCATTTACGAAACCGTGTTTAAGTTTCTCTCAGAACTTACACAAAAGAAGATCATCGCCACTTCGGGGAAAAGCATACGCATCATCGATGAAGAAAAACTGAAACAGCATATAAAAACAAAAAAGTCAATCGGCTAGGCTTCCTGTTCCCAGCCAGATCAATGCATCCCTGATCAGCTTGTTTTGTTCGGGACTACTGAACGTAGACGACAGGCTGCAGTTAGTGCCGCCATAATCCATATCGTTATGTCCCATGTTCAGGTAAATCATCCGGTATTTTTTATTCGTCCATACAACCGGGTAATAACCACTGTGCCAGATCTCATGCGGTTTGGGCCCCGTGCCCAACGGGAAGCTGGTAGGATCGATAGACAATAAGATATCGATATCGGCATTCTGCCGCAGGTCGTTTTCCCAGCGATACCATTCATTCGGTGCCGTTTTAAATGTTTGCGGGAGGTGCTGTGTTGCAGGTTGTTTCTTTTCTACACGCACTATTGCTGAAGTAGGCCGCCAGGTATTGCTGGCATATTGACCCGAGCCGAGGAAATGATTGTGATACCAATTCCAATTTTGCGGGTAAGCCGAAGGCGTTAATGCAAAAGCTGAAAAATGAAATCCCATCCATGCGCCGCCTTGCTCCATGTATTGTTGAAATGCTTCGCGTTGTTCCGGCGCTTCAGGGCGACTATCAAGAAATATAACTACTTTGTATCGTTTCAATGTGTCTTTGTTCAACCGGCTCCAATCGTTTGTAGCTGTATAACTGAAATGATTAGCTGCTGCCAACTGTGTAAACCAGGGATTGGCTTCCTGCACAAAACTGATATGCGCAAGGTCTTGCTTGCCGGTATAAAAACCCAGCACATTGAACAAGGGCTTGTCTTGTGCCGGTAACAGGAATGGCAACAGGCAGGCAATCAATAAAAAATGTACGTACCTGAACAAGGCTAAAATATTAGGTGGCAAAGGCTTTGTAATCTTCCCGAACCGGACTAAAGACGTCGAAAAGTTTACAGTCGGTAAGAGCCGTTCCGCCATGTTCCGTCATTGAAGGGATGACCACGGCCATGCCCGGGGTGTACACTCTCGTTTCTCCATTAACCGTAAATTCAAATTCGCCTTCATGTACCTGCATTACCTGTTCATGGATGTGTTTATGCAATGGAATGGAAGACCCTTTTTTTACCTCCCAGTAGGCCAGTGTCATGGAATCGGCATGAACGAATCTTGCCCAAAAACCCGGCACCACTTCTTTTGCAACAATTGCATTTATGTTTATCATGTATCTGTTTTTAGGTGTTCAACGTTAATAAATTTCCCAGTTGACCGGCAAGTCGTACCAGGTTTTGATGCGTATGTTTCAATGCATCTGTTAAAGGCGATGGTTCATTTGTTATCGACAATAAAACATCGAAATATCGGTTGAGTTCCTGATCGGTGTTCAACGGCACTTTCCCTGCCATTCCTACCACCGGAATGCCTTTTGCTTTTGCCCGCACTGCAACCCCGAACGGCGCTTTGCCTTCCAGGCTCTGCTCATCGATACTGCCTTCCGCTGTGATCACAAGATCGGCTTTTGACAGGGCATCTTCAAACCCTACCCGGTCGAGATAATAATCGATCCCATTCACCAGTTGGGCATTGAGGAACGCGAACAGTCCTGCTGCCGCTCCTCCTGCCGTGCCACCGCCATTGATGTCATCCACTTTTTTACCCGTGTTGCGATGGATGATCGTTGCAAACTGTGTAAGGTATTTTTCAAGTATGATCAATCCTTCTGCTGTAGCGCCTTTTTGCGGACCGAAAACCCTGGCTGCCCCCTTATCACCCAATAACTTATTTTGAACATCGCACATGACAATAATTTCTGTACCCGGTATTCTCTTGTCGAGCTTGCTGGTATCGATTTCATTTAGCGTTGCCAGGTTCTCTGGGTTGGGGAACAGTTCCTCACCCGATGCATTTAAAAACCGAACCCCCAATGCATGTAATATCCCGGCCCCGCCATCTACCGTTGCAGAGCCGCCCATGCCGATGATGATTTTCTTTACGCCTTTGTCCAACGCTGCTTTTACCTGCTCGCCTGTTCCGTAAGAAGAGGCTTTCAATGGGTTCAGGGCTGCCCGTTCCAATAAACGGATACCAGCGGCATTGGCCATTTCTATCACAGCAGTATCCTGGTTATCGATTAGTCCGAATGAACTGTCTATGATACTTCCCAAAGCATTATGTACCCTGCCTGTTATATAAATGCCATTGCTTTGTTTGATGAGCAGCTCTCCTGTTCCATCGCCGCCATCGCCAACCGGTATTTTTTCACTGGTGAAATGCAACCGGCTGCTTTGCAATCCCATCTCAATAGCATCGGCAACACTGCCTGCATCAAGACTGCTTTTGAAAGCGTTCGGTGAGATCAGGATATGCATGGTGAATTTTAGTTTACAACATTTACCGGTTTGCCTTGCATAAATGCGTTCAGGTTGTCAACGGTAATCTGCATCAACCTAAGCCTGGCTTCTTTACTTGCCCAACCGATATGTGGTGTGATGATGCAATTTTTGGCTTTCAACAGCGGATTATCCGGTGGGGGCGGTTCTGTAGTGAGCACATCCAGTCCGGCGCCGGCAATCACATCGTTGTTGAGTGCGTGCGCAAGATCATCGTCTTCCACTACCGGTCCTCTCGATGTATTGATCAGGAAAGCCGTTCGTTTCATCTGTGATAAAGTGGTTTTATTGATCAACCCTTTTGTTTCGGGCACGAGCGGACAATGCAGGCTAATTACATCTGCATTTGACAACAACTCCGGCGTGTCTACCCAGCGGAAATCCTGTACACCCGCATGCGTTCGCCGGGTTCTGCTGGTACACAAAATATGCATACCAAATGCAGCGCCAACAGCAGCCACTTTTTGGCCTATATTGCCAAACCCAATGATACCAATGGTTTTACCTGATAACTCTGAAAGCGGATAATCCCAGAAGCACCAGTCTTTCGACTGGCTCCATTTACCGGATGCTACGGCATCGCTGTGCCGCTGTACATGATTGGTTAATTCCAGCAGGAGCGCGAAAACCGTTTGCACCACAGATGCCGTACTGTAATCCGGAGCATTGCACACGATGATGCCCTGCGTTTTAGCAGCAGCCGTATTCACCACATTGTACCCGGTGGCCAATACGCCTATGTATTGCAGCTTGTTTAACTGTTTCAGTGTTTCCGCTGTGAGCGGTGTTTTATTTGTAAAAACAATCTCAGCGCCTTCGCATCTTTTTACGATTTGATCTGCCGGGGTTCTGTCATAAACTGTTAACTCACCTGATTGTTGCAAAGCCTCCCAGGAGAGATCTCCCGGGTTCAATGCATATCCATCCAGTACAATTATTTTCATATCTGTTCTATTTTAAGGCACTAACCACTTAAGCCAGTATGCCTGCGCCAATGTCATCATACTGATGAACAAGAGCATGATAAAGCTATGCTTTATCGTAAACCGGAGCAGGTTCGATTCTTTCCCGATCATTGAGCCGGCTGCAGCCGCTACGGCAATAGAGGATGGCGAGATCATTTTACCTACTACGCCCCCGGAAATATTGGCTGAAACCGTAATCACCGGATCAACGCCTATTGAAACCGCCGTTGTTTTTTGTGTATGGCAGAACAGGGCGTTGGATGATGTATCGGAGCCGGTTACAAAAACGCCCAGCCAGCCCAGCACCGGTGCAAAGAATGGGAACAGTACACCTGTGTTGGACAATACTTTCGATAAAGTGCCGGTAATACCTGAATTGTTCAGGATATAAGCAAAACCCAAAACAGCAGCAATCGTAACGATGGGTATTTTAAGTTGCACAAGGGTTTGTATGAATATTTTCCATCCGTCTTTAACGCTTAATCCTAATAACCATACCCCCACCATGGCCGCAAATAAAATAGCGGTACCCGCCGCGGAAAGAAAATTAAACTTGAACACTTGCGGCAACAATTTGTCCCCTTCCGGCAGCATAATGGCATTATGTAAACCGGGTATTGGAAACGATAAAAGACTGATACTATCCAGGAAACTTTTTACCGGCTTTAATCCCCATACAATCACAAAAACCGTGAGCACCATAAACGGCGCCCAAGCCTTGGTAATGGTTTTAGCGGAATGAGGGGTTTCATTCGATGCCACCACAGCCGGTTCATGGGGAAATCTCCATATCGTTTTTGGCTTCCAGTAACGCAGCAAGACCAGCAAAGAAACGATCGAGCACACGCCTGCAATGATATCCGGCAGTGTGGGTCCCAGGAAGTTTGATGTGAACCACTGAAAAAAAGCGAAAGACAAACCCGATACCAAAATCGCTGGCAACACTTCCATGGCCTTCCTGAATCTGGCCATCAATACCACCAGGTAAAAAGGAAGCAGCATGGATAAAAATGGCAGTGTCCTTCCCACCATTTGAGATATGGCCATTTCAGGTATACCGGTTACCTGCGATGCAACTGTTACCGGGATGCCGATAGAACCAAAGGCCACAGGAGCTGTATTGGCAATCAGGCATAAGCCTGCCGCATACAACGGATCAAAACCCAAACCTACCAGCATCGCTGCAGTGATGGCCACTGGTGATCCAAAACCTGCAGTCCCTTCCAAAAAAGAACCAAAAGAAAATGCAATGAGCAAGGCCTGTAACCGCCTGTCGGGCGTGATGGAAGCCATGAACTGTTTGATGATCTCGAACCGGCCGCTCTTCACCGTTACATTGAAAAGGAATACTGCCGTGATCATGATCCAGCATATCGGGAAAATTCCATACAGCATACCATGTGCGGTAGATAACAGAGCAAGCCCGGCAGGCATCTGGTAAATGAAAATAGCAATGGGTATGGCCAGGGCGGTTGCCAGCAGGCTGGCTTTGTAGCCTTTCATTTTTTTTACCAGGAGGGCCCAGAATACAAACAGTATGGGCAAAACAGCCACCGCCGCCGATAAGGTTATATTATGAAACGGATCAACTAATTGCTTCCAGTACATGCTGTTGTATTATTCCTTTATCAGGCAATCCGTTTGCCTAAAATTTTCAAGCCCCTTTCTTCTCCGTCCAGTATCGCAATATTGGGCAATGTAGCCCAATCTTCAAATCCAAAATGCCTGAACAGTTTCAGGCTGGGTTCATTGTGCGAGAAGATAAATCCGAGTAAGGTCTTGATACCGAATTGCGACGACTCATCGATACAAAACTGCAGGACTTGTTTGCCCAGTCCCTTCCCTCGCTGGTTCTCCGCCAAATAAATACTTATTTCAACCGTACTATCATAAGCCGGCCTTCCGTAAAAAGATTGAAAGCTAACCCAGCCAACTATTTCATCATGGTTATTTTCAATAACCCAAAGCGGTCTCCTGGAAGCGCTGTGTTCGTTGAACCATCCTTGCCTGCTTTCAACCGAAACCGGTTCGGTATCGGCTGTAACCATTCTCGATGCAACCGTTGAATTGTATATCTCAACAATTTTTGCCAAATCTGCCTGGGTTGCATCCCTGTATCTTAGTTCTTCCATTTAATCACCTATACCTCTAAGATACTCATTCATTAAAACAATCGGTCAACACTTCTTCTATAATTTCCCTTGTAAGGGGTTTGTGTTTGAATCCGGCAAGCACAGCAATTTGTCCGGCCTTTGAACGGTCGTCGGGGTTAATGAAAGTAGAGAGCATTACAATGACCGCCTTTCTTTTTTCAGCAGGTTATTGCAATATCCGCAGGTATTCGATCCATGGCCCCACTGCCTCTTTGTATTGTTTGGCCATCACACGCGACACCTGTGCAATATGGTTCAGGTCGTGGGCAACCCAGGTGGCCAACAATTGCTCCAATGTTACTTCTCCGAAAGAAGGGTGGATACCTGTTTTGCCGAGATCGTTATGGGTGAGTTTTTTTGAACGAAGCAGGTCTATATTCTCCATACGCACTTTGGTGAATTCATCCAACAATTGCGGCAAGGTTTTTCCTCTGCTTTCTTCAAACTGGGCAAACCGGTTGAAACGTGCAAATGTTTTATTGGGCCCATCTGAAAGGATAATCTCCATGCGGGCGACCCAGTCGGTTCGCTCTCCATGAATCAGGTGTCCCATAACATCATAAGCGCTCCAGGTTTCACCGCCTTCGTTGTTCATTACCCAATCATCGGCAATACCCCGTAACAGGGTATTCAGCACATCGGGTGTGCGCCCAAGGATCTCTATTGATTTTTCAAGATCGAACTGCATGGCATTATGTTTAAGTGTGTAAATCGCCACTGCAATTTACACACTTAAACCGCCAGTCTTATACTTTGTAATACTGCTCCCATCCTTTGCGGGGCGGAAGTCCCGTCAGCATTTCATTGGCCATTTTGTTATTGGTGATGGTCTTCGTTTTCCGGTCGAACTGCAGTTTCGTGTTCAGTTTTTGCGCCAGCACACCCAGGCAGAATACCTGGCTCAGCGGACCGGCAATCGCGAATGGTGAACGCGTTTCTTCTTCTCCCTTGCAAGCCTTCAAAAAGTTGGCATAATGGTTCGAAGTGCTTATGGGTACTTCCGGCAACCTGGAAGCCATTTCTTTTGCTTTCTCTTCGGGTATAATGGAAAGTGTACTTCCGTGCGACCCGCCTTTGAAAGTAAGCTCTTTGCTGTAGATGATCTTACCGGGATTCAGTTTGGGCGCCTGCAGGGATCCGCTGCTGGGCGGCGGGATATTGGGGTCGAGTCCCATCACGCCATACCCTTTAGGGATCGGCGGCAGGTTGTTCACCCCATCGTACCAGGTGATATCACAGGCCGGCATATTGCCACGCTCGGGGAAACGGAAGAGGATGGTGGATGATTGCGGGTAGAAGAATGAATTGTGTCCTTCTGCTTTCTGCATACTCACTTCATAAGGCAGGCCTAAAGACAGGAACTGGTGAGCGGTATCGATGAGGTGTGCACCCCAATCGCCCAGCGCGCCCATACCGAAATCGTACCAGCAACGCCACTGGCCGTTGATATAATCGTGGTTATAGTCGTGCAGTTGTGTTACACCATGCCAGGTATCCCAATCGAGCGTAGAAGGAATGGGCTCTTTGGGAGGGAGTTGTTTGATATGTGCATCCCAGCCATGCCAGCGGCGGGCGCTGTTCATGTGTGCTGTGATAGCGGTAACATCTTTGATGATGCCTGCTTCTTTCCATGCTTTGAACTGGAAATAATTAGCTTCTGAATGTCCCTGGTTACCCATTTGTGTAACCACTTTGGGATGCTTCGCAGCCGCCTTCATCATCAGCTCCACCTCATTAAAGGTGCGTGCCATGGGCTTCTCCACATATACGTGTTTGCCCAGTGCCAATGCCATCATGGTAATAGCGAAATGCGAATGGTCAGGTACGCCGATGCAAACTGCATCTATCTGGCTGCCCATCTTATCGAACATCATCCGGAAATCCTGGAAGCGGGGCACGTTGGGAAATTTTTGCAATACCGCCAATGTCTGTGGCGCTCCCATATCTACATCGCAAAACGCAACAAAATTGGCCAGTCCTGTTTTATCGAAAGACATTACATCCGATCCGCCCTGGTTACCGATGCCAATACAGGCGAGGTTCACTTTTTCGCCGGGCTTGATGGTTTTCGGTGCAGGCCCACCCCATGCTTTGGTGATGATAGAAGGGAAGGCGGATGCTGCTGATAACAATGCTGCATTTTTTAAAAAGGAGCGGCGCGATTTTTCGGAAGGCTTCATGGCAAACAAAAGATTGGTGAATGCTCTAAAGTAAGCGGAAAAAATAAAAAGCCATCCTCCGTTGGATGGCTTTGCATAAATAGCATATGATTATGCTCATTTTTTTATACTACCCGCCCGGGATAATATTTGCTATGCAAGAACTGCTCTACATTGTGACCCGCCATCTGGTCCCAGGCAGTGCCACTACCACAAGGTTGCGCCAGGGCATCGCTTTTGAATTTATTATAATCATCCTTTTCCGGTATCTCCTGCTCTGTCATGAAAAAATCGGTACCAAAAAGAAGGCGGTTAGTGAACATGTTATTTTTCAGGTCATCAAAAACCGGTGCATGCACTTTGGTATTGTGTACTGCATAAGAGATATCTGTGTACAGGTTAGAGAATTCCTGCATCAGTTCCTGTATCTGGCTGCACCAGTTCTTTTTCTCAACACCATATAATGTACGTTCATTGATGGGATAACCATGTGCCGCCAGGATGTGCCGGTCGCCACCATAATGGGCCAGGCATAGTTTCAATTCTTTCTTGAACGCGTATTTAAAATAATGCAGCATTGATTTGTAACTGGCCGGCTCCAGGAAATACGAACAACTGATCTTGTTATTGTTTGCCGTATTGGTGCCGAATATTTTCTTCCAGAAATGAGATTCCTTCTGATAAACAGGCTGGTCGTACATTTTCCTGGCATACGGATCATAAAAGTTCAGGGTCGATTGCAGGTGGCGGGTATCATTGTTGTAAATGCCTCCAAGGTAATTACAGTGACTAAGAACGGGCACTTCATTTTCTGCGGCCCATTCCAGTGTTTCTTTCAGCCTTTCATCGAAAATATAAAAGCCCGTGCTGGGATACAATTTCAGGCCCACAAACGGGTACACCGAACGGGAAGCATTGATGCGGAGCTTAGTATCAAAATATCCGGCCACCATATCTTTCAGTTTCTTTCCTTTGGCGTCCCATCGCGGGTCAAGCCCTAAAAATACCAGGAGCCTGTCGGGATATTGTTGTTTCACTTGCAACAATTCCTCTATCTGCCCTGCAAAACCCGAGGTGGAATAGCCGGCGCCACACTCTTCCATGAACATAGACAACGCCACGAATTTGATATCCGGATCATTGTATTGCTTCAACAAGTCTTCAAAAACATCGAGCTGTCCGCAGCTTTTGCCGATCTTCAAAAAACTGGCGTAGCGTTTCCCTGCTGTTCCGGGTAATTTAGACAACAGCCACGCAAGCGCCAGGGCTCCGGGCCGGGTATTCGTCATGGTATCAATAGCGTTTGCAACGGCATCGGGCAAATACATGTGCAGGAAACGCTTGGGGGCATTGTCCATCGTAAAAACATGACTGTGTACATTATAGTATTGCATGGCAGGGTTATTTAGCGCGTTTTGGAATGTTGTTATTGGTTCGCTTCAGCAGGTTGAACCAGAAGGGAGCACCGAAGCTGGCAGCAAAACCGCTGATCAGGATGCCCAATAGCTTCGTCCATATTTCATTCCAGCTCATCGCGTGCCGCACCGATCGTTTGATAATGCTGTAACCCATGCCTACCGGTAGTTTCAGCGATTGGGATAATGAATCCATTTTGTTTTCATAAGCCTGTGTTTGCTGCATCATGCTTTGCATATCGGCTTGCGCGGTATCGCTCTTTGCCTGTTTTTCCAGCCATTCTTCATTCTGTTGATAAAAATGGAGGATCGCCCCCCTGCTGTTATCGTCTTTGCTGAACAGGTTAAACAACTGTATACTATCTACATTGATGAGCAATGCGATCAATACACCGAGCATGAACAATCGCATGCGTGTTTTTTTCTGATACCATTCTGTTATGCGGCCTGTTAATTCTGTAAACCACTGTGCTATGTTTGCCAGCAGCAACTCATATACTTTCGATTCATCTACGGTTCCGTTGACTGTCGCCCGCAGTTCTGCATTATCCATGAATTGTTTCAATGAAACCATCACATCGCTGGGCTGCAGCACGAGCGTGGCTGCTTTGAAATCGTGCAGCAGCGGATTCTGGTAACGGATCGCTTCTGCGGCAGCGTCTTTTTTTCTTTGTACCAATTGCGACTGGCCTACAATATCTATCATAACTGACGCGAATAATTCAGGCGGTATATTACTGGTAGGTTTATTGACTGCCCTGCTCAACAGGTCTATCGAGCCATGCGCATAGAGGAGTTTGGCCCAGTTGATGTCGTTTGGATAGTCGTGCAACTGCTGAAGCAGGTATTGCTTCATGAACCGGCCACGCTCGGCTTTTACCCTTGTAACGGACTCGTGGATCATGCTGCACAACATGGCAAACAGCGCCCAGCAAATAACAATGGAAATGGCTATGGACAGGATGGGGGTAGATAGTAGGTTCATAAGAGATCTTTTTGGCGTACGAATTGTTAAATTACTCGTTGCGGCCGGCTTTTGCAATGGGAAAAACACCTTATTTCAGACGTAAAACACCGAACCCGGAAAAATGTTACCAGGACCTGCTCCTGCCTGGTTGCAGAAGTAAATAAATTTAACCAATTTTGTAGTGTAAAGGCTCTTCTACAAGGCATTGGACCAGAATGGCATTTTCCGGTTGTATGGTTTATGATTTCAGTAATGAACTTAAAACCAGAAATATATGGAATCCGCTTCACCGTATAAGTACACCCTCCCCGTAAGAGGAATCCTCGGAGGTTTGTTTGTAGGCATCGCCGGAACAGTTATCAACCTTGCCTTTGACATCATTTACCGTAAGATCACCGGTTATGAATTCGCCGAATACATCGGCATCAATTCTATCATTTTCTTTACCATTCCTACCTTAATCGCCGCGGGAATCGTGTATGCCGTTATTCGCGAATACATCAAAAAAGGCCTCATCGTGTATATCGTTCTCGCGGTAATACTGACCGTGATCGTAGCATTCATTCCCCTTGGACCTAACATGTTACCCTCGGGTGCTGCCATGCCTCCTGCTGCGCGCGGTCTTACTATGGGCATTGAGATCATTACCGGCGCCATGGGTGCATTTGCGCTGCCTTATTTTGCAGAACACCCGAATATCTGGGGCAGTTGATGTTGATTGTTGCACCTTTGCCGCATGATTTTTGAACTGGAACTGCGGCATTTTGAATGGGATGGTCACCAGCAATCATTGTATGTTCCCAATCAGGAGCAGGTACGCCATTTGTACCAGCAAAATACTACGGCTCCTTTCCCTTACTGGGCCCGTTTATGGCCTGCTGCCATAGCAATGGGCAGGTGGTTGGTTGAAAACATATCTTTACTCCGGAACAAAAAAGTGCTGGAACTGGCCGCCGGCCTGGCACTCCCTTCTTTGATCGCTGCGCATTATGCGGGTGAAGTATGTTGCAGCGATTATCTCCCCGAACCGTTAGCAGTAGTGGCGCGATCTATTGCGCATCATCAATTAACATCGATCCAATGTCAATTGCTCAACTGGCATCATTTGCCGGCAGATATAGAAACTGATATCCTGCTTTTGAGTGATGTGAATTATCACCCTTCGGAATTTGATGCATTGATGCGTGTGATCATGCATTTCCTGCACAAAGGAACCCGTATCGTGCTCACCACGCCGCAACGGTTGGCAGCGAAACCATTCATAGAAAAATTATTGCCTTTCTGCACAACGCAAAAAGAAATGGCGATCGATCACGACGGCAGCATTACCATCATTAGTCTATTGCAATTGGGTGAAGAAAAAACCGTTTAGTTTTTTTTATGCCTGGGAGGTCCGTGGAACCTTCTTTTTTTATGATGAGGGGGGCGTCCCTGCCTGGGCTGATAAGCAGGCACTGGTCCGAATACTTCCGGAACAACCGCCTTTTCTACCTGTCTTTCTATCAGGCTTTCTATCTGTGCAAACTTATTTTGTTCTCTTTCGCTGATGAGGGTATACGCTGTTCCTTCGCTGGCCGCCCTTGCCGTACGGCCAATGCGGTGTACATAATCTTCTCCATCGTTGGGTACATCGAAGTTGATCACCAGATCGATGTCTTCGATATCGATACCCCTGCTGAGGATATCTGTTGCTACGAGTATCTTGAGTTTCTTATTCCTGAAATCCTGCAACACTTGTTCGCGTTGTTGTTGCTCGAGGTCGGAATGGATTTCTTCTACAGAAAGCCGTGCCCGCTTCAGTTCCCGCGTAAGCTGTTTCACGTTTTGCTTCTTCGAACAAAATACAATGACACTTTGGAAATCTTTATGCGTCAGTATGTCTTTGATCAATGGTATCTTCTGCGCTTCATATACCACATAAGCCTGTTGCAGAATTTTTTCGGGCGGCTTGGAGATCGCGATATTGATCTCTTCGGGTTGATGTAATATTTTCCTGGCCATCTCCCGCATCTTCATGGGCATGGTAGCGGAGAACAACAGGTTTTGCCGCTCTTTGGGAAGAAAAGAAATGATCTTCATGATGTCATCATGAAAACCCATATCCAGCATGCGGTCGGCTTCATCAAGCACCAGGTATTTCAATCCTTTCAGTTTCACATAGCCCATGTTCAGGTGGGCGATCATACGGCCGGGTGTACACACCACCACATCTACTCCATGCGCCAGCGCTTTTTTCTCGGTGGCAAATGAATTGCCATCGCCGCCTCCATATACTGCTATAGAACTTACATCGGTGAAGTAGGAAAGCCCCTCCATGGTTTCAGCGATCTGTATCGCCAGCTCGCGCGTAGGTACAATGATCATGGCATTGATATCGTGCTGCGCGTGAGGGTGGGTGAGTAACTGGTGTATGAGGGGTAACAGGAAGGCCGCTGTTTTACCGGTACCGGTTTGTGCAGAAGCGATGACGTCTTTCCCTGCCAGGATAGGACTGATCACCTGCTGTTGAACGGGCGTTGCCGTTTCGTAACCCATTGCATCTATGCCTTCCAGTAATCGTTCGTCCAGGCCAATGTCTCTGAATTTCAAAATTGAATCGTTTTAAATCTTTAGTACGCAAAGATAGCTGAATAGGCCGCACTACAGCTTTTCATACAATGCCCGGAGTTTATCGCGGGTCATCTGCTTTTCCCAATCCTTCCCTAACGCGTTCTCCCACAAGGGTTTCATACCCAGAGATACATTGATCATGGCGTCAAACTGTTCATCGGTCAGGCCCTTGCAGATACCGGCGGGGATATCGATCTGGTTCTTTTCTACCATGTATTTGAATTCCTTCACGCCTGCCGGGTAATATTCTTCCAGGTGGTTCATCACAATGCAATTGCCAATACCATGTTTGGTGCCCAGCAGGTAAGACAATCCATAACTCACTGCATGCGCCACACCTACCTGTGAGTACGCAATGCTCATACCGCCGGCATAAGAAGCCATCATCAGTTTATCATCGCAGGTCTCATCCCATCCGCTGCGTTTTACATAAATATCCTGGCAGAGTTGCAGTGCTTTCTCTCCATAGCTTTTGCTGAACTCGTTCAGGTAAGTGCCTTCGAGGCTTTCTATGCAATGGATATAGCAGTCCATACCGGTATAAAAACGCTGGTTCGCCGGCGCATCTTTGGTCAGTTCAGGATCGAGCACGATCTGATCGAATGGTGTGAAATCGCTGTTCATGCCCAGTTTGCGCGTTGGGCCCGTTAATACGGTGGTCCTGCTTACTTCGGCGCCTGTACCACTGAGGGTGGGTATGCCCACTTTGTAAACGCCTGCATGTTTTACCAGGTCCCATCCCTGGTAATCGGCCGATGAGCCCGGATTGTTCATCATCAATGAAACCGCTTTCGCCAGGTCCATCACCGATCCGCCGCCTATGCCAATGATGCCGCTTACTGTTCCGAATTTTTCTTTCAGTTGGTTGGCCAATGCATCTACCTGTGTTGTCTTCGGTTCATAAGTAACATCGGCAAAAATCAGTTGATCCTTTCCTCTTAACGGTACCCGGCCTGCCAATGGTTTCCCTTCAAAAAAATGATCCAGCAGGAATATCATCGGGGCATCGCCCTTGCGATGCGGTGCCAGGATCTCATCCAACTGGTTGAAACTGCCGCGTCCGTATACAACATAACTCACCATCTTAAAATTGCGAAAACTCATAATCTTCGGTATTTGATTCGCAAACCTACTTTAGATCAAGGTGATTTCAATAAGATTTACCCTGCATTCGCCGCTTTTTTTGCAGCATGCAGTAAGCAGACAATACCAGCATTGAATAAAATAAAAGTGAAAAACAAAAACCGTAGACCGATGATTGATAGCTCAATTCTTGTTGTTTATCCTGCTCATCAGGCGCTTTACCCGGATCGACAGTTCATTCAGGCTGAAAGGTTTGGTAATATAATCATCTGCACCCAGCTCAAATGCTTCCATGACTACTTTTTCCTGTTCCATGGCTGAAAGAATAATAATGGGAATCGTTTTGCGGCCCGGTTGTTTTACCAATGAAACAACTTCGAGCCCGGATGCGTAAGGCATCATAATATCGCTGATGACAAGATCGGGATTGTCTTTTTCAATTCTTGCGATGGCGTCTCGGCCATCTCCGGTAGCAATTACTTCGTAACCTTCCTTCTTCAGTTTCAATTCAATTGTTTTCAATAGCATTGGTTCATCTTCTGCAACCAAGATTTTCATAGTGGGGGGATTTTATGAAATACCCGTTATAAAAATAGCCATTTAACCGCAGTCAGCCTATTTCTTTGCGTATCATATTTACTTCTTTCGTCAATTCTGCCCTGAGAACCTCAAAAGTGGCCTCCACTTCTACAACCCAGCCTGCAATGGGGGTCTTATCTTCAGCAGATTTGGCCGTTTTTTCTATTGATGCCAGCTGGTTCACCAATGATTTTGCCTGTAGCATAGACAGGGAGCCTTTCAGCTTGTGTGCCAGCTCTGAAACCGATTCCCATTCCCCGGCCCTGGTACTAAGCGCTAATTGCCGCACCTGCTCAGGTGTATCTTTTAAGAACAGGTCTAACACATCCAGCAAAGCGCTTTTATCGTCTAACTGTTCCAGTAAGCTCAAATCATAGTTATTGGTTCCGGCCATACCTCGGTATTGATTGCAGAATAAATATAAGAAACGGCTATGAGAATAATCCTGCTGCGCGTTGCAGGTCTTCCGGTGTATCTATTTCAATACCCATATAATCGGTAACTACCATCTTTAGTGTAATGCCGTTTTCGAGGTAACGCAGGCATTCTATTTTTTCGGCGGTCTCCAGCGGAGTCATTTCCCATTGAGTAAAGCGCATCAGCGCCTCCTTCCGGAAAGCATATACGCCGATATGTTCGTAATAAACCGCGGCTGTTGCTGTATTTCTCAGATAAGGTATCACACTGCGGGAAAATAGCAGCGCGTTCATCTGCTTGTCAACCGCCACTTTTACATAATTGGGATCGTTGATGAATTGCGCTTCTTTCATTACCTGCATCAGGGAAGCCACTTGTACTTTTTTCCCCGCTTCCCCTTCAAATACCTGCAATAGTTTTTCGAGTGGTTCTTTCTTTACAAAAGGTTCATCGCCCTGTACATTCACAATGATCTCCACATCGAGGTGTTCGGCCGCTTCCGCAATACGGTCGCTGCCGCTTTCGTGCGCCTTCCTGCTCATGATAGCCTGCCCGCCGTTTTGTTCAATCTCTTTGAAAATGATCTCGCTATCTGTTACCACATATACTTCATCGAACAACCCTGTTGCCACCGTATTATCATAAGTATGCCCTATCACCGTTTTCGTGCCCAGTTGCTGCATGAGCTTGGCCGGAAAACGGGTAGCAGCATAACGCGCCGGGATCATGGCTATCTTTTTCATGAACGCTGTTTCCTGCAAAGATCACGGGAGATCGTTAATAATCGGTTTTTATTTTTTGATTGAAAGGAAGGCCCATCTGGTAGCTCAATTCTTCATCGCGCTTTTCATCCAGCACATCCAGTCCGTAATGCAACCCGTCAACTGCTGTATTGTTGTAAGTGCCGAACAGGTGATCCCAGATGGAAAAAATATTACCGTAATTGCTATCTGTCTGCGGCCTTACATAATGATGATGCACTTTATGCATATCGGGAGAAACGATCACCCAATTCAAGACCCGGTTAAGCGTACGGGGAAAACGGATATTCGCATGATTGAACTGCGAGAGCAGTGCGCTCATGCTCTGATACACCATCACGAGCCAAACTGGCGCTCCGCAAACAAATACGGCGAGCAAAGTAAATACCGCCCTGAAAACACTCTCGCCGGGATGATGCCTGTTGGCGGTAGTTGTATCTACATGCGTATCGGCATGGTGCACCATGTGGAACTTCCACATCCATTTGATCTTATGTTCTATATAATGAATCCAATAGGCGCCGATGAGGTCCAACAACAATAATCCCAGTAATAGTGTAAGCCACAAGGGCATCGCTGCCAGGTACAAAAGACCAAAATGGTGCGCGGTGGCCCAGTCGCTCGTTTTAACGATCAGTACGGCAAAAAGAAAATTAACTACCACTGTGGTGAGGGTAAAAAAAATGTTCACCAGGGCATGCTTCCATTTATTGTACCTGAACCTGAATAGTGGTATGATGCCTTCTAGCAGCCAAAAAAAACTAATACCGCCTGCCAGTATCAGGGTGCGGTGGAGGCTGGGAATATGATTGAAATAATGAACGAGGTTTTCAAGCATAGCAAACGAAATAGCTTTATCAATTTACAAATTATTTCGCGAACGGGTTGTTCCTGTTATGCAAAACGCCCCTTATCCAGGGGCGTTTATAAAATCATTCGATATGATATTAATTATTCAGCATCAAAGGCATTACCAGCATCAGCAGGTCTTCTCCTTCTGCCTGCTCGCTGGGTTTGATAAGGCCCGCTTTGGTAGATGTTGACAATTCCATCCTGATCTCTTCCGTATCGGCTGCGCCCAGCATCTCAATGAGAAATTTGGCATTGAAAGCGATCTGCAGATCGCCTCCATCGTACTGGCAGCTCATCCTTTCGTTACCTTCAAAACTGAAGTCCACATCCTGCGCTGCCATCTGCAATTCACTACCACTGATACTCAGCGCCACCTGGTTGGTGCTCTTGTTACTAAACACATTTACCCGGCGAAGGGCATTCTGAAAATCTCCTTTGTTAACGATCAGCTTGTAAGGATTATCGACAGGTATCACCACTTTATAATCGGGGAAGCGCGCGTCGATCAGCCGGCAGATCATTTGTGTTGAACCATGGTTCACAAAAAGATGGTTGCCGTTATAGCTGATGGTCAGCTCATCATCGTTATCCGGTAACGCATTCTTCAACAGGTTCAGGGGTTTTTTGGGAACGATGAAAGAATCGTTCTTGCTGGCTTTGGTATCGAGGCGCTTGTAGCGTACCAGGCGGTGGGCATCCGTTGCCACAAACTGTACCCCCTCTTTTGTCAGTTCAAAAAATACGCCGGTCATAGCAGGCCGGAGGTCGTCGTTGCTCACTGCAAAAAGTGTTTTGTTGATAGCAGTCAGCAGGGCGCTGCTGGTCATGGTAAAACCGGTAGTATCATCGGCCGGAGGCTCTTTTGGAAAATTATCGGGGTTTTCTCCCATCACCTTGTACTTACCATTGTCGCTGGTGATCTCAACAGCAAAATTTTTGTCGATATTGAAAGTAAGTGGCTGGTCGGGGATGTTTTTCAGCGAATCCAGCAGAATCTTAGCCGGGATACATACTTTGCCACTGACCTTACTCTCTACTTCCATCTGCACACGCATCACTGTTTCCAGGTCCGTAGCAACCACATTCAGCTTTTTATCCTGTATTTCAAATAAAAAATCTTCCAGTATCGGTAATACGGTATTTGCGTTGATCACACCGCTGATCTGCTGCAGGTGTTTCAAAAGAGAGGAAGAGGAAACAATGAATTTCATTCTCGATCATTTAGGTTCGCAACAAACCTAGTGTAAAATGTTAATATTCGTAAACAGAAATTTGCACGCCTGCCGCATAAACAGTGTATAATGAGTTAGTGGCCATTTCCCAAAGCTTCCAGCAGTTCGCGGTACCTGGTCTTGGGCACTGGTTTTACCAGGTAACCCGTTACCGTATGGAAAGTGGCTGAATGTTGTATATCTGCCTCGTTGATGGATGAACTCACCATATATAGCGGAGGTGATACAATGGGCAGTTGCATTTTTTCGTAGGATGTCAGGAATTCCCAACTGTCCAGTACCGGCATATTGATATCAAGAAAAATGATATCGGGGAAATCCTTTTTGCCGGCGCCTGCAAGCTTTTCAAAATGGACCAGTGCTTCAGCACCATTATTAAAAGAATGCACTTCCTTTACCAGATCGGTAGACTCCAGGATCTTCCGGGCGGTAAACTGGTAAATGGGATCATCGTCTATGAGACAAACGGTATATTTCATAGTAATCTGACAGTGGATATTGGTTATTTTGCTTTGAAAAGTCTGACGCCTTAAAGGACAAATCTACATTATAATCCATTTTTAATGCAAACTTGTGAAAACCAGCCTCTCACCAGAAAAAGCCTTCCAGAAAATTAAACATTATTGCGCATATCAGGAACGCAATCATTACGAAGTGCGTGAAAAACTTTATGGAATGGGTTTGTTCAAGAAAGAGGTGGAAGCATTAATTACCCGGCTGATCGAGGAAGATTATCTCAACGAAGCCCGCTATGCCATCCAGTTTGCAGGCGGTCATTTCCGCCTTAAAAAATGGGGTAAAATAAAGATCCGGTTTGAATTGCGACAAAAAGGTGTTAGTGATTACAACATAAAGGCAGCTTTGAAAGAGATCAACGAAGCAGATTACCTGCAAGTACTTTCCAAACTTGCCCGGGAAAAATGGGCAAGCCTGAAAGCTGAAAGTCCGGCTGGCCGCCACGCCAAAACCACTGCATCCCTTTTACGTAAAGGCTATGAAAATAACCTTATCCAGGAAGTGATAGCTGCCATTTATTGACCATCTTTGCAATCAAGAAAGTTGTTCCCCATGTCGTCGTCTTTGACTTTTTCACTGATACAACCCTCCCTTGCCTGGGAAGACAAGACCGCCAACCTCGGTCATCTCGGTCAGCTCCTGGAAAGCATCACCACCAAAACAGAAATTGTAATACTACCCGAAATGTTCAGCACCGGTTTCAGCATGCAGCCGGAAAAACTTGCAGAAAATATGGAAGGGCCTACCGTACAATGGATGAAGGACTGGGCGCACAAGAAAAGGATTGCGCTCACAGGCAGTGTCATCATTGAGGACGGGCGGCATTATTACAACCGCCTGCTTTGGGTATTGCCCGATCAAACCGTGGGTTATTACGACAAACGCCACCGCTTTGCCTTTGCGGGTGAGGATGAAAAATATACGCCAGGTAAAAAGAGGCTGATAGCCCAGGTAAAGGGCTGGAAGATCAACCTGCAGGTATGTTATGATCTCCGGTTCCCTGTATGGGCCAGGCAGCAGTTGGAAAACGGACCCAATAGCCAGCCTGAATACGATGTGCTGGTCTATGTAGCCAACTGGCCCGAAAGGCGCAGTCACGCCTGGAAAACACTGCTTACGGCCAGGGCTATTGAGAACCAATGTTATGTCATGGGTGTAAACAGGGTGGGTAATGACGGGAATGGTATTTATCACAGTGGCGACAGCATGGTGATTGACCCGTTGGGTGAAGTGTTGTTCCACAAGGCGCACGAAGAAGCCATCCATACAATTACGATCGACAGGGAAAAACTGGATGAAGTACGGTCGCGCTTCCCTTTCTGGAAGGATGCCGATCATTTCCATATCAGTCAATCATGAACATATCAAAGCTGCATGAAAAACCAACAGATTTATCTAGCCAACCGCGTCTTTACCGGTACTGAGTGGCTGCATCACCATGCCGTAGTTATCGAAAGAGGCGCCATTACAGATATACTTCCTTCCACAGCGCTTCCTTCGGGTGAAACCTTGCAACATGCCATTATTGCACCGGCTTTTGTTGACATACAAATTTACGGTGCGCACAACCGGCTACTGGCTGTTTACCCCGAAGCCAATACGCTGGACCTACTGTATGATTATTGCAGCAAAGGTGGCGCCGCCTATTTTCAACCTACGGTGGCCACTAACAGTTACGAAGTGTTTTACCAATGCATCGACGCTGTTCGCGACTATTGGAAAAAGGGAGGCAAAGGCTGCCTGGGACTGCATATAGAAGGTCCCTGGATTAGCCCGGCCAAGCGCGGCGCGCATATCGAATCTTTCATCCATACGCCATCCGTTGAAAAAATAAAACCCTTGCTCGACTATGGCAAGGATATTATTACGATGATCACTTTGGCGCCCGAAACCTGTGGCCAGGATGTGATCGACCTGATACGTTCTTACGATATTGTTATTTCGGCGGGTCACAGCAACGCTACTTATGAAACAGCTATGGCCGCATTCAATGACGGTATCCCGGCGGCTACCCATCTGTTCAATGCTATGAGCCCTTTACAACATCGTGCACCGGGTATGGTGGGCGCCATTTTCAATCACCCCGGGGTAATGTCGAGTATCGTACCGGATGGTTATCATGTTGATTTCCCCGTGTTGCGCATTGCCAAGGATTTAATGAAAGAACGGCTTTTCGTTATCACCGATGCCGTTACCACTACTACGGAAGGCCCTTACCCGCACCAGTTGGCGGGCGACAAATACGAGTCGAACAATATACTCAGCGGTTCTGCCCTCACCATGCTCAAATGCGTGCAAAACCTGGTGCATCGTGTCGATGTACCGTTGGCAGAAGCATTGCGAATGGCCAGCCTGTACCCCGCTCAGGTGATGGGAAAAGCACACCGGATGGGAAAAATAGAAAAAGGATACGACGCCAACCTTGTATGTATGAACGAAGCGCTGGAAATAGAACAGGTGGTTACCGGGTAGTTTCCCGTTTATGTCTTTTGAAGATATCGGTAAATATCCTGTCAATGAAAATGGCGCTTCCGATGCTCCAGTACCAGCCGTCGTAATTATACCGGAGATCACTTTCGAAAATCATTTTGCGTACACCGATCATCGTATTAACGCCCATGTAGGTAAGGAAATGCATGTGTTTTATTTCAGGCATGATGAAGTTGGCTGAGAAACCAAAACCACCCGGAACAAAATCCTGGTATTGGGTAGTAGTTACAAACCGTCCGCGTATTTTGTTTACCGAATCCAGTACCGCTTTACCATAACCGAGTTCAAACACCATGCTCATTTCCCATCTTTTCTTCCTGAAAAGAAAGGGCTCATAATAAACTGTTCCGAAATAAAGCCGCTTGGTCAGTTGGCGTAACGGTATGCCTTTTTTATCCAGCTTCACACTGGCGGTATTCTGATCGAGGAAATATCCACCGATGCCCAGTTTGAATTTGTCGTTGAACAGCAATCCTATGCGGTAGCCCCATATACTCACGCCCTGGTCTTCGATAAAAGAGAAGCGCTGGTCAAAATCTCCGGTGGGTTTGAGTGAAAGCCTGTGGTGCGTTGCAACAATGGAATCGTTCATCAGCACTGTGCTGTCTTTTGCATGAATTACTGCACTGTCCTTTGAGTGAACTACCGTGGTATCCTGTGCTGCACAGGTACCACCGATCACCAAAAAACAAACCAAGCTTACAAAGCTTGCCTTAGGATAGACGAACCGATATTTTGCCCTGGGTTTGAGTAACATTCTATTCGATAGCGCAATTTAGTGATTTTTGATTCCGGGAAAATCACGTGTTCTTACCGTTTTGCAAAGATTCGTTCAACGGCTTTTACGCTGTATGAGCGCCCGAATATCTTCTATTTTAGGGTCAATCCCTTTCCTGATGGCCCCGGAAGAAGGCTTTACTTCGAGGTCGGGCACAATGCCATGTCCTTTAGGGTGGCTGCTGTCGATGACCAGGCGGTACATGGGCAGGCTCACCTGCAGACCCGAATAAGGTAACCTGATCGTGGGTATGTGCATAGCTGAGTTGCCGTAATACCCTCCCCCGGTTTCTTCTCCTACCACTGTTATATTTTTCTGTCCTTTCAAAGTGGCTACCATCATACTGGCGGCAGAAAATGTCAGTCCCCCCTGCACTAAGTAAACATCACCATCAAAATGGAATCTTTTCCGGGGCTTGAAATAGTGTTGCTCATAATGACCGAAATGTATCAGCCCATCTTTTTCTTTGGTGGCGGCAAGATTCATCACCAACCAATATGGCCAGGCTGGATGGATATACCTTCCATACCTGAATTTCCGGCTGATGGCTACCACGCTATCGCCCAGCTTAAACGGTTTTGCCGCCAGGTATTGCGTGAGGTCTACACTGTTACTAACCGTGCCGCCTCCGTTTTCCCGCAGATCAATTACCAGGTGTTGCAAGCGCTGCTGCCCAATGGTTTTGAAAGATCGTTTGAAAAAAGGTTTGAGCCTTCCTCCCGAAAAACTGGTGATGCGCATGAAGGCTGTGCTGCTGGCCGTATCAATGACCATTACTCTTTTATTCATCAGTCGCATCTTCCTTGTTGGCCTGCCACTGATCTGCTCATCGCGCTTGTCTGTTGATGGTTTTTTAGTGCCAATGCTATCCTTTTGGGGAATGAAAGCTTTCACCAATGTAGATCGTTCCCTGCCTGCAGTGTCGATGTAGGTAATGGTGTATACACTGTCTGTACCGAATATGGTTTTATACCAGGCGGGAAAATTGCCACTGACCAACTGGTTCTTGTAATTATCTGCATAACCATCGGTACTGATGAACTGGAAAATAGAATCGAGCACCTGCCGGTTGCTTCGCCCGTTGATGGAAGTGATGATGGTACCTCTTTTAAAAACCGTGTCGCGGGGCCAGATACTTCCCAGCACTACCAGGCTGTCGTTCCAGGCTTTCAATGCCAGCGGGAATAAGGGGTACCTGAACAGCGGCGCTATTTTACCATATGCTTTTGAAAAACGGACCGTGGTATGTCCGCACCGGATCTTGCTCACCAGCCACGCAACCTTATTCTTGAATGCCACTTCATTCAGCGAATCGGTAATACTGTTGATGGTGTACCTGAAATACTGGTCCATGCTGTCTTTCGGCGTGTACCAATAGAGACTGGGATGGTTGGCTTCGAGTATTTTTTTCAGCAGGATGACATCTTCACGTAAACGGCTGGCTGGCATTTTAGGTAATATAGCATCAGCTCTTTGTGCCATTAGCTTGTTAGGCCCTGACAGCCAAAACAAAAACAGCCATAAGAACAATCTTTTTTTTACCATCGTGCCGGTATCATTTCTGAAAAGCATTCCATCCCTGCGCAGTAATATCGAAACTATTGCCGCCCTTGGTGAGCAGTTTACAGCCTTCTTCAATAGCTGTCATATATCCGATCACACTTATCTCTTCATTCAGGGTAATCTTATCGTAGTCTTCCTGCTTCAGCGTAAAGATCAGTTCATAATCTTCCCCTCCATTCAGCGCGCAAACGGTGGGATCTAATCCAAATTTATACGCGGCTTTCCTGCTGTCTTCCGATACAGGTAATTTCTCTTCATAGATACGGCAACCCAGGTTGCTTTGCCTGCAAAGATGCAATACCTCGCTGCTCACACCATCGCTCACATCCATCATGGCTGTAGGAACGATGTTCTGTGCAGCTAAAAACTGTATGATGTCTTTCCGTGCTTCCGGTTTCAGCAAACGGCCAACAATATAATTCTCGTTCTCCAGGTCGGGCTGCACCTCCGGGTTTTCGAGGAAGATCTTTTTTTCACGTTCCATCAGGGTAAGGCCCAGGAAGGCGCCGCCCAAATCGCCGCTCACACAGATCAGATCGCCCTGCTGTGCCGTACTTCTTTTTACAAATTGGTCCGGCGCCACTTCTCCGATGGCAGTAACAGAAATAATGAATCCTTTTTGCGATGAAGAAGTATCTCCTCCTACTAAATCAACGCCATGTTTTTCACAGGCAACATGCACGCCTTCATAAAATTCACTCAATGCTTCCAGGCTGAAGCGGTTGCTTACGCCAATGCTTATGGTGATCTGTGTGGGGATGGCGTTCATCGCATAGATATCGCTCAGGTTCACCATAACGGCCTTGTAGCCTAAATGTTTGAGCGGTGTGTACATCAGATCGAAATGAATGCCTTCGATCAGCAGGTCGGTGGTAACCACCACTTGTTTGCCAAAATGATCCAGCACGGCAGCATCATCGCCCACGCCCACTACGGTAGAAGCATTCTGTATTTCAAAATTCCTGGTCAGGTGTTCAATCAATCCAAACTCTCCCAGTTCTCCTATTTCTGTTCTTTGTTCCATATCAGGTTTGTTATATCGATGCGCCATTCACTACGGCCAGCAGCTCATCATGAATTTTACCATTCGTGGCTATAATATGCGGTTGGTAGGGCGAATAAGCATGGCCTTTGAAGTCGGTCACTTTACCGCCCGCTTCTTCTACGATGAGGAATCCGGCGGCGCTGTCCCATGCCTGTAATTTGTGTTCGTAAAACCCGTCGAAACGGCCAGACGCTACCCAGCAAAGGTCAATCGCTGCACTGCCGAGCCGTCTTACCGGTACGCCCTTTCTGATCAACTTTTCAAATACCTGCAACGGCCCATTGGGCATATCGAGATAGGTATAAGGGAACCCTGTTACCAGACAGCTTTTGATCACTTCGGTCTTCTGGCTCACCGTTATTTTTTTATCATTCAGTGTAGCGCCGAAACCTTTTTGCGCAAAGAACATTTCCCCGATGAAAGGGTTATATACTGCGCCGAGGATCATTTCGCCGTTCTGCTCAATGCCAATGCTCACGCAGCAGATGGGGATGCCATTGGCAAAATTCACCGTACCATCGATGGGGTCGATGATCCATTTATAGGAGGAATCCTGGATGATTTCACCCGTTTCCTCACTTAAAATGAAATGATCGGGAAATTGCTGCCTGATCACTTCGAAAATGGCTTTTTCTGCGGCATGATCTGCTTCGGTTACCAGGTTATTGATCCCTTCTTTGTGACTGATTTCAAACTGGCCATTAAAAAAATGCCGTAATTGTGCGGCGCCTGCCTCAACGGCCTGCAATAAGGTTTGTTTCAACATGGCGCAAAAGTACCCAATTCCTTATGTCAAATTCCCTATTTCAGCTCATTTGCGTTAATTTTGTATATTCAAATTGATAAACCTGCGCTAACGATGGCAATACTTGATATCAAGCTACCTAATTCTATACTCAAGGCCCTCCGGTTACCACAGAACAATCCCCGGAGACAGCAGATCAAAGTATTGAAGAAATTACTCCGTAAAGCCAGGTTCACCTCTTTTGGCCAGCAATACCGGTTCGATGAAGTATTGCTGAGCAAGCATCCCGGGAAAAAATTCCAGGAAATGGTGCCGGTTTTCACCTATAATAAGATATACACTGATTGGTGGCACACCACCCTTGAAGGAACGCCCGATATCTGCTGGCCCGGCAAAATCCGGTATTATGCCCTCAGCAGCGGCACCAGTGAGGCCGCCAGCAAATACATTCCCGTAACCAACGACCTGTTGAGGGGCAATAAGATCGTCATGATCAAACAGCTCCTGAGCCTGCGGAATTATGAAGATATCCCGTACAGTTCTGTGAGCAAAGGCTGGCTTACCCTGGGTGGCAGTACCGATCTGCAGAAAGGATCAGGCTATTATGCCGGCGACCTGAGCGGCATCACCGCTAAAAACGCCCCCTTCTGGTTCCAGCCTTTTTATAAGCCCGGTAAAAAGATTGCCAAGGAGAAAGACTGGAACAAGAAGATCGAAGAGATCGTTGAAAAAGCTCCGCACTGGGATATCGGTTTCCTGGTAGGCGTGCCGGCCTGGATACAGATGTGTGTTGAAATGATCATCGAACGCTATAAACTCAATAACATTCATGAAATGTGGCCCAACCTGGCTTTCTTCGTGCATGGGGGCGTTAGCTTCGAACCTTATAAGAAAGGGTTTGAAAAACTATTGGGTAAGCCCATCACCTATATCGAAACCTATCTTGCCAGTGAAGGGTTCATCGCTTACCAGGACCGCCAGTACAGCACCGGCATGCGATTGGTTACCGGCGAACATATTTTTATGGAGTTCGTTCCCTTTGATTCCAAAAATTTCAATGCCGATGGAGAAATAGTCAGCAATCCTGAAGCGCTCATGATCCATGAAGTGGAGGAAGGCAAAGACTATGCACTGCTCATCAGCACAGCTGCCGGCGCCTGGCGATACCTCATCGGTGATACCATACGGTTTGTTGACAAAGAACGTTGCGAGATCGTGATCACCGGCCGCACCAAACATTTCCTCAGCCTCGTAGGTGAACACCTGAGTGTGGAGAATATGAACAAAGCCATACAGCTTGTCAGCGATGAAATGAATATCTGCATCCCTGAATTTACCGTTGCCGGCATACCCCATGGCAACTTCTTTGCACACCAGTGGTATGTGGCCTGTAACGATCATGTGGATGGAAAGAAACTGGCTGCCAAAATCGATGAAAAGCTGAAGATGCTGAACGATGATTATGCTGTTGAAAGAAACAGCGCTTTGAAAGAGGTCTTCGTAGAAGTGCTCAGCGAACAACAGTTCATGGACTTCATGCGCTGCAAAGGAAAAGTAGGCGGACAACACAAATTCCCCCGTGTATTAAAAGGTCGCATGCTGGAAGACTGGCAACGCTTTCTTAAAAGTGAACTAACCACTGTACATGCTTAAACCGGTTTTGCTGAAGGGCATATTCGCCTGCTCTCTGCTGCTTTCCTGTTTATGGCCGAAAGCGCAGGTACCCGACCAGGCCATACTTCATTTAAGAGCGCCCGATACTTTCAAAGCCCGGTTCACTACCACCAAAGGCGCATTCGTCATTGAAGTTTACCGCAATTGGTCGCCCTTGGGTGCCGACCGGCTGTACCAGCTCATCAGATCGGGCTTTTACAATAATTCCGTTCTGTTCAGGGTACAGCGTAATTACGTGATCCAGTTTGGGATAGCCAACAACCCCAAAGTGAACCGCTTTTGGGATACGCGTAAAATATCCGATGAACCCGCAAAATTCAACAATGAGAAAGCCGTGATCTCTTTTGCCCGCGATGGCGCCAATAACCGCGCCACGCAGCTCTTCATTAATATGGCCGACAACCACAAACTGGATACCATTTTTCGCAACGGGGTAAAAGGATATACACCCGTTGCCAGGGTTATAAAAGGAATGGAAGTTGTGGCATCTTTTTATGACGCTTATGGAAGAAGCACGCTCGCACACCAGGATTCTGTTTATCTTCACGGCAATCAATACTTCTATCAACATTTCCCGGGATTGGATAAAATCATTGTTGCCACCATTCTCGAATAATTGTTGATGAAACTGATCTGTTGACCGGTAAATAATTATCAAGCATGATTGCTCCGCTTATCAAGGGTTTGATTTTAGGTGTGATATTGAGTATTTCGGTAGGGCCGGTGATCTTTGCCATTATTAAACAAAGCATCAACAACGGTCACAAAGCCGGGTATTTTTTTGTAGCAGGCGTATCGGCCAGTGATATTTTACTGGTGTTGGTCTGCAATTTTTTTACTTCACTCTTCACTACCGCACTCAACCACCGCACTTTCATTGCAGTGGCAGGAAGCGCTTTCCTGGTAGCAGTAGGCATTTACACGCTTTTTTTCAAAAAAGTACATACGGATGAAAGCAATAATATCGTCGATAAAAAGTTCAGGAAACGCGATCTGCTGGCCATCTTTTTTTCCGGCTTTTTTATGAACATGCTGAACCCGGCGGTATTCATTTTCTGGTTTGCCTGGACAGCAGCCATCCTGGCCGATTCGCAAACGGCGGTCCATCCCATAGAATACAGGACCATTGTGTTCGGCACCTGCCTGGCATTCGTACTGTTTTCCGATCTGCTCAAAGTGATGCTGGCCGGTAAGTTGAGGCCCAAGCTCACACCGGGCAATCTTCATCTCATCAATAAAATATCCGGACTGATCCTCATCGGTTTTGGCATTGCACTTTGCTGGGGTATATTGACCTATGGAAATAAAATAGGATAGGAAAATGGTAAAGAAAAAATCTTCCCGCCTGGGAAAAATAGGGCGATGGATCAGGAGAGCATTGCTCATTATGTTCCTTTCTTCATTGGTCTACATCATTCTCTGCAAATGGATCATGCCGCCCATTACACTTACACAGGCAGCAAATGCTTTCGGTTACGGCTTGAAACGAGATTATGTATCCTGGAACGATATCTCTTATAATATAAAGCTGGCAGCTATTGCCAGTGAAGACCAGACTTACCCCGATCATAGCGGGTTCGATTGGGATGCCATTGAAAAAAGCCTGCGTCCCAAAAAGAAAGGAAAGAAAACCAGGATCCCTTTGGGTGGCGGCGCCAGCACCATTACCCAGCAGGCAGCCAAGAATGTTTTTCTATGGCAGGGGGGCGGTTTCGACCGCTTTATTCGCAAAGTACCGGAACTCTATTTTACCAAAATGATCGAATGGATATGGGGTAAGCAACGCATATTGGAAGTGTACCTGAATGTGATTGAAATGGGACCGGGTATTTTTGGAGTGGAAGCCGCATCCCGTGCCTATTTTGGAAAAAGTGCCCGTAATCTTTCCCGCGCAGAAGCTGCCATGATCATCGCCTGTCTGCCCAACCCCAAGCGGTTCAGCGTACAACCGATGAGCCGTCGCGTGGCCTGGCGTTATCCGCAGATTGTTCAGCAAATGCACAATATTGAAGATGATCCCGACATACAAGCCATCATCCGTTAATGGATCCATTGCTCAACAGCGTCAATGGCTGTCTGTAAACGCTGATCATAATTGCCGTTGATCTCAACCCAGGGAACTTGTTGGTTAATGAGCAGGTCTTTGTAAATGCGATAGAGTTCCTGCCGCGGTTGTTCATCCGGATATTCCCGCAATTCCTCTTTTACCCAGGGCAGATCCACGTTGCACAAAAGATACAGATCGTATTTGCGCCAAACGATTTCGTCCAGGATAAACTGGTGGCATTTTCCAAAAACATATTCGCACCATACTTTCATCACATACATATCCGTATCTACAAACAGGCACGGCACATGTGGCGAAGCAATCAGCGAATTGCGCTTGACCCAATGCTTGTCTGCCGTTGATGACCATTGTTGTTTCACCAGTGAAAAATATTCATCTTCCAGCGCAAGCTGTCCTTTTGCAATGGTCAGCAGGTCATCGAATGTATATTCCGTACCATGTGTTAACAGGTATTCCCTTGCAAATTCAGGGCACCATTCGGTATTGTAATGCTGTGCCAGCAACTCGCACAAAGTGCTTTTGCCGGTTGACTCCGGCCCAATGACAACAACTTTTTTAATCATGATTTGTAACGATGAGCGCTTTTCTTTTCCATTCGATGAGTCCGGCTATTGCCAACACCAGCAATACCAGGAACTGCACGCTGGTGAAAACGTACCCTTTGATGAAATATAACGGAATGGAAGCGATATTTGTTGCGATCCACCAGATCCAGCTTTCTACTTTTTTCTTGGCCATCAGCCACATACCGGTATAAGCCGTAGCGCTGGCGAAGGCATCGGCCCACGGAATAGCTTCGGGGGCAAATGCTTTTTTGAGCCAGGTGAGTGCGCCGAAGATCGCCACATAAAAAACCACGAAGAACAACAGTTGTTCTATCCGGTTGCGTGCACTGCTGTAAGTAATGTGCAATAAAGTTTCTTTGTTCTGCTGGTCTTTCCTTGCCCAGAGCATCCACCCGTAAATACTCATCACCGTATAGTAAAAATTTACGCTGGCCTCGCCCAGTAAGTGACCTTTTACACTCAGGTAAACATAAATGCTGGTGTTGATGAGCCCTACCGGGTACACGAGTATGTTTTCTTTACGGCTGAACCATACGCTGGCAATACCTGCGAATACGGCTATGAATTCAAGCGCGCCTGTTTGTTGTAATCCGTCGATAAATTGGTTGAAAACATTCGTCATCTGGCGAAACCGGTATTGAATGAGCAAATGAAATTACAGATTCATTGTTTAATCACGTCCGTCAATTGCTGAAATAATAGATGGCGCCGTCTTCGAAGCTTTTTTGCCAAAGCAGTTTTTTATGGCGCTGTATAAAATCGATAGAGACCAGGTCGGGGTTGTCTCCATCGGTAAACATTACCACACAAAACGACGGATAGCTAAAAAACTCTTCTATCTCTTTCTGTATGTCCTTATGCGGTAACATGTCGGCCCGCATGCCGGTAAGAAAATAAATGGCGTCATTGGCGTTCGCATACACCAGCGAACCCAGCTCCTGTTTGTGCTTGCGTATGTAATCAATGGTTTCCGACTGTGTCCAGCTATCTTCGGTATAACCGGGAATGCCGGCATCTTTTATGTCTTCCCATGCATTGGCATTCTGCCGGTACTGGTACCATTGGAAGGAGGCATACAAAAAGAACATCAAAGCACAGAGGATGATCTTTTTTATGCCGAATGCGCTTTGCACTGCCGGGACAAACCAGCCGGTAAGCAACAGCAACATCGGAATATATAATGGCAACAACAGGCGGCTGTTCAGCTCTTCAAAACGCGAAACCGTAGCAATCGTTACCATGAATAACGCATACACCAGGAAAAAAAGCGACAGCGCCATTTCGTAAGACCGAAAAAACTGCTGCTGTAATATCCGGTATACTACCACAGTCAGTGCCAGTAATACTACGATGATGAACAGCACGGCCATCGCTTTTTCATAGCCCTTCATGAATGGCAACCAACTACCAAATGTGTTCCCGATATCGAGCAAATTATCCCATAAATCCCTTTCTGCTCTTTCTCTGACACCGGTAAAACTTTGCGACACGAAATGGTTCCTGATCAGGTTTGCTGCCAGCAAGGAAGCGCCGGTAAGGTTGAAGACCAGCAGGTGTTGTATCTTTTTCTTCCTGCCAAGTGTTTCATCGGCCAGCATCAGTATACTTCCCACTGCCAATAATACCACGCCGGCATAACGCGTAACCAGTGTAATGGCGGTTATCAGTGATAACAACAGTAAAGAGCGCCAGGTTTTTTGCTGCAGGTACCGCTGCGCCTGGATGATGAAAACCAAAATGAGTAAAACAAAAACCGTTTCGGACCACAACATGGAATAGGCTTGCAACATACAACGGCTCAATACCAGCGCCAGCAGGAACAAGCTTCTATACCAGGTGGCGGTTTTTTCCAGTCCGTTGATGATGGTTGCCGTTGCGAACAAAACGCCACCGAACAACAAACTGTTCAATACCGGGGCAAATGCCATCACCGATAATCCCGTAATAAATTGTATGGCGGCCAGCAGGCAGGGATATCCTGCCGGAAAAAGTACCAGCAGCAAGCCTGTAAAATCTGCCATGCGGCCATGCTGGCGAATGTTTTCCGCCGTGGTGATGTATTCGACAGAATCGGGAGAGATGCCTATGCCGCTGTGCTTCGTCAGCAGGTAAAGGGCAAAGGCCGACAGAACCGTTGCCAGCAATGCATCCCAGTATTTACTCCACAATCCTGAGTTTTGCATAATTGAGCATGATCTTTTTTTCTCCATTCAGCTGAAACTGAATAGTGGCAATGGGATTATGATTGGAACCTTCTATTGCAACGATCCTGCCAAACCCAAATTTCTGGTGCTCTACTTCTTGTCCCGCTTGCAATGCCGAAACATCGCTTGCCACAAAATCTATCGAAGGTTTGTGTTCCACTACTTTATTCGGTGGCGCAGGCGGCAGGTATTCGGGCTTACTCGGTTGTCTGCTCACCGGAGCTTTCCTGGCAGGCGCGGCGCCAAATCCGCCAAACCGCTGATCAAATCCGGTGCTGTTCCGCGCACCGCCTCCGGCGTAGCTTTTATCGATATACTGCTCGGGCATTTCATCAATGAACCGGCTCGGCTCATTTTGCACCAACTGTCCAAAACGGTAGCGCGAATTGGCATAAGTTAGCCACAACCGTTGCTTGGCACGGGTTACCGCCACATAAAAAAGCCGGCGTTCTTCTTCGAGTTCTTCCCGGGTGTTGATGGCCATGCCACTGGGGAAAAGACTTTCTTCCACACCGGCCACAAATACGCATCCGAATTCAAGTCCCTTTGCAGCATGTATGGTCATCAGTTTTACCACATCGCTGTTTTCTTTATCGTCATCGGCATCGGTGAGTAAAGTGATTTGCTGGAGATAAGCACCCAGCGATTTATTGCCTACTTCTCCATCTTCATTAGCCGGACTTTCGATCCATTCCTTGATAGAGTTCAGCAATTCCTGGATGTTCTCATAACGGGCCAATCCTTCTGTGGTCTTATCGTTGAAGAGTTCTTTTACAATATTGGTATGTTTGCCTACCTGCACCGCTACATCGTAAGCGTTCTTTTCAGTTAAGAGGCTCTGAAAATAACGGATCATGGTAACGAAATTCTGCAACGCTTCCAATGTGCCTGCTTTAAAACCAAATTCTGCAGCGCGGGTAAGCACATCGAACATGGGAATATTCTGTTCATTGGCAATGATCACGCATTTTTCAATCGTGGTTTTACCAATGCCTCTTACCGGGTAATTGATGATGCGTTTGAGCGCTTCTTCATCTTTTGTATTGATGATCACACGCAGGTAAGCCAGGAAATCTTTGATCTCTTTGCGCTGGTAGAAACTCACTCCTCCATAGATGCGATAGGGTATACCCATCCGCCGCAGGCTTTCTTCAAAAGAACGGCTCTGTGCGTTGGTGCGATAGAGGATGGCAAAATCCCGGTTGAGGTAATGATTGCGCAGCTTTTGTTCCTGGATAGTATCTGCCACAAACCGTCCTTCGTCGTTATCGGTCATGGTGCGCACCAGCCTGATCTTGTCGCCCTCGGCATTATCTGTCCACAGGTTTTTGGGAATCTGCCCTTTGTTATTCCTGATCACTTCATTGGCAACATGGATGATGTTTTTGCTGCTGCGGTAATTCTGTTCCAGTTTTACCACTTTCACATCATCATAATCTTTTTGAAACTGGAGGATGTTCTCAATGGTAGCGCCCCGAAAACTGTAAATACTTTGTGCGTCATCGCCCACCACGCAAATGTTCTCGTGCACGGCGGCCAGTAATTTGGCTATCTGGTACTGTACAGGGTTCGTATCCTGGTACTCATCGATCATGATGTATTTGAACTTGTGCTGGTATTTGTGCAGTGCGTCTGGAAAATGTTTAAGCACTTCATACATTTTCAGCAGCAGGTCATCGAAATCCATGGCGCCGTTCTTGAAACAGCGGCTGGCGTAAGCAGCATAGATCTGCGCAATGGCGGGCCGGTTAGCGCGCATGTCTTCCTGTTGTATGAAATGATCGAGTGCATATTCAGCCGGAGTCATCAACGCATTCTTGGCAGCTGAAATGCGGCTGCCTACAATATTGGGCTTATAATGTTTATCGTCGAGGTTCAGTTCATTGACCACCGTTTTGATCACCGAGCGGCTATCGTCGGTATCGTAAATGGTGAAATTGGCCGGATAGCCGAGTCGATGCGCTTCGGCCCGCAGCAAACGGGCAAAAACGCTGTGGAAAGTGCCTATATAAAGATTACGTGCTTCTGTATTACCCAGTATTTTTTCAACCCTTTCTTTCATTTCGGCTGCGGCCTTGTTGGTAAAGGTCAGCGCCAGTATGTTAAACGAATCAATACCATGGGCCATGAGGTGCGCGATACGGGTAGTCAGCACTTTTGTTTTTCCACTCCCTGCCCCGGCCACAATCATCAGCGGTCCGTTGATATGCGTTACCGCTTCCAACTGGGGCTCATTCAGTCCTTTCAGATAATCTTGCATGGGTGCAAGTTAATCAGATGATCGCAGTGTAAAAAACCATTCGGTTAAGCGATGGTTTACACCATCAAATACCTGTAAAAACAATTTATTTTGAAAAAATAACAGGCTAGTCGCATAAAATTGCGTAGAACTACTTAACATACGTACTTGCTTTTACAGCAATTTCCCACTTCTTTATTAACCCTTCCATATATACATATGGATACTGCAAAAATCAAATCATGGAAAACACTAAAATTAAAGTGATGATCTGTGACCAACACCTCATTTTCAGATCGGGACTTAAAAACGTTCTCTCCGATATTGAAAACGTGCAAATTGTTGGTGAAGCTACCAGTGTGGAACAGTTGGTCACGACCGCCCTTTTATCTGCCCCCGATCTGATCCTGTTGGATATTGGCATGCCGGGTATGAACAGCGAAACGTTGATGAAACAACTGGAAAAACTCATTCCCGATTGTAAAGTAGTGGGCCTGGCTGTTAACGGACACGAAAACAGTTTATGGGAAATGATCACGGCTGGTGCAGCCGGTTATATACTCAAAAGCGCCAGCCAGGAAGAGATCGAAGAAGTGGTGGGTACTGTACAGGAACCCTACCCGTCTCATTACAGACCGGCATCTGATAAAAAGGCATCGGTTGCTGCCATGCAGCGCAGCAACCGCAAAGTCTATGATGTTTTTTTTACCGACAGGGAAAAAGAGATCATCAACCTCATTTGTAAAGAATATACAAGCAAGCAGATAGCACACACGCTTTTCCTGAGTAAAAGAACTGTGGAAGGTCACCGCACCCGCATCATGTGCAAGATGGGCGTGAAGAGCATCGCCGGCATGATCTCTTATGCTTATCGAAGAGGGCTTTGCAGACTTATGTTAACAAGCATTGTCGTTTACTGGCCGGGATGGTATTCCTGTTCCTTGTGCTGCGATATATCTTCCTTATAGAAAAAAACATCTTTGAACCGGCCGGTCAGGAACATTGCTGCCTGATCGGTAAAATGCGGAGAGCCTACCCGCGAACTTTGACCACCGGTAACAATGGTTTTCGCGCGTAGCTTCTTGCCGAACTCAACTGCGGCAATGAAGCTATTGCCCGATACCCCGTATCGCTTTTTTGTATTGGCAGCGCTGCGGCTTTCGAAAGCAGGCAAGGTGCCCCAGCGCGAGGAAGCCAGTGAAGAAGGAAGGCTCGGCTGCTTATCATCGAACTGATTACCGGCGAGCCGTTGGTATCGGTTGATATTACCCCAGGGCTGCCGCCAGTCGCCAAATGTTTGTTCCAGGTTCTTCAATGCTTGGATCAACAGTTTCAGTTTTTGTTGTGCTGTTGTATTGTTTACCATTTCCTGGAATCGACCCAGGGCATTACTGGCTTCTTCCTGTGTTCTGGCTTTGGGCAGCAAGAGGCCAACGCCTGTTGCCCAGTCAACCGCCAGTGCAGTAGCCATCGAATGTTCATCGGCGGTTTTATTCCAGGCTTTCAGCAATTCAACAGGTTCTTTCAATTGTTGTTTGATGTTTTGATCCGTTGATGCGTCATAAGCCTGGAACAATGCAGGCAATAAAATATCAAAGGCCAACATATAGCGGTTGTACCCGATTTTTATCAGGTCGTCGAGCGTTAACTGGCGGGCATCTTTTAACAAGCGTATGGCATTGAGCGCCCGGGCATTCTGACCATCGGGGGCCATGTAAGCGGGGTATTTGGTTTTATCCGGACTGCTCTCGCCGGCAGCAGTGAAAGGAGTGGAGTTGCAATTCTGTATCCATCCACTGGCAGGATTGTAAAGATGAACGATCTCATCGAGCGGGTGGGTGCCCTTCCATTCATTCGAAGATTTCGTGCCATCTACTGGTAAGGTCCAGTCAAGTTTGGGATCTCTTACCGGAACAAAATCGCCATGCCAGTAAGCAATATTTCCCTTGTCATCTGCATACACCGTATTATTGGTTGTATTGGATAACAACATCATGGCCTTTTTGAACTGTTCAAAACCATTGGCCTTGGTGCTCACCCATGACTGGATGAGGGCGTTGAGCGAACGGTTGTTTTCTTTCAGGCTCAGCCATTTTCCGTTACGGCTTCCCATCACAGGCCCGTGATGGGTGTAAAAAGCTTCTACAGGAACAGCTACCATCCCTGTCTCTTTTTTATAATGAAGCAAGATCTTCTTTGTTCTTACCGGTTTTTGTTTTTCTTCATACGCATATACCCATTGGTTATTTTGCCGGGTTACTTTTTCTTCATACAGATCGGCAACATCTGCATAGCTGGTGGTGTGCATCCATCCACAATGCTCATTGAATCCCTGGTACACGAACATTTGTCCCCATGTAACCGCCCCATAAGCATTCAATCCCTCTTCACTTATCATATGTACTTCAGTTCTGAAATAGAAAGGAACATGCGGATTGATATACAACAACGCGTTTTTGGTGGCGCTGCGCGAAGGGGCGATGGCAAAGCCATTGGACCCGCGAAGTTCCGTTTCATCATAGAAGTGGTTCCATGCAGTGGCCTTCGCTGCATCTTTATTGATATAAAAACTGCCGATCTCATCCAGCCCTATGCCGCCTGTTCTGGTAGCCGATACGCTGCCATCGGTGAACATGAGGTGAAACCAGGGTTCGAAGCGTTTCAAAACCAATGGATGTACTTCCGGATGTTTGTACAGATAATAATTAATGCCATCGGCAAAAGCATTGAGCAGTTTTTTAAACCACTCTGGACTGCGTTCATAATCCCTGATAGCATCGGCGCTGTCTTCTATCAGGCGCATCTGCAGGTCATAATTGAGTTTGCTTTCACCATCGGCTTCGGCCTGGCGACCCAATACCTCCAGGTAATTGCGTTCCACTTTTCCAAAATCCTCTTCGCACTGGGCATACAATAAACCAAATACGGCATCGGCATCTGTTTTTCCATAAATATGAGGTATGCCCCAGGTATCCCGGATGATGGTTACTTTATGCGCCCGGGCTTCCCACCGGTTGATCTCTTTTGCGGAAAAATTTTGGGCAATACCGGCAACAGGAGCTAATAACAAAAAAAACAGCAATTGTTTCATATAAAACAAGTGTTGGTTATTGGTAAGACAATGCAGTAACTAGCGCAGGGGCTTCAGCAGGTATTCCAATCCGTTGAGTTTGATCACATACAGTGTTTGCAATAGCTCTCCCAGCTTTCCCTTAGGGAATCCCTTTTGCTGGAACCATTCAAGGTAGCTGACCGGCAAATCGCAAAGCAGCCTGTCCTTGTATTTGCCAAAGGGCATTTTCATCCGCACCAGTTCAAGCAGGACATCGGGATTAGGCTTTAACGGATCGGCGCTCATCATAACTGTAAAGTACGGCTAAAAAACGCATTTGTATCACGACTCTTCGTCGAAATACAATTTATAGAACCGCTTCCCTATCAATTCATCATAGCCCTGTTCTATTAAATCTTTTCTGCCATGTATATAGATATGAAAATTCTTATCCAGTTTCAGCACGCTCTTGAAGAAGCGTTGTTGTTTTTTCACGGCAGACAGATGGATAGGAAATTCTTCTTCTATTGCCACTTGCCTGGCAGATTCATAAACGTTTTTATATTGGTGAAAGCTTTCGATCACTTCATCGTGGTGCAATACTTCCCTGGCAAATTCATCCATTCTGAATTCGTCTTTCGTTTTGAAATAATCCATGCTCCGGTTGAGCATATCTATCTGATCGCTTTTCGACACTTCGAACTTTTCGGCCATTTCATTATGGATGAAAAGCTTACACATGCCCAATGCGGTATCGGTATGATGATAACTGTTGGTATTACGCGTTACCTGCAGGAAATCGTTTACCCAATAGCGGGCTTCGTTCTGTTTATTGGTGTTGTCTACCACGCATACAATATATCCTTCTTCCCGGTTCTGGCGGAATACAAGACAACCTTTATCCAGTTTATTGATATTGATACCATCTTCCGCAACCACTTCAAAGCTTTTGCCATGCGGGAATACTTTCAGGAAAGGTTCTTTGGTTTCGCTTTTGAAAATCCCAACAGCTTCTACATATTCCGTTCCGAATGGCACCTGTGAGAACCTTGTTACATACAGTTCTCCCTGCTTCACATTGGCATGGGTGCTTTTGGTATACAGAAAATGAGCCATCAGGGCGCTTTGTTCCATAAAGCTGGCGGGCTTGTCAAAGAGCGCCGACACATAATGATACATCTCGTTCAGCTCCAGGTTGCTGATATGGGTGAAACGGTATTGTTCTTCTTCCTTGAACGGGTGCAGGAAATACCTGGTAAGCAGGCCCCTTACAATGGGATCGTTCAGTGAAAGCGGGTTGGCAGAAAGTTTCAGTTCTTCCCCCCTTGTAGGATTGCCCAATTGGTGCACCACGGCCTGTTCCAGTACTACGCTGTCGATTGCTGTCATAATAAGGCGAAGATAATACCTCAAAAAGCAAATAAGATTTGCCGGGAATAATGCAATTTTGTAGTAGTTCCTCGTTTACCCCTTAGAAATTTATCGCCGCATGTATCAACAGTTTTGGATTAAATACATACCGGTTATCAGGATATTGTTCAAGCGTACAGCTGTAGGAGACCAAATACTTGATCTTAACCGTGTTGATTTCGAACATGCAGGAATGACCCGCAAGGCCGGATACAAGTTCGATATAGAACTGGTGAACGGAAGGGTTTCCAATCATATAGGCGGCATGCCGCTGGCTGCAGAGCTCGCCGCAATTTTACTGGAAGACCCTGCTGTACAGATACTATTGACTGAGCATGATTTTGTTATCTCTCTGAACACGCGCTACCAACTCAGCATCAAACGGATCCGTGCTACAACTTGAAATAACAATTTGTGACATCAAGTTACGAATGCCGCAGAAACGACCGCTTGTTAGCTTTTACTGTCTCGCAAACGTTTGCCTGGTATGGCTTCCAAGGCATCTGAAAAATTTTTCAAAAAAGTCTACCAAAATTGTGGGGAATTTAAATTTGCCCTTATCTTTGTCCTGTCATTATCATTAACTCGATTAAAAATGAAACAGGCCATCACCACTTTCGTTCAGGCAATCATGAACCTCCTCACTCCTGCCAAAGGGTTCATGTGTTGCTGTTGTTGCCCTGTACAACCCACCAGGTGTTGTAATGACTGATATCTCCCCTTACTTACTTACCCAGGTTTTCAGTTTCACCAATACCCGATTCTTGTATGTCACATTCAACAAGTGATGCATTGGCTTCACTGCAACATAGTATCAATGGCAAAAGCATAGCAGAGGCTGTGGAAACGCTTATTGCCGCCTACCCGGGCGCTGTGACTTTTTCCACCAGCTTCAGCAATGAAGACCAGGTTATCACAGATCATATTGCGAAGAACCACCTGCCCGTTTCATTTTTCACACTCGATACGGGCCGTCTTTTTCCTGAAACATACAGTACCTGGAGCAGGACGCTGGAGCATTATTCCATCAGCATCAAAGCCTATTATCCCAATGCGGGTGAACTGGAGACTTTCATCGAATCGAATGGCCCCAACGCTTTCTACGACTCTGTAGAGCTCCGTTCCCGCTGCTGCTTTATTCGCAAAGTGGCTCCCCTGAAAAGGGCCCTGCAAGGTAAGGCTGTATGGATCACCGGTCTGCGTGCAGAACATTCGCCCAATAGGCAAGACCTGCAGTCGCTGGAATGGGATGAAGGCAACGGAATCATCAAATTTCACCCGCTGTTACATTGGAGCACCGAAGAGGTCAGCAACTATGTACAGCAAGCGGCCATCCCATACAACCCTTTACACGATAAAGGTTTCGTGAGCATCGGCTGTGCGCCCTGTACCAGGGCCATCCGCCCCGGCGAAGATTTCAGGGCTGGCAGGTGGTGGTGGGAAGACAGCAGTAAAAAAGAGTGCGGATTACATACACATTAAAGAACAGAATTCAACATCATGAGTCAGTATAAAACAGATTATTTAGATCAACTGGAGTCGGAAGCCATCCACATCATGCGTGAAGTGGCCGGTCAGTTCGAAAAACCAGCCCTGCTTTTCAGCGGCGGTAAAGATTCCATTACCCTGGTGCACCTGGCATTGAAAGCTTTTCGTCCCGGTAAACTTCCTTTCCCGCTGGTGCACATCGATACCGGCCATAATTTCCAGGAAGCCCTGGATTTCCGCGATGAACTGGCAGAGCAACTGGGAGAAAGACTCATCGTGCGTAAAGTGGAAGACACCATCAAGGCCCGTCACCTTACAGAACCCAAAGGAAAATTCGCCAGTCGTAATGCGCTGCAAACCTATACGCTGTTAGATACCATTGAAGAATTCAAGTTCGATGCCTGTATCGGAGGCGCTCGTCGCGATGAAGAGAAAGCCAGGGCCAAGGAAAGGATCTTTTCGGTGAGGGATGAATTCGGCCAGTGGGATCCTAAACGCCAGCGTCCTGAATTGTGGAATACTTACAATGGCAGGATCAGCAAAGGAGAGAACGTAAGGGTATTCCCCATCAGTAACTGGACCGAACTCGATATCTGGAACTATATCCGGCGCGAGAAGATCGATCTGCCATCTATCTATTTCTCACATGACCGCAAAGTGCTGGAGCACGAAGGACAACTCGTTGCAATATCTGATTTTATTGAAGTAGAGCCCCATGATAAAGTATCGGTGAAGCGGGTGCGCTACCGCACGGTAGGTGACATGACCTGTACCGCCGCCGTTGAATCAAATGCTTCCTCTATCGATGATATCATCCGTGAAATCGTTGCCACCAAAACCAGTGAGCGCGGCGAAACAAGGATAGACGACAGGGTGAGCGAAGCGGCAATGGAGGACAGGAAAAAAAATGGTTACTTCTAAAAACAAACACATGGACTTATTAAGATTTATAACTGCAGGCAGTGTAGACGACGGTAAAAGCACATTGATAGGCCGTTTATTATATGACAGCAAATCGATCATGATTGACCAGCTCGAAGCCATTGAAAAGCAAAGCAAGAACAAAGCCGATGGAGAGATAGACCTGGCTTTGCTGACCGATGGCCTGCGCGCCGAAAGAGAGCAGGGTATTACCATTGATGTGGCGTATAAATATTTCGCCACACCCAAACGCAAGTTCATCATCGCCGATGCGCCCGGCCATATCCAGTACACCCGGAACATGGTAACAGGCGCTTCCAATGCCGACCTGGCCATCATTCTCATCGATGCCCGCAATGGTGTGGTAGAGCAAACCCGCCGCCATTCCATCATCGCTTCTTTGCTTAACATACCCCATGTGGTGGTGGCAGTGAACAAAATGGACCTGGTAAACAATTCCCAGGATGTGTACAATAACATTGTGATCGATTACGCAGAAGTAGCCAAAACATTGGGCCTGAACGATGTTACGTATATTCCCATCAGCGCCATCAACGGCGCCAATATTGTAGAGAAAAGTGAAGACTTCCCCTGGTATGAAGGAGCATCTCTTTTACATATTCTGGAAAATGTACAGGTAGAGAACGATATCAACCATACCGATGCACGATTCCCCGTACAATTCGTGATCCGTCCTCAAACCGATGCACTGCACGATTACCGTGGCTATGCAGGAAAGATCAGCAGCGGTGTTTACGCCAAGGGCGATAAAGTAACCGTTTTACCTTCCGGCACCACTTCTGCTATCAAAGCCATTGAAGTAGGCGGCAAAGAAGTGAAAGAAGCTTATGCTCCGCAAAGCGTTGTGCTGCACCTGGAAGACGATATCGATATCAGCCGCGGTGATATCATCGTTAAAACAGATAACCAGCCTGCTGTTGGCAACGAGATAGAAGTATTGTTGTGTTGGATGGACCACAAACCCCTCATCCCCGGAAATAAATACCTCCTGCAATTGAACAGCAAAACGGTTCGTAGCGTGGTGAAAGAGATCACCTACAAACTAGATGTGAACTCATTGCAGCAGGAAGCTTTCCCCGAAAAAGTAGGATTGAACGATGTGGTGAAAGCTACCATCAAAACAGCTTCGCCCATCGCTTATGACAGCTATAAAAAATTAAGAACGAACGGAGGAGCGATATTGATAGATGAGACCAGTCATGTTACCGTTGGTGCATGCATGATCCAATAAAATAACCCATCATGACCAAACAGGATTTTGTACAGCATTTATTCCACAAGAACAGGAAGCGCTTCAGCCGGTTTCCCGATAAGGAATTGGCCGAACGTTTTACCGATGATCTGTTCAACCTGCTTTTTGGTTCTTATGAAGGCCGGTATGATTCTGCCGAAAAACTAACGCAGGAATACCAGGAATTGCAAAATACTTTTTCAGCTATCCTGTTTGAATTGATCAGGGATGAGCAATTGGTGAAGCAACACACCGGGCATTTCTTTTACGAACTACCGGAACTCTACGAAGCGCTGTTACTGGATGCGGAAACAGTACTGAAGTTCGACCCGGCAGCCCAGTCCATCGAAGAAGTACTGGTGGCTTACCCGGGCTTTTATGCCACGGCTATTTATCGCATCGCACACCAGTTGCACCTGCAGGGCATCAAAACCCTGCCGCGCATTCTCTCTGAATATGCGCACAGCAAAACAGGCATCGATATCCACCCGGGCGCAGAAATAGGATCTTCTTTTGCCATCGATCACGGCACCGGTATTGTAATCGGAGAGACCACCGTTATCGGTAACCATGTAAAGATCTACCAGGGTGTAACATTGGGCGCTTTGAATGTGGCAAAAGAACTGGCCAACAAGAAAAGACATCCTTCCATTGAAGACCATGTAATCATTTATTCCGGAGCAACCATATTGGGTGGTGAAACCGTTGTTGGCAGCGGTAGTATCATCGGCGGTAATATCTGGCTCACCCACAGCGTGCCCGCGAATTCCGTAGTGTATCATAAAAGCGAGATACACATCAAAGGCAAAGACCCTTTTCCCGAACCTTTAAATTTTGTGATTTAACTCAAAACACTGTAAAAATAAAAGCATGAAAGCAGCTAACATTTTAGAAACGATCGGCAATACTCCTCATGTGAGGATCAATAAATTATTCGGCAATGATCACGAAGTATGGGTGAAGCTGGAAAGAAACAACCCCGGCGCCAGCATCAAAGACAGGATCGCCCTGGCGATGATCGAAGATGCTGAAGCCAAGGGCTTGCTCAAGAAAGACAGTGTGATTATTGAACCTACGAGCGGTAATACCGGCATCGGCCTGGCGCTGGTAGCAGCTGTGAAAGGATACAAGATTATCCTGGTAATGCCTGAGAGTATGAGCATCGAGCGCAGAAGACTGATGGCGCTCTACGGTGCAGAGTTTGTATTAACGCCCCGCGAAAAAGGTATGAAGGGCGCTGTTGATAAAGCCAATGAGCTGGCTGCGGAAACACCCAACTCCTGGGTACCGCAGCAATTCGATAACCCTGCCAATACAGAGGTTCATCGCAGAACGACTGCAAAAGAAATTCTCGCAGATTTTCCCGACGGACTGGACTATATCATTACAGGTGTTGGAACCGGCGGTCATATCACCGGTGTAGCGGAAGTGTTGAAAAAACAATTCCCTAACCTGAAAGTGTTTGCAGTAGAACCGGAATTATCGCCTGTATTAAGTGGCGGCGCTCCTGGTCCGCACCCCTTACAAGGCCTGGGCGCCAACTTCATTCCTTCTATCCTGAACAGGGATATACTCGATGGTATCATCACCGTAGGTAAGGATGAAGCATTCAGTTATGCACAGCGTGCTGCGAAAGAAGAAGGATTGTTCATCGGTGTTTCATCGGGCGCTGCGCTTGCAGGCGTTGCAAAGAAACTCTCTGAAATACCCAAAGGATCAAAAATATTAACCTTCAACTACGATACCGGCGAAAGATATCTTTCTGTTGAAGGATTGTTCTAAAACCAGTTGTATGAGCTATCAACCCACCATAGGCAAAGTGATATTGGCGGCAGCCGGACCGGGAGACCCGGAACTGGTGACCCTGAAGACTGTTCGTTTTTTGCAACAGGCAGATGTGGTACTGGCCGACAGGCTCGTGAGTGAAGACATCATCAAAGCGCATGTGAAGCCTGGAGCAGAAGTAATATATGTGGGTAAACAATGCCGCAGGGGGATCTCTACTCCGCAACTTACCATCAACGAATTATTGGTACACCATGCTGGTCGTAATCAGCTGGTAGTTCGGCTCAAAGGCGGCGATACCGGGATATTTTCCAATATCCTGGATGAGCTGGAAACACTGGTAGCCCATCAGATCCCCTATGAAATCGTTCCCGGGGTTACTGCTGCACTCGGTGCATCGGCTTATGCCGGTATTCCGCTTACGGCAAGAGGATATGCCACTTCTGTTCGCTTCCTCACTTATTACAAATCAGATGTAGTAACGGATGAAGAGTGGAAAGAGCTGGCGGAAACAAATGATACGCTGGTATGGTATATGTCATCCGAAACACTCGATACCGTTGTTGAAAAACTTACACAACACCAGATCAGCGCCGATAAATTGCTGGCAGTTGCCGAACAGGCAACAACGCCATTGCAAAACATCCACACTTGCAGCTTGTATGATTATGAAAAACAACTGAAAGGAAAGGCGTTCTTATCGCCTTCCCTGGTGATCATTGGCAAAGTGGTGGCGCTTCACGAGCAGTTTGCCTGGATAGCCAACAGTTACAGCAAAGAACATTATTTCAAACCACTGACAGGTCGTGTAAGCATCATACACGACGATGCAGCAAAAGATAATAAACATGTTAACAGGGCCTAAATTCAAATTACTGACAGATCTGATTAGCCAGTCAAGCAAAGAGGAGCTGATTTGGATCAACGGCTATTTGTCTGCATTGCTGGGGCAACAACCACAGCCTGCTACCGCCGTTGCGGCTCCTGTAAGTGTTGCTGCGGCCACACCTAAGAAGATCACCATTACCTATGGCACCGAAACCGGTAACTCTAAAAAGCTGGCCACGGAATTTGCCGCCAAGGCAAAAAAGAATGGGATACAAACCAAACTGGTGGGGCTTGACCAATATCGCCTCACCGATCTTCCAAAAGAAGAGTATTTTATTACCGTGATCAGCACACAGGGTGAAGGTGAGCCCCCTATTGCAGCACAAAAATTTTACGACCATATCCACAACAATGGTTTTAAAATACCACAATTGAAATTTGGTGTACTGGCGCTGGGCGATACGGCTTATCCGCAGTTTTGCAAGGCAGGAGAAGATGTAGACAGCCAGTTGCAAAAGCTGGGCGGCAACCGCATTGTTCCGCTCCAAAAATGCGACCTCGATTATGAAGAGCTCGCGCATAGCTGGTTTTCAGATTTACTCAAATCATTCGATAATGCAGGCGCTCCGGCCATTGTAGCGGCACCGGTTGTTGCTGATCAGAAAAAACCGGCCGGTAAAAAAACATATACCGGCACTATTCTCTCCAGTATTAATCTCAATGCCAACCAGTCTGACAAGAAAACATACCATATTGAAATAGCAGCAGAAGGCGTAGAATATCTCCCCGGCGATTCCATTGCCATCATACCGGAAAATCCGGCTGCGATCGTGGAAGAGATCCTGTCCCTCAGTCAAACAGATCCGGCAAAAAGCATTTTTTGGAAAAATGAAACGTTTACGATCAAAAACCTGCTCACACAGAAACTGAATATCACTTACCTGTTGGAGAAATCTGTTAAACAATATGCAAGCATTGTTGGTCAGGATATCCCGGCAGCAAGGGTAGGTTTGCTGGAACTGTTGCAGAAATATCCTTTGAAAGATGCAACGCAGTTCGAAGCCATTGTACTCGGACTCACCCCCACTGCTCCACGCATTTATAACATCGCTTCTTCACCCGCCGCACACGAAGGTGAAGTGCACATTACTGTGTTGCAGGATGTGTTTACGGTAAACGGAGAAAAACAGTATGGACTGGGTACCTCATTCCTGGAAAGCAAAAAGCCAGATGATGAGATCAGTTTCTTCATTCAACCCAACAAACGCTTCCGCTTACCCGCAGCAGATAAAGATGTGATCATGATCGGACCCGGAACAGGTATTGCGCCGTTCAGGTCGTTCACTGCAGAACGCGATGCAACAGGCGCCGCGGGACGCAACTGGTTGTTCTTTGGCGAAGGCAGTTTTACAGACGATTTTCTTTACCAGACCGAATGGCAAAACTGGTTCGATACCGATGTGCTCACCAAAGTGAGCCTGGCTTTTCATAAAGACAGTGCAGACAAACCATTCGTACACCACCGGATACTGCAACATGGCGCAGAGTTGTTTGAATGGATGCAGAACGGAGCTTATCTCTATCTCTGCGGTGAGAAAGACCCGATGAGCAAGGAGGTGGAAGCCGCGCTGCTAACCGTTATTGAGCGGGAAGGAAAATTGTCTGCTGAAGATGCAGCAAAATATTTCGAGCAATTAAAAACAGAAGGACGCTACGCAAAAGACGTGTATTGATCCTATAAAACAGGTATTATGAGCAAGCAGGAAAAATTATCAGCCATTGAACACATCAAAACAGCCAGCCATGGCTTGCGGGGCACACTGAAAGAAAGTTTGCAGGACGAGATCACAGGCGCTATCCGCGAACAGGATCAGGCATTGGTGAAGTTCCACGGCATGTACTTGCAGGATGACCGCGATTTGCGCGAAGAGCGGGCCGCCAAGAAGCTGGATAAATTGTATTCCTTCATGGTCAGGCTGCGCATTCCAGGTGGCCTCATGACACCTGAACAATGGATCACGGCACACCATGTAGCGGGAGAATATACTACCGGTGTGATCAAGATCACTACCCGCCAAACCATTCAACTGCATGGTATCCTGAAAAACCATGTGAAGCCTACACATCAAAACTTCAGCAAAGTAAAACTCGATTCCATTGCCGCTTGCGGCGATGTGAACAGGAATGTGGCCTGTACGAGTCACCCCGCCGAATCGCTTTTGCATAAAAGTATTCATGCGTATGCCGACAGGATCAGCCGGCTATTACTGCCCAAAACAAGGGCATTTTACGAAGTATGGCTCGACGAAGAAAAGATTGCCGAAAATACAGAGACCGATCCTTTATACCAGGATCGCTACCTGCCCCGGAAATTCAAAATAGGCATTTGTATTCCGCCCAACAACGATGTAGATGTACTGGCCAATGACCTGGGATTGATTGCTATTATTGAAGATGGCAAACTGAAAGGATTCAATATTGCCGTAGGTGGCGGTTTATCTACTACGCACGGCAACGCCGATACCTATGCGCGACTGGCCACTGTTATTGGTTTTACCGACACCGAAGAGAAGACCCTCAAGGCTGTATATGAAACCCTTACTATCCAACGCGATTATGGTAACAGGAGCGACCGGAAACTGGCGCGCATGAAATACACGCTCGACAATATGGGTGTGGATGCCTTCCGCAAAGAACTGGAAAAACGTTGCGGCTTCCCTATCGAAGATCCAAAGCCTTACGAGTTTACACAAAGAAAAGACCGTTATGGCTGGTTCAAAGACTATGAAAGCAACTGGCACTATACTTTATTCATCGAGAACGGAAGGGTTACCGATACCGAGCAACTGCCATTGAAAACCGCATTGCTGGAGATCGCCCAAACCGGTAAAGCCAATTTTCGTTTTACCAGCAACCAGAACCTGATCTTAAGCGATATCAAAGACAGTGATAAAAAGATCGTGGAAGACCTGTTGAATCAATTTGGTATCATCCAGGCTACCGATGCCGCATCTGCCCTGCGTAAGAATGCGATCTCCTGCGTGGCTTTGCCTACCTGTCCGCTTGCACTGGCCGAAGCCCAGCGCTACCTGCCCCAACTCATTGATCAGATCGAACCGCTTTTGCAGCAATACGGTTTATCGGATGATGATATCGTCTTGCGCATGACTGGTTGTCCCAATGGTTGCGCAAGACCTTATGCCGCAGAGATCGGACTCATTGGAACCGCTCCCGGTCTTTATAACCTGCACATTGGCGGCGACCGCTACGGTCAGCGGTTGAATAAAAAATACAAAGAGAACCTCAATGAAAAAGCCATCCTGCAGGAATTGGATCACCTGTTCAGCGATTACAAAACCGGCAAAATAGCCGATGAGCATTTCGGCGATTATGTGTTTAGAAAACAACTAGCCAGTTAACAAAAAGAGAGGGAGTTTCAGATTTTGAAACTCCCTCTCTTTTTTATATTCTTTATTCCCTATTTCCCTCTGTTCGCATCAAACACAAGGGTTATATAATAAAATCCCCCAATAGCCGGCCCGCCCACATACTGCGTGTGATACGTGTTGAGGATATTGGTACCACCTATCTTAACTGTGGTATTCGCTTTCGCAAAACGGTAATTCACCTGGGCATCAACAGTATTGTAGGCCGGAACGATGCCGTTGGCTAACGGGCTGTTCCAGTAAAACGCATCCTGCCAGTGCCATACCAGGTTGAACCCGGTATTCTTAAACAGTTGCCTGTTGCCGAATGATACATTGGCCATCCATTTAGGCGTATTAAAAGCAGGTGTAAATGCATCGGAAGCGTGCACTTCAACCAACTGGGCATAGGCCAGATTGGCGCCGATATTGAATTTCCTGTAAAAGTTATAGTTCAGACCAATATCAAACCCCTGGTTGCTGATCTTACTTTTGGAGTTGGTCCACATTTTATACTTTTTTACAGAACTACCGCCGGCATATACAAATGCTGCCGTACTATCGTTAGACCCACCGGTTTGACCGATGGTACCCCTGATGGGTTGTGTAACATCGAGTTGGCCGATAAAATTGTCGTACAGGTTAAAATAATAGTCGGCATCAACGAACAGTTTGTTATCAAGCAGCACGCCTTTGTAACCCAGTTCGAAAGAATTGAGGTGCTCCGGCTGTATATAACCGTATGTACTCTGTACCAGTAACCCTTTTTGATTATTAATAGCTGTATTCTTGCTCACACCATTACTGATATCAGCATTTACTGCATTCTTAAACGCAGTTACGGAGGAATTCAGATATGAGTTTTCGAATACATTCAACGGACCTGCCGTTACTTTTAATCCACCCAGCCTGCGCACACCGCCATTGTTCACAAAGGCAAAGCCTTCGAAAAGGGTGGGAAAGCGATAACCATTCTGGTAAGAAGCGCGGATATTGTGCTGCTCGGCAGGAGAATACACCAGTGCGATACGAGGGTTGATCTTCGGATCGAAATATTCGGTTTTGTCCACGCGTAATGAACCGGTGAGCTTCAGCTTATCGTCCAGCACTTTTTTAGTAGCCTGCACAAAGCCGCCAAAATTGTAATAATAGAAATCATCGTTGGCTCTTTTAGGATCGGTAAGCACGGCAGGGTTGATGTATTCGTTGCCATCGGGCGTAACAATGTACCTGCGGTAATGACCGCCCGTCAGCAGTTGAATGCCTTTGATCAAACGGCTCCAATCGTATTGCCCCTCAATATGCCAGAAAGCAGATTGCAGCAACAACTGTGCACCAACGGTATCCCAGTTATTGGTATGAATGATCTTATTACGCACGCTGTCGAACGCAGCCGTGCCGGGCACGAACCTGCCGTTATCGGCAAAGGCGCGGGCAGCAGTATGGGCCGCAGCTATGTTGCCGCCATTAGCCGCAAAGGCAGTGTTAAAGCCGTTGGTATAATCATTCCACCACTGCGGCGATTTTTTAAAAGCCATATCGATGTTCTCTGCCAGCGGACGGAAATTGAAAGAATTGGCGCCGGTATTCTCCTGTGTGTAATAGGCTTTAATAAAGAAATCGTTGTTTTTCACTTCCAGTGCATGCTGCTGGATCTGCTCACCATCGAGCCGCACCCTGTTGCCGCGCTGGTAATTATTGGTTACAGTACCAATGCGGTACGCATAAGAAGCCTGAAGCGAGGAATTGAACTTATAATACAACCCCGCATCTATCTTGGAATTCTTTACAGCATAATCCGTAAGGTCCTGCTCCCGGTAACCGGTACGGCTTACATCATAGGTCTTGCCCTGTAACGTAAGGGTCTTCATATCGCTATTGTATTCATCGCCATAAGTGTTGATCAGGTCGGCAGCCGGATTGCTGGCTTTCCCAATGCCCAGCGATGCATTGGTTTTATTACCAGCCGCGTAATACTGATCGGTACTATCGTTGGCAACCCAATCGGTGCCTTGCGAATAAGATCCGTTGATCTTAAATGCCAGCCGTTTGTTAATGGCTTTGGCATAACGGATAGCATATTCCTGGTAGAGGGAGGGCGACAGATCCTTGCCATCTATATGATTCACCCCTTGTTTCACATAAACACTCAGGCCCTGGTATTGAAAAGGGTTCTTGGTTTTGAGGTTCGAAATACCATTGATGGCGTTCAGACCGTACACCGCCGAGGCTGCGCCGGGAATCAATTCAACACTTTCGATATCCAGCTCGGTAGGACCCACCGCATTGGCCACCGGTGCGCCGATACCGGGAGAAATATTATCTACACCATCCACCATTTGAAGAAAGCGCGAATTGGTGGTGCCGGCAAACCCGCGGGTATTGGGTACTTTATAACCAATACTCAGCGTGGTCATCTGCACCCCTTTCAGATTCTCCAGCGCATCGAAGAAAGAGGGCGCCGGGCTCTCTTTGATGGCACGCAGGTCGAGCTTTTCAATGGTAACAGGCGATTTAAGGATACTTTCCGATACACGTGAAGCGGAAACGATCACCTGACCTGCATATTGATTCTGTGCATATAAAGAAACCGATACGGCCGACGCATTGTTATCCGATACCAGGAACTCCTGCGGTTGATAGCCAACATAAGAAACCAGCAATGTAATCGGCAGGCGTTGAAAAACTTTCAATTCAAAACTGCCGTCTTCTTTAGATACCGTTAACTGGTTGGAACCTTTTACCCTGATTGAAGCGCCGCCCAGTTGCTGGGCATGGGCCGAATCGAAAATTTTACCCGAGATGGTATAAGCGCCCTGCGAATACGATCGCAATGCCAGCAGGGCAAAAACAATTGGTACAAGTATAGCTCTGGACTTCATTAGTCTATTATTTTAGTAGGATAAAAAGTTAAACTGATTGCTGCTAGGTTACAGGCGAAGCCTGCGGTGGTGAATGATTAAAGCCCCAAAGGGCAGGAAAGGCTGCGGGTCATCGCCATACGAGCATGGAACGTGAAGTACGTATGACAGATAATATCATATTTCAAGGGAGAAGAGGTTAATTTGTTCAGTAGATTGCCCATTATTTTCTGTTTCGGTGGCAAATATACGAATATCCTACTAAAATAGTAGAGTATTTATAAAAAAATAAAAAGCCTTTGTAGGAAACGAATCCTACAAAGGCTGTGTAGCGGTTAACTACGGTTTTTCATGGACTAAACCAAAACGCTACCAATTAACCTACGCTAAAAATCAATTGGCAACTTTTCAAGGATCTTTTCAAAGGATTATTGGATTTCCAACTGTAACACATTCTTATAATGTGATATCACAAAGAAACGCCCAGGTACGGAAATACCTGATAGTGAAAGTGATGAAAAACAGATAGAACAGTCGGCCTTCCATTATAGTGATATTACTACACGGGTCCTGTTGAAAACACCAATGTTACGGATGGTAATCCTTTTTAAAAGCATATAAAAGGGCTTGCATCTGTGGAATAAATGTTGTAACTTTTTAGTATCAAATGACCCAATATGAAACAGTATCACATTATTTCCAGAATAGCTATTTACCTGCTGGCTGTTGTAATGATTGTTTTTGGGATTTATCACTTTATGAATGCACGTGATCTGGTGGTTTTTATTCCCAGCTCTTTGCCTGGTGGTATTTTATGGGTTTACCTTGTTGGCGGTGCATTTATATTGGTTGCCATTGCCTTCATTACCAATAAAATGGTGAAATCGGCCGGGTATGTGCTGGCGCTTTTATTGATTGTTTTCATTCTCACCATCCACATACCCAACTACGTTAGTGCGGGCGACAAGGAAATGAAAACCATGGCGTTCATCAACTTGTTGAAGGATACAGCCATCGCCGGTTTTGCGCTTCACATTGCAGCCTCTGCCAGTCAACAGAAACTGCATTTCGAGGATAACGACTAATAACGTTATCCTATTTATTGGCGCCGGTCAGTTTAGCCATTGCCCGCACAGGGAACGTGCCCACTCCTTTGAACTTGGGTGGAATAGCGCTGAAGGTGAATCCGTCTTCCGGTAGCAACTGCAGGTTGCACAGGTGCTCCACAATCAAAATTTCTGCGCCCAATAATGTTGTATGAACTGGCCGTGATTTCCCGTTCGTATTGTCTATATTGTGCGAGTCGATCCCCACCAGCTTCACACCGCAATCTCTTAAATAAACGGCTGCCGCTTCTGTAAGGTAGGGGTTGTTCTCGTAATAGTGCTCTGTATTCCAATGAACATCCCAGCCCGTATGTATTAAAACTGCGCGGTTCCTGATCTCGTAGTTCCGCAGGTGCTTGTCTGTAATTTCGGGTGATGTTGTATAGGGCACCCTAATGACAATGCCTTCAAGATCGGTAAAGCAAGCCAATTCCACTTCTGACAAGTCTTTCCCATGTTCAAAGCGGTGAAACGGGCAATCGATATAAGTTCCCGTATTCGCAACCATTTCAATTTTGCCGATCTGGAACTCGGTTCCCGTTTCATATATCTTGCGCGAATCTTCCCTGCTCAGGTAATCACATATAATAGGCGCCGGCAATCCTTTATACGTTACCAATCCATTTTCGATGGTATGGCTTAGATCTATCAGCAGGTCATTGCCCGTTTTTTCATTGATGGGTTTTCTTTTATGTTGCTCTGTTATGATCTCTTTGTTCAGGATCTTTGTTTCACCCACCATCAGCAATCGCAGGTCGTCAACAATATAATCGGCCAGTTCTTTGTCTGAAATATTGTCCCCGGCGATGTCAAGGCGAAAATCATGGCCTTTGATGCCTCCTCCATTCGTGAAATAAATTTCAAAATCGAATTTTACTCTTTTGTTCATGTTGCTTGCATTATCGGGTGCATGAATTTACAAAATCTGTATACGGCTACCCTGATTCTTTATTGAGATTTTTCTGGAAATACCGCGAAAAAACGCTTGCACAGGGGTTTTACACAGAGTACTTTAGTATTCGTTTTTACCATTTACCATTGTCTGTATGAAAAAACCAATACTATTTGCAGCATTAGGGATCTGTGTCTTACTGTTTTCCTGCAGGGTTGTTCTGGTCCCGGAATACAGTGCCGAGCTGGAAAACCAGATCGTTCAAGGCGCCAAACTGAATGATAGGCTCTACATCAATTTGCTCGATGCGAATCCGGATAAAAGAAGTTTTCAACTGTATGCAGATAAATACGCCGAGATTGAATCGGAAATCCATTCCATCCTGCTAAAAAACGAGACGAGGAAAAAGAACAACGATATGCTGGTGATCATCAGGAACCTTGATTCCGTCTTTGTTAAATACAAAAACCACCACAAATCAAAAAACACGCTCAGTGATGGTGAAATCAAGCTCAACCAGGTTTATATTAAAGATCTCTGGAAGCCTTTGCTGATTGCTGAATCGGGATTGAAAAAAGCTAAAACTGTTACGCGATAAGTACTTATAAAACCACCTGTTTAACGAAAAAATTTACACTTATGCAATTCGATATCAATGAAGTCGCTTCGAACATGCTGGCGGCTATAAAAAACTCCGTAAAAGACGATTGGAAAAAAGTAAAAGAAGCTGCTACCAATTTCTTGCAAGACAATAAGAGCCGGTTGGGGCTATTAGCCAACTCACGATTATCTAATGAAATCAGTGATGAAGACTTTTTAGCCCGGCTCGGCGATGAGAAAAAGATCCTCGAATCACAGTTGCATGCTATTGCCATTTTATCAAAAGTAGCCGCTCAAAATGCGGCAAACGCCGCAATCGATGTGTTGTCGGCCGCTGTTTCAAAAGCGTTGGGCATTGGTATACTATAACTCATTAAAATACCAGTCTCACCAAGGATACGGACTGCCTGGGAAGTTGCATATCAACCGTGAGTGTTCCATTCTTCATCGTAACTTCTTTCGGTACCGACAATAACGCTAATTGTCCGGCTTTTTCCAATTCCTGATATTGCTGCTCTGTTGGTTGTTGAGGCGAACCCATTTTTTTCCATACTTCGTAAGCATTGCTGTGATCGCTATCGATCCGGTAATGATACAGCTTGGCTCTTTTTACCGGGATATGCTGTAAAGAAAGCATTACCGGTGAACCATTATCCTGCATATCATCGTCGTGATAATTCCACAGCATCACGGTCAATGAATTTTTGCTTTTTGCAGCAATCGCATTGATATCCGTTTGCTTTCCGTGCACGCTTGAATCGATGATCGACTGATAATCATAAGAAAAGTTTCCTGAAACTTCCACACGATTGCCCAACATCATGCCCAGCATGCGAAAAACATTCAATACGGGCTTGTCCACCCCATTGGTGGCCAGGTCTCGAAAACCGTAAAACCAGGGCTGGTTCTCAAATTCAAACGACCAGTTGACTGCCCCGATCAGGTTGGTTCCAAAATGCGCATTGATATCATAAATACGTGCAACAGATGCAGCCGTATAACTCGAATACATGGTTCCGTTTCGATACGCATTCTGCGGATCCGTTTTCATACCGCAGGCTGCGCAGCCTTCGGGGTCCGACTCGCCAACGATTACCGGTAAATGTTTGGTTTCCGGGAAAGAAGCGATCACGCTCAAATGATCCCGGATATTTCTCAACTGGCTGTACATGCCCATGCGTACCCGGTCGTTGACAATCCGTGGTGAACCTTTTGCATGAAAAGCAAGGAAGTCAATGGGTGCACCCACTTTGCCGGTAGCTGCATTGATCTCTTTCAAGCAATGAATGATGAAGCCACGCATGAACGCTTCGCCTCCTCCGGTAGTATGCGGCCCGCCTACTTTGGCAGATGGCAGTGCGCGTTTAACAGCATCCGAAGCGTAATCATACATCTTGCAATACGTCTTCAACCTGTCCTGCGCCTGCAGGTAAGGAGAATTCGGTTCATTCCACAACTCCCAATACCAGCTTTCTACTTCAGCTTTGCCATATCGTTCAACGCAGTGCTTTACCCATTGGTAAATCAACGCTGCCCATTTATTGTAATCATTCGGCGGGTACGACCATCCTGTGTGGATATCGCCATACTTATCGCCGGGTTTCCAGTGGTGCTGGTAAGGCTGCGGGTGGCTCGACAACGCTTCAGGCATAAAACCAATCTGCGCCAATGGCTTCATTTTCCTTTGTATGAACGTATCGAATATCGAGTCAACAATATTCCAGTAATACACCGGGTTACCGTTTTTGTCTTCGGTATACATATTGGTAGAGCCCCATTTCAGCGCGGCGTTGCCATCTCCTGAAGTCATGAGGTTATGCACGCGAACATGAACGGGTACCGGACTCAAAGCAGCAATTTCCGAAAGCAGTTTCCGGCCATCTTTCATATAAGTGTAGTTGGGCTCGTCGTATCCGAACCAGGCCCAGATGGGGGTCATAGGGCCTTTTTCTTTTGCGGCATCTACCTTGATCTGTACGGCAGACTGGGCCATCAGGCCCATACTCCAACCAAGCAACAATAGAGAAACTATGCTTTTTCGAATGACACCCGGTTGATTCATTGTCAAATGATTTTATTTTCTTGTCTGTCTAAAAATAACGCACTATGTGGAAATCATTATAGAAGAATGGTCTTATTCATGAATGAAGTTGGTATCTGTCAACAAAAGTTTGACTATCAGCGCATTGTCTAAAATGTTGGTTTCAGCCGTTGCAGAGGCAACCCTTCTGTTGCAAGCTGCGTTATAATTTGAAACAACAGTTATGCAATCCATATCCATTTTCAGGCAGCTTGGTCTGCTGTGTGTGGTGTCTACCGGCCTCCTGTTTTCGTCTTGCAGCAAAAACAACAATTACACGGCGCCGTCAACCACCTATACTATAAGTGCGTCGCTTACGGCGGCCCAGGAAGTGCCTGCCACCAACAGTACGGGTACCGGTACCCTTACCGGCACTTACGATGCAAGTACTTATAAACTCTCTTACACCCTTAACTGGAGTGGTCTCACCGGGGCGGCTACCGGCATGCACTTTCATGGTCCTGCCGCCGCAGGTACAAGCGCCGCCGTGGAAGTAGCTATCACAGGTTTTCCTTCTGTAGCCAGCGGTACTGTGAGCGGAACAGCTACACTTACTGCCAGCCAGAATGATGATCTTTTGGGTGGTAAGATGTATGCGAACATACACACTTCGGCTAATCCTGCTGGTGAGATAAGAGGACAGGTAAGTGCTTCGAAATAAGTTTGGTAGTTATCCTGCTACAAGGTCGATACCGCACAACTGCGCTGCGGCATTCAACCTGCCTGCACGCATGTGCGCGGTCAGTTGCAGTAGTCTGGGGCGATATAATTCATAATCTGCGCCATAAGCATCTTTGATGTTTTTGGCTTCTACTTGTGATATCTTACCATCGAACGCTACAGCAACGGTGAAAAGATCCAGGAGGAGATTGCGTTCTTCCTTACTTACCCTTTTTAAAATATCGATGAATACATTCCAGTCATCATATTTTACCGCACTGTTATTATCGGTATGAAGCAGGTGCTGGAAGCGCAGCAGCAGTATCACCATGTTGGGATGAAAATTCTGCGCCATTACCACGGCGTTGCCAATAGCGCAGAGACAACCTTGTTTGGCCAATGGCGAGAGCCGCTCTATGAGGTGATCGTGCAATACATTGTCGGCAATATGGTTGCTCAAAGCAAAACCAAACAAGCGCAAGCGGGCTTCTTTCACTACGCGGTTGAGCACTACCCCGTTCCAGAAACATTCCACCGGAAGCGCCACATAATTGATGGAAACACCTGCGATCGTTTTGCCCACTGTTTTCAATAACAGGAACTTGGCAGCGAAATTCGTGATCGTGATCTTCAGCTTATACAACAGACCCAATACCAACAGGTTCTTTTTCGATATCCGTTCGAAAGGGTCGATACCCAACACTTCCATTTCCGGGTCGGGCAGTTCCAGTGCTGTTCTCGCAAGAATATTCGTGATGCTGAAAGGGCCGGATTTCAAGAAATCTTTTTTATGCGCATGCAGGTTGATAAGTTCGCTTACTTCGTGAACGGCTTTTAATGCGATCAGGAACAATAAGTACAATTCAATAACTATGGAAACCAGTGTTACGCCGCCTGTCCATGTATAGTGGATATACCAGGGTTCGTTTTGTTTCAGCAGGTCAATGTATACGGTAGGCCAAACCAATACCAGGCCGGTAATAGCAGATAATACGATGCCTTTGATAGATATTTTCCTGATCTTTTGTTCGAGCACTTCATCGGGTATATCGAACACATGATGCGTGAGGTCTTTTTTGTCGAACCGGTCGAGGTAATAGACGCCAAACTTTTCCAACGACGATTTTTTCTTTGCTTTCAGTTGGATACCGGGTTGCATGATCGGGGGTTTCAGTTTTTATCCGGCAATGCGAATGCCACATAAGCATCACCGGATCGGGTCTTCAATTTACCACCGCCGCAGGCAATTACAATAAATTGTTTTCCCTTTACATGATATACCGCAGGAGTAGCAAAGCCCGAAGCGGGCAAGTCGGCCTCCCACAACAGTTTTCCTGTTCTTTTATGGAAAGCCCTTATTTTATTGTCTTTTGTAGCTGCGATGAACAATAATCCGCCGGCTGTTACTACCGGGCCGCCATAGTTCTCCGTGCCTGCATGTATGCCTTTTGCTTTCAGTTCCGGGTAATCGCCCAACGTTTCTTTCCATACAAATTCACCGGTGTTCAGGTCAATAGCGGTTAGTGTACCCCATGGTGGCTTAACGGCGGGATATCCCTCTTTTGTCAGGAATTTGTTATAACCGGTATTGGTATAAGGTAGACGAGTATATGCATCTTCGGCTTTTTGTTCATGGATGAATTTTTTTGCTTGCCCTGTTTTATTCTCCAGGATATATGCGGCAACGGCATTTTGTTCCTGTTCTGAAAGATGATTGAATGCCGGCATCATACCCCTTCCCGACCTCATCAACTGGAGAAATCTTGCGTCGTTGTATTTTTTATTTACGTTGATGAGTGATGGATAGTTCCCCGATCCTTTTCTTTCAGGACCATGGCAGCTCATGCAGTTAAGCGTGTATAAGCGTTTACCGGCTGCTAAATAATTTTCTTCTTTTGCTGCTTTCTCTTTCACCTCCACCATTTTTAATACCCAGGGCACTTCATTGGCGTTCACATATAATATACCTGTGGCCGGATCGTAGGCGGGACCGCCCCATTCGGCGCCACCATCGAAGCCCGGAAAAATAACCGTGCCCTCTTTGGATGGAGGGTTGAAAATATTTCCTGTCTTATAACTTGCCAACCGCTTTTTAATATCCTGGAACGATGAATCGCCGACAAGGTTGTTCAGGTCTGCTTCAGATAAAGATTGTCTCGCAAAGGGTATCGGGAATGTTGGTATGGGTTGTGTAGCAGACACCTTTTCACCTGTCAGTTCCGATTCAGTAGGTACCGGTTTTTCTTCTACCGGGTACACAGGTTTGCCGGTTGTTCTGTCCAGCAAAAAAATAAATCCTGTTTTGGTTGGTTGAGCCAGCGCTTCAATCTTTTTTCCATCCTTCATCATATTTACCAAAACCGGTGCAGTGGGCAGGTCGCGATCCCAGATATCGTGGTGCACTGTTTGGTAATGCCAGATCAGTTTGCCGGTTGCTGCATCCAGTGCCAGCACACAATTGCCGAAAAGATCGGGGCCTAATCGTTTGCCTCCATAAAAATCAAAAGAAACAGAACCTGTTGGTACAAATACAATGCCTTTGGTTTCATCCAGGCTCATGCCTGCCCAGCAATTGGCGCCGCCCAGGTGTTTCCATGCTTCTTTATCTTCCCATGTTTCGTAACCTAATTCACCGGGCTGGGGTATGGTATGAAATATCCATTTCAATTTGCCGGTACGAACATCATAAGCGCGGATATGGCCGGGTGCGGCAGTAGCATCTTCCGCTACACGGGAGCCGATGATCAATAGATCTTTGTAAATGATACCAGGCGTATTGGAAGTGATAAACTTATCCTTCACATCCCGGTCCAGTCCGTCGTGAAGATCTATACGGCCATTTTTACCAAAATCCGCAGCGGGTTTTCCATTGGTAGTCTGCAAGCAGATGAGCTGGTCTCCGGCCGTATAAAAAAGTCTTTTGTCGTTCTTGCCATCTGTCCAATAGGTAACGCCGCGACCAGTATTGGAGAAGGCCATCATCAAACGAGTTTGTGCGCTCGTGTCTGCTGAAATTTTGGCGCCGGGATCAAAGACCCATTGTTGTTTTCCGGTAGCAGCATCCAGCGCAAACATTTTCATTTTGGGTGTAGTGCCGTATAGTATGCCGTCTACTACAATAGGATTGCATTGTATCTGGGAATGAAGCAGGGTGTCTGCATCGTTTGTATGATAGGTCCAGGCAATTGCCAGGCGGTTTACGTTGTTTGTATCAATTGCTGTGAGGGTGGAATAATGCATTGCATCTTTTGTTCCTCCATAAACGTTCCAGTTTTTATGTTCTTGTTTTTCTGCCGGTGTACAACACACCCATGAGATTACAAGCAAGAGGTACATAAATAAAGGGGTCTTCCCGTTTGTAAAATTTTGCATACAGTCTGTTTTATTGCCAGTTTGGTGATACGTTTTTTCCATCAGGTTCATCATACCGGGTAATTGTAACAGTAATGAAAAGAAAATCAATCACCCCTTCTAAAATTAGGTAAACATTTAATGACAGTTATGTCTTCAGCTTCAGGTCTGAAATATGCTTATTGCGGAGAATAATGGGCTTATTCTCCGCATTTTTTACGGCGAATAATTGGTATGCGGAGAATATTGCTTATATTCGCCGCATATTTTGCGGAAAATGGCAGTTTATATCCATCAATTATCTAATTGGCCCCATTTTACCTGGCAGCAAGAGCTGGTGGCCCCCTTGTTGGCTGAAGTGCGTTACAAGCAAGGCCGGTTATTGGGGCGCATGGAAAGTTTGGGCTTCCGCTTGCAGGCAGAGGCGAATCTCCGAACGCTTACCCTGGATGTACTGAAGTCAAGCGAAATTGAAGGGGAGTTATTGGATGCCGACCAGGTCCGGTCTTCTATTGCCCGCAGACTGGGTATGGATATCGCCGGACTGGTACCGGCAGACCGCCATGTGGAGGGAGTGGTAGAAATGATGCTCGATGCTACGCAACATTACAAGCAAGCATTATCTGCCGACAGGCTTTTTGGTTGGCATGCCGCCCTGTTTCCTACGGGCAGGAGTGGCATGCATAAAATTGTAGTGGCGGCCTGGAGGGATAATCAAAAAGAGGATCCGATGCAGGTAGTTTCCGGGGCCACAGGAAGGGAGAAGATCCATTTCCAGGCACCGGATGCCGACAGGTTAGATGAAGAGATGACTCGTTTTATCCGTTGGTTCAATGAGGATATAAAGATGGATGGCGTACTGAAAGCGGCGGTTGCGCATCTTTGGTTTGTAACCATCCACCCTTTCGATGATGGCAACGGGCGTATAGCCCGTGCTATTGCAGATATGCAACTTTCCCGCGCAGATGAATCGGTTCAACGGTTCTATAGCATGAGTGCGCAAATCAGGAAAGAAAGAAACGCCTATTATGATGTTTTGGAAAACACACAAAAGGGGTCCATGGATATTACAGCATGGCTGGTATGGTTTTTAGAATGTTTTAATCGTGCTATAACGGCCACAGATGAAACGCTCGCTTTGGTACTGAAAAAAGCGCGGTTCTGGGAAAAGCATGCTACTACGCTGTTGAATGAACGGCAACAATTGATGCTGAACAAGCTACTGGATGGTTTTGAGGGAAAATTGAATACTTCCAAATGGGCCAAGATCACCAAAACATCACAGGATACGGCATTGAGAGATATACAAGACTTAGTGAATAAAGCAATATTGACGAAAGAACCCGGCGGAGGAAGGAGTACGAGTTATACAATTTCAGAATAAACGCCTCTTACCACTGAATGGGTTCGTTGCGTTCTTTGGCATACGCCTTCGAGTAGTCCAGTTTTTGGGGGCGATGCGTGGCTACAAACTCGATGCCTTGTAAAATAAACCGCATGAAAGAAGGGTCTGAATAAAGTTTTTTATCATGCCCCAATGTTGTCATCCAGGCCAGGCCGCCGTCGTAATAGTTGTGCCAGCCGGCAGGATAATAATCTTTGAAACTGCCCATATTCAATTTGATGTTATCGTGCGGTTTAAGAGTCGTTACATCGTGCACCAAAAAAGTATGAATAGACGGATAGAGTTCCTTTTCAAAATAGCACTCGTCTTCAACGTCCCAAACCGTTGGCATACCTGCTACCGAAGGGTGATTTTTGTCCACAATCCGCACTTTGAACTTTTGAAAAGGTGCATGCCATGAAAACGTGCCGCCCGTGAATTGCTTGAACCAGGTCCAATCGCGTTCGGTGGCTATCGCCGAATGAATACCAACCAGGCCTCCGCCCGCTTCGATGTATTGTCTAAATGCCAAACGTTGTTCTTCCGTGTCGAACACCTCATTATTGGTACTTGGGAAAATCAGAAGATGGTATTTCGATAAATTTTCTCTCGTAAATACCGAGGGGTTAGTTGAAGTATCTACTTTAAAGCCGTATTTCTTGCCCAGGTCTTGCAGACCAGCCACAGCGGAAGGGATATTGTCGTGAACATAGCCCTTGCCATTTTTCGAATACACCAATACGCTCAGTTTTTTCCAATCAATTGCTTTTTGTTTTTGAGAAAATCCGCAAATGGCGGATAGTGATGCGACTAGAAAGATTAGCATTTGTCTTTTCATCGTTTCTTGAATTGTTCGTATAGAAGTATCTAAATTAGATCAATTATTCTATTGATCTTCAATGATATTGACGTGTACTTATCTTGAATATGCTTGTTTGTACCTGATTCATTCCAATATTTCCAAGCCCTGTTTCTTATACTGATACTTACCGAATCTTTCTTACGTTTTTTATTACTGATGGTCGGCGGGCTCCATGGATAACAACAAGGATAATAATTTCCATATCAGTAACCTAGTAGATAATGATCCAGGAATAACAGATCGCCTGGCGGTACATTTTAGATTTTGTTGGCAGCTCGCGACATTCCTTAAAAGCTAGCGGGTTCCGTTCTATTCTATCGATAGTCTCAAATAGAGCGTCACCGACTTTAATGGCATTGAGTGGAGATTGGTCAACAAAGGCAATGTAGCCAGTTACTTCATTGATGTTATGAAAAGCTTGCGAGCTAATCCTTACTTCCCGAGGCCGTGAAGTAGTCGCTTTCGACGATGTCCCCATTCGGATTTCGCGGTTTTAAGGCTAATTGTTGGAGTTGCTTCTGCATTGGCAATCCACTGTTTAAATGCTGCCAGGGTCACCGGAGTTCCAGGCAATGATAAAGAATCATCAACCTCCTCGCTGGCAATGATTTTAATCGCTTTCCTTTTTGCTAATTGTTGCAAAGTCAGAAGAGCACGTGCATCAGATATTTCCAGTGTAAGCGTATGCATATTTTGATTCTAACCGATTTACTATAAAAATACAACTATTGTGAAGCCTTATCATTTTTAGGACATCGCTAATTTAGACTTTTTGTCGTTTTACTCTTTCGAGTCTAATTCTTTACTGTCCTAAAAACACGGAAGGCTACAATTGGGGCATATTTTTTGATAAGTATAAATACCTCATTTTCGACTATAGATAACGATTTTATATGCTTTCTTTTTATTGGAATACCGCATGTTCAGCTTCCCATTTTTTGGTGTGCCTTTTCAGGTATAATATCCGTAGTACGCCAATGACAATAAACAAAATAATTGCAGGAATTATTTTTGCAAACGAAAGAAAAATATCATAAAAAAGCAAGGTGAGAAGTGTATACAGTATCACATTGTAAATTGACATTAGCAAAATGACCTTTCCGGATGAATACTTTCTTTTTAAAAGATAGTCCGTTAACATTATATCGAGTATCATGTAATAAGATTTATATGATTAAATACGACTGTTCCCGTATTTAAAGATACTATTTATCTCTCGTTTATTGTTCGCCAGTTACACAAAACTGCCAACTACAAGCCGCCCAGAGGCCTCCATAACATTCAGGTGCAGCATAGAGACATAACCCATATTCTATAAAGTTCATGGCTCTAATTTTTTGATCTACACAGCCATGGATCAGGCTGACCTTACAGGTAGGTATTAAGTTCACAGAAACTTGGATTGGCTGAGAAGAAGTATTGTCCGGTGATTCAATAATGCTTCCATTAACAATCTCAAATTTGGTTAATACAACATTTTCTGATTCGATGGTCATTGTGCCAGAAAACGACCTTTGTTTTAATTCAGTGTAAATATTCGCTTTAGTATCATTGCTTTTAAGGGTGATAATAAACTCTGAGTATATGCTATTATACTTCCTGTCTATTATTTCAATTTTTCTTTTGAAGTAATTTGATGCAGATATAACATCGGAAGCTCTAATATCAACCCTATCCGAACTATGTATTACCACTGGTTCATTTGCAGGTGGCTTTATCTCTGTTGCAATAGAGGTAGATTTGTGACAACCAAATAATACAGAGGATCATTTTGTGAATGAATTGCATTCTGCTGCAAACCCAAAACATTACCTGTTGCATTGTCAATGATTAACGCTTGGATGTTTAATCCATGAGTATGTGTTTGTATTTTATCTGGAGCTATAACTTGGTTATCAAAACGCTTATACATATTACTTAACAATCCAAGAAAACAGAGTGCATCTTTTTCAGCTTTGAAAGCATTTGCTGCCATGATAATTTACATTTAATAATCTTGGTACTGAAAGCCTAAAAGTACAGAGTGACTAGTCGCGTTATAATTAAGGTCAGAAAAGATAAAGTCATCATAGAGTCCTGGTTGATTATCTGTATCAACCTCAATAGCAACACTTAAATATTGATAATCCTTACTAGCACCAATAGTACCAAAGAAAAAAGCAGCTACAAATTTTCATTGTAACTGCTTGATTCTATTTGTGGTGTGGGGCGGGATCGAACCGCCGACACAAGGATTTTCAGTCCTCTTTTGATTGATCTAATACGGTTCAATATGGCTTAATATACTCTATTTATCAATTACTTACGTATCATATTGAGTCAGGAAAAACAATGTAGAAAGTATTTAAACGCGACCAAAATGCGACCAATGATTTGTACCTTTACGGAATAAATAGCGATCAAAATGGGGATCAAAATTGTACTGCGGAAACGGGCGAATGCAGACGGTACCCGGCCACTTATCTTACAGGTCATTAAAGACAAACAGCGCTCAACGATAGCCTTGGGCTATAGCCTCAAGGCAACTGAGTGGGATATGAAGAAACAAGAGGTGAAAAGTTCGTATCCCAATTCCGTACGGTTAAACAAACTGATCCTTAAAAAGAAATTGGAAGCTATTGGTGGAGCGTTGGATTTGGAAGCCGATCAGGGTGAAGTTTCATCAACGGCAATTATCAAAAAACTCAAACGCAAAGATGGCAGCGACTTCATTATTCAAGCTGAACGCTATCTTGACCGCTTGAAACAGGCGGGCAAGTACAACCAGTACACCGCCGACAAGCCACGTGTGGCACACTTCAAAGAATTTCTGAATGGCAGAAGCATGCGCTTTGCCGACATCACTCCGGCAGTGTTGGAAGAATTTAAAATCCATCTTGCGAATCGTGAAATGCCACTGAGTGAACGCTCAATCGTAAATCACCTGGTGGTGGTTCGTTCCGTATTCAGCCAAGCAATTAAAGACGGCTTTACTGATAAGAGGTTCTATCCTTTTGGTGCCGACAAAATCCGTATTAAGTTCCCCGAATCAAATAAGATTGGGTTAACGGTTGAAGAGGTGAAGCGATTGGAAGCCGTGGAATTGCCTGCCGGCTCATTTCAGTGGCATGCCTGTAATCTGTGGCTCTTCTCTTTTTATACTGCCGGTATGCGGGCTTCTGATGTCCTGCGGTTGAAATGGTCTGATATTCAAAGTGGACGCTTGCACTATGTTATGGGGAAAAATGCGAAAGGCGGATCGGTGAAATTGAATGCAAAGGCGGCGGCAATTGTGGAGCAATATAGAACAGACAAAACAAGCCCGACTGATTTTGTTTTTCCTGACCTGAAAGTATTGGATGATTTGACTGATAAGTTCATCATACAACGGAGAATTGCGTTTACCGTCAGTCGGATTGACAAGTTTTTGCAAACGTATGTTGTTCCAACGGCGAAGATCGAGAAGCAAGTAACCATGCATATTGCCCGGCATACGTTTGGCAATATTTCAGGAGACAAGATACCGCTGCAAATGTTGCAGAAATTATACCGGCACACTTCAATCACTACGACTATCGGATACCAGTCGAACTTTATAATGTACCCTATATGTAGGACAGATAATGTGTTCAACTAAGATATAAAAGACCTACTACTACTACTACTATTACCTTTCTTTTCTTTTTTTGCTTCTTTTTTTCTTTTCTTTAGCTATCCACGTGGATATGTGGATAACCGCATGATTCAAGCTGCTTTTGCATTCAGGTAACAGGTAGCCGGTGTTTGATAACCTAGTGATTGATGTGGACGATCCTGATTATAAAACACAAAATACTGCTGCAGGCTTTCATAGAGTTTTACACCATCTTCAGGAACACACAAATAAATATGTTCATACTTCACGGATCGCCACAACCGTTCAATGAAAATATTATCAATGGCCCTTCCCTTGCCATCCATGCTGATCTGTATGCCCTCGTCCAATAGCTGCTGGGTAAATACAGTGCTGCTGAACTGGCTGCCCTGATCTGTGTTAAATATCTCCGGCTTGCCATGATTATCCAGCGCTTCACGCACTACCTGGGCACACCACTCCGCACTCATCGTATTGCTGATGCTCCAGTTCAGCACATAACGACTGTGCAGGTCTATAACGGCACACAGGTACATAAACCCCTTCCGCATTGGCACATACGTAATATCCATGGCCCATACCTGATTAGTCCGCTCTATCGCAAGACCTTTGAGCAGGTAGGGATACAACCGATTCTGCTTGTCCGGTTTACTGGTATTCTTCTTACGGTACAGGGTCTTCCAACCCATCAACTCCATCAAGCGTTTTACCCGCTTGCGGTTAATCTGGTAACCCTGCCGCTGCAACCATACTGTTAAGCGGCGTATCCCATAGAAAGGGGTCTTAAAATACTGCTCGTCCATTAGCCGCATGATGGCCAGGTTTTCTTCCTGCTCCGCTCGTGGCTGGTAATAAAGCCCACTGCGATGCAAGCATAACAGCCGGCACTGACCTGCTACACTTAAACTACCATGTGCCCGATCAACCATCCCTCTACGTTCCAACACAGGCTTGATCATAATCTTTTTTTTAGAAAATCATTCTCTATCTGCAATTGCCCAATACGGGCGTATAATTGCTCTATCTGACGCTCATTGTCGCTGACTGCATCAGACTTGCCAGACCCAAAGACACTCGACATATTAGCCATCGCCTCTCTTTTCCACGTAGCTATCTGCGTGGGGTGCAGCTCGTGCTTACGGGCCAGCTCTTCAATCGTTACGCGCTCTTTTAACGCTTCTAACACTACTTTCGCTTTAAATTCGGCGCTGAACTTGCGCCTGCTTTTCTTTGTCATATACGGTAATTTAGGATGAAAAATTCATTCTTAATTACCTGCCCCATTTTCAGGGTACATTATACTTTATTCATAAAGATGCAGATGAAGCAATTGAGGCGGTTGTAGGGTTTTGAGGCTATTTGACAGTAAAAACTACACTATATCAAATAAATTACTATTTTGTATTCATTCCCCCCAAGTTTCTTACATTAATCATTCCTAACTATCCCGTATGCCTCCAAAACAAATAACGGCCTTGTCAATTAAACAATGGCTAACGGACTGGAATAAAGTCAGATTTAATAAGAATATAAAAGAAAAAAGGCAAAAGCCTTCTGACCACTTTTATTTTTTTAAGATTTCTGCTGATGAATTACGCAACCTCTCAGATGTACATAGAAGGAAAGCCGACCAGCAGAGATCGAAAGACGCAAATATTCAAAGAAAACATATACCCGAGAGATCAGCAGAGATCAAAAATTTTATAAAAGGTGGGTTTCCGTGGTCTGTCCTTTCTGATAAAAAGAGAAAATCCTCTGAATTTGAAGACCTGCGAATGCCGGGCTGGTTGCCAACGGCAATCATTGCGAATATTTTGCCTCCTGGCGCAGAAAGAAACGGAAAGAAAATTAAGAAAGAAGACACAATTACAATTCAAAATGGTAAGGACTTTATCAATCTAATTTTGCCGGCAAAATATAATGTAAAGGACTGGAATCCGGATTTAAAGCCAATTGAAATAATTGATGGTCAACATAGATTACTTGCATTTGATGAATCTGATGATTATGACGGTGATTTTGAATTGCCGGTTGTTGCATTTTATGATCTTGATATTACGTGGCAAGCATATTTGTTTTATACTATTAACATTAAGCCCAAGAAGATTAATACCAGTTTGGCGTTCGACTTATACCCATTATTAAGAATACAAGAGTGGCTTGAAAAGGCTCCATCCGGAGCAGCTATATACAAAGAAACACGCGCACAAGAGTTGACTGAAATTCTTTGGTCATATCCGCAAAGTCCATGGCATAGACGTATTAATATGTTGGGCGAAACAGGAAGTGGCCCCGTAACGCAGGCATCATTTATTCGATCTCTGACACAAAGTTTTATAAAAAATTGGGATTCCCCACGTGCCAGGTTAGGCGGGTTATATGGCGCAACTATCCAGGCACTTGACGATGATATTCTTTCTTGGTCTCGCGTACAACAAGGCGCATTCCTAATATTTATATGGAAAGTATTACTCGATGAGATTAAAAAATGTGATGAACCATGGGCGAAAAATTTAAGAACAGACTTTACAAAGCGTCACCCAAACTATACAAATCCTCTAAAATTAGATACTGCATTTATTAATGAGTTCTCTTTGCTCGCAACGGATCAAGGTGTGCGAGTTATTTTACAAATAATAAATGATCTCTGCTATGTTGGTGCAAAAGATCTCGAACTATACGAATGGGACTTTGATTATAAAGAAGATGATGTAAACCTTGAAGCAATAGATGAAGCAGTTAAATCATTGAATAAAACACCGGTTAACAAATTCCTAACATCCGTTTTTACTCAACTTCTAAAGTTCGATTGGCGAACATCTTCTGCTGCTGGTTTATCGGAACAGGGCAGAATAAATCAGATGGCGTTCAGAGGTAGCGGAGGTTATAAAGAACTACGTAGACAAGTATTGAAACTGCTCATGAAGTCTACCAGTAAGGAAGTTAAATCATATTCAACTCAGGTATTAGAATTATTGGGATATTAATATGGCTGCTTTAAGTCCTACACAAATAACAAATATTAGTAATGGTGTTTCTTACGCTTCGAGGGACAGTATTAAAGATATTCTATTCGATAACAAGTCGGTATTAAGTAATGATGAGTGGTTAAACATCAAGAATAAATATATTGTTGATACTATTAATAGAATTTGGCAGGATAATCAACCCGGGGGGAAAATTGTTTCGAAGTATCTTGGAGACTACATCGCAATTTCCTCTGTATTACATTGTAAAGATGCTTGGGATTATTTTTCGTGTGCAATATCTGCAGTGCTTGAGGGGAATATTTATAATGCAATTCATTTTGCCTACTATGCCGAATTAAGAGCAACAATGTCTTTCTTGGCATCAGAAGGAATTGGGGTTTTTAATGGAATCAATTACTATGTAGATTCAACAGGTAAATGCAAAAGATTTACTGGAAACATCGCTACACACAAATTTGTTTGGCCGGCATTGAACGAATGGTCAAAACTGGTTGCAAACAGAAACACGCTTCTAGATATAGTGACTGTTCATGGTTATTCCATCAATAGCTGGCTTCAGGGTGCAGAAATGTTAGTTGGAAGTCCTCTTACAACAACACTGGCCGCAGAATGGCTTTCAAGGTGGAGTTTAGATCTTCAAGTCTTGTCTGATGATCATAGTGTTCGTAATATAGTCAGCTACAATCCTCTTGATATCAAAAAGATCTTACGTTACTCAGGCAATACTAAAAAAGAGCTGCAATTCATAATTGCTAAATGGAATTTATCTGAGCCATCTGCTAGTGAAAAGTTTAGAGACCTGGATTATAGATTGTTACGTGAAGCTCTACACAAATTTTATCAAGATAAATATCCTACGACGACCGCCGGTCGGCCTACCATGAGGAAATTTATATCAGATATTTTTGTAAGAATTGGTGCGCCGAGTAATGCAACACTTGAAACATTTTTATCATCAAGTGCGAAACATAACAATATTGTTCTTACTGAGATTTTAAAACCTGCTATAAATTCTGGACAAATAATAAATCCATTTAGCATTATTGCCAGATCCTTTATGCTCTTGCGTATTTCTTCCGCTTCAGTTCAGGATCTGCTTAACTATGCAGGCTATGATAAGAGTCTTTTAGAATTTTGGTGGAAAGATATTCTGAAAAAGAAAGCCATTTGGGATATTAGTACCCCTCCGGCCTCAATGACAGAGTTGTGGGATGACGTTGCAATTTCCATTAATAATTTAAGCAGTACCTTAGCGCCGGGTGCTGCTGCTATAAATCCATTGATTTTAAAGCAATCCAACGCCGAGGATACAATTACTTTAAAACAGTTTCAAAGAGCCCATCTCTGGGCAATCGGTATATGAAATACATGGGATCTAAACGGAGCATGCTTACAAACGGTTTGGGGCAACTGCTTTTAGAGCAAGCGCCGCTATCAAATCGGGTATTTGACCCATTCAGCGGATCGGCTTCAGTAGTCTGGTTTTTAGCAGAAAAGACGAATTGTCAAATAGTTGCTGGTGACTTACAAAAATACTCTACGGACTTAGCAAATGCTCTTTTATTGCGAAATGCTCCATTAACTGATGATCATATAAATGCATTAGAAAACTGGGTTACTCTTGCCAAAACATTCCACGAAACAATAAAGATTGATCTTGAATTCAAGAAAACAAAGAAGTGCGTTTTCGAAAATAGAAGAACAGCAAAATCAAGTTGTTTCAATCTTACAAACGCTTATGGTGGTTACTATTTTAGCGTAGATCAGGCTTTAAAGATTGATTCGCTACTTTATTTTTTGCCTGAACATGAGCCAATCAAATCAATAGCTATTACTGGACTTATTGAAGCCGCTTCACAATGTGTTGCATCACCTGGTCATACTGCACAGCCATTTCAGCCGGATGGAAACGGTCTTATATCCATAATGGAAGCATGGAAAAGGGATCCTTTTCATTATGTAGAAAGAAAAATAACAGACTTAGTAAAGAGACATGCCAATAGAATAGGCATCGCGAAAACGTCAAATGCGATTGATTTATTGGATATGCTGGAGGAAGGGGATCTTGTGTTCTTAGATCCGCCATACTCTGGGGTGCATTACAGCCGGTTTTATCATGTACTCGAAACCATATCGAGAAATTCATGGGTTGATGTTTCTGGTACTGGTCGGTATCCTGATCCAAGCAAAAGACCTATTTCAGATTTTAGTAAACGCGGCACATCAATAAAAGCATTTGACGATTTACTAAACAAAATATCGAGTAAGAAAGCAAAAGCTATAATCACGTTTCCCTCCGGGGATTGCAGCAACGCTTTATCTGGTGATCTTGTTAAAACAGTATCCAAAAAATATTTTAAGGTCAAACGCGACTTGATTAAAAGTCATTTTAGTACTATGGGTGGAAACACAAGTAACCGCCCTGCAAGAGTTGAATCAAATGAATTAGTCCTACTCTTGGAGCCAAAATAATTATGATAGCTATGATTAAAAACTTGATTGTACTGTTGCACTAAACCCCCGACTCCCCATTCCATCAATAAGCAATTTGATGCAGAAGTGAAAGCGAGGAAGATTCACGAAGTCATCAACGGAGAAGATGGGGTAGAACTCTTTGGCATAAGTGGTGGCATCGGCGGTACCGAGGCGAAAGGCAATCAGGGTACCAATGTTGCCAATCAGGGCATCCCGAATTTCATCCGTTAATTGATCAAGCCAGGTATTTGAATATGTAGCGAAGGAGTTGGCCCGTGCCTGATTTGCGGGTGAGGTTCTTTATAATCACAGCATTTTTCGCAAGGTACGGTGGGAGTAGGGGCGGAAAAAGCGAGGGACGGAAACGCGACCAATATGCGGCCAAAAGAAAAAAGCAGTTATGAAAAACATTCATAACTGCTTGATTCTGTGAGTGGTGTGGGGCGGGATCGAACCGCCGACACAAGGATTTTCAGTCCTTTGCTCTACCGACTGAGCTACCGCACCTTCGCTGAAGCTTCGGTGCGCGAGGCGCACTTCTGCCGCTTTATTTCCCTTTCGGGGTTGCAAAAATAGGGGGATTCTGCCAATAATCCACCTAAAATTCACAATTTTTAGGAGTACGGGCAAAGGGTATCACGTCGCGGATATTACCCATACCCGTCACAAACTGTACCATTCGTTCAAAGCCCAGTCCGAAACCGGCATGCGGCACCGTTCCATAACGGCGTGTATCCAGGTACCAACTCATTTCTTCAGCGGGGATGTGCATGTCTTTCATGCGTTGTTCCAGCTTATCCAATCGCTCTTCACGCTGTGAGCCGCCTACGATCTCGCCAATGCCGGGGGCCAGTATATCCATTGCCGCAACAGTTTTTCCATCTTCATTCATACGCATATAGAACGCTTTGATGGCTGCGGGGTAACCGGTAACAATCACGGGTTTTTTGAAATGCTTCTCTACCAGGTAACGCTCGTGTTCACTCTGCATATCAATGCCCCACTTCACCTCGTATTTGAATTTCTTTTTCTTGTAAGCAGGAGAATCCAGCAAAATATCAATGGCCTCTGTATAAGTGATGCGCTCGAACTGGTTGTCTACTACAAAACGCAGTTTCTCCAGCAGGCCCATCTCTGAACGCTCGGCCTGCGGTTTCTGCTTTTCTTCTTCTGCCAGCCGCTGGTCAAGGAATTCCAGGTCTTCTGCATTATGCTTCATGGCATAACGAATCAGGTATTGTATGAACTCCTCGGCCAGGTTCATATTGTCTTCAATATCGTAAAACGCCATCTCGGGTTCTATCATCCAGAACTCGGCCAGGTGGCGGGTGGTGTTGGAATTTTCTGCGCGGAAAGTGGGACCAAACGTATAAATATCGCTGAACGCCATGGCGCCTAACTCTCCCTCGAGTTGTCCGCTTACTGTGAGGTTCGTGCTCTTACCAAAAAAATCTTCTCCGAAATCAATGCCGCCATCTTCTTTGCGTGGCGCTCCTTCCATGGGCAATGTAGTAACACGGAACATCTCTCCCGCACCTTCCGCATCACTGGAGGTGATGATGGGCGTATGCAGGTACACAAAACCCCTTTCATTGAAAAACTGGTGCACGGCAAATGCCAGTGAATGCCTGATGCGGAACACCGCGCCGAATGTATTGGTGCGGAAACGCAGGTGAGCGATCTCCCGCAAAAATTCGAGGCTATGCTTTTTAGGTTGCAGCGGGTATTTCTCTGCATCACTGTCGCCCAGCACTTCCAGGCTCTTCGCCTGTATCTCTACTTTCTGTCCCTTTCCCAATGAAGCCACTACCTCGCCGGTGATCTTCAAGGAAGCGCCGGTGGTGATGCGTTTGAGCGTGGCATCATCCAGCATACCCAGGGCAACCACCACCTGGATATTATTATTGGTGCTGCCGTCGTTCAATGCTATGAACTGGTTGTTGCGAAAAGTGCGCACCCAACCCATTACCGTCACATCCTGACCAACGAATTCGCCGGCCAGCAAGGTCTTGATCTTGGTTCTTTTGTTAAACATAAGGCAGCAAAGATACGTATTGGGCTTCCGAACTCATATATTCCTTTTCATGATTCATGGAAATTTGGGAGTCATCCTGTATTTTTATTTTTAGTACCATAATAAAAAACAAGCTTGCCAATGTCCTCTCTATGAAGAAGGTATGCCCCTCCCTTTTCGTTTCACTTGTTGAACAAACCAATGATGCAGTTTTCATATTGCGGGTGGAAGCCGAAAAGCGGCGCTTCATCATAGAATACGTCAATGCGGCCTACCTGCGGAAATTCTCCCACACAGCAGAAGAACTCATAGGCAAAGACCTGAAAGAGATACTCAACGCCGAAAAATATGAGCTGGTCAGCAAGCAGCTGTTCTCCTGCGTCAACTGCAAAAGCCCGCTTTCTTACGAAGAAACCATTGCGCTGAATAATGAAACCCTCTTCAGCCTGAGTGAAGCTTTTCCCATACTGGATGATAACCAGGAAGTTACCCACCTCATCGGTTTGTCTAAAGACGTAACAGCGCTCAAAAGACAGCAGGCATTGCTTTATGAATCGGAGAATACACTCCAGGCCATCATCAACAGCTCCGATTATATAACGCTCTTTATAGACCCGGGATTCCGTATCATTTATGCCAATACAGCTGCGCAGCATCATGCCCGCCGCCTGCTGGGCAAACCTTACAAAGTGGGCGACCTGATCATGAACTACTTAACGCCGGAACAACAGAAAACGGCCGCCATGCATTTCGATGATATATTGCTTAGCAAAACTAAAAACCATGTATTCGAGTACCATTTCACCTATCCCGACGGAGAAAAGGTTTGGCTCCTCCGGAAATATTATTCTGCCTCGGATGCACATGGAAACTACCTGGGCGTCGTGATAAACTCGGTAAACATCACCCAACGAAAAAAAAACGAACTGGAAATCCAGAAACACGCAGAAGCCCTGCGGGAGATCGCTAAGATCCAGTCGCACGAGATCAGAAGGCCTGTTGCAAATATCATTGGCCTCACCGAAATGATCAATACACACAAACCACAGGAACTGGAAGAAATCGTTGCTCACCTGCACAAAAGCGCCCTGGAACTCGATGAGGTGATCAAACAGGTAATTACAAAGACGTATAATTTTAATGTATAATGTTGGTGGGTCCGTCCGCCGATTTTTACATTTTCATTTCATTTTTTGATTATTTTGCCTTAACATTGCAGCGGAAACCAGACTGATTGGGTTCTCTTAATAGCTCTCGACAACATCAGTTTCCCTCTTTCCAATCACAACATTTTTTTTATTTATCCGGATCTGAGTTCGTAATCCCTTAGACAGGATCTTTAATGATGTAGACAATTTGAATCCCCCCATTAATTGATTTTATGTACGACATTTTGCAATTGAACGACATGCTATTGCCAGAGTTGCTCGACATTGCCGAGCAGTTGAAAATAGCAGGCGTTAAAAAGCTTGACAAACAAGGGCTTATTTATAAGATCCTTGACAGCCAGGCACTCACAGCCAGCGAAACAAAAGAAGACGGCAAGAAAAAACCTGGCAGGGCCCGCAAACCCGTTACTGTTAAAACCGGCATCGCTACCGAAGAAGCGGAAGTGATGCAGGAAGCGCCGCAGCAAACAGCTAAGCCTGCGCCGCCCCCCCAGCCCAAACGTGGTGCGCCCGGCCGTAAGCCTAAAACTGAGAAGCCCGCCGAACAAGCGCCCCAAGCTGGTCCATCGCTCAACGGAACATCGGCAGAAACATCCGAGCCCACACATGCTGCCGAAGCGGAATCTGCAGAGAATGGTCTTTCGCACGAATCGTCCCAGCCTGCACAGCAGCAGAAGCAACACCGCAAAGAACCTACTTTCAATATCGAGTTTGAAGGCATGATCCTCAGCGAAGGCGTGCTCGAAATGATGCCCGATGGTTATGGGTTCCTGCGTTCTTCCGATTATAATTACCTCTCTTCTCCCGACGACGTATACGTATCTCCTTCGCAGATCAAATTGTTTGGTCTCAAAACCGGCGATACCGTGCAGGGCGCTGTTCGTCCGCCTAAAGAAGGAGAAAAATATTTCGCGCTCCTCAAAGTAGACGCCATCAACGGCAAGAAACCCGATGAAGTGCGCGACCGTGTTCCTTTCGATTACCTTACGCCGCTTTTCCCTTACGAAAAGCTGAACCTGTTCACCACGCCCAACAATTACAGCACCCGCATCATGGACCTCTTTACGCCTATTGGTAAAGGTCAGCGTGGCCTGATCGTTGCGCAACCCAAAGTGGGTAAAACCATTTTGTTGAAAGAAGTGGCCAACGCCATCGCCGCCAATCACCCCGAGTGTTATCTCATGGTGGTATTGATCGATGAGCGTCCTGAAGAGGTAACCGATATGGAGCGCAGCGTAAAGGCAGAAGTGATCGCTTCTACCTTCGATGAACCCGCAGAAAAACACGTGAAAGTATCCACCATTGCTTTGCAAAAAGCAAAACGCCTGGTAGAATGCGGTCACGATGTAGTGATATTGCTCGACTCCATCACCCGTTTGGCCAGGGCCCACAACACAGTGGCACCCGCCAGCGGTAAAGTATTGAGTGGTGGTGTGGAAGCCAACGCCATGCAAAAACCCAAGCAGTTCTTCGGCGCTGCCCGTAAAATAGAGCACGGCGGTTCGCTTACCATCCTGGCCACTGCCCTCATTGAAACAGGCAGTAAGATGGATGAAGTGATCTTTGAAGAATTCAAGGGTACCGGTAACATGGAATTGCAGCTCGACCGCCGCCTAGCCAACAAACGCATTTTCCCTGCCATCGACCTGGTGGCTTCTTCTACTCGCCGCGACGACCTGTTGCTCGACAAAGAAGTATTGCAACGCATGAACATCCTTCGTTTGTACATCAACGATATGAATACCGAAGAAGCAATGAATGAATTGCTCAAGCGCATGCGCGGTACAAGAGACAATGAAGAGTTCTTAGCCTCTATGAATCGATGAGTTGATAGTTGTTAGTTGTCAGTTGTTAGAAACATGGATTCGCTCATCTGACAACTAACAACTATCAACTAACAACTAAATATGGCCATCACCAAACTCACCATAGCGCCTTTTTTAGCAGCAGCACAAGACCATCTCGTGCTCGATGTGCGCAGTCCGGGTGAATACCAGCACGCACACATACCCGGCGCCCAACTCCTTGCACTTTTCACCGACGAAGAAAGAAAGATCGTCGGCACAGCTTACAAACAGCAGAGCCGGCAGAAAGCCATCAAAATAGGATTGCAGTTTTTCGGTCCTAAAATGGTGGGCATGATAGAACAGGTAGAGCAATGGTGCGCCGCACGTAACAAAGAGGCAGAACGCCCAACCGTACTAGTGCACTGCTGGCGTGGAGGTATGCGCAGCGCCGGCGTGGCCTGGCTGCTCGATCTTTATGGTTTCAATGTGATTATCCTTGTGGGCGGCTATAAAACCTATCGCCACTGGGTGTTGGCGCAGTTGGAAAATAATTATCCCATTCATATTGTTGGCGGTTATACCGGCAGCGGCAAAACCGATCTGCTCCATGAGCTCACCAAACAACAGGAAGCCGTGATCGATCTCGAAGCGCTGGCTCTGCATAAAGGATCGGCTTTCGGTGCGCTTGATAAAATACCACAGCCCTCCCAGGAGATGTTTGAGAACCTGTTGGCGCATGAATTGCAAAAACACGAACAAGCTTCGCGGATATGGATGGAAGATGAAAGCCAGCGCATCGGCCTCGTCAACATACCCATCGTACTATTTAAACAAATGCGCACCAAACCTGTTTTCTTCCTCGATGTTCCTTTCGAAGAAAGGCTCAACCACATCATAAAAGAATACGGAGGATTTGAGAAAGAAAAACTGGTGAACGCCATTATCCGCATCAAAAAAAGACTGGGCGGACTCGAAACCAAAACAGCCATCAATTACCTGCTGGAAGACGATGTAAAAGAATGCTTCCGCATATTGTTGAAATACTACGATAAGCTTTACATCAAAGGATTGTATAATCGCGAAAACGCCGAAACGCTTACCTGTAAAATTCCCGTTGACCAGGTGGATGCCGAGCAGAATGCCGGTAAACTGGTGAACCTTCTTCAAACACAGCATGCATGAACAATGAATCTACAGCCATCAGGCTTACACAATATTCCCATGGCGCCGGTTGCGGTTGCAAAATAGCGCCGCAGGTACTCGACACCATTTTAAAGACCAATCTCTCATCACCCGATCAGCAAAACTTACTCGTAGGCAATAGCAGTAAAGACGATGCCGCCGCTTATGACCTGGGCAACGGCACGGCATTGATCTCTACTACCGACTTTTTCATGCCCATCGTAGACGATGCATTTTCATTCGGTAAAATTGCCGGCGCCAACGCCATCAGCGATGTGTACGCCATGGGAGGAAAACCCATCCTGGCCATTGCTATCCTGGGGTGGCCGGTAGATAAATTGCCGGCAGAAGTTGCTCGACAAGTTATTGAAGGCGCGCGCAGCATCTGCGCCGAAGCGGGTATTCCGCTTGCAGGCGGGCACAGCATCGATTGCCCCGAGCCCGTTTTCGGCCTCGCAGTAAACGGACTGGTAGATACCCCCCGCCTCAAACAAAACAGCACCGCCCGCGAAGAAGATGTTTTATTCCTTACCAAACCGCTGGGCATGGGCATTCTTTCCACTGCGCAAAAACGCAATGCGCTCAGCAGCGAACACCACGATCTCATGCTTCGCCAATTGATGCAACTGAATAAAGTGGGCGAAGAACTTTCTGCGCTGGCATCTGTACACGCTATGACAGATGTAACCGGCTTCGGATTGCTGGGTCACCTGATTGAAATGTGTGAAGGAAGCGGGTTGAACGCGCAGATACAATTACAAGAGGTTCCTGTTATCCCGGGCCTCGATCCATACCTGCAACAAAAAATACAACCGGGTGGCACCAAACGCAACTGGGCAAGTTACGGCCATAAAGTACAGTTCGCCGATACGATTCAACCCGAAGAAGCCATCTCCATACTGGCCGATCCGCAAACAAATGGCGGGTTGTTGGTGGCTGTAGGAAAAGACAGTGTAAAAGACGCCGGTGATCTACTGAAATCGCATGGTCTTTACCACACCATCATTGGTGAAATGACGGTTGCGGGCGAGGATAAAACCGTTACAGTATTTTAACGATTCGTAGGATTCTTTTTAATCTTTTTGGTATTAGCTTTGGTTATAATTTAAAAAAGGAGGAATCATGATACGTTCATTTTTGACCCTTCTGAGCATTTGCCTGGCAACAACCCTAATGGCACAGGAGGCCGGCCAGTCACCCGCTCCCGACCAAAATCCCAACTTCAACATCAGCAGGCAGAAATACATGAGCCAGAAAGACTCCCTGCTCTCTGCTTCCAACACCACCGTGCAGCAAACCTATAAGGCTTACGATTGGTACGAAGCCAAAATGGAACGCCGCAACGAGCGGAGAGAAGCCAGGAGGTATGCTGCCTATTACAACGGATACTACTATCCGTATTACAACCAATATTATAACGGCTGGAACCAGTATGGTTATTACAATAACTGGGGCAGCTGGAATGCACTCAGACCCAACATCGGTTTCCACACGGGAAATTGGTGGTTCTCTTTTTAAAACCAATTGCATACTATGAAAAGCAAATTTTTACTTTTTGCCGCCGGAATTTTATCGTTCTCTCTCTTTGTTACTTCCTGCGCAACACGTATGGTTACCCGCATTGATCCTGCAACACAGATCGATATCAACGGAACCTGGAACAATACCGACAGCCGCCTCACTGCGGAAGAAATGACCAACCAGATACTGAATGCCAAATGGCTCAACGATCACCTGGCTGCCAAAGGAGGCAAAAAGCCTGTAGTAGTGGTAGGCATGGTTACCAATAAAAGTCATGAACACATTGAAGCAGAAACTTTCATGAACGACCTCGAGCGTGCATTCATACAAACCAGCAGGGTAGGATTGGTGCAAAGTGGTAAAAAACGTGAAGAAATGCGGGCAGAAAAAGCAGACCAGCAGAGCAACGCCACACAAAGCACCATGAAAAAATTCGGGTTGGAGCGTGGCGCCGATTACATACTGCAAGGTTCTATCAACTCCATCGTAGATGCGTATCGCAGGAAGAAAACCGTTACTTACCAGGTGAACCTGGAGCTCACCAACATTGAAACCAATGAAGTGGTGTGGATAGGCGATAAAAAGATTGCCAAATTCGTCAACAACTAAGTGCTGTTTAATTTTTCCGCATGAAGCATTGTATAAAACGGGCATGGGTAGCTTGGCTATTGATGCCTGTTTTGTTTTCCTGTGCTACTTACAACAGCAAAATGTCTGCTTATTACAACCAGGTAAGCGCATCGCATTACAGGCATGCCGATCATATGCTGGAGCAGAATGGTTACCTGCAACATCCCAGGAACAGCCTCTTGTATTATATGGAACGGGGACAAATGCTGCACCTGCAGGGCCTGTACGACAGCAGCAACCTCTTCCTGAACCTTGCCGACGGCTATATAGAAAACAAACACAAATCGTTAGGGAATGCGATTACCAGCTTGATGCTCAACCCAATGACCGCTCCTTACCTGGGTGAAGACTTTGAACGCTTCATGGTTTATTATTACAAGGCGCTCAACTATCTCTACCTCGGAAAAACAGACGACGCCCTGGTAGAAGCCCGCCGCATTAGTTTGAGCACCCAAACGCAGGAAGATAAATTTAAACCGGGCGCCAATCGTTATACCAAAGATGCATTTGCGCTCAATGTGCAGGGAATGATCTATGAAGCTGCTGGCATGATCAATGATGCATTCATCGCTTACCGGAATGCCGCCGATGTTTACCTCAAAGAGCCGAACAATAGGTACTACGGTGTTTCCATGCCCTCGCAATTGAAGCAGGATGTATTGAGAACCGCTGCGTTGATGGGATTCAAAGACCAGCTGGATTTTTACGGAAAAAAATTCAACACTACTTATAAAACCCGCGACACCAGCAATGCCGGCGGAGAACTGGTGGTGTTTTTTGAAAGGGGAATGGCTCCTGCCAAAACGGAACAAAACTTTATCCTTGCACAGTCCGGTGATGGAAACGGCGTTTTTGTTTTCAACGGACCCTATGGTACTTTCGATGTTTCTTCTGCCAATTCCTTTTCTGCTTCATTAAAAAATTTCAGGACCATTCGTGTGGCCATTCCCATTTATGAACCCAGGTCTTACAATAATGTGCAGGGCACCGCTACAGCCGATGGAGCTGCTTATTCATCAGAACTGGCAGAAGATATCAATACCATCGCACCGGCGGTATTGAAAGAACGGATAGTGAAGGAAGTTACCAATGCTCTATTAAGACAGGCGTTTAAACTGGGCATGGAGAAAGGCGCATCAGAAGCCACCAAAGCAGCAGTGAAAAACAACAGCAAAGAAAAAGATGAGGGTAAGAAGGAAAGAAATGCAGAAGCTGCTGCCCTGGTCACCGGATTGGTGGTAAACATGTTCAATACTGCAACGGAAAAAGCAGATACCCGTAACTGGCAATCATTGCCCGCTTATATCCAGTATGTGCGCATTCCGCTGAAAAAAGGAGCCAACGACATCAGGCTCCGGTTGGGCAATGCCGAAAAAACCATTCGTGTTGAGGGTAAAACCGGTTTGCAATTGTACAACTGGCGTGTGCCAGATAACAGTATTACTGTTGCCCCATAAAAAGAAGCAGCCGTTTTTTTGCATTGATATGTATCCTGTTCCGCATGAAGTTGGTCCAGCCAAAAAGCCAGCCCCTTAAACCAAAAGCCTGTCTCGACCATTTGTATATGTCAAATGCATCGGAGTGTTCTGTGATCAGTCCGTCTTTCAACCGCAGGTGGGCTTTTACCTTATTCACAACTTTTCTGCCTGTTTGGGTAAATGTATAAGTGGCTACCCAATCGCAGGTAGCATACTCTTCATCCAGTAGTTGAATATTATCGAACCTGATGGCAAGGTCTTTTGCGTTCTTGCAGAGCATTTCCCACATGGCCCGTGTTTCCTGGCTGTTGAGCAATCCGAATACCATGTCGCTGAACACCACTTCTGCGTCGTAGCAGGCATTCATACCTGCATAATCTCTTTGTTGAAAGGCCGAATAAAAACGGTGTATCGTTTGTTCGTTCGTGTTCATCTGTTGTTGTTCCTAATGTGCTTCCAACCAGTTAACGCCTTTGCCTACTTCCGCTTCCACCGGTACATCGTTGGGTAACGGCATGGCGGTGGTCATGCAACGGATGATCAGTTCTTCCAGTTTATCCACTTCATCAGCCACTGCATCAAACACCAATTCATCGTGCACCTGCAGGATCATTTTCGACTGCCACTTGCCCTGCTTCATTTCATGATGCACTTTGATCATAGCCATTTTGATCATATCAGCCGCAGTGCCCTGTATGGGTGAGTTGATGGCGTTGCGTTCTGCATAACCACGCACCGTGAAATTGCTGCTGTTGATGTCTTTGAGCCAGCGCTTCCTGCCGGCCAGTGTTTGCACATAACCATTTTCCTTGGCCAGGTTGATCTGCTCATCCATGTAACGCTGGATGTTGGGAAATTCTTTTTTATAATTATCGATGATCTGCTTGGCTTCTGTTCTGCTGATGCCCAGGTTATCGGCCAAACCGAAAGCGCCTTGTCCGTATATAATGCCGAAGTTTACACTCTTGGCTTTGTAGCGTTGCTCTTTCGTTACTTCCGATTCGGCAATGCCATATACTTTGGCAGCGGTAGCTGTGTGAATATCTTTTCCCAACCTGAACGCTTCGCACATGTTAGGGTCTCCGCTGATGGCCGCTACAATACGCAATTCAATTTGCGAGTAGTCGGCGCTCATCAACAAACGTCCTTCCTCACGGGGTATGAATGCTTTCCTGATCTCTCTTCCGCGTTCTGTTCTGATGGGAATATTTTGCAGGTTGGGGTTGTTGCTGCTCAACCTTCCCGTAACCGCCACCGCCTGCGCATAACTGGTATGCACCCGGCCCGTTTTTGGGTTGATCATTTCGGGAAGTGCATCTACATAAGTAGATTTCAATTTGGTGAGTTCGCGGAAGCTGAGGATATCATCTACGATCCTGTGCTGGTTGGCCAGTTTCAGCAACACATCTTCCCCCGTTGCATACTGACCTGTTTTGGTTTTCTTGGCTTTGGGATCCAGTTTCAATTTTTCAAACAGCACTTCTCCCAACTGTTTGGGCGATGCGAGATTGAACCGTACACCCGCCTGGTCGTACACGCTTTCCTCGCATTTTTTCGCATCTTTTTCCAGGTCCCTGCTATAGCTCTTCAAAAACTCCACATCGATCTTAACGCCTTCAAACTCCATATCGGTTAGCACCCGCACCAATGGATTTTCCACTGTTTCAAAAACGCTGATCACTTCTTTTTCTTTCATCAGCGGAACAAACACCTGCTTGAGCTGGAAAGTAATGTCGGCATCTTCTGCCGCGTATTCTTTCACTTTCTCAATTTCCACATCGCGCATTGTGCCCTGGTTCTTTCCTTTTTTACCAATCAGTTCATCTATGTGAACCGGTTCGTAGCCGAGGTATTGTGCACTCAGCAGGTCCATGTTGCGGCGGCCTTCCGGTTCTATGAGATAATGTGCCAGCATGGTATCAAAGAGTTGTCCTTTCGGTTCTATACCATACCATTTGAACACCAGCAGATCGTATTTGATGTTCTGACCGATCCAGGTAATAGAGGGTTCGTTGAAAAGAGGTTTTACCAGCTCTAATAGCTGCTGCGTTCTTTTTTGATCGGCCGGACAGGGAATATAATATCCTTCCCCTGCCTTATACGAAAAGCTCATGCCCACCAGTTCTACATTGTTAGGGTCGGTACCGGTGGTTTCAGTATCAAAACAGATCTCTTTTTGCTGCTGCAATTTTTTTACCAATGCCTTGATCTGTTCATCTGTTTCTACCAGCTCATAATCGTGCGGCGTATTGGTAATGTTTTTGTTGGCAACCAATCCCACTGTTTCTGTCGTGGCCCCACTTTCTTCCGCAGCAGTTTCCGTTGCATCCACAGCAGTCCAGTCGGGCAATGGCACTGCTGAACTGTCTTTCTTCGTGGTCTTTTTGCCGGAAGATTTACCGGCAGCTGGCGCCGCCACCGCATTACCGAACAAGTCGGTCTGTGTGGCCTGCTGGGGCGAATGGAATGCATTGAAGTTTTCGCCCAGTACCCTTTTACCCAGTGTTTTGAATTCGAGTTCGGTGAATATTTCCGTGAGCGCTTCCTTATTCCATTCTTTCAGCCTGTAATCTTCTTCATGGAATTCTACAGGAACATTGGTAATAATGGTGGCCAGTTTTTTACTCATGATGGCCAGCTCCTTGTTATTGCGGATCTTCTCGCCGAGAGCGCCCTTGATCTGATCGGCATGCTCCAGTACGTTCTCCAACGTATCATATTCTTTGAGCAACTTGGCCGCTGTTTTTTCGCCCACACCTGGTATGCCTGGAATATTATCCACTGCATCACCCATCATGCCCAGCATGTCTACTACTTGTTGTACCCGTTGGATATCCCAGCGGGCACAAACTTTTTCCGCTGTCAATATTTCTTCCGGGTTACCAAAAGATGGTGGTTTGTAAATGTACACATGCGGATGTATAAGCAACTGGCCATAATCTTTATCGGGCGTTACCATATACACTTCATAACCCTTGTCTGCCGCCTGCCAGGCAACGGTGCCAATCACATCATCTGCTTCGTATCCATCCATTTCCACAACGGGAATGTTGAAGGCGCGTATGATGCGCTGTATATCGGGAATAGAAGCCAGCAGGTCTTCCGGGGCTTCCTGCCGGTTGGCTTTATAATCGGTAAAATCGGTATGGCGTTCCGTTGGCGCATGCGTATCGAAACACACAGCCAGGTGCGTGGGTTTTTCTTTGTTGATGAGGTCAAAAAGGGTATTGGTGAAGCCAAACTGCGCGTTGGTATTCATTCCCTTCGATGTGATACGCGGGTTGCGGATGAGTGCATAATAAGCCCGATAGATCAATGCAAGGGCATCGAGCAGAAACAACTTTTTACTCATATAGCTAAGGTAATAAAGCTAAACGAGCTTATTTTTTCTTTTTGATGGACAGGTAATCCAGGAAATAAATCACGCGCAACGAAAGACTGTTGAGCTGCGATGCATTGAAGGTATTGCCCGCATTTTTAAAATAACCATCCATCACATTCTGGTCGTAGGTATTGATAGAATTCTTCCACACGATATTCAGGAAACTGCCCAATGCAAACTGCCAGGTATATACCATATCGATGTTGAAATAATTCACGTTGTAATCGGGTTTGGTGCTTACACCTGCTATGGGAGTAAGTCCGCCGTCGGTATTGAGATTGAAATATTGTTTATTGATCACTTTACTCCAATAGTGACGGGCCCTGAAACTCAGCCCCATTTTGTTGGTGAAATTATACTTCACGTTGAAAATATTCTCCACCGTATAACGCTTGCGGAGTGCAAAAACGCTGCTATCGTTCACCAGGGTGGTAAAACCAAGATCATTGTTCCTGAACTGCGGGTTGAAATTAAAACCAATGGTTAATTTATTGTTGAAGCGATACGAATTGCGGGTCCAGAAATCGTACTCGGTTCCCGAATAAAGACCTGCCCACTTTCCGGAAAATTCAACATAAGCAGAATATTTTTTTGCATTGTTGGTTTCTGTGGCTACACCTATTTGCCAGTTAGATGGGGTTTTAAAAAATCTTCCTGCTATCCTGGGCTCATAATAATCATGTTGTTCGGGATCGATGTTGATGTATATGAGTGCAAACCAAAGGTTCTTCAACTGGCCGTTCATATTGGTATTGATTCGGAAACTCTGGTAATCCCATTCTTTGTAGCGCATCGATGAATTCAGGTTGATATTATAATACATCCTGTTGAACCATTTGGTCGGCTTTACCCATTTATACCCCAGCCACAAATAATGGTTCATATAATTGTTATTCGTAAAATAGCCCATGTCGTTGCTGCTGTATTTATCATCGGCAAAGTCCTGGTTGATCTGGAAATTGAAGCGGCCACCCGTTTTTCCAAAACCAATTGTATGGTTGTAACCAAAGATGGACTTCTTTGTTGAATCAACGCCCGCCAATTCACTTGCTGATACTTTGCCGGACAGGTTCCACATACTCTTTTTATCATAGAGATCAAACAATGCAGCACTTACATTGGCATTGTGGTCGCCACCGGCACGCGTAACATTGGTGTTGATGAACGATACACTGGAATTGTGTTTGAGCGATTGATCGAACACAATGATGTTATAATTCGAAAGCGGTTCCGTTTCTATCTTTCGTACTTCCTTGCCGTCTTTTGCAATGGAGGCATACTGTGGTTGTGTAAGCGCATTGAAAAAACCAATACCCAATCCGGATGATGTGCGGCCACTTATTTTGGTAGCATTGATCAGCTTGGTATCTCCGGGATTGCTGGCAATGGTTTCCCCTGGCTGTAACTGGCTGGCTACATCATTATAATGGATGGGCTGACCACCAATCCTCCTGCTGTAAAAAAGATTACCCTTGCTGAAGAGTTCGGTACCTTCTGTGAAAAAAGTGCGGTACTCATTGTATTTCACTTCAAACGGCGTGAGATTGAGTACCTGGTTATCACTTTGTACCTGGCCAAAATCTGGGATAAGCGTCATGTCCAGCGTGAACGCCTGGTTGATACCGTATTTCACATCCATGCCACCGTTCACCGTAGTACGCGTATCTTTTATAGTGGGGTCGTTGTATGGATAATGGGTTACGTAGGTAGAGAGATAGGGCGAAAAAGACAGCCTTATCGGTGGTTTGATGTCTTGTATGCTGGTCCATTCACCAAAAAGTGCAAAAAAGTTTCCCCCGAAAGTAGGATCGGTGGGGTTCCACATCAATTGCTTTCCGCTCTTGCTTCTCCTGCGCGTGATATTCAATCCCCAGTCCTGTGTCTTCTTATTGCTGAAACGGATAGCCGAATAAGGAATGCGCATTTCAAAGGTCCAGCCGCTGTCTGTGATCTTCGCCTGCGATTCATATACGCTGTTCCAGCTTGCATCTTCTCCGGTGGAAGAATATTTTGCATCGTACTGCTCACCCAGCGGGGTAACATAATACCCGAAACCGTTGATCTTGTCTTTATAAGTATCGAACAATATCCCTACAAAATCATTCGAGTTGATCACATCGCGGCCCACCAGTTCAGTTGAAATGCTATCGCGGCGTTCGTAGCAATATCCGCCTACATAAATGGCATTGTTATCGTACAATATGCGGACTTCCGTTCTGTTGTCGTTGCGTTCATGCGTGCCATAAGAAGGCCTCCATTCCACAAAATCCGTAGCAACCGGCGCAGATTTCCAGGCTTCATCGCTGATATCTCCATCAATTACAATTTTCTGCGTGGTACGAACAGCCGGTACTTTTTTTACAATCTGCTCTTTCTGTGCCATTGCCAGGTGACTTATTCCTAAAACGCAGATGCTCAGCATTAGTTTTTTCATAGCGGTACGGTACATTATGTACGAAGCATAACGTAGTAAAGGTAGAAAGGTTACATGCAGAACATTGTTAAATTGAAAAAAGCGAGATAAGCGGAAACCGGGGTTTATGAACGGTTTTAAAGAAGGGCCCTTTTACAAAAAAACCGCCCGCCCGGAATTTTCCGGACGGGCGGTTCCCTTGTTATACCTCAGGCTGATTATTGAATGCCGTACTTATAACGGTACCGCTCGTATAATTGCTTTTGTTTGTTATCGAGACTCACATTTCTGCCTTGTATAATGGCATAGGAAACATTGCTGCTCTTCATATCCAGTATATCGCCGTCGCATACAACGATATTGGCATCTTTGCCGGCTTCCAGTGAACCGGTCCTGTCATCGATGCCCAATATTTTGGCTGTATTCAATGTGATGGCCTGCAATGCCTGTTCTTTGCTCAACCCGTATGTTGCAGCCGTTCCTGCATTAAATGAAAGGTTGCGGTAACGGGCTTCGGTAAACGCATCATTCAACGCAAACAGTACGCCTGCTTTTTGCAAAGCAGCCGGTGTTTTGAATGGCTGATCGATATCGTCGTCCTCCATCGATGGAAGCTCGTGTTCCGAACCCAATATCACGGCAATATTGTTTTGCTTCAGCAGGTTGGCAATCTGGTAGCTTTCGCTTCCGCCTACAATCACCACATCAAACCCGAACTCTTTTACAAAATCAATGGCCACCAGCATTTGCTTTACCTGGTCGCCGTGTACAAAGAGTTTCTGTGTTTTATTGAACAACCCTTTTACCGCTTCCAACTTGAGGTTGGTCTGTTTATGGGTTGTTTCCTGTTCGTATGCCTTGGCTTCGCGGAAAAAGGTTTTGATCTCATCTACCTTGTCCAGCGCCTGTTTAACAGGATCTGCCTGTTGAGGAGCGCCGGGAAAAAAGAAAGCCCTGCGGCCCGTTGGACGGGGAAGAAAACTGGGCAGGTTAAGGTGAATGCCGCCGTCCATTTTATACGCGGCGTCTTCCCAGTTCCACGCATCCAGTTGTACTACCGAAGAAGAACCGCTGATCACACCGCCTTCGGGTGTAATGCTGGCCAACAATATGCCGTTGGCGCGCAATGTGCCGGTGATCTTGGAGTCGGTATTATAAGCAACAATGGAGCGAACGCTGGGATTGTAATCGCCCAGCTCGTAATAATCGTTGCTGCCTCTTACGCCATTGGCGATCTCTTTGAGTCCGAGATCGCAGGAGGGTAAGATCAGTCCGGGATATACCTGTTTCCCTTTCGCGTCGATCAGTTTTGCATTGTTTTGCGAAACAGGTATATCTGTTCCAACACGCACAATTTTTCCATTGTTAACTTCAATAGTGGCGTTTTCCAGTACCTGTCCGTTACCTACATGCACCGTGCCGTTGGTTATGAACAGCTGGCCTTTGTATTCTTTTGTGGGATATACTGTTTCCTGTGCTTTTGCAAAACCGGTGAACAGTAAGAGAGCTGTTATAGGAGTGACAAATTTTTTCATTGCTAATGCTTTTACTGGTTAAGGGTTTCGATATCATCCTGTTCAATCGTGATCAGGCCTCCGCGCTCACTGTGGTCGCCGCAGCCCAACAATACCTGGTAGCTGGGTTCAGCGGGTCTCATAGGAGCGCCGCTTCTTTTCTCAGCCTGTAGTTTGTTGATCAGCCGCGTACGTTCTGCTGTGGTCTTCCTGCGTTGTTCCAGGTCTTTTTCGCGATCGAAATAAACAATACCATCTACGATCGTCTTTTCAGATTTTGCATAGATGCTCAGCGGATGATCGCTCCAGATCACCAGGTCTGCGTCTTTACCCGCTTTGATGCTTCCTACCTTATTATCTACATGCAGGGCTTTGGCCGGGTTAAGGGTCACCATTTTCAATGCATCTTCTTCGGGAACACCACCGTATTTCACAGTCTTGCCGGCTTCCTGGTTCAGGCGGCGCGCCATCTCGGCATCGTCTGAGTTGATACAAACGTTGAGTCCCACTTTGTACATGATGGCTGCATTGTAAGCAATCGCATCCTGCACTTCTGTTTTGTAAGCCCACCAGTCGGAGAAGGTAGATGCATTGGAACCATGCGCTTTCATTTTATCCGCCACTTTGTATCCTTCCAGGATATGCGTGAAGGTGTTGAATGTGAAACCGTATTTATCACCGATGCGCATGGCGGCAGTGATCTCGCTTTGTACATAAGAGTGACAGGTGATGAATCTTTTCTTGTTCAGTATTTCTACCAGCGCATCCAGTTCCAGGTTGCGCCTGGTTGTTTTGGGATCTGCTTTCATTTCACGCTCATAATCCTTTGCCCTGGTAAAAGCATCGTTCAACACTTCTTCCACACCCATCCGCGTATCGGGGAAACGGTTGTTGGCCATCGAGGTTGTCCGCTTCACGTTCTCACCCAATGCAAATTTGATGAAAGGATCGGCGCCTTTGAATTTCAGCGCTTCATCATCCACACCCCAGCGCAATTTGATCAGCTGGGTTTGTCCGCCAATGGTATTGGCCGATCCATGCAAAATATGTGATGATGTTACGCCACCGCTCAACTGGCGATAGATGTTGATGTCTTCGGGGTTGAGGTTATCGGCAATGCGCACTTCGGAAGTAACAGATTGCGCGCCTTCATTGATGGACATAGCTGCGATATGCGAGTGTTCGTCTATGATACCTGCCGTAACATGTTTACCGGTAGCATCGATCACTTTTGCAGAGCCATCGCTCAGGTTCTTTCCCACTTTGGCAATCTTACCGTCTTTCACCAGTACATCGGTATTTTCCAGTTTGCCTTCTTTTTCATTGGTCCATACGGTCGCATTTTTGATCAGCAGGTTCTCCTGCTTAGGTGCTTCTTCCCATCCATAACCATCGAAGGGATAAGTTACTTTGCCCAGTTGTTGGTGCGGTGTCATTTTTTTCTTCGCAGTATCCGGGGCCGCTGCGCGGACAAATGTTACTGTCCAGGTGATCCTGTTTCCTGCGGTATCTTCTCCGAGTCCATTCCAGGTGTCGCCGTTAATGGTACCGCTCAGCCGATACTGCGCACCAACACCATTATTCATGCCACCGATGGCAGCTGCCATCGGCTTTTTAGCCGGTGTTGCAGAGAAACTGAGTTTCACCAGTTTGCCATCGTAGCTGAATTTACCGGTGAGGGTATCTTTTCCAATCACATTTGCCGTGTTGTTATTCTTTACATCCAGTGTATAATTAGAAGTGCCGTTTTCGCTGTTGAGCACCAGGTTATACACTCCTTTGATATCATTCCAGGCATCTTCTTTCACACCATATTTTGCTCCCTGTATCCAGTTCTGCAGGATCACTGCTTTTTCAGAAAAAACAGAATCGCTGGTAATGATGAAGTTGGCCAGCTTTCCGGTTTCGAGACTGCCTACTTTATCATATACACCCAACAAGGTAGCCGGCGTTTTGGTCAGGGCTTCCAGGGCTTTGGCTTCGGAAAGACCATTCTCAAACGCTTTGCGCAGGTTGGTATAAAATTGTTTGGTATCGTGCAGGTCGGCAGTGGTTAAACAAAAAGGAATGTTGGCTTTTTCCAAAGCGCCGGGATTGGTAGGTGCGAGTTCCCAATTTTTCATGTCCGACAAGGATACCAACCTTGCATCGGCCGGGTCTTCCACATCCATGGCCTGGGGAAAATTCAGCGACAGGATAAAAGCCGCTTTAGTGGCAGCCATTTCTTTGATGCGCTGGTACTCATTGCCACCGCCTTTGAGAATGTATTGCACGCCGAACTCGTCGCCGATGCGATCGGCACGAACATCATTCCACTTGTCCTCCGCTTCAAAGATCTGCGGCAGGTTCTGGTTATCATTAAACGCCTGGAGGGAAATATTCACCCCTTCTGTTGAAGGTTTGTTCTTGTACCATTGTGCATCGAGATAGGTTTGTCTCAACAGTGCAATGCTTCCCATCAGGCTGCTCGGATATGATTGTGTAGAACTGCCTTTGTTGAAAGAATAATGTGCAGATGCTCTTTCTTTAACCAGCATCAGGTTGTCTTTATCCTTTCCCAGTAAAACCACGGCACCGGTTCCGCGTGCGATACCATCTTTCACATGCGTGAGAACAGTACCGAAGCCCAGCTCACGGAAAGTTTTGGCCTTGGCGTCATCGGCAGTGAATTGCTCATACGCATTCACTTCAGGCCTGATCGCCTGGTTCCAGTTGTATGCGCCTTTGGTGTTGGAATTCAACTGTGCAGGTGCATTGTAGTTGAAAACAAAAGGCTGCCGTTGGGGTGTGGTGATACCATAATCGGTATAGATGTCGATGAAGGAAGGATAGATGTACTTGTTTTTACAGTCTATCACTACGGCATCCTGGGGTACAGTTACACTGGCGCCTACAGCAACGATTTTACCCTCGCGGATAACAAGGGTTGCATTCTGTAAACTGTTTTGTGCATTCTGTACAATGGTGGCATGGGTAAAAGCGTAACATCCGTTGCGCTTGTCGGCCAACCCGTTCACGGGGAATGTTTCCTGTGCTTGCAGCAGGGAAGCCAGCAAGAGCCCGGAAAGCAGCAGCTTGATTTTTCTCATTGTGTTCAGTTAATGTTGAAAAGTCTTAAAGCTACTGAATAAGCCTATCGTGCAAAAAAACTGGTGTGTTTTTTTTGATGAATGGTTGGAGAAGCTATGGCAAAAGGTTATCTGCCCATATATACCATGAGTATCTGCACATCACTGGGATTGACGCCGCTGATGCGACTGGCCTGTCCCAGTGTGCGGGGCTTGATGCGCTTGAATTTCTGCAGCGCTTCGTTCGACAAAGCAGCTACACGATCGTAATCGAAACTATCGGGAATGACGAGGTTTTCGAGCTGGCTCATGCGATCAACGATCTCCTGTTCTTTTTCTATGTAGCGCTCATACTTGATCTGTATCTCTGCCTGCTCACGGGTTTGGGCAGGAATGGCGGCAAGCGCTTCAGCCAGGCGTGGTACTGCTTTGGAGAGATCTTCCAGTGTTACATTCGGACGCAACACGATCTTCGCTGCTCTTTGTTTTTCTGTGAGCGGCGCCGATACAATGTCGTTGAAATAGCCGTTCACTTCATCGGGCTCGATATTGAATTCTTTGAGTATGTTTTTTACTTCGGCAACACCTTTGCGCTTCGCGATCACTGCGTCCATGCGTTCCTGCGAAGCGAGGCCCAGGCGGTAGCTCAATTCTGTCAAACGCAAGTCGGCATTGTCCTGGCGCAATAATGTTCTGAATTCAGCACGACTCGTGAACATACGATAAGGTTCATCGGTTCCTTTGCTGATCAGGTCATCGATCAGCACGCCGATATAAGCTTCGCTGCGTTTCAATACAAAGGGTTCGAGTTCGCGTGATTTCTGGTGTGCATTGATGCCGGCCATCAAACCCTGACAAGCCGCTTCTTCATATCCTGTGGTACCATTGATCTGGCCTGCAAAAAACAAGTGGCTGATCTGTTTGGTCTCCAGTGAATATTTCAGCTGCGTAGGCGGAAAGAAATCGTATTCGATTGCGTAACCCGGGCGGAAAAAGCGGACATTTTCAAATCCAGGCACCATACGAATAGCTTCGTATTGCACTTCTTCCGGTAAGGAGGTAGAGAACCCGTTGACATAGATCTCTACGGTATTCCATCCTTCGGGTTCGATAAAGAGTTGGTGCCGGTCGCGATCGGCAAAGCGGTTGATCTTGTCTTCGATACTCGGACAATACCTGGGTCCGCGGCCTTCGATCCTGCCCTGGAACATGGGACTGCGATCGAAACCTGTTTTCAGCATCTCGTGTACAGTATCGTTGGTATAGGTAACATGACAGCTCAGTTGTTTGTCCGCCCGGATGCGTGGTGTATTGGTATAAGAAAACCCGATGATTTCGTCGTCGCCCTTCTGTTCTTCCATCTTGCTGTAATCCAGGCTACGCCCATCTACCCGCGGCGGTGTACCGGTTTTCAGCCGGTCGCTTTCAAACCCTAAGGAAACCAGTTGTTCGGTAATACCCGTTGCCGCTTTTTCTGCTACTCTTCCGCCACCAAACTGTTTTTCGCCGATATGAATGATGCCATTGAGGAATGTGCCGCTGGTTACCACTACCGAGCGCGATTTGATCTCGTGGCCCAAGCCGGTTACCACGCCACAAGCCCTGTTATCTTTAATGATGATGGACTTTACCATGTCCTGGTAAAAATCAACATTGGGGGTATTCTCCAGCATCTCCCGCCATTTGGCGGCAAAGAGCATACGATCGTTCTGTGTTCTGGGGCTCCACATAGCCGGGCCCTTGCTGCGGTTGAGCATGCGGAACTGTATTGTACTCAGGTCGCTCACCATACCGCTGTATCCACCCAATGCGTCGATCTCACGAACGATCTGTCCTTTTGCAATACCACCCATGGCCGGGTTGCAACTCATCTGGGCGATGGTTTGCATGTTCATGGTTACCAGCAATACCTTACTGCCAAGGTTGGCAGCCGCAGCTGCAGCCTCACACCCGGCATGTCCGGCCCCCACAACGATCACATCATACTCAGGAAACATGTACACTCTGTTAAATGAATGCGCAAAGATAGTTCATAGATTTTAGCTCGTCTTGTTTCGATCAAGATACTGACCAACGCCTTTTTTTAGCGGCTGTATATGCTCAGATATACCATTCAGCCTTTCAAGGATAATCCCTTCACGCATAAATGATCTCTTTTTCAATCGCATTCAAAAAAGAGGACCGCAGGTGAGATCCTCGTCTTACCAAGTCAACCTTTGTATTAAATTCTTGCTCCAACAAATTCCATACAGCACATAGGTTCGAGAAATCGGCAGGCATATCTATCAACAAGTCTACATCGCTGGTCTCCTTCATATACCCATTGGCATAACTACCAAATAAGCCAATACTGCGTACGCCCAGTGATTCCCTGAAATAGGGCATATGGACCTTTATGGTATCTAATATTGTCTCTTTTGTAAGCATCTTATTGTAAAGTTATAACATTCCCTATTGAAGCGCGTCCTTACCAAACTTCTTCAGGATTTCTCTTTCCAGCAAAATATCCGACACGCTCATGCCATTGTTCAGTTTGGAGAATTCTTCTGCGTTCAAGTCGCGCATTTTTTCCAGCCAGTCAATATTCTGTTTGATGAACGCCTCGGATCTGGGATTGGTTTCTATGCCAGCAGCCTCTATGCTTTCAATCTTAGCCAGCATTCTACCACAAAGAGAGAAGCCGGTTTTTTGATGCAGGTTCTGAAAATACGCCCTGGCGGCCAGCAGATCGCCTTTACCACTACGGGCAACGCCCGGTGCTTCGTCAATCCTTTCTACCCGCATATTGATGAAGTTCCAGCACAAGAAAAGGTCTTCTTCATTGGAATAGTCGAAGTAGGTGGCTGGCACAATATGATCGAACTGCCAGGCTTTGCCAAAGTTCTCCCAGTTCAGTCCTTCGCTGAACTGCAACTCAAACCATTCCCTTAATTGGGCGGCGCTGAGACCAAAGTACCGGGCATAGGCTTCGCTGGGCTTACCCTCCAGTACATACCTGCGGTATCCCAACTGCCATTTTCTTTTCTCCCTGAATTTCAGCAGGGATTCCGTTACCTCCGTTTGGGGTGTCCATTTCTTTCTTGCCATACTGCAAAGCTAAGCATGTTCCTTCCCGAAACTGGGATTCGTGGAACATTTAACTATTTGTGTGTTTCGGGGAGAAACTGGGATTCGTGGAACCTATTGTCCCTGCTTTTTGAATAGTTTGAGGTACTGATCCTCCTTTTCCCGCATTATTTTGCTTTGACTCCTCGTCTTATCCTTGTATCCGCAGAGGTGGAGGGCTCCATGGAAGATTACCCGGAGCAATTCTTCCTGGTATGTAGTATCCTGGGTTTGGGCATTGTCCTTTACCCTATCTATGCTAATATAGACTTCCGCTTCGATGGGGGCGCGGGGAGCAGAAAGGCTAAATGTGATGATGTCGGTATAGTAGTCATGCTGCAGGAAGTCCCGGTTGATCTGCAGGAGATAGTCATCCGAACAAAATACATAGTTGATGAGGGAAAGCCTCTTCCCCTCCCTTTTGAAGATGCCTTCTATGAAAGGCTTCAGTTTTGTTCTTCCCTTTAATGTAAGGGTCCTGTCTGCCGAGTGAAATGATACCATGGTTTTTCTTTTCCTGCAAGAATGGATAACGTGAAAAGGCCATTTATATTGTCTCTCTAATTCAGGCGAATACTCCAAAATTCGTAACCCAGTCACCGTTTAGCCACCTACCTTTACCCTGTACATTCATCTTTGGTTATGATAAGACTGTCAGAGCTGGAAACAGGACAGAAAGCGGTAATCCATTCTTTTGAGAAAGACGATATTTTTATCAAGCTCATGGAAATGGGATGTGTTCCCGGAGAGCTGGTAACGGTAGAACAGGTAGCGCCTTTGGGAGACCCCATCTCCATATCGGTTGCCGGTTACCACCTCAGCCTGCGCCTGAACGAGGCCAACAGTATCTTTGTAGACCTTCAGATATAAAATAGATGAAAATAGGTCTCTACTTCGGCTCTTTTAATCCCATTCACATCGGGCACCTGATCATTGCCAGTCATGTTGCGAATCATGACGGGGTTGACCAGGTATGGTTTGTGGTATCGCCCCAGAATCCATTGAAGCCTTCGGCCCTATTGTTGAATGAACACCAGCGCTTACACCTGGTACACCTGTCCATCGATGATGATCCCAGGTTGCGGGTGTCGGATGTAGAGTTCCGGTTGCCGCGTCCCTCCTATACTATTGACACCCTTACTTATCTCCAGGAAAAATATCCGCAGCATCAGTTTTCCATTGTGATGGGAAGCGACAGTTTCTCCAATTTGCAACATTGGAAAAATTATGAACTACTGATCAAGCACTATTCCTTCATTATTTATAAAAGACCCAGGTTCGATGTAACCCCACCGCAAGATGCCCGGGTAACGATCCTGGATGCTCCATTGCTCGAGCTGTCTGCTACAGTCATTCGCGACAATATCAAATCCGGCAAATCCATCCATTACCTTGTTCACGATAAAGTGCGTGAAGAAATTGAAAGGAATCATTATTACCGGTAAATACCGATCCGCTCATCAAAATCTCTAGTTGGTTGTTTTTCCCTTCGCCACATTGTGATAGATTTATCCGATAAAACTGTACGAATGAAAATACGGCTACTGTCTATTTGCTTGTTTTTTGCATGCTTTGTACATGCACAACAAAACCTGACTGTTGAAAAAATCATGCAGGATCCCAAATGGATCGGCACTTCTCCTTCCAATGTATTCTGGAGTACCGATAGTAAGAAAGTCTATTTTGACTGGAATCCTGACAAAAACATATCTGATTCTGTTTATTCGTATTTAATTGTACCACAATCAATAACGAAAGTTTCATTCCTCGAATCACAAATGCTAGCCTCCCGCAACAACGGGGTTTATAATACTTCCCGCACATTTTTACTCTATACCCATCATGGCGATATTTTTTTGCAGGATCTCAAATCCGGAAACATCACCCGCATTACACAAACAGAAGAAACCGAAAGCAATCCCGGCTTCCTACAAAAAGACGAATGGGTGGTTTATTTACGCAATCAAAACCTTTATGCATGGAGCATCAAATCCGGTGTTACCAGGCAACTGACCAACTTTGTTAAATCAACTGAAAATGCACCGGCACATCTATCTTCTGACAAGAATCATCAGGAACCCTGGCTGCAACAGCAGCAGCTCGAATTAATGCAGGTACTCAAAGAACGCAAACACAAAAAAGAACAACGCGATGCTTTCGCTGCATTAAATAAAGAGGTTGACACACTAAAAGATATAGTTATAGGAGAAAAGCGATTGCAAAATATACAGATCAGTCCGGATGGCCGTTATGTTACGTATCGCTTGTATCAGCCTCCTGCAAATTCAAAAAATACAATCGTTCCGGAATATGTTACCGAAAGCGGTTTCACAGCAGCGATCCCCGGAAGAACAAAAGTAGGCGCGCCTATGGGCAAGTATGAATTTTTTGTTTTCGACAAATCCAGGGACTCTGTTTACCAGGTGCTCACTGATTCCATACCCGGCATCACAGATCTGCCTGATTATGTAAAAGATTATCCTTCAAAATACGCAAACAAAAAACCTGTTCCTCGCGCTGTGTATGTCAACGGACCTTACTGGAATGAAGCAGGGACTTATGCAATTGTTGATATCCGTTCTCAGGACAATAAAGATCGCTGGTTGATGCAACTCGATGCCGCTACCGGAAAATTGAAACTGATCGACCGGCAACGTGATGAAGCCTGGATTGGCGGGCCCGGCATTGGATACGGCGCTACGCTCGGATGGATCAACGATGCATTGTTTTATTTCCAGAGTGAACTAACAGGATACGCACATCTCTATACTTACAACACGGTTACGCAAACAAAGAACGCGCTCACTTCCGGCAAGTATGAAGTGCAGGATCTTGCACTCAGCAAAAACAAAGATTTCTTTTACCTGCTCACCAATGAAGAGCATCCCGGAAAACAAAACTGGTACCGCATTAAAACCGATGGATCGAAAAAAGAAAAGATCACCTCCATGACAGGCGGTTATGATGTGCGTCTTTCTCCAGATGAAAAGTGGATTGCCTATCGTTACTCTTATATCAACAAACCATGGGAATTATATATACAGGAAAATGCGCCGGGCAAGCAACCCATACAGGTTACATTTAAGTCAATGAGTGATGCATTCAAGGCTTACCCATGGAAAGAACCGCGCATCATAACCATTCCCGCGAGTGATGGTGAACAGGTGTACGCCAGGATTTACGAACCCTCCGGTGACAAAAAAAATAATGCCGCTGTTATTTTTGTACATGGCGCAGGTTATTTACAAAACGTACATTATTGGTGGAGCCAGTATTTCCGCGAATACATGTTCAACAACCTGCTCGCCGATAAAGGATACACTGTACTCGATATCGACTATCGCGCCAGCAGCGGATACGGAAGAAACTGGCGCACCGGTATCTATCGTTTCATGGGCGGTAAAGATCTCGACGATCATGTAGATGCAGCAAAATTCCTCGTCAATCAAAAAGGCATTGATCCGGGAAGAATTGGTATCTATGGTGGAAGCTATGGAGGCTTCATGACGCTGATGGCGTTATTTACCAAACCCGATGTGTTCAAGGCCGGCGCTGCATTAAGACCCGTAACCGACTGGGCGCAGTATAATCATGGGTATACTTCCAATATATTGAATGAACCTTTTACCGACAGTATCGCTTACGCGCGTTCATCGCCCATCAATTTTGCAAGCGGTTTGAAAAATCATTTGCTCATTTGTCATGGAATGGTAGATGTGAACGTTCATTTCCAGGATGCCGTTCGTCTCACACAACGCCTCATTGAACTCGGTAAAGACAATTGGGAATTAGCGCCCTATCCCATGGAAGACCATGGTTTTGTAGAACCCAGCAGCTGGACCGATGAGTACAAACGAATCCTCAAATTGTTTGACAACACACTGCTCAAATAAATCATTAAAAAAGCGACCGGAGATTTCGCGGTCGCTTTTCTTTTGTGCAAATCATTTCTTTTTATAAATGGGCACCGTACTACACGGCTCACCATACATGATACTTTTTACAAATGGCCTTAGTTTGTTTGTAATGGTGAGGTATGCACTTTCTGGAATGGGCAACTCGCCACAACCTTTGATCACCACCCGCTTATCTGTATATTCTTCTCCCTTTATCGTTTCCAGGTTCCTGAGCAAAAGGTTTTCGATCGTTTGTTTTTCATTTCCAAAAACAACAGCTTTTGCCACCGGCTGTAAATAACTTGCTACCAGCATATATGCCCACATAGGGATCACAGCATCTGCCGAACAGGTAACTGCAACATTTACCCCCGCGTAGCTGCTCCAATCCATCGCCTGCAGCGCTGCACGGAAATCTTTTTCTTTCAATATCAATCCCATAAAAAGATGGTCCTTCAGGTCAAAGACCTTTATTTCCTCTTTGGGATAATATATTTCAAGGTCCATGCTGATCAGTCCGCTTTCTGCCACTTTATTCACAATCAGATCTGACATACTATATCTATTTACTACACAAAATTAGCACTATCCTGCAACATTCATTTTCTGTATATGAAAAACCTTTGCCCCTGGCTTAAGCCAGGGGCAAAGAAAAAGGCCCGGCATAATTTACCGGGCCTCTATCATAACAATATAAAATGCTGATTAATAAAATTTGGATCGGTTGTCCTTAATAGACGCCGCTTTTCTCAATGCTTCCAGGCTACGATAAGCAGCCATTCTTGCACCCTGCAACAGGTTCTGCCTGATAGCAGCAGGATCCATCACACCGGCCCTTGCTCCACTATTCACTACCTGTACAGCAAATACGCCAGTCCCGCCTGCGATGGGCTCACTTGCTTTACCATTCAATGATTTATTGAATGCAGCGCCAACGATCTTAGGTTCATTTCCAATATTCGGAATGAACGGCGCGTTGAAGCCGATGCTGTCTGCCTTCATTACGGTTGTTCCTGCGCTGCTGGCGTAAGATTCCAGGCTATTGCCTTTGAACTTAGTACTGATGATCTGCGCTGCTTTCTTTTCATTGCGCACCAGTCCTTCAGCAAAAGCCCTTGCTTCTGTTGGCGACATCAGTCCAGCTTTGTTAACTGCAGTTACGATCGCAACCACATAACGGTCTCCTACTTCTGTAGGATCAGACACATCGCCAACACCATGTTCATAGATCCAGCGAACCAGTTGTCTGCTCTGCCCCACGCCCGGTACAGCAAAATCATTCTGTTTGATATCATTTCCCGGCATGATAGAAAGACCGGATTTCAACGCATTTTCATTGAATTGCTTTCCGTTCTTGCTGCTCGCTGCAAACTGCGCTGCGTGCGTGTTGGCGTTACTTACCGTTTCATTGCTGGCAACAATGGCTTTTGACAGGTAGGCAATTTTGTAAACAGGATTCATTCCTTTCTGTCCCAGTATCTCTATATAGTGGTATCCATAATCTGTTTTTACCACGCCTTTGCTTCCTACGGGATGATCGAATACATAATCATTGAATGGAACAACCATTTGACCCTGTGGGAAATATTCATATACGCCGCCTTTTTCTTTGCTTCCCGGATCATCGGAATATTTTTGTACCAGGGCGTTGAAATCTGCTCCTCCTTTTACGGCGGTTTCAATACTGTCAACCAGTTTCTTTGCAACAGAATCTTCTCTGATCACCTGGCCTGCGCGGGGATCTGCGGTGGCAATGAGTATGTGGCGAACTTTCACACTGTCGGGCCACTGTTTGATCCCTACCATTTTAGCCAGTGTATAATTCTGTGCATCGATATACGGACCGTATACAGACCCTACCGGTATCTTAGTTAAAGAATCTTTATTGGGCTGCTGCATTTTCGCCTTGCTGAAATAGGAATTGTAAAACGGAATTTCACTTCCTACCCTGCTGATATATGCGCCAACATCTTCAGCATGTTCAAAATCATTCTTTAATGCTGTTATTTGTCCTAATACTGCTGCTGAATCAGCCGAACTCGGCGCGGCGCTGAAACTAACATAACTGATAGACCTGCTTTCTTCATCCTTTGTAAATTGCTTGCTGTGCTTCTTCTCATAAGCCATCATATCATCGTCTGAAACCTTTGCCAGGCTATCGGACACAGAAGCATAGGGTACATATACATAAGAAATGTTGGAAATCGCATTATTGTCTGCCTCCTGTTTTTCTACCAGCCATTTTGGTATGTAGACTGCTTGTTGAACCAGGGCCTGGTATTTATTCCTCAACGCACTTTCGATCGTAGGATCGATATATCCGTTCTGGATCATCGCCAGCTGCTCTTTGTTCCTGCTTTTCTTGATTTGTGCAAAAGCCCTGCGTGCATCATCGGCATTGAATACACCGGTTTTAGGATCGGTGAATTCCTGGCGAAGGGGTGAATTCTCACCAAAGAGAATATCGCTCAGTTCTTTGGCCCCCACCTGGAGTCCCAGTTTATCGAATTCCTGGTTCAACACCATTCTTTCCACTTCCTGGTTCCATACGGCAGTAACCAGCTGTTCTCTGCCCATGCCTTGTTGTGCGGCATAACGTTCCTGCATGTTCACTTTCTCTTCAAACTCGGTACGGGTAATTTTTTCACCGTTCACTTTACCGATTGTATTGCTGGAAAAAGCGCGGCTTCCGCGTCCCACACCATCTTGTAATATAAAGGCGATCAAAGCCAGGGCGATGATGGCAAACACGATCCAGGCTCCTTTGTCACGAATTCTTTGAATGACAGACATAATAGTGTAATTAGAATGAGTTTTTAGTCCAGCTTTTCGCGGGAGGCAAAAATAGGGGTAAACCTACATTAGAACAAATTGTGGAAAACAGGTTCAATATCCGGCAGGTAAAGGGTTTGAACAATTAACACCGGCTTGTGAACAACCTCCATTTCAGGTGGAAAACCCAGGTTTTTGACCTTTTAACTGTGGAAAGCACTCGAATAAATTTCTCTTGTTGGTATGCTACTGGCACTTTACCAGTCCGGCGCGACTCCTTTATCCATGTTGATCAACAGTGCATGAAAAGTGGATTGTTAAAAATAGGGGTTGTGGAATAGACTATCCCCAACTGTTCAAAACACAATTATTTACAGTCTTTACAAAGATTTCATCTGTTAATATAATTGTTGATAACTGTGGATACGGGTGGGCTGATTAACTTTGCATGGTGGGGATAAGTAAGTTATCCCGATATACACACCCCTAATAATAGTAGGTGATTTATATAAATAGGTATTATTAAATACTATTACGATGATTATGAACATTGAAGAAGCGGAAAAAAATATTGAGCAGAAAGGATTCCTCGATCTGGAAGTAGATGTGAAGCTGGATCTTTTTGCGGAAATTGAAAGGCTTAAAAAGGAAAAGAACGCGATCTTGCTGGCGCATTATTACCAGGAGCCTGATATACAGGATGTGGCGGACTATATTGGGGATAGCCTGGGGCTTGCCCAGAAAGCCCGGCAGACCGATGCTGATATCATTGTTTTCGCCGGGGTTCATTTCATGGCGGAAACTGCTAAAATCCTGAACCCTTCCAAAAAAGTACTCCTGCCCGATCTCAAGGCCGGCTGTTCCCTGGCCGATAGTGCGCCTGCTGCTCCTTTCAGGGCTTTTAAAGAGAAGCACCCCGATCATATCGTTATTTCCTACATCAACTGTACTGCGGAGATCAAAGCTTTGTCTGATATTATCTGTACTTCGGGTAATGCGGAGAAGATCATTGAAAGCGTTCCGAAGGACCAGCCGATCATTTTTGCGCCCGACAGGAACCTGGGTGCCTATCTCAATAAGAAAACAGGCCGTAATATGGCACTGTGGAATGGTGCCTGTATGGTGCACGAGATATTCAGCCTGGAAAAGATCACGAAACTGAAAATGCGCCACCCGAATGCCAAATTGATTGCGCACCCCGAATGTGAGGAACCGGTGCTGGCCATTGCCGATTATATTGGCAGCACTACGCAATTGCTTAAGTACTCGCAGACCGATACTGCGATGGAATATATTGTGGCCACTGAAACGGGTATCCTGCACCAGATGCAGCAGGCCATGCCCGGAAAAACATTTATCCCCGCCCCGCCGAATAATAGTTGCGCTTGCAATGATTGTCCGCACATGAAGCTGAACACCCTCGAAAAGCTCTACCTGTGCATGATGTATGAAAAGCCCGAAATTCTCATGGATGAGGAATTAAGGCTGGCGGCCAAAAAGCCGATGGACCGCATGATGGAGATCAGCAAAGCTGCCGGATTGATTGGTTGATAAGCATGTGACCTGAATGTTCAAAATCAGGTATTAATACCCTTGAAAAACCTCGGGAGGAAGCCCTACTTTAGCTGCGGAAAGGGACCGTATTTAATAAACTAACCGATTTAGCTAAAAAATACTAAATAAATTAGTTTATTCCAAAAATACCTTTTACCTTTATGTTCCATTAAATTCAAAGTATAAAACCGAAAACATGAGTAACGTAGAAAAACTGAAGGCGCTGAAGCTGACGATCGATAAGATAGACAAGGATTTTGGCAAAGGCAGTGTGATGTTGATGAATGAGCGGAGCCAGGAGCCGATGGAAGTGATTTCTACGGGCTCTATAGGGCTGGATACGGCCCTGGGTGTAGGAGGACTGCCCAAGGGAAGGATCGTGGAAATATACGGCCCTGAATCGTCTGGTAAGACAACCGTTGCGATACATGTAATTGCCGAAGCGCAGAAAAAAGGAGGTATGTGCGCCATCATTGACGCCGAGCATGCTTTTGATAGTTCTTACGCCCAGAAACTGGGTGTAGATGTGGATAACCTACTGATCTCTCAACCGGATTATGGAGAACAGGCTCTTGAAATTGCCGACCGCCTTATTCTTTCAGGCGCATTGGATGTAGTAGTGATAGATTCTGTAGCGGCATTGGTGCCCAAAGGAGAACTGGAGGGTGAGATGGGCGACAGTAAAATGGGTCTGCAGGCCAGGTTGATGAGCCAGGCATTGCGTAAGCTCACCGCTACGATCAACAAAACCAATACGGTTTGTATTTTCATCAACCAGTTGCGCGAGAAGATCGGGGTGATGTTTGGAAACCCGGAAACCACCACCGGGGGTAATGCCTTGAAATTCTATGCATCCGTTCGGCTGGACATACGCCGCATGACACAGATCAAAGACGGAGACGAAGCCATTGGTAACCGCGTGAAGGTAAAAGTGGTAAAAAACAAAGTGGCGCCTCCTTTCCGCGCCGCAGAATTCGATATCATTTTCGGTGAAGGTATCAGCAAACTGGGAGAGATCATCGATATGGGTGTTGAACTGGGTATCGTACAGAAAAGCGGAAGCTGGTTCAGCTATGATAACAATAAACTGGGACAAGGAAGGGATGCAGTAAAGAAACTGTTGCAGGATAATCCCGAACTGGCCAACGAAGTGGAAGCTAAAATACGGGCCAAGGTATCGGAAGTAAAAGCTGCCGCAGAAGTATAACAAAGATTATCGAGATACTTGTTTTTTGATGGGTTAGTAAGTATGGAAAGTCACGAATAGCGCGTGGCTTTTCGCTTTTTATACACCTGCATGCTGTGAACATGATGAAGATTATCAGGTAATGCTTTACTTTGGGAAAACCCTTTGACATCTTGTTGTACGCGTGGCTGAAAATATTTGTCAGGCTGGGACTGCCATTATTCTGTAAACAAATACAAATACGGAATAAAGAAGCGTTAGCTAGCAAGGGTCCCATGTTGATCACAGCCAACCATCCCAACGGATTCCTCGACGCCATCATCATAGCTGCATATTGTAAACACCGGGTGCATTTCCTGGCAAGAGGTGATTTTTTTTCAAAACCCTGGCAATATAAATTACTCCGGCTACTGAACATGATGCCGGTGTTCAAACAGGATGAAAGAAAAGGAAACAAGGAACTGAACAACCACTCATTTGAACAGGCAGAAACAATACTCTCGCAAAACGGAACACTACTGGTTTTTATAGAAGGCATTTGTGTGAACAAACACGAACTGCAACCCTTTAAAAAAACTGCCGCGAGGATTGCGCTTCGCTGCCAGGAAAAAAAGATACCGCTTTCTGTTTTGCCCATTGTAATTACTTACGATTCTCTGAACGGACCAGGAAAAACTGTTTGCCTTGAAGCTGGAACGATCCTACCGGAAACAGCGCTCTTGCCTTTCCAAAATAATGCTCCGCAGAATATCCAATATTTTAACCAAGCGCTTTTTAATTATATCAATGGGGTTTTGCAGAAGAGAACCAGGCCACTTTCAAAAGAACTTAATCTTGGAGTCAAGCTGATTTCTATTGTTGCTTGTTTACTGTACATTTTGCCCTATAGCATAATTCAAAAAATAGTACACAACAAGACCAGGAACACCGTTTTTTATGACTCCGTACTTTTTACAACCATATTATTGTTATACCCGGTTTATTTATTGCTGCTCGCCTGGCTGCTTCATTTTTTGCATTTACCGTTCACGTGGGTAGTGTTGATGATTTTATTACACCTGCTTGCAGGCTGGTATGCGGTACAATGCTTACCTTACCCGTTTAAAAATAGACCTGAAAATGGAAAATATCAAGAGCCTCGGTAAGGATAAACGCATCGCAATGATTGCGCACGATTATAAAAAGAAAGACCTGATCGATTGGGCGGTTTTCAACAAAACAGTTCTTTCATCACATAGCCTGGTTGCTACGGGGACAACGGGAAAAATGCTGGAAAAATCATTGGGAAGACCCGTTACTAAATTGTTAAGCGGTCCGCTTGGTGGTGACCAACAAATTGGCGCGATGATTGCGAACGGAGAAATAGACATGGTGATATTTTTCTGGGATCCGATGGAAGCGCAGCCGCACGACAGCGATGTGAAAGCCTTGCTACGCCTTTGTGTTGCATGGAACCTCCCCATGGCCTGTGACAGGGCCACGGCAGATTTCCTGATCACCTCTCCATTCATGCACGAACCGTATGATGCATTGATTCCAGATTATACAGGATATCTCGGACGCCCCATCAAAGAAGAAAAATAATTTCTGAAGGGCATTCTTTATATTTAATCGTAAAATCATTTTATGCGTTGGGAAGGCGACCAGGAAAGCGATAATGTAGAAGACCGCCGTGGCATCAGTGGCGGAACCATTGCCGCAGGTGGTGGTATTGGCGCCATCATCATCGGCATCATCTACGTATTGTTGGGCGGAAACCCATCCGATGTGCTGCAACAAACGCAGTCGTTCCAGCAACAGCAACAAACAACCACCGCAAACCGGAGCCCTGAAGAAGAACATCTTGCTTCTTTCAGCAAAGTGGTACTGAGGTATACGGAAGACGTATGGGATTCATTGTACCACGCATCCGGAAAAAATTATCGTAGGCCTACTTTGGTTTTATTCACAGAATCAACACAATCGGGTTGTGGATTTGCGAGTGCCATCACCGGCCCATTCTATTGTCCGGCCGATGAAAAACTATACCTCGACCTTTCTTTTTTCAACGAGCTGCAACAACGGTTCAAAGTGGGGGGTGAATTTGCCATGGCTTATGTGATTGCACATGAAGTAGGCCATCATATCCAAAAACTAATGGGCATATCTGACAAGATGGAACAACTGCGGGCCAGGATGAGTGAAACGGAATACAATAAAATGTCTGTGAAGCTGGAACTGCAAGCCGATTTCCTGGCGGGCATGTGGGCACATTATACCCAACAGATGAAAAGGAACCTGAACGATGCAGATATTGAATCGGCGCTCAATGCTGCCAATGCGATTGGTGACGACAGGCTGCAACAACAAGCACAGGGACATGTGGTGCCGGATGCTTTTACACATGGCACATCGAAGCAAAGAATGTACTGGTTTAAAAAAGGATATGATACCGGTGATCTTAACCAGGGCGATACTTTTAGTGCGCCTGACCTCTGAGTAGCAAATAACAAACATGCTTCACTTACTAAACTGTTGTTATGAGAAAATTACTTTCCTCAGTTGCGTTGCTATTAGCCATCACATCCTTTGCACAGGATACGTTGTCTAAGCAGGATATACAATCCGCCGCCAGGATACAGGATCTTAGCTTTACCCCCATCGAGATAGACAGCATGTATGATGGTGTGAAAGACAACTGGTTGATATACCAGCTGCAACACAAACAATCGCTCAACAACAGTGTTCCGATGAGTTTGTGGCAAAACCCGGTATTACCGAATATGCGCCTCAATCAAAAACAGGCGGAGATCAAATGGAATTATATTCCTAATATCCAATTACCGAAAGATCTCAATGATCTTGCTTATTATAACCTGCTTCAACTGTCATCCCTGCTGAGGAATAAAAAGATCAGCTCCGTACAGCTGACCCGCTTTTTCATCGACCGGCTCAAAAAATATGGCGACAGTCTGCAGTGTGTGATATCGCTAACAGAATCTATTGCGATGCAACAAGCGGAACAAGCAGATGCAGAGATCGCTGCCGGAAAAATCCGCGGGCCGCTGCATGGTATTCCTTACGGACTGAAAGACCTCTTCGCTGTAAAAGGTACCAAAACGACCTGGGGTGCTGCGCCGTATAAAGACCAGGTGATAGAAGAAGACGCGTATGTTTATCAAAGACTGAAAGAGGCCGGCGCTGTACTGGTAGCAAAATTTACGCTCGGGGCATTGGCCATGGGTGATTATTGGTATGGTGGAAGAACCAGGAATCCGTGGAATACCCAGTTCGGCTCTTCGGGCTCATCGGCCGGCTCTACATCGGCCACCGTTGCAGGGCTCATTCCTTTTGCCATTGGAACAGAAACCTGGGGATCGATCGTTTCACCATCTTCCACCTGCGGCGCTACGGGCTTGCGTCCCACTTTCGGAAGCATCAGCAGAACCGGCGCCATGGCATTGAGCTGGAGCCTGGATAAAGTAGGCCCTATTTGTCGTAATGCAGAAGATGCCGCCGTGGTCTTTTCGTGCATCCATGGAACAGACGGATACGATGGCAGTGCGGTGAACAGGCCGTTCAACTATCAAAACAAAGTATCAATACCCAAGTTGAGAATAGGCTATGCTAAAAACTATTTCGACAAGATAACCGATACATCCAGGAACGAATGGAAAGTGCTGGAAGCCTATAAAAAAATGGGTGCAAGCCTTATTCCCATTGATTTCCCAGACAGTGGTGTTTATCGTTTCAACATGATGGAAGTGATCATCAGCGCCGAATGCGCTGCCGCATTCGACGAATTTACCAGGAGCGGACTGGATGATCAAATGACCAGGCAGGGAAAAAACGACTGGCCGAATACTTTCAGGGTATCGCGACTGATACCAGCGGTGGAATACATCAATGCCAACCGGCACCGTTACCTGCTGATGCAGCAAGTGAATGAGACCATGAAAGGAGTGGATGTATTGATTTGTCCCACCCGTGGCAGCGGCAACCAGTTGGCCATCACCAACCTGACCGGTCATCCTGTTGTATGTATGCCTACCGGGTTCGATAAACAGTATCATTTACCCACCAGTATTACTTTAATAGGAAAATTATACGACGAAGCCACATTGCTGGCTGTTGCAAAAGCTTATCAGGATCAAACACCCTGGGATGAAATGCATCCGCCACAATTCAAATAAACCATCACAAATCATCCCTTGTTTTGTATCTTTAAAATAGCAAGACTGAACCCCGCATAGAAAAAAACAGCAGATGAAAAAGTTCTCCCTGATACTGTGTCTGTTGTGCGCATTACAACAGCTTGCCGCACAAAACCTCAACCTGTACGAAAAGAAATGGTTCATCCGCGGGAATGATACATTGCGTTACAGGGTTATGTTTCCCGAAAAATTCAAACCCAACCGAGTATACCCATTGCTGGTTTTCCTGCATGGTTCGGGCGAAAGAGGAAACGACAACAACGCCCAGCTCGCACATGGCGGAGAGATTTTTACGAGGGAAGCTATCAGGCATTATTTCCCGGCAATCGTTGTTTTTCCGCAATGTCCTGCCGGAAGTACCTGGTCGCACTATAAAAGGGACCATCACCCGAAATCGGGCAACTTTAACATCATTACAGAAGCGGAACCACCTTTAACTCAGAGACTGTTGAAGCAATTATTGGATAGCTTATCGGAGAGCGGCGTAGTAGATACACGCAAAATATATATCGGCGGTCTTTCCATGGGTGGCTTTGGTACCTATGATATGATCACCCGTTATCCGGATTATTTCGCTGCGGCCTTTTCGATCTGCGGGGTGGCAGATATTCCGCAGATGATGCAAAAAGCCAGGAACCTGCCACTCTGGATCTTTCATGGAGCCCAGGATAATGTAGTTCCGCCGATTGCCGACCGCGAGCTTTACAAAGCGTTGATGACATCGGGCGACCAGCACGTGATGTATACAGAGTACCCCAACCTCAACCATAACAGTTGGGATGCGGCATTTGCAGAACCCAAATTATTGCCCTGGTTGTTTTCCAATAAAAAGAAACATAAAAAACAATAGTGAGAAAAAGTATTGGATTGATGGTGCTCACCGGAATGATGACGGCCTGTGCTGCGCAAACACACACAACGCCCATCACCCCGATCAGTGCATTGAAATTGTTGGCGGTTCAGGAAATACCTTATGATGCCCGGTTTAAAGGAACTACGGTAGGCGGACTCTCTGGCATCGATTATGACAGCACACAACAATCATATTATCTTATCAGCGACGACAGATCGGCGCTTCAGCCGGCGAGGTTCTATACGATGAAGGTCTACCTTAATAACCAGGGATTCGACAGCTTACGTATAACGGATGTAGTTACGCTACGCCAACCCGATGGTTATCCCTTTCCCAACACCCAGCAGGATCCCGCACATACGCCCGACCCGGAAGCGCTGCGCTACGACCCGGTGAGAAAACAAATGGTGTGGACAAGCGAGGGGGAAAGGATCGTTTCAAACAAAGACACGGTATTGGAAAACCCTTCTATCCATTTCATTGAGCCTGACGGAAAATTTATTGATAGTATTCCGCTGCCGCGCAATTTATGGATGCATGCAACCGAGAAGGGTCCGAGACGTAATGGTGTATTGGAAGGCATCACGTATGCAAATGGCTATAAAACCCTTTATGTAAGTCTCGAAGAACCCCGCTATGAAGATGGCGAGCGTGCAGATATCCGACCGAATGATGCATGGGTGAGAATTTACCGTTTCAATAGGGAGAGCTTGCGAAACACCGCACAGTATGCCTATAAACTGGAACCCATTGCTTATCCGGCATTTCCTGCGGATGCATTTAAAATAAACGGAATACCCGATATACTTTCTGCCGGAGGAACCAGGTTACTGGTAATGGAAAGGTCTTTTTCAACCGACCGCATGCCTTGTACCATCAAAATTTTCTTAACAGATTGCAGTAAAGCGGAAGATATTTCCAAAGTGAATTCACTGAAAAGAAAACCACCAACCCGGCCCTTGCAGAAAAAATTATTGCTGAACATGGATGACCTGGGTATTTATGTGGATAATGTGGAGGGCATGACTTTCGGCCCCACACTTCCCAATGGCCACAGAACCCTTTTGATGGTGTCTGACAATAATTTTTCCCAACTGGAAAAAACACAGCTTTTCCTCTTTGAAGTGATGCCCTGAATTTGTTGTTAACTTCGCCAAACAGGTCCGCATCATTTGCCTGTTTGCATCATGCCATTCAAACTTCACACAACATACGAACCGGCCGGAGACCAACCTTCGGCCATACGCCAGCTGATCGACGGAATACAAAGCGGCGAACAGTTTCAGACATTGCTGGGCGTAACAGGCAGTGGTAAAACGTTTACCATGGCCAATGTGATACAGGAGCTGCAAAGGCCTACCCTGGTACTCACACACAATAAAACACTGGTGGCGCAATTGTACGGCGAGTTCAAACAGTTCTTCCCGGAGAATGCCGTTGGTTATTTTGTGAGCTACTACGATTATTACCAGCCGGAAGCTTATATGCCGGTGACGAATGTGTATATAGAAAAAGACCTGAGCATCAATGAAGAATTGGACAAGTTGCGTTTGCAAGCTACATCGCAACTGCTGAGTGGCCGGCGCGATATCATTGTGGTGGCAAGTGTAAGCTGCATCTACGGTATGGGTAACCCTACGGAGTATGAGAACGGGATCATCAGGATAGAAAAGGGACAGGTGATACCGCGGCAAAAATTCCTGCACAGCCTGGTGAACTCCTTGTACAACCGCAGCCAGGGCGATTTCACGAGGGGTACGTTCAGGGTAAAGGGCGATACGGTTGACATCAACCTGCCCTATGTTGATTTCGGTTACCGCGTTACTTTTTTTGGGGATGAAATAGAAGAGATAGAAAGCATCGATACGGATACGGGCAAACGGATGGGACTGATGGAGAATGCCGCCATCTTCCCCGCCAACCTCTACCTGGCGCCACGCGATATCATACAACAGGTGATCTATGAGATACAGGATGAAATGATGGCGCAGGTGGAGTATTTCAAGGGCATTGGAAAAAACGAAGAAGCGCATCGCATCAAAGAGCGGGTGGAATACGACCTTGAAATGATCCGTGAGCTGGGTTATTGTAATGGCATTGAGAACTACTCCAGGTTTTTCGACAGGCGCAAGCCCGGCACGCGCCCCTTCTGCCTGCTGGATTATTTCCCCAAAGATTTTTTATGTATGATCGATGAAAGCCACCAGACCATACCGCAGATCGCGGGTATGTATGGAGGAGACCGCAGCCGTAAACTGGTGCTGGTAGAATATGGATTCAGGTTACCGAGTGCGATCGACAACAGGCCCCTGAGCTTCCAGGAATTTGAGTCGCTCGTGGGCCAGACCGTTTTTGTGAGCGCTACCCCCGGCGATTATGAGCTGGAGAAAACAGGCGGTGTAGTGGTGGAGCAGGTAGTAAGACCTACAGGCTTATTGGACCCACCGATAGAAGTACGTCCGAGTGTGAACCAGATTGATGACCTGCTCGATGAAATAGACAAGCGTGTGAAAAAGGGCGACCGTGTGCTGGTGACCACGCTTACCAAACGTATGGCGGAGGAGATGGACAAGTACCTGGCGCGCATCAACATCAAATCGAAATACATACACAGTGATGTGGATACGCTGGAACGTGTGAAAATACTGCGCGACTTAAGATTGGGTGTGATAGATGTGCTGGTTGGGGTGAACCTGCTGCGGGAAGGACTCGACCTGCCCGAAGTATCGTTGGTGGCCATATTGGATGCCGATAAAGAAGGCTTCCTGCGTAATGAGCGGTCGCTGACCCAGATGGCAGGACGCGCTGCGCGTAATGTGGATGGATTGGTGATCTTTTATGCCGATAAGATGACGATGAGCATGCAACGCACAATTGATGAAACCAGCCGCAGAAGAGAAAAACAGTTAGCGTATAATCAGGAACATGGTATTATTCCGCAAACGGTGAGCAAGAGCAAAGAGCAGGTTTTTGCACAAACATCGGTACTTGATATCAAAGGGTATGATCCTTCGAACGCGTATGCCGTGCAGACCGAAGACCCTTTTGTATCGAAAGCAGCGGAGGAACAGGAGACCTATCAAACGATTCCCCAGTTCGAAAAAGCCATTACAAAGACCCGGAAAGAAATGGAAAAAGCAGCCCGCGATCTGGACTTTATTGAGGCGGCCCGCCTGCGCGATGAAATGTTCAGGCTGCAAAAAGAGCTGGAAGCGATCAGGTAAAGACGGAATTGAAGGAATAATCTTATATTAGCCAGTGTAAAACCTGTACCGAATATAAAGTAACCGTAATGCGCAAGCTGTTAACTATATGCTGTTTCCTTCTCTGTATAACCAGTCTCATCTCTTGTGGCAAAGGGCCCGACACAGCACCATCGGAAGAAAACCTGAATATAAAATTGAATACGGCTAACCCCGCCACCTCTACCAGCAGTTCTTACCAGTTCACGGTAGAAGTATTGAGCAGAATGCCCGCAGCCGGCGTTAAGATCAATATCACTGCGAAAAGAGAAGACAACAGTACGGTTGTTTTTACGCAGGACCTCAGTTCGTCTACAGCTGTGAACAGCGTAACGGTTTCACCGCTTCCAATGGGACAAGTATTTTGTACCGTAGCGGTAACGGTTACTTCTGCTACTACATCAACCAATACCAGGAACGGCAACTTCCGCGTGGTTTGGAAATAAATTTATTAAGAACGGATTAATAAAAGCAAAGCGCCCACAGCATTGAGTTTGCGAGCGCTTTGTTTATTACCTTTACGCCTCTTTACCCCTCTACACTCTGGCGCAGATACAATTTTTTAGCGGCTCCAACGTTAGGAGTCCGTCATTGTTTAATTTTTAACAGCATCAATTATGAAAGTAAAGATTTACTTAACAGCGCTATTGAGTTCAGCGGTATTGTTTTCCTGTGTGAGTCCAAAAAAATTAAGAGAGTCGCAAGCCAAGTACGACCAGCTTAGCGGTACTTACCTCGATCTGCAGTCGAAATACCGCGCATTGCAGGACGAACTGAACAAAGCCAACAACAAAAATGCAGCATTGCAGTCCGCGAAAACAAACACAGATGGACAGGTAGATGATCTCAAAAAACAGATTGATTACCTCAAACAGAACAATAATACGGTATTGAACCAATTGAGGGATATGTCGGTGGTAACGAATGCACAGGCAGAAAGCATCCGCAAATCATTGGACAATATCGGGGCGAAAGACATGTACATCAAAGACCTCCAGGGTTCTATTGCACGTAAGGATTCCCTTGCCATGGCGCTGGTGATGAATCTCAAGGGAGCCATCGGCAACCTGGATGACAAAGACATTAATATCAAAGTAGATAAAGGGGTGGTATATGTAGATATTTCAGACAAGCTCCTTTTCAAAAACGCCAGCTATGATGTTACGGAAAGAGCGAAGGAAGTACTGGGCAAAGTAGCCAAAGTGTTGCAGAACCAGCCTGAGATCGAATTCATGGTGGAAGGCCATACCGATTCAAACCCTATTCACAGCGCGGGTATTGTTGATAACTGGGACCTCAGCGTAAAACGCGCTACCAGCGTGGTGCGCATCCTGCAAAATACCTATGGTCTCGATCCCAAGCGCATGACTGCAGCAGGAAGAAGTGAATACCTGCCTCTTGCAGATAACAACACCGCCGGAGGACGTGCTGCTAACCGCAGAACAAGGATTGTTATTCTTCCGCAACTCGACCAGTTCTTTAAATTACTGGAGACGAAAAAATAAATTGTTCCGCTATAAAAAAGCCTCCCGTAATTGTGTTGCGGGAGGCTTTTTATTTCAGTGATTTATCAAATCAGTTTTGAATGACTTAAATAATAAGCATCCGGACTGTACATAAATAAACAACTTCCGTGGCAGATGGTTTCAATGATCTGCCGGTGTACATTTTTCGGAATGGCCGGGCAACCCAGGCTGCGGCCAATGAAGCCACGTTCTTCTATGGAATTTTCATTGGCATAAGCGGCGCTGTGCATTACAATGCCCCTGCCCTCTGCTCTGTCGTTGATACCGGATTCTTCACCGTTGAGACGCATAGAGTAGCCATGTTTGCCGGTATAGGTATCGCCGGTTACATAAAACCCGAGACTGCTTTTGAAACTGTTGGGTTTGTTAGAGAATTTGGTGGCAATGTCTTTACCAGAATTCCTGCCATGTGCTACGTAGGTATTGAACAAAAGCTCTTCCGATTCCAGGTCGATAACAAAAAGCCGTTTTTTACCGGAAGGAAGGGAAAAGTCGATGATCGAAAGCAGGTTGTCCTTTTCAATTTTTCCATCGCTCTGTAGCTGGTCATGCCCTTTCAAAGCATATTCAAATGCTTCGTGTGAGAGACCCAGTGAATCGAGCGCCAGCTTTTCGTAAAGGGAAAGCCGGGCATCTCCTTCGTTTGCCGTGAATTGAATAACCGGAACCGTATCTGGAGCGGATACCGGAAGCGGACTGCCGCTGCTGTTTGCAACAACAAAACTCATAAAGGCCAGGGAGGCCGAAATAATCAACACAAATACCCCGAAAGACCGGATGAATGATCTACCCATGCAATTACAACGTTTGATCGGTGAATGAATAAAAGATGAACTAAGTAGAATTGTTCGAAAACGGGTAGTGGTTATTTATAGCCCCAAAGGCGTGCAAAAATAAGGCTGAAACCGGGAAAAAAGGAAAATACGGGTTTTCCTTTAACAAATCGTTCAGATATTACAAAAAAAATCCCGCCATAGGGTACTTGGCGGGATTGCAGTTGGTTATTGGTTGTTTAAACCATTTGTTATATTTAAGACAACCGTTTGTTAATTTCGCTGCAAAGAGCGTCAAATATTTGTTCTACAGTTCCTTCTCCCTTGATTTTCACCACTTTATCAAAAGCCTGGTAATAATCGGCTACTGCGGAAGTCTTTTTATGGTATTCTACGATCCGGGCCCGGACCACGGTTTCGTTGTTATCATCGCTTCTGCCGCTGGTAAGTCCCCTGTGGAGTAAACGCTTAACCAGCTCTTCCTCACCTACTTCGAGCGCCAGTACCACACCAATAGAAGTGTGTTTTTGCGTCAATAGCTGATCAAGGGCCTCACTTTGCGCCCTGGTGCGGGGAAAACCGTCGAAAAGAAAGCCTTTGGCCTGGGGATTATTGTCCAGCGCTGCGCTGATCATGCCAATGACCACTTCATCCGGTACCAGTTCCCCTCTGTCCATGAATTTTTTGGCTTCCAGTCCCAATGGAGTGGCGCCGGCAATTTCACTTCTCAACAGATCTCCGGTTGACAAATGTTTCAATCCATAAGCAGCGATCAGTTTTTCACTTTGTGTACCTTTTCCGCTTCCGGGAGGACCGAACAAAATAATATTAAACATGTAAGTGCTAACCTTGAGTGAGGAGCAAAGATAGTATGTGTGTTTTAAAAAATGTTTAACAGATCACGAAAACCTTTGAAAAGACTGAATCCTGGCGTGAAACAAACGATTGTTTGTACACAGGAGTAAACCATAACGGGGCATGACTCGTAACTTTAACGTATCAAATTCACATCAAATGAAATGGATATTTTCATTGACTTTGGCCTGCTTGTTGGGGCAAGGTTGTTATTCTCAAAACAATCAAAAGACCGATATGGACCAGCACAAGAAAAACGATAACCCTGTTTATTCGAGAACAGATACAGGTAAAGCGGTGATGAAAGATGAAGATTGGAAACGCGTATTATCACCCGAAGTATATTATATCGCGAGGCAAAAGGGTACTGAGCGACCCTGGAGCAGCAAGTTTGAAAACCTGAAAGAAGCGGGCACTTATTACTGCGCGGCATGTGGCAATGCGCTGTTTAAAAGCGATACCAAATTCGAAAGTGGTTGCGGATGGCCGAGTTTTTACGAGCCCATCAGCAAAAGTTCCGTTATTTATTTACCGGATAATAGCCTGGGTATGAGCCGTACCGAAGTGGAATGCGGCCGCTGCAAAGCGCACCTGGGCCATGTGTTTGAAGATGGTCCCCCGCCCACCGGTCTTCGTTATTGTATCAATGGCGTGGTGCTTGACTTTGAAAAGGCGAAAGAAGCGGAGAAGCACTATACCGAGAAAAAGAAATCCGAGTAAAACGATGGTGCATAAATAATGAGTTACTTTGCGTGCGGGCACATTTTAAATGATATGTATGAATCAACCGAAACTGAGCCACCTTGCAGAGACACTCATCGGCAGTGAGATCGTGAAGCTGGGCAATGCCATCAGCGAAAGGATCAGGGCAGGCGAAAAAATTTACAATTTTACCATCGGGGACTTCGACCCGGCTATCTTTCCCATTCCGGCAGCACTGGAAGCAGAGATCATCCGCTGCTACAAGGAACACTACACCAACTATCCTGCAGCGGAAGGGATACTGGACCTGCGCAAGGCGGTGAGTTTGTTTTTGAAAGAACGTGAAGGGCTTGATTATACCGAGCAGGAAATACAGGTAGCTTCGGGCGGCAGGCCATTGATCTATACCATTTTCAGGGCGATTGTAGACAAAGGCGATAAAGTGATCTATGGCGTTCCTTCCTGGAATAACAATCACTATGCCCATATGACGGCCGGCGAGCATTGTGTGATCGAATGCCATCCCGAGAATGATTTCATGCCTACGGCGGCCGATATCAAACCCCATATCAAAGGTGCAGCGCTGCTTTGCATTTGCACCCCGCAGAACCCTACCGGTACCACCCTTACCAAAACGGCGCTGGAAGAGATCTGCGATTTGGTGCTGGAAGAAAACAAACAAAGGGCTGCAGGCGAAAAGAAATTGTACCTGATGTTCGACCAGATGTATTGGACGCTGACTTTTGGTAATACCCGGCATTACAACCCCATAACGTTGAGGCCCGAAATGAAAGCCTATACTGTTTTTGTAGATGGTATTTCAAAAGCATTTGCGGCAACAGGTGTGCGCGTGGGCTGGTCTATGGGACCCGCTTCCGTTATTGCAAAAATGAAAGCGATCCTGAGTCACCTCGGCGCATGGGCGCCCATGCCCGAGCAAAACGCTGTTGCGAAATTCCTGGGAGAGAAAGAAGCCATCGATCATTATCTCGCTCATTTTAAAGCAGAGATCAATGAACGGCTTCAAAAAATATATGCAGGGTTCATTGCACTGAAAGAAAAAGGATACGCGGTAGATGCTGTTGCACCACAGGCTGCGATTTATCTTACCGTTAAAATAAATCTTACAGGTAAAACAACAACTGCGGGCGCTGTTTTACAAAAACAGTCAGACGTTACTTCTTATATACTGCACGAAGCCAAACTGGCGGTGGTTCCTTTTTCTGCATTTGGCGCAGGAGCCGACAGTCCCTGGTATCGCCTGAGCGTAGGAACCTGTAAGAAAGAAGAGATTGGGGAAGTGTTTGAAAAACTGGAAAAAGCCCTTGCTGCGCTGAAGTAAGTTCAGTTTTTATTGTTTATGAACACAAAGGGTTTATCAACAGCAATGGTATCCCGGATGGCTTTTTGAATCAGGTGTGGTTTGCAAAGGATGCGCCGATGGTTGATATCAATGATCTCGTTAGCAGTGCAGAAATTATTCCAGCTTTCTACATGATATAAAAGCGCGTTCAATTGTGCAACGTGCAACTCCAGTTCTTGCCGGCTGAGGTGCGACTGATTGGTCAGGACAAGGATATCTCTGTTGACGCTTTTCATTAATCACGCTGATTACCTGTGTGCGGAAGGGCAACCACAAAATGCGGGTTTCTTGTTTTTATTGAATACACCGCATGAGCCCATCGCCGTTATCAATAACAGTAAAATGAATAACCGGTTTATTTTCCTTTGCATAATCTGACATCTAAATTACTACTTTACAGTTTAAAATAAATCAAATCGGACAGCGTGCCGGGAATTTTTAACATACAACGGGTTTTGGTGGCCCCGCTCGATTGGGGCCTGGGACATGCTACCCGTTGCATACCCATCATTGATGCATTGAACAAGCAGGGTTTTAAGGTATTCATAGCAGCGGAAGGCGCACAAAGAGTGCTGTTGGAGAAAGAATTCCCGGAACTGACGATGCTCCCACTCAAAGGCTATCGTGTGCGGTACAGCAGGAAAATGAGCTGGTTGCCATTTAAACTGCTTGCGCAACTGCCAGGGTTATTGCAAACCATTGCACGGGAACACCGGTGGTTGGAACAGGTTGTTGAAACGCATGCGATAGACCTGGTGATAGCTGATAACCGGTATGGCCTTTATAGTAATCGCGTACCCTGCGTGTTCATGACGCACCAGTTGCGGATCAAAGCGCCTTATAACTGGCTGGAATCGCTGATACAAAAGATCAACTACCATTATATTGAACGGTTCAAAGTTTGCTGGGTGCCGGATGATGGTTCGGAGAACAATGTAAGTGGCAGTTTATCCCACCCCCGCCAACTTCCCCGGATACCCGTTCATTATATTGGCCTGCTTACCCGCTTTGAGCCGGCGGAGACAGAACACAGGTATGATCGCTGCATCCTTTTGTCGGGCCCCGAACCCCAGCGCAGCCTGCTGGAACAACAGATCCTGCCGGGACTAACAGACCTCAGCGGCGAAACACTGCTGGTTCGCGGAAAACCGGGTAGCAATGAAAAATTGTCGCTGATCAATGGCGTGAGGATAGAAAATCACCTGTCTACCGCCGAATTGCAAGCCGCTATCTTACAAAGCGACGTGATTATATGCAGGAGCGGTTATACCACCATCATGGAGCTGATGGTCTTGCAAAAAAAATCGATACTGATTCCCACACCTGGTCAAACAGAACAGGAATACCTGGCCGGGTTGTTGAAAGAGAAGCAATACGCCTACAGTGAAAAACAAACAGATTTTCGCTTGCCTGATGCTCTCCGTGCATCAGCGGCTTTTCCTTATCAATGGCCGGTATTGCGCAGGTTCTGCGAAAAAGATCTGCCAGACCTTTTGAAAACGGCTCTTTAAATCAATCGCAGAGATTAATTTTACCGGAGCGATGACCAAGAACACCAAAGCGCACCTGGCCGGATTGGGAGCCAATTTTATTTTCGGTATTAATTATGCCATTATCAAATACGTTACACCGTCTTATATACAACCCCTTGCGGTAAATGTGGTAAGGGTGTTGGTAAGCGTTTCGCTGTTCTGGTCATTGTTTCTCATGAAGCCCGGTACCGCCGGCATTCAGAAAAAAGACATCCTCCGTTTTATTCTCTGCGGCCTCACCGGCATTACACTGAACCAGGTCTGTTTGATCAAAGGGCTTTCCATGACCTCTTCTTTTCATGGCGCCATGCTTTCCCTGGGAACACCCATTTTCATCAGCATCTTCGCTGTTTGGTTGCTGAAAGAAAAAATGAACCTGACCAGGTTAGCAGGACTCGCCTGCGGTATCAGTGGCGCTGCTATACTGATTATGATCAAGGATACCACCGGCAACAATACAAATAATATGCTGGGAGATATGTTGGCGCTGATGGCAGCTATCGCTTATGCTTTTTACTTGGTGCTGGCAAAACCATTGATGCAATCATACAGCGCACTGCATGTTACCAGGTGGGTACTTACAATAGGTGCGCTGGGCATTTTGCCTATAGGATGGGGACCATTTGTGCATACCAACTGGCAGGCATTTCATGCAAGTCATTGGCTGGCATTGGGCTTTGTGGGAGTTGCAGGCACTTTCCTTGGTTATTTGATGAGCGTGTATGCGCTTTCCATCATCGGGCCATCTGCTACAGGGAGCTATATCTATACGCAACCTGTTTTTGCGGCTATTGTTTCCATTCTTTTCCTGGGAGATCATTTTACTTTGATAAAAGCCGCAGCAACTGCATTGATCTTTGCCGGAGTGTACCTGGTAAACAGAAAGCGCGCCTAACCTTTGGGATAATCGAAAAACAAAAAAGATTTTTCGGCCCATTGAAAATCCTTCCACTGTAAGGTATCGGATTCTACAGCAAAAATGCCGCAGGTAGGCATGTTGTCGATCTTCACGGAACAGAGTTCATTAACGAATGCAGTGATACCGGGGTTATGAGAAAAAATGGCGGCAGACTGATAACGATTATCGATCTGTGAAATGGTACGGAAGAGAACAGCAACGGATGCATGGTACAATTCCGGAACAGCGATGATCTTCTTCTCAGATAAGCGGTAAGCTTTTGCAAAATAGGTAGCTGTGGTAAAAGCGCGAACGGCTGTACTGGAAATGAAAGTGCCGATTTGCAATTGTCTTGCCAGCAGCCGCCGGGCCATTTCAGGTGCATCGTGGTGTCCCCTGCTGTTGAGGGGCCTGTCGAAGTCGTCCTGGGAAGCATTATCCCAACTACTTTTTGCGTGCCGGATAACAAATAATGTTTTCATAGCTGCTGATACGAAGTTAGAAAGTTTACCTGACCCAACTGATAAAAGCGTCGACACTCATCCACCCCATGGCCAGTACAACCAGCCAGCCGGCTGCCTGCATCCAGAGCGGGTGCCGGTAGCCATTCATCAACCGTTTTCGTGTAACGGCAACCAATATGATGGCGAGTGCCAGTGGTAGGATGAACCCATTGATGGCACCGGCAAAAAGCAATAACTGCCTTGGCTTGCCAATGAAAACAAATACAGCGGTTGACAACAGGATGAAAATGGAAATACAAAGGCGTTCATATTTTGCCAACAAAGGGTGAAAGGTTTTCATGAAAGAAACAGAAGTATATGCAGCGCCAATGACGGAAGAAATAGCCGCGCTCCACAATACAACACCAAATACCCTGTAACCGAATTCGCCTGCTGCAAAACGGAATACACCCGCGGGAGGATTATCGTGCTCAAGTACCGCACCATGTACCAATACGCCCACTGTAGCGAGGAAGAGAATGAAACGCATGAGTCCTGATATAATGATACCGCTCATTGCACTGCGGTTCACTTCCTGCATGCTTTCTTTCCCTTTGATACCGGCATCGAGGAGGCGGTGTGCGCCGGAGAATGTGATATAACCGCCCACTGTACCGCCCACAATGGTTACAATGGCCTGTGAGCTGATGGTCTCTGGAATGAAAGTACGATGAATCGCTTGCAATAGCGGCGGATGCGCACTGAAGGCAATGAAAAGGGTGAGTAATATTTTAACCGACCCAACGATCTTGGTGAAATGATCGAGCATTTTTCCTATCTCGCGTATCCAGAAAAGAATCAACGCAGCCACGCAGCTAATGATAGCGCCTTGTTGAAAAGAGAGCCCGGTGAGCACATTAACGCCGAGTCCGCATCCGGCAATATTTCCGATGTTAAAGGCGAAGCCTCCCAATATCACCAGCAGAGACAACAAATAGCCGAGGCCGGGAAGCAACCTGTTGGCCAGGTCCTGCGCCCTTAATTCACTGATGGTAAGGATGCGCCAGGTATTCAGTTGCGCGCCGATGTCGAGTAATAATGAGACCAGTATCACAAAACCAAAACTGTACAACAACTGCTGGGTGAAAACAGTTGTTTGGGTGAGGAAACCCGGTCCGATAGAAGAGTTGGCCATGAGAAATGCCGCGCCCAGGCCAACGCCGCTGAATAAAGTGGGTTTAAATTTTCCGGATCTCAATGTTGTTTTGTTCTAACGCGTGATGAATATGTTTTGCAAAAGAAACGGCGTGCTCGCCATCGCCGTGTATGCAAATGGTTTCTGCCAGGATGGTAACGGGTTTGCGGTTCACGCTGGTAACGGTTTGTTGCCGCACCATCTGCAGCACTTGTGCTGCCGCCTCCTCTTCTGATTTGATCATAGCGCCGGAGCGGCTCCTGGGTGTAAGGCTCCCATCGTCCTGGTAGCTGCGATCGGCAAACACTTCACTCGCTGTTTTCAATCCTGCCGCACGTGCTGCCGAAATGAGGTTACTACCACTGAGTCCGTATAATACCAGGGAGGCATCCACCATTTTAACAGCGTTTGCAATGGTTTCAGCCATGGAGAGATCTTTGGCTGCCATATTGTAAAGTGCGCCGTGCGGCTTCACATGATGCAGTTGGGCTCCCAAATTCCAGGCTATTCGATTCAACAGCATTAACTGTTCGCCTACTAATTCATACAACGCCTGTTCCGGTAAATGCATTTCGTTCCTGCCGAAATTAGCCGCGTCTTTGAAACCCGGATGGGCGCCGATGGCCACCCCATGCTGCAAAGCCAGTTCAACAGTGCGTTTCATGGTATCGGCATTGCCGGCATGATAGCCGCAGGCAATATTGGCGCTGCTGATAAAAGGCATCAGTCCGGCATCATGCGGCATACCTTCGCCCATGTCGCAATTGAGGTCGATGGTCATCATTACAATGAAAAATATTCTTGCATACGGAAGGTACAGGAATATTGCAGTTGTTGCAAATGTTGCTCCTGGCGGAGTCGCAGTGTTTCTGCTTCGGCAATGGAAACGGATTCAAAAGCAAGCGCCTGACCATTATCTGACTGTGCGAGTGAAGGAATATCGGCGCTGATCACGTGACCGATACAAGGATATCCGCCGGTAGTCTGGTGATCGGCCATCAGCACAATGAGCTGACCATTGGGCAATAACTGGATGGTGCCTTTTGTTACGGCAGCGGAAACCAGCTCCTGTTTTTCTGTTAATTGCAAAGCTTCTCCTTTCAACCGGTAACCCATACGGTTGCTTTGGGTTGTGATACTGAAAGGGCTGTTGCAGAAATGCTGCCGGCTCGATTCGGAGAGTTGACAAAAAAAAGAACCCTGGACGAATCGAATGCGGTCATTGTTGTACAGTCCGCACAGATCGGCTTTCCAGGGTAAAGCCACCACTTCATTTTCGCCGGAAAAATGATAAGGGAACAATTCATTATTCAGTCCGCCCCTGACCGCCAGGTAGCAACGCGCACCGTTTCTTTTTTGTTGAAAGCGAAGTATGGAACCTTTATTCACTACCAGTGGCTGGTTGATGTTGATGTCTACCCCGTCGATCACGGCGCCAAAATCGGCCCCGCTCAGTGCAATCAAACAATCTGCTGTAAAGTGGATAACAGGACCGGGAAAATGCATTTCCAGCACGGCTTCACCCTTGCTGTTTCCTACGAGTGCGTTGGCAGTACGGAAAGCGATAAAGTCCATCACCCCGCCCGGACCAATGCCCAGGTGTTGCCGGCCATAATGCCCTGCATCCTGTATGCTGTCGAGTATGCCTTTTTTAACGATGTGCAGACTCATGCTCTTTGATTTTTTGGAACTCGGAAAGGGTAATGGGATAGAATAGCACTTCATCGCCCGGTGCGAAAAAACAGGGATTTTTTTTGCGCGGATCAAATACCCGCAAAGGTGTTTGTCCGATCAGTTGCCACCCACCCGGCGAATCAACCGGGTAGATGCCGGTCTGTTCGCCTGCAATACCTACGCTACCTGCTTTTACAAGGGTTCTTGGCTGCTGTAACCGTTCAGTGGCGATGCGGGGATCTACCTTACCCATATATGCAAAGCCGGGAAGAAATCCCAGCATATATACGTGGTAAGATTTTGAAGCGTGCATATTGATCACCTGTTCAACTGTTAATCCATGAGCAGCAGCCAGGTTGATGATATCGATGCCCAGGGCAGGATCGTAGCAGACGGGAACATCCACCCTGTTTATTTTCCGGCGGGCGGACAGTTGTACATGGGAGAGCCTTTCGAGGATGATCCTGCCCAGGTAATCAACAACAGTTGAGTTGCCTGTTTTGTTCCGCCAAAATACCAAATCATAAACAAATGCGATACTGCTGTATGCCGGAATACAATCGAGCAGTCCGGCAAGCGGCTCCTGCTGAAAATAGTCGTAGATGGCCATGACCCATTGGTGGATATGTTCATCGATGCATTGACCGAAGTCGATGAGCAGGGCATGGTCGCCGATGCTGCGCAGTTGGTAAGGCGGAATCGATAACATGAATTACAAGGTACGTTTTACCATTAGCATAACATAAACAACTTATATACAACCAGTTATCAAAAGATTTATCTGGGGGTGAACAGATTGGCACGGAACTTGAAATGTTTTTTTAAAATCAGATTGTAAAACAAAATTTCAACTCAACATGAAAACCATTATCAAGTCTTCAGCAGCACTGGCAGTAGTTTTATTTTTCAATGCGGCGCAGGCCCAGGTTGCGGCAGGACTTAAAACAACTACCAACGCCACAGTAAATGCTTCAAAGGCAGCAAGTGCGGCAAGCCAGGTAGCAGCCCGTACATCAGCAGCTACCAGCAACGCAGTGAATGCAAGCACCAATGCCGCCGCAAAAGCGTCCGCCGCTGCTACACACGCTACGAATGCAGCTGTTAATACCACCGTTAATACCGCCTCCAAATTGCAAAGCAATACACAGTTAAATGCAGGAGTAGGCGTTAACGCAAAAACAAATGTGAATTCCAATGCCGGCGGTGAAGACAAAGGACAGGTAAAGGCAGCTGAAAGGTCAGAATCTGAAGTACATGGAGATGCCGACAATGCACAAGGCCAGGATCACCACATAAAAGTTAGAGCAAAAGCAAATGCCAATTCCAATGCCGGTGGTGAAGACAAAGGACAGGTAAGGGCAGCTGAAAGGTCAGAGTCTGAAGTACATGGAGATGCGAATGTAGATGCAAGAGGCAAAGCAAAAGAAATGAAAGAAGATGCCGATGAGACCAATGCAAGAGTAAAAGCGAAAACCGACAGGGCAAAAGCAGCCGTTCACCATGAAATGAAAGAAGCAAAAGAAAAAGCTAAACCCGAAGTGAGTGCAAGCACAGAAGTAAAAGCACAGGGAAAAGTGAAAGCAAGCAATAAGCAGTAATTTTTATATCCAATATATAGTGCTGTTTATAGCACAGTTAAACTCCAGTATCCTTTTTTAAGGCACCATACGTAAGTTGTTGGCTGGGATTAGAATGACATGATAAATCAGACAGGTATGAAAAGAATTATCACGAAATGGTTATGGTTGATGGCAATAAGCTTACCGGTATTTTCCCGGGCACAAGAGGGACCATCTGCCGGTAGCAAACAGGCACCCAAGAACGAATTCAATGCTGCAATCAATTACCAGTCTTATTTACATTACTTTGGGCGAACAGATAGTTTGAAGAGCAGTGGTATTTTTCCTACCGTTGGCTTCCGCCACAAGAGCGGCTTGTATGCGCAAGGAAACTTCATATTTGTTCAGAATAGTGCCCAGCCGACAACTTACACAGGTGCTACCGTAGAAGGCGGTTACCGCTTTCCTCAGTCAGATCATTTTTCCGGGAATATTTTTTATACCCAGTTCCTTTATAAAGACAAGAGCGCATTGGTGCAATCGGCGTTGAAATCGCAGACCGGGATCAACCTGGCGTACACCAACAAAATACTCAACATCAATGTTGGAGGTGATTTGAAGTTCAGCGACAAAACAGACGTTGGCGCTACTTTTGGGCTTGATCATCTCTTCATCATCACAAAGGGCATGATGAAGAATTCAGCCATCGCAATAGATCCTTCTATTTATGCTTATGCGGGCACGCAACAATTCAGCAATACGTACCTGCAGAAAGAAAATGTTTTTGGATTTCCTGTTTCGCAGCAAAATGTAACAGAACATGTTACCCAGTTCAACATCCTGTCTTACGAGGCTTCTATGCCTGTGGTGCTGGTAGTGGGTAAATTCAATGCGGCCGTTATTCCCGCCTATGTGATGCCGCAGAACCTGGCAACGGTAGCCGGAAGGCCCGACCTTACAGAGCGCGGACAGAACATGTTCTACGTAACGGTTAGCGCTGGTATACGCCTGTAATATCGTTGACAGTTTACATTTTTTCTGTTCTCATATATGTATTTTGCCATTGCAATAAGCGTGTAAGAGCTTACGATTTGCGAAAAAAAGGCATGTACACTGATTTCCGCGAGCCGCAGCCTCAGCGAAGCCGCGGTTTTTGTTTATTTTTGTACTTCGATAAGCTCCCTGCACACCATAAAATTGAAGTGTATGATTAAGACAGGCAACCCGGTGATCAGTATCTATACTGAAATGACGCCCAACCCCGAAACCATGAAGTTTGTGGCCAACAAATTGTTGTATCCGGGCAAGAGCATTGACTTTGCAGATGAGTCACAAGCAGCTCCGTCTCCTTTGGCGAAAGAGCTGTTCAGTTTTCCTTTCATTAAAAGTGTTTTCATTGCCAGCAATTTCGTAACGCTTACTAAAACAACTGATACGGAAGAATGGCAGGATATTATACCTACCATCAAAACATTCCTGAAAGAATACCTGGAGAACGGCGGTGTAGTGGTGAACGAAGAAGAAGTAGCGAAAGTAAAACACGAAGCCAGCAATGCGGTAAGCGCCGATGACGATGATGTAGTAAAGCGCGTAAAAGAATTGCTGGAAAATTATGTGAAGCCCGCTGTTGAAATGGATGGTGGTGCAATACAGTTCAAAAGCTACAACGATGGTGTGGTGAATCTGATGCTGCAAGGAAGTTGTAGCGGATGCCCTTCTTCTATGATCACGCTCAAGGCTGGTATTGAAGGCATGATGAAACGCATGATTCCTGAAGTGAAAGAAGTTGTGGCTGAAGCGGAATAAAATCAATGGGTATTCAGCATCTCCATTAACCCTGTTAAAGGGATAGCTGTTACGTTATTTCCGATAGAGAATTTTTCCGCTCCGGCATAAACAACAAAACGCTTATCTGCTTTTATATCATCACAGGCAATGTAAAATCCTTTGGATAAAGATGGTGTGGAATTTCGTTTAATTTCAATCGCCCATTTTTCTTTGCCGGGAAACTCCAAAATCAGATCTATCTCTGCCCCTGCGGATGTGCGGTAGAAATAAGGCAAGGCATTACCTTCAACGACAGCTAAAATATTTTCCACCACAAAACTTTCCCAGCTTCCCCCAACCACCGGATGCCCCAGCAGCTCGTTCAGCGTGGTAATATTTAAAAGTGCATGTACCAGACCACTGTCACGAACATATATTTTTGGGGCGCGTATCAATCGTTTTCCAATATTTGCTGTATAAGGCTGTAACCGTCTTACCAGCAATAAATCTGCCATTAAATCTATGTAGCGATTAATGGTTACGCTACTCACTTCAAGGTTTCTGCCTAACTGCGAGGCATTCACTACCCCACCCTGGTTGTGCGCTAACATGATCCAAAAACGTTCAAGCGTTTGGGCAGGAATACGGGGCCCGAGTTGAGGGATATCTCTTTCTAAATAAGTTTTGATAAAATTGCGCCGCCAGAAAATGCTGTCTTTATCTGACCTGGCAAGGAAACTTTCAGGGAAACCGCCACGTAACCAAAGTGTATGAATATTTTCCTTTGGGCTATATGCATGTAATTCCAAAGCATCAATTCCGAACAGTTCAAGGTAAGCAATACGTCCGGCAAGTGATTCACCGGATTGTTGAAGCAGCTCCATAGAGGCCGAGCCAAGAAATAAGAATAACCCTGTTTTTTTCCCTCTGCGCCGTTCCTTATCGATAAGGCCCCGGATCGAAGGAAAAATTTCAGGAGCCCGTTGTACTTCATCTAAAATAATCAAGTGATCGCCGTTATCTGTATAAAACGCAGCAATGTCGTTTATCCTTGCAGCATCTAAAGAATTTTCAAGATCAAGATAAATAGCGCCAGACTTTTCAGCAATATTCAGCGAAATAGTTGTTTTACCTATCTGGCGTGGCCCCATCAGGGCAACTGACGGGCTGAGCATCAATGCTTTTTCAATTTTATCTTCTAATCTGCGTTTGATCATCATTGCAAATTTAACACAAATAATTAAATTTGCATGGTAAAACGCTGCAATGTTTTGCAACCTTGGCATATCTGGTAGCTGACTTCTGCCTTCAGGCGGATCTCACCCGTCTCCGGTCAGACCGCATCCGCTTTCAGTCGGATCACATCCGTCTGACGTCCGGTGGCACTTGCCTTCAGGTAGAACTCACCAGCCAGCCTTGCATTCATGATTTTTTATGTAGCCTCCAGTAATGCCACACGAATCGCCAGCCCCTCAGTGCGCCGTACGGGAGGGTAATACCCATCATCACGAAGAGTCCCACAGACGATAAAAGGAACTGTATGATTACATCCAGTTGGTAAGCAGGCGGTTAATACATACCTACCAGCCATCTTGTATTGAAATGCTGATAGTTTGTATCAACAATGAAATACAGGCATCCATTTATGCAGATCATACAAACAAGTTAATATATCAGGGCAGATAACGTTGGATACATCGATGAGCGGCTCTTTATTGAGCTTGAGGTATCGCTATTGTATGCAACACCAAGTGGCAGCCTTTTCCATCATCATTTAAAAAAAATTTTATTCGCCTGCGCGTCACGACATTTTACAAATGAAAGCCTACCTGGCAAAAAGGATGAATCGCCTCAATGAAATTAAGAAGGGTAATCTATAATGTACCCTAAAAAGAGGGCAGGTAGTTAAGAATGAAATTTTCATCTTAAATTACCAAATATGACAAAGAAAAGCAGGCGCAAGTTCAGCGCCGAATTTAAAGCGA
>PVEQ01000011.1 GCA_002973575.1 Sediminibacterium magnilacihabitans
TTTATTGTATGATAACCTATATCTTTTTATTCACCTCCATTGTGCACAAACCCACCCTTAAAAATAAAAAGAGGCTGCCCTTTTGAGACAGCCTCTTTTCAAAATCCATTATCAAATGAAAGATGGGTTATTTATCCCACCAAACCCTGTTATCGTGTACATCTGTACCGCCATAAGGGAACGATCCAACTGCAGCATTATAAGCATCTGCATTCAGGTTGGGTTCTGTTGTGGGGTATGCATACCTTCTGGGGATCGTCTTGGTAAGGTTTACTGCATCCGGAGCCGGTGTAAGCACCGGTACACCTGTTCTTCTCCATTCATTCCATGCATTCTGGGTAGTGCCATATAAAGCCAACCACAATTGCATTTGTATCGCTCTTTTGTTAATTCCTGAGCTTACACCAATATTGGCCAGGTAACCAACGATGTCACCAGTAGCCCCCCACTGACTCCATGAATCCTGGATACCTTTTGTCAACAAGGTTAAGGCATTCTCTCCTGTAGCATAATTGGGGTCCAATGCGGCCTCAGCCCTCAACAAGTTAATATAAGCTGCCGGTATAATAACGATGGGAGAATTAATTTGCTTAAATGTGTTGTCGAAAGCCTGGCTATAATCGGGATTTGCGGTGATCCACGTGAGGCTATTGCCTCTGTTCAAACCATAAGGAACACCTTTTACTTTGCCATTGACTGCCTGACCATACAAGTTGAGCCTTGGATCATTAAATCCATTCAGGGTGTCCACAATTGTTTTTGTAATCGCAAACTGAGACGCTGAAGCAAGGTTATAATACGGGTTGGAAAATCCATTGGCATATGTAATGGTGAAATTGTCTGCATTACTGGATATGATACCTGCAGGATCATTCAACGCCGCCATAAACTGGGTCTTTCCTGTTGCGGGATCTACTTTAGACAAGCGCATCGCCAGTATAAGCCTCAAAGAGTTCGCCAGCTTCTTCCATTTAGAGATGTCGCCTTTATAGATAATATCTCCTTTTATAGCCGTTCCGGTACTTTGGAAGCTGCTTACCGCACTTGTCAGTTCCTTAAACAAATCGGTATAAATATCCTTTTGTTTATCATACGCAACCTTCACGTCGCCGTTCAGGGCTTTTGAATAAGGGATATCACCATACCTGTCGGTCAGTACTGCAAAATGATACGCTTTCAAAATACGGGCAATCTGTATCTGATTAACCGGATTTCCGTTTAAAAGAGCCGCATTGGGAGTAGTGGTACAAATGGAAATTATTTTCTGAATATCTTCCAGCGGACCGGTATAAAACGCATCCCATGATGCTGCTGTCTGTAAATACAAAGCGTTACCAGGATATTGCAATTCAGTATAGTACTGCACGTAAAACCCATTATTGGTATTAGATGGAACACCGCCTAAGCCTGACAAAACATTTGTCAGAAGCGCAGAAGTTGGCGGAGTTGTAGCCCCGTTGGGATTTACATTCAAATCGCCAAAATCATTTATTTTTTTACTACATCCCGTAAAAATGCTGCCTGCCAGTAGCATCATCAAAGGATATTTTATTACTGATGTATTTCGTTTCATTATTTTTTGTTTTGAGTTATTCATAATCATATGTCGCTACAATGGCGTCAAAGATTAAAATCCAATTTTAAGCGTAACACCAATAGATCGTGTAGGGGGTAGTTGACCAGCTTCACCATAACCACCCACCAATTCTGAAGGATCTATGTTTTTATTAGCCGAATAAATCAAGAAAGGATTTCTGCAAACAGCACTGATATTGATGTTTTGGAAATTAGACCCGAACTTACCCAATTTTTCCAGGGGTAGTCTGTATCCAAAACTGATCTCTCTTACTTTCACATAAGTAAGATCGAAAATGCTGTTTTCGTTGATCTGGTGGTTGTAAAACTGGGTGTAATAATCTCCAGCCTCAACATACATGTCTACTTTATTATGACTGGCTGTTCCATCCACACCTACAACGTGTACACCACCTCCGTTTGCTACAGCAGTACGGATGGGATTTCCTTTATCATTTACGCCGGCAGTCACGTCATACAATCCGGATACTTTACCCCAGAAATCCGACAATGAGTAGTATTTACCGCCTTTGCAGAAATCTATAACAAAAGCAAGGTTGAAATCCTTATAACGGAAAGAGTTGGTCATGCCACCCGTATAATCAGGCAATACAGATCCGAATGTTACATTCTGAACGGGTGTATAAAAGCCATTGGCGTCTAATACAGGCACCCCATTATACTTCAATATTCCACCGCCTCTTAATTGTCCCCAGGGCTGATTTACATAGTTCCATACGCCGGCAGCGTAACCCGGGTTACCAACCGTACTTGCATAAGCACCTCCTGCACCATACAATACATTTACACCTGGATACAGAGAAACGATCTTTGAATTGTTGTGAGCGAGGTTAAGACCTATATTCCACTGGAAATCCTTTGTTGTTATTGGTGTCGCATCCACACTGATTTCAATACCATCCCTGTCAACCTCACCGGCATTGATCAGCTTGCTGGAAAATCCGCTTGAACCAGTGATGGGCGCTTTAACGATCTGATTTTTGTTCTTCTGAGTATAATAAGTGAAACTTAATCCAATACGATTTTTCAGAAAGCGAAAATCAAAACCTGCTTCATAAGAAGAAGATAAGGCTGGTTTGATGTTAGGATCAACCAACAGGTCCGGAACAGTGGTCAATGAATTGCCATTCCATTGTGCCGAATTCAGTGTATAGGTAGTTCCATTTACATAAGCATCCAGGTCAGAGCCAATCTGTGCAAAGCTTCCGCGCAGTTTTGCAAAGCTGAATGCCGGAAGTATTTTTTGCGCGTATTTGGTTACAATAAAAGTAGCGCCTACTGAAGGATAAGTATAAGAGTTCTGTCCAATTGCCAGCGCAGAACTATTATCGTTACGAACAGAGAAATCTAAAATGGCAATGTCTTTCCAGTTCACACTACCTCTTCCATAAAGTGAACGCACTTCTTTTTTAGAACGGACATTCTCATAATAAAAAGGAGAGATCAAACTATTGTTCAGTGCAAACAGATCAGGAACGACCAATCCACCCTTGGTTGTGTTATACAGGTATTTTGATTCATTGATCCTGTCGTTCGCTCCCGCATTCAGGTCTACGGCAAAATCACCGAATTTCTGGTTGTAAGACATCAGTAATTCGAAGTTGTCTTCATTGTCGTAATTGTAGCGGGTAGAATAGGTAGCCCGAATTGGACGGCCGCTGTTCTTTTCACTGTATGCCAGTGATGAAGAAGCGTCATTCGAACTGATCTCCAATACAGTAGGCACTTTAGATTCATTGTTCTTGGTCTGCTGGTTCTTTCTTATGAAACCGGCTACCCTGAAGTGGCTATTAAATTTGTATGTAAGGTTGATGTCGCCTACTATTCTGCTCCTGTTGGTAGTACTGCTGATATTGTCGAAATAAGTGTAATGATCAAACCAGTAGTTAGGCCTCAAGAAAGCATTTTTATTGCTGGAAGGCAGTCCATTGATACCGTTTCCATCATTGAGGTTCCAGGAAGGGACAATTCCATCAGGCGTTCTATAGCCTCTGAATTGCTTTAAAATATTCATATCCAGGTCACGGTGGAACCAGCTGCTGAAACTACCGCTGGAGTTATTTCCATAATCGTCTGTAAACTCTCCATTGATCACTTCATTAGCGTAATTCAGGTTAATACCTGCGGTGAAATGCTTATTCACATCATAACTCAAACTGGTTGAGAGGTAGTTCTTCAGTAAAGTTGAATTCGGAATCAATCCTTTTTGATTGATATTGCTATAAGAAAGTCTGAAGCTGTAATTATCATCGCTCCTTGACAAGCTTACATTATTAACAAACTGTACAGCTCCATTTCCGTTCCAGAATTGCTTTACATTATTGGGCTGAGGAGTCAGTTTCGCTGTTTTATAAGAATATTGGGTTCCAGGATACCATGCATACCAGGGAATATATTCACTGCCATCCATGCGCGGTCCCCAGGATGCGTCATCAAAATAGGTATGAAAGCGTTTCCCGTCCAGCGCCTTCCACTCTGCCGGCATTGAAGCATCCCAGGTGAATGTTTGCCATTCCTGGCCAGGTGTTCCCAATGTACCACCGGAATATTGATTCTGGTATTTGGGTAACAGTCCTACTTTGTCAATAACAGCCGTTGAAGTTACTTCAACTCCCAGGCCAGCTTTCTTTCTTCCTTTTTTGGTTGTGATCATGATCACACCACCTTCTGCACGCTGACCATATAATGCCGTAGCTGCGGGTCCTTTCAACACCTGGATATCGTCTACATCATCGGTATTGATATCGTTGGCGCTTACAGGCGTACCATCGATCACATACAAGGGGTTTACATCACCCAAAGATCCGGCGCCGCGTAATCTCACTGTAGCGGCAGAACCCAGTTTAGCGCCGGATTCCGAGCGTACCTGGATACCTGAGATTTTACCAGCCAGGGCATTGTTCACATCCTGGATCCTGGTAGTGGTGAGCTTATCGGCTTTGATACCCTGGCTTGCATAAGACAGGTTATCTGCTTTCCGCTTAATGTTAAGCGCTGTTACCACTACTTCAGATAAAGATGATTCATTGATAAGGGATATGGAAATGGTAGAAGCGGACCCCACTTTTACTTCCTTCGTAATAAAATTGACGCTCGAAATAACGAGTACATCCCCCGTTTGAGCATTGATTCTGAAGCTGCCATCCTCGCTGGCGGCAACTCCGGTATTTTTTCCTTTTACAACGATTGAAGCTGAAGGAATTGTTGTTCCCTTTTCATCTACGACTTTCCCGGTAATCGTGCGTACCTGGGAAATAGCATCTATGCTGAAGCTGCATAGCATGGCCGTGAACAGAAAAAATAAGATTTTCTTCATGTACTTTAGTTTTGATGAACATTGTGTTAAGGGAGCGAATATAAGAATTCTGAATAAAACGTTAAATAAATATTAATAATAGATTGACTTATTATTAAATAATGTTCATTTAAGGCTTAAATAGGTAAACAATTTTCATTTATGAGGGCATTTAATTTAAAAAATCACAAAAAAGTATGTGATTAATTAAAAGCAATCTATGTACGGTGATATTTAAAAACTAGGCGCTGTTCATGGCTTGCCCCAAAAAGTTTTCCCTGGAAATGCAAATAAATATGATTATATTTAAATAAAAATGAATAAGTATATTGCTTCTATCGCATTGCTCTGTTCCGGTTATTTGCCGGTACATGCACAATTGGTTGGTTCCAGCGCTGGCCAAGAATTCAAACAGTTGGCCGGCCTGCGTGGTGGCCGGCTATCGGGCTTTGAAGGTGTGCAAACGTATAAATCCGATAATGTAAAGGGCAGTCAGTTTTTCAATGAAGGATGGAAAACGGGGTCGGTAGTTACTATTAACAGGAAAGACAGCATATCCGATGGCTACCTTTTTTTATTCGATAAAGTGCGGCAGGAATTGTTCATCAAACCTAAAGACAGTGCGGTTGTACTACAAGCTGAAAAGGACCAGATACGCTCTTTTACCATCAATACAGACCGACCGCATTTTTTTGTGCAGGCCGGTTCATACGATCCTTCCCGCAAAGGGAAGTTCATGGAAGTATTGTACGATGCTTCAAACGGAGTGTCGTTATTGAAGTTCGTTCAGACCATTTTCATCAAAGCAGACCTGAAAGACATGCAAAAAATGAAGGACGGGGATTTGTACGACGAATTTGCGGATAATGTCAGCTACTATTTTTATTACAACAATACCCTTTCGCCCAAATTATCGCTGAACCAGAATAACATCATCAAAAGACTGGAGCCTTATAAAAATAAAGCGATCAGTTTTTTCAATACTTTTCCTGATAATGACATTGATGAAAGTATACTTATTAAACTTATTCAATTCTTAAATCATTAAATAAATAGCCGCAATCCTAATAAAGCTCTCCGGAAAAAGGCCTTATCAAATTTTATGGTCATTGTAACAAACTAATTGCCTTTTCAAGCTGCGTATCTCTATTGCTTGACAATTCATTAATGTTAAATGGGATATTAATATCAGGCGGGAAACCTATACCTTCATATATTTTGTCATCTAAATATTTAAATCTGCATGATGCTGTTTGGACGCGTAAAAAGTTAGGTATTTCAAAAGATCCATCATTGAATATTTCTTGAGTCGTTATTGGTCCAGTAGCCCCCCATGTAGTCTCTCCAACAAACCTTACGTTGGATAATACTTTTAATGCCATTACTACGGCTTCCGATAATGAAGCTGAAACATTATCAGCTAACACTACAATTGGAATCGTTATTTTCTTTGCGCCTAGTTGTGGGTTTACAAAAGCCTTTATCCAAGGAGTATAATCTAACCGTCCATTTCCGCTTTTGCTTTGAGTATATCCAAAATGCAAAGGTTTGTCAATAAAATGACCTACTAATAAATTCAGATCGCTCAAATCACCTCCTTGATTGCTTCTAACATCAATAATGATACCTCTAATATTCGAGGGTAAGTCACTTAATTCATTAAAAAAGTATTGTAAAACAGGTTTTATACTATTGGCTCCAAGTGATTTGTAGGACTTATACAAAGAAAAATGATTGCTCGAAAAAAATAATATTTTTCCTGCAATCACTCCAGATAAAACAGTTAACGGCACACCATTAATTGAATTAATGTTGTCAACCCCTAACACATAATTCTTGTCTAAATAATTAGTATCGATGCTAAAATAAGTATACGGAAAATGAAAGCCTGGTTCTTTATGTTTCCGAATAAAAGATGGATAAACAATTGAATCAGCTATACTTCTGCTTAAAAAATTAATATAATAATGATTATCTATTAATCCATCAGTCATTTCATTAAAATACTGGATCGATTTTTTGATATCTGCATAATTTTTAATATCTAATTGAGCAAAAAGGGGCTTATACTTTATATGCACATTATCCCAGTTTGTGGTATCAATATCCCAGTATACATAGTTTGCATTCATTTTATTCCAGAAAATTTCAAAAATGTCTCTGAAATTTTCTGGGTTATTGGAGATTTCGATGGAGTAGTTTTTTCTACACCCAGAAAAGCCAATTATGTTCAAGAATACCATAAGTAATATGAAATATTTCCTAAATAGTTTCATTACTTTATTTAAATTTTCTTTTTTTTATAGATAATAGACATCCAAGTGAAATGAAAGCAGTTTGATTATACCTTGGTGTTTGATTATACATATAATTTTTTTGTTGGTCACTTAGTGACTGATAGTAATTACAAGCAATAAAAGCAGAGTATTTTTTATTAAATTGATAGTCTACACATAGCCCCATTATCCAGCCAAACTCAACCCTGTTATCTTTTATTGTATTGAATCTATATTTTTCTGAGTAATTATACAATTGAATATACTGAGAAGGTTCTCCATTAATATTGATACTATCACGGCTATTAAAGATATTGGGAACCCTTCCATTTACTTTAGCAAATGCCCAATAGGCACCAAATAGGCCGGTATTTAAAAAAACACTCGTTTTCTTCTTTTCATAAAACTTAAAAGCTACTATTATTGGTATCTGAAAATAAAAATTTTTGAAAGTTTCATAAATACCTGCAAAATTCCCGTTTCTTGAATATGAATATTCTTTCCCAATTAAATTAAGCCCTGTTTGTATCTCAACACGTTTAGTTATGTCATATTTCAATAAGCAGCCAATTCCTATACTATTTCCATTTTTGTTCGTCGTAAATAATCGATTAGATATATCCGTGCTTAAATGATTATTAGAATAGCCCGATTCTAATCCTATTGAAATTTGAGTAGATCCTATTGTTGGCAATAGCTGCAACATTATGATGATGGCTTTTTTCTTTGTCATAATACAAAATATCCTTTTAATATCTGTATCGCATAACATATTCAATAAAATTTAGGGCGGGCTGTTCACAACAAGTCATTCCGCCCTAAATTTTGTTGAATTCTTTAAAATGAGTACTAATTAACCAAATCTGCCAAAAAAGTCTTTACTATTGTACTAGGAGGGACACTTGTATTATTAGGTGTTACTTTAAGAACAATGCGTACAACTGCTAAACCAAGGCCGGTGTTTATTTTGTTACCATCGATTGTTGTAGCAGTAGCATCATAATACGTGTTCTGCCCTACCAGCTCAGTATACTTAGGATAAGCATAATAGTGATTGGTCGGATCAACAACATTTTCTGGTAAGAAAATTGACTGACTTACAATAGAAGTGGTTGCTATTCCATTTAACACCTGATTATTTGTTAAAATGGTGAAGGAAGTTGGATCTATATTAAAATTATTAAGATAATAATACCTTGGAAGGCCATCCCAATTTGGTGGCGGTGTACTTTGAATGCTTGTGATTTTAACTTTTGGCCTATTTGAAATATAGAACACCCCCATAGGCAAATTATAGCCTGGGATATAGCCTGCAGCAGATTGGCTATTTGAAATACCTGGTATTCCAAGCCCTAATCCCGGGTTAGGAAATAATGCACCGCTGCTTGTACTTGTTCCATTAAGTGTAATTTTAGCATTTATAGACAAATTAACTTCTTGGGTATTAGCACTATTACCTCCAAATATAGCGCTAAACATATTTTTTACGACACCATTTAATCCACTAGTAAGTCCCTCTCGTGCAGCATTAAAGACAAGAGACGGTAATCCTAATTTATTATGTTCTCCAGGGTTACTAGCATTAGTTCCAATATTGTTATCAAAAATAGCCGCGCCAGTTGCCTCCAGTACCCCCTGTTGCATGTTGCCTAATAAATTAAACCCAGATGCAGGACTTGTTATTGTCCCTGTTACTGATCCTATGATATCTCCACCAAGAGACACTTGTGAAACAGATGTCCATTTTAACATCCAATTTAAGCCCAATTGTTGATATGTTGCAGTTGGAATATTAGGGTCATATGCAATCTCGTATTGTGATGCGTACCAAGTACCAGAAGCCATTTGTGTAGGCTCAATTTTTATTGCAACGCTTTTATTTTGTGTTACATCGACAATATCCTGTCCGATGTAATTTAACATAGGTGTGCTAACTAAATTAGGGTCGAGATTCAATCCACTTGTTAAATAATCAGAATTTGTAAACCCATTAGTGGTCACATAAACATATATACGTATTAGTCCTCTATATTTATTATATAAAACAAACCACGGATTTGCAGGGAGTGCTGAAGTGTTAAACGTATTATATACTAACTCCCATCCATCAGTTTTCTTATAATCGTACCAAAGATAGGACGAGAACCCTTTTACTGATCCATTTGCCCAAGGCACAAGAATAGTCGTACCTGGCGGCGTTGGCATATAATCGCTAGTCTCCCAACTCAGCGGGAAAGGAGGAACTCCATCTTTGACAGTAACAGGAATTGATTCTTTAATATCTTTCTTACAACCTGCTAATATGATAACAAAGCAGAAGAAAATATAAAGCGTTCTTTTCGAAACGTAAATTAAGGCTTTCATAGTTTTGTTTTTTAAAGTTAAAAATATATATTAAAAAAATATTTTTTTATTTTTAGCTATACCTGACCTCATATTCGCACACATTAATACGAATCGATTTGCATTTTTAAAACAAAGCCAGCAAGGCACTGTTATATCGCCTTAAATAAAGCAGATAAAAATTAAAATTCTCTGATGCTACTAATTATCACTGTCCTTAAATCTCGATGAGGTCCTTTATCTCGGAAAAAAGGGGGGGTGTTTTCCGAGCCTCAAAACATTACAATATGAAAATAAACTTATTTTAACCAAAATCAATCTTTTAATTAGATGTATTTTACTTCTCATATAATATAAATACTTATATCATATAAGCAACATATTACAAACAATATACACATATATAAAATAATTATAAAAAAATCGACGCGTAAACTTCATATTTGATAGTAGCAATTGAGCAAAAAAGCATAAGCTTATAAAGCTGATTCATCTCAATAGCAACAAATTGTTCGAGGAGATTTTAGAAAAGTAATGCCGCATTTTTGCAATAATTGTCGGTTTGAAAAAATTCAATACGCTTATTTATTATCAAAGGGCATTTGTGAAGTTTATATAAATCATATTTATGAAAATCCAATTAAGATATGTTCTACGGATTACACTGTCGCAGATTAATCGAATGTAAAAGTTAACGGCATTTATTTAAAATAAGAGAGGGAGAGAAACCTTAACCGGTTTCTCTCCCTCTCTTATTAATATTTTCTTCCGTTGTGCTTTTCTACTTGTGATAAGTATCTATGATATACCTGGTAACAGTTGTATACTGGAACTTGTAGATTTTGTTGATAGGATCTGCCTTCAGGATGTTGGGACCATTGGTAACCGTTACACCGTTATTCGCCATTGCCGCTACATCATCATCGTTCAGTTTCACCGCAAAATTCGTCAATATACCACCCGTATTCGTAAAGGTGATCTCATACCGTGGCTGAATATAATAACCGCTCGGAACCGTTACTTTGGTAGGTGTAACAGGGCTGAATACTGCACTTCCGCCTGTGAACGAAAGTCCGCTCAGCGATCCTGTACCGGCAGGGTTGTTCCAACGTTGGAAATCCCATACATAGTTACCAGCGATCGGATTACCGATGGCATGGTAATACATGGTTCCGAAGTTGCCGCTGATCGTATTGCCCTGCGCATCTTTAATGCTGATGGGGAACATATAGTTCTGCGTAGGATCAATCTTATTGGGGAATACAATGAAATTCACAGGAGCAGAATAGTTGCTGCCAGCTTTGATAGTAACAGACTTCGTTGTATAAGAATAAGTGCTATCCGGGAACTTTGCATATTTAATGGCGCTGGATGCATTATAGGTTGTCAATGCAGCATCGTCATAATCCAGAGAAATCGTAACATCTTTCGAAGGCAGGTCAACAGAGGCAAAATTCACTGTGAACTGCAAAGTGTCTCTGGCATCCGTTGCAGGGAAATTGATAGCAGCATCAGTAAACTTACCCAGACCGCTGCCCACGATCTGTACAATCGGTTTCAGTCCTCCGAAATCGGTGGTATACCCCGCGTTTTTTACGCAAGAGCTCATGAATACCATAGCACTTACTGCTACCAGGGAAGCCAGTTTATTTATTTTAGTATATCGTATCATTTGTGCTTTTTTTAGTTGGTAAAAATTAATAGGATTACCCATTTATTTCATCCAGAATATTTTTGAAGTGTGATGATCGATGGTTCCCTGAGCGGCCACATTAGCAGGATTATACTGGTATTCAGATACCGGGTACAATATCCTGAAAGGAATTGTCGGCACATCTACAAAAGATGATACTGTGATAGGATTATCTGCAGGTAATCCCAGCCTCCTGTAATCACACCATGCTTCAAAAGGCGTTACCATGTTATTGGCCTCCCATTTTTGGCGGATGATACAATTCAGCTTCTCCGCAAAAGTTACACAAGCCAGGTAATTGGTATTCTTGTTACTCTGTGTATAATAAGAAGTGGCATCACCAGCCCCCAATGAAGTGAAAGAAGCCTGTATACCTTGGTTCACCAAAGCTGCATCATTACCGGTCATCCAACCACGCAAAACAGCTTCTGCCTGGAGGAAATTGCTCTCAGCAGCACTGACAACAACAGCCGGTTGGTTATAACTTTTCAATACACCCGGACCAAAAGTAGAAGCATCATTACCCGGATGGTTTTGCGCAGAACCCACTACATTACCCTGGTATTTGCCGTTTGTAGCAGCGGGTGCATACCAGTACTGATATCTGGGGTCACCGTTAGCCTGGCAAAAAGTAATAGGATATTGGTTAGCTCTCCAAAATGCCTGGGTATAGGTTCCTGCAGTGTTGTAATTCAAGGCCCAGAAAGGACTTTGTTTACCATCAGAATTCAAATAGCCGGGATTCACGCTTGCATCCGCTGTAAGGAATCCGCCGCCTTTGTTCACAATCTTGGTTATTTCTCCCTGGATATAGCTGGCTCGGCCGCTCATTTCAGACTGGCGCATCAGTATTCTCAAACGCAGGGTATTGGCCAATTTGATCCAGTTGGCATTATTTCCACCAAACATAACATCACTGGTAGAAGATCCAATCGCATCGGCACGACTCATCAACGTAACTGCCGAATCCAACTTGGATGAAAGACTCTCATAAATGGTCTTTGCATCATCATATTGTGGCTGTATATTGGTGGTTCCGCTAAGTGCCTGTGAATAGGGTATATTATTGAACATATCCACCAACTGCTGGAATACCAATGCCTTCATGATCTTGGCAGCAGCTTCATAAAACGGGGTTTTATTGGCTATAGCAGCTTTTTCAACAAAGTTGTAATCTTCGAGGTTCCGGTAATAAGTATTCCATATACCATTACCAAAAGTAGTGGTTTCCTTGTAGGTATCTAAGCCGGTAGCGCTTAGTGCATAGCTACCGCTCGCTGCCCAATAATTCATCCAGGTGCTGGCAAAACTAAATGAGCCGATCTGCTGATCTGCTGTAACCTTGAGTGCATTCGGCAGTACCAAGTCAGCCGTTGTGGTTACCGCCTGGTTAGGGTTCTGATTGATGTCAAAATATCCCTTTGAGCAACCGCCCGCTGTAAGCAAGAGGCCCGCATAAAGTATAGTGAGTAATTTTTTCATCTGAATATTTTTTTGTGTGTGCTGATTTTTCAATTAGAAGGTTATTGTTACATTGAAGCCATAGAATTTGGTAGGCGGCAACTGGTTGATATCTGTCGTACCGATACCATTACCGGTTGTATTGGCAAATTCAGGATCTGACCATACATTCTCTTTGGCCCTTATAACAAGCAGGTTCCTTCCCACAACTCCTACGCTGAGGCCATTCACATATTTCAAGCTGCGTAAAACTTTCGAACTGAAAGCGTAGGTCAGGGTCAATTCCCTTAATTTCCAGAAATCAGCACTATTGATATAGTTGGTACCTACTGTATTCCAGGTACTGGCCCAGAATGACAGATTACCATCTAGTGTATTGTGGTTTGTGTTAGGCACGTAAGCATTCTTGCTCGCATCGAAGTAGCTGGAGTTCGGTATTACAAAAGGCTGACGTCCGGATGAAGCTGAATAAGCAGACACCCCGGTGAAATCCAGGCTTGAACCAGCAGAATTATAAATGACTGCACCAAACCTGCCATCGGCTACTGCATTCAAAGTAAATCCTTTATAAGTGAAGGTGGTGGTTAAACCAATCTTATATGGAGGGTTGGTAGTACCGAAGTATTTGAATGCTGGATCAATAGAAGGATAACCAGTATTAGCATTAACGATGATCCTTCCCTGAGGATCACGGGTCCAATCCTGCATTTTTAATGCAGGGTAAGCTCTCCCAATTACAGCATACGAATTACCTCCCACACCTATTTCTGATACGCCGTATCCTAATGACAATAATTTGTTGTCGTTATAAGAGAAGTTACCTGTTACATCCCACCTGAAATCTTTGGTAGCAATCAGTCTGTTGATACGCAGATCCAATTCAATGCCCTTGTTGGACATTTCTCCAGAGTTAACGTAGGCCAAGTTAAATCCAGTGGCACTAGAAATGGTAATGGGAATGGTTTGGTTGGTGGTGTTAGTTTGATAGGCTGCAGCCATGAAACTGATCTTGTTGTCAAACAATCCCAGTTCTAATCCAACCTCTCTATCAGTACTGAATTCAGGCTTAATGTCGGGGTTAGCGTAAGCACCGTTTACACTGAAACCGGCTGTGTTGCCAAAAGGAAATCCAGAGCCAACATTGAATGTGTTCTGCAGGGAATAAGCACCAATACTCACTTGCGCTGTTCTACTGTAAGCAGCTCTGATCTTACCAAAACTGATTACTTTATTGTCACGCAAAGATTTGATGGCGTCGGTAAACACAAAGGCCGCGTCGATGGCAGGATATAAATAAGATCGGTTTGATTGAGACAGGATAGATGTCCAGTCATTTCTCAATGAACCGTGCAAGAACAGGTAACCTTTATACCCTACCGTCACATCTCCAAAGACGCCGAGTGTTCTGGTTTTATTTATAGACTCTCCAACGGAAGGTTCGCCCACACGATTAGAAATATTGTAAAAATCAGGGATCACTAATGCCGATGCAGACATTGACATCAAACGGATACTGTTGTCAATAAAAGAAGATCCGAGGAAAGATTTGATATCGAAATCACCAAGCGAATGGTGCGTAGACGCAATGAAGTCACTGGTCAGGCGCTGGTTATAGCTGATTGCATCGCCCTCGTTGGGGCTTAATAGTTTTACACTGGATGGAATGTTACCTGTATTGAAGGTATCAGCGATAGCCCAGTTGGCAAATTTATAACCTGCCTGGGTGTACTTATTGGAATAATCATCTCTTGCGATACCAGCTTTGTATTGTAGCGTTAGCCATTTTAATGGTTTAAGGCTTAACGCCACGTTACCGATCAGGTCGTTTTTCTTTTCATCCAAACGGGTCTGGTCGATCTGCCACCATACGTTACCATAGTAGGCATTAAAATAACCATCGGGATTAGAAAACGGATCTGTTTGCCAGTTCCTATAACGGTTAAAATTGATATTAGCTGGCTGGTTGATAATCTCCCAGTAAACAGGCCTGTTCTGGAAATAACCACCACCACCACTATAACCACCGCCAAAATCAGTGGTACCCCATGTGAAAGGAACACCAGATCCAGGTGTAGTATTGGTATGTGTAATACTATAAGCTAAGTTATAATCCACTCTGAAAATGCCACTCTCACGTGAACCATTCAAACGCAGACTGTTCCTGCGGCTGATATCACCGGGCAATACACCTTTTGAGTTATTGTCTTCAAAAGAGAAGAAGAATCGGCTTTTCTCATCACCAGCAGAGTATGATACGTTGTTGATGAAAGTAGTACCTGTATTAAAGAAGTCTTTTTTAGCATTAGGTATCGCACTATATGTAGTGGAGTCCTGCCTGATGGAAAAACTACCATCTGCCTTATACACTCTAATCGGTGCACCGATTGGCACTTTCTGTCCATTGAAACGAGGTCCGTAGTTCTGATTCTCATAAGGCACATACGGATGAAGGCTACCAGGCATAAAAATAAGGCCGGGATAGAGAGAAGGATCATCCTCACCACCATACTGTCCGAAAGTATTCTGAAAATCAGGTGTATACGCAACCTTCTCCAGATTTACCGTACTGCTTACCACTACCCTCGGCTTTCCTTTTGTTCCTTTTTTGGTAGTGATGATGATCACACCGTTGGAAGCCGCTGAACCGTACAATGCCGAAGCGGAGCCGCCTTTCAGCACGGTTACATTATCGATATCATTGGGGTTGATGGAAGCGATGTAAGAGATGGGCAACTGGATATCGTCTACCACCAGCAAGGCCTGGTTGTTACCCAGGATAGAACGGTTACCACGTAATGTAATACGCACATCAGGTTTTACCGAGTTGTTTACCAGGTTGATCTGCAAACCGGAAACCTTTGCAGCCAGACCGGTTGCAATGTTGGTTCCTTTCGCCTGGGTTACTTCATCGTTATTCAATTTCACCGTTGCATAACCCAGCTCTTTGGGCTGGCGTTTGATACCCAGGGCAGTGGTTACCACTACTTCCGAAAGTTCTTTGGAATTTCTTACCAGTGCTACATTCAACACATTGGCGGTTGCCTCTACCTCTTTGGTATCAAAACCCACGGAAGAAAATACCAGTGTTGCACCTTCTGAAACTTTATGAATAACATATGCTCCATTTGCATCGGCAGAAACACCCTGCCTGGAGCCCTTTATTTTAACAGTGGCAAAAGGAACGGAATTACCAACAGCATCTGTTATTGTACCGCTAACAGACCGGGTTTGCGCGGTAGCGTCCATCGCAAGGAATAGCAAGGCCGCTAAGAGAGAAAACAGAATTTTCTTCATGTGCTTTAGTTTTAATTAATGTGCTGTAACAAAAAGATTTGGTGGTTGTAATGACTTGTTAAAACAAACGTTCGTAATCGTCATTTAACAAAAGCTTAATCTTTTGTTCCCCAAAAAGACTGATTTTATTTTAAAAAGGCTGCGCTTTACTTTTGCTATTCATGTAATTTAATCGAAGTTTAAGCGGAACACTTCTAACTCATTGTATATGAAAAGAAAAGCAAAAACGATTTTGTGCTACTCTTTAAAACCCGCTACAGCATTGCATTAGATGGAAACAATCTTAATAATTGTTCTATAAATTAAATCACTACTGATTAACCTATTTATTTATTTTTAATTATCAGCGCAGATGGAATCCTCCCCTATTTGAAATACCTTTGCGCCCATGTTAATACTCGATGGGAAAGTCGCCTCTGCAGCGGTAAAAGCAGCATTGACCCAGCAAACTTCAGCCTTGGTACAGGCAGGTAAACGCGCCCCGCATTTAGCTGCCATACTGGTGGGAACCAATGGCGCCAGTGAAACCTATGTGGCCAGCAAAGTGAAAAACTGTGAAGAAACCGGATTCAGGTCTTCCCTAGTCCGTTTCGATGAAAACATTGAAGAATCTGTACTGCTGCAAAAAATTGCCGAACTCAATGCCGATCCTTCGGTAGACGGTATTCTCGTGCAACTGCCCCTGCCCAAACAGATCCGCGAACAGAAAGTCATCGAAGCCATAGCCCCTTCCAAAGATGTGGATGGTTTTCATCCCATCAGCGTAGGCAAGTTGGTACAGGGACTGCCCACATTCGTACCGGCTACTCCTTATGGCATCATGCTGCTGCTGGAGCATTTTCGTATTGAAACAAAAGGCAAGCACGCTGTAGTTATTGGCAGAAGCAATATTGTTGGCCGCCCCATGAGCATCCTGCTCAGCAGCAATCTTCCGCAAGGCAATTGCACCGTTACCATCTGTCATTCGCATACGCCCGATATTAAAGCAGTTTGCGCCACTGCAGATATACTGGTAGCCGCATTGGGCAAACCCGGTTTCGTAACAGCCGATATGATCAAGCCAGGCGCTGTAGTGATCGATGTAGGCATTACCCGTGTAGCCGACCCCACTGCTAAAAAAGGATTCCGTATCAAAGGCGATGTGGCTTATGAACAAGCGGCCGAAAAAACCAGCGCCATCACACCTGTACCCGGTGGTGTAGGCCTGATGACCATCGCCGGCCTTTTGAAAAATACCATGCAAGCATATCTAACAACTCACAACTGACAACTCACAACTCCCATACCACCCTCCTCCCCGTTATGGAGTCCTTCTACACTTTACAAGGTGAAGGCTTCCACCAGGGTCGTGCCGCTTATTTCATAAGACTGGGCGGATGCGATGTAGGTTGTTTTTGGTGTGATGTGAAAGAAAGCTGGGATGCATCCCAACATCCATTGTTATCGGTAGAAGCCATCGTTGGGGAAGCAAAAAAATATCCCGGCCGGCTCGCCGTTATAACAGGCGGAGAGCCTTTGATGCATTCGCTGGATGAACTTACACATGCCTTGCAGGAAGCCGGTTTCGAGACCAATATCGAAACATCCGGCTCTTCTCCGCTCAGTGGTAACTGGAACTGGATCTGTCTCTCTCCTAAAAAATTCAAAGCGCCATTACCTGAAATCGTACCCCTGGCCCATGAACTCAAAGTGATCATATACAACAAACACGATTTTACATGGGCTGAAACTTATGCTGCGCAAGTAAATCCCACTTGCAAGCTTTACCTGCAACCTGAATGGGACCAGTCCGATAAAGTAACACCGCTGATCATCGATTATATCAAATCAAACCCTCAATGGGAATTGAGCTTGCAGGTACACAAATACATCCATGTTCCCTGATGCAGCAGGTCTTCACTGTTGCTGTTATTTCAACTCAAAAAAAGCCAGCGGCACACGCCCGGCTCCCTTGTAGTTAAGATCAATAGATTGGTCTGCGTCGATAAAACTGAAGTCGCCTCTTTTTTTATATAGTTTGCCATTCACATTCACCTCGCTTCCTTCATCTGTTAATTTGATGATCAAAACAGGTGTTGCCCGCTTCGTCAGGTGCAGGTTGGTATGCGCATCCACCATTATCCGGTAAGCCCTTACAGGTGCTTCATCAAACAACAAAGTGAAATGATCCATCTCCGGCAGCGGACTTGTATCGCCATGTGCATGACGCAACAATTCAATGTCCATCGCATGAAACTCAGAAGTATCATTATTCCATACACGATGTACCCGTGGTTTCTCTTCAAAACTTTCATACCAGATATTGCCCGAAGAAAGGTTTGGCCTGGCCGGTTCAACAATTGCCTGGGAGCCCGTTTTGGTTTTGGTCAACACCAGGAATACAGAAGGTATTTCATGCCTGTGAAAAAGTGAAGTATCGCGGGGAGGAATGCGCACATCCAGTACCCGTATCCAGGCATTCTCAAATACATTGTGGTGCCGGGGCTCTTTGCTCACCGGCAGTTGCGCATGGCAGCAATATATTGTTGCAAGCAAGCAATAAACAATGGTATAAAATTGTTTCATCTTTTTTTATAAAGTTAAAATATTTTGACTTCTTGGTTTAAATCTCTACTTTCAAATCCCTATGAAACCAATTCTCTTTTATATCGTCCTTTTCATTGGCATTGGCAGTTTTGCTCAATCATACCAGCCTCAAAAGATCAATCCAAAAGCGATTCCCTTATACGAAAAAGCGCTTGATCTGTTACAGGCAGGTGATACCCGGAACGCCGTACCCATGCTTACCGATTGCATCAAGATCGACAGCAATTATATGGAGGCTTATCTCTCATTAGCGGGCGCTTGCGGCGAATTAAAAAAATACCAGCAGGCTGTTACACTCTATGAGAAAGCAAGAAGTATCGACAGCAATTATTTCAAAGTATTCAACCTGCCCTATTCCATCAACCTGGCCGGATTGGGTCGCTTTGAAGAAGCGTTGAAAGCCGTAACGGTCTTCGCCAATATTCCACGCATCAGTGAACGCGGACAAAAAAGCGCTGCTTACCGCAAACGTTGCTATGAGTTCGCTATTGACTATGCCAAAAAACATCCCAACAACAATTACAACTTTATACCCATTAACCTGGGCGACAGTGTTAACACGCCCTTGAACGAATACTATCCATCGGTTACCGTTACCGACAGCCTATTGGTATTTACCAGGAGAACAGGAGCGCAACGCGAAGATTTTATTGAAAGCCGCATTACCAAACAGGGGTTCGCTGCAGCCAGGCTTATTAAAGGAGACATCAACATTGAACCCGCCAAAGGAGCCATCACCGTATCGCAAGATGGTGAATGGATGTTGTTTGCCGCTGATATCTCTGGCAAGGGATATGGAGGCTTCGATATCTATATTTCGTATTACACACCGCAGGGATGGAGCGAGCCGCAGAACATGGGCGAAAGCATCAATACCGAATTCTGGGAAAGTTCGCCATCGTTGAGTCCGGATAAGCGCGCGTTGTATTTCAGTAGTAACCGTCCCGGTGGTTATGGAGGGCGCGACTTGTATGTAAGCTACCGGCAAGCCAATGGCAAATGGACACCTGCTGTGAACATGGGACCTGCGATCAACACAGCCGGCGATGAATTCGCACCTTTTATCCATGCCGACAACCAAACCCTTTACTTTCATTCAGACGGATTACCCGGTTATGGCGGTTCGGATCTGTTTGTGCTCCGCAAAAGTTCCAATGGAGAATGGGGAACGCCTGAGAACCTGGGTTATCCCATCAACACTATTGAGAACGAAGGAAGCCTGGCTGTATCGGCAGATGGCCTCACTGCTTATTATGCCAGTGACAGAAGTGACAGCAGAGGAGGATTGGATCTCTACAAATTTGAATTAAGACCCGATATCCGTCCTTATCGCACCATCTATGTAAAAGGAAAAGTGACCGATGCACAAACTAAAAAGCCACTTCCGTCTAATATCGAGCTTATTGATAACGGCAGCAACCTATCGTTCATGAAAGTGCAGACCGATGAAGTGGGTGATTATTTCATCACCTTACCCATTGGCAAGGACTATACTTTTACCGTTAACCGCAAAGGATACCTGTTTTACAGTGAAGTCTACGGCCTGAGTAAAAAAGAGGCCGACAGTACTTATCGAAAAGACATTTTCTTGCAGCCGGTTGCACTCAATGCTTCTTTCACTTTCCACAATATCCTGTTCGCTAACAACGAATACCGCTTGCCTGAAACGGGACTTGCCGAGCTCGATCAACTGGTTCAGGTATTAAAAGATAATGCAGGTTTACTAGTGCAGATCAGCGGTCACACAGACAATGTGGGCAAAGCTGAAGATAACCTTGTATTGTCTACCAACCGCGCCAAAGCCATTGTAGATTACCTGGTGAGCAAAGGCATCGATAACAAACGCCTCAGTTATAAAGGATATGGCGCCGGCAAACCTGTTGCCGACAACAGTACCGAAGCGGGAAGAGCCCTCAACAGGCGTACTTCCTTCACTATTACTGGCATGTAACCAGCGAGAATTATGTATTTTAAATAATTTCTGGATGGACACAATAGCATTTAAAAGCAACAAAAATGCATTTTCCGTTGTATCTTTAGATGATGAAAAATCGGTGATATGAGGACTGCAAAGAAAAAATCCCCAAAAGAATCAAAGTATCTTACCTCCGATGGGCATAGTTATCTGACTAAAAGGGTTATAGTGACTAAAGCACGTTCTGCAGGTATCAATATACTATACTGAAAAGTAAAAATTGAAGTAGTAATACCTAATGCTGTTACTTACTTTATAGCAGATATTCGCTGGCATGAGCCAGGAACTATTATACCAGGTAGCACTTACACAAGTACCCGAACTGGGGCCGGTTCATAGCAGGCTGCTCATAGAACACCTGGGATCGGCATTACAGGTATTCAAGTCAAGTAAAAAAGAATTGAGCCTGGTGCCAGGCATCGGTGAAATAAGAGCTGCACAGATTAAAGGATACCGGCAATTCGAAGCAGCGGAAAAAGAAATCAGATTCTGTCAAAAACATGGGATACATCCGTTATTCCTGTCGAACCCGGATTACCCGCAACTGCTGCTGCATTGCTATGATGCGCCTGTTTTATTATACTACCGTGGCTCAACACCGCTTAACCATCACCGGATTGTGAGCATTGTTGGAACAAGGAGCAATACTACTTATGGTAAACAGGTAACAGAAAAACTCATCGAAGAATTAAAGCCATGGCAACCACTGATCATAAGCGGACTAGCCTTCGGTATCGATGCCATTGCACACAAGACCGCGCTGAAACAATCACTCGGAACAGTGGGCGTACTGGCGCATGGGTTCAATACCATCTATCCATCGCAGCACCATGCGTTGGCAAGAGAATTAATAGAAAAAGGAGGACTCTTAACAGAATTTGGGAAAGATACGGCGCCGGATAAACACAACTTCCCCCGCCGGAACCGTATCGTAGCCGGCGTCTCCCATGCGACCATTGTTATAGAAACAGCCATCAAAGGTGGCAGTATGATCACCGCAAACCTCGCCTGTAATTACCATCGCGATGTGTTTGCCGTTCCCGGCAAAATAACCGACGGGAAAAGCACCGGCTGCCTGCAGCTCATCCAGCAAAACAAAGCCATATTATTAACAGATGCCGCACAACTCGCCGCTTCAATGGGATGGGAAGAAATTAAAAAACCAACCGCAAAAATGCAAAACACTTTGTTCCCTTCCCTTTCGAATGAAGAACAAAAAGTAATGTCGGTTATGCAGGAAAAAAATGCACCTGTATCACTCGATGAAATATGCAAACAAACAACACTCACTTACAACACCGTCATTGCTATTTTGTTGACGCTTGAACTATATCAATTGATCATCTCACTACCAGGCAAAATATATCAACTGACATCTAACAACTAACAACTATCATCTTACAACCAACAACGCTTGTTTCTTTCTCCATACCATCAACAATCCAAACGATACCAACGCCAATACAGATGGCATCATGAAAGCATACACAAAATGAGAAGACAGATTTTGGTAAATCAAGGCCGACAAATAAGCGCCTATACCAATACCTGCTTCAAGCGCTATATACATGGAGGCAACTGCTTTCCCCCGGTTCTCAGGTGCGCAGCGGTCTACCGTCCAGGCCGCAATGGTAGGGCCGTTCATACCCCAGCTCAAACCAAATATGGTAGCACTCAATAACAACATGAATGGCGAATGCGCCAATGCCAGTATGGCCATCGCAGCAGCCAACACAAGGGAGGAAATAATCAACACAGGTACTCTTCCATATTTATCGGAAGACTTGCTGGCAAACAACCTGATGAGCAAAGAGGAAACCGTATACCACGCAAAGAACAATCCTTTGTTCTGCACGCCCAGCCATTCGCTCATATCCGGCGCCAGCGTTAAAGTACTGCCGGTGGAAAAGGCCAGCAGGAACATGATGATGGCCGGCTTCAACGCCGTTCTTTCGAACGCTTCATGTTTTTGTACGCGTATTACCTGCAAAGAAAATTTTTTCGGATCGGGAAGCGTTTCACGGATATTATACAGGATGATCACAGAGCCCAGCGCCAGTCCGGCCGATGCATAGAACATGATGTTATAAGAAAATGCATTCACCAGGTAACTTCCCAATAATGGTCCGAGCGACATACCCACCGTATAACCAATAGATAATGCACCCAGCGCTTCTCCCCTTCTCGACTCATGCACTACATCTGCCCCATAAGCCGAAGTGGCGGTAGGCTTGAATCCTGTAGAAAAGCCATGAAAAAAACGCAGCAATAAAAACCCGGAAACGGAAGTCAGCACGGGGTACAACAAACTGCATACTACACAGACCAGCGACCCAAAGATCATTACCGGTACACGCCCTACGGTATCGGTTAATTTACCGCTGAAAGGCCTGGATATACCCGCCATCAATGTAAAGAGCGCAATGATGAGTCCCTTGTATTCAGCTCCTCCCAGTTTGGTAAGGTATCCCGGCAATTCAGGAATCATCATGGTAAAGCTGGCCGCGAATAAAAAGTTACTGGCACACAACAACGCAAACTGCAAATTGAAATAGGGCTGATCGGGCGCTGCAAGGGTTTTTTCCATGGTGCAAAGCTAAGTTTAAAAAATTGGCCTATCTTTGCACATGGCAACAAGAAATATTTCCCCTATTAACAAGACGGCAGCATCCAGGTTATTCGGCGAAGGGCTCACCTTCGATGATGTATTATTAATGCCCGCTTACAGTGAGGTACTTCCCCGTGAAGTGGACATCCGCTCACAGCTCACCAAAAACATTACCCTCAACGTACCCATGCTCTCGGCAGCAATGGATACCGTTACCGAAGCCAGCCTGGCTATTGCGCTGGCGCGCGAAGGCGGCCTCGGTATACTGCACAAGAACATGAGCATAGAACGGCAGGCAGATGAGGTTCGCAAGGTAAAGCGCAGTGAAAGCGGCATGATCATCGACCCGCTCACCCTCCTGGTAGAAGCTACCATCGGCGATGCACTGAAGCTGATGAAAGAGTATAAGATTGGTGGTATTCCCATTGTGGATGCCAAAGACAAACTGGTAGGTATCCTTACCAACCGCGATCTGCGTTTTGAAACTGATAAAAGCAGGCAGGTGAAAGAAGTGATGACCAAAGAAAACCTCATCACTGCACCTGAAGGTACCGATCTGAAAAAAGCAGAGAAGATCCTGCGCCAGTATAAAATAGAAAAACTGCCCGTGGTGAACAGGCAGGGCAAACTGATCGGACTCATCACCTACCGCGACATTCTCCAGTTACGCAACAACCCCAATGCTGTTAAAGATTCATTGGGCAGATTGCTGGTAGGCGCTGCACTGGGTATTACCCGCGATCTCATGGATCGCGCCGCAGCATTGCAACAAGTGGGTGTTGACGTAGTTACGCTCGATAGCGCCCATGGTCATAGTAAAGGAGTGATCAATGCGCTGAAATCGTTGAGAAAAAATTTCAAGCACCTGCAGATTATCGCCGGTAATGTAGGCACTGCTGCCGGCGCCAAAGCACTGGCAGACGCTGGTGCAGACTGTGTAAAAGTGGGCATCGGCCCCGGTTCTATCTGTACCACCCGCATTGTTGCAGGTGCAGGCGTACCACAGCTCACAGCCATTATGGAAGCCAGTCACGCACTGAAAGCCAAAGGCATTCCGCTGATCGCCGATGGCGGTATCCGTTATACCGGCGATATGGTAAAAGCACTCGCAGCCGGCGCCAATGTGGTGATGATGGGCAGCGTGTTTGCAGGAGTGGAAGAGAGCCCCGGTGAAACCATCATCTACGAAGGCCGTAAATTCAAAGAATATCGCGGCATGGGCAGCCTCGGCGCGATGAGCCAGGGCAGTGGCGACCGCTATTTCCAGGATGTGGAAGACGATGTAAAAAAATTCGTACCCGAAGGCATAGAAGGACGGGTAGCTTACAAAGGCAATCTCAGTGAGATCGTTTACCAGTATGTAGGCGGACTCCGCGCCGGTATGGGTTATTGCGGCGCCAGGAGCATACAGGAACTGCAGAAAGCCACTTTTGTAAAAATATCCAATGCAGGCATGAAAGAAAGCCATGCACACGACATAGATATTACCAAAGAGGCGCCGAACTACAGCAGAAAATAGCCGTCATCCTGAGCGAGCGAAGCGAGTCGAAGGACCTGCAGAAGCTTCGGGCAGATCCCTCGGCTGCCCCTTCGACTCGCTTCGCTCGCTCAGGGTGACGTTGCTCGGGATGACGACCGAAGGATACTTAAGATCAAATTCATACAACGCATTATTTCAGCGCGAGCGCATAAGCAGCCAACGCGCGTTGCCTCGCCAGTTCATGCTGCTCAATGGGTGGCGGATATTGGAACCCGTTCCTTTCCGGCACCCATTTTTCAATATACTGCTGCGCTTTGTCGAATTTCTCCGCTTGCAGGGCCGGATTGAATATCCTGAAATAAGGTGCGGCATCACAGCCGCTGCTGCTCGCCCACTGCCAGCCGCCATTGTTCGCGGCCAGGTCAAAATCGAGCAACTGTGTTGCGAAATATGCTTCACCCCATCGCCAGTCGGTGAGCAAATGCTTGCACAGAAATGAAGCCGTGATCATGCGCAGCCGGTTGTGCATATAGCCCGTAGCATTGAGCTCACGCATACCGGCGTCTACCAGCGGGTAGCCGGTTAATCCCTGGCACCATCGCGTAAATTCTTCTTCGTTATTCCGCCAAACAATGCGGTCGTATTCAGGTTTGAAAGCGCCGCCTTTACCCACCTGTGGAAAATGCCAGAGGATGGCATGATAAAAATCACGCCAGATCAGTTCATTGAGGTACACTTCACTCGTAGCTTTCGCCGCCCTGGCCAGCTCCCGTATGCTGATGGTGCCAAAACGCAAATGCACGCCCAAACGCGAAGTGCCTTTGTCCATCGCCGGGAAATCGCGGGTAGCTCCATATTGTTGCATCCTTGCCAGGTCCCATGTTTTCGACGGAAAATCATTTCCACGCCATTCAAAGCCTATCTGCGACAGGCTGGGCAACGCCATGGCCTCCTGCCGGTAAAACCGGTCATACAAAACCGAATCGGGATAAGAGCGCAGGTAAAAATCATTCAGCAGTGTTTTCCATTTGCGGCTGTAAGGTGTAAACACCGTGTAAGGCTTTCCGTCGTCTTTCAGCACTTCGTTCTTTTCAAAAATCACCTGGTCTTTATACGTATACATCAACACACCAGCACCCGATAACAGCCGCCCCACCAACGCATCCCTTTCTATGGCATACGGTTCATAATCGTGGTTGGTGAATACAGCGCCTATATCAAATTGCTGCAACAGCTTGTCGAATACTTCCACAGGATACCCATGGTATACGGCGAGGCTGCTGCCCATCGTCACCAGCTCTTGCTGCATCGCTTCCAAAGCCTGGTATATAAAAGACAGCCGCCGGTCCTGCCTGTTTTCCAGCTTGTCCAGGATATGCCGGTCGTAGATGAAAATGGGTAGCACGGGCCGGTCGCTTTTCAAGGCATGGTACAACGCTGCATGGTCGCGCAGCCGCAGGTCTCTTCTCAACCACAGGATATTGACAAGCGGTTTCTTCATCTCATTCATGAATGTTGGCAATAAATCGATCATACAATGCTGGTGCCAGCTGGCAACCGTATTCGCTTGCGCCCACACGTTTCACCCATTTAATACCCGCGATGGCATTCGTGAGAAAAACTTCCGATGCTTCCAAAAGTTCATGCACCGTGATCTGTTTTTCTTCAACAGGCATATCCGCCTGGTGTAAACAATGCAGCAGGTGCCTGCGCATCACGCCGTTGACCGCTCCTTCTGCAAGGGAAGGCGTTGCAATAACCCCATCCTTCACTATGAATATATTGGCGATGGTCGCATCCGCAATACGGTCATACGGATTGAGTAAAACAGCATCGTTCAAGCGGCGTTCCTTCGCCCATAAAGCTGCCATCACATTGGGCAGGTAATTGTTGCTCTTGAGCATCGAATAAAGGTCGCACACTTTCCTGGCATCAGGGAAAATATCCATTTCCACGCCGTTCACATTCAAACCCGTTGCCGGCTTTTCCAATGCCCATGTCTGTATAAGATGGTTGGGAAAATGATTTGCCGCATCGTACAAACCTCCATTCCCCCTGGCAATCGTCAGCCGCACACGGCCACATGCAGTGTGTTTGTTTTTTTCCGCTACCGTCAAAATACGCTGCTCCAGGTAGGCCGGTGTAAAATGTGCAGGACATTCAAACCGTAACAGGTCCAGCGAGTTGAACAGCCGTTCAAAATGATAGGAAGCGAGACATAATTTTCCGTTCACCATTTTCATCGTTTCAAAACAACCATCTCCATACCGGAATGAACGGTTGGAGGCGTCGATCAACGGCCCGTTGTCTCGCATCAGTTTGCCATTGTAAAAAAGAAAATCTCCGTTTCCCATGCAATAAAGATAGAATGAAGGTAAATTAGCAACCATGAAAATAATGGAAGCCATACAGGTGTTGGAACAGGCCGCCCCGCTTTCTTACCAGGAGGGATATGATAATGCGGGATTACTCACCGGTAACAGCAACTGGAACTGCACCGGCATACTCTGTACCCTCGACGCCACTGAGCAGGTGATCATGGAAGCCAAAGAAAGGGGATGCAACCTGGTCGTGGCCCACCACCCTATTATTTTCGGCGGATTGAAAAAAATAACAGGAAGGAATTATGTAGAAAAATCCGTTATCAGCGCCATCAAACACGATATCGTCATCTATGCCATACATACCAACCTCGATAATGTATTGCATGGGGTGAATAACCGGATAGCAGACCGTCTTGGACTGGTTTCCAGGCGCATCCTCGCCCCCAAAGACAGACAACTGATGAAACTCTGCAGTTTTGTCCCCCTGGCACAAGCCGATGAACTGCGCACCGCCCTGTTCGAAGCAGGCGCCGGGCATATTGGCCGGTACAGCGATTGCAGTTTTAATGTGGAAGGAACCGGTACTTTCAAAGGCGGGGCCGGCACCAACCCTTTTGCAGGCAACCCGGGTGAGCTGCACAGGGAAAAAGAGGTCAAATTGGAAGTCATTTTCCCGGCCCATCTCCAGTCAAGGCTGGTGGCAGCCCTGCTCAAGTCTCACCCTTACGAAGAAGTGGCCTATGATATCATCCCCCTGGCCAATGAGCACCCCGAAGTGGGGAGCGGCCTTATAGGAGAACTGCCCGAACCGGTAACCGAAGAAGGCTTTTTACATATACTAAAAAATGCTTTTGAATTAAGTATTGTACGTCACACGCCTTTACTGGGGAAAAAGATACAAAAAGTGGCGCTTTGCGGGGGCGCCGGCAGCTTTTTAACCGGCCGGGCCCTGGCGGCCGGAGCCGATGTTTATGTTACGGCCGACGTTAAATACCACGAGTTTTTCGATGCCAACGACCGGCTGGTCATTGCCGATATCGGCCACTGGGAAAGTGAACAATATACCAGCGAGCTCCTGGTTGAACTTTTACAGGCTAAATTCCCTACCTTTGCCGTCCTCAAATCAGCAATCAATACCAACCCTGTTCGGTATTTTTAAAGCTACAAACGACAAAACACTATATGGCTTCAGTTAAAGATTTCTCTGTTGAAGAAAAATTGGTAGCCCTCTTAAGGTTACAAAAGATTGACAGCAAACTGGATGAGATCCAGATCCTGAAAGGCGAACTGCCCATGGAAGTGAGCGACCTCGAAGATGAAGTGCATGGTTTACAGAGCCGCCAGACCCGTGTTGAAGAAGAACTCAACGGTATCACCGAGTTCATTGAAAGCAAAAAAACTGCCATCAAGGAAAGCGAAGCCCTCATCAGCAAATACGAAAAGCAAAGCGAGAACGTAAAGAATAACCGCGAATTCGAAGCCATCAACAAAGAGATCGAAATGCAGCAGCTCGAGATCAAATTGGCCGAGAAGCACATTCGCGACGCCAATGAAGAACTGGCCGATAAAGTGAAGGCGCTGGAATCTGCCAAAAAACAACTGAGCGTTAAAGAAGGCGTTCTCAATCATAAAAAAGGTGAACTGCAGAAGATCATCGCAGATACCGAAAAAGAAGAATCTCATTTTGCCAAAGACAGCGATGCTGCACGCAGCCGTATCGATGAAAGACTGCTGTACAGCTACGACCGCATCCGCAAAAGCTACCGCAATGGCCTGGCCGTTGTACCGGTAGAAAGAGATGCCTGCGGTGGTTGCTTCAATGCCATCCCTCCTCAACGCCAGAGCGAGATCCGTTTACATAAAAAGATCATCGTATGCGAGAACTGCGGCCGCATTCTCGTTGATGCCGACCTGAACGACAGCGTTGAAGTAAAATAGGAAATGAAACACTACCTGTTTCTCCTGTTACTGTGCTGCAGTTTCCTGCAAGGGCAAACACAGCAAGTGTATGAATTCAATACCACCTGCCAACAGGCTTACCAGGAAATCACCAGGTTAAAGATCAACAGCGGACTGGCACTCATTGAAAAAGCCAGGCAACAGAATCCACATAACCTCATACCGGTTGTGCTGGAGAGCTATGCCGATTTCTATCTTCTCTTTTTCAACGAAGACCCTGCTGAATATGCCACCCGCTATCCGCGGTTTGCGCAACGCATCAGCCAATTGGAGAAAGGTCCGCAAAGCTCCCCTTTTTATTATTTCTGCCTGAGCACTGTACGCGCCCACAAAGCATCTGTATCCATCAAGTTCGGTCATTTCTGGGATGCAGGCTGGGAATTCAGAAGAGCCTATCAGGCCATCAAAGAAAACAGGAAAGCGTTTCCCACTTTCATGCCCAACGACCTCATGTATGGCGCATTGCAGGCCGTGGTGGGTACTATTCCAAAGGGATATAAATGGCTGGCTTCCCTGTTTGGCATGAAAGGCTCGCTTACAGAAGGCATGCGCATCGTGCACGGCTTCGTTTACAGCAACGATCCCTGGGGAAGATTAATGGCTGCTGATGCCAACTTCATATACCCCTACCTCCTCTTCTATCTCGAAAACAAAAAAGAAGAAGCTTTACAATTCATCAACCAACGTAAGCTGGACCTGGTGAACAACCACCTGCACGCTTATATGGCTGCCAACCTGGCCCTGAATAATAAGCAGGCCGATTTGACCAGGAACATCATTCTCAACAGGAATAAGTCCGACGAATACCTGCATACCCCTGTATGGGATTTTGAAATGGGCTTTGCCCGGCTTTATCACCTCGAATTGCCCGAAGCCACTTCCTGCATGGAAAGGTTTGTATCCAGTTTCAAAGGAAAATTCTACCTGAAAGACGCTTACCAGAAACTGAGCTGGTGTTATTACCTGCAAGGCAATATGCAGGCGGCAGAGGCTGCGCGGAAAAATGTACTGTCGCTCGGCGCTACCGATTCCGATGCCGATAAGCAGGCGTTGAAAGATGCCCAATCGGGCAGATGGCCCAATGTATTGTTATTGAAGACCCGCTTGCTGAATGATGGCGGTTACCATCACGATGCATTGGCACTGTTGCATGGAAAGACAGAACGCGACTTTACGCGCGAAGAAGAGAAACTGGAATTCGTTTACCGCATGGGCCGCATTTATGATGACCTGGGCAGGGATGCAGAAGCTGTTACATTTTACCAGCAAGCCATACGCATCGGTGCAAACAGGACCGAATATTTCGCAGCCAGGGCTGCGTTGCAGGCAGGTCAGCTCTATGAATCCAAAGGCGATAAAGCCACTGCCATCTCCTATTACCGGCAATGCCTCGATATGGGAGACCATGAATACAAAAATTCACTCGATCAAAGAGCAAAATCAGGCATCGCCCGGTGCAAAGGAGAGTAAGCGTAATTTCTGATGGCTGATTTGTTGATTTCTGATACCGTACTTTTACTTTTGACTTTTTAATTTTAAATTTTGATTTTTGTTTTTTCATCATTCCTGTGTTAAAGAAACTCATCATACAGAATTACGCGATCATCGACGAGATTGAAATTGATTTTTCATCGCAGTTGAATATGATCACCGGTGAAACCGGTGCAGGAAAGAGTATATTGATGGGAGCACTCAGCCTGATACTGGGTGAAAGGGCAGACAGCAACGTGCTGGTGAATAAAGAAAAAAAATGCTTTATTGAAGGTTATTTTGCAGTGGAAGACCGCAAGCAAGTACTGGCTTTTTTGCAAGAGCAGGAACTCGATGCAGAAGAAGAACTGATCCTTCGCAGGGAAATCGCTGCCAACGGCAAATCCCGCGCTTTCATCAACGATACACCGGCTACCTTGCAACAGTTGAAAACACTGGCTTCCCTGTTGGTTGACCTCCACCAGCAATTTGATACACTCGAGTTGGGCGACACCGATTTTCAACGCGAAGTTCTGGATGCGCTTGCAGGCAATAACCAGTTGCTTGACAATTACCAATCTCTCTTCGGGCAATGGCATGCAGTGAGTAAAGAACTCACCGCCTTGCAGGATCAAAAAACAGCCTTCACCAAAGAAGCCGATTACCACCAATTTCTTTTCGATGAACTGAATGAAGCCGGTCTCCGCGAAAATGAATTGGAAGAGCTGGACCAGGAGTTGAAATTATTAAGCAATTCAGAAGGCATTAAAGTGGCGCTGGACAGGGTTTGTTATGAATTGAAAGAAAGCGAGCAACCCGTGACAACTGTTTTAAAACAACTCATCCAGCAGCTACAATCGTACACATCATATCACGCCGATATTGCTGCACTCATTGCACGTTTGCAGAGCAGCCAGGTAGAGTTACAGGATATTGCAGCAGAAACCGTTCACCTGAACAATGGCGTTCATTTCGATGAAAAAAGAATCGAGTGGATCAATAACCGCTTAGTCGAAGGATATAAATTGTTGAAAAAACACGGGGTGCAAACCACGGCCGAATTGCTCGAATTGCAAACAGCGCTCGAAAATAAATTACAGGCTGTGCTGGACATCGATGATGCTATCGCCGCTAAAGAAACAGCGCAATCCCGTTTATATGAGTCGGCCAGCCAGTTGGCTGTCACCATTTCCAAAGCAAGACACCAGCAGGTAAAACCCCTCGAGGAAAAAGTAAACCACTTGCTCAAACAGGTAGGTATGCCCAACGCGCGACTCAAAGTACAAATCAACGATACGGCATTGCAGCCGTTTGGAAAGGACCAGGTGGAATTCCTTTTCGATGCCAACAAAAGCAACCGCTTCGAGCCTGTTCGCAAAGTGGCCAGTGGCGGCGAATTGAGCAGGCTCATGCTTTGCATCAAATCATTGGTTGCTCAATCGATCAACCTGCCTACCCTGATCTTCGATGAAATAGATACGGGCATTTCAGGTGAAGCTGCCAAACAGGTAGGGCTTATCATGAAGGAATTGGCAGCGAGCCGGCAGATCATCTGTATCACGCACCAGCCACAGATCGCAGGCAAGGCCCATGCACATTTCTTTGTGTACAAAGAAGTAGTCAACAACCAGGTCAAGACCAATATCAGGCTGCTCAACCAGGATGAACGCATTACCACCATTGCCCAGATGCTCAGCGGCGAAAAGCCTACGGCGGCTGCATTGGAGAACGCAAAAGAGTTGATTGCTGATTAATAATAATCGTCATCCTGAGCGAGCGAAGCGAGTCGAAGGAGCTGCTGAGCATTCGGGCAGATCCCTCGGCTACGCTCGGGATGACGAACAATAAAACATATATTCCCTATTTTTACACCCAACCTATAACAATAGCTATGGCTTACAATTTACTAAAAGGAAAACGAGGAATCATTACCGGCGCTCTGGATGAAAATTCCATTGCCTGGAAAGTAGCAGAGAAAGCACACGAAGAAGGCGCCAGTTTTGTATTAACCAATGCACCCATCGCCATGCGCATGGGCGAGATCAAAAAACTGGCAGAGAAAACCGGTTCCGAGATCATCCCGGCCGATGCAACCAGCGTTGAAGACCTTACCAACCTGTTTACCAAATCGCAGGAAGTATTGGGCGGCAAAATAGATTTTGTATTGCACTCCATTGGCATGAGTGTCAACGTGCGTAAGAACGTTCCTTATGTTGAATCCAATTACGAATATTTCCAGAAAGGGATCGATGTATCGGCCATGTCTTTACACAAGATGCTGTCCGTTGCCTGGAAACTCGATGCCATCAACGAATGGGGCAGCGTGGTAGCGCTCACTTATATGGCCGCACAGCGCGTGTTCCCTTTTTATACCGATATGGCCGATATCAAAGCCATGCTGGAATCCATTGCACGTAGCTTTGGTTATCAATATGGTCTGTCAAAAAAAGTTCGCATCAATACGGTTTCGCAATCACCCACCAAAACTACCGCCGGTACCGGTATCAAAGGCTTCGGTGATTTTTATGATTATGCGAATGCCATTGCTCCGTTGGGCAATGCCACTGCCGAAGATTGCGCCAATTATTGCATCACCCTTTTCTCCGATCTCACACGCATGGTAACCATGCAGAACCTGTTCCACGACGGGGGGTATTCGAATACTGGTGTGAGTATGGAAGTAATGCAGAAATTAGGTATCACAGGATAAAAACAAAAAAGCCATTCACATAAATGAATGGCTCACTAACTATTTTAAGGGATCTTAGTACTCGTCTTCGTTGAACATAAAATCTTCCTGGCTGGGATAATCGGGCCAGATATCTTCAATGCTCTCGTACACTTCTCCCTCGTCTTCGAGTTCCTGAAGATTCTCTACCACTTCGATAGGCGCCCCGCTCCGGATGGAATAATCGATCAGTTCATCCTTGGTGGCGGGCCAGGGAGCTTCTTCCAGGTAACTTGCTAATTCTAATGTCCAGAACATATTTACCTCTAATTTTTTGCAAATGTAGCCGTATAAATGATATCACCAAACCCCAGTCCAAAAATTACCCAATATATCCCCCCTGTTGTACGTTTGCAGGGCTAATACCTACCATCCAGATGCTGAAAGCAGAACAGATCACTAAACGATACGACAGTCTACAAGTATTGAAAGGCGTGGATATCACCGTTTCAAAAGGTGAGATCGTAAGCATTGTGGGCTCTTCGGGGGCTGGAAAAAGCACTTTGCTGCATATCCTGGGTACGCTCGACAATGCCGATAGCGGTACCATCACGCTGAACAACCAGCAGATCGGCCTCCTCAAAGGCAAAAAACTGGCTGCCTTTCGCAATCAGCACATCGGGTTCGTTTTCCAGTTCCATCATCTCCTGCCCGAATTCACCGCCCTTGAAAATGTTTCCATTCCCGGCTGGGTAGCCGGAACCCGTAAAAAAGAAGTAGCTGAAAGGGCTACGGCCCTTTTAACCCGGTTGGGTCTTGAAGACCGGCTGCACAATAAACCCCAGCAATTATCGGGCGGCGAACAGCAACGCGTTGCCGTAGCCAGGGCGCTCATCAATCAACCCGATATAGTATTTGCCGATGAGCCCACCGGTAATCTCGACAGTACCAATGCCGCAGCGCTTCACGAGCTATTCGTTCAACTGCAAAAGGAGTTCCAGCAAACATTCCTGATCGTTACCCATAATGAAGAACTCGCTGCCATGAGCGACAGGGTGTTGCACATGAAGGACGGAAGAATTATCTGAACGTCATCCCGAGTACTCTCGATCGTCATCCCGAGCGCAGCCGAGGGATCTACACGAATGTTGAGCAGGTCCTTCGACTCGCTTCGCTCGCTCAGGATGACGTTCAGGTGGTTCTCGGTTTCCAGGGTATTTCCGCTACGCCTAACAGGTGCCCTAAGTAGCGCGATAACATAAACAAATAATCGCTCAACCGGTTCAGGTATTTAATCACCAATGCTTCTATGAACATTGCCTGCTCCTGCATGTGCACGCAACAACGCTCTGCACGGCGACAAATACAGCGCGCCACATGTGCATGTGAAATGGCCGGATGGCCGCCCGGCAGTATAAAAGATTTCATAACCGGTAATGCATCGTTCATCCTGTCGATCTCCCGTTCAAGGAAACTGATGTCGGCCTCTTTCAGATCGGGCACTTTCATCAACGGCTCCTTATCGGGGTCGCAGGCCAGCGAGGCGCCGATGGTAAACAATCGGTCCTGCACTTCTTTCAACACTGTTTTGGAATGCGCATCTGCAACCAGGTCGTTCACCACCCCAATGTAAGAATTCAATTCATCTACCGTACCGTAAGCTTCTATGCGTATATGACTTTTGGGAACCTTGGTTCCGCCAATCAGTGAAGTCTTACCAAGATCGCCGGTCTTCGTATATATTTTTATGGCCATAAAAAATTCTGATTTTAAAGCTGCCGTCATCCCGAGCGCGTTTCGGTCGTCATCCCGAGCGTAGCCGAGGGATCTGCACGAATGTTCAGCAGGTCCTTCGACTCGCTTCGCTCGCTCAGGATGACGTACATTAATGATGAATCATCATTGCTTCCTTCAACTTATCACTTTCAATGACGCCGTCTCTCATGCGTACGATCCTGTGCGCATAAGCAGCGATGTCTTCTTCGTGTGTTACCAGCACCACCGTGTTTCCTGCTTCCTGTATTTTGGAGAATATTTCCATTACTTCAGCAGAGGTTCTGGTATCGAGGTTGCCGGTAGGCTCATCGGCCAGTAACAAGGAAGGGTTGTTTACCAGGGCACGGGCAATAGCCACACGCTGTATCTGTCCGCCACTCAGCTCATTCGACTTGTGATGGCTCCTCGTTTCCAATCCCACTTTCTTCAGCGCTTCCATAGCCCTTTCCGTTCTTTCCTTCCGGCCTATCCCTGCATAGATCAATGGCAGCGCCACGTTTTCAGCCGCAGTGAGCCTGGGCAGGAGATTAAACTGCTGGAACACAAATCCTATTTCCGTATTGCGCACACTGGCCAGGCTGTCGTCCGGCATCTTGCTCACATCGAGCCCGTTCAAAATATACCTGCCACCGGTTGGAGAATCGAGACAGCCCAAAATATTCATCAATGTACTCTTGCCGCTGCCCGAAGGACCCATCAGGGCCACGTATTCATTTTTGGATATCTCAAGCGATACGCCTTTCAACGCCTGTATCGCCTGGTTGCCCATGAAATAGCTTTTTTCAATCGATTCTAACTGGATGATCGGGTTGCTCATACGATTATTTTTTGATGACCTTCGGCACTTTAAAGAATGCTTCGTCTTTCACCGGCGCATTCATCAGCGCTTCGCCACGTGTTACCGATCCGCCCAGTTCATCATTCCTTAACACATTGGCTGCATCGCTGATGTGCAGCAATGGCATTACACCACGGGTATCCAGTTCCTGGAGCTTTTCTACAAACGCCACTATCTTCTGTAAATCGGCGCCAATAGATCGCTTTTCCGCTTCGCTGAATTCCAGCCTTGATAAATGGGCCAGGTTATTGATCATTTCAGGGGTGATGTCCATGTGAACAAAAATAATTGAAAGCCAGCCATTTCTCCCCGGTTTCTTGTTAAACGGCAAGCCGATATTAACATTGGGTTAATAAATGCTTCGCCCGGCATGGCAACAAATCGCGCTTTTAAGTGTATATTGTAGCAACTAATCCCCCCTGATTATGTTAGTTTACGTATTGCTAGTTGTTTATCTCGTGTGCCTATACATGGCATACAAAGGTGCCGCCACCTCGGAAAGATAGCTTATCGAATACCCGCTTCGTCCCGAATGGCTAATATCCAACATCAGTTTCCCTGCATCCGGTGTTGGATATTTTTTTGCTACCTTCGATTGAAATAGTTGCATAACTAACTAATTTTATACAAAGTTTAGCTATGATCCGATCCATTAAAAAAGTGGCCGTCCTGGGCAGTGGTGTGATGGGTTCACGCATTGCCTGTCATTTTGCAGGTATTGGCGTTCAGGTATTGCTGCTCGATATGCTGGCCAAAGGCGCTGAAGCAAGTACCAAACCTGCCGAACGCAACAAACTGGTGAACGATGCTTTGCAGGCCGCCATTAAAAGCAACCCCTCTCCTGTTTTCACCAAAGAGGTGGTGAAGCGTATTACCACGGGTAATTTCGAAGACAACCTGAAAGAAATTGCCCATTGCGATTGGATCATTGAAGTGGTGGTGGAAAGGCTCGACATCAAGCAGCAACTCTATGAAAAAGTAGAGCAGTTCCGCAAACCCGGTACCCTTATCACTTCCAATACTTCCGGTATTCCTATCCATCTCATGGCTGAAGGCCGGAGTGAGGACTTTAAAAAACATTTCTGCGGCAGCCATTTTTTCAACCCGCCCCGCTACCTGCGGCTGCTGGAGATCATACCTACGCCACATACCAGCCGGGACGTGGTGGATTTCCTGCTTCACTATGGCGATCTGTTCCTGGGGAAAACAACCGTATTGTGTAAAGACACGCCTGCCTTCATTGCCAACCGCATTGGTGTGTTCGGCATCATGAGCATTTTTCATATCATGGACCAGATGCAACTAGGCATTGATGAGATCGATGCGCTTACCGGTCCGCTCATCGGCCGTCCCAAGTCGGCCACTTTCCGCACGGCCGACGTGGTAGGCATCGATACCCTGGTAAAAGTGGCCAGGGGTGTTGCAGAGAATTGTCTGGCTGATGAGGCGCGCGCCGTTTTCAATATTCCCGCCTGGCTCGATACCATGGTAACCAATAACTGGCTGGGTGATAAGACCGGGCAAGGCTTCTTTAAAAAAGTGCAATCTGCCGGGAGCAAAGAGATCCTTACCCTGAACCTCCATACCATGGAATACGGCCCCAGGGCTAGGCCCAGGTTTGCAAGTCTCGATGCAGCCAAGCCCATAGATGATCTCAAACAACGGCTGGCCATGCTCGTAGCGGCTCCCGATAAAGCCGGTGAATTCTACCGTGCCTTCCATTATTCCCTCTTCTCTTATATTTCCTTCCGCATACCCGAGATCAGCGATGAACTCTATCGTCTCGACGATGCGATGAAAGCAGGTTTTGGTTGGGAGATCGGCGCATTTGAAAGTTGGGATCTTTTGGGTGTAGCCAAAACAGTGGCGGCCATGAAAGCGGCTGGTCATCAACCGGCCCCATGGATAGAAGAGATGCTGGCAGGCGGCGCCACCAGTTTTTATAAAGTGGAGAATGGCAAACGCTTGTATTATGATGTGAACAGTAAAACTTACCAGCCCTTACCCGGTGGTGAGTCATTCCTCATATTGAATAATCACCGCGATCAACTGGTATGGAAAAACAGCGCCTGCCGTTTGTACGATATTGGTGATGGCGTTGCCGGTTTTGAATGGAGCAGTAAGATGAACAGCATCGGCGGTGAAGTGCTCGAAGGACTCAACAAAGCCATTGGTATTGCAGAAGAAAAATTCAAAGGTCTCGTCATTGCCAATGAGAGCGCCAATTTCAGCGCGGGCGCTAATGTAGGCATGATCTTCATGCTGGCCATTGAACAGGAATACGATGAGCTGGATATGGCCATACGTTTGTTCCAGAACAGTATGATGCGGGTACGTTATTCTGCTGTGCCGGTGGTTACCGCTCCACACGGATTGACGCTGGGCGGCGGTTGTGAAATGAACCTGCATGCCGATAAAGTATGTGCGGCAGCAGAAACATATATCGGACTGGTGGAACTGGGTGTGGGCCTGATCCCCGGCGGTGGCGGCACCAAAGAATTTGCGCTGCGTGCCGCTGATGAGATGCATGAAGATGAGCCCGAAACCATCACACTCAAGAACCGCTTCTTCAATGTAGCCACTGCCAAAGTAGCTACTTCGGCATTCGAAGCTTTTGAGATGGGTATTTTGCGAAAGGGACACGATGAGGTAGTGATGAATACCAGCCGCCGTATCAACGAAGCCAGGAAATCAGTGATCGAAGCATACGAACAAGGTTATATTACACCGGTACAACGCAAAGACATCAAGGTATTGGGCCGTTCGGTATTAGGCGCTTTGTATGCAGGCATCAATGGTATGTGGCGCGGCAATTACGCTACCGATCACGATGTGGTGGTAGCTAAGAAACTCGCTTATGTGATGTGTGGCGGCGACCTCAGTGAACAATCACTGGTGAGCGAACAATACCTGCTCGACCTGGAACGTGAAGCTTTCCTGAGTCTTTGCGGAGAGAAGAAAACATTGGAGCGCATACAAAGTGTACTGAAAACCGGCAAGCCCATTAGAAATTAATTACCCTTTTTCGTCATCCTGAGCGAGCGAAGCGAGTCGAAGGACCTGCTGAACATTCGGGCAGATCCCTCGGCAGCCCCTTCGACTCGCTTCGCTCGCCCAGGGTGACGTTGCTCGGGATGACGATCATATTAGTCATTTCCCTATCTTTAAACAAATAACTGCTCATGTCAGTGCTCTCGCTACAGGCCATCAGTAAATCTTATGGCCCCATCAAAGCGCTTAACGAGGTATCATTCAATGTGCCGCAGGGATCGGTGTTTGGTATCCTTGGTCCCAATGGCAGCGGCAAAACCACATTGCTCAGCATCATACTCGATATTCTCCGGCAGGATGCCGGCAGTTTCAGTTGGTTCGGACAACCGGGCTCTCCCGAAACACGGAAACAGATCGGTGCATTGCTTGAAACACCCAATCTCTATCATTATTTATCGGCGGTAGACAACCTGCAAATTACACAGGCCATCAGTGGCAGGGGGGTACCGGCTGATATCGATAAAGTGATTGACATAGTGGGACTCACCGCGCGTAAGAAAAGCAAGTTCAGCACTTATAGTCTGGGTATGAAACAACGGCTCGCCATCGGCGCTGCTTTATTGGGTAGTCCGCAAGTGTTGGTCTTCGATGAACCTACCAACGGACTCGATCCCGTTGGCATTGCAGAAATACGCGAACTCATCAAAAACCTGGCAAAACAGGGCAAGACCATTATCATGGCCAGCCACCTGCTCGATGAAGTGGAGAAAGTATGTACCCATGTAGCTATCCTCAAAAAAGGCACCCTCCTTACAGCCGGACAGGTAGATGAAGTACTCGCGAATGAAGACATTGCAGAAGTATCTTCTTCGCAACCCGACCAACTGCGTGCAGCGCTGGAACATTTTCCGGGCTACACTTCTATTAAACAGGATGGAAAGAATATACAATTGTATTTCCCCGTAGGAACGGCGAAGCTTGAAGACATCAACCGCTTCTGTTTTGAAAAAGGCGTTGCGCTCAACCTGCTGGTGCTGAAGAAGAAAAGCCTGGAAGCCAAATTCTTTGAATTAACAAACGAATAAGACCAACACTATGTTCGCTTTACTGAAAATTGAATGGCTGAAGCTGAAGAGATACCGTGCATTCTGGTGGATGCTGGCGATCGTTATGCTCACTTATCCCGGTATCAACCTGATGATGTACACCCTGTATGATACCATCACTTCCGGCAAAGAAATGACCAATATGCTTGCCAAAATGTTGCTGGGCAATCCGTATGCTTTCCCTGAATCCTGGCATACCGTGGCTTATTTTTCTTCTTACTTTGTGATGCTGCCTTCCATACTGGTGATCATGCTCATTGCCAACGAATACCAGTTCCGTACTCATCGCCAGAACGTTATCGACGGATGGAGCCGCCAGCAATTCATCACCGCAAAAATGATGGGGGTACTCACCGTATCGATAATTGTAACAATCGTGTATACACTGGTAGCCTGCGCTTTTGGCTTCGCATCGGATAAAATGTACTACTACCGGTGGAGCGAGCAACTGCAATACATACCGCTTTTCCTGCTGCAATCGTTCGCCCAGTTGTCGATCGCTTTTCTATTAGGCTTCTTAATCAAAAGAGCTTTTATCGCGTTGGGAATTTTTGTTTTCTATTACCTGGTGATCGAGAACATTGCCGCCAGTTATTTTAAATACAAGCTGCACCTCGATATCGTAGCGCGGCTGCTTCCTTTCAAGATATCGGACGGTATGATCATCCCGCCTGCATTTGTAGGACACTGGGGCAAAGATGCCAAACAAGGTTATGATAACGCATTGAGCGATGTTCCCACACAGATCATACTCACCATCGCGCTAACGGCCATCATCTGGTACATCTGTTATACCGTGCAGAAGAAGCGCGACCTGTAAATAAAAAAACCCCCGACTTTCAGCAATCGGGGGCAAACAACTAAAATCACCAGGCTAAACAAAAATTCTTAAACCATCTTTAGTCAGGCTTCTTTCCATCCAAAAAAGTATTGATGGTTGATATCTGTGCTTGGTTGTTCTCGTCCTTACTTACCGTGTACTTGCTGTAAAAGTTTTCTACCGAAGTAAGTGTATTACCAAACAGTTCCATATTACGGCGTACGTAAGCCGGAACCGTATCAAATTCATTGTTGGCATCTGCTGCACTGTTCATGTTGTAAGAAAGATTGCGCAGCTTATGTATCCTTTCTGCTGCCCTTCTTTTCTGCTCTTCCACATCATCCAGCACATCGTCAATAACTGGCTGGGGCTGGGATTGTGGCGCTTTTTTCTCTTCACGCTCTACCAACTGCATTTCCATCGGCAGCTCTTCCTGTACAGGTTGGGGCTGCTGGTGTACCTGCGGCTGTGGTTGAGGTTGCGGCTGTGGCTTTGGCACAGGCGCCTGAGCTACCGGCTCTTCCGATGCATAAATATTAGATGGCTTGCTGAGGTATGACATAGCAGCCGGTGCAGCAGCGGCAGGCTGAGCCTGGTGTTCCGTTACTTTGAACTGCAGCATCTCATCAGCGATCACTTTCCGCGGAACATGTACTTCTTCCTGAACAGTGTCGGGTACTTTTACCTCGTCGGTTATTTCAGGATTCAGTTCGAACTGCAATACCATCGTTTCCTTTTCTTCTTCCCGAACAGGTGTAACCGGCTGTACGGTTTCAACAACTGTTGGGAAAATATTCAGCACAGGTTCCTGCATCGGCACTTCCTGCATCTGCGGAGCGAAAGTATCTATTTCTTCCAGCGGCAACACCTGTTGTACCGGCTGTGGCGCTGCTTTGGGCGCTTCTGCATCTTCGCCCAATGTCATCATGATCTTTTCAGGTTGCGGCTCCGCTTTTTTAACGGCTATGGGTTTGGCAAAAGGATCTTTGTGTTCAAAACCGGTAGCGATCAAAGTGATGCCTATTTTCCTGTCGAGCGATTGATCGTATCCCATACCCACTATCACATCGGTATCGGGTCCTGCCTGCAAACGCAGGTAATTATTGATGGTTTCCAGTTCATCCATCGTGCATTCATGATCACCTTCGGCGCTATTGATATTGATGAGGATCCATTTGGCTCCCCTGATATCGTTATCATTCAATAAAGGAGAAGCCAGCGCTTCTTCGATGGCGCGCTCGGCCCTGTCCTCGCCTTCTACTTCGGCCTTACCCAATATGGCTACGCCTCCGCTCTTCATCACAGTGCATACGTCGGCAAAGTCAACAATGATATGTCCTTTGCTGTTGATGATATCGGTGATACACTTAGCTGCAGTGGCCAATACATTATCGGCCTTGCAGAAAGCTTCTTTCATTTTCAGGTTACCGTATTGCATGCGCAGCTTGTCATTGCTGATCACCAGCAAAGTATCTACATAAGGTTTCAGCTGGCGGATGCCTTCTTCGGCCTGCAGTTGCCTGCGCGGACCTTCAAAGCCAAAAGGAGTGGTTACAATACCCACGGTAAGGATGCCCAGGTCTTTACATATCTGTGCAACGATGGGTGCGCCACCGGTACCGGTACCGCCGCCCATGCCTACTGTTATGAATGCCATCTTGGTATTCACTTCCAGTATGCGTTTGATTTCTTCGAGCGACTCTTCCGTAGCTCTCTTACCAATTTCGGGATTGGCGCCTGCACCTAAACCCTGTGTAAGATGTGGTCCCAGTTGGATCTTGTTCGGCACTTCACTCTGTTCAATGGCTTTCGCATCGGTATTGCATATAATAAAATCAACGCCTTCGATGTGCTGCTCGAACATGAAGTTAACCGCGTTGCTTCCCCCACCCCCTACACCGAGGACCTTGATGATGGAGGATTTTTGTTTGGGAAGATCAAAATGAATCATAGCGTATTATTTGGGTTAGGTAGATGTTAGTGGTACATAGGATATGAGTTGAAGTTATCGGATGACTTGATCTCCTTCTTCTTTGAAAAGTTCTATCAGGTTGTTCTTGAACTTGTCCCAGAATTTCGGCTTTCTTTCGCCGGCTTCTGCGCGTACATTCATTACCGGCACTTCCGGTTGTTCTGCCTGTATTACCGTCAGCGATTTGGGCACTTCCACTTTCTTGAATTTCTCTGCAAACTCTTTGTATTTATGATCGTAATCGCTGTAACCTTTCAATATCAATCCCAGGCAGGTAGCATACATCGGCTTCTTCAGTTCCTCTATATGATTGGGCGCCAGGTGCTCATTGGGCAACCCGATGCGCGCATTCAGGCCTGTTGTATATTCTGTTAATTGTATCAGGTGCTTAAGCTGCGAACCACCACCGGTTAAAATGATACCGCCGTTCAGGGCGCGGCTGTCGAGACCCACTTGCTTGATATGGTAAGTAACGAAATCCAGTATCTCGCTCATGCGCGCCTGTATGATGGCCGCCAGGTTCTTCACACTGATCTCTTTGGCAGGCATGCCTTTCAAACCGGGTATGGTGATGAAGGCGTTGCTCTTCGCTTCATCGGCCAATGCACTACCAAACTGCACTTTCATGGCTTCGGCCTGGCTCTTGAGTACACCCAGTCCCATTCGGATATCATTGGTAATGTTCTCTCCGCCGAAAGGTATCACTGCTGTGTGTTTCAATATGCCTTCATAGAATACCGCCAGGTCGCTCGTACCACCGCCGATGTCCAGGATGGCCACGCCGGCTTCCATATCTATATCACTCATCACAGCACTTGCAGAGGCCAGTGGTTGCAATACCAGGTCTTTGGTTACCAGGCTGCTTCTTTCAACAGCTCGGTTGATGTTGCGGATGGCATTTCGGTCGCCGGTGATGATGTGGAAATTCGCTCCCACTTTCACACCATTATATCCAACCGGATCTTTGATGTTCTGGATATTGTCTACATGGAAATCCTGCGGTATCACGTCGATGATCTGGTCACCTGCGGGAATAAATGTCTTGCGCTGGTTGTTGAGCAACTGGTCTATTTCCCAGCGTTGTATCTCGGTTTCAGGATCCTGGCGAACAATGTCGCCGCGGGTTTGCAGGCTCTTGATATGATGCCCGGCAATACCCACGTACACTTCATTGATCTCCAATTCCGGGTTGCTGTCGTAACAGTTCAACAAAGCCTGCTGAATGGCTTTGATGGTCTGGTCGATGTTCAATACCTGCCCGTGCTGCACACCATTGCTGTTGGCGCGGCCGAAACCCAATATCTCCAGCTTGCCGTGTTCGTTCTTGCGACCGGCAATGGCTGCGATTTTGGTAGTTCCAATGTCGAGACCAACAATGATGGGTGGTTCATTGTGATTCATAGCGTATGTGTTTTAGTTGTTGTTTGCTTTTTCATAACAGCCTTTGCCTTTCGCTCATTCGTTAACGAATTATTACTTCTTTTATTGCTTGCAGCCCCAACAGATTTTGTTGTGCTGTTCATTTTTGCTACGGGTTTAACATTTACGGGCGCTGCCGCAGGGGTTGCATGTGTTACCGGAGCAGTTGCTACAGTCAGCGAATCCTTCGCAACAGGCTTCGTATAATTTCTCCTGGTGGCCACTACCTCGTTGTGGTATTGCACATCGAGGCGGGAATAGGTTTGCATGCCATTCTGCAACCAGGCTTGCCGGTAAAACGTATACAACCTGTTGAATTTGCTGTCCAGCTCCGAAGCATTGCCCAGCGCCACTGTATGGTTACCGATGACCGGCACCAGCTCAAAATTTGCTTCGGGTGTGATGTCTATCTGTGCTGTTTGCGCCATCCAGAAAGAATCTGCCAGTACATAACGGCCCAGGCTCACTATGTTTTTCAGGAGGGCACTGTCGGGTTTCGAGAGGTTCACTTTCTCCGAAGGAAAATTGGTGAATACCGGTACACGGGCCGATAGCTTTTCACTGAGCGGCAGTCGCAGTCCTTCCCTGTCTACGTAGAACGAACCGCCCTGCTTCGTAAAAACACGCGCTACCGGCTCTCTTTCTTCTATGCGAACATCCAGCACCTGTTTGTTATCAAAGAACATTTCTGCATTCTTTACCCAGGGATCTTTTTCAATCAGTGTTTCCATGTAACGCAGGTTCAGCATGGCAACCGGTTCCCCTATCACTTCACCGTTCTTTTTCAAGAGGCCGGCAATGTCTTTTTCATCGATGAACATCTGCTGTTCTGTTCCCATGATCTCGATCCTGATATCCGTACAAAGCTTCTGGTCTTTTTTCCGCATAGCGGCACCCATCAGCACTATGGCGCCGATGCCAGCGAGCAGCCACAAAACCTGCTCCAATCGCTTTTTCCAGTTCGCTTTGTTTTCCATCATGCTTATAAAAGCAATTCTTTTACTGCCTGCACCTGTGCATCAATATCTCCTGCACCCGCCATCACTACCAGTCCGGGCTTGTGCTCTTTCATCCATCCTTTCATCACTTCCTTATCAAGTACCTGTTTATGCTTCAATTTCATTTTGTTCAATATCAATTCACTGCTCACCCCTTCCATCGGTAATTCTCTTGCCGGGTAAATGGGCAGTAGGATCACTTCATCTGCCATATCAAGGCTCTCAGCAAATGCATCGGCCAGGTCTTTCGTTCTGCTGAACAGGTGAGGCTGGAACACCAACACCAGCTGCTCTTTTCCAAACAAACTCCTTACACCGCTGATCAGCGCTCTCAGTTCTTCCGGGTGGTGCGCATAGTCGTCGATCAGTGTATGGGCTGTATTTTTCAGTGCATACTCAAAGCGCCGGTGTACACCCTTGAAGTCGGCCACTGCTGCTTTGATCTGCTCATCGCCTATTTGTAAGTATTTCGCTACCGTAATCGCCGCCAATACATTTTCAATATTGTGCAATCCGCCTACATGCAATACCACATCGTTCAGCTTCCAGTTTTCCGCTACCACATCAAAGCGGTAACTGCCTTGCTCTACTTTGATATCAGCTGCATGTACACCGGCTGCAGTATTGTCCACGCTGTATTCAAAATGGTGCGCCGCTTTCAGGTCGGCACCCCGCTTCAATCCGTATTTGGTTACCAGGCATCCTCCCGGTTTTACTTTCTGTGAGAACTGGATGAAGGCTTTCTCCACTTCTTCCGCCGTACCATAGATATCGAGGTGATCGGGATCCATCGCTGTGATCACCGCTATATCGGGTACCAGTTTCAAAAAACTGCGGTCGTATTCATCGGCTTCTACCACTACTACATTCCTTTCATTACTCCAGAAATTGGTTTGGTAATTAGCCGATATGCCTCCCAGGAATGCATTGCACCCATAACCAGAGTGGCGCAGCAAGTGTGCAATCATGGTGGTAACGGTTGTTTTACCGTGTGTGCCTCCTACGCAGATATTGAAAGAGCTTTCCGTGATCCACTGCAATACATCGCTTCGCTTCACTACCGTATAACCATGTTCTTTATAATATACCAGCTCGGCATGCTGTGCAGGAATGGCAGGTGTGTATACCACAACATCGGCATCTTTGGGCGCCAGGTCAACCCGCTCTTCGTAATGAATCTTTATCCCGCTGTCTTCCAGCGCACGTGTCAGTGGTGTGGATGTTCTGTCGTACCCGCTCACTTCCACTCCTTTTGCATGGAAATAACGGGCCAGTGCACTCATGCCAATGCCGCCGATACCTATGAAATATATTTTTTGTATGGTTGCCAGTGGGTTCACTTCAAATGTTTTAAAATTTCGGTTGCGATCACTTCATCTGCATTGGTAACAGCTAACTGGCTAATGCGCTCGTGCAGTTCATGTTGTTTCTGTTTGTCTTTCGCCAGTTGAACGATGGTGGAGAACAACTTCACCCGCACTTCTTCATCTTTCACCAGCAAAGCAGCCTCTTTATTCACCAGGTATTTCGCATTCACTGTCTGGTGATCTTCCGCTGCATGCGGGTAAGGCACGAATATTACCGGCTTACCTGCCACACACAATTCGGCTACCGACATAGCCCCGGCCCTAGATACTACCAGGTCGGCCGCAGCATAAGCTTTGTCCATCTCCGTAATGAATGCATCTACCCATACATTGGGAAATGGTTTGCCTCTCTCTTTGTATCCTTCGGCACCGTTCTTACCTGTTTGCCAGATCATTTGCAAATCCAATGACAATAGATCGGTAACATGCGAAGCCACTACTTCATTGATGCTGCGGGCACCCAGGCTACCGCCCACCACCAGCACGGTGGTCTTGTTCGGATCGAGTCCGAAAAAGCGGATGGCTTCATCGCGCGCCATAGCAGATTGAATAATGGCTTTTCTTACCGGGTTACCTGTTACCAATAACTTATCTGCCGGAAAAAACTTTTCCATTCCCGCCGATGCCACAAATATTTCCGTAGCGTTCTTTCCCAACAGGATATTGCTTTTGCCTGCAAAGGAATTGCTCTCATGAATGAATGTGGGTATTCCTTTCGACTGCGCATAACGCAATACCGGGAAACTGGAATAACCACCTACACCCACTGCTGCATCGGGTTGAAAAGCGTTTACGATCTTCCGTACCTGGTAAAAACTCTTTACCAGTTTATAAGGAAGACTGATATTTTTGATCAAAGAGCTCCTGTTGAATCCTGCTATATCCAGTCCCTGTATAGCATATCCCGCCTGCGGCACTTTCTCCATCTCCATTTTACCCTGCGCACCGATGAACAATATTTCCGTGTCGGGCGCTTGCTGCTTCAATGCATTGGCAATGGCAATGGCTGGGAAAATATGTCCGCCGGTGCCGCCACCGGCTATGATGATTCGTTTCATTTTTTTACTTCTTGTTGGTCAACCATTCCTTCCTCCACAGGCGCCAAATGATCCACCACCGGCTCCTGCACTTTTCCTTCCTGTTGTTCCACATTCCTCGCCACACTTAAAATGATACCAATGGCCGCGCAGGTGAACAAGAACGAGCTACCACCCATACTCACCAGCGGTAACGTTACGCCGGTTACCGGTACGATGTTCACGTTCACAGCCATATTGGCCACCGCTTGTATCACAAGGGTAAAGCTCAGTCCCAGTGCCAGGAAAGCGCCAAACGCATACGGGCAACGCCTGAATATCCTGATACACCTGAACAGGAATACCAGGTATATGAATATCATGAACGCCCCGCCCAATAAGCCATATTCTTCTATGATGATGGAATAGATGAAGTCGTTATATGCCTGTGGTAAGAAATTCCGTTGGCGACTATTACCAGGTCCCAATCCTACCAGCACACTGCCATTGGCAATAGCGATCTTGGCTTGCTGCACCTGGTATGGGGTTTCGGTGTCTTTGGCATACACAAAGTCCTGCACGCGTTTTACCCAGGTACCAAATCGTCCGAATGATTTTACTTTCTCTGCCGCCGTTGTTTTTTTATTGTCTTCTTTTTGTTTTCCATCGTAGGTAACAACCGCTACCAATACAATCAACGCCACAGGAATCAACGCTACGCCGATGGTTAGCAGGATGTGCCGGATGCTTACCCTGCCAATGAACATCAGCAGTAAAGAAGTAGCGCCGGTGAGCAAGGCATTGGAAAGATTCGCCGGCATGATCAGCGCGCAGATGATGAGCACGGGTATTACCACCGGAAGGAATCCTTTTTTGAAATCCTTGATCATTTCCTGCTTTTTACTCAGCATCCTGGATATATACATAAACAATGCCAGCTTGGCCAGGTCACTGGTCTGTATGGTGAGGTTGATGATGGGCAGTTTGATCCACCGGCTACCATCATTGATCTTCGCTCCGAAAAACAATGTATAGATCAGCAATGGAATAGAAAGCAGGAACAGGATCGTAGCCACACGCGAGAACAAAGTATAGTTGATGCGATGCAGGAAATAGATCAGCAACACACCTATCATGGTAAATGAAACCTGCTTGAACAGGTAAATGCTGGTATTCCCTTTATACATCTTATAAGCCAGCGATCCCGTAGCGCTGTATACCACCAGTATGGAAGCCAGTGATAACAGCACCACTATACCCCAGATAAACTTATCCCCTCTCGTGCGGTACACGAGCTGGTTGCGCATGCCTTCCACCGAAGGCATTTGAGAGAATAGTTTATCTTTTGTTTCTAGCATTTTTCCTTTTTTTCGTCATCCTGAGCGAGCGAAGAACGTCATCCTGAGCGAGCGAAGCGAGTCGAAGGACCTGCTGAGCATTCGGTCAGATCCCTCGGCTACGCTCGGGATGACGTTTAGAGTTCTTTCACCGCATCTTTAAATTGTTTGCCCCTGTCTTCGTAATTTTTAAACAGGTCGAAGCTGGCGCAAGCCGGACTCAGCAACACCACATCACCTTTGGCTGCCAGTTTGAAAGAAGCGTTCACCGCTTTCTTGGCGCTGTCGGTTTCAATGATCACCGGAACAATATCTTTAAAAGCGGCTATGATCTTCTTGTTGTCAACCCCCATACATACGATCGCCTTTACATGATCCTTTACCAGGTCGTTCAGCAAAGCGTAATCGTTTCCCTTGTCCGTACCACCCAATATCAGTACAGTGGGTTTGTTCATACTTTCCAGTGCATACCATGTGCTGTTCACATTGGTTGCCTTGCTATCATTGATGAATTCAACGCCCCTTACCATGGCCACGAATTCCATCCGGTGTTCCAGGCTATGGAAATCCTTCACGGCTTCGCGTATCTTTTCTTTTCGGATACCAATGGTGGTTGCGGCAATACCTGCTGCCATAGTATTGTAGTGATTGTGTTTACCTTTTAACGCAAAGTCATAAATGCTCATGCTTACGCGTTCGTCCTGTATTCTTAGCATCATCTGGTCGCCTTTGATGTAGCCGCCTTTTTTTACTTCGTGTTTCATAGAGAATGGTAATGGGTTAGTATGGATGGTTAGTAATGCCAAATGGTTCATGATCACTTCATCGTCTTCACAGTAAATGAAATAATCGTTCATGGTCTGGTTCTGGATGATCCTGAACTTGCTCCTGATGTAATTCTCAAACTGGTATTCATACCTGTCGAGATGATCTTCCGTGATATTCAACAACACGCTTACATCGGGCCGGAAATCTTTGATATCATCCAGTTGAAAAGAGCTGATCTCGGCCACATACCATTGTTTGGGATCTTCTGCCACCTGCTTGGCAAAAGAGTAGCCGATATTGCCTACCATGGCGCAATCGAGACCTGCTGTTTTGCAGATATGATAAGTAAGCGCCGTAGTGGTGCTCTTTCCATTGCTGCCGGTGATGGCAATGATCTTGCTATCGCCTTTGAAACGGTACGCCAGTTCTATCTCGCTGATCACCGGTATTCCTTTGGCCCTGATCTGCTTTACCAGATCGTTCTTTTCTGGAATACCCGGACTCTTCATCACTTCACTGGCGTTCAGTACCTGTTCCACGGTATGCTGCCCTTCTTCAAATGCTATATTGTTTTCAATGAGCTCTTGTTTGTATTTGTCTTTGATGGCTCCTCCATCACTCACAAACACGTCGTATCCTTTTTGTTTACCCAGTAAAGCAGCACCTACACCGCTCTCTCCTCCGCCTAATATGACCAGTCTATGTTTGTTCATTTTTTATTTTTTACGTCATCCTGAGCGCCCTTCGATCGTCATCCCGAGCGTAGCCGAGGGACCTGCCCGAACCTTCAAGCAGGTCCTTCGACTCGCTTCGCTCGCTCAGGATGACGTGATCATCGAATTTTCAATGTCACGATCGAGGCAATCATCAGCAATACCGTTACAATCCAAAACCGCAGCACGATCTTATTTTCATGAAACCCTTTTTTCTGGTAATGGTGGTGGAGCGGACTCATCAGGAACACCCGCCTGCCTTCACCGTATTTTTTCTTTGTGTACTTGAAATAAGAGACCTGTATGATCACACTCAGGTTCTCTACCAGGAACACACCGCAGAAAATGGGTATCAGCCATTCTTTCCGCACGATCACCGCCAATGATGCGATGATACCACCCAATGCCAGGCTGCCCGTATCACCCATGAACACCTGCGCGGGATAGGCGTTGTACCAGAGGAACCCGATGCATGCACCTACAAAAGCACCCACGAATATGGACAGCTCACCCAGGTTGGGTATGTACATGATATTGAGGTAATCGGCGAACTTATAGTTACCACTCAAATACACGAACAACCCGATGCCCGCACCAATGATGGCGCTGGTGCCCGCTGCCAGTCCGTCGAGTCCATCTGTAAGGTTGGCGCCATTACTCACTGCCGTAATGATCAGCGTGATGATGATGGTATAAATGATCCATGTGTATTTCTCGGCGCCTTCGCCCATCCAGGTGAGCAACCTGCTGTAATTGAACTCGTGGTTCTTTACAAAAGGAATGGTAGTGATGGGTGTTTTCACCCTAACGAATTTTCTTTCCACCCCATCTATCTTCTTCACTACAATATTGGAGTCTTTGGCAAAATGTTCTCCCCTGTGCAGCACGCTGTCTTTCACAAACACGTTTCCGATCACTTCCCGCTCAACCGTAACTGCATTGCTGAAGTAAAGGGTAGTGCTGATGATAATACCCAGACCGATCTGTCCTATGATCTTGGAAACACCGGCCAGCCCGTCGCTGTCTTTCTTTTTATAGCTCTCACCCTTGGCCAGTGCCGCTTTACGTGCACGTATTTTGAAGTGATCATCCAGGAACCCGATCACACCCAGCCATACCGTACACAATACCATCAGGCGTATGTACACTTTATCGAGGTTGGCGAACAAAAGCGTAGGCACCAGGATGCTCAGCAATATGATGATGCCTCCCATGGTGGGTGTTCCTTTTTTCTGTGTCTGCCCTTCCAGTCCCAGGTCGCGCACACTCTCGCCAATCTGTTTGCGCTGCAGGAATAGAATAAGCCGTTTACCATATACCGTAGCAATCAACAGCGACAACAAAATGGCCATCGCAATCCTGAACGTAAGGAACTGGAACATCCCCGCTCCGGGAACGTTGAATGTTTGTTTCAGCCAGGTGAATAATTGATACAGCATAAAAAATTCTTTACGTCATCCCGAGGTCGTCACCCTGAGCGAGCGCAGTGAGTCGAAGGGCGCAGCCGAGGGATCTGTCCGAACGCTCAGCAGGTCCTTCGACTCGCTTCGCTCGCTCAGGATGACGGTTGATTGTTTTATTTATTTAATAGCTCAAACATTTCTTTTAATACTTGTTTATCATCAAACGGATGTTTTACGCCGCCGATGTCCTGGTATTTTTCATGTCCTTTTCCGGCCACTAATACAATGTCGTCTTCATTGGCAAAGCTGACAGCCGTCTTGATCGCTTCGCGCCTGTCTACAATAGAGATGTATTTTCTTTTGGCTGCACTCGACAATCCCTCTTCCATATCTCTTAATATCTGTGTAGGGTCTTCCGTTCTGGGGTTGTCGCTGGTGAAGATCACTTTGTCGCTCAGGTCACAGGCAGACTGCGCCATCACCGGCCGCTTGGTCTTATCCCTGTCGCCACCACAGCCTACTACCGTAATGATCTGTTCATGTCCTTTGCGCAGTTTGCGAATGGTGGTCAATACATTCTCCAATGCATCGGGCGTGTGTGCATAGTCAACAATACCGATGATCAGTCCGCTGCTGATGATATAATCGAACCGGCCTTCCGCCCCGGTGAGCATGCTCAGTTTCACCAGCACTTTCTCCTTATCTTCTCCCAAACACATCGCCGCGCCGTATACTGCCAGCAGGTTGTATGCGTTGAATTCACCAATCAGCCTGAAATGCACTTCCTGATCGTTCACCAGCATCACCAGTCCGGTCAGCGCATTCTCCAGTATTTTTCCTTTGAAGGCAGCCAGCGTTTTCAGGCTATAGAAATATTTTTTAGCGTGTGTGTTCTGCAGCATCACTTCTCCCCGCTTATCATCGGCGTTCGAAACGGCGAAAGCAGTAGCCGGTAAATGATCGAAGAAACTTTTTTTCACACGTATGTATTCATCGAATGTTTTATGGTAATCGAGGTGGTCGTGTGTGATATTGCTGAACAAGGCCCCGGTAAACTGCAACCCGGTAATGCGATGCTGGTGGATGGCGTGGCTGCTGCACTCCATGAATACATGCGTACATCCTTCGTCGTACATCTGTTTCAACAAAGCATTCAGGCTCACCGCATCGGGTGTGGTATGTGTTGCGGGGATGATCTTGTCGCCGATCTGGTTTTGCACCGTGCTTACCAACCCGCAAGTGTATCCCAGCTGTGTAAACAATTTGAACAACAGGGTGGCGATGGTTGTTTTGCCATTCGTACCGGTAACCCCCACCAGCTTCATTTTCAGCGATGGCTCCCCATAGAACTGGTGCGCCATATAAGCCACCGATTCATGTGTGTTACTGGTTTGCAGGTAAGTCACGCCGTCCGACATCACTTCCGGCATTTCTTCGCATACAATGGCAACAGCTCCTGCTTCTACGGCGTTGTAAATAAAGCGGTGTCCGTCAGACGCCGCGCCGCGGATGGCTACGAATACAGAGCCTGCACTTACATGGCGCGAGTCGATCTGGATGTCTTTCACCTCAACAGCCGTGCTGCCATGCACCTGGGTCAGGTGCACTTTGTACAATATGTCTTGCAGTTTTGCCATTGTTTAATTCAGTTCTATCGTTACCAGTTGTCCTTTTGCGATCATTTGTCCGGCTGCAATGGATTGGGTAGTTACTTTCCCTCTTCCATTCGCTTTTATTTTCAAACCCATGTTCTCACAGAGGTATACCACATCTTTCAGTCCCATCCCTTTCAACTGCGGCATCAATTTTTCGTCAACGGTTCTGGATTGCATCACCGCTCCCATACTCTTGCCACCGAAATCAACCCACTCGTTCACACTCTCGGGAGTATCTTTATAAGGTATCTTCAAGGTTCTCGCCACACAGGCCATCTCTTGTTTTAAACCAGTATAATTAAAGCTGCTGCTGTCATTTTTCTTCCATTCGTTTTCTTTTTTAACAGGCTGCCGCACATAACTGCTGTACAACCTGTCTGCTATCTCTTTGAACACCGGCGCTGCTACCGAAGCGCCATGGTGAAACAATGCATGCGGCTTGTTCTTAATCACTACTATGCAGGTAAACTGCGGGTCACCGGCAGGGAAATAGCCTGCAAATGATGACTGGTATATCTGATCTGCATACCCCCTGTTGTTATCAGCCATCAGCGCTGTACCTGTTTTCCCGGCCACTGCATAAGGTGTGTTCTTGAAAACGCCCGCCGCCGTTCCTGCTGTGCAAACGCCTTCGAGACAGGATTTCAGTTCTTGCAGGGTTTGATCGCTGCATATCTTTTCTTCCACTACTACCGGTTCAACACTGCGCAGCAATAAGCCTTCTTCTTTGATGGCGCTTACGAGATAAGGCTTCATCATTTTACCACCGTTGGCTACTGCGTTGTACAACACCAGGGTTTGGAGCGGACTTACCAACAGGTTATAACCGAAAGCCATCCAGGGTAATGTAGTAGGCCCCCAGTACCTGCTGCCGGGTTTGTAGATCACCGGTCTTTTTTCACCCGCCAGGTCAATACCGGTAATAGTATCAACCCGCATTCTTTTCAGGTGGCGGATGAACTGGCTGGGCGCAGATCCAAAACCTGCAAGGGTAAGTTTTGCCATACCTACATTCGAGCTGAGTTCAAAGGCGCGCTTCACCGTTACTTCTCCCGGCGGATGCTCTTCACTGTCGAACACCGTTTGACCTGCAACTTTCCAGTTCCCCTGCTCGAGGTTCACCATTTGATTCAAAGAAACTTTTCTGTCTTCCAGCAAAGCCATCAGCGTGGCCAGCTTAAAAGTTGATCCTGGCTCCGAGGGCGTGATGGCATAATTGAAATCTTCCCAATAACTACCATCACTGCGCTTGCCCAGGTTGGCAATGGCTTTGATCTTGCCCGTTTTCGTTTCCATCACAATAGCGCAACCATGTTCCGCTTCGTTCTTCACCAACATGCGCATTAATGCATTCTCCGCTACTTCCTGTATGAAAACATCTATCGTGCTTACAATATCCTTACCGGTCTCAGGCTCTACTTCATAGTTATCATTCACCGGCACATTCACACCACCTGCTATGGAGCGCACCAGTTGTTTGCCATTCCTTCCTTTGAGCACACTGTCGTAGGTCATTTCCAATCCTACCTTGTTCGAGTCACGCGCCAGACCGATCGTTCTGAACGCCAGCATCTGGTAGGGGTTGAGCCGTATGGTGCGTTCACTGGCAATCATACCGCTCTTGTATTTGCCCTGCCTGAACAGCGGAAAACTGCGCAGGGTCTGGTATTGCCTGAAGGATATTTTTTTCTTCAGGGGGAAATAAGCGCTGCTCTCACGATAGCCTTGCTTCAGCAATTGCTTGTATTCACCGGCCGACATATCTCCGAAGAGATTGGATAAACAATAACTCAAAGAGTCTATATTCTCGCGAAAACGCTGACCATTCTTTTCGCGAAGGGCTGCCACCCTGAAATCCATATAGATGTCGAATTGCGGAATGCTGGTGCTCAGCATTTGCCCGTCTTCACTATAAATGGTTCCGCGCTCCGCATCTATCTCTACTATTTTCTGGTGCAGACTGTCGCTCATGCTGCGCCAGTATTTTCCCTGCACCTGCTGGATGTACACCGCTTTGGCAAACACTGCGATACATACCACTACCACCAGTATATAACAGAGGTAGACTCTCCATAGTATGTCGCGTTTTACTTCCATCGTTTTGTATCGTCATCCTGAGCGAGCGAAGCGAGTCGAAGGAGCTGCTGAATGCTTCGTGAGGCCCCTCGGCTACGCTCGGGGTGACGTTTTTTTATATTTACTTTTCTGCTTTTAATCGTTGCGGCATTTCCCTCACTACTTTCAAACCCAATGGCTCAGCCGCTTTCACCACCTGTTCTTCTTCACTTCTGTACATCACTTCACTCTTGATCGTTTTGTATTCGTATTGCAGTTCTTTCAGTTCACTGGCGGTGCTGTTGATCTTGCGCATGGTTCTGTCTGCCAGGTGACCGTTTGCGATGTATGCTACAGCCAATACCGACAAGAACAGGAAGAAGGGAATATTCTTCGTGATCCACTGGTAATTCAATAACCCTTTGAAGGGGTTCTTGTTGGCAATATTGTTCGTTTTTTCCATGTTTCATTCTTATCGTCATCCTGAGCGAGCGAAGCGAGTCGAAGGACCTGCTTGAAAGCTCGGTCAGCTCCCTCGACTACGCTCGGGATGACGTTCTATTTTATACTCGCTCCGCCACTCTTAACTTCGCACTCCTGCTCCTACTGTTTCTTTTCAACTCTTCATCATTTGCAGTGATTGGTTTTTTAGTAATCACTTTCAGCACTTCTTCCTTCACCACAGGCAATAGCGGGTTATCGGGCGTTTCATCGAAACTTCCCTGGCGGAAAAAATTCTTCACCATCCTGTCTTCTATGGAATGAAAAGTGATGATGGCTACACGGCCACCCGGTTTCAACACAGCAGGGACCTGCTGTAACATTTCCTGTAATGCACCCATTTCGTCGTTCACTTCCATCCGGAGAGCCTGGAATACCTGCGCCAGGTACTTATTGGGATTTCCCTTTACTACCGGAGCGATCAGTGATTTGAACTGTTCAATAGTGGCAACATGCAAATGATTTCTTTGTTGTACGATCTGGCGCGCCAGTGTTTTGGCATTCGACACTTCACCGTATTGCTCAAACAATTTGTGCAGCCGTTGCTCAGTGTAGGTGCGAATAATATCAGCAGCAGATACTTGCTGCCGCCTGTCCATACGCATATCGAGCGGACCGGCAAAGCGCGTTGAAAAGCCGCGGTCGCCTTCGTCGAACTGGTGACTGCTCACACCCAGGTCGGCCAGCACACCATCTACTGCAGTCACTTTATGCAATCGCAAAAAACGTTGCAGGTGACGAAAATTCTGCGGCACAAAAACCACGCGTTCATCGTTCGAAATATTTCGCTGCGCATCTGCATCCTGGTCAAACGCAAACAATTTCCCGTTTTCGTTCAACTGTTCCAGGATACCCCTGCTATGCCCACCGCCGCCAAACGTACAGTCGACATAAATCCCTTCGGGGTTGATACGCAACCCTTCCATGGTTTCATGATACAACACTGGAATGTGATAATCGCTTTTCATAATTAATTCTGATCGTCATCCCGAGCGTAGCCGAGGGACCTGCCCGAACCTTCAAGCAGCTCCTTCGACTCGCTTCGCTCGCTCAGGATGACGTGCATATGGAGCCATTATTTAATTTCCTTCATCACGTCGTGAGCCAGATCACTGAATCCTTCCGGAGAAAAATCCTCAAAGAGCTGTTTGTACTTACCTGCATCCCAGATCTCAAACCGGTCAAGGGCCGCGGCCAGGACAATATCCTTGCTCAGGCCGGCGAACTCCTTCAGCGAAGCGGGTAGCAACATACGGCCGGCGCTATCGAGCTCCACCTCTGTTGCTCCGCCCAGGAACTGACGACGGAATTGGCGTACCTTGGGATCGAAATCATTCAACTGGCTGATCTTGGCAATGATCAATTCCCAACTTTTGAGCGGGTACAGCGTGAGGCATTTTTCGAAACCACGGCTGATGATGAAACGCCCTTCCCCCTCCGGTAACTGTTTTTTCAGTCCGCCGGGAAGCAGGAAGCGACCTTTCGCATCTACCGTAGCCTCATATTCGCCGTGAAAACCGTTCATTTGTTGATAAATATTACCAAGATTACCACTTGTTGACACAAAATAACACTTTTTCCCACTTTTAGCGAAAAAATGGGACATTTGTATTTATCCACAAAAAGCATAAGCCCCAAAGGCTTACAGGCGTTGAATTTGCTCGATTTTCGGGCATTTCACCCCTGCGCAAACTGTGAATTAGTGTGAATAACCGGTGAATTACCGCCTCTTTTATGTGATTAACCTCATCAGGACCACGTTTTATGCATCCAAAAGCATTGTCCATACTGGATTTTACCTATACCCTGCCGGATGACCGCATCGCCCGATTCCCGCTGGAAGCGCGTGACCAGAGCCGGCTCCTGGTATACCGTGGCGGCCAGATCAGTGAAACGGTTTATGCTTCACTGGCCGGGGAATTGCCCGGGGGCAGTCTGCTGGTCTTCAACAACACCAAAGTGGTGGAGGCACGCCTGCTGTTTCAGAAAAATACCGGTAGTATCATAGAGATATTCTGCCTGGAGCCGCACGAGCAGTATCCCGATATTACTTCAGCCATGCTGGAGAAAGGAAAAGTGTGGTGGAAATGCCTGGTAGGCGGCGCAAAAAAATGGAAAGAACCGGTGCTGCACAAAGCACTCAGTGACTCTGGTATTGTTTTATCGGCAAAAAAAATTGAGCAGCGAGCCGATCATTATATCATTGAATTGAGCTGGAGCGATGAAACGCTTTCATTTGCAGAATTGTTGCACATGGCAGGCGCATTGCCTTTGCCTCCCTATCTGAACCGGGCTGCGGAAGAAAGCGATAAAGAACGTTACCAAACCATCTATGCCAGGTACGATGGTTCTGTAGCAGCGCCCACTGCCGGCCTGCATTTTACAGATGCGGTATTTGCGTCGCTCTCGCAAAAAAACATCCGTCACGAATTCGTTACGTTGCATGTAGGAGCTGGTACTTTCAAACCCGTGAAATCGGCCACCATGGAAGAACACGATATGCACGCTGAATTCATTGATGTGCCTCTATCTGTGATCGAAAAATTATTGCAACAATGGCCTGATACCATTGTTCCTGTAGGTACTACTTCTCTGCGAACCATTGAAAGTCTTTATTGGTTAGGAGTGAAAACGATATTGCATCCGGATATACAACCAGCTGCGTTGCATCTTACCCAATGGGAGCCTTACCAGTTGAAGCATGAAGCTATCAGTCCATCACTTGCTTTACAATCTTTGATCAATTGGATGCAACAACATCAATTGCAAAAGTTGTTGACCAAAACACAGATCATCATGGCGCCCGGCTACCAACTAAAAATAGCCAAGGGACTTATCACCAATTTTCATCAGCCGCAGTCTACATTGCTATTGCTTGTTGCAGCTATTGTAGGAGATGATTGGAAGCGCATATACAACTATGCATTGGAGCATGGGTTCAGGTTCTTAAGCTATGGCGATGGATGTTTGTTGATGTCAGACATTGTTTAACGGCATCTCAATAGTAAAACTACTTCCCTGTCCTACTACACTTTCTACTTTGATCTTTCCTTTGTGCCCATCAATCACGGTTTTCACATAGTTCATACCGAGGCCAAATCCTTTTACGTTGTGCAGGTTACCGGTATGCGCGCGATAGAATTTTTCGAAAATACGTTTGAGCGTTTCTTTACTCATACCAATGCCATTGTCTTCAATCCTGATCACCAGGTAATTGGTTGTACTATGGGTAGATATTTTGATTTGCAGTTTTTCTTTTGAATACTTGATGGCATTGTCTACCAGGTTGGAGATCATATTGGTGAAATGCACTTCATCGGCCAACACCAGGTCGTTCTTTGCGTTGAGCAACAAACTGGATGCGCCTTGTTTCTCTTCCAGTTGCAGCTGGTAGTTGTCCATCGTGCGCCGGATGATCTCGTGCACATGCAGTTGACTCAGGTGGAGGTTCAGTTCCTGCCTTTCTGAAATAGCGGCCTGCAGTATGGTTTCCACGTGTTTGTTCATCCGCCTGTTCTCTTCTTTGATGATGCCGCTGAAATACTGCATCTTATCGGGATCGCGTTGTACTTTTTCATTTCTCAATGCATCCACCGCCAGTGAAATGGTAGCCAGCGGCGTTTTGAATTCGTGCGTCATGTTGTTGATGAAATCACTCTTGATCTCACTCAGTTTTTTCTGATTGAGCAGGGTCTTCACTGTTACATAAAATGCAGCGATGATCACGATCATGAACAATGCAGCGCCAAACACTACCCATCGTTGCGATTTCCATACCTGGTATTTGAAACCGGGGAATACAATCACCAGATGTTCGAAAGAAGCCAGTCCTTCCATATCCGTTCCACTATCCGGGATGATGGGAACAATCAATTGCCGGTTATTAATTGTATCATCGCTTTCCTTTTCAAAATTAGTCGTTCCCATTTCGAAATCGGCATTGCTATTCAGCACAGCAAACTCGAACCTGGTATTCTTGATCTCTTCAATATCAAATGCCCTGTTTAGCCGGTTGGTTACATCCTGGAGAGAGAACTTTTCTTTGATAGTCAACGGTCTCGGCACATACAACGGGAATTCGGAACCTAAGCGCATTCCGCCCCTACGTTGGGGGCGTATGCTCTGGCCACCATATACTACTTTACTCATATCATTGGCCACTGTAGCTGCTACTTCATTTAGCTTGGTAAGCAATTGTGCTTCTCGCAGTTGCAAGAGGTTACGCAGCCAGGATACCTGCAGCCAGATCAATCCGAAGAGCGACAGGGTAATGAGTATGATGATGACCGGGAAAGTTTTTTTCATTGCAGCAAATATAACAGGATCAGGGTTTATGTAAAATGTTGTAACTTTTCCTTATGACTTCTCCCACGCCCGGTATATTGTTGATCTCAGACCCTTTTTTGAAGGACCCTAATTTTACCCGAACGGTGGTATTGCTTTGCGAGCACCAGGACGAAGGCAGTTTCGGATTCGTGCTCAATAAAACCCTCGATGCCAAACTGGAGGATGTGGTCAAAGAAGCGGAGGGACTTGATCTTCCGCTTTACGAAGGTGGCCCTGTTCAGAAAAACACCCTGCATTTCCTGCATCGCCAGCCGGGTCTTATACCGGGCGGAACAGAAGTGATCAAAGGCGTGTATTGGGGTGGGGATTTTGAAGAAGTGCTGGGACAGCTGCGGGAAGGCAGTTTAGATACGGATGATATCCGTTTTTTCATTGGCTACAGCGGCTGGAGCGCCGGGCAATTGAATGATGAACTGGAACAAAAAACATGGATCACGCGGCAGGCGAATTTGAATTTGGTTTTCCATCATGATAAAGACCTGGTATGGCAGGAGGCCCTCAAAGAGCTGGGCGGCGAATACCGGCAAATGATCAATTACCCCATCGATCCTCAATTAAATTAAAATGCCTGGGGCTTAAGCCCCAGGCAAAGATTTGAATAATGATTTTTATTTTGCCCTGGGCTTAAGCCCAGGGCAAAGAGGCAAAGAAGCAAATTGAATAATAATTTTATTTATTATTTGTTCCCTTTTTTCTCGCTCTTTTCATCTTTATCGTGCTTGTGATGCTTTTTCATATCCTCTTTCTTGTCTTCTTTTTTATCCTCTTTCATATCTTTCTTCCACTCTTTTTTGTCCTTCATCTTGTCTTTTTTCCATTCTTTCTTCTCTTGTTTAGGAGTTTCTTTTTTACCTTCCTGTGCCATTACCGGAACAACAAAAAAAGCGGCCAGAACTGTTAATGCAAAAAGTTTTTTCATGGTACAATCGTTTTAAGGGTTTAATTAAGACGCTTAAATTACCCTTTCAAAATCTCCTTTCAAACCAGATTTATTTGAATTAGGCTTTTTTTAACAGAAAGCCCAGGGCTTAAGCCCTGGGCAAAATTAAATGATCATTTTATTTTTGCTCCTGGCTTAAGCCAGGGGCAATGAATTAGATTATTAATGAAAGATTACATTATTCGCAACCTTCTACAAGCACAGTCACTTTGTTATTCAGGACCTCTACAAATCCGCTCTGGATCTTGTAGCTCTCGGTGCTGTTCTTGTCTTTCAGAATTTTGAGTTGTCCTTTTCCCAATGCGCTTACCAACGGAGCATGCTTATCCAATACTTCGAACAACCCTGTGATACCGGGCAGTTGAACACCCAGCACATCACCGCTGTATACTTTTTTATCGGGAGTCAGTATTTCTAAAATCATAATTATTATCCTTTCGCTGCCGCCAACAATTTCTTTCCTTTCTCTATAGCATCTTCCAAAGTACCTACCAGGTTGAAGGCCGCTTCGGGATACTCATCTACTTCACCATCCATGATGGCGTTGAAACCACGGATGGTATCTTCGATGCTTACAAATACACCTTTCAGACCGGTGAACTGCTCAGCCACGTGGAAGGGCTGTGACAGGAAACGTTGCACTTTACGTGCACGTTGAACGGTCATCTTATCTTCTTCACTCAATTCATCCATACCGAGGATGGCAATGATATCCTGCAATTCTTTATAACGCTGCAAGATCAGTTTTACACGGTTGGCAGTATCATAGTGCGCATCGCCTACTACTGCGGGGGTCAGGATACGTGATGTAGAATCCAGCGGATCCACCGCAGGATAGATACCCAGGTCGGCGATCTTACGGCTCAACACAGTAGTAGCATCGAGGTGGGCGAAGGTAGTAGCCGGAGCGGGGTCGGTCAGGTCATCCGCAGGCACATATACCGCCTGTACGGAAGTGATTGAACCGTTCTTGGTTGAAGTGATACGCTCCTGCATCAGCCCCATTTCAGTAGCCAGTGTAGGCTGGTAACCTACGGCCGAAGGCATACGTCCCAGCAGGGCCGATACCTCAGAACCTGCCTGGGTGAAACGGAAGATATTGTCTACGAAGAACAGGATGTCTTTACCCTTACCGGTGCCATCACCGTCGCGGAAATACTCCGCAATGGTCAAACCAGAGAGCGCCACACGTGCACGGGCTCCGGGGGGTTCGTTCATCTGTCCGAATACGAATGTTGCTTTTGACTCTTTCAACCCTTCCAGGTCTACCGAGCTCAGGTCCCAGCCGCCCTCTTCCATGCTGTGCTTGAACTTGTCGCCATATTTCATGATACCCGCTTCGATCATTTCACGCAGCAGGTCATTTCCTTCACGGGTACGCTCGCCCACACCTGCGAACACCGACAAACCACCGTGTCCTTTAGCGATGTTGTTGATCAGTTCCTGGATCAATACGGTTTTACCTACGCCGGCGCCACCGAACAGACCGATCTTACCACCTTTTGCATAAGGCTCGATCAGGTCGATCACTTTGATACCGGTGAAGAGTACTTCTGTAGAAGTGCTCAGGTTCTCGAATAATGGGGGTTTATTGTGGATAGGACGTCCGTTCGCTTTGCTCACCTGTGGCAGACCATCGATCGCATCGCCGGTAACGTTGAACAGACGGCCGTTGATGCCCTCTCCGGTTGGCATGGCAATGGGTTTTCCGGTATCTGTTACATCCATACCGCGCACCAGGCCTTCGGTACCGTCCATCGCAATGGTACGTACACTGTCTTCACCCAGGTGTTGCTGCACTTCCAGTATCAGTTTTTCACCGTTTTCTTTGGTCAGTTCCAACGCATTGTAGATCTCGGGTAATGCATTATCATTGGGAAAATGCACGTCTACCACGGCACCAATGATCTGTTTGATCTTACCTTTTGTAGCCATATTTGGAGAGATAAATGAGGTTTAAATTTCGAATTGGCCGCAAAAGTAGGGAAAATGTCTGATGGATGTGTAGGGAATAAGGGATTTTTTCGATCGTCATCCCGAGCAACGTCACCCTGAGCGAGCGAAGCGAGTCGAAGGGGCAGCCGAGGGATCTGCCCGAACCCGCCAGCAGGTCCTTCGACTCGCTTCGCTCGCTCAGGATGACGGCGTCGATGACGGGCCTAAAAACTTGTCCAGCAGCTTGTAAACCACCTTTTTCCCCATCCGCAGCGCCACCGATGCCAGGCGGTTTCCCAGGAACATCGGCACGGCTGCTTCTATCATGGTTTGGGCGGCGGCTTCGGGGAGCTGTTCCCAGCGTTCTTCCAGGTCTTCTTCCCGCTTCCTGATGCGCTGTTTCACCAGCGATACAGCCCTTTGCAGGTCTTCCTGGTTGCGGATGGGCATCTGTTGTATGGGATCAGTCACGGTCATCGTCTTTAGGGTTATCCAGCACTATCGCAATGATCAGGTTAATGATCTTTTTCTCGTATTTCCGGCGTACCATCACCAATAATACCAGTACCAGCACATAAAAGCCCGCCACCAGGCCAAAGCCTTTGTACAGGCTGCCGGTTAGGTCGGCAAAATAATAGCCTGCCATGATGCTCAGGAACAGGATGATCAAAGCAGCCAGTATGGCCATCACCAATACCGAAAACAGCACCGCCACCAGCCTGGCCAGCCGGCCGGTACCCTGCAGCTTCATGAGTAAGAGACGGTCGAGCAGGTATTGTTCCAGCTCTTTGCGCGACTCGGTAAAGAAACGGTTCTTTTCCATCGGTGCGGGGTTTGAATTATATTCGTGAGGGGCTTTACGAAAATACGATAAGCATGCTACAACGACAAGATTATAAGATCAACCGGTATTTTTTCCTGGCCATCATCATCCTCTTCGGCGTTTTCCTGCTGTACAGTCTGGTGCAGTTCCTCACCGCCTTTCTTGCAGCGATCATGTTTTATGTATTGAGTAAATCGCCGGTGGAATGGCTGATCAAAAAGAAGCGCTGGTCCAAGCCCATGGCGGCCCTGCTGGTCATTGTGGTTTCCTTCTTCATCATTCTTCTGCCCATTTCATTACTGGCAACGATGTTGTATTCGAAGATCATTTCCGTTACCAGCAACACGCAGATGATCATCGGCCCGCTGAAAGACCTCGATGCCTACTTGCAGGTGCATTTGCATTTCACCCTGTTATCGTCCAAGAACATAGACCAGCTCACTTCCTGGCTCACCAATTTTATTTCTTCAGCCCTCAACCAGGGTCTCAACCTGGTAAGCGATATCTCCATGATGTATTTCTTCCTGTACTTCCTCATCGTGAACATCAACCGGATGGAGGCGGCCGTTATTTTTTACCTGCCTTTCAAACGGTCCAAGATCAAAATGTTCGGACATGAGCTGAAAGCCCAGACCGTCAGCAATGCCGTAGGCATTCCATTGATTGCAGTGGTACAGGGACTGGTTATTTATATTTCCTTCCTGATTGCAGGGATGAACGAAGCGGGTTTCTGGGCTGTGATCACTGGTTTTTCTTCTATCGTGCCGGTGGTGGGAACGGCGCTGGTATGGGTGCCGGTGGCTATTTATTTAATAGCAACGGGTCATACCTGGCAGGGTGTTTTTGTGCTGGCCTGGGGATCTATCGTACTCAGTGTGGTGGATAATTTTGTTCGTTTTGCGCTGGCCAAGCGGATGGCGGATGTGCATCCCATTGTTACGGTGTTGGGAGTGATCATCGGGTTGCATTATTTCGGCATCACAGGGCTCATATTCGGTCCTTTGCTGATCTCTTATTTCATCATCTTGTTGAAGATCTATTATTTGGAGTTCCAGCAAAAAAATTGATCTCCTCCTTTTCTTCTTTGCCCCGGGCTTAAGCCCGGGGCAAAGAAGAAAAGTTTAATTAATCAATGATTTTTTTGCGAGCAGTTTATTCAACTCTTTTCGCTAATGGTTGATTGATTTCCCTTATCATACACTGATAAAACATAAACCTCTCTATCTGATATTTCAATATTTACTATTACCCGCGCAGCTCCAGATTCACCTTTTTTCTTATCGGAGATCTGCATCCTGACTTTATAACACTGCCTGCCAATATAATCGTTTCCAGTTATAGGGTCACACTTAAGCATATCAGCAGGGGCCAAAAAGTCATCCTTAATATTCGGATATTTTTTAAGCAGTTTTTTTGCTTCTGATAAAAAATTGTCTGTTGGGATAACTTTAAAGGTCTTTGATGGCTTGCTCAAAAGATTTTACTTTCTTCTGTCCGTTCTTAATTTTTTCTGCTTCTGCAAGCCCCCAGGCAATGCTCTTGGCCCTTGCCCTTGCTTTATAACTACCTACAATTCTACTAATGAAGCCAGGTTTATGAACTGGTATTGAATCAGTTCTATTAACCTGCTTAGTATCAATATTATAATCTAAAACTGTTGGCATGATCTTAATCCATTCTCGTCAATGACAAGTTCAAATTCATTGTAAGGATAACCCAAATAATCTACCATAAATCTTAAAAATAACATCAACAATTACCTGCGCCTCTTCAGCCACTGTTCGGGGTCGAGGGGGGTGTTCTTTTCATTGTTGATCATTAACAGCAATGCGCCTTCTCCGTCGATGTTGGTGCCCGAGCGGCCCAGCACAGAGCCGGCTTTTACCTGCTGGCCACGTGAAACAGAAATGGTGGAAAGATGGCTGTAAATGCTGAAGTACTTACCATGCCGCAGGAACACTGTAGCTTCTCCCTGTACTTCTCCGGCATACGACACTTCTCCATCGGCAATGCTTCTCACTGTTGATCCTTGTGGCAGGGATATCTCAATACCATCGGTCTTACGCGTGAGCTTGGTGCCCGGAATGGTTTCTACCCCAAAATGCGCTTCGATATTACCCACATCTACCGGCCAGGGCAGGTGGCCTTTGTTGTTCTCAAATTTGATAGAGGTTTCGCGGCCTTCCGGTGTAGACTCTAAAGGTGTGTATACCCGGTCGCGCGCTGGTGCATCGGCCACTTTGGACTCTGTTGCTTTGGGTTTTACCGTAGCGGTTGCAGTGTTGCTCTTAGGCTCCGCTTCTTTGGGTGTACCTGCAGCTGCCGCTTTTTTGGCATCTTCAGCCGCTTTCAGCCTGGCCAGTCTTTCTCTTCTGGCCGCCTCCTCTGTTTCGCGGCGGATCACCGCCAGGATGGCTTCCCGCATTTTCTGCCGCTGCCTTTCTTTGTCGTGTATCTGCTTGCCTATTTCTTTTTCTTTTCCTTTTAACTGCGCTACTACCTGATCCTGGTCGCGACGGTCTTCCTGCAAAGCTTTCAGTTGATCGCTTTGTTTTTGCAGGGTCACCACCTGTTCTTTTTTGTTGTTGTTCAACTGGCCAATCTTTTCGTGCAGCAGTTGGTCAGATTTAACGATGGCATTGGCCTGCGCTTCCCTGTTCTGCCGGTAACTTTTCAGGTAGGTAATGCGCTTGACGGCGTCGTTGAAACTGTTGGCCGAGAAAAGGAAGTTGAGGTATTCATAACCGCCCCGGCTCTTATAGGCAAACACAACGCTCTTGGCGTATTTCAGTTTGAGGGTATCGAGTTCTTTGCCCAGCCGGTAAATATCCCGTTCGTTGGTGAAGATGGTCTCATCCAGTGCACGGATCTGTTTGCTGATGCTGTTCACCAGTTCTTCACGGGCTTTTACTTTTCTCTTGATGATGGCGAGCTGACTCAGCGATAGTTTCTTGTTCTTCTGTATTTCCAATTGCTGGCGGTTTAGGTCGGCCAATTCTTTTTTCAGGTCCTGTTCTTTTTTCTGCAATTCTTCCCTGGTCGTTTGCGCGTAGGCGCAACCCGTTGCAAGGCCCAGTAAAAGAAATACAGTCAACAGTCTTTTCATCATGTCCGGCTCGGTTTAAGAAGGAAATTTACTTACGCTTTATTCTTTTAGGGATATCGAAAGAATATTTTAACGGTTCGTTTAGGGAAAATTCCTTGAAATCGAGGTAAATGTCCAGTTTCGATTTTTCCGCCACTGAAATCTTCCTGTAAGCAGCAAACTGATAATTACCCAGTGGCTGGTAGTTATTGAATGTGATATCGCAGGTCCTGTTGCGTTGCAGATCGGCATCGTCGAGCTTGCTGTGCAGGATCCTGCCGCTGTTATTGTCGATGCTCAGCAGGTGCTTAAAAAGATCGCCCACCATGAGTACCAGCAACTGCGAAGGGGTATTCTTATACGATACAATATTTCCGTCGATGAATATGGGGTTGCCGATGATGAGGTCCTGCAGGGTATTGAAATCGAACGGTATCTGTGTTACATCCTGCAGGTAGCTGATGGATCGATAGCTTACCGATGCACCCTGCACCAGTTTCACCAGCACCACGCTGTCTTTCGTGATCCTGGCCTGCAGTCCCACTTTGCTGATGCCTAAAAATTTACCCGCAATCTTAATCAGTATCATGCTGTCTTTTTGCATGCTGAGGTAAGCGGTATAGTTATCGCTGTTCTCAGAGCTCTCGTAAGTTACTTTGATCTTGGCGTTGAAAGTGCTGAAATCAATTTTGTTTTTCGCCACTTTATTTACCAGGTCTTTTACAATCGCTGCTGAATCTACTTTTGGCGTTTCGCTGATCACCACAGTTTGTGCCGTATCTTTTTTAGTGATGGCACTCTGTATGGTCTGTACCTTCTTAGCCGTCTTACAGCCAAAGGCTGCTGACAAAAGAAGTACCACAACAAGAAAATTATTTTTAGTTAAGCTCATGATCTGTTTTTTCGTACGTCATCCTCAATTTGCGACGTCATCCCGAGCGTAGCCGAGGGATCTGCCCAAACCTTCAAGCAGCTCCTTCGACTCGCTTCGCTCGCTCAGGATGACGCGTTAGTTATTGTTTTCCACTATGTCCAAAGCCTCCGCTGCCTCTTTCTGTCTCGTTCAGCTCCTTCACCTCTACCCACTCCGCTTTCTCCACTTTCTGGAACACCAATTGCGCAATACGGTCTCCCGGCTGCAATGTCTGGGGTTCGTTAGAGAGGTTAATGAGTATCACTTTCAGCTCACCTCTGTAATCTGCATCGATGGTACCGGGCGTGTTCAGGCAGGTAATACCCTGCTTGATGGCCAAACCGCTGCGGGGCCTCACCTGGGCTTCGTGGTTTTCGGGTATTTCCAGGAAAAGACCGGTAGGCACCAGCACCCTTTCCAGGGGTGCCAGGGTGAGGGGTTGATCGAGCCAGGACCTGATGTCCATACCCGATGAACCATTGGTGGCATAAGCAGGCAATGCATTATTCGAGTGGTTGATGATCCTGATGGTTAAACGATTTTCCGGCATGGTGGCAAATGTAGGAAATGATGCCTTATTTTTGGCCCCATGAAGAACAGCAGGAGCACATTACTTCCCCTTTCGTTGATATCTTTTGTAATAACCTGCCTTTTTTCTGCCTGTTTCAAAGACCTGCCCACTAAAAGGCAAGTATACTTTAACGATTTCGAAACATTGTCGAAATCCAGTCTTAAAGTGTACAATTACAATGGGCTCGATACTTCGCTAAAGATCTTCTCCTTTAACAACAGCCATGTGTTCGGCAACTTCAACAACAACCGTTTTGAGCTGCACCTCGATACCCTGCCCGAGCACAATGCCATCAAAATAGAGTTCGACCTGTTTATTCACGATAAGTGGGACGGCGATTTTATCCCGGGCAGTAATAATATTCCCGATGTATGGCAAATGACGCTGGATGATCACCCCTTTTATCAAACCACTTTCTCCAATGGGATCCATGGCCAGTCTTTCCCTAATAATTACAAGGCAGGCAATGCTTCCAGCCCTGCGCACAGCGATGCCTGGAATATCAGCTTACCGGGCGTTTGCGCGCTGAAAGATTCAGCCAACGGAAGCAGTTTGTATAAAATAGAGATCACCACTTCACATAATGCCAATGCAATGACCTTGGCTTGCAGCGACGCATTGCAGCCTTTTAACAGTTTATGCCAGAAAAGCTGGTCAGTCGATAATATCCGCATCACGGCCGTCAAATATTAATCCGCACATGAAAATGAAGAGTATGTTTAAAAAGGCGGCCTTGCGTATCTATGACGTAATCACCAGTCCTGTTACTTTCCTGTACCTGCCTTTGTTGCGTGTGATCAAACTGCATGGTATTCATAAGTTTCCTGTCAACAGGGCCGTATTCCTTCGCCAGGGCATCTACCCGGTGAGGGACCATTATTACGAGCCGCAGATCAAATATTCCGCTCAATTCGATGCGAAAAAGATCCGCAATCTTCATATCGATCTCAGGGAGCAGGCACAATTATCTATGTTGCAGCAACTGCGTTATATGGAAGAATTGCGTTCATTGCCTCAACACAAAAGTCAAGAGCAGCAGCGGCCTTGCTATTACCTGCAAAACGGTTCTTTTGCTGCAGGCGATGCCGATCTGTATTACCTGATGATCCGTAACCTCAAGCCTAAAAAGATCATCGAAATCGGTTCCGGGTTCACCACCCTGCTGAGTCTCGAAGCGATCCGCAGGAACAAAGCGGAAGGTCACGATACCAAGCTCATCTGCATCGAGCCTTATGAATTCCAATGGCTGGAACAATTCGAAGAAGTTGAATTCAAGAAAGAAAAGGTTGAGAACATCGATCCTTCTTTTTTCTCTCAACTCGAAGCGGGTGATTTTCTCTTCATCGATTCATCGCACGTGATCCGCCCCGAAAACGATGTCTTGTTTGAATACCTGGAAATTCTTCCAATACTCGCTAAAGACGTGATCATTCACATCCATGATATCTTTACGCCGCGCCATTACCGCAAGGAATGGTTGGTAGATGAAATCAGGCTTTGGAACGAACAATACCTGCTGGAAGCATTCTTGTATTTCAATGAAAGTTTTGAAATCCTTTTTACATTGAACCACCTTAAAAACAGTTATTTCCCTCAAACGCAAGCAGTACTAACCAACCTTACAGCAGATGTCGAGCCGGGCTCTTTCTGGTTGAAGAAAATGAAATAACTTATCTATATCATTGCACCATGATCAAAAGCAAGCCTTTTCTGGCCAATTTTTTCAACCTCGGTTTTATCCAGGTATCCAATGCAGTGATCCAGATCCTCCTGTTCCCCATCATCATCCGTATCATCGGACTGCATGAATTCGGTTATGCCATGGTAGCCAATGCTTATGCAGCGCTTGCCGGTTTGTTCATTAATTATGGTACTAACCAATCGGGTATTAAAGACGTAGCGATCAACAAAAACAATGGCAAGGCGCTGAATGAAATCTTTTATACGGTTTACTATACGCGTTTCCTGCTTTTCATACTATCAATGATAGTGCTCGCAGGTCTCTATGGTTTTTCTGTTCCGCATGCCCGTTATTTCCTGTTTGCCAGTACCATCGTTTTTGCAGAAATGCTTAATCCGCTGTTCTTTTTCATCGGCATCGAAAAATTATTTTTATACAATGTAGCCAACCTGATGGCCAAATTGCTTTCTGCGCTGCTCATCATTGTACTGATACATGCCAATACGCCCGGCTGGTGGGTTAATTTCTATCTGGGTCTCAGCAGTACTGTTTTCTTTATTCCCCTGCTGGTATACCTTCTACGTCAATATCAATTGACCCGGTACCGTATTTCCATTGAAGCGATGCGGCAATTCCTGAAGCATAATTTTTTTCTCACAGGCAACAATTTGTTTGTGCAATTGCAACAGTCTTTTTTTCTGTTTACCCTTTCGGGTGTGGTTTCCCCGCTCGTTCTCGGCGCTTACTCTTTATGCGATAAGATCGTATGGTCGTTCCGCCTGCTCATCGTTTCTTTTTCCAGTGCTGTATACCCGCGCGCAGCGGTCCTGTTCCGCGAACAAAAAGAATTATGGCACTCATATAAAACCACCATCAATGGGTGGCTGGCTGTTTGCTTCCTGCTGGCTGCGGGCGGACTGCTCTGGCTTGGTCCCTGGATCGTTACCCTGCTTACGGGCAAACCGGATACACTCACCACCCTGTATATCCGTTCTGTTGCATTCGTGCCTTTTATAGCCGCACTCAATGCCATGAATGTGATCGACCTGCTGGTTAAAAACAGGTACAGCTACCTGTTTACCATCGGGGTGATCCTTTGTTCCATTGCCATCATCACTTCTTTCCTGTTTGTAAAGCTGGGCCATGAAAACTGGTATGGGTATTTCCCTATTATCATCGAAGTTTGCAGTTTGCCTTTGTATTTTCTGTTCATCCGCAAAACACATGCATGAATTCTTCTGTTGCGATCATAGTGCTCAACTGGAACAGTTTCGAAGTAACGAACGATTGCCTGCATTCGCTGGCCGGTCTTACTCATCCATCTTACAAAGTGATCCTGGTAGATAATGCTTCTGCAGATGGTTCAGCCGATCAGCTTGCAGCGGCGCATCCACAAGTTGTTTTCTTACGTTCTTCCGCTAACCTGGGTTTTACAGGAGGTAATAATATCGGTTTACGGTATGCATTGCAAAACGGATTCACGTATTCACTCATACTCAACAACGATACCCTCGCAGAACCTGATTTTCTTGCAAAGCTCACCGCCTATATGGACGCCCACCGGGAAGCCGGCGCTGTACAACCGCGCATTTTTTACCAGCACAACCGGCAACTGCTTTGGAACGGCGGCTCTTATTACAACCGGTTCCTGGGTTGGAGCTATACCCTGGGGGAAGCTAAGCATACCCATCCCAAATATGCCATCCGTAAAGAGGTAGACTGGATCACAGGATGTGCCTTCCTGGTTCGTAACAGTGTTTTACAACAGAGCGGGTTGTTTGCAGACAAGTTCTTTTTATACAATGAAGATGTAGACCTTTCTTTCCGCATTCGCAAGCTGGGTTACCCGCTGGTATACGAACCCGATGCGGTGATCTATCATATTGCCGGTATGTCTACAAAGAGTAAGACCAAATCCAAAGAAGGCTATGTTCACCCGCTTGCACATTATTATAACCAGCGCAACCGGCTGTGGATCATTAAGCAATATACGCCCTGGTATTGCGTACCTAGTGTAGCGCTGTTTAATTTTGGTTATCTTGTTATGGTATTGGGGTATTTCACCATGAGGGGCCGTTTTCAAAAACTAAAAGCCATGACACGCGCCATTAAAGACGGCATTTTTGATTCCATTCAATACCCATAAAGCAAAGATTGCCCATGTTCTTGTTTCCTGTCATATACCTGGTTTTCTTTTTCTTATCGGTTTATTATGTATTACAGGGCAAAACAGACCGTTTCCTGATCTTCGTTATTTTTTCGCTGCCTATCTATATTACATCGTTGTCTGTCAGTTTCATGTATGGTTTCGGAAGCCTGATACCCCTTCTCCAGGCTTGCAAAGAATTCCTCGTACTGCTTACATTAGGCTGTTTGATCTACCGGCTCAAAGAGCGCATACAATTCCATACGGTTGACTGGCTCATCATCGCTTATCTTTCTTATAACCTCTTATATGTGATCCTGCCCATTGGCAGTTACAGTGTGATGGAGAAACTACTCTCTTACAAGAGCAGCTGCTTTTTTGCATTGGTCTATTTTATCGGCCGCTTATCTTCCGGCACCGACGTTAACCTTAACAAGTATTTCAGCTATATCTGTATGGTGGCCATAGCGGCAGCTGTAGTGTTGCTGTTCGAACTGATCAACGGCCAGCACCTGCAAACCCATACTGGTTATGCCGATTATAATTTTTACTTTTTCAACGTAGATCCTTCGGGTAATTATGGTCTTACCTGGACATTCGAAACGTCTAACGGCATCAAACGTTTTGCCAGTTTTTTTTCCATGCCCTTGGAGCATGCGGCAGCCACCCTGGTTACTCTTTCCGTATTAATAGCTTTGATGACAAGGAGGGACAACAAACTGAAGTTGAACAACTTCATCATCATTGCCTTTTGTTGCACATTACTCTCCGTGCTCTTTGCTTTTTCAAGGGCCTCTTTTGTGAGCTATTTCATCATGTTGTATGCCTATGCTATACTCACCAAAAAGAAACTGCTGCTGAAGATATTTCATTGGGGGCTGGTGGCGCTTGCACTGATCACCCTGGTATGGACCAAAGGCGATGTATATGATTTCATTGCGTCTACCATCGACTTTACCGACAGCTCCAGTGTAAGTCACTTGTTAGAGTGGCTCGACGGCGTGCAGGCCATTGCCAGCCACCCGCTAGGACTTGGCCTTGGCGCATCGGGCCGTATAGCTGGCGAACTCAAAGCCAATATCGGCGGAGAAAACCAACTCATCATCATCGGTGTGCAAACCGGGCTGGTATCGGTACTGCTTTATTTATGGATATATGTACTGATCATTGGTAACGCGGCAAAACTATTCATGCGGCAATCACACCTTAAATACCGCAAGCTGGGCATTGCCCTGGTATTACTGAAAGTGGGCCTTATTATCCCGTTGCTCACTTCGGAAGTAGAATCGTATATATACATCAGTTATTTCACCTGGTTCTTGTCCGGACTGATGATTAGCATGGTTACACAAAATAAATTATCATTGCGGCACCAACTATGACAAGACCCCTCAATATCGGCATTGATATACGCAACTTAAAGGCTGCCGCTACCGGCCAAAAGACTTACCTCGAAGAGTTGTGCAGGGAGTTGAAACTATTAGAAGACAGCCATTGCCGTTTTTTCTTTTTCGATACCTGGATACCTGTCTATTCCGGCAAAAATAAATTACTGAAGTTATTCGAGCACTTCAACCTGCAATGCTGGAAACAGGTGTCGCTGCCTTTAAAAGCATGGTCGAAGAAAACGGATATTATTTTTTGTATCGATTATTTTGCCCCTTATCTGCATTTGGGTTATCAAACCGTAGAGGTTTTTCACGATGCATTTTTTTACGAATATCCCCAACACTATAACCGCATCTGGCTTAAACTATTTAAACTTATCGCCATTCCTGCGGCCAGGCGCTCTGCATGCATTGTAGCGCCCAGTCATTATGCCCGGCAAAGGATCCATCATTATACAAAAATCCCGCTCGAAAAGATCGTCACTATCTATGAAGGTCCGAAGACGCTGCATAACAGGCAGGCTACAGCAGCGCTTCCTTCCTGGCTTCCGGTTCACCAGCACTTCCGGTACATATTGCATGTAGGTGTGATGGAAAAAAGGAAAAATCTTCCCGCACTGATACGTGCATTCAAACAATTACGCGATCATGGATACGAGCAATACAAATTGGTGTTGGTAGGAAAGGGTGATGGAAAAATGCATTCAGATGATACGGCACAGATCATGGCCGCCATCAGGGAGCACCAGCTCGAAAATGTAGTGATCACACCCGGTTACCTGCCAGATGACCAGTTGGGTATGGTTTACCAGCATGCAGCCCTTTATATATTCCCTTCTGTAAACGAAGGCTTCGGCATTCCCATACTGGAAGCATTCAGTTACCAGGTACCGGTACTGGTGGCCAATAATACCTGCTTACCGGAAATAGGCGGACCCGCGGTGTTAACGTTCGACCCCTATGATACGGCTGATATGGTTTCGAAAATGCGTATGGTGATCGACAATGAAGCCTTGCGGACCGACCTCATACAAAAAGGAACAGAACGGTTGCGGCAGTTTTCCTGGAAGATCGCTGCGCAGGAACTGGTGGCGCTATTTAAAAAGCTCCGGAGTTCCTGATTTGACTATCTTTGTGCCTTTCCAAATTACACCAATGGTTCCTTTGAAACCTTCTGTATTGTTTGTCCACAATAAGTACCTGCACAAAGGCGGGGAAGACAGTGTGGTACACAACGAAATGGAAGTGCTAACGAGGAATGCCTATACCATCCACTACCTGGAATTTCAGAACCAACAACTGAGTAAAGCAGGCTTCGGCGCTTTTTCAATGCCTTTGAAGCTTTTTTATAACCTGAACGCTTTTTTGAAAGTATACCGGCTGGTCAAGAAACACAGGATACAGGTGGTACACGTGCACAACTTCTTTTATACGGCATCGCCTTCTGTGTTCTGGGCGGCAAAAGCTGCCGGCGCCAGCACGGTAATGACCCTGCACAATTACCGCTTGTTTTGTCTGAACGGTGTTTTCTTCCTCAATGGCAAAACCTGCTTCGATTGTCATACAAAGAAAAGCTTCAATAAGGGGATTGCCGGTAAATGCTTCAAATCTTCCGGTATGTTTTCGGCTGCACTGGCCCTGTCTACCCGTTTTCACCGTTTGCTGGGCACCTGGGTTAAAAAAGTAGACCGTTTTATCGCTGTCAATCCATTCATGCCCCATTTACTGGAAGAAATAGGCGTGCCTGCCGGACGTATTGTAGTGAGGCCGAATTTTTTGCCGATGGCCGGCAATGGCAACTACCAGCATTACGATCAACGGGACGACTATTATCTCTATGCAGGCAGGCTCAGTGAAGAAAAAGGCATCCAGCACCTGGTAGCAGCCTTCACAAAAGCGAAGAAAAAGCTGGTGATTTTTGGTGAAGGGGAGTTGTCTGACTTTGTGCAACAACATACTTCTGAGTACATCCGGTACGAAGGCGCCCAGCCTCCCGAAGTGCTGTTTAAATACTATGCGCAATGCCGCGCTCTTGTATTTCCTTCTCTCTGGATTGAAGGAATGCCCATGACCCTGATTGAAGCGCGGAGCACCGGAGCCATTCCTATTGTAGCAACCACCATCAACAGCCGTGGGTTCGTAAACAATGAAACGGATGGTTTCCTTTACGAAGCCGGCAACCCCGACGACCTGATCAGGGTGATCAATTTATTTGAAGGACTTTCCAGGGAAGCGCTCGACAAAGTTTCCGCCGATTCATACAATCGCTTTCAGCAGCACTACTCTGAAATGCGTTACCTGCAAACCCTCGAGCAGGTTTATCATTTTTGATGCCGGCGCTTTAGGCGCTATCCACTTGAAATGGAAGCGCATCTGTATTATTCTGCATCTAAACAAGAGTAGAAAAACTCTTTTTGGGATTTAGCTTCCCCTCTACATTTGATTCGATCATTACAAATATTCTGGATACATATGAATGCCATCAGAAAGGTGTTATTGTTGTTTCTCCTCATTCTGTTTGTATCAGTTTTACTTTCGTATCTCTGCTGGCACTGGTTTGGTTATGAATATCATCTATGGGAAAGCGGAGTTCTTGAAATAAATTTCTTTGCCACAGTCTGTAATTTCTTTACCATTATTGGGCTGGCTATGACTGTATTCCAGGTGTCTAAATTAGAAAGCGATCAGATAATCAGAGATAAAGCACTGGAGGATATCCGGCAACAGGATTACAAAACTAATTCGCTGGTAAAATGTGGATATATCAAGAGAGTACTTGAGTCTCTGAACGACCGGATGGAGACGGACGTCAATATTTCCAGAAACACAGTTACTGATTACGGATATGAAATAAATCGTGCCTATAGCTATCTTCAGTCTATGTTACAAAGGCAGGGAGGCTTAACAAAGGGGATATTGATAGATGGCAAAAAGGCACTAATTTTGTTGGAACAAATGGAGCAAGAATTAATAGCAATGGACGAAACAACGATTAAAAATTTTCCACGTAGCCACCATCAACTCCATATCCAAAAAGTACTCCTTGAATTCGAATCCTGTGAAAACATGTTAAAGTCTTAGCTATGTTCAATAAACAATTTATATTACTGACCAATACAGTGAAAGATGCTACCACTCATGGATTGCTTCAGTGGCAGAAAGGGAAAGGACTATTTTCTTATGAATCTGCCTTTAATAATCAAGTCCTGAGGGTGGACAAATATTTTTATGGTGATGAAAAATTTCCATGCGTCAACTTTTCCATTTTTAATGCGGACAAAAGTGAGCTAATCTCAGAAATTGTTCGATGCAAGGATACAATTGTAGTGCAGGAATTCGATTTTTTGGAAGGATTGTATCATACAGTTGAATTAAAGTACGCACAGCTACAAAGTGAACAATTCTCCCCTGCCTTAATAGCACTTACTGCCTCTTTGCAAAACAAGTTGCAGGAACAATAGAAGCAAAACCAATCCTGCACCAGTTTATGAACGAGCGAACTGCCACTAAAGTAAATATCGCCGGAACGGGTATCAGCAATGTTTCTCTTCGGGAAACGATGGATATCTTCAACCGGTGGGTGGATGCCGGCGAGAAAAAAAGAGTTTGTGTTACGCCTGTCAACTGCGTGGTGTGGGCACACCGCAATCGGCCCCTCAAAGAATTATACAACAGCGCCGATCTCACCTTGTGCGACGGTGTTCCCCTGATCTGGGCCTCCAAACTGTTGGGCACCCCCCTGAAAGGAAGGGTTACCGGCCTGGACCTGCTCCCGCAATATATGGAGGAGTGCTACCATAGAAAATATACCATGTTCTTGCTGGGCGCCCGGGAAGGGGTGGCCGAACAGCTCAAAACAGCCTATGAACAGCGCTTCCCCGGCATCCGCATCACCGGCCTCTACTCCCCGCCTTTCGCCGAACAGTTCAGCGAGGCCGAAAACCAAAAAATGATCCGGCTCATCAACGAGGTTAAACCCGATATCCTCTGGGTGAGTCTTACGGCCCCCAAGCAGGATTTCTGGATATATGATCACCTCGACCAACTGGAAGTGAAAGTGGCCATTGGCGTGGGCGGCGCTTTTGAAGTGGCAGCCGGACTGATACCCCGGGCACCCCGTTTCATGCAACAAAACGGCCTGGAATGGCTGTACCGCTTTTACAAAGAACCCCGGCGCCTGTTCAACCGCTATTTTGTAGAGGCGCCCCGCTTCATCCCCCTGGTAGTCAGGCAGAAGATCCGCAAGCAGCGTTTTATCCCCTAAACCGGGTCTTTCTTAGGTGGCTATTAAATATTCAACTATTTTAGCATGAAAATTGTTGATCCCCCCTATCAACGTGCTAATATCCTTTTGAACGCATTATGACCAAGTCGTATAACCGGTACACGCTCATTAAATACATCATCGACGGTCCTGTGATCGGGATCTCTTTCATAGTGGCAAGACGCCTGGTTCTCAAACAAAGTATTTTCGCCAACGATGCCAGCAATTATCTTTTTTTATTGATCGCCCTCACTACCTGGTACGTTGCTACCGCTTTTTCCAAGCTATACAAGGACCGGCGGTCTAACAAGTATTCTGAAGAGATCGTTTTTATTGCTTACACGCTGGTCATCTACAGCATACTGCTCAGTTCCATTTCTTTTTTCCTCCAGGATTATTTTCAATTCAGCAGTTTGTTCTTCGTCACTTTCATCGCCCTGCTCTTTGGTTTCTTTACCATTACCAAATACATTATCCGTAAATACCTGCACTCGGCCCTTTTCCAGGGCAAGCTGCTCGACAACCTGTTGCTGGTAGGCGCCACCAACAGCGCCCTCGATTTTTATGAGACCATCAATAAATATTATTATTACGGTTATAAATGCATTGGATTCATCGACGACCATACGCCTAAAATGAACGGCTGTACTTATCACGGAGGCCTTTCTCAACTGCCTGCCCTTTTACAAGGCAAGATGGTAGATGAAGTGGTCATCGCCCTGCCCAATGCCCAAAGCAAAATGATCCAGGAATGCATTGAGATCTGCGATTATTACGGTACCAAGGCAAGGATCATTCCCGATGTGCAACAGTTCGCCACCTCTTCCATACAGGTCAATAATATCGGGCAATTATCGGTGATCAATATCCGCGAGCTGCCGCTGGATAAAGAAGAGAACAAGCTTCTCAAACGCATTTTCGACGTGTTGTTTTCTCTTTTTTTCTTCGTGTTGATCGGTAGCTGGCTGCTCCCCCTGATTGCGATAGCAATTAAACTTACATCCCGAGGGTCTGTTATTTTCAAGCAGGAAAGATGGGGTCTCAACAATGAAAAGATCACTTGCTATAAGTTCCGTACCATGGTGAATGGCAGCCACGATACCGACAGCAACGGCCATTATAACCAGGCCCTGAAAAACGATCCGCGCGTGACGCCCCTCGGTGCCGTGCTGCGCCGCACTAACCTCGATGAACTGCCCCAGTTCTGGAATGTGTTGCTGGGTAATATGTCGGTGGTGGGTCCGCGCCCCCACCCCACACCACTAAACCTGGAATCCATGCAAACGGTAGACAATTACATGCTGCGCCATGTGGTGAAGCCGGGCATTTCAGGATGGGCGCAGGTGAATGGCTGTCGTGGTGAAACCCGCAGTCCGGGCTCTATGCAGCGCCGTGTGAACTTCGACCTCTATTATATCCATCGCTGGACATTCTGGCTGGATTGCCAGATCATTCTGCAAACGGTGATCAATATCTGCAGAGGGGATCAGAATGCGTATTAGAATATATTAATTTATGCATCTTTTGCCGAAGCCTACCTTTGACCGTTCGGTACATTGTAAATTATTTTTAAATGAGAAGCATCTTATTTTTCGCACTCTTGTTTAGCTTTCAAGCATTTACCCCTAAGGCTAGCGGTCAATCTGTTTGGGAAGACCACCGCGGCGAGGTGTACAATTATCTTTCCCGTATGGCGCAGAAGGGATTGATCGTTTTCAATGATCATATCCGGCCACTCAGCCGCATTTATATTGAACAATGCCTCGACAGCCTGGCTGCCCACCAAACACAACTTAGCCGGGTAGAACAAAAAGAGCTTGATTTCTATCGTCAGGAATATACCGATTCAAAAGAATTGCAGCGCGATTCATCGGCCATCAATACCAAACCTACCGTTTTCAAAAAAGACGGTTATGCACGCTGGCGCTTTTTTTCTTATACCGGTAAACAGTTCCTGCTCAGGGCCGATCCGGTGATCACTGCCGGCTATATACGCGGCAGTGGCAAGGATGTGAAGCAATACAGCTCCGGGTTCAATATATACGGGTATGGCGATAAGCATTGGTCGTGGTACATTGCCCTCAACGATATCAACGAAAAAGGCCCGGGTATGGATACTACCAGGCAAAACACGCCCGAAACCGGTATTGTTGGCCGTATTGCCGACAATAAAAAAAGCCATAACTACACCGCCTTACGCGCCGGATTAGCCTATACCTGGAAGAATGGTTCGGTAAGCATCGGGCAGGATCACCTGCTATGGGGTTATGGCGAGAACGGACGGATGGTATTGTCCGACAAAGCCCCTACCTATCCCTATATACGCCTCGATTACCGGCCACTGCCCTGGCTCAGCTTCAACTATACCCATGCCTGGCTGCATTCAGATATTATAGACTCTACCCGCTCCTACCGTACCGGCAACACCGTTTATGGTGGCATTCGCGAGTTCACCATCGCCAAATATATGGCTACACATAGTGTACAGATCACGCCCACAAAAGGATTGGATATCAGCTTAGGCGAATCGATGATCTACAGCGACCGGCTGGAGTTGGGCTACCTGATCCCCATCATGTTCTTCAAAGCTTATGACAACCTGGTCAATGACAACAACAATAACAACGGCTCAAACGGTCAGTTCTTTTTCCAGGTGAGCTCGCGCAACCAGTTGCCCAAAACCCATTTGTATTCCACCCTGTTCATCGACGAGATACTCCTGTCAAAGGTGTTCGATAAGGTAAAAAACCGCAACCAGGTAGGTATGAATATCGGCGCTTCCGTTACAGATGCGTTCATCCCTTATCTCACCATCGGCGCCGAATATACCAAGATCAGGCCCTTTGTGTACAGCAACCTGATACCCGCCCAACTGTATACGCACGACAGTTACCTGCTGGGCGACTGGATGGGTAATAATGCCGACCGGTGGATCGCTTTCCTCAAATACACCCCTGCTCCCCGCCTCCAGTGCATGGTTCGCTACCAGTATATCCGCAAGGGCGGACCCGGCACTGTAGACCAGCAATATTTTGCACAGCCGCAACCTCCCTTCCTGTTCGACCTGCAAAACCATCGCCAGGAATGGTATGGCAGCCTCTCTTATCAATGGGTGCATAAATTGTACCTGCGCGGCTTTATCAGCAACCTGCACGTAACCGATTATAAAACGGGGCAGTCGTACAACGACCATACCCTGAACATCGGCATGAGTTACGGGCTCTAAGCCTCTCCTTCAAAACCTATATATTTGTCGCACTTATTCCATACTATGAAGCATTTTCTCCGTGGCCTGGGTTGGCTGTTCATTACTTTGGCAGGTACCGCCGCCCTGGCGCAGAACGGCAGTTTCTCCGGCAAAGTATCGCAGCTGTCCGACCAGCAGATCATTCAACTGTGGCAACAGGCGCAGAAGTCGGGCATGTCTGAAAGCGATGCCGTTCGTTTGCTGGTGCAGAAAGGGATGAGTCCTACTGAAGTGAATGCTTTCAAAAAAAGGCTGGTGCAGTTACAGGCGGGCTCCAAATCACGGTTCAGCACCAACACCATCATCAAGGATACCAGTAATTTTATGCGCGACTCTACCTGGATCTTTGAAATGCCGCAGCTGAAAAAAAATTCTCCTTACTACGGGTTTGATTTTTTCAATAGTCCGGAGATGTCTTTTGAGCCCAATTTCAATGTGGCCACCCCGGCCAGTTATGTATTGGGCGCCAATGATGAATTAACGCTTTCCCTTTCGGGTCTCAATGAACTCACCAATACCGCTGTGATCAGCCGCGAAGGCAATTATGAATTGCCCCATGCCGGTTTTGTGAACCTGAACGGTCTCACTATCGACCAAGCCACACAACAGATCAAGAACCGGCTGCGCGTTCCTTACCCCGGGTTGGCATCGGGCCGCACCCGCTTGTACCTTTCCCTTGGCAATGTGCGGGGCATCCGGATAAGTGTGATCGGCGAAGCCGAGAAGCCGGGTAATTATACGGTAACAGCCCTGGCCAGTTTTTTCAACGTATTGTACCTCTCCGGCGGTCCTTCGCAGAACGGCTCTTTGCGAAAAATTGAGCTGATCCGCGACAATAAAGTATTACAGACGGTTGACTTTTATGAATTCTTACAAAAGGGCACATTACCCAATATCCGTTTGCAGGACCAGGATGTGATCCGTTTTCCTGTGTACGAGAAAAGGGTGATGCTGGCGGGTGAAGTAAAGCGCCCGGCGATCTATGAGCTGCTGGGCAAAGAAACCCTGGCCGATCTCATTAACTATGGCGGCGGACTGGGCGATCATGCTCTCAAAGACGCGGTAAAGCTGGTGCAGTTGGGCGATAAAGAAAGAAAGGTGCGTGATGTGGCGGCCGCCGATTTTGCTTATTTCCTTCCCCGCAACGGCGATTCGGTGCAGGTAGAAAAAATACTCAGCCGTTTCAGCAACCGTGTCGTTATCAGCGGCGCGGTGTATCATCCCGGCAATTACGAATTGAGCCAGGATCTTACCCTTACCCAACTGATCCGTAAGGCCGATGGCCTGCGCGAAGATGCGTTCCGCAACCGGGGATATATTGTGCGCTTCCGCGACAATGGCGCTGTGCGCGAGCTGGTCTCTTTCGACCTCAACCAAATACAATCCGGCAAAACCAATGATATTGCATTGATCCGCGAAGACTCTGTTTACATACCTGCGCGCGACAGCATACGGGATGTACTGAGCGTTACCGTTGGCGGTAATGTGCGCAATCCGGGCTCATTCGAGTTCCGGCAGGGTATTTCAGTAGAAGACGCTATTGTGATGGCGGGTGGCTTTACGGCCGATGCCGCTACCCACAAAGTGGAGATATCACGATTAGAGAAAAATAAATCCGATACCCTGGCCAACCAACTGCTCAGCCTGCTAAAGGTAGATGTAGATTCTACCCTACAGCAAAGCAGCCATACCCTGTTGCAACCACTCGATTATGTGTTCGTTCCCAAACTACTCAACTACCATACCCTGGGCAATGTAAAACTCAGGGGTGAAGTATTGTATTCGGGCGATTATGCGCTGGAGCGGAGAGATGAGACCGTGCAGGAACTGTTGCTGCGCGCCGGTGGTATTACGCCTTATGCATCGATGGCCAATGTGCAGGTGTACCGCAACCATTTGCGTGTGGGCACCAATTTGTTTGAGGCTGGCAACCGCAGCAATGAAAAATTCCTGCTGCTGCCGGATGACAGCATTTATGTGCCGCGCAATGTACCTTTTGTAGAAGTGCAGGGGGCTGTGTTCACACCGCAGATCCTGAGCTATGGCTCTGGCCGCATGTTGTCTTATATTGCCGATGCCGGTGGTGTAACCGACAAAGGGAACCTGCGCAAAGCGTATGTGGCGTACAGCAATGGCATCAACAAAAAGATCCGGCATTTTCTTTTCTTCCGCCATTACCCAAGGGTAATGCCCGGAAGTAAGATCATTGTACCCGAGCGGCTGGAAGGAGAAAAGCGCGGTTTATCGGTGATAGAAATTTCAGCGCTCACCGGCTCTTTCACTGCGCTGATTAGCTTGATAGCAGTACTCAGAAAATAACCGAAAAAAAAACGTCATCCTGAGCGAGCGCAGCGAGTCGAAGGAGCTGCTAGCGCGTTCGGGCAGATCCCTCGGCTACGCTCGGGATGACGATTGAAAATTAAAAATATCATGTTACCCGAAGACGAACCTTATTCATTCCAAACTCAATGGCAGCAAGCCCTGCAACGCATAAAAGCAGCCTTAGGGCAAGTACGCACCTGGATGCTGGTAACCGTAGCAGGTATTGTAGTGGGATTGGTATTAGCCTGGTTAAGCCCGGTTACATACACAGCCCGGCTCAGCTTCGTGGTAGAAGACGCCAAAACAGGCGGCGGCTCCATCATGAGCGCCCTGGCGGGACAATTCGGCTTTGATATCGGCAGCCTCTCCGGCGGCGCCAGCGGTGTGCTGGCAGGTGATAATGTGCTGGAGCTGGTGCGCAGTCAGCATTTGATTAAAAAAACCCTCCTCACACCTGTCGACAGCAACAAACAATATTCCCTGGCCGACCTCTACGCCGACACTTACGGATGGAAAGAAAAATGGAAGAACAGCAGCAAAGTGGGCAAACAGGTAGATTTTACGCCCGGCCTTAGCACGTTCGGCCGCCTGGGAGACAGCCTGCTGCAACGCATCATCAAACAGATAGGAGAAAAAGAGCTGAGCATTGCCAAGCCCGACCGTAAGCTGGGTTTTTTTGAAATGCAAACCACCATGCGCAATGAGCAACTGAGCCAGTTGTTCTGTAAAAGATTGTTACAGGAGTCGGCCGATTTTTATATTGAAACCAAAACGCGCAGGTTATCTACCAATGTAAAGCGTTTACAGGCCAAAGCCGACAGTTTACAATATGCCCTGAACCGCAAAACTTATTCGGCAGCCGATGCCAGCAGGATGTTGCTCGATGTGAACCCGGCTTATACGGCGCCGGAAGTGACAGCGGAAATTTCTTCGAGGGATAAAGTGGTGCAGGGGACGATCTATGCAGAAATAGTGAAGAACCTGGAGATCAGCAGAACGGCGCTGATACAGGAAACGCCCACCGTGCAGGTGGTAGACACGCCGGAGTTACCGCTGAAGAAAAATGAATGGCATTGGTGGATGGCGGCCGCGGCGGGAGGAGCCATTGGGTTTGTGGGAAGCGTACTGTTGATGGCCTGGTTTTACCGGAAGCCGGTAAAGTTTAATCAAGCTTAAACGCTACAGACATCCTTTCTTGTTCTGCAGTTGATATTTTCTCCTTTTCAGCAAGTTTTTTCCATCCCTTTACCGCATTAGAAACCTGTAGGATAATATCTTTGACTTTTGCTGCTGATAAACGAAAATAATCCGCTACCTCCACTGCTAAATCTAAATCAAGTGAGTTGTCTGTTTCTGTTATATTCAAGCTCAAGCCTTTTCCGTATTCATTGGGATTGATGTCATAAGCCGGTGATAATACCCAGCCTTTATGGGTAAGCAGAAAGCCATGATTGCGTAGATGGTCATCTGTATTTTTAACACATATACTGAAAACTATTCGTCTCCATAATTCTTCTAAATCTTTCTCCACGTCTGCGCCATACCTTGAAATAAATTCCAGTAATTCGAGATAACTGGCGCCTGACGCATCATCACCGTCAATATGACCAAGTAGCGTCATCGCCGAAGCAAAATGTATCCGTTCGCCCTTTGCTGTTCTGTCAAAGCGTTTTGTAAGATAGGTATGGTACTTATTATTGAACTGTTGCAACTTCCCTTCCGCTATGTTTATGCCGGCTGCTTTTGCCAGTTGGTTGGTTACCATCTCCCATGCTGCTACGTCTTTGTCATCGTTTTTACTTGGAAATTTTGCAATCCATAAACTGTGTGCTGCATCCATTACACTTGCTTTTGGCCTGGCGCCTCCTAATGATGAACCCGGAGCAATCAGCATGTTAAGCCATTTTAAATATTCAGGGTCATTCGTATGATCTTCTTCAAACTTTAAACTAGCCTGCTCTAACTCTCTCAATGAAGTCCACGGAGGGGAAGCCATCTCTTTGTTATCATTTAAAAATGGCCCGTCTTCATCTGATTTAAAGCGCAATGCCCCCATTCTGTGGCCATCGTATACACCCAATAAAAAGTCTGATTCCAACAGCTTCTTTGCTGCTCTTTGTTCTACTCTTGCCAAAACCGCTTCTCTGCGCTGCATCAGCACCCTTCCCCATCTGTCGGGACAGGAATCAAGAAAAATACCAAAATTGGGTTTATCATCCCGTGGATAATAAGCACCCGGGTAGAGTTGTAAATCCGGATCAATCATTTGAGAGAAACCGGATTTGAGCCATTCAGTAGTATATTCAAATGAAAAAGATTCTTTGCCTTTTGCAGGGGTCACAGAAAGCATGCCCATGAGAAAGGGTTGTTGTAATTCCTGCCAATGTGCATAAACCCATATTTTTTTCTGTGTATGTAGCGCCATGCTATTTTTTCGTTGGTTTTTTGGGAGACCTTTCTTTCACGGTAAGCCCAGCATCCTGAAGCTTTCTGCCTAATATATCATCCGCAGCTACTTTTAATATATCTTTCTCCAGGTTTAATACAAAAAGGACTTGTGCGTAAGCGCCAATGGATGCACGCGGTGAACCCTTTTCAATGGAGTGTAAGGTTGGCCGGCTGATGTTTGCTCTTTCTGCCACCTCTTCTGTACTTAGTTTTCTGCGCAACCTCGCCAGCTTAATATTTTCACCCAATGAAACAAGTGTTTTAGCAACACTTGGCAGGAAGGGGGTGGTTTTTATTTTCATAACGATAAGTATATTTTACAAATATACATTTTTTAGTAAAATATAGTTATCATTATAAGCGGTAGCCCACGCCTATTTTAGCGGCGATATTCAAATACTCGTTACCCGGTGCAAAATAGTTGCGGGGATCTAACTGTATTACCAGCCATTGGTAGTTGAGGGAGCGGATGATGCCGAGCTGGCCGGAGAAAAAGAAACGTTGGTAGTTCCAATCGGCTTTGAAGGTGGTGGAAAGGTCTACCCAGTTGCGGCGGAAGTCACCGATCGATTCAAAAGCATAATAGTAAAAATCGCCGTTGTGGCGGAGGCGTTCAAACTGGATGCCTATTTTTTTCAGTCCTTTTACCCAGGCTATTTCCAGTGTCTCGCTGTTGCTGCCGGGGCCTATGCCGGCGCCCAGCGGGCGGCCCAGCTGCGTATAGCCTTGCCGCACGTAGGCATGCGTGTACCAGCTATCGGGGTTGCGTATGAGGGTGGCGTCGGGGGCCTGTAATTGCGTTAGTTCTACTGCCAGCAGAATATGGCTTTGGTTTTTCCAGTTGAAGAGTTTGCGGAACCCGCCTGTGAAAGCCCTGCGATAAGGTGCATTCTGCAGCACATTCCAGGGCATCATAGAAATGTCTTTGCGGCCGTATTCCAGGTACATTTCAGCCTGTTCTTTGGGCATGATATAACGCATGAATAAAGAGCCCAGGGAAGCTTTTTTACCAGTGCGCTCGGCCTGGGTACGGCTATGTCCCAGGAAGCCTTCAAAGGGCAGCACATCCAGCGGATTGGTAATATCGCTATTATAGAGATAAGATGCTTTGGCAAAGCCCAAGAAAAGATTGGGCGTCCATTTGGGTCGCCAGGTGAGCACCATCCCGGCCAGGTAGCGCCATTCATCGTTTTTGGGCTGGTACAGGAACTGGCCGTTGTACACACTGTAGGTGCGGGGTGGCAATACATTGCTGCCATCCAGCTTGCCGGCAATGATCTGCCCTTCAAAATCGCCTATGCCGGTGTGCAGCGGGCGAATGGTATTGATGGTAGCGTGCAGGAAGCCGGGGGCGTTGCTGCTCATGATGAGCGCATTGCGGTAACCGGGGCCCCACCAAAGGTTTTGCGTAGAAATGCCGAAACAAAGGGAACGGGTATTGTACCGGATGAATGACTGGCCGGGGAAGAGTTTCTGGTAATGGTCGTTGCCAAAACGGTCGGGCATGTCGATGGTGTTCCAGAAACGGTATCGCGCCGCCCAGGATTTATCGCTCAGTTGAGAAGAGAATTGTTCAAAGGATTTGTTTTCGGCGAGTACCGCTTCGGGGGCCAGTTGTATTTCGAGGTGGCGGCCCAGGTGGGCGTGTACACCTACTGAGGCTTGTAACTGGTAACCGCGGGCGGGGATCATGGTTCCATCGTTCCAATCGTAAGGCAACTGGCTGTTGTATTGCTGTACCAGTTGGGCCGGGAGGAATTGAAACGTGGGTTGTTTTTTTTCAATGCCCAGGGCTGAATCCAGGTCGGCTAATGGCACCTGGTTGGCGTTGACCATGAGCGAATGGCAGGGTTGGTAAGTACCCAATAATTGCTGGTTACGGAAGAGCTCTTTGAGCCTGTCGCTGGTGAAAGACTGCCCCCAACCTTCACTAATTGTTAAAAAGGATAAAGCAAAAAATAAAAATAGCTTAGAATACATAAGTGAGGTTCAGGGTTCCATAAAAGTTGAAGCGGTCTTTTCCGGCTTCCCAGGTATAGTTTTTCGACTGGATGAATTGCAGGAGTGAACTGGCTATCCATTTACCGAAACGTTGCTGGCCGGTGAAGCCCACGGAATAATCCGACCAGTATACAGGGTAATTGTTGGGGTCGTGCTGTAATCGTTCCAATTTTATGCCAAGGCGTTTCCAGCCGTGCACCCAGGTGGTTGCAAAGGTTTGAACATTGTTCCCAGGGCCAATGCCGGCGCCGATGATACGGCTTTGTTGGGTGTAGCCGCCCTGATAGCCGTACCAGTTTCCAGCGCTTCGTGGAATATAATCAGAAGGTTGTGAAAGCCTTGTCAGTTCCGCTTGAACATCCAGCCATTGATTCCTGGCACTCAAGGGAACCATTTTTCGAGCTCCCAATATATAAGCAGTTGCATGGGGCGTGTTGAGTACAAAATCGCGAATATTATACTGATTATCTCCCCAGCCATATTCAGCATAAAATTCAGTATGTGCTTGAGGAAAGAGATAGCGAGCATGCAGGCTAAGCATTTGTTTATACCTTTTTTTACCAGCAGGTAGGTTAAGTCCATAGGAATAAGTCTGCCTAAATACGCCAAAAATCACCGGCAAATAACTATGAAAGAAGCTGCCGGTTCCGCTCAGCAAACTATCATTATAAGCATAAGCGATCCGATTGATTCCTAAAAACAAACCTTTGATCCATTTGGGTTGGTAAGTTATAGTAAGGCCATTGAAATAACGCCATTTAGCACCAGAATCGTAAGGGCCACTATAGCCACTGCCATCATAATTTTTAGGATTATAATAAGTAGTGGTCAGGTTCTTATCTTCCCTGAGTAGCATGGTATCTTCATTGAGTTTACCGCTAACCAGTTGCCATTCAAAACTACCAATAGGGGTTTTCACCGGGCGGGTGGTATTGAATGTCAGGTGCAGAAACCCTGGAGCATTATTACTCATAAGCAAAGCATTGAAGCAGCCTGGCCCCCACCAAAGGTTTTCTGTAGAAATACCTAATGAAACAGGTCCGGTACTCAACCGGATACTGGACTGGCCAGGTAACACACGCAAGTAACTACCTTTTGTTACCGCACCATAGGTATTAGTGTGTTCAAAATCGGTATTAGTAGCATATACCACTACAGGTTTTACCTGTATACTCAATATTCCAACAGATGCATAAGCGCCGGTGCTGATTAGTCCCTGCCAACCGTTCGCCTGTACAAACCCAGGTTGATTCCATCCATAAGGGTGATGTATATTCAACTGACTGTTGATGGTAAGAGGGAATATTTCTAATACCCCTTTGTCTCCTATTCGTTTCCTGATCACATTTATACTGGCAGTATCATCAATCAGTTTATAAATGCTGTCAGATGTAGTAGTTCCTCCCATAAAAAAAGGTCGAGCCATCAGGGAATAATTCGCATCCAGTTTCCGTTGTAATTGCAACATCCGCAACGCCTGATCATTTACCGATCCTATCTCCACTCCCTGGGCAGCTACATGCAATCCACCCATTAAAAAAACAAAAAGCTTACCTAATCTCAGTAAGCTACTTTTATATCTATTCGCCATATTAAAAAACGTCGTCACCCTGAGCAAACGAAGTGAGTCGAAGGGTCTCCCCGATCAAGACACCGCCCTATTCATCTCAATCACCGCCGCCTTATCCCCATCTAACTGTTCAAACACCGAATTATTACTCACAAATTCCGGAACCAGTTCTTTCATTTTTGCCACCATTTGCATCATACCATCTTTTTGTTTGGCCAATGAAAACAATTCCTCAAAATGATGCAGCATATCTTCTAAATGGTTCTGCCGCACTTTCGCTATCATGATCTTTTCATGATAAGTAGGTAAAGTGTTTTCAGAGTCTGTCAATAATTCTTCGTACAATTTCTCTCCAGGGCGCAAGCCGGTATACTTGATCTCTACGTCAATTCCCGGTACCAAGCCATATAACCGGATCATCTTTTTGGCTAGGTCTATGATGGGTACTGGTTTCCCCATGTCAAATACAAATATCTCACCCCCCTTGCCCATAGAACCGGCTTCCAGTACCAATTGGCAGGCTTCAGGAATCGTCATGAAGAAACGGGTGATATTGGGGTGTGTAACAGTTACCGGCCCGCCTTTTTCAATCTGTTCTTTAAAGCGGATGATCACCGAGCCGTTGGAACCCAGTACATTACCAAATCGGGTGGTAATGAATTTGGTAGTGGATTGATGCTTATTATGGTTGTTTAGGTTAGCCAGTTGATGGTAATGCAAGGATTGTACATAGGTTTCTGCCAAGCGTTTGGAAGCGCCCATGATATTGGTGGGATTCACTGCTTTGTCGGTAGATACCATTACAAACCGCTGCACCTGGTGTTGCACAGCAAGATCAGCCACAATACGGGTGCCCTGTACATTAGTCAAAATAGCTTCAGAAGGGCAGAGCTCCATCATGGGTACATGCTTGTAAGCAGCTGCGTGGTACACATAATGGGGTTCAAAGAGGTTAAAGAGCTCTTCCATCCGGTGGCGGTTGGTTACATCGCCCAGGAAAGAGATACAGTTAGTACCGGTTTTAATATCCTGTAATTCCAGTTCCAGTTGGTGGAGGGGGGTTTCGGCTTGGTCGCAAATAATGATAGTCTGAGGGTTAAATTTCAATAACTGCCGAACGATCTCGCTGCCTATTGAGCCAGCGGCACCAGTTACCAATATGCGCTTGTTCTGTAGTTGGTTCACCAACTCTTCGTTATTAATGCGGATGGGCTCACGCTCCAGTAAATTTTCAATTTTAATGGTTTGCAATTGACGGGCAGAAAACTGGCCATTGATCCATTTGTCTACTGGAGGTACATTCAATACGGTGATATCGTGATCAAGGCAGAAATCAACCAGTTCATTTTTTTTTGCTGGGAGAAGGGTAAATGCCGCAATAATGATCTCGTCTATTTTCTGAGTAAGGGCTATGGCCTGCAGGTCAAGGGTATGCTGTATTTTAATGCCATCTACCACTTTGCCTACCTTACGCAGATCATCATCTACAAAAGCAACAATATTTATATTAGATGTTGTATCGTGCTCTAACACGCGCTTGGTAGCGAATCCTGCTTCTCCGGCTCCATAGATGATCACATGTTTTCGGTCCATTTTGTAGCTCCGGAGGTATGCAAAAGCATATTTGACCAATACCCGGTAAGAGATCAAGAAGAGAAAGGTGAAAAGCGCATAGATGATCAGTGTAACATTGGAAAAAAAGAGCACACTACCTGAATTGGAAGCCACTAGGCTAATAAAATACAGCACGCTAGTACTCATTGCAATCGCATAACAGATACGCAGTGCGTCCTGCACACCGGTATACCGGATAATACCGGCATAAGTGCGAAAATTAATAAAAACTATGGAATTGATCAGTACAATGATTAGGAGATTACCGCTAAGGTCACGCCAATTCAGCACATCAAGTGCCAAGTTATGTTTGATCAGAGAAGAAAAAGTAAATGCAAAACAACAGATTGACAAATCAATCAGAAAAATGATCCAGCGAGGAACAATGTTTAGTTTTTTAAACATAATTTCCGATTTAATCAACTTTGAAATAAGCATTGAATAACCGATGCTTGCCTTCTAAACAGAATCTAAAGATAGTATATATAATAAGAATTACAAATAAACTTACAAATACCGGTAGAAGGTCGTTTATTTTATAACTAAAAATAATGAATATATTGAATAACAATTGAACTCCGGCATACAAACTGCTTACTGTTACGTGATTATACCCTGCTTCGTTTACCAGATATTGATAAAAATGCGACCGGTGTGCTTTAAAAATAGGTTCTTTTCGAATCAGGCGACAACAAATAGTAAAGACCGTATCAATTCCATATACACTTAAAAATAATAGCCAGACAAAATTTTGGGTTTTACTAAATAAAGAAACTAGCAAAAAACATATTATAAAAGCAATAGATACACTACCTACATCTCCAGCAAAACATTTCGCTTTATACCTGACATTAAAAAATGAAAAAACGAGCAATGCGCTTAATACTGACACAAAAAAAACTTCCGGCATCAGTTGAACGATGTTATTATTTACCCAAAATAATGAAGAAAGAACAACTATAGAATATAAGGCAGTAATTCCGTTAATTCCGTCCATAAAATTATACGCATTAATTACTCCGGTAAAAAGAAAAAAAATCAAAATCATCATTGACCAATGCAAGTTTGCCTTAAATGGAAAAATAGCCATGGTTACTGCAATAATTTGAACAATCAGACGTAAGTTACTGTTTAAGCTGTGGATATCGTCAGCAAGGCTTACAATAGCAATTAACAACAGCCCCAGAGAGAATAAGAAAATGTCAGGAAATGCAATACCTGGCAAAACAATCAAAGCTGCAATAGGAAAAATGATACCCCCTCCTCTTACAGTCAGATAATTATGAGAACTTCTATCATTGGGCTTATCAATTATCTTATACCGATGAGCAATTCTAAAATAAATTAATTCTAAGATTAAATATATTATACTAAAAAGGAGTGCTTTACAGATCATGGGCAAAAGATTTTATCGTGTTGCGCAATCCATCCTCAGCACTTACTGGTAATTTACACTTTAACGCCTCAGTCAATTTATCACTACTAATAACATAATTTTCTGTTAGCTTTTTCAAGCGTTCAGAATTAAATGGGAAGTGCAATATATCGCCTAAACGGGCCAATAGTAGAATTATCTTTTTGTTAACATGTAAAATTCTGGATGGCTTTGCAGTTTCTTCGCTAATGATCTCCATTAAACGAGTTATTGATAATGGCGTTTCATCTGCAATATTATATATACCTGAAGCAATATCTCTTGTAATCAACTGACATATGACAAAGCACAGATTTTCAACTGTCAAAAAAGATCTTTGATTGTCAAAAGCTCCTAGTGGGAAAGGCAATCCAGTAACTGCCATTTTATAGAGCAAGTTCAAATTTCCTTTATTCCCCGGGCCATGTATCATACACGGGCGAAGTATATAACATCGTTTGTCATTGGTAATCGGTTGACTCAAAACATATTTTTCAGCAAGCAATTTCGTTTTACCATAGTCAGTTACCGGGTCAGGAAAATGATCTTCCGTCATAATTATATTACCGGGATTATCTGATACTGCTTTCACTGAGCTAATAAATACGAACTTTGATGCATCCGATCGGACAAACACATCAAATAGTTTTTTTGTAGTCGAGAAATTAGCCTCATAATATTCCTGATATAAAGAGGATTTTTTAAGATCATGTGCTTTTCCTGATAAATGAACTATTGTCTGATAACCGTTCAATACACTACTATCAAGTTTTGTATCTGCACGTATGCTAAGAAAAGAGAAATCAATACCGTTTTTTTTTAAGTAATAAGAAAGGTTAGTTCCCACAAATCCCCTTCCTCCCGTTATCAACACTTTTTTTGTTTCTTTAAATTTCATAAACCATCTCCATTTGTTTATAAATTACGGAGTCAGCAAACTGTTCTACTGCGAGTTTACGGCTAACCTTACCCATTTGGGTAAGTGATGGGGTTTGTTCCTGTGTTATGATGGTTTTAATTGCCGTTCTTATTTCTTTAGCCGATCTTGGTGAGATCAAGATACCATTCTCATTGTTTGTGACGGTGAGATTACATCCTGGTGTGTTAGTGGTTATGATTGGTAACCCTGTAGAAAGTGCTTCTAATACACTCCTTGGAATTCCTTCCCGATAATAACTTGGATAAATAAATACATCAGCAGTCCTTAATAGCTCCCGAATATCGCTTCTTTTACCTAGAAATTTTATGTTAGGATGGTTGGCAAAATTATTTATATATTCCAAAGAGACATGACGAGGGTTATTAATATCTGGATAACCAACAATCAAAAGCTTTATATCCCTAAATTCCTTACAATTAGCTTCGAAGCCATCGACTAATTCAAGAATACCTTTTTCCCATATAAGCCTAGTGACACAGATAAACAAAATATCGTTTTCATTGAATTGATATTTCTTTCGCAATTCATTTCTTATCAGAAAATCAGGATTAAAATAGTCAGCATCTACACCACTCCCTTTTATTAATTTCAGCTTCTTTTGCATGAATTTAAAATAAGTAAGATGTCGTAAATCATCAGGATTCTGCACAACAACTGCATCAGATAACAGAACCATTAAAAAATAGATCACATTGCTCGCATGTTTGTATATTCTATATTTTAAGGTTGTATTTGAATATGCTATCCCTAATCCTGTAATATGCACAATCTTCTTCCTTGAAGATAAAACCCCAATTAAAATGTTAATAATATTGGGGAAAAATCTGTACGAGTGTACAATATCAATTTTTTGTTCTTTGAAAATCTTCCGATATACTCCAATTGTTTTAAATATCTGAGAAAGCCAATTGGTATTTCTATTTAATCGATAAGTATATATATGCACTCCTTGCGCCTCAATCATTGAACAAACCGAATCTTCCGGGATCAAAGCAAAAACGTTAAAACCCTTTCCAATTAAAAATTTTGCATACTTAAGTCTTGATTTGTAAAAATCAGCTGCTGAATTTTCAACCAGCAAAATATTTTTCCCTTTGTTCATTTTTATTAGGTATATGCCTCTTTGTACATTTCCATTACCATTTCATAATTATATCTTTCAATAATTCTTTCCCGAAGAATGGAAGAATATCTTTTTAATGAACTTTCGTCCATTCGCAATAGACCAACCGCAGCTTTAGCCATATTAAGGTTATCACCTGGAACAAAACAAGCTTGTATATCCTGAAGTATAATAGGTATTTCTCCTACATTTGTAGTAACAACGGGAGTCCCCACGCTCATGGCTTCTCCCAAAATATTAGGAAACGCTTCTCCCCTGGATGGAATAATCAATAAATCTATTCCAGAAAGAATAGCTTGCACATCGTTTCTACTACCAAGTAAGTAGCTAACTTCAGAAATTCCACTTGTCTGCATCAATGCCATTAATTCCTCGTTATCAGAAGCACACCCAGGGCCAACAAATACAAAACTGCTATCTTTAATTTCTTCACGAATTAGTTTTGCTATATTTATGAAATTATCTACGCCTTTTTGAACATCATATCTGCCAATAAATCCAATTATATTTGCTTTACCTTTCTGTATACCAAGCTCCTTCCTGAATTTGTTTCTGTCATCATTATTAAATCGGAGTTTTTTTGTATCAAAACCATTTGGTATTACTTCAATTTTACTCCTTTTATAAAAGCAGTTAGCAGCATGCACATCCTTGGCAACTTCCGAACATGATATAATTCTATCAGGCAAAAATCGTGAAAGCATGCCGCAAAGCCTGATTATAAAAAATGTATGAAGCCGATTTTGCGAGAAAGAAACATTAGACTGACGTATGCTCCAATAGAGTTTAGGTTTTCTAAGTGTATAAGCTGCCAGCCCCCCGCTAAAATCCGACATATACAGCCATGTATGCACAATATCAGGTGAGATAAGTTTTAAGAGTCTCCTTAATCGTAAAAATTCTCTGAAATATGATAAAGGGTTTTTAGAAAACTTTACAAAATGCACTTTTTTATTCCCATTGGCAAATTTCTCAAAGAGTGGCCCGTCAGGATTCAAAAAAACAATATGGCAGGATGCATATTGAGATATATATTCAGTTAGCTTCAACAAAAAAAGCTCGGCGCCGCCAATTAATGGTTGATTAATAATGAAGCAAATTTTCCTTTTCAAAATGATTGACCTTTTTCAGCTCTCTTTGCAAATATTTAATCCTGTCTCAATACAAGTGACTGTTCATTTTTCTTTGAACCATAATATGAAAGATACCAATCGACAAAAGCATTCATTCCCTCTTCAACCTCAACTTCTGGCTTGTAATTAAATTCCGTTTCGAATTCCTTAATATCTGCAAATGTTACGAGTACATCCCCTGGTTGTAGAGGCTTGTAATTGACTTTAGCTTTAATACCCAGTTTTTTTTCAATTGCGGTAATAAAATCCATCAACTTTATTGGTTTGCTGTTGCCAATATTATAAATCCGAAAGGGTGCGCTGGATTTAGACGAGAACATTACCGTTTTATTGTGATTTTCATCCGATGAAGCTGGTTTTTCAATTACTTTCTGTATCCCAGAAATAATATCATCGATATACGTAAAATCTCTTTGCATCTCTCCATGATTGAATACTTCTATTTCTTCACCATTGATAATTGACTTAACAAAAATATATGATGCCATATCTGGTCTGCCCCAAGGGCCATAGACCGTAAAAAAACGAAGCCCTGTACTCTTTATTCCATACAGATGGCTATATACATGTGCCATAAGCTCATTCGATTTTTTACTTGCGGCATAAAGTGAAATCGGATGGTCAACAGGGTCATTGACATTAAAAGGAATTTTCTCATTTAACCCATACACGCTTGAACTACTCGCATATACAAGATTCTTCACATCGAACTGTCTGCAACATTCTAAAATGTTAGAAAATCCGACGATGTTTGATTTTATATAAGTTTCAGGATGAGTGATGCTATATCGGACACCGGCTTGAGCTGCCAAATTTATTACACAATCAAATTGCGTTTTCGTAAAGATCTCGTCCAATTCCTCACGATGTGCTATATCGACCTTTTTAAATACCAGATTGTTATATAATTCGCTATTGAACGAATCACTTGGGTTTTGCTCATCATAAATAACTCCCAGTTCTTTCAATCTTGCATATTTTAAACTTGTATCGTAATAATTATTTAGATTATCAATTCCAACTATTGTTTCTCCTTTGTCGAGCAATTTTTTGGCTAGATGAAATCCAATAAACCCAGCTATACCTGTAATGAGTACTTTCATGTTGTTCAATTATGTTGGTCTACTTTTCGTTCCATACCACAACTGTAGTAGAATATAAATATGAGTATCGGCTCCCCTATAATTCGATCATTTTAGAAGCGTACGCGTCAAATTCGTGACTATGAGATATAATAATAATAGTTATATTATTTTCTTCATTTAATTTACTTAATAATGCAATAATTAGTTGTGCGTTTTTAGAATCCAGTGCGCTTGTTGGCTCATCCAGGAAAAGAATTTCAGGTTTTCTAAAAAGAGCACGAGCAATTCCAATTCTTTGTGCCTGTCCTCCTGAAATTGATCCACCTTCTTCTGATAATGCCGTTTCGCCCACCTGGCTTTGTACTTCATCGAGTTGTGCATACCGGATGGTTTGTTCGAGCCATTGCTGATCAATTTCGTCATATGTAATGCCGAGACAAATATTTTCCTCCAATGTACCTTCAATGATCACCGGGCGCTGCGGCACATAACCCATCCGCTGATACCATGCGGCATGATTGATGTTTTTCAGATTAGTGCCGTCTACCAATACCTGCCCGCTACCGGGCTCGATCAATCCCATTAATATTTTAACGATAGTTGATTTGCCTTTCCCGCTTTTCCCTTTCAGCAGAACGAAATCTCCTTTACGAATGGTAACGTTAAGATTATCAAACAGACAGTGGTTTTCTTCGTAACCGAAGCTAATGTTTTTCATCACAATATCGCGATGAAACGATGTTTGCGAAGAGCTTTTTTCAGCAGTATTGGCTGTAGGCTCCCCGGTCTGCTCAAACACTTCCGACAATACATTGATCTGTTCGATGCTGAATTTGAACTGGGTAAGCGCGGCAGAAATGCGTGTGAACGACGGTGAAATCCTGAAAATGGATGTAACAATGATACCGATAGTCGGAAGAAAATCGGCGTCGTTCTTTGTATTCAGAATAAGTATCAGGATTACCGCAACCGCAGATATTTCAATAATACCCTTCGGAATATTAGTGATGACATTGTTTTGGATCTGAGCGTGTGTAAATATTCTGGACTGTTTCTTCACTCGCGATAGGAAATAATCCCTGATGTTGTACAACCTGATTTCGATATACAAGTTGTAGATATTCTGGATCTCAGAAATGGTTTTCGAGATTGATTCGAAACGAACTTTTCCCAAATAAATAATGCGTCTTTTGAAAATATAAAATGGCAGCAGTCCCGTTAAGAAAACAGCAACAATGAGTGCGGTTGATTTGAGCGGAAGTGTAACGAGAATGAGTCCAAGCAGCACAAATACCACAACCGCTTCAGAAATAATGTTAAGCAGGGACAGCAATGATCCGTATGATATCTGGCCAACCTGTTCTGCAGTATTTCTGATTAACTCGGAACTTCTTAGTCTTGAAAAGGAAAGGAAGCTACGCCTGGTGTAACGCAACAATAATTCGTTCCTCAGCCAGATATCATTGTCGAAAATAATCTTGTACTGAAAATAGTTGAGCGAGATGATCAACACATGTTTGATGAACATGAATGCAACGATCAGAATAGCCATTTGTTTGATGGTATGGATGTTCACCCTATCAAATAGCTTCAATATAAAACTCATACTGCTTCCCATACTGCTAGTGCTTCCCCCCACACCACCACCGACAAACTGATCGCTAGTGAGTAGCGGCATCAGCAATAGCACAGAAAGCATTTCCAGTAACCCGATAAACAGGATACTCAGCAGTATAACAGGAACAAACGTCCTGGTACGCTTCGAAAGCAGAATAAAAAGTTTTTGGGTTGCCTTGATCATTTATCAAAATGGTATGAATACTAAAACGGGGCACTGTACAATATACAACACGCCCCGTTCTGTAATTTATTAATCCAATTATTAAATGGCTGAAAACACTTTATTCAGAGAAGTAGTCATACGTTCGAGATCTCCTTCGTTCCAGTTTACCATTACAGGTAATGAAACGGATCTACTCAGTAAATCGTCAGATTCTTTCCATTGCGACCCATAGTTGCTATATAAACCACAATTATCCCAAACCTGGTTAAAGTATTTACTGAAATGCCATCTCATTGCATCAGGGACATTTTTCGTTCCCATACCTTCTTTTGCCAGAAGCTGTACTACTTTATCCGCCAGTTCGGGCGTTTCGAGATTGAAAATGATCGTGTCGGCTAGTTCGTTTTCATCTGTAATACGTCTGAAACTGATCTTACCGGTATATTTTGCAAGTTCAGCTTTGAGTATTTTCTTATGCTTGCGGTTCATTTCAACGATGTGATCGAGTTTATCAATCTGCACCAGTCCTACAGCTGCCTGGAGTTCCATCATGCGATAATTGAATCCATAGAACGAAGCGGTGTCTTTTCCTCTCGGCAGGGAAGGATCACTATCGTGACCATGATCAATGAATTTTATGCAGCGGGTCACCAATTCCTCTTTATTCGAGATAATCATACCACCCTCACCCGTGGTGATTGTTTTACCGAAGTCAAGGCTAAAAATGCCTATATCACCCAATAAACCGGTTGCCTTTCCCTTGTAAGAGGCACCCAATGCCTCGCAAGCATCTTCCAGAACAGGGATATTGTGCCGTTTTGCCACTGTATTTATCTCGTCCATTTCCGCTGGGTTACCCAGCATATGCACAGGAACGATTAGTTTTGTTTTGCTGGTAATTGCAGCTTCCAGCTTTTTAGGGCACATATTGTATGTGTCGTTGATATCAATTACAACGGGTGTCGCTCCACAAGCCAATATCGCTTCAATTGTAGCTATAAAAGTAAAAGCTTGGGTGATTACCTCGTCGCCCTCCTTTATCCCCATGCATTTCATGGCTATATATTGGGCAGATGTCCCAGAAGTACATGCAGCAGCCTTACGCCCCTTGAATTTTTCAGCGAATTTCTTTTCAAAGTCCCGCACACGGAAAATATTATTGCGTCGTACATCGAAACCGTGCGCGAAAAGCACGCCGTTACTTTTATCAAAAACATCCAATACGGATTGGCGTTCTGCTTGATCAACTAATTCAAAACCAGGCATTGTAAATTTTTTAAGTGAATGAATATGACTATGACTAAAAGATCTTCTTTAGTATTTCTATCCCATCTGCGGGCGTAAAACTTAGCGGATTCTGATCAAAGGCTCCCTGTAACAGGTTGATATATTCTGTCAGTGTCTCATCTTTTACATCCACCTTATACTTTTTTGCAAAGCTCCAAACATCAAGCCGGTCGTAAAGGTGGAAAATATATTTACAGAGCGACTGCGACAATTCCTGAGGTGTATTTCCATCCAAGCCTAAATAGAAAGCTATATCTGAGTAATCGAGGTACCCGTTATTTACGTTGTGTTCGATCAGATAAGGAAGGATAAATCCACCTGCAATACCATGTGGGACCTTACAAACAACTCCCATAGGATAGGATAATGCACCTGCTGGTCCGGATCCCGCATTATATAGTGAAATGCCTGCCAGGTACGCGCCGAATAGCATTTTCTCACGGGCTTCATCGCTTTCCTTGTCTTTAAGTGCAGCTTCAATATTGGCAAATAGATACTTGATCGCTTCCCTGGCGAACATGCGTGTATAATAATTATGCTTTTTACAGGCATAGCTCTCGAATGAATGAACCAATGCATCGAGACCAGATGAAAGCGCCACTGCATAAGGACAGTTTTTGGTCATGTTGCTGTCAAGCACCGCCAATATTGGAAAATTATTATGTGTATTGATACCGAGTTTTCTGCCAGCCCCCGTATCCGTGAATACGGCATTGAATGTTACTTCAGATGCCGTACCTGCTGTAGTAGGTACGGCTATAACCGGAATGGACGGGCGGATATTTTTGGGAAACCCTTTATAACTAAGTGCGGGTTTATGATTATGAATGAGTGTGGAAATGCCTTTCGCGAAATCGATAACGCTGCCCCCGCCGATCGCCACAATAATCTCCACTTTGGATGAGTTGTCATCTTTGTCCTTGAATTCGTACTTCACCCGATCGAGCGACTCGTAATCGGGCTCAAAAGGGAGATCATAATAGTAAGTTACTATTGCAAATTTGGCGGCCAGCTGCTCAATGAGCTGGTGTACATACGAATCATTCCGGAACGCTTGATCTATTACCAGTCCAACTTTCTGGTATCCACTTTCAGCAATGTATTCTCCGATGTTTAATAACTCACCCTTCCCAATGCGGGTATGCGTTTTAATAATAATATCAATCATTGTTAAAATTTAATATGTTTAAAGTCTTCTTGTGCTTTCTTAAAATCTTCATGCTTGCCAATATCCAACCAGTAAGACAATAACTTATACGAACGTACAGGCTCGCCCCTGGCAATTAATGTATCAATCAGATCTGTTGCATTAAAGAATGCATTTTCTGGAATATATGAGAGTATTTCACGTTTGATTAGATAAATACCACCGTTGGTAAGATAATTCATTGTGGGCTTTTCGGTAAGGCCAGATACAAATTTATTATTCGTTTCAACAACTGCATAAGGAATATTGATGTCGTATGAAACGCAGGCGATACTCATCGCTGCATCCGAATTAGCAAAATCATCATAGAAATCGGTAAAGTCGATGTTAGTCAGAATATCGGAGTTCATTACCAATATCACATCCGATTTAATTTGCTGTTTTGCGAGTTTACTTAATGATCCGATTGTGCCCAATGGTTCGTCTTCCATGAGATAACCGATCTTGACGCTTTTCTCGGTGCCATCGCCGAAGTAATTACTTATGACATGACCGAGGTATTTAATGGAAATAAAAATATCGGTTGCGCCGAATTTTGCCAATCTGTCGATATTGTGTTCAATAATTGGCTTGTCGGCGATTTGGAGCATCGGCTTAGGTGTGAATTCTGTTAGGGGCCTAAGGCGCCTTCCTTCGCCGCCAGCCATAATCACCACCGTAACCGGAAGAGAAGGGTAATATTCTTCGATATCGATGATTTGTAACAGGCGCATATTTGCTCCAACAACTGGAAGCAGAAAAATCCGTTTGTCGCGCAGTTCTTTCACTTTCGCAGCATCTCTTTCATTTTCCTTAAAGTATTGGAAGCTACGATTCATGATAGCATTAATCGGCTTCAGCAGATCATTGTCAACAATCAACGCACGGCGGATATCACCATCTGTAACTGTGCCCACAACAGACATGTTACTGTCTATAACAAACAATGTGAGTTTGCCGGCTAGTTTATTCAGCGCGGCGAGAGCATCTTTAATGGATGCGTTTTCTTTTACAATGTATTTTTCAATATCAGCCACGCGCTATGTTTTTTAAAATGTTAACGGCATTTTCAGACGCACCTCCGTTCCAATAGATATTTCGCCCTTTGTATACAGGATCGGCCATCACTTTGTTTATTTGATGTATGATCGCCTGCTTATCGAATGGAAGATCAACATTATTCTCACTTCGCATGCGTCCCTCCTGTCTTTTGCCCAGATTGATGTTATATCTTCCGAATGAAGCGGCTTCAATAATGCCGCTTGACGAATTGCCCAACACTGCGCTCGCCAATTGCATGCAGGAGAAATAACCTTTTGTTCCAAAATTTTCGATCAGGCGAATATGCGCTCCCTCCAACTGCTCATTGAATATTGTCCTGATACGGTTCCCGTCTGAATCGGCATTCGGCATGGTGATGACAAATTGGTATTGCGGCATCCCATTGATCACCTCCGTCAACAGCTTCGCATATGCCTCATTGTTACCTTCGTCTGCACCCGTTTCAGGATGAAAGGTAACCAGTACCGTTGGTTTTAATGTATCTATGTTCCATACAGAGCGAAATGCTTCTCTGTCATATAAGCGCAATTGGGAAATATTATCAAGGCTCAATGCGCCTACATTAAATACATAGGAGTTATTGTCGAGCATCAATCTGAGCCGCTCTGCATACTGTTCAGTAGATGTAAAATGAACGGTTGCAGCATGACTAATTGAATGTCGATAAATGTTATCGATTGCACCGAGTGTCTTTTCGCCGCCGTGAAAATGGACAAAACGAATATGGAACGGTATACCGGCTGCAACAGCTGCAAACATTTCATACCTGTCGCCGAGACAGCACACATAGTCGTACCGTTGACGATGCAGAGCCCAGAAGGAAGAAAACTTCAATGTGGTGAGACCAGTTGAATCCGCGATCGACTCTTCCGAATCGCCAACGATCAGTGATTCAATTTGCTGAAAAATGGTAAAGCCTTCGCGCTTAATGTCATTGATGGTGTAACCATGCAGGTAGGATAGATGTGTACCAAATACGATCAACTCAACTGAAAAATCAGAATCGTTGTTCATAAGATGAAGCAATGGCATATAAATACCGAAGTCTGCTCTGGAACTAGTTAATACACCGATTCTTATACTCATTGAAAATCGCCCTGTGTTAATTTATGACCGGCAGCAAGGTTCTTCGTGGCCTTTTTTCCAATGACCACCGGCAGTTGCATCGGCGAAATACCATCTCCCGGTCTCAGCATAATGAGTTTTTCTCTGCTTATCTCTTCGTCCTCTTGTATATCATGCAACAGGTGAATACTTTTTCTCGCGATGGTAATATTCTTTCTTTCAGAATCGGTGATCATTTTCTGATTTTTGCCGATTGCCTGCTCGATGTTGCGAATAGCGCTAATCATTACTTTTAGTTCATCCGGCTCCAAGGATGCTTTATGATCAGGGCCTTCTGCTGTTCTGTCGAATGTAAAATGCTTTTCAATAACGGTTGCACCGAGCGCTACCGCCGCAATAGGCACTTCTATACCTAACGTATGATCCGAATATCCGACTTCCACGCCAATGCTGTTGCGTATATCCTGCATAGCCGCAAGATTTACGTCATGCATCGGCGTTGGATATTCTGTATTGCAATGCAGTACTGTTATCCTGTCTTTTGTAAGTCCGTTCAAGAGCATTACTTCTACTGCGCTTTTGATCTCGTTCATCTCGCACATACCTGTTGAAATGATCACACGATCTGCTACTTTCGCGATTTTTTCGAGGTAAGGGAGATTAGTAATTTCTCCTGAAGGCACTTTGAAAAAGCGAATACCGAGGTTCAGGAGGAGATCGATGCTGTCCAGATCGAATGCGGTTGAAAGAAAATGAATGCTTTTCTCTGCGGCATATCTCTTCAGTATAATGTGGTCTTCCTCACTTAGTTCCAGTTTTTTCAGCATCTGGAACTGAAATTCATCACCCGATTTATCAGCTTCCATCTGGTATTCTGCCTTCTTTGCATCGGGCGATACAATATTTTTTGCTTTAAAGGTCTGAAACTTAATATAATCAGCCCCAGCCTCGGCAGCGAATTCAATCAGCCGCCGGGCAATGTTGATATCGCCATTGTGATTCACGCCTGCTTCGGCAATGATAAGTGTGTGACGCATATGGTCTTATTCTATTTTTCTCAAAGGGTATCCTGCGTAGATGCCCGATTCTTCAATATTTTTTAACACAACACTGCCTGCACCAACCACGACATCATGCCGTATTTGTACGCTTTGCATGAGTACCGCACGGCTACCTACCATCGAACCATCGCCAATAACACATGCACCATTCACCACTGCACCTGTTGATATATGGCAGTGGCTGCCCACGTTTGCATCGTGATCGACGTTTGAATGGTTATTGATGACACAATTCCGGCCAATCACCACATCCGCACCAACATGCGCGTAATGCATGACAATGGTACCTTCTCCTGCGGTTGCATACTTTGAAACATGTGCTTTTGGAGAATATACAGTGGCAAAAAGTGCATTGGCCTTTTTTGCTTTTTCAAAAATCTCCTGTCTGACTGTGGCATATTTTACCTGGCCGACGGTGATCAGGAAATAAAATCCCTGCGATGCATAGCTGGCGATATCATCATCTGTTCCGATGACGGGGTAATCCAATACGAATTGACCGATACGGTCTGCGGCGTCGAGTATACCATGAATATACCAGCTGCCTTCTGTTTCAATCACATCGATACATGCTTTGCAATGACCACCGCCGCCGATGAGTATTATTTTTTTATCTGAGCTCATTAAATTCGTGCACTACTGGGAATATTTACAACAGTTGCTTCCAGTTCCAGTGAATTGCTGAGCGGCATACAGAAAGAATTATTATACATCGGCAATTTGTTCAGCAAACGCCAGATGGGCCTTGTCATCACTTTGCTGCCATTCGTTTCTTGAAGGAACTGGTTCTTCTCCGCTTCATCCTGTAAACGCACTACCATCAACCAGTAATTGGCTTTGGCTCTTTCGATCTCAGTTGTGAACGGAATACCGATTTTCGGAAATACTTCGTTATAATGTGCAGCCAGTTCTCTTTTGTTCTCTATAAAGAAATTGAGTTTTTCAAGTTGTGCGCAGGCAAGTGCAGCATTTAAATTTGGCATGCGATAGTTATAACCGACCATATCGTGCTCGTATTCCCATTTGTGCGGGATCTTGGCTGTGGTAGTGATATGTTTCGCCAGTTTTGCCAACTGCTCATCATCTGTTACGATGGCTCCGCCGCCACCACTGGTAATTGTTTTGTTTCCATTGAAACTGAATATACCGAGCTCTCCAAAAGTGCCTGTATGTTTTCCGTTGTAATAACTGCCAAGTGATTCAGCCGAATCTTCCACCAGCGGAACACCAAATAATTCACATATCTCAGCTATTTTTTCAATGTGGCATGGCATACCGAAAGTATGCATAGGCACACATGCGGCAATCCTTCTACCAGTTGATTTGTTGAAAATGCCGCCGTCTTTCTTTTCACAGTGTTTTGTCAAGAATGCCTCGAGCGATGCCGGCGACATACCCATTGTATCGAGGTCCACATCCACAAATGCAAGGCCCGCGCCGCAGTAACTGATCGCATTGGAAGTAGCCACAAATGTAATGGGTTGCGTAATCACTTCGTCGCCGTTTTTCACTCCTGCAATTAGCAGCGCAATGTGCAGTGCTGCAGTCCCATTAACAGTTGCAATCGCAAATTTTGCACCTGTCATTTCTCCCATCATTTTTTCGAATGTATCCACGTATTTTCCCACAGAAGAAACGAACGTGGAATCGATGGCATCAAGTACGTACCTTTTTTCGTTGCCGATAAATCTTGGCTCATGCAGTGGAATAAATGCCTCGGGCTCATGAAAAGCTTCGCGGATTATTGAAATGGCTTCGCCGAACTTATTAGCCATAGTTTTTTTATTGAACGTTTTTGTATTTTGAATCATCCGGATTCAGGATCAACCCTTCGCTTACTACCTTAATCACCTGCGCAATGCCATCAGGCACACGTTTGCTTATCTTGAAGCCGATGCGCGAACTGATCTTATCAAACGATACACGATAGTCACGTGGATCTTCATTCTTTGTAACATATTTGACTGTAGCACCTGGGAGCTGCTTTCTGATCTCTTCCACAATCATCTGCTTCTGGTAATTTTCTTTTGTATCACCAACATTGAATACATCGAACGCTACTTTTTCAGATGGCGCTTCAATCACAGCTATTACGGAGCGTGCAAGATCCACCACATGACAATAAGGTCTCCAGAACTGCTCGCCAAAAATGATCAGCTCTTTTCCAAGCGCGAGGTCTTTGGAAAATTCATTTACGGTAAGGTCAAAACGTGGCCGCAGTGAAAGACCGTATACCGTTGAAAAACGCAGACAGGTTGGCTCACATTTGTTATCCTTCGGCTGGCCGAGCAAGTATTTTTCAAAACTTACTTTTGTTTCTGCATATAAAGAAACGGGAGCCAGTTCAGAGTTTTCATCAACGAATGAGTTGGGGTCTTTCATCTTTCCATAATTGCTACAGGTGGATGCAAAAATGAATTTTTTCACTCCGGCGGCTTCAGCTGCTTCGTAAAGGTTAATAGCTCCATCTATATTAACAGATCTCGTCAAATCCGGGTCTACTGCACATGCCGGATCGCCAACTATAGAAGCCAGGTGGGCGATGCAATCTACATCCTTCATCGAGTCTTTTACAATATTCTTATCCCGAATATCACCTTTTATGAATTCAAAATGATCATTATTCAATAAGTCAAGAAGCGGCTCTCCTCCGAATGACAGGTTATCCAGCACTTTTACATAATAACCTTTTTCCAATAATAACCTTACTAATACAGATCCTATATAACCTGCTCCGCCAGTAACCAATACTTTTGTGTGTTTCATATTATTCCTTAATATTTAATAGATAATTTACGAACGGGTGCACAGGGCCAATGAAGTAAAATTGGAATCCTGTTTTGTTGGCCATGGCAAAGCGCCTAAAGGAGTTATACGGATATCTGCTCCTTCCTCAATCAGGCGTTCCGTTGCCATATATGGCCCGGGAATCACCGAATTATTTTTCCAGATAGGTCTATTCTGCAGGAAATAATCGTGCAAAAGTATCTGACCGCCGGGATTTAAAAGTCTGCAAGCCAAAGGTAACTCCTGGTATACCAGATTTGCGGAGTGACCACCATCAAGAAAAATAAAATCAAATTTTTCAGTACATCGTGCAAGAAATTCTACTGAAGGACTCACTTGAAAATCAACCCGTTCTCCATAGCCGACCTTATTTACCAGGCTTTGGGGAGACATTGGTGCTTTGTAAAATACCCATGGCTTCTTAATTTCATCATTTACGTTTCTGATATCTACCGTTATAATTTTAGCTTCGGCTATTTGTATATAATGTACCCTATATGTAGGACAGATAATGTGTTCAACTAAGATATAAAAGACCTACTACTACTATTACCTTTCTTTTCTTTTTTTGCTTCTTTTTTTCTTTTCTTTAGCTATCCACGTGGATATGTGGATAACCGCATGATTCAAGC